>NZ_CP021023.1:1200000-2400000 GCF_002117005.1 Sedimentisphaera salicampi
GAGATGCTGGGGCTTCTCTGGGGGAGCCTGCTTTTCGTACAGAAAGATTCCGTTGCAGCTATATGCGCAGCAGCCGTGCTGATTGTGATATTTGCGTTTCTTTTCGGCAAAGAAATGAAGGTTCTGCTTTTCAGCCGCTCGATCGCAGCGGCCACAGGCATCCACGAACGCCTTGTTTACTGCATATTCCTCGCCCTCTGCGGGATTACGATTTCCGTGAACCTGCAAATCGTGGGCGGGCTTATGGTTTTCAGCCTCATCACAAACCCCGCTGCTGCTGCGTATCAGGTTTGCAGCAAACACAAAACCGTAATAATAGCAGCAAGCGGATTTGGTATGCTTTCAACCGTTTTGGGATTTTTAGTTTCATACTGGTTCGACCTGCCCTCCGGTGCGTGCATTGTGCTTCTGAGCACGGCTGTTTTTGCAGGTGCTGCAGGCTGGAGAAGGATAGCCGAATCGGGCAGTTTCCTAAAAGCCGGATAATACGCTCATCTCGAATCGCCCAAAAAAGCAGGAATATTCAGTCCGCAGAGTTCACATATTGTTCAGAATTTTGCGGCAAGCGGCAATTGATTTTTGGCCAGCTTTGGGTTTGTGCTTGATAGTCCGTGTTTATCTTTCCCCTGCGAAAAGGCCTGCACTTTCTAACCGCATTTCCAATCTTTAGGTTTTGCGGTTTATCTACCTTCCCATCTATTGAGGTGTTTCCAGTGTGATTCTCGGATCGCCCATGAGGCACCAATCGTAAGCCTGATCGCCTTCAGCATCGGTAATCATAAAGGTTATGAACCTTGTATCTTCAACAGGCAGCGACACATCAACCGCTCCATCAGCAACAGTTGTGTTCTCCCGCGAATAACGAACCTCTCCGTCAAACAGCAGATACCAGCTCAATTTCACTTTCGCCCTTTCGAGAGTATTTTCAGGTATTCCGATTCGAGCCTCAAATTTATCCAGAGGTGCGAAATCCACATACTCCCGCATCTGTTCCAAATCAAAGGTGATCCCTGAGTTTGTGTGCATATAGACAGCGGGATGTTCTTCAGTGCCGTACTGAACATCGCCGAGGTTTAGCGGATAACACGCCAAATGAGGGCCGTATGGTTTTACCTTATACTGCCCGCGGTATTTAGGCCTTTCGCTTATGCTCGGGCCGTTGGCTGCTATGGTGAAGAAAATAGAGTTGGTCTCACTGTCCCAGCTGAATTTATGCCCTTCAGAATTTATCACCGCAGATTTGCCTGAGGGGACAAAAACCCCGTCTATAAACGGATTATCCGGCACTTTGTTGTAGCCGCTTTCGCCTTTTCTTAAACCTGAAACGCCTTCGTAGCTGGTTTCATAACTGCCGGTGTTAGGCAGATATCCGGAGCCTATTTTTCCGGTGCCGAAGCCGGTTCCGCCGCCTGTTATATCTGCGAGGTCTATAAATCCTTCACCTCGCCACATTATCCCATTTTCTTCAGTTATGTGTCGTATGAAGCTGAAAGGCTTAAGGTCTGTAAGCGATACTTTCCCATCTGAATCGGAAACATTTATTGCAGTTCCCCCTGTAACATCCATACTCACGCGGTCAAAGCCGTTCAGCGCGGCTACTGTGGTCTTGCCGTCGAAAACATGGAGCTCGGTATCTCCGTTGAGCATGGAATGGATGCCGAATTCTGTGCCGAGATCTACCACGTTGGTATTTCCCGATTTCACTGCAAACCCTATAGCTTTCTGAGGCACAGTGGCATAGAGCATACCATAGTCGAGGTCGATCCTGTCTTCTGAAACAATCTTGTATTTTGCAGGAGCCTCTATCGTGATAATCGCCCCGTTATCGAAAAGCATCTCAAGACAGCCCTCATCAAGCACTGTAGATTCTCTGGAGATAAATATATTCTGTCCGGAGGCAATCTCTTTGCCTGAATTAGAACGTACATCCAGCGCATCGCTTATTTTGCCCACAGAAGTAGGGTTGAAATTTGCCTGAAAGATCTGAGGGATTGTAATTATTGCTATAAGAGCAGCCACGCAGGCCGCAAAAAGATAAATCTTATACTTTGGAAACCTCTTTACATTTTTACTTTCAGCCTCTATTATGCAGTTTTCTGAGGAGGGGCATTGTTTGCCTTTTTTGCCCAGTGACGGGGCGTTTCGCTCCTCTTTGAGAAGCTCTTCAAACATCTGCTCTGTTATATTCAAACTGCTGCGTTCTACATCCATCAGCTCGGAAACACCGCTTGTGCGGAACCTGCTGTAGAGGTTCACAAAATCAATATATATCCCCCTCGCCTGCGCATCAGATTCGAGAATGTCAGCGAGCTGCTGCTGCATCTTCTCGGTTGCTGAGCCGTCCAGATTGGCCAGTATCAGAGCGTATAGATTTATGTTTTGCCCGTTAGAGTTCATTCTGTCCTGCCATTTTCCTGCGAACACAATTCATTAAAAGCTTATGTATCCTTGCAAGGGCGTAATGGGTTGCCCTTGTAGATTTGGAGATCTTGGCTCCAATGCTTTTTAACGTGAGGTTGTCTTCATACCTCAATCGAATTATGTCTTTATCCAGAGTTTTTAATTCTTTTAAGCATACCTCAAGCAGTTCTGTCCGCTCATCAACAGGCTCTGCATTGCAGTAGTCCTGTTCGAGAAGCTCTAAAAGATTGCTGCTGAACTTTACTTTTCTGTTCTTGTTTTTCTTGTAGAAACTGAGCACCTGATACTTTGCGATAGTCATTGCCCAGCTGCTGAAGTTCATTGTTTCCTTGTAATTAGGAAACTTCTTCCACATTACGGTAGTTACTTCCTGCATGATATCATCAGCATCGTTGCTGTTTGATACCATGGAAAGTATAAAAGCATACACACGTTTCTCGTGCTTCATAAGCAGCCTCAAGAAGCGGTTGGTATCTTCACTGCGTTTGTCTTCATTAAACTTTTCCATTTCTCTGTATGCCTTTATCCGTTAGGGGCATTATTTTACAAAAAATATTTTGGATTTAACAATTTTTTTCTTTTTCTTGAGTTTTATCCCTCAATAACAATACCCTTTTCTTGATAAATACATTTCAGTTTATTATAATCTCTGAAGTTGGAGCATTGAAAATGATAATATTATTAGTCTCGGTGCGGAAATGATTTGGAACAAAGAAATCGAGCAGATGCCTCTGAATAAGCTTAAAGAGGTGCAGTCTGCCAGGCTTTCAAGGCTGGTAAAATATGTTTACCAGAATTCGGATTTTTACAGGGCGAAGCTGGATAAAGATGGCCTAAACCCCTCACACATCAACGGGCTTGAAGATATCGAAAAGCTCCCATTCACAAACAAAACAGACCTTCGAGACAGCTATCCCTTCGGCCTTTTCTCAACAGATGTAAAAAGGCTCTCAGAGGTGCATGTTTCCAGCGGTACGACAGGAAACCCTACGGTTGTGGGCTACACAAAGGAAGACCTGCAGCTCTGGGCTACTGTAGTGGCGAGGTGTCTTTGCCTTGCCGGCGCAGAGCAGGGCGATATGCTTCAGGTGGCCTACGGATACGGGCTGTTCACAGGCGGGCTCGGCCTTCATTACGGCGGAATCGAGATGGGGCTTACAGTGATCCCCGCTTCCAGCGGCAACACCCAGCGGCAGCTCAAGATGATGCAGGACTTCAAGCCCCGAATCCTCGCCTGCACACCCAGCTATGCTTTGTATATGGCAGATGAGGCGCGAAAGTCCGGCCTGGATCCGGCAGAGAGCAGCTGGGAAATAGGCATCTTCGGGGCAGAGCCCTGGAGCGATTCTATGAGAGATGAAATCGAAGAATCTCTCGGCCTTTTAGCAACCGATATTTACGGGCTCAGCGAGATAATCGGACCGGGCGTATGCCAGGAATGCACATATAAAGACGGCCTGCATATATTCAGCGATGTATTCTATCCTGAGATTATAGACCCTGCCACAGGAAAACAGCTCCCGCCCGGAGAAGACGGCGAGCTTGTAATCACAACTCTCACTAAGGTGGGGATCCCGCTTATCAGATACCGCACGAGGGATATAGTGAGTATGGATGTCTCGCCATGCAGGTGCGGACGCACCAGCCCCAGACTCAGCAAGATCAAGGGCAGAACTGATGATATGATGATTATCAGAGGGATTAATGTATTCCCGTCTCAGATTGAAGATGTTCTGCTAAGCATAAGAGGCACTCAGCCTCATTATCAGATAATCGTTGACCGTGCTTCTAACGGGATGGATACGATAGAGCTTCAGGTTGAGGTGGAGCAGCAGATGTTCTCCGATGAGATCAAGCAGCTCGAGGCCCTTGAGAGACAGATTAAAGAGAAGATGGATTCGGTGCTCTCGCTGGGAGTGAATGTAAGGCTCGTAGAGCCCGGTACAGTGGCAAGGAGCGAGGGAAAGGCTAAGCGAGTTATCGATAAAAGAGGCCAGAGATAATCCCGCAATTTTGTGAGGTGAATAATGAAGATTACTCAGATTTCAGTTTTTCTTGAGAACAGAGCAGGAAGGCTCTCTGAGGTGTGCCGGCTTTTCGGCGAAAACAATATAGACATCAGGGCGCTGAATATTGCAGAAACCGAATCTTTCGGCGTAATGCGGGTGATTGTGAACAAGCCCGAGAAGGCAATCGAAGTTCTGCAAAGCAGCAACGTAACTGCAAACATAACCGACGTGGTGGCAGTGGAGATTCAGGACCGCCCGGGCGGGCTTGCTGAAGTGCTCGATACGATTACCGACAACGGGCTCAACGTAGAGTATATGTACGGCTTTATGGAAAGGCAGCAGGGCAAGGCGATTATGGTTTTCCGATTCGAAAAACCCGAAGAGGCAGCCAAGGTTCTCAGCGATAAAGGGCTGAACGTCTTAAGCAGTGATGTAATTCTTTAGTAAGCCCTGCCTCAAAGCAGCTTTTGCCCGAAGGCGAACAATATCGCCTCTAAACCACTACTAATAATTGATTTTGATTCAGTTAGGATTTATTTATGCGCAGAATTTTTATAACTCTCGTTCTGATCTCTTCAGCACTGCTTGCAGGCGGCGAGAAGGTTGACAAACTTATATCAAAGCTCGAGAAGCGTGCTGATTCTATCAGCTCATTTAGAAGCGATATAAAATACACCATAAAAGAAGATAACGGGATTTTCAAGACTCAAACAGAGTATTCAGGCAGATTTTCCTTCTACAGAAACACTAAAGACGGGGAAAAAAGAGAAAAGGCGGCCGTAGTTTTCCTTACAAAGAAAAAAGATGACGGCAAGGCAAAGAAGGAAAAAAAGAGATACGTTTTCAACGGCGTATGGCTTGTGAAATTCGATTATCCCCTCAAGCAGGTCTCCAGATTGCAGCTTGCACCTGAAAACGAGCCTATGGACACCTTAGACCTCCTGGCAGAGGATTTTCCGTTAGTGGGCTTCGGGAGCAGGGAGAAGCTCAAAAAAGACTATCAGATTAAACTGATTGAGGAGAATGATAAAAAATTCACCCTCAGCCTCAAGCCCAATAAAAAGAGCGACAAGAAAAAAGAGCTCATTATTGAGATTGATAAGGAATTGCTTGTTCCCCAGAAGATAACCGCAAGGCTCAAAGATGAGAGCGAAACAATGCACATCAGCTTCAGCAGCGTAAAAATAGATGGAAAAATCGAAAAGAAGGATTTTTCCGTTGAAACTCCTCAAGGTTTTTCAGAGAATATAAAGAGATTAGAAAAAACCGGAACTAAATCAAAGGAAGAAAAAAATGGCTAAAGCACTTGTAATATACTACTCACGCAGCGGAAATACCAAGCTTATGGCTGAGATGATCTCTGAAGCGATGAATGAGGGAAACCTCGACACTGAATGCAAGGCTGTTGCAGATGTAACAGTGGAGGAGATGGCAGAGGCTGATGCTCTTGTGCTCGGTTCGCCAACCTACTACGGCCAGATGGCAGGCGAGATGAAAAAACTGCTGGATGAGACTGTGAAAAGGCACGGACGCTTCGACGGGAAAGTAGGCGGGGCGTTTACGAGTGCCGTGAATGTTGGCGGAGGAAACGAAACCACGCTTATGGGAATCCTGAGCTGTCTTCTGGTGCATGGATTTGTGATACAGGGCGACCCTCAGGGCGACCATTACGGGCCTGTCTCACTTTCCAAACCAAACGAAAGAGCCCAGAAGCAGTGCAAAAGATTCGGAAAGAGAATCGCTCAGCTCACCCTCAAACTCGCAGAATAAAGTTCCAAGCCTCTAATGGACTCAGGGGGGCGAGCCAATTGGGAGTTCAAAGCCATATCGCTGGACTCTCGTGTAGAGTGCAGCAGTAATCAGTTTTCCGCTGATTCGCTGCCCCTTCGGCAGATTTATTGCGAGGCCCCTTTAGCAGAGCTTAAAATGTTAATCCGCTGCCGCTCTTGTTTTGCAGCCTCCCCGTTCATTTAGCATTTTGAAATCATTTTTTCTTGACTTCACCGGTGTAATTTGAGATAATTTAATCGCAATAGAAAAAACCGCAGAGGGAGGCGTTTATGAATTTGACTGTTCTCAAAGACGGCGAGAGTGTTAATGAGCTTCGTTTCGACAGCGGCCCGATCAGGGTTGGCAGGGAGATTGGTTCTGAAGTTTTTCTTCCGGATTCATCTGTATCCAGAAAGCACGCTGTTATCTACAACGACGACGACAACAACTGGGTAATCGAAGACCAGCACTCCTCTAACGGCACAAAAATCAACGGCAAAGAGATCTGGAAGGCTATCCTCAAGCCAGGGGATGTTATCAACATATCCTGCTTTGAACTCAGGCCTCGGATTCATAAGGACAAAGAGCGTCCGAGAGCTGCCCACCTTGAAGACACGGTCGTTGAGGGGCTGGATGTTTCAGACAGCGTTGAGATCAAGAGCAGGGATATAATCACGCGTAATATGCGTTCTGATGACAACCCCATGCTCCGCCTTAGCAACGAGAGATTCCGCAAGATCCGCGAGCACCTTGCAGATGTGCTTATGATAGACGAAACACCAAAACTGCTCGAATACTGGGTAAGAACGGTAATAAAAGACCTCCACGCATGCCATTGCTGGGCGGGAGTGCTCAACTCTGAAGCCACGAGCGTTCTCGAATCTTACGGGAGAAACAGAGACAGCACAAAAGTTACCTTCGACGACATTAAACTGAACAACCATATCATATACTCAATCAAACAGATGGAGCACGTGCTTGTGCCGAGGATGCTTCGGGCAAATCAGAAATTCAATCTCCGCTCTGCACTGATTGTCTCGTTCGTACTTGAAGACAACACGCGGTTTGCAGCCTATGTTGACAACACCTGCGAACAGGAACATTACGCTATCACCGACCTCGATTATCTGGTGATATTCGGCGAGACAGTAGCAGCCAAGATTGATGCTGTAATAAAGAAATCCGCTGAGCAGTAAGGCCTGATTTTTAATTCTTTTTGAAATTTTTTCACAATTATTCTTGATATAAACAGCTGAAACATTAAAATCCCCTTTCTCTTTTGCCCAGGTGGCGGAATTGGCAGACGCGCTAGGTTGAGGGCCTAGTTCCCGTTTTAGGGAGTGCTGGTTCGACTCCAGTCCTGGGCATTTCGCCCTTCTTTGTCTGGTTATGCAAGGAAGGGCTTTTCTTTTGCAAACTCTTGCAATCGCAAGGGTTTACATCACTGCTTGCCCTGCCTTCCTGTGAGTCCGTGCAAACCTGTGCAGCTCTATTCTGCACCGGATTATGCACCGTTTTTTGCACCGCCTTTTCAGCCGATTTCAATACTGATAATTTTGCGCCCTCTTGAATGTCTGCTTCTGTTAGCTGAGCGTAATGCTGCAAGGCGATTTCCGGTGTGTTTCCTATCCAAGAGCAAACCGCTTTAACATTTCCATTTGTCAATTTGAAGAGTTCAGTCTCTCTTGAGCTTCTGCAATTCTGGAAAAGTTTCGGCCAAGGTTTGATTCCTGCCCGCTTGAGAATTCTCGTAAATTGCGTTCTCAGGTTCTCGCCTCGGAGCTTTGATACAACATACTCCTGCCCTGACTCTGCCTGCTCCAAGGCCTGTGTGAGAAGGCTCTCAAGCTCCGGAAACAGCGGAACGATTCTAATGCCTCCGCCTTCGTGGTGCTTTGTTTTTTGAGCGTGAACGGTAAAAGTCTTTTTGTCAAAGTGCACATCTTCCCACCTAAGCCCGAAAGTCTCTGATGGTGTTCTAAGCCCGCCAAACCTTGCAAGGGCGAATATGAGCTTCCATTCGATTGAAGGGCAGGCCTGTAAAATTTCCTCTGCAAGCTCCGGCGTTACGTAAAAGAATCTTTCAGGATTCGGCATTATTGTAATTGCCTGATTAAGGAAAGGATTCTTGTCGATAACTCCGCTGTCTACGGCAAATTTGAAAATCTCTCTCATAAGCCTGATGCTCAGGCGGGTTGAATTTTCATTTAATCCGCCTGCCTTCTGAAGGTAATATCTGAATCTCAGGGCAAGCTCAGGGGTAACTTCGTGTAAATGCTCGTTTCTGAAAAACGCTTCAATCTTTCTCTGCGTGCTGTAATACTTTTTGATTGTGTTCTTTGAAAGAGCGGTGTTTGATTCTTTAAGCTTGATATATTTTGCCGTCCATTCTTTAACCGTGTAATCCTTTGGTTTCTCTCTCGGTTCAATGAGATTGAGCTTTTCGAGTCTGGAGCGAATACCATCAGCGGCGTTGTTTATCCATTCAGCGGTTGCGGAGCTGCAAGCCTGCCCGCTTGCTCTGGAGCGGATAAGATTCTCAATATTGAGCTTGCAGGCGGCGGCCTCTCGTTTGGTGAGCTTGCCAAGCGATATTTTCGGGCGGCTGATATTCTCGCCCGGACTAAGCTGCACATAATACCTGCCGTTTGATTTGATTAAACTCGCCATTATTTCCCTCGCTTTTGGAGTTCATATCCGAAATATTCGAGAAGGTCTTCAGCGTTCTTTAGAGATATGCAGGGCTGTTCTGAATGGTAAACCTTCCAGAGTATCTGTTCCGATATTCCGCTTTCCTTCCAGATCGCATATCGGGTTTTCTCTGATTTCAAAAGCTCTTTTCTGATTGTTTTGTAAATATCCATAATCACAGTGTACTCTCTTTCAATAAAGTATTCAAGCATTATTTCAAAAATTTATCTTTCCCGAATAACCCGCAGGCCTCCGCCGTTAAACAATGCACCGGCTTTTATTATTATAGATTATTTTTATCCTTTGAAATTTTTCTGCGCAAAAATATGTTTTCCTTCTGTTTTCCTCCTCTTTTGGCTTATCTCTAAGCGTATATTGATTGAGAGGGTGGCTAATACTTAGAATACTGTTATATACAACAGAGCCCCCAACTTTCAAAAAATCCGTTTTAGAAGCTCTCAGGGGCATAACCTCTGTTGTCCAAAGTTTACAGCGCTGCCTGATTCCGGCATAACCTCTGTTGTCCGTAACAGAGGGGCTCTGTTGTCAACAACACCTGCAACTAAATCAAATTTTGCAGTTTCGGCCAAACTTATTGCCCTTTTTGAAACCGTGGGGCTGCTTCGGGGGAGGCTTCGCCGGCTCGAATTCACTTGTTCCATACTTCCGCCAACGCTCTGAAATCCAAAAGCTATTACAATTGCCTTCAAGTCCTCCACCCCTCTCGATGTTTATAAATCCAAGCTCTTCGAGATGGTCAATTGCATTTTTGAATCTTCGCTCGCCGTATCCGAATTTTTCCTTCGCCTTTTTGTACGGAAACACTATCTGCCCGTTGTTTGCGATACTCCACTGCACGTGTTTGCCATTTGAGTTTCTGTTCTTTACCATTCGGCGGCTTGCGTATAGCTCCATTAAAACAACGTGAGCTGTCGCCGTCTTAATATCCCTGAAGGCCTTGCTTGAAATAAGGCCTGCTGGAAGTACAATGTTTAGCTTTTTAGTCTTGCTCTTGCACATTTCCGCTCAAGTCCTCCTCTGGAGAGTTTTGGCGTTCTCTAAGGGCTTCGGCGGCAGGGCTCAAGGGGTACAGGGGGCAGCTGGTATTTTCGCATTTGCGAGCCTCTGAGGCCTTCCAGCCGAAGCAATGAATGCAATGGCATTTTATAGCCTGCTTTGCCGAAAGTTTTCCCGCAATCGCTCTCTCATACATTTTGCGATATCGTTTGGGAATATCTTCAGTTTTCATTTCTTACACCTCAAAATAAAAGCTTCAAGGTCTTTAATGTCGAAGCGAACGGCTCGCCGCAATTTCACTTGTGGAAGCTGGCCTGATTTTTTCAGGCTTGCGATTGTCCTCGGGGAAACCGAAAGGAATCCAGCAGCCTCTTTAACAGTGAGCAGCCTGCGGCTTTGAGCTTTTTCTTTAGCTTGCATTATCCACCTCCTGTATCGCTGCTTTTACATCTTTGATATAAAAGGCAGGTATGCAACGAGTTTCGCCGATAACAGTGGTTTTAGAGGGGTCAAGCCGTCCTGAAAGATAACAATCCTCAATACGCTGAGAATCAACATCGAGGATTTCCGCCAATTCGTGAATTGTAAAAAAGTTTTTTAGCATTTTAGCTCCCGTAAAAAATTTTTAATTCCGGCAGCAACTGCTGCTGCCTTTGTAATGGGGAGCTGTTCTAATGAAATGCGGCAAAATGCGGTTTTGCAATAACTTAGCGATTTTTTTTATTCTAATCTATTCTAAGAATAAGAAGGAATCAATCAGAGGGGTACATATTGAAATCAGGCTCTTTCTTTTGCTCTTCGTAAATCCCAAGTATCTCTTCTCTGTTCTCAAGATTTTTTAGAGCTTCCTGCCCGCTGCCTGTGTGATTATTCACTTGCTCGGAGGGGGCAACGCTGCCCGTATATTCTCCCCGCCCCTTCTGCCGTTCTTTGCAAATCTTCCCTTCTGCCAAGAATGTTTTATATGCCTTGCTTGAATAAACGGCTTTTCGCGCAGATTTAAAATCTCTATATCCAAGCTTAGGCTCGATATGCGCTGCTATTTCCTTAGGAATAACCGGCAATCCAGTTTCTTCAAAACGCTGTATTACAAATTTCCTGATTGCCTTCTCGGCTTCCTTTTTAGCAGGGTTCTTTTTCTCTCGCTCCGGCTTGCCGGCCTGCTGTTCCTGAGAGAGTTTGCCGGCCTGCTCAATAGCTTCGTAAATATCCGTCCAAGAGTATTCGCTTAGCTCTTCCCCGTGAAATTCTTTCCGCAGAAAACGGCGGATATTTGAGAGCTGCCCGCTCCCAACAACAGAGATGATCGTGTTCTTTTGTTCAGGCGTGAGAGGCTCTCTCGGTGATATGTGGATATTTAGTTTCCTGCCTCCGGATAAAGCGCTCTCAAGGGGCTCGAAGCCGTTCTCTGTCAAACGGTCGAAATCCTTCTTTTTGATAATATAAATATAGGTCAAATCCTCGTTTGCTTGAGCAGCAAGCGGATATACAGGGGATATGTAAACGGGTTCTCGTATTGCTTGAAAGAGCGGAAAGCTTTCTAAAGATTCGATGGTATCTGCTAAGTCGCAAATCCTTGCAAATAAGGGCGGAGATGGAAATCTTGCTTCTTTTATCTCGCTTGCAATTTTCTGAGCTTGAATAAAACTACACCTCGATTTTACAGGTATGCCTTCGCCGGTACGGAAAAAAACTCGCTCGGCAGCGGCTTTTGTAAATCTTATAAATTCAGGGCTCGGGGCTGAAGTTTCGTTTTCGATATTGTTAAAGAAGGCCTGCGGAGATGTCCATTCGTGAGCGTCTGCAAAGTCTAAATATAAGGCTTCAAGCTCCGCTCTAAGCTCTTCGATTTCGCCGGAAGTATCTACCTCGCATAGATGTTTTAAGAGATTCCATAAGCCTGCCAACTGTTTATAAATTGCGTCCTGCATATTTGCCGTCTTTCTGCCGCCTTAATAAGTAATGGTGAGCTTCGCAAGACGGCAAGCAAAGCCCACCTGAGCGGGTAATTAGTCCGCTCGTTTAAGATTATACTGTTTCCGGAAAACATTTCAAAAGAGCCGGCCTTTTGGCGATAATCAGCGGTTTTATAAGAAGCTTTGAACCATCCCGCAGGATTAGGGGATTTAGGGGAACGTCTTCAAGGTATATCCTGCAGAATGGGGGAAATGGGGGAACGTCTTAAAGGTATATCCCGCAGAAACTCGAATTATTTTCGGCCTTAAATCGCCCGTTTCTGACTGCTGCTCCAGCCGGTTAAAACCGGCCTGACAATACCGTAAACGCTTTTTGGTGATTGAATAACCAACTTTCACCCTACCTCCCATTTTTGCCAAAAAAATTGCTTGCTTAGGGCTGTGGTCTTCAGGCCTTCGGTCTGTAACAATTTGATATCCCCCCATAGCTCACCACCGAATAAGACAGCTCTGCTCTACCTTGAAACAATATCCGCTGCCCGGATTCTCTCGGCGGTATCGTTTCCATAAATGCTGGAGATGTTCGTTCGAAATTCCTTTAGCTTGAAAGCTTCGAACCACATCGCCTCTGCTCGCTCTCTCGTAGTCTCTGCGAAGCTTGTGGCTCTCTATAACCTGCTCAAAGCGTTCATAAACCGAATCATCTTCAGCAGCTCGTTTCAAATCTTCGCTAAGCTCTTCCGCTGAAATAAAGCTCTTCGATAATTCTTCCGCTGAAATAAAGCTCTTCGAAAGCTCTTCCTCTGTGGGCGAGTTCATAAAAATATCATCCATCATTCAGCCTCGTAAATTAAAATATCATTTCAGCTAAAGTTATCAGTCCGCCGGCTGCAAAAAAATAAATCACAAGAACCGTCCAGCCGCCTGCGATTAGGAAAACTGCTCTCAATAAATCCATCATTTTTTACCTCGTAAATAGTTTATAATATTATCCTTTATCCTGAGCGGTGCTGCTCAAGCTTCCGATTATCAAATCGAAAATCTGCTGTTTGATACCTTCCGGAACGGCAGGCCATAGCTTCACAATCTGCTGCAAATCTTTTGAAAGTTCGGAAAAGTGCACCGGATTATGCACCGCCTCAAAATCGCTGATTTCATAAATGCTTTTATTCTGGTGGGTTAAAGAAACCGGTTCGACTCCAGTCCTGGGCATTTTTTATGCGCTGCGAGAAGCAGCAGATGAGTTTGCAGGGAAGCAGGATCAGCTTTTGGCAATGCTCCCCCCTTGATTACGCTGTTTTTATGTAAAAAATTCAGTATCGCATCTGCAAAAACCGGACGAAGCTTATCAGCCCCCTCCCGCAGCTCACAATTGATATCCCCTTCCCGCTTGTATATGTACTAAGCTAAAATCATCAGCAGAGTTAGTGTTTAGCGAATCTTAGGGACATTCAGCTTAAGAAAATATCAGTTTATAAAGGCCTTGCCCAGAAATGCCGCACACATTCAACCGGCATAAATTAAACAAAACTTGATACCCGAATATTTTATCTTACAATTTACAGCCGGAATAAAATCGGCTCAGGCTCGTTTCAACGTGCAGCGGCCGAATAAGCATTATAACAAAAGCGAGTAATTATGAGCGGCATAAAATACAAAACGATAGTCGGCCTTGAGATACACGTTCAGCTCAAGACCAAAACAAAGATGTTCTGCAGCTGCCCGACCGGTTTCGGGGGCGAAGCCAACACCAGAGTATGTCCGGTATGCCTCGGTATGCCCGGCACGCTTCCGGTAATGAACAGGCAGGCCTACGAATATTCCGTGCTTGCGGGGCTTGCTCTGGGCTGCGATATCCCCCGATATACGAAGTGGGACAGGAAGAATTATTTCTACCCGGACCTTCCCAAGGGCTATCAGATAAGTCAGTACGACCTTCCTATGAGCGAGAACGGGACGATTGAAATCCCCGCAGACGAGGGGGGCACAAAAAACGTACGGATTATCCGGGCGCATCTGGAAGAAGATGCTGGAAAAAACAGCCATGAAGCCGCCGACTATTCGCAGGTGGACCTCAACCGCGCCGGGACGCCTCTTCTGGAAATCGTAACCGAACCGGATATGAACAGCGGCGCAGAAGTTCGGCATATGGCCACAGAGCTGCAGAGGATTGTTCAGTACCTCGGCGTATCCGAGGGAAGTATGCAGAAGGGGCATATGCGTTTTGAGCCGAATATCAATCTTCAGATTGAAAAAGACGGCAAGCAGTACCGCACAGCTATCGTTGAAGTGAAAAACCTCAACAGCTTCAAGGCCCTCGAAAAGAGCGTGGACTACGAGACAAAACGCCAGCTCAATGAGTTTATGGAAAATGGCAGCGTATGGGAGAATACCCCCAAATCCACAAGAGGCTGGGATGCGGACAGAGAAATAACGCTTCACCAGAGAAACAAGGAACTTGCAAACGACTACCGCTATTTTCCCGATCCGGATTTAGTGCCTGTGGAGCTGGATGAACCGTGGTTTGAACAGATAAAATCCAGGCTTCCGGAGCTGCCGATAGAAAAGGAAAAGCGGTTCATAAGCGAGCTTGGGCTCAGCGAATACGATTCATCTGTGCTCACAGCCCAGCGAGAGATGGCAGAATACTTTGAGAACGCAATAAACAGCGGCGGCTCAGCCAAACGGGTATGCAATCTGCTCACTCAGCACGGTCTCAAGCGGGCGAAAGAGGCCGATAAGTGCTTCGTTGAATTTAGCATACCCGCAGAGAAGATTGCAGAGCTTGCGAGGATGATGGATGATTCCACGGTAGGCTCTTCGGCAGGCGAGAAGATTCTCGATGCGATGATTGATTCGGGAGGCGAACCGATGGAGCTTGCAGAAAAGATGAATCTTATTCAAAAGAGCGATGCCGGTGAGCTTGAAGGGATAGTCAAAGAGGTATTTGAGGAGAATCCCAAGGCCGTGGAAGATGCCAAATACGGCAAAAAGCCAAAGAAATCACGCGGCTTCCTTATGGGGCAGGTGATGAAAAAATCGAAGGGGCAGGCGAATCCGAAGGTGGCAAACGAGATTATAGCCAAACTTCTTGACGGATAAAAACCTGCTTGCAGTTTTGATAGTAATAAAGCCTCCCCAATTATCTGGGGAGGTTTTGTTTGGCATGCTGCAAGGTCTCCCCTGTCCGCCTTGTCCTCTATGTCCTAATCATAAAAACTCACACCACCAAGTTAATGAACATTCAGGGCAAACCCAAAAAAAGGCGGAAGAGATATACCCTTCCGCCTTCAATTCGGAGACTTTTAATTTAGTGAAACTTATCAGCTTTGCGGATAGATGTTGTTTTCCATCCACTCAACCATAAGCAGTCTGAGGTCATAGATATCCTGCTTGCAGTCAGGAACTCCTTCAGGTCCGGTAATATCGAATTCCGGCCTGTCGAGACATTCTACCACATTTGCATCAGGATCGTAGTTTGTAAGGTCTATAACTTCTTCGTTGCTGAGAACATAGTTGAAGAGCTTAACCTCGTCGATATCGCCTGTAAATAAATTATTCCGACCCCTGTTTGAGCCAACGCTTATACTGCCGAAATTATTAGCGACAGATCCAGAACGTCCTTCGTAAACGCCGTTTACGTAGAAGTCTGTGCCTGCACCGTCGCAGCACATCACAATATGGATCCACTCATCAGGATATACATCGGCTAGAACTAAGCTTCCGCCAGCTCCGTTGTATTCCCATGTTCCACCATCGCATTCAAGCTGGAAGTCGTCTGAGCTGCTGTCGTTGCTAAAGAAACCTGTCCAGCCAGGCTGATCAACTTCGGATGTCTTGGCCCAGATGGAAACTGAGAAGTTCTGGAAAGTCTGCTCTGAGGCAAACTGATTATCGAGGTAGTTTGAGCCGTTGAAGTGGAGGGCGTTGTTGCCGGCGAACCTTTCAAAAGAATTCGGGTCTCCGCCTTCAGCAGCGAGAGGATAGCTGCCTGTTTCATCAGTGCCGTCTGCCTCGAGTTTGTAATGAGCGAGCAGTTCTTTCATATCGAGCTCAGAATTGCCGCTGGCCTTAGAAGAGTGAACTGCATCGGTAATCACGCAGTAATACTCGGCTTCATCCGCTGTTGAGAAATCCAGCACAGATAGCTGATAGGTCTGCGTGCCAGCGTAGTCCGCTCCGTCTGTGAGGGCAATATCTGAAACACCGTCAACATACTTGAACCACTGATAGCTTGCGCCGTCGAGCTCTGTAGTTTCGATTATTCCGGTTTCGCCTTCGGCCACACTAGTGTAGCCCTGAGTATCGATGTTTACTGTGAGCGAGGCGTTATTCGTCTGGGCTGGAGGTTCTGCCAAGCCAGTGAGAACGCAGTAGTACTGAGCCTCATCGGAGTATATAACGTCTGAGATCGTAAGCTCGGAGGTGTCAGTGCCGGAGAACCTTGCCCCGTCAACGAGCATCTGGTCTTCACCTTCCTCAATGTACTTATACCACTGGTATCCGGTAGTATTATCGCCCGCCACAGAGAAAGTTGCCGTTTCATACGGATTAACCGTTGTATTATCCGGCTGGTCAGTTATTACGGGTGAAAGAGGGGTTGTGGTGAATGTCCAGACATCACCCTTTATAACATCGCCGCCAGTGAGCACCTGATCAACTCGCCAGAAGTATCTGGTGTCGTTATCAAAGCTGGAGGCAGGTGTAAGGGATTCGTTGCCGTCGGTGTAAGCAACGTTCTCCATTGTTCCTTCAAGGTCGATAATATTCGGCTCGTTTGTGGTGCTCAGAGAAGCATCAACGTAGTAAACATTGTAAGATTCAACATTATCCTCAGTGCTTATCCAGTGCAGCTCTGTATCGGTAGGTACAAGATCAGCATCCCTTGCAGGAGATACGATTCCTGCAACATTCTGATCGATTCTTCTGATTTGATAGCCAATCAGATGCCCTCTATCCTGATCGTGGCTTCTACCCAAATGCCCGCTGAATTGGAAAGAGATTTCCGCATATCCGTCGGAGTTGGTATCATCAGCTGCTTCTGTTGTCCAAACAAAGCCCTGCTCGGCAAGGTAAGTCTGGCCGCCGTTAGAATGCTCTCTCTTCTGATACTGATCTCCTGTAGAAGGAAGAGTAATAGTGAGGCCTGTTTTACAATCCCAGCTCCAGTGATACATATAGTACACTTCAAGCCTGTATTGTGCGCCGATTTCCAGGCCGTCTATGTCTTCTGAAGCAAATCTGAAGTCTTTCCAGCCTTGATAACCGGACTTTGCAACATTGAGTGCGTATCCAGTCTGCGCAGGGTTAGGGTTGGGAAGCGAATAATCAATCGGCTCAACCAACGTTACATTCTCGTCATTCACTGTAAAGGGAACGCCGCTTATATATCCCATCTGAGGTATTTCTGCGCCTTCATTGAGAACACCCATATTATGGGCTCTTTCAAATGCACCTTCAGTCGAAACAAGAGTGGATAGATCAGCGTTTTTAGTTGCATCAAAAGTTCCCGTAGCCGCAAAAGCGGGCAGAGCCAGCATTAGAGCCATCATTAAAATTATATATCTTTTCATTAGATTCTCCTGATATTTAAATTACATTTCTAACTTATACTGCTCAAACATTACTCGCTGCACGCAGATGCAGGGTACAGTCCGCAGTTGTTCCATTCCAGAGCATACTGAACAAAATCAACGAGGGTGATCTTGCAGTCGCCGTTTACGTCGTACTGAATTGGATACAGGCAGGTCGTTCCGCCGGCAACATCAATATACTCCTGAGCAATTTCTTCGTCGCTTAGGGCATAGTTGTAGATCTTCACTTCATCAGCAAGGCCGATAAAGGTATTGCTCTCGGCGCGGTTGTGAAGGATCTGAATCTTTTCAAAATCGCCTTCGAAATTCTCAT
Source organism: Sedimentisphaera salicampi (assembly GCF_002117005.1). Taxonomy (NCBI): domain Bacteria; kingdom Pseudomonadati; phylum Planctomycetota; class Phycisphaerae; order Sedimentisphaerales; family Sedimentisphaeraceae; genus Sedimentisphaera; species Sedimentisphaera salicampi. Next base: position 1,217,732 of record NZ_CP021023.1, read on the forward strand.
TTTCGTTGTTGAGCGTTCCGTTACCGAATACCCTTGAAAACTCTCCGTCGTAAACGAGTGCTACATGGAACCATTCTGAAATCTCTTCCACGCCTGCAACATCGCCGTTATAGTATCCAAGCTGGAAATCGCCGTTGTTTATAACGGCATCGTAATCGCCAATCGCCTCAGCATCTGCTGCCTTTGCCCACATCATCACTGTATATTGATCCAGAGTTTCAGTTGGGTCGAAGTAGTACGTGGCGTTATCGCCTTCCAGAGTAGTTTCCAGAGCAGATCCGCCCCCGAGGCCTGTGCCGAATTGATATGTCGGCTGGCTTGCAGTAAGGTCGTAGCCGCTTAGCGAGCTGTCTGTAAGATCGCCTTCGAACTGATAGTATGCCCAGAGGCGTTCCGTCCAAACCTTTGCGTTGTTTGTCTGGGCGTCCGGCCCGTTTCCGCTGATAACGCAGTAATAATCGCCTTCATCAGCAAGCTGGGTATCAAGGATTGTGAGAGTATCAGTGGTTGTGCCTGCGTAGTCTGCTCCGTCTGACAGGGCAGTATCTGAAACGCCGTCAACATACTTGTACCACTGGAAGCTGGTTACGTCTTTGTGCTCGAATGTTATAGCGGTATCATCTCCCGGGGCAGTATAGTATCTCGGCTCGGGCTGCATTGTAACAGTAGGAGCGCCTGATTTGGTTGTAAATTTCCACCAAGGGCCTGTGATTGTTTCAGGATCGCCTGCGGCAGAGCCGTTCACGGATTCATCAACCCTCCAGTAGTAGTCGGTATTTAGGGAAAGGCCAGAGGGGCTATAGGTTGTAAATGTTCCGCCTGAATCGGCAACTGTAGTGGGTGTAAGCCCGCCTGCAGGCATATTAGGCTCTGTATGAACATAGACAAAGTGGTCTGTGATATCGGTTCTCGGCAGGCTTGTTTCCTGGTCAAGAGCCTTGCTCCAGCTTAACGTAAGATCAGTTTCCTGATTTGCTGCGCCATTTTCCGGAGCGGGATTATGAGCTGTTGAGGTTTCAGGAACCATCTTATGCAGAACAAACCCCATCACAAAACCCTGAGAGCCGTCGCCGTCGTTAAAATCGATTTCAACAGTCTCTTCTGCAGCCTGAGCTGTCCAAGTTCCTCGGATGATATCTGCCGTAGCTCCGGTGGCACCATCATTACCCCCTGAGTCCAGAAACGAGTTTCCGTCTTCGTCAACAGGGAGGATAAGGTCATATCCGCACCAGCTCCAGCTCGGGCCTACCAGAACCTGAATCCGATAATCAGAGCCCGCCTCGAGATCTTCAAGTGTGATAGTTACAGATCCGTTCCAGCCGGATTGCAGTCCTGAACTGATAACGTTCTTAACTACATCGTTGGCTTCGGCGTCGTAGCTGTTGTCATACTTTGCCCCGTCCACAGGATCATCAAACCAGACGCCGTTCTGGGTTGTATTGGTGTAGTATGCAGCCCATGGGAAATCACCACCCATTCCTGCCAGCGTTTTGGTCGGATTGCCCAGATTTTCAGCCTGCACCAAAATCCCGTCGGTAAACACCTCATCTGGGAAATCCAGATTCCCGTCAGAGCTGAATGTGGAGCATAGCCCCGTCGTTGCTGCAAAGCCAAGCAGCGTTAAAATTAATAGCTTTTTCATTTAGGTCTCCTTAAAATAAGAACATTAAAATTATTAAACGACTAAAAGAAACAGCGCATCTTTGCGCTATTCGAACTTCAATTCAATTTCAGGATTCATAAACACTCCGTTATCCCCGCCGTTGGAATTTCCGCCGTCGCAGAGGGCAAGGGTTAGGTATCTGGCGTCTTCAGGGATAGTTATATCCAGTTCAAACTGCTTGTCTTCGGGGACAATCTCCATCTTAGAAAATGCCGGCTCTCCGTCGAAGAGAACAAACACATCAAGCTTTGATTCGTGGGCTTCTGAGCCCGGTTTAATGTCAAATCCGCTTTTGAATCCGTCAAGCTTGAGAGGCCTCACCGTATTTCTTATCCTGCGAAGGTCTAGCGTAAATCCCAGATTGGCTGTAAACACAACCACCTCTTCATTCTCCACTGTAAAGAAATTCTTGTTAAACTGTACAGGGAGGTTTGAGCCTTCTCTTCCCGCAGCTATGCCCCAAAATGAATCTCCCTGCGAGAGCCTCAGGGCTTTTGTTTTAAGGCCTTTGGAAGTTATCTTGATAGATTCGCTTTCGCCGTTTGATGAGAATATGCAGTCAACGTACTGGTTTTCTGGAAATTCTTTGAAAACCTGATAGGGCATTCTCTGCACCTTGGAAACGTCCCCTGCCTCCATCTTCTGCTTCCACTCGTCTTTGAGGGGCAAGAGGCTGGATCTTTTTCCGGAACCAAAGCCGTCGCCTCCGCAAACTAAATCCGCAATCGATATACTCTGGCCTCTCCAAACCCCGAGACTGCCAATATTGATTTTTCTCGCAAATTTTGATGTATCCGGATCTGTGCTTGAGATTTCGCCCTTCTTATCAAGGCTTCTGGCGGCGGTACCGCTGATAGACTGCTGGATTTGACTGGAACTGACTTGAGCAGAGCCCTTTATCATCTGAACAGTTGTCTGTCCGTCTATGCCCGTTTCAACACCGAATTCAGTGCCGATGTCAACTACATCGCAGTTTTGAGTTTGAATCTTAAAACCGCTGGCCCTTTCAGGAACTTGAGCAAAAAACTTCCCGTAGCTGAGAAATGCGCTGTTTTTGCCTGTAAGGCGAACCTCAGCAGGCCCTTCTACAACAGCCCTCGTTCCGCTGATAAACTCAAACTCTGCAATCCCCTCGAAAATCCGCACATATCTGTCTGCATAGATCTCATTATTCTCGCCGATCTTGGTATCATCGCTGAAGTGAACATTATGGGTTTGCGTTAGCTTTCCTGCCTGAACTGGAATGAAATTCGCATATATCACAAGAAAGAGGATTGCCGCAACGCCGGATACCGCAAAGGCAAGGAGGCCCTTTGAATAACGCCTTTCTGTTTTATGAGGCTCAGGTTTTTTGAAGTTTATCTGACGAGAATTTTGCGATTTTTTCGGCAGTGGCGGCTGTTTTTCCTCGCTTCTGGCAATTTTATCCAGCTCGCTCTGCCCTGCTTTCTCTGTATGATTGTTTTCGCAGGCAAAGCCGGCAGTGTCCTCAAGGCCTTTAGCTATCGCACTGCTGCATAAACAGTCGTGGATGTTTCTGTGCAGATATGCGGCTTTCGCAAAATAAACTGCATTCTCCCTGCTTTCTTCAATCCAATTTGAGAGCTCCTCAAGCTGCTGAACGGAAAGCTCTGAGCTGTTTATGAGATAAAGGGTGATGAGTTTTTCAATATTACTGCTGTCCATCACTTCATCCCCGAGGCCTTCATCACACAGTCTTTCAGAGCAAGCCTGATCCTGTGCATCAGAACGTAAATATTGTTTGTAGTCATCCCGAGCTTCTGGGCAATTCTTCCCGGCGCAAGGCCGCTGTAGTAATGCAGCTCTACGACCAGTTTCCATTTGCCCCTGAGTTTGGAAATGCATCTATTCAGCTCAGTCTTAAGAGAGGTTAAGTTCTCATTTTCCTGACAGTACACCTTCTCGAGCTGCTCTATCGCATCCTGCGAGAGGCATTTCTCCCTGCCCTTGCCTCTTTCGTAGTACCGAAGCACCTCATTCCTGGCAATACCAACTGCCCACGAAGTAAAAGAGCGGTTTCGGTCGTACTCGTCGAATTTGCTCACGAGGATAACAGCCACATTCTGAAGGATATCATCTGCATCCTGAAAATCAGGCACCAAAGTTGAAATAAATCCCGCTACAACGCTTTGGGCTCTGGTCCAGAGTACTGTAAGTTCTTCCTGGCTTTTTTGAGCCTTGTTTTTCATAACAAACCAAATAAATAAAAATTTGCTTTCACATAGTATTCCCTCCAATTGCAAATTCCTTACAAAAAAAATTTAAGTTTAGAAAATTTTTCAAATTTTATGTAATTTTTCTTGAATAATTTAATAAGGCTTGTTAATTTAAGCCATAAATGAATGAATGTCTATCTTATTCTTCAAGCAAATTAGTTGTGAAAGGTATTTGCAGATGAAACGTTTTTTGGTTACTGCCGTTTTTGCTCTTGCTTGCATTCAGCAGGCCTACTCCGCAGGGATAATAATGAATATTTATCCTGAGGACGGGGATGTTTTGGCAACGTTTAGCGGCAGTCTCGATCTTACGAGATTTTATGATTCCGGTTCTGTAGAGTATAGGCCAGGAGATGGATCTGGCGGTGATTCGGCAGCGAATTTATACCCCAAAGAACCTTTTATTGTATTTGCAAGCAGCGAAAGCACAGGCGATTTAACTTTTATTACAGACTTTGACTCACAAGTAACTGTTTTCGGTACAAGCGAATTGGTCTCTGCATCCAGCTTTTCTGGAAGTACTATGTTCTTATACGCCAGTGACACGAGTATTGAAACTCAACAACTTGGGTTTGATGACGCAGACATAGACGAAAACAATATAGTTCAAGTAAGCGGGACAGCAATATTTGAGAACAACACTATTTCCGGACTCGGGCTCAATCCGGGGACATACGAAATAAACGATTCTGATTTCGCAGAAGGCGAAAACTTCACGCTCACAATCACCCCCGAACCTGCAACTATCGCCCTTCTGGGGCTTGGCGGTGCGTTTATCAGAAAACGCAGGGCATAATACAGAGATTAGATTTAAGAAAAAGCCGCTGAATCGTTCAACAGCGGCTTTCTTATTTCAATTGTTTGCTTCAATCGCTACTGAATTACAGAAATCGCAAGGTCCACTTTCCCGAACGGTGCGCTCACGGCAAGGCCTGCAATCTTATCGCGTATTGCCTCGATGGATTCTCTGGCTATATCGATTCCTGTCTTAGCGGCGTCTTCTTTGTTGTCCGCTTTGCCCATCCTGTCTATCAGCTCTTTGGGCACAACTATCCCGGGCACCTCATTTGCCATAAATTCAGCGTTCCGTTTGCTTGTAAACGGCCATATTCCTGCAATAACAGGGATCTCGTAGCCGCTTATGGCGTCTGTGAAGCGGAAAAACGTGTCCAAGTCGAATACGGGCTGGGTAACGCAGTATTCTGCCCCGGCTTCCACTTTCATTTTGTAACGTTCGATTTCTCTCTCGAAATCGTTCGCCCCGGGATTCACGCCCACGCCGATTGTCATTTTTGTGGCATCGGGCACCTCGCTGCCCGCTATATCCCTTGAGGAATTGAGCATTCTTGCCATCCTTGCCATGCCGATAGCATCCACATCAAACACGCCTGTTGCATCGGGATAATCGCCCACCTTCGGGGGGTCTCCGGTTACAAAGAGCATATCGTTTATGCCCATTGAGGCAGCAGCAAGCATATCAGACTGAAGCGAAATAATATTCTTATCCCTCGAACATACGTGGAGGATAGGCGATATGCCGGCCTGCTTTATTCTAACAGCAGTTGCAAGGGCAGACTGCCTGAATGATGCACGCGGACCATCGGGGATATTTATAGCATCCACCCCGGCAGACCTGCACTTTTCGGCCTTCTCCGCAGTGGACTCCAGCGAAATAGACCTGGGCGGAGTGATTTCCACTGTAGTTAGAAAATCATTATTCGCAAGCTTCCTGCCCACAAGGCTTCTCTCTTCGAGAGGAACAACGGGCTTTTCGAGCTTTTCATCCTGCCCGGATGCCTTAACGCTGTACACCCTTGCCTTCTGGTCTGCCTTTGAAACGCCCTTAACCGCCTTGGCAATCTCGCTTATATGCTCGGGAGTAGTTCCGCAGCAGCCGCCTATAATATCGGCGCCTTTCTCATACATCCGCTTGGAGTATTCCGCCATATATTCCGGCGTGCACATATAGATGCTACGCCCGTCAACGTTCTGGGGAAGGCCTGCATTCGGCTGGATGCAGAATGGCTTGTCTGTAAGCTCTCTGGTTTCATCGAGCAGCTCAAGCATATCCGAAGGCCCCATCCCGCAGTTGAAGCCGCAGGCGAATACGTTTTCCCTTTCCGCCACTCTTGCAAGAGCGGATTTAATTCGCTCTGCTCCGCGCTCACGCCAGTTCAAAGCCGGGCGGAGGGTAGCGATGATTTTTCTGTCTGTATTATCAGCAGCGGCATCCAGAGCAGCAAGCATAGCGTTTACATCTGCAAATGTTTCGAAAACCAGAAGATCCACGCCGGCCTTATCCAGCGCAGCTATCTGCTCTGCATACGCCCTTCGCACATCATCAAGGTAGTTATCGCTCTCTGCGGCATCGCTTGCAGTGGAGGCCGAGCCCACAGAACCTGCCACAAGGGATTCGCCCGCACATTCACGCGCCAGCTCCGCTCCACGCATATTTATTTCTTCCACCTTGTCTGCAAGACCGAAACCTGCAAGCTTGATGCTGTTTGCCGCATAGGTGTTTGTTTCGAGGAAATCACATCCCGCTGCGGCATACTCAGTATGAATCTCTCTGATTAGATCCGGTTTTGTGAGGTTGAGTTCCTCAAAGCAGGCATTGATGAAAACGCCCTTTTGATACAGCATCGTACCAAAAGCACCGTCCCCAATTACAACGCCCTTCTGTACTAAATTTTCAATTGGCATAACAATCTCCTTTACCTGTTTTCAGTGCAGTAAGTGCTTATTGCTGTCATAGCATCGCCGAGTTTTTCGGGGCTGCCGTCCAGCGAAGCAAACTTTCTTACCATATCTGTTAGTTTTTCGTCCGGCTCGGTTTCTAAGAGCTTCCCGCAAACGTTCACAATTCCTGCGTCCAGGCCGTATTCCAGCGCAACTCCCAGATACGCAGCCGCTATGGCATTTTTCGAGCCCGGGATATCTCGGAAGCAGTTGCTTATACCAAGCGAGCAGCGAACGCCTTCAAACTTGGGATTGCTCTTAATTGCTTTGATCGTTTCAAATGCAAGCCAAGTTCTTCCCGGCTGCCCTGGGTTCATAGGCAAATCAATAGCCAGCGGGAAGGCGGATGTATCGAAGTACATCTCTTCGGGCTTGAAGCCGTATTCGATTGCCTTATCGAATATCATTTCCGCTGTGGAAACGCTCTTTTCAAGGTCTTCCTCAGCGCTGCTGCCCTGTTCAATCATAATAAGAGCAATAAAAACAAACGGCATCTTGCGGGAAAGCTCGAAGAGCCTGTCCATATTATGAGGCTTAACTGAATTCACCATAGGCCTTTCCGGCGCTCCGGCTTCCTGCCAAGCCTCAAGGCCGGCAATAATCAGCTCATCGTTGCTGCTGTCCACGCATACCGGCACTCCCCGCCCGTGTTCTGCAGTGAGCTGAACAAACTGACGCATCATTTCTTCTGCGCGGGCAGAATCCTCTGCATAGAAGTCGTCAACGTTTACCTCTATGTAGTCTGCGCCGTTTTCCGCCTGCTGGCGAATCTTTTCGCAGATCTTTTCCACTGCTTCCTCGCTTCCAGAAGCATTTTCAAACACCACCTTCATCACCCTGTTCATTGAGGGGATAGAGGCGTGCACAGATTCTCCGATCTTTATAATGTCTTTAACTGAGTTCGTCATAGGTATCTTACAACCCCTTTCTTAGCAAAATAATGCAAAAATAAAGTAAGATAAGACAAAGAAATAGCGAGGCAGTCTATAAACCTAAGGCAGGTATGTCAAGCCAGACTTTCATTTTATCCGCCTTTTTTTCTGCCGGATTCGATTTCGCCCCGTAAGATCGCAGCAGGTTTATGAAAATACCCTTAATAAGGCGTACAGGATTTTTAAACAACCCAAAACCGTTTAAAATCAGCCTGCCGGCGAATAAACAAGGGTTTTACTGAAGGAGCAGAATAATTCAAGGAAAACATTTTTCATTTTAATGAAAATCGACCGAAGCCGCCAAGCAATACTACTTGTTTTTCTAAAAAATTTGATTTTTCTGTAAAATTTGAGCTGCTTAGTTAAACTCTATATCCCTTAACCAAAGAAAATTTTGATTAAAAAATGATTGTTAAAGGAAAATGCGTAAAAAAATTGCGGTTTATGCAATATACTTGTAAGGGTTAATTATTTTTACAGTTATAATTTAAAGGTTTAGATATGAACAGAAGGCATTTTGTGAAAAGCTGCGGACTTGGGGCATTCCTCGCAGCTTCAGGAGTAAATTTGTTTGCCGCTGAGCAGGAAAGACCAAACATACTCTGGCTTACCAGCGAAGACAACAGCCCTTATCTGGGCTGCTACGGCGATGAAAACGCCAAAACGCCGAATCTCGACAAGCTCGGCTTCAACGGCGTTCGATTCAAAAACGCCTTCGCTAATGCGCCGGTATGCTCTGTGGCAAGATCGACGCTCATTACGGGTATGTACGCATCATCTCTCGGCCTGCAAAACCACAGAAGCAGTGTAGAGATTCCCAAAGGCCTCAAAACCTATGGCGAGCTTCTCCAGCAGGCAGGGTACTACTGCACAAACAAGAAAAAGACTGACTACAATTTCCCATGGAACGATAGAGATATATGGGATGAATGCAGTTGGAACGCCCATTACAAAAATAGGCCTGCGGGCAATCCGTTTATGGCCGTTTTTAATACCACAATCTCCCACGAAGGCCAGATAACAGACAGCAGGGTAAAGCAGAGAAGAGATAAGGGGCTAATACCGAAAACCCCGAGGCTGAGCCCATCTGAGGTAAAGCTCCCGCCCTACTACCCCGACACTAAAGAAATCAGATACAACGTTGCAGTTTACTACGACAATATGACGCTGATGGACAAGTGGATCGGTGATAAGCTTGAAGAGCTCAAAAAATCCGGCGAGGCTGAGAATACCATCATCTTCTACTATGGCGACCACGGCGGCGCTCTGCCTCGAGGCAAGCGAAACATCCACGACTCAGGGACGCGTGTGCCGTTTATTGTGTATTTTCCCGAAAAATGGAAGCATCTGGCTCCAGTAAAGCCCGGGCAGTGGTGCGAGGATGTGGTAACGTTTGCAGATTTCCCCGCTACAGTGCTGAGCCTTGCGGGCGTGAAGCCCCCTGAGAACTACGAAGGCAGGGCTTTCCTCGGCAAATATAAGCAGCCAAAACGCGAGTATGCCTATCTTTACAGAAACCGTATGGATGAGCGATATGATGCAGTGCGTGCCGTGCGCACGGAAAAATGGCGCTATGTCCGCAATTACACTCCGCACCGTCCATGGGGGCAGCAGTACGGATATCCTTTCCGAGTTCAGAATATTATGGGGCTGTGGTATGAAGAATACAAACAGGGAAGGTGCAGCTGGGAGGAAGCTCGATACTGGCAGAAAAAGCCCGGAAAAGAGCTGTACTTCATACCGGACGACCCTCACGAAATGAACAATCTCGCTTACAGCGTGGAAAACGCCTCCAAACAAAGGGAGCTTGAAGAAAAGCTTAAAAACGAGATTGTTAAGACCAGAGATGCAGGATTTATCCCCGAGGGTATGTTTGAGAAAATCGCAGAGAAATACGGAACGATTTATGATTTTGCGCAGTCTAAGGATTATCAGATTCAGCGTATTGCTGAGATAGCCAAAATCGCCTCAGACGGCGACCCCGAAAAGATGGCGGTTTTTGAGATGGCCGCAGGGGCTAAATGCCCGATAATCAGATACTGGGCGGCAACCGGCTATCTCATTCTCGGCAGGAAAGCACGACCCCATATACAGACAATCCAGAAACTGCTGAAAGATGAAAAGCTTGATGTGCAGATTCCAGCAGCAGAAACCCTCCTGAGATTCGGGGTACACAGCCAAGCCGAGCAGGTGCTTAAAGATGCCTGCCATGCAGATAATTACTACCACCGCCTTGCAGCAGCCAACAGCGTGCAGATGCTTTTCCTCGAGGGATTTATGGATAAAGCTAAAACGATGAGCCTTATGCAGAATCTGCCGAAGAAAAAAGCCGGCGGGCCGGACTGGGTGAATAAAATCTACAGCCAGATAGAATCAGCCTGAGAGGTCTAAAAATCTGGGGGCGAACAATCAGGTTCGCCTCCGAAGGCCGAATTAGGACGAATATGACAAGGACAAAAATAAGACGAAGCTGCAAGGCCGGCAAACCCCTCAAAAAATAGTAACCTTTTAAATCCCTTCGCGGGCATCGTGCCCTCCCCCGCCGCAGGCGGAGAGCCTGTCCGCCGGAGGCGGAGAGGAAACGGAGGGGATATTTTTTTGACAGGATTTACATCCCCGAACCGCTTTGGCTACGGGGCAAGGATTTACAGGTTAAATATTTAATATAGGAAAAGGCGGAGAGAAAATTTTTCAGCCGCTAATCTACACTAATTTTTCACTAAGGATTTACTAACCACTAATCTCCGCTGATTTTTCACTAATGATTTTGCAACGAGCCATCCGCCGCAGGCGGACTTGCAGCTCGCCACAGGACGCAAATCTATCCGCAGCCCATTATTTTATCATCGCACACGCTTTCATGAATCACCTCTCCTGAGGGTACAACGAGGAAATCTTCCCGATCCCAGCGGCCGTCGAACATCTTCTGCATCAGTTCACTGCTGCCCTCTATTTTTCGATACTCCCATCCGAGGTATTCAGCGCATTTTTTTGTGTATTCCTCGAATTCGAGCGTTTCAAACTCCGGCCACTTCACGAAAAACGCCTTCGAATATTCCTGAATCCAGCTCTGCTCCATCTCCATTAGGTAATCGGCGTTGTCCTCGCCGTATTTCTCTGCATACTCCTGCCTCATCTTCTCGTGCTTATCCTGCCCGGGCATAAGGCAGGTTTCAATCCAGCCGGGTGAATACCAGAATATCCCCTTCTCCGAATCGAAAAGCTGCTGGTAGCGGTGCCGGCTGCCCAGCAGTATTGCGGCGCAGTCGTGAGCACGCGTGATAACCAGCGGGACATCGGCCTTGATCCCCAGTACGCTGTTGCTGCAGAGGCCGTATCCCAGCAGGATCGCATCATACTCATTGCCCTCGCTGTCCTTAGTGCCTGCCAAGGCTTTGGCGAGGGTTTCGTTGAGCATTTCGGGGGTATCGTGGAGGCTTCTTCTCAGGAACTGGATATCCACAATGTTCCTGCTCCTCGCTGCGCAGAGATAAGCCTCGCGCCGAAGGGCCTCGCAGCATACCAGCTTAAATCTTTTCTGCCCTTCCAGCGGGCATTTATCTGGGAGTAATTCCGGCATCATTATCCTTTCTTCCTAACGGCAGCTGTTTTTGTGATTCTTCCTTCAGGAATATACTTACGCTCAAAATTTGTTCCTGTTTTCTCGCCTTCTTCGGCACCTGCGGGCTTTATAAATTCAATCTCTTCGAAATCATCCTTCCCGCTTTCAAAAAGCACCCTGCAAATCTGCTCATAATAATCATCGTGGTCTGTTGCAGCGTTTATTATCCCGCCGGGCTTTAGCGTTCTGATAAGCTCTGGGAGGTTCTTCTCGCTGATGAACCTGCGTTTATTGTGCTTTGCCTTGGGCCACGGATCGGGGAAGTATATATGGTAGCAGTCAACGCTTTGGTCTGCTATATGCCCGCGGATAAAGACAGCAGCATCGGTTCGAAGCATTCTAACGTTTGTCAGCCCCCATCTGCGCATCCGGTCTGCGGCGTAGCGGTAGTATTTCCTTGCCCATTCGATACCGATAAAATTCACCTCCGGTTCAGCGGATGCCTGATGAACGAGGAACGTGCCCTTCCCCGAGCCGATTTCAATATGCAGAGGTCCTGAGCTGGCGAAAACATCGCCGCTGAAATCTATGAAGCCCTCATAATCTTCCGGTTTTATGATAAAATTCTCGCTTAACTGGCCTACTGTTCTCATTGATTTATCCTGTGATAATTAAAAGTTGAAATTGAAGCAGGGCAATTATATTGAACTTTACCGTTAAAACAAATCGAAGCAAAGCGGGAAAAATGTCCGTTTAAGCCTGCCTGATTACATTAACATAATAAATGCGCTGCTGCAGCAATTTTTCACGCTGCTGATTTGCCAGCTTATTGTAAAAATGTTATGATTATGATTTATTTGAAACAAATTTTAAGGAGATTATCGTGCAAAGTCGCAGAAGTTTTCTCAAAAACGCAGTTGGTTTAGGTGTCGCCGGATTGGCGGGGAATGTTTTCTCTGCCCGCAGCGGGCAGGATATGCCGAATTTCCTCTGGCTGACTATAGAAGATACAAGCTACTATCAGTTCGGCTGCTACGGCAACGAAACCGTTAAAACGCCAAATATAGACTCCCTTGCAGAGCGGGGGATCAAGTTTACCAATGCTTGGTCAACGGGGCCTCAGTGTTCCCCTGCACGCTCGAGCCTTATCACCGGCTGCTACGCCACGAAATACGGCATGGATTTTCACCGGAGACGGTTCAAAACGCCGGACGACATCTTCTATCCCAACTATCTTCGCAAGATCGGCTATTACTGCACCAACAACAAAAAGACAGACTACAACACCAAACACAACCACTGGGAGATGTGGGATGAGTGCTGGAAGAAGGCCTCATACGACAGCGGCAAAAGGCCCAAGGGCAAGCCGTTCTTCTCGATATTCAACGCATTTGCCACCCATATGGGGCGTGTTCGCTCGTTCACCCTTGAGGGACGCAGAGATTTCTCTAAAGACGGGATTATGCCGCGCAAGCTCGATTTGCCCGAGCACGTTCCGGATATTGAGGAGACCCGCTCAGACTACGCCTTCCATCTTGAGGGGGTGCAGGATATTGATAAATGGGTTGGGATATTCCTCAAGCACCTCCGCGAGAAAGAGCTCGCTGATGATACGATTATCTTCTTCTACAGCGACCACGGCGGCTGCCTGCCCCGCGGGAAGGGCTTTGTTTATGACACTGGCCTGCATATTCCGCTTATTATATATGTTCCGCCGAAGTGGAGGCATCTTGTGGAATTCGAGCCGGGCACGGTTTCAGACAGGCTTGTGGGATTCGTGGATTTCGCCCCGACAATATTCAGCATTATCGGCGAGAGAAAACCGAGCCATATGCAGGGCAAGGCGTTTATGGGCAAATATGCCGAGGAGCCAAGGGAGTATCAGTTTGGGTTCCGCTGCAATCAATCCAGCCACTACGACCCAGCAAGAACCGTTACCGACGGTAAATACAAATACATCCGCAGCTATATCCCGCATAAGCCCCGCTGCCTGAGAAATTTCTATCAGTGGGGGATGCCGGCAAATCTTGGATGGGATGATTACGTGCTCTCAGGCGGGAAGAACGACAAATGGCTCCAGCCATACAGGCCTGGCCCGCACGAGATGCTTTTCGATATCGAGAAAGACCCAAAAGAGCTCGACAACCTTGCAGAACAGAGCAAACACAGGCAAAAGCTTACCGAGCTTCGTAAGAAGGTTTCAGAACATATAAGAGAAACAGGTGATCTCGGCTTCTTCCCTGAAACCACTCGTGATAAGAGCATTGATTTATACAGTTGGGTTAGAAAAGCAGGATACCCCCTTGATGAGCTTCACAAGGCTGCAGAGCAGGCCAGCGAGGCGAAAACATACTATAAAACCAGCTTCTCTGAAAGGCTCAAAAGCAAATACCCGTCTATAAGGTTCTGGGGGGCTGTGGGCTTTGCTGAGATTGCATCTAAGAACGAGCTCTCAGCGGAGATGTGCCCGAAGGAGCTTCAGAAGGCGATGGAGGATGATAATCAGCAGGTGGCTATGATGGCCGCTGAGGCCTGCTGCTACTACGGCAAATACGAAAAGGCGCTTGATAAACTGGTAAATGAGCTTGTGGAAAACGGTGATAATTACGCTTTTGCTTCTCTTGAAACGATGACCTGGCACGATAAAACAAAACAGAAACTGATGGAAAAGGCCGAACTGCTCGAGAAAAATAAAAGCAGCACCAAGGTTCGGGCTATTCTGATAAACCTGGGCAAGCTGCCGGTTTCGGAACTTTACAGCGAGGAACAGAAGCAAAAGGGCATTAAAGTGAATAAAGACCGCAGGGAGCTCAAGCCTACGCCGTAATTTCAGAGAGAGTATTAGAACTTGACCGCCTCAGGCTCGTAGCGGATTGTGTGATATTCGCTCAAAACGGGGGAAATATGAAGATAGCATTATTCAGCAACAAAACCTACACGCAGAATTTTATGCAGAAGCTCAACGAGAGCTACGGGCATAAGATTCAGTTTTTCGAGCAGCGTCTTAACCCTGAAACAGCCCATCTGGCAGAGGGCTTCGGGGCGGTATGTGCGTTCGTAAACGACGACCTCGGCGAAGAGACAATAGAGAAACTAGCTGAGGGGGGAGTGAAAACTGTCGCACTTCGCTGCGCAGGCTACAACAACGTGGACCTTTGCACGGCAAAAAAACACGATATCAAGGTTGTTCGCGTGCCGGCGTATTCACCGAATGCAGTGGCAGAGCATACAATCGCTATGATCCTCGCCCTGAACAGGAATCTCTGCCGGGCAAGGTCAAGGGTTCGAGAGGGCAATTTCGAGCTTCAAGGCTTGCTTGGATTCGATTTGAGCCAGTCTAAGGTGGGTATAATCGGAACAGGCAAGATAGGCGAGATTGTTCTTAAGATACTCAAGGGCTTTGAATGCGAGCTCTACGCATACGACCCGTATATCAACGAGGAATGCGAGAAGATGGGGGTTAAGTATCTCCCGCTGGATGAGCTCCTGAAAACCTGCAACATCATCAGCCTTCACTGCCCTCTTGTTAAGCAGACTCACCACATTATTGATGCAGACGCCATAAATCAGATGTGCGATAATGTGATGCTGATCAATACAAGCCGCGGGGCACTGATTGATACCAAGGCCGCCATTGAAGGGCTGAAAAGCGGGAAAATCGGATATCTCGGCCTTGATGTTTACGAAGAGGAAGAGGAGCTCTTCTTTGAAGACCTCTCAAACGAAATCATCACCGATGACACCTTCGCAAGGCTGCTGATGTTCCCGAATGTGCTGGTAACAGGGCATCAGGCATTCTTCACGAAAAACGCCCTCGAACAGATCGCAGATACCACACTGAGCAACGTTGCGATGGTGGAACGGGGCGAGGAATGCCCGAACCAGATCTGCCCCAAGTGCGTATGAATTACAGGATAATGAATCTCCTACGTGCATCAAACACGGCAATGTAACAACGGCAAGGGCTCCGGACGGATTCGGAGCCCTTTTTTATGCGCTTATCCAAATAAAATTTTTGATTTAGCTTTAGGGCTGTTATAATCATAAAAAACTCTGAGAGGAAATTATGAAGAAAATATTTGTTTTGATTTTGGTTTTTGCGGCTCTCTTATCGGCCGGTAAAAACAGCGAGGGCTATCTCCCGGGAGGCCTTGAGATAAAGGCTGTGCGATGGCTTTCCGAGAAACCCGAAATCTCCGCAATGAGCGAGGCCGAAGGAAATCCATACCTCATTGATTCGCCTTCAGTAATCGGGTTTGTGCCTTATGCCGCCGTAACGCTTACCAATGAGAGGAAGCAGGATCTGGAGTATGAGGCCGTGAAGGAGCATTATGTAAGGGGAGGGCCGCTGATTTCAGATCCAAATCAAAATTATGAGGTGGGCGTGTTTGATACCGGCGCATCCTCGATGGTTTTCGGGTATGAAAAGCGAATGAATCTCGGCCTCGACTACTACTATATGACCAGCAACTATATGACAATCGGCGGGATTGCCGGCTATGTTGACACCCTCGTTTCCAAGCCGATTGGCGTTTATATCGCCGGCCTTGGCTCAATAGACGAACAAACCGGCGATTTATCGCTGGATGATATGGTGGGGCTTTCGAATTTTGCCGTTCTTGCCGGCGAGCCCCCCGCTCAGGACGAGCCTGACCTGCCCACCGTGATAGGCTGCCCGATGGCGGCAAGCTGGAGTGTTACGATAGATATGGACACTCAGATCTCGGTTGAAAAGAATTCACGCAGCTATTCAGGGCCGAAGCTGGAGGTATTCGACTACTACGATTCCGAAATACCGGAATATCCAAACAGCATACCCCTTGAGCTCAGGCCGCTGGGCGCTGCGATGATCTCCTACACCCCAAGCCTTGACGGGCTCGGCGGGGATTTCAGCCCCTCTTCGCCTTCGGTTATCCAGGGCATGAGCTCTCAGAGCCTTATGTTTGTTTCTGCTGTTGATATGGAAAACAACGGCAACCTCGCCTATGACAAAGACAGATTTATGTTCGATACCGGAGCTCAGGCTACGATAGTTGGCAACAGGGTGGCAGCGAGGCTCGGGCTTGATCCGATGAATCCGGATTTCGAGCTGTACGCCTCCGGCGTTACCGGAGATGTGATAATGCTCCCGGGCTTTGTTATAGACAAGATAACGATTCCCGCTCTTGGGAACTGGCTCGAATTTAAAAACGTTCCTGTGGTAGTGCATGATGTGCCCTCACCCGAAGGTGGAACGCTGGACGGGATAATCGGGACGAATCTGTTCAACGATTTTAATTTAGTGTTAAACGGCGGGGGAATTGGCTTTCAGGACGACCCGTCCATCGATTTTATCCCGCGTGATGTACCGTTCGTGCCGGCCGATTTTGCCCCCGAAAACCCCGACGGAGCAGTTGATATGGCCGATTTCGATTTCTTCCGCAATTACTGGCTCACCGAATACGGCCAGCCCGGCTATGTGCAGAAGGCTGATCTGGCTCCGTATCCCGTGCCTGATGATATCGTGAATATGCTCGATTTTGCGGAATTCGCCGCTGAATGGAAAGAGTTTTAATATTAACTTGATTATAACAGACTCTTTGCTAAGATTACCCGCAGTTTTCGGTCTAAACGTGAGGTTTCTATGTCTCTTGAAATAAAGTACAGTTCGTATCGTATTGGCAATTGGGGAATTGCTGCAATAGTTTTTCTGATTCTTACCGGCTGGTTCACCTACGACGGCCATATGAATCAGGGATTCATTGATGATCATACAGTTGATGGAAAGCCCGATCATACGCTGATCTTTAATCAGCAGTTCTGGCTTTTCGGGCTGCCGGCAGCGATCGCCTCGGCAGCGGGCTATATGCTCTTCAGGAAAAAACGCATCTACGCCGATGATGAAAAAATCACCGTGGACAAAGACACACAGATCCCATTCGACCAGATTGAAGCGGTTGACTACACGAATTTTAAGTCTGACGGGAAATTCACTGTTGAATACACCAGCGAAGGGCAAACTAAAACCTTCACTTTCAGCAAAAAGGCTTGGGACGGGCTCGATAAACTCCTCGAGCTTGTGATAAGCAAAGTTGACAGCGAATAGCCGGCAGAATCTGAGCAGAGGATTTATCCTGCCGGCCGAAACTGGCTGAAACTGATTTTCCCTTCAAAGCCTTGAAGCCTAAAGGTCTTGCTTAAGCTCTATTACAGCCTTTGCAGAGAAGCTGCTCTTTGTTTTTATAAACTTTGCGTAGTTGCCCCATTGCAGGTCGGGGTAGTCCCAGATACTGTTTATGATAAGTGTATCTTTGCCGGCCTCTCTTTTGTATCGGCAGCCGAGATTCGCATCGCTCAACACATCCAGCCGCCCGCCGCCTTCGTAAAAGACAGAATAGCGGTAGATATTTTCCTTTAGCCCGCGGGCGAGCCTGCTAAGCGGAAAACGCTTGTCGGTGCCGAAATAGAAGAAGTCCTGCGTATCATATACCCAGAGGTGTTCGGGCTTTTTCCTGTATTTCATCTCAGGGGCATAAGAAAGATCTGCTGAGCCCTTTTGAGGGGAAAGATCGTTTTCCGGATAAGCCGTGAAATAGCCTTCCCTGTCCCAGCTCACCTTTTCGGCATCCGCTGTGATGAATTTAAAGCCCGCTTCTTTTATGTGTTTGCCCTCAGGCAGACCTGTCGCTTTGCATTCAATCTCTGCAACGCCCGCTGCGTTAATCCGGAATTTGAATTCCGCTGAAATCTTCCCTGCGCTGCCCTTTATATCTGCCAGAAAAACGCCCTTCTTAACTGAACAGCTCGAAGACTCCACTTCCCATTTCTTGCCGGCAAGGGCTTTTATCGGGCTGTTCCATCCGAGTTTTTCAAAGATTTTGATATTCAGATGCGGCCCGGATTTTATAACCAGCTCGCCGCCAATTTTGAGGTCTTTTATCAGGCCGTCCTCTTTATCTAAAACGAGCTCAAAGTTCTCGCCTCTGGCTCTCGTTTGCGAAGAGCTTCTCTGGAGAGTTATCTTGCCGTCTTCTTTTATTGCAGGGAGTTTACTGCCCTGTTCTCCGATTCGAATGTTGTATCTGTCGAGAAGCCTCCTGTCTTTGAAGAACTTGACTGAAAGCTCGGTTCCGCCCTGCCAGTTCAATGCAGGCAGAGACAGCAGGCCTTCTTCGCCGGCATCTATATCTGAAAATGCAAATCCTGATTTGCCCATATACTGCCATTCAGCAGCGACTTCGCTGAGGCTGGTATGGTTGAATCTGTTATGCACTTTCAGCTTGAGCTGTTCGCCCGAGGTAAATTCATCAACCTGCTTTTCGAGAATCTTCACAGGCGAGTATGCCTTCTTGGTTCTCCAAAATTCCGGCTTCTTCCTCCTCCAAGGATCCACTATCCCCCATCCGCCATAACCGATTGCTGGGCCGCGGGCCTCAGTGCTGCCGTTCTTGCCCTGATTATCCCAGATCTCTCCCCTGCCGGGCAGGCCTTCAGGCAGGAAGAATGTTTCGTCTATCATCCCCCAGATCGCTCCGCCTGCACCGCTTCCTGATTTGAGCAGATTGGCATACATCTTATCAAGGCTTCTCTCCCAAAACGCCCTTATGTTCGGCTCTACCCTGAGGCTGTCGGTGCAGTAGCAGGCAACATGCGCCCATTCATCATATATAACGGGCATCCCGCTGCGGTCGAAATCTTTGATTGGAAAGCCCTGCACTTTATCATTGCCGTGCCACTTTGGATAATGCAGGCTTAGGATGTCGTACACCTTCTTTTTATCCGGCACGGTGTTTGGGAAGCTGAACATCACCGGCCTTGTTTTATCGTTGGCTTTGATCCAGTCGTAGGATTTCTGGAAATTCTTTCCGTAGGTGCTTTCATTGCCCACAGACCATATTATCACGCTCGGGTGATTGCGGTGGTTGTTTACCATTTCCCTCAGCTGAGATAGATAGCGGCTGGTAAATTTATCCTTATTCTGCGAGGTGCCTTTGTACTGGAAGCATATAGCCGATTCATCCTCCACATAAATCCCGTAACGATCGCAGTAGTCCAGGAATCTCTCTGTTGGGGGGTAATGAGATGTTCTGATGAAATTCATATTTGCCTGTTTTGCGAGCAGGGCATCGAGCTTGTCATATTTTGCGGTTGCGCATCTTCCAAGCTCGGGGTGCAGATCGTGCCGGTTGGCACCTCTAAGCCTTACCTCATCGCCATTTACATAAAGCTTCTCGCCTCTAACTTCCACTTCCCTGAAGCCCACTTTCTCCGGGCAGCGATATAAAACCCTGCCCCCTTCGACAATCTCTGCTGAGAGCGTGTAGAGGTATGGACTTTCGCTGTTCCATTTCCTTGGAGACTGGATATCCATCAATACAGTGCCCTGTTTTTGTGCCTCAGCGAGCTTCTCTTTTTTTATCACTTGGCCATGATCGTCTAAAAGCCTGAAGAGCACATCAGAGGGCTCTGAGCGGGAAAGGCTGTAGTTTATTTTCAGCTGCGCGTCCTTATATTTTTCGTCCAGCTCTGTTTCGATATGCAGCTTTTCAAAATGCTGAACAGGCACAGCGCTGAGCTCAACATCTCTTAGAATACCGCCAATGTTATGCTTTGCATAATCGCTTGCTCCGGAGATATCATCGCTTCTGTCAACCACCTCCACTGCAAGCTCGGCTGTTTGTCCGGGCTCTGCAAGGTCTGTTATATCGCAGCTCCATTTGGTAAAGCCGCCAAAGTGTTCCCGCAAAAACTCACCATTCACCCATACTCGTGCGTAGCTGTAAACCCCGTGGAAATCCAGCGAGATCTTTTTGCCGCTGAAATCTTCGGGCACTTCAAAGCTCTGCCTGTATGCAAAGGGGGTGTCTGCTTTTATCGGAAATCCCTGCATCTGACACTCTCCCGGAACTTTGATATCAGCCCAGTCTGAGGTGTCTAAGCCTTTCTGCCAGAATTTTTCGGGAGGGTCTATGGAAAATTTCCACACGCCGTTAAGCGATATTACAGGGTTGTCCACTCCCGCCACTGTAAGCTTCTGGTTCTCTTTGCCTGTCATACATCCGCTGAGAAAGACAGCCGAAAAAGCTAAAAAAACAAATCCCTTGAATTTCATTTTCGCAATCCTTAAAAATTCTTATTTGTATTCCCTGCAAGCCTCAACATAGGCTTCTATATTCTCCCAAGGCACCTCCGGCTCGATAACATGCGATGGGCAGCAAAACAGCCCGCCCTTCTGCCCTGCTATATCCAGATTCTTCTTCACCTGATCCTTAACCTCCTGCGGCGTTCCAAAAGGCATAAGCTGCTGAGTGCCTATAGTACCGTTGAAAGAGATCTTGTCGCCAAAATCTGCGTGAACCTTTTCAAAATCCATACATTCAGGCTGCACGGGGTTTAAGATGTCTATCCCGGCCTCTATAAGTTCAGGGATCAGGCCTGTGGCTTTCCCGCAGGAATGATAGCTTATGAGGATGTCGGGATTTACCGATTTGGCAGCATCAATCACCTTTTTCAAACGCGGCTGAAGCCACTCACGATACATCTCAGGAGACATAATCGTTGTATTCTGCATACCGATATCATCTCCGAGCCCGAGGATATCCGAATCCATTGCCGCAAACTTCTCCGCTCTGTAGCAGGCCTTTTCAGTGATGATATCCAGAAGCCTCGAGGCTTTAGGGTCGCCCATAGTCATATCAAGCATCAGATTATCCATGCCCCGTATATACCATGCCGTTTCCCAGATCGTACACTCCATCCACACAAAAACAGCGAGCCCCCTGCTTCTTATATTTCTGCAGGAATCCGCAAACTGCTCAAAGTCAACTCCTGTGAAATCCGGCCAGGGGTAATTCTCAATCTGCTCAACAGAATCAAAATCCTGCATAGGGTGGTGCATCTGAGTCATATGCATTGAATTTGGGTTCTCCTCATGGGCAACTCCCCAGATATCGAAATCTACGCGGTGGCTGAAGCCCTCGGGATAGAATTCATTCCAGTCAACGTTTCTCTCAGGCAGAAGGCCGTTATTTTCAAAAGCCCAACCAAAGCCCGGGTCCACAACGATTCGGTAAGGAAATTCGAAATAATCCTGATAGCTCTCGGCCTCAGGATGTTTCCTTTGAAACTCTTCAATCTTGCTCGGGCATAGATTAAAGCCTGCCGGGGCCTTCTCATAGCCCTCACGCCTGTATAAGCTGAGCATATTTTCGCGCATATCCATAATTAAAAGCTCTCCAGTTAATTGTAGTGCACGCTATTATCTCATATCAAAACTTGATTCCAAGCCCAAAATGCGGTAAAATATCGCCAAATTGCGACAAGAGGTATGTTTTGAAAAAGATTCTGATTACAATAGACACTTCAAGGGCCTCGGGCAGGAAATTTCTTGCAGGTGTTGAGAGATACTGCTCAAACTATTCAGACTGGCAGGTGCTTGTAAATCCGCCGGCATATATCAATTCGCCCAAATCCGCATACAGCTCAGCAGTAGGGGTGAAGGATTTTGACGGCCTGCTTATCTATGATCCGTCCCGATTATCAGAATTTCTCGGTTCGAGAGTTCCCAAGGTAATACTGGACACGCAGATAGAATACGCAAAAGGAGAATCTACTATTGTGGTCAGCTCCTTCGAGGTTGGCCGGACTGCTGCTGATTATTTTATCGGGAAAGGGTTTCAAAATTTCGCCTACTGCGGATTCTCCGAGCTGCCGTGGTCAGGGAAGCGTTTTGAAGGCTTCTGCAAAACCCTCGCCTCCAACGGAATTTCTGAAGATAAGATTGGATTAAAGGATTTTCAGCAGTGCCATTTTTTCCCCGAAGAGATAAGGCAGACAGCAGAATGGCTCAAGGGGCTGCCCAGGCCTCTTGGCATATTTACATGCAACGACGACAGGGCTGTTTACATCCTTGAGGCATGCAAGATTGCGGGGCTTGAAGTTCCGGAGGAGGCTGCTGTTTTGGGGGTAGATAATGATGAGCTTGTTTGCAGGCTCTCTTCGCCATCGCTTTCGAGCATTGAACTCAATTTCGAGAATGCCGGCTTCAAGGCTGCCGGACACCTTGAGGAACTTACAGAAGGAAGATCCAAGACGAAGGTGATAGAGATAACGCCGGTTGAAATAATTGAGAGACAGTCAACAGATGTTTTCGCCATTAAAAATCCCTGCATCCAGAAGGCAATGATCTACATCAGGCAAAACTTCAAAAAAGCGATCACCGTTCAGGATGTTGCCGAGCAATGCTGCGTTTCAAGAAGAACGATTGAAAGGCTCTTTAGAAAACATTTGAATAAATCGGTTAAACACGAAATCAGGAAACTCAGAATCGAGCTGATAAAGAAAAAACTTCTCTACACTGATTTGCCGGTATCTCGGATAGCGGAAGATTTAGAATTCTGCGAGCCGGACCATCTCTCGAGGTATTTCAAGAAGGCAGCAGGAGAAACCCCCGCAAATTTCCGGAAAAACAACAAACAATTCAGCTGAAAATTTCAAATATAAAGATTTTGTTCTTGAAATCACAGCCTATTATTTGGTAGGATTGAGTAAAATATTATTATTTGAAAGGTTTTTGGTTATGAAAAAAATATTTTTTACAGCATTTCTTCTCATTGCGGCAACACCTTGTTTTTCAGAAATCGTTGGAGGTTCGGTAACAGTGATAAGCCCCCCTCTTAATACCGGAGAGGATAATCATCAGATTGATGAGCTCCTTGGCTTCAATGAGCGGCAGAATGTTACTCTTCAAAGCGAACTGGCTCTGGATTACCCAAACGCCAACATTCCGGCAGGTGCAACTGTGAGCAGTCATTACATCATCTACGACCCTCAGGACCAGGCCAACATTACAGGCACCGTGGTAACAGATGAGCAGGTGGCCGGTTTGATCTATGAAACAGACAAACTCAACGCAAGCGACTTCCTCGGCCTTCCCGGAACAAACTACCTTAACCCGTCTATGCGCGGGCTTGAAAGCGGGGATTCGGCATCTATCGACGAGAACTATACCGTATCATTCGATCTTGGCGCAAGCACCCCTGGAGATTATGCAAGGATTATCACTGCCTCCGAGCCGGCAGTTGTGGGGCCTCAGCTTCTGATGAGAAATCCGAAGGCAGCGGTAAACGATGTGCATACAAACGAAAACGGCGTGGGCTCTGTTCGTCTGCTGTTCAACGAGCCTATCCTCTTCGGGGCTAATGAAGCCTCTGTTACGAACGAAGACGGGCAGGTCGTTTCTTCGCAAACCACGGGCAGCGGAAGCAGGTTTATGGTAATCACTTTCTCCGATGTCCTTTTGGGCGATAAGTACACGATAACTGTTCCAGACAGCACAACAAGCAAGCAGACAGGCAATGCGATAGATGGAGATAATGACGGTTCAGCAGGCGGAGATCTTGTGTTTACAATGGAGCACAGAAAGAGGCAGGATTTCAACAACGATAATGAAGTCGAAATGAAGGACTTGGCGGAATTCGCCGAAGAATGGCTTTGGGCTGATTAGATTTGCTCAGTTGCTGCAGGCCTCTGAGGGAAGAAGGGAGCAGTCCAGCCAGCTGAGGCACAGGCTGGCATAGTCGTATAGATTTACGATACAATCCGGCTCCCCGTTGGGGCCGGACGTATCGAAAAGTAAAGAATCTGGATTGCATACGGGCTTGCCGCAGGACTGGTAGTATATGGTGGTTATGCTGTTTTGGTCTAACACATCATCATACACCCGCACATCATCAAGCCAGCCGTTAAAGCTTGAGGATGCTCTCACAGAGCCCACTCCGAAATCTGCATCTGTTTTTACTCCGAGGGAGGTTTCAGAATAGCTTGTCTTGAGCCCTTCATCTTCGGTGATCATATAGATTGAACCAACCGGATCAGCGGCTGTTGAATCAAGCGTAAACGCCACAAACACCCACTCACCCTCGGGCAGAGGCCCTGGCGCAAACACCTTAGCCCCGCTTGATTTTCCGAGATTGAGGAGAGATTCATCGGGCTTGATTGAAAGCCTGTAGAGCTCGCCGTCTGAATCCTTCTTGCCTGTAACCACCTGCCAGTTGCCTAAGTTTTCCTTCCACTTGAGCCACATAGTCATTGTCATTTTGCCGGTTGTCTCCAGCGGATTCCAAGGGCCTGCATAAGCGTATCCATCGTTTTTCTGGATAAATGCGCTCTGACCGAGCTGTGCGCATGCCCCATCTGCAAAATCAGCACTCCCTTCCACAACGGCATCTCTTTTTTCTCCATAAGAGCTGATATCGAGATAGCTGCTTCCATCGAACCCGGAAGAATCATTGTCAAGCGTCCAGTGCGCCATCTTATTTGCAAGACGCACACTTACGATATCCGTATAAGCAGAGCCTTCGGGGTTTTGCAGTTTGCAGTAGTAGAAGCCTTCATTCTGCTGGCTCAGGGCGAGCTCAATTGTGCTTTCGCTGCCGGCCTGCTGGTCGTCTTCTGAGCGTGCGCTGTCTTGCGAATAATACCACTGATATTCAATCGGCTCGGCTCCAACAGCAGAAACGCTGAGAGTAATCTCTTTTCCGTCGATGCCCGCTGCATCTTCAGGCTGCTGGAGGATTGTAATCATATCGGTAATCTCGCCCACAACGCCGTTGCCCTGCTGGTCTAACACAAAGGCCGGCTCGCTGTTATGAGTTACCAAATCTCCCGGGCTGCCGGAAAGCCCGGAGGCGCACTGCCATCTTCTGCCCTTTACGAATACCGAACCTGACTTCTGATTGAACAGATCAAAGAGCTTTTCCATATCAGAGGCATTGTAGCCAAGCGTCTCGCTTTCGGCGCCGGCAAATAGCGATTCAATCTTCCCGTCGCTCAGCTTCGAGCCCCAGATAGCGAATTCGTCGATACTTCCCTCGAAATATGGCCCGTGATCTCTTGCGGCTTTCCCAACATACAGATTGTTCACGCTGCCGCTTGTCATCAGAATGTCTTCAGAATTAGTGGCAGCGGGATACTTTTGGCCGTCAACGTAGAATATCAAATCCTTGAATTTGTCTTTTCCTTCAGGCCTTCCGGGGAAAGCCGCTGCAACATGATGCCACTTTCCGTCTGCAAGGTCCGGGCTGCCCGCTGCTCGAGTTTGAGTGTTTTCGGCAGAGAGCCCGATTTTGCCGTTGTTCAAATCGAAATTGAACTTACCTTGAATTCCGCCTTTAGCGCCTCCCCAGCCTCCAATTGTCATATGGTCTGAGCTGGCTGTCTTTATCCAAGCCGAAACAGTTCTCGGCTCAGAGCCGGTTACAGGGGCAATGCCTTTCTTTGTTGTTAGATGGGCATCTGAATTAAAAACCCCGGCGGTTCCCATAATGCCGGAGCCAAAGCTTACTCCCTGCTTAACTCCGCCGTACATCTCTGTCTTCATTGAGCCGTGGTTTGTAATCTTAGGCTCTAACTCGTCATCGAAGCTGTAATGAACGAGAAGCCCTTTCTGATCCATCAGTTCCAATATGCCTGAAGCGGTAAAGCTTGCTTTGCTTCCGGAATAATCAGCGATTATAGAGCCGTTCATAATTTCCGGAGCAGCCTTTTTATTCCAGCTTTTCACTGCGTTCTTAGACCAGTACTTCTCTGTGTAGCCGGCGCTTGTGTTCTGAAATCTGTAATTTGTAAACTCTACCTTGTCCTCATAAACATCAGCCTTGAGATAGCCCTTGTGAACTATCTGCAGGATATCGCTTTCGGTATCCTTGGAAGCTGTTTCTGTATGCACCTCGCCTGCGAAATATGCACGAACCTTGCTGCATCTGCGAAGCGCTGACCAGAAATCCGAATCGCCCCGTTCATCAAACATCATACCGCTTGAAACCCATTTCCTCACGGGCTCAAGTACTGGCGTATGCCCTAAAACAAACACGTGGTCAATTGAAGACTCATTCTCAGCGGCATCCAGCACATTCTCCAGCCATGTTAGGTGCGACCCGCTCACGTCTGCAGTTACCGAACCTGAGATTACATTCAGCTGCTTTTCCGGCGAGTCCTGCCGGAATACATCAACCGAAATGAAAAGGGCATTGCGAACCTGCTTGGCATAGGAAGTGTTCTCGTAGGGCGTGCCTAAAGGCCTTGAGCTCACTGAGCCAATGGGGTCATCAAAACGGAAGTTTCCCGTGGCATCCATATTGAAAGTCTGAGCTAAAGAGAGCCGGAAATCATCAACAAGATAAGAAATCGGCTGGCCGACATTCCAGTTGTTATCGCCAATTTCATGATCGCCCACAGCTATTAAAACCAGAGGCATCTGCGAGGCAAAGCGGTAGTACCATTGGCCGTTGTAGATATCAGCAGCGTTCTGTATGGTCTCTTCATATGTTCCGCCGGGCGCGAAGGCAGCCTTTGCCCAATCTGAATCGAAGCGGTAGCTCGCAAGGTCTCCCGGGATAAGCACGGCTTCGGGATTGTGATCCGCCATCTGCGAGATCCTGTCTGCAATATGCTGCTCCACCAAATCAGATGTGCCGTTGTATCCTTGAGTAGCGTCGGGGTAGCCTTCTGCTGCCGGCGTGCCTGCAGGATTGTTTCCCGTAAGGTCTGCTGCTTCATAATGCGGATCCGCCCAGCCTACGAATGTCCAACTGCTTTCAGCAGCCATTGCGAATGAACATAAAGCTAAAATCGTAATTATAAAGCCGTAAGTTTTCTTCATTTTTTCTCCGTAAAAATTCTCAAAGTTTGCCGTCAATAATATTCCCAAAGATCTATTCAGCAATCAAAACAGGTTCTTCAAATATGCACCTGTCATTGCCGGCGGGACTACATGCAAGTCATATCAACAATCTCGCCCACAACGCCATTGCCCTGTTTGTCTAAAACGAAAGCGATCTCGCCGTTATGCAGCTTTACAAGCTCTCCGACCTTGCTGCCGGAAAGCCCGGAGACGCTCTGCCATCTCCTGCCCTTTATGAATACTGGGCTGGAACTCTGATTGAACAGATCAAAGAGCTTTTCCATATCAGAAGCGTTGTAGCTAAGCATTTCGCTTTTTCCGCCATGCCAGAGCGATTGTACCTTTCCATCAGCGAGCTGTGAGCCCCAGATGGCAAATTCATCTATGCTCCCTTTAAAATATGGCCCGCGATTTCTGGCGGAACTGCCTACATACAGATTGTTCACACTCGAATTTGTTATCAGAATATCTTCCGAGTTAGAGTCAGCGGAAAACTTTTGGCCGTCAACGTAAAAAATCAAGTCCTTGATTTTGTCTTTGCCAGCTGGCCTTCCGGGGAAAGCCGCAGCAACATGATGCCACTTTCCGTCTGCAAGGTTTGGACTGCCTGCTGCGCGGGTTTGTTTGTTTACGGAGGATATTCCGATTTTCCCATCGATCAAGTCGAAATTAAACTTTGCTTGAATTCCTTTGATCCATCCTCCCCAGCCTCCAATTGTCATATGGTCTGAGCTGGTTGTCTTTATCCAAGCCGAAACAGTTCTCGGCTCAGAGCCGGTTACAGGGGCAATGCCCTTCTGCGTTGTTAAATAGCTCTCAGGCTTAAACACTCCGGCACTTCCCATAACAGAAGAGCCAAAGCTCACACCCTTATTAACTCCGCCGTACATCTCTGTCTTCATTGAGCCGTGATTTGTAATCTTGGATTCTAACTCATCATCGAAGCTGTAATGAACGAGAAGCCCTTTTTGATCCATCAATTCCAATATGCCCGAAGAAGTGAAGTTTGCTTTGCTTCCGGAATAGTCAGCGATTATAGAGCCGTTCATAATTTCCGGAGCCGCCTTTTTATCCCAGCTTTTCACTGCGTTCTTAGACCAGTACTTCTCGGTGGAGCCGGCATCAGTACTCTGGAAGCGGTAGTTTGTAAACTCAATCTTATCTTCGTAAACATCAGTCTTTACATATCCCGAGTGAACGATTTGCAGGATATCGCTTTCAGTATCCTTGGAAGCTGTTTCTGTATGCACCTCGCCTGCGAAATATGCACGAACCTTGCTGCATCTGCGAAGCGCTGCCCAGAAATCTGAATCGCCCCGTTCATCAAACATCATACCGCTTGAAACCCATTTTCTCACGGGCTCAAGTACTGGCGTATGCCCGAAAACAAACACGTGATCAATAGAAGACTCATTCTCAGCGGCATTCAAAATATTCTCCAGCCATGTTAGGTGCGACCCGCTCACGTCTGCAGTTACCGAACCTGAGATTATATTAAGCTGCTTTTCCGGCGAGTCCTGCCGGAATACATCAACCGAAATGAAAAGGGCATTGCGAACCTGCTTGGCATAGGAAGTGTTCTCGTAGGGCGTGCCTAAAGGCCTTGAGCTCACTGAACCAATCTTCTCATCAAAGCGGAAATTTCCGGATTCATCCATATTGAACGTCTGCGCAAGCGAGAGACGAAAATCATCAACAAGATAAGAAATCGGCTGGCCGACATTCCAGTTGTTATCGCCAATTTCATGATCGCCCACAGCTATTAAAACCAGAGGCATCTGCGAGGCAAAGCGGTAGTACCATTGGCCGTTGTAGATATCAGCAGCGTTCTGTATGGTCTCTTCATATGTTCCGCCGGGCGCGAAGGCAGCCTTTGCCCAATCTGAATCGAAGCGGTAGCTCGCAAGGTCTCCCGGGATAAGCACGGCTTCGGGATTATGAGCTGCCATCTGCGAGATCCTGTCTGCAATATGCTGCTCCACCAAATCAGATGTGCCGTTGCAGCCTTGGGTGGCTTCTGGATAGCCTTCTGCTGCCGGCGTGCCTGCGGGATTATTTCCAGTAAGGTCTGCTGCTTCATAATGCGGATCCGCCCAGCCTACGAATGTCCAACTGCTTTCAGCAGCCATTGCGAATGAACATAAAGCTGACATCATAATTATAAAGCCGTAAGTTTTCCTCATTTTTTCTCCGTCAAAAAGTCTCAAAGTTTGCCGTCAAGAATATTCACAAAGATCTATTCAGCAATCAAAACAGGTTCTTCAAATATGCACCTGTCATTGCCGTTGCCGCTTTCTCCGCCGGTTGTTACGAGCGTAAGAAACTCGGTATTTTCATCGATATAAATCTCTTCGCTTTCAGTTTCCATCTCAGCGGTAACGTTCTCGCGTTTGTATCTCAGCTCACCGTCTGTGAGCACCCAGAAATCCGCCTCGCCGTTATCGGGGCTGTCAGAGGGTGATACTAATGTGCTGAATTTGAACCTGAAAGTTTTCTCCTCAGTTATCTCTCTAAAAGGCTTCAGGTCGAAGGTTATTCCGGCATTTGGATGAATAAAAATTCCGCTGAAACCTGAAATAATACGGAAATTATCCCGCTGACGCTGTTTTTCCTTTCCCCTGTAATCTACATCAAAAGACTGGGTGTTGCAGATATATGTCCAGAACCTTCCGTCTGTAGGCGGGCAGTCTTCAAAGATATCGCCCTTGCTGCTCACCTTGCACTCACCTTTACTCCCGTTAGGAACGAATACCCCATCAACAAAGGGACTAGACTCTACCTGATGAAACTCAAAGTGGCTGTCTTTCATCTCAGCGTTATTGCTGCCGTAATTTCGGAGCAGAAGATGCGAAGCAATCTCACCAGTACCCGGAATAATCGAATCGCTTTTTGAGTTTATATCGTTTAATCCGCTCCCGCCGGAAACTGTATTTGCAAGCCTTATCGGCTGGCCTCGCCATATGATGTTCTGCTCAGAAATAATCCGCCTTGCAAATTTGTCTTCCTGAAATTCAACTTCCAGTATCCTGCCTTCTGAAACATCGAACCGGTTTGCAGTGTTCTCTAAAACCTCAACGTTGTTTGTGTTTATGAATCTGCGCGTTATAAATGTTGTTCTGCCCTTTGAAACGTGCACCTCTGTATCTCCGGAAATCTCCTGCGATACGCCGAATTCTGTGCCCAGATCGATAATCTTCGAGTTCTCCGTGGTTACCTGAAACCCCACGGCCTCCTTTGGCACAGAGGCATAAATGTTTCCGTATTTCAGCTCAATCTGGTCATCAGAGATCACCTCAAAACTGGCCGGAGATTCAATTGTAAGATGCACACCGCTTCTCAGATCAATCTCTACAAACCCTTCATTCAAAGTTAGCGGATTTGAGTTTGAGAACACTCCATCGCCCTTCTCGGGGATGTTTTCAGCGTCCTCAGCCCAGCGAACGTCCATAACCTCGCTCAAAACACCCACCTGCTCAGAAGGCAGGCTGCCCGGAGCAAGGTTCGCCCAAAGCAGAAGAAAGATAAGAGCTGCCGCAGAGCAGGCTGCTAAGATAAGATTCGGGATGCTCACCCTTCTTCTCTGCTCGCCGCAATCACATTCAGCAGGCTGGTCTTGGTCTTCTTCAGGTTCTTGCCTTCCGAGCCTCAAGAGCTCAGGACTGCCGATTGAATTATTCATTATAAATTTCTGCGTAAAATCTTCCGGCCCGGGCCTCTGCTGGAATGCCTCGGCAGCCTTGCCGGATTTCTTGAGCCCTGCTGAAATTCGGAAAATCTCAAGCGCATAGCTCCTTGCCGATTCGCTGCCCTCTAAAAGCTCATTGAGCCTGCTTCGCTGTCCTCCGCTGAGCCCGCCTTCCATGCCGCCGGCAAGAAGGAAGTTTAATTCTATTGCTGTTTTCTTATCCATCTAACCTGCTCCTCGCCTTCATCCGCCTCTCAACGCAGTCTTTCAGGAATGCATGAAGCCTTGAGAGTCTTTTGTAAACCGCTGTTTTACCAAGCCCAATTCTTGAAGCTATCTCCCTTACCGGAAGACCGTAAAAATATTTCATTTTCAATATGTCAAAGTGGTTTTTCTTTAAGTTTGCTACGCACTCGCCAAGACACTCCATCTTTTCATCGTCGCCGCTCTCAGTTTCGGCCTTCTCTGCGAGCAATTCAAAAACATTTTCCGAAAACAGATTCTCTGCGTGTCGTGCTTTTGTTCGCCTGAAATTCATCACCTGATACTTCGATATCGTAAATGCCCAGGCGATAAAGCTCGTGCCTTTCTCGAAGCTGTCAAACTTCTGCCACATCACAGAAACCGCCTCCTGCATTATATCCTCAGCATCGTCGTGATTGCCGACAAGGCTGAGGATATAAGCATAGATCCTGCCCTGCGAATTTATAAGCAGATTTACGAAGTCTTCTGTTTGCGAATCTTTTTTCATAGAACCAATTCTCCCGCAAACCTTCAAAAATGAAAGTTTATTTTGCAGTAAGAAAAGGGCGGGCAGGCCGCCCGCCCCTGTATTTTTATAGTTTACATATCGCCTGCTTCAGCAGGAAGAAGTGAAGAGTCGAGCCAGCTTTTTGCCATCTGGGCAAAATCATACATATCTACGCGGCAGTCTGGGCCTAAGCCCTCCGGCCCTGCAACATCATTCGGATTTGCGTTTTCAGTGTTGCAAATCGGAACATTTGAAGCATCGTAGAACTGCTCTGCAACCTCATCTTCGCTGAGGGCATAGTTGAACACCCTCATATCATCTATTCTGCCGAAGACATTTGAAGGATCTACCGGTTGGGATGTTCTTCCTATTGAGAATACCGGTTCTTCAGCAATATCGCCTAAACCGGCACTGCCAGTATCAGCGGTTATGCTGGACCCGTCAGTCGGAATCACATAAGCAGAGCACTCAAGCCCGCTTTCTGTGCTGTCATACACAGCGGCAATAAAGCACCATTCCTCCTGCGGCAAAACACCGGTTCCGTAAACAGAGCCGTTGTCTCCGCCGACAACCAGTATTCTGTCGTCAGGCTGAACAGCTATTCTCCAGTAGTTCTTGTCTTCGTTGTCCTCTTTCTGGGCTGCAATAACGCCCCAGCCGTTGGTCCTACCTTCATAATATATCCAGGCAGTGATAGTCATATCGCCTTCTTCTTCCAGAGGAGAAAGCTCAGGCACATCAGCACCGCCGACAGCACCGTCCCACGTTACAGCCTGATTAGTCTGGCTCGGGATAGCTCCATCAACAAAGCTCAGATAGTCGTTCGGGTCTGCATTGTAGGCGAACGGGTCTTCCGTGCTCACATCCAGCAGGTAAGTTCCGTCCCAGTTGGCAGCGTCGCTGTCCATCTTCCAGCGGGCGAGCATCCTCTTGATATTGAGCGTTTTGCTTATCTGTGAGAATCCTGTGATTGAACAGGTGTATTCGCCTGCATCAGCAGAAGAAAAATCTTCAACTGTTATAGAAGTAGTGTATGTTCCATCCTGATTGTCCGTGAATGTTGATTCACTGATCGGGATGCCGCCAAAGCTCCAGTTTATATCAGAAGCCAGCACAGAGGACGCACTTTCTATAACCGCCGATACAGTAACATCATCTCCCGCTGCCGGGAAGTCCGGGCTTGAAGATATTGATTCAAATACCGGCTCATCGCTCATAGTGAGAAAGCTCCACTTTTCGCTCGGGATATAAGCCTCCGGTACAGAAGCGTTCTGAAGCTCGTTTACCCCGTCGCCTATATCAGGCAGCGGGTCAACGGCGGTATCGAGAACCTCGACAACCTGCCACTGGTATTCAGTATCGTATCCCAGACCTGTAACCTGATAGGTGCTTTCAGCAACCTGTCCAGGGCCCGCGCCGACAGCGCCGACAAAATTCGGCTCTGCGCCCGGGGCGTTTGATACATAAACGTACTGATCGACGATTGCAGGATTTACATCATTGCCAGAACCCGGGTTCATATAATCCGTGCCGGCCATCCAGCTCAGGTCAACATCAATGCCGGTTGTCCCCGGCTGCTGAGTAGATGAACCGCCGTAAGGCTGGCCTGTTAGAGACAATGAAAAATTATCAACCTGGCAAATACCGCCGATTGCCTGCAGTCTCAGAGTAAGTTCTCCGCCTTCATATTCCTGAGGGAACTGGGTGGTGTCAATCTTGTAAGAGAAAGTCTGCTTATCAAGCCAGTCCGGTGCATTGGAGACTTTATCATTTGCGCCGTCAAGATTCATTCTCTGGCTCCATAGAGTTCCGTCTCCTGTTACCAGATCGTAGTTTTCTGTGTCCACGATAAGCGCATCAAACTCATTGCCAAGATTGCCAACTTTCCAGCGGGCTTCAATCCCGTTAAAGCTCAGCACAAGCTGATCTCCATACTGCCAGGATACGCCTGTGTCTTGGGAGGTAAAGAAATCCGGCTTAAGCCTAAGCACCTGATTGTCGTACTCGGCGCCTGGGATCTTGTCATCGTTAAGCTTGGAGTCAAGCGGGCCTTTGCCGTTTTTATCATCCCAGCCTACGATATCTACCCATACACCACCGCCATCGACGAATGGCTCCTCAAAACCGCCGTGGGTAATGAGTTCATTATTTGCTGCAAAGGCAAAAAGTGCTGCGGGCAATGCAGTTAAAATTAATATCAAAACTAATCGTTTCATAGTTAAACCTCTTATCAAAATTAAAAAAGTAATTTCAAACTAAGCTGTCTTTCAGCTGAGTTATTACATATCGCAGACTTCTGCCGGAACAAGAGAGCAGCTCAGCCAGCTATCTGCCATTGCTGCAAAATCATACATATCCACGCTGCAGTCTGGCCCGAGCCCTTCGGGGCCGGCAACATCATTTGGATTTGCGCTGTCAGGGTCGCAGATAGTATTATTTGATGCATCGTAGAACTGCTGGGCAATCTCTTCTTCACTGAGAGCATAATTGAACACCCTCATATCATCTATCTTGCCGAACATATTAGCAGGCGCTTCATCAGCATTGGAAGTTCTTCCAATAGAGAAAACAGGAGTTTCTTCAACATCGCCTACACCGGCACTGTCTGTAACTGCGCTCATTTCAGACCCGTCAGTGGAGATAATATAAGCTGAACACTCCATACCGCTTTCGGTGCTGTCGTAAACAGCAGCTATAAAGCACCAATCATCCAGCGGCAATGTTCCGCTGCTGACTGCAGACCCGCCGGCTCCGCCGACACTCAATTCTCTTGTTGGTTGTACTGCGATTCTCCAGTAGTTTCCTACATCATTACTTATTTTCTGGGCTGCAATAACGCCCCAGCCATTTGTATTTCCTTCGTAGTGAACCCATCCGGTAATAGTCATATCGCCTTCTTCTGAGAGCGGATTAAGCCCGGGTACATCAGCACCGCCAACTTGTCCGTTCCACGTAATGCCCTGATTAGTCTGGGCAGGGATTGCCCCGTCAACAAAGCTGAAATAGTCGTTCGGGTCTGCATTGTATGCGACAGGGTCTTCCGTGCATACGTCGAGCAGGTAAGTTCCGTCCCAGTTTGCAGCGTCGCTGTCCATCTTCCAGTGGGCGAGCATCCTCTTGATATTGAGCGTTTTGCTTATCTGTGAGAATCCTGTTATTGAGCAGGTGTATTCGCCTGAGTCGGCAAGAGAAACATCTTCAACTGTTATAGAAGTGGTGTATGTGCCGTCCTGATTGTCTGTAAAGGTATGTTCGGAAATCGGAATACCGCCAAAGCTCCAGTTTATATCAGAAGCCAGCACAGAAGATGCGCTTTCTATAACTGCCGAGACAGTAACATCATCACCCGGTTCAGGGAAATCTGGGCTTGAAGATATAGATTCAAATACCGGCTCATCGCTCATAGTAACAAAGCTCCACTTTTCGCTCGGGATGTAAGCCTCCGGTACAGAAGCATTCTGAAGCTCGTTTACCCCGTCGCCTATATCAGGGATCGGGTCAACGGCGGTATCGAGAACCTCAACAACCTGCCACTGGTATTCAGTGTCGTATCCCAGGCCGGTAACCTGATAGGTGCTTTCAGCTACCTGTCCAGGGTCCGCACCGACAGCGCCTACAAAATTCGGCTCTGCGCCCGGGGCGTTTGATACATAAACGTACTGATCAGCAATTGCCGGATTTACATCATTGGCTGAGCCCGGATTCATATAATCCTTGCCCGCCATCCAGCTCAGGTCAACATCAATTCCGCTAACGCCCGGCTGCTGCTGAAATGATGCCCCGTAGGCAGCGCCTGAGAAGCCTAATGATATGTTATCAGCCCAGGCAACACCGTTGAGTGCATCTAATCTAAGAGTAAGATTGCCGCCTTCATATTCCTGCGGGAACTGAGATGTATCGATGAGATAGGAAAAGGTCTGATTTTCTTTCCAGTCAGGAGCAGAAGATACGCCCTGCTCTCTTGTACCGTCAACATTGACCGTCTCGCTCCATAAAATCCCGTCGCCAGTTACATCATCGTAGTTTTCTGTATCTACGATAAGAACTTCAAACTCGTCAACTTTGCCCTCGTCAGATCTCCAATGAGCCTCGTGGCCGTTGAGAGTTAATACCAAAAGATCTCCAGCCTGCCAAGGAGCGCCGGTGGGTTGGGATAAATGAAAATTCGGCTTGAGCCTCAATACCTGATTATCCGGCTCTGCACCCGGAATCCTGTCGTTGCCGAGCTTGGAATCAAGCGGGCCGTTCGCATTCTTTTCTTCCCAGCCGACAATATCCACCCAAACGCCTGTTCCGGTAACTGCCGGTTCCTCAAAACCGCCGTGAGTGATCACCTCATTTATGCCCGCAAAGGCAAAAGCTGCCGCCGGCAAAGCAGCTAACGCTAAAACTAATAACAATTTTCTCATAATTAAACCTCGTTAAAGAATAAAATTTTACAACCAAGCGATAACCTCTCGCAGGGTATTCTAATAGGTTAATGTTTCTGAAAGTCTGGCTTTTGACAACTTTTTCACAAAAAAAGCTTTAAATCGGCTTCTAAATATGATAGAGTTAAAGTTGGTATTCTTAATAATTAACTAAGGAGTTTCTAAAATGAAAAGCATTATGTTTAAGGTTTGGAGTTTGGTTTTTGCTGCTGCCTGCTCTGTGTCTTTCGCTGCATATCAGCAGATAGATTTAGACCAGTTCGCCAATGGACAGGAACTTACAAACCAGATTTCAGGCATCACTTTCTCCGCTGATAATACCGGCGGCGGCCCTGATTCTGTGGCCATCTTTGACACAACACTTACAGACACTGCCGACCCAGATCTGGAAGGCCCTCCAAATACCAACTGGCAGGGAGGAAACTTATCCGATCCCCAGACAGGCGTTGGCAACATCATCATCATTCAGGAGAACACAACAGGCTATGACCCTCCAGGAGACACGATTTTTGACACTCCCGACGATGAAGGCGGCGGAGGCTCCATATTTATAGATTACGGCAGCACACTGATGAAGGGCTTCAAATTCGCATTTGCAGATTCGGAGGAATACAGCTCGGGCGACAGCGTTTGCGTAGGAATTTCCTTCTACAGGGATTCTTTTGATGAAACTGACCTCGTTGCAAAGGTTCCATTGGCAGATTACCTGGAAGCAGGAAACTACTTCAAAACAACATACAACTCAGATGGTTCAATCGAATTCGAAGACCACTATGCGAATGATTTTGAAATAACCAGCGGAGACCTTGAAGCCGCTTTCCAAGGTGTTGCAGACGGAACATTCAACAAGATTAAGATTTGTCTGGACAATTCCTCAGGCGGTTTTGGACTGTTAGAATATGAGCAGGTTCCAGAGCCTCTAACGCTTGCTCTTCTCGGCGGCGGTTTTATACTCGCGAGAAAACGCAGAGCCTGATTGCATAAAGTGCAAATCCATCTGATTACGAAAAGTTAGAAATAACGATTAACTTAAGCGGAGTTTCGCCACAGCAAAACTCTTCTACCCGCTCGTGGGCTCAAAGCAGTAATTAAATATAATATATCAAACTCCCTCTCCGCTGTCTCCGATTCCTCCCCGCCTCCGGCGGACAGGCTCGGTTTAACTCTCTTTTACATCAGAGAAAACATTTTCATAAATGAGGGGAAAGCTCTCTGCCGGCAAGTACGCTGCCACCGCAATACATAGTTTTTCTCTGATGCGGAAAATGTTTTTTTGACACGGAGATAACGGAGGAAGCGGAGGGGATATTTTTTTAACCACTAATCAGCACTAATTTTTCAC
This sequence comes from Sedimentisphaera salicampi, assembly GCF_002117005.1. Lineage (NCBI taxonomy): Bacteria > Pseudomonadati > Planctomycetota > Phycisphaerae > Sedimentisphaerales > Sedimentisphaeraceae > Sedimentisphaera > Sedimentisphaera salicampi. Next base: position 1,254,734 of record NZ_CP021023.1, read on the forward strand.
TAATGATTTAAGATAAGTTTTTTTTGATGGAGAAAGCCAATTTAAAATTAATATGAAATCTTTATCTCATCCTGTAAATCTTGTTAATCCTGTCTAATTTATCACATCCTCTCCGTTATCTCCGCTTACTCCCCGCCTCCGGCGGACAGGCTCGGTTTAACTCTCTTTTACAACTCGCCACGCATCAATAAATAGGTAACTGTCCCTATTTAAACTTGCTGGACTTCTGGAGGTTAATCGAACGGGCAGAGGCAAATCTAACACATATAAAACCGGTACAAAAATGAGACCGGTTCAAAAACCAGACTGGTCTAAAAACTGTACCGGTAGTGGTCTAAAAAATAGACCGGTTCAAAAACCAGACTGGTCTAAAAACTGTACCGGCAGTGGTCTAAAAATGAGACCGGTTCAAAAACCAGACTGGTCTAAAAACTGCACCAGTAGTGGTCTAAAAATAGACCGGTTCAAACTTCGGACTGGTCTAGAAACTGCACCGGCAGTGGTCTAAAAATTAGACCGAAACCGGTTCAAAAATTAGACCATAAAAGAATAAGAAAAGAAAAGAGTAATGTGGACGAGCCTTCCGGATATGCTTTTGTGCTGAAGGGAGGGAAAGATTACTCACTACCAAAAGCCAAACTCGAAGAGCATCAAAAAACGTTCACAGCAGTGCGGGAGAAACTCCCACACTTCCAACGTCTGACTGTGGGAAAAACTTCCAAGGCAGTGTGGGAAAAACGTACACAGCAATGTGGGAGAAACTCCTACACCCCCAGCGTCTGACTGTGGGAAAAACTTCCAAGGGGTGTGGGAAAAACGTACACAAAAGTGTGGGAGAAATTCCCACGTAAAAGAAAAGAACTATTAAAAGAGTAATGTGGACGAGCCTTCCGGATATGCTTTTGTGTTGAAGAGCGGGAAAGATTACTCACTACCAAAAGCCAAACTCGAAGAGTATCAAAACACTTTCACAACTGTGGATACATATAATCCACAGATTACGCAGAGGTTTTTTAAATATAATATATTAACATCCTCTCCGTTATCTCCGCTTCCGGCGGACTCCACGCACGGCTCTGATTGTCGTTAGTAATACGCAGCAACTTAACAAAACGAGATATTTAAACCGAGCCACGCATGAAGACCCGCCGCAGGCGGGACGAAATAAGTGGACAGCAGTACGGAGAGAAAAGATATATATTAACCACAGAGGCACACAGAGTGACTGTGTTAAAAGTCAAGTATTTAAATAGATTTTTCTTGGGGCTCTGCCCCAAACCCCGCCTCTCCTCTTAACAATTTATTTTGCCAAAAGGTTTCGTTTTGCAGCATTGTATTCATGATACACACAAGTTTTCTCATCGTTGCGGTAAGGGCAACCTTCTTGGGTTTTCCCTTTTCAACAAGTCTTTCATAGAAACATTTCAATGCCGGATTGAACCTTACGATTGTTAAAGCCGGCATAAAAAGTTTATCCCTGACACCTTTTCTGCCGCCTCCCGTAGCTCTTTTGCCCCTCATTTTACCGCTGTCTCTATTGATTGGAGCAACCCCTACAAGCATGGCGATCTGCCTGCGATTAAGCGTTCCCAGCTCGGGCATAGCTGCAACAAGCATTGATGCAGTTTTCTCGCCTACACCCGGTATGCTGGTAAGTATTTCAGCTTTCTTCTTTAACCTTGGCACCTTTTCAATCAGCTCTGAGATAGTCTTGTCGAGGTCATTAATTTGCCTTTCAAGAAAATCAATTGTTGATTTAATACTGTTCAAAGTTGTCTTCTCAAACGCCTTATCTAATCTGTTTTTCTCTGCTGTACGCATCTTAACGAGCTGCTCTCTTCGAACTGTAAGTTCTTTTATTTCACGTCTTTGCTCGTCAATTTGAGAATTCTGCCTTGGTTTAACGGCTTCTGCAAATAGAGATATTTTTCTGGCACAAATCTTATCTGTTTTGGCTAAGATACCTAAAGATTTTGCAAACTCTTTAACCCTGCCTGGATTCACAATTGAAACAGGTAATCCTTTGGCCATAAGCACAGAAGCCATCTTAAACTCATAGCCGCCAGTTGCCTCCATAACAACAAGTTCTGGTTCTTGTTTTTGGCAGTATTCAGCCAACTTATCAATGTCTGAAGCATCACTACTGTAAGAAGTGTACTCTTTAGTAGTTTTACAATAAACATCAAAACGATCTTTTGAAACATCAATGCCAATAATGTTTTTCATAATTTATCCTTTCTTGCAATTCGGGCTCATTATATAATGTCCCATGCGACTGTTCGGATTTTAACGAAGATAGCAGCGGCGGATCACACTCCGTACGGGCTTATATATCCCAAAGCACAAATCGAACTCACCGCTGCTGTTTCTTGGTGCGGCAGCTGCCGCACCAAGAAACCCGAACCATAGAACTTAAGCTTATTATAGCATCAAATAACATAAAGTTAATCATACAAGTTAATCATACAAGGGGCACAGAGGGGAGATATTTTTTTTACCACTAATCAGCACTGATTTTTCACTAATGATTCTGCTACTCGCAATCCGCCGCAGGCGGACTTGCAGCTTGCTAAAAGCCACTTACCACTCCTGTGCTCTGTGGATTAGATTTGGCTCATTATCTTCTTCTAATCAGGCCAGCTCCGCCTAAGAAGAGCAGGCTGAATGTTGCAGGCTCGGGAACGAAAAGTACGCCGTCTTCAACCTTGTAATCTGCGTTCTCTGTAAGACTTGAGTAATCCGCATACGAACCGTCATTCCAAATTTTCAGATCATAGCTGCCACCGCCAGTAAAGCCGTTTGCAAGAAAATCGGAGATCGTTTGTGTGGATGAAGCCGAGCCAAGTTCAAGTGAGCCTTTTAGGCCTATGTTTATATTAATTACTGCCGAAGAATTAACAAATATCTCATTGGCATACATGCTGCCATCTTCAACATTGAGAGCGGCGGAATTGTATCGAATATCTATCAATCCTTGAGCTGAGGCAGTGCCGCCTCCGGTTACTGTAAGAGAGCTGTTATCAGCATCGCTGCTGTATTTATTCAGATAAAGATAACTATCAATTTCAAATGTTGCATTGTCAACTACCACTGTTCCCTGATTTGAATTTCCTATAATGGTACTGGTTAGGCTCGTATAAGCTGCTCCGTCCAGAACGTTAAGCGTACCCTTCCCTAACCCACCTATTGCGTCATCATTGTAACCGGAATTCCATTCTGTACCTTGGCCGGATAATGTCAGTGTACCTTCATTATCAGAGTCGTAGCCGATATATAAACCTTCAACATCAACGCTGGAACCGCTGTCTATGGTGGCAGAAGAAGTGCCCGAAAAACCATAATAGCCGATATACACTGAACCACTCGAATTGATGTTCTCCCAGTCGATCTGCCCGCTGCTCCCGTCAATGCTTTGTGATACCCCGCCGGTATCTGAATAGCCCGCAAAACACGCACTTGCGGCTGTTAGCAATGCAAGAATTACTGCTGGTAACAATCTGCCATACATAATTAAAAACCTTTCAGTTAAATTGAATATTTCTGTATTAAATGTTTTTTTGAAATTCAATCCGTTCTTAGCCCCTCAAGGTTTATTCCTGCGGGATTTTCAGCTTTACAGTAAACCAGAAAACCGAGCCCTTGCCCTCTTCGCTTTCAGCTTCGATTTGTCCTCCCATGAGCTCAACAAGCTCTTTGGAAAGGGCGAGGCCGAGGCCAGTGCCTTCGTATTTCCTTGAATCAGACGCATCTGCCTGAGTGAATTTATCGAAAAGCTCTTCAAGCCTGCCTTTCGGTATTCCGATTCCCGTATCCTCAACAGTAAATTTCACTCTGGCCTGATGACCGTTTATCTCTTCAAGGGCGGCCTTGATTTTCACCCCTCCCTCATGCGTGAATTTCACGGCATTGCCGGTTAAGTTCGCCAGCACCTGCCTGAGCAGCTGAGTATCTCCGAGCATCTTATCAGGGAGCTGTTCATCAATCGACATATCAGCAGAAATCTGCTTCTGCCAGGCTCTTTCCGCTGCCATCTCATATATTCCGCCCATAAACTCCCGAAGGCTGAATTCATTTTCCTGAACCTCCAGCCCCTTGGCCTCCGCCTTGGAGTATTCCAGGATGTCGTTAATCAGGTTAGTGAGCTTCCGGCCTGATTTCACAATAAGCTGCACACCCTCGCGTTTTTTCTCGTCGAGCTGGTCGTCATCGATTACCTGCCCCATACCGATAATTGCATTCAGAGGGGTTCTCAGCTCGTGGCTCATAGATGCGAGGAATCGGGCTTTAGCTACATTCGCCGCTTCTGCGGCAATAGTAAGCCGGTTTGCACTTTCCACCTGCTGCCCCAGCACTTCGTTGAGCTTTTCGGAATGCCGCAAAGAGTCCTTGAGCTTTTGCTCGATTTTCGTTCTGTTAACCGCTGCCCCGAAAGACCCTGCCAGCGAAGAAAGTATTGACCGCTCTGCCTCGCTCCACTCCTGCTCAAAGCGGCAGTTGTCGAATCCAACAAACCCCCAAAATTCATTTTTAATCTTTATCGGCACAACAATCAGAGAAATAATTTTCTGAGGACGAAGCAATTCCTGCTCATTTACAGGGAAATCCTTAACGTTTCCGGCAATAATCCTGCCTTGCGTTAAATTCTCATACCAGCGGGGGATATTTTCTTCTAAAGGTATGTTCTGCAAATCCGGATTCGATAACTGGGAGCCCACTTCGGCTTTCGTCCATTCATATCGCTGGCTTGTTAGCATTTTTCCCGTTTCGCTGTCTTTATGGCATTCGAATATGTATGTTCTGTCCTGATTGGCCGCCTTGCCGATTAACTCCAGAGCTTTCGGAGCAGCCTTATCCAGCTCGTTTTCTTCAAGCAGCAAAACTGTTGATGACTCCGCAGCGCTGAGAAGATAGGCCTGATTCTTGAGTGCGAGCCTGGAATTCATGCTCTCTGTTATATCTTTGTCAGTGCCCCTGTATCCCAAAAGCTCGCCGGAATCGGAAAGAACGGGAAACCCGCTGGTTGAAAGCCAGATCTCCTGCCCGTTTTTGGTAATCGTTTTATCTTGGAAATCCCGGAAGCTTTCCTTCTTTCTTATAATTTCAAACGCACTTGACATAAGCCTTGCTTTTTCATCTTCCGGCCAGAGATCGTAAAAATGCTTTTTACCTACCAATTCCTCCGGTGCATACCCGATAACTTCTTTCGATATATCGCTTACAAAAGTGTAAAGGCCTTCAGGATCAATCTCCCATGCAAAGGTTTTGCTGTGCATTGAGAGCTGACGGTATCTTTCATTGTTCAGCTCAATCTGCTTTTCGTATTCTTTGAGCTCGGTTATATCCTCAAGCCTTTGGAGAATCTTTTCTATTTCTCCAGAACTATTTAAAATTGGTACGCTTGCCTCTGAAACCCAAACGTTCAAGGGGGCAATATAACGCACTGCCGAGACAGGTTTCTTTTTTTCCACAGCTTCGTGGAATGCGCACTGGCCGCAGGGCTCATCCCTGCAGAGAAGGCTGAAGCACTTCTTCCCGATTGTTTCTTCGGCATTCCGGCCGACTATTTTCGCCGCTGCTTTATTGCAGTATTCGATTGTCATATCAGGCTTTATCAGGGCTACCATATCCGGCAAACCGTCCATAACAGTTTTGAGCTGATTGTATTTTGCCTCTTCAACTTTCGCCTTTTCCCTTTTAAGGAGCTTAAGAATCAGGACTAAAATGACCAGAGCCTGAGCAGCTATAACAGCCATTACAAGAATAATCTTGCCCTTGTGCCTTTCAGCCCAGTTGTAAGGCTTGTTTATGATCTGATAATTTTCTAAGGCGGGCGAATCTTCAAACCCGAATCTCTCAAGGGCAGCGTAGTCCAAGATCACTTCTTCGCTCTCCCGCACCACTGGAATCTCCGAAGGGGCTTTTCCCGAGAGCACTTTCAAAGCCAGCTCGCCTGCCAGCTTCCCCTCGCCTGAGCCGCTGCCTACCTTCCCGCCGACAACTCCCGAGCCGATATTCACCTTGTTCATGCAGAAGATCGGGGCAGGAGAGGCCTCTGCCAGAATCCCCGCAGATTCCTTGTATGTGTAGTATTCCCCGTCCGGCGTGCGGTTTACGAGAGTGAGAAGAGCCGCATCTGTTTCGGGGCTCAGAGCGGAGAGCTCTTTTGTGAATTCATCCATATTAAGGCCGGTAAGGTATCTGATTTCGACATCTCTAACCTTCCCGTTCAGGGCTTTATGAACGTTGTTTACAGCTCCAATGCCGGTTTTTGTCCCATCACCTACCACTGCCACGCTCTTAAGATTAGGATTGAGCTTCTTTATCAGCTCGATGGAAGCGAGAGGATCGTTTATATCATCCACGCCGGTGTACCAGTCGGGATTATCAAGCATATCTTCTGAGTAGTCATTGATGCCGCAGAAGACGATTGGGGTTTGCGGGAAGAGCTCTTTTCTGCGGCGGACGGTAAATTCGAGGGCATTATTGTCTGCCGCTATAACCAGATCGAGCTTTCTGCTCTTAAATTTTTCCCTGAACAGAGCGATGAAGGCCTGCTCTGTCTCTGGGAGCGGATGCCTTTTTGCATCAAGGTATTCGATGTGAAGCTTTATCTGCGGGTATTCCCTGAACTGCTCCTCCACAGCCTCAGTGATTCGGTCTTCCCAGAGGTTGCCCTTATGATAGGAATTGAGCATTAATACGTTGGATTTCGGGATTTGGTAGCTGCCGGCATTTTCTGAATTTGAAATTGCGGACGTGCTGAAGCATAGAATTGCAATTAAAACCACCAATCTGCGGCAGTCTAATGGGAAACAACTGTTATCCTGACTGCAGTATTTCATAAATTTTCAGTACCCACGCTTAGACAGAAATACAAAACAAAGACTCGCAAGAAAACGCTTCGTGCTTTTATATAGAAACAAGTATAGCTCCGATATTAACAAGTAATTTAACTTAATTCAAGTTAGATTTGAAAAAACTTTGTTTTTTGCTTGTTTTTTTCAGGATTTATCAGGAAGGACATCGTGGACAAGACCCGCAGAGAGGGCTCAGTGAGGGAAGGCTTTACAAAAAAAAACAGCAGGCTGACTCAGAAAAATCAAATTAAATCCGTGCAGCCTGTGGCAGAGCTGCAAGTCCGCCTGCGGCGGATGGCGAGTGGCAAAATCATTAGTGAAAAATTAGCGTTGATTAGCGGTTAAAAAAATATCTCCCCTCTGTGCCCCTCTGTGTGCCTCTGTGGTTAATATATATCTTTTCTCTCCGTACTGCTGTCCACTTATTTTCCGCCTTCGGCGGACAGGCTCTCCGCCTGCGGCGGGTCTTCATGCGTGGCTCGGTTTAAATATCTCGTTTTGTGAAGTCGCTGCGATATACTAACGACATTCAGAGCCGCACGTGGAGTCCGCCGGAGGCGGACGAAACAAGCGGATAGATTCGTGGCTCGTGGCAAAATCATTAGTGAAAAATTAGCGCAGATTAGCGGCTGACTATCATATTCAAAAATCCTGTCAAAAATATTGCCGCACAGGTTCGGGCGGCTTGAATAGATAAAATGAACAATCAGTCAGGGCTGGGTGTACAGTTTTTAAAAAGATAATTGTTATTGAAAGGGTAATGAAATGAGAAAAAAGATTTTATTTGTACTTCCGGCTTTGGCGGCGGCGCTTATGTTTTATTCTCCGGCAGGTGCGCACTGCCAGATTCCCTGCGGGATCTACGACGATGATATGCGTATGAAAATGATGGCTGAGCATATCACTACAATCGAAAAATCAATGCGGCTGATTAAAGAGCTCTCTGAGGAAGAGGAAAAAGACTACAATCAGATTGTAAGGTGGGTGAATAACAAGGAAGAACACGCCCAGCAGCTCTCGGATATTATCACCTACTACTATATGGCGCAGCGCATCAAGCCCGCTGAAGAGAGCGACAAGAAGGCCTTTGAGAAATACCAGACCCAGCTTACCCTGCTTCACAAGATGCTGGTTGAGACGATGAAAACCAAGCAGACTACAGACTTCAAGCATATTGAAAACTTAAGAGAGCTGCTTCACGAATTCGGCCACGCCTACGGCGGACACGAGCACTGACAGACTTAGCCCCGATTCAAAGCGAGCTTCAGAAGATTATTCTGTCTGCTGTGTAATGAAGAGGCGGAAACTGAATATTTTTGGCTAAAAGAGGCTCTCATTTTCGAGAGCCTCTTTCTTATCAACGCACGAGGCAAATATAAAGCTGCAAGATTACACACTGTAAATCAGGACACAAATTTACTCAGCGGGCGTGCCCCAAACTTCCAGTTCACTTACGAAAATAAAATTCTCGTCGTATCCTGCTTTCTTCTTGTAGTTATCCGTAAAAACGAGCTTAACGAAGCGGATTTCTTCTCCGCCCGCTTGTATTGTTCTTCTGCCGGCCTGCTTAAAGCTGAATGTTTCAGAGGAGAGCTTACGAAGACTGCTCTTTGATTTGCCGGCATAAACATCCACATCTTTCGTTGAACCGAAATCCGGCGCGCCGAAAATAATTTTGTCCACTTGGCAAACATCTTCAAGGTCAAGCAAAATGTGCTTGGGGAAATTTTCTGATTTACCCGATGCCATACATTCCCCCCTTTTGCCCCGCCAGCTTCCGTCTGTAAGGCCGGAGTTCCAGCCCCATGGGTTTGGATCTGAGCATTTCCAGCTTCCGTGAGGGGCGAGATTAACGCCCTCAGGCGGGATAAGCTCTTCGAGATTAGTGGTAAACGGCCCTGCAGGCAGTCCCGCAGCGTTCTCGAGATTGGGCTCGGCAGTTTTATGCCATGCAAAGCGTACCGCCTCGGGCTTTGAGACTTTTCCGCAGGATACGATCACCTCATCACCATCTATAACCGCCTCTGCCTTATGGAAATGTCCGTCTTTGCCGGCCATCTCGAAGTGAGTAAGCGGTTTGCCGTTGCGGGATTTCAGTTTGCCGTAGGTATGGGTAAAGCTTAAAACGGCCTTGCCGTTCTCTACTTCCATTGACTCATAGCTCGGGCTGTAAGGCTGCACTTCTTCAAAGCCGTAGTCTCTGCGGAGAGCGAGGCCTGCGAGCCTCTGGCCTACAGGTCTTTTCTGAGGGGGATGTATATCGTTTATCGTTGTAAAATCGTTGACAATCACCATTGCAGTGTTATCCGTGATTTCCTGAGCGTATTCCTGCCCCGCCTGCAGGCGAGGAAGCATTGAAGGATCTTCGCTGCCGTATTTGAATGGAGCAATCTGAACGTAATAGAAAGGGAGGGTATAATCATCCCAGACCTCCCGCCAGCCTTCTACAAGGGCCTTCTTTTTCCAAGCATAAAGCATTCCGTCTCTGCGGTTTGCCTCGCCCTGATACCAGATAAAGCCTTTTATCGCAAGCCCTTCTATTGGGTGAATCATTGCGTTGTAGGTTCCAATCTCGCCTTTATGCCCAACATCCGGCATCTCGGGGAACACCGGCCCGGGCGAAACGAACCCGCCTTCTGCGAGCGTTTCTTCAGCGCTTCTCAGCCAAGTTTTACGTTTGGCGAGGTAATTCTGCATTCTTTCTTTATATTCAGCAGTTCCGGGCGTACCTTCTTTTATGAACTTTTCGAGCATTGACAGCCTGTCTATTCCTTCGTATCCGCAAAGCGGAGTCCAAGGCTCTATGCGTGAACCGCCCCATGCGGAGTGTATAAGTCCTATCGGAACGTTGAGCTGTTCGTAAAGTTTTTTGCCGAAGAAATAGCCGGCTGCGCTGAAATTAGCTGTTCTGGGATCAGAAGATACCGCCTTGAACCATTCAGCTTCCACGTCTTCCTGAGCCGTTCGGGAGGCTCGGTGCGGGATATGGAACATCTTCACCCTCGGAAGGTCGATCTTTTTGGCGAGGTTGTATTTATCGGGATAGCTGTTGGAGCTTGTGTCCATATTGGACTGCCCCGAGCACACCCAAACCTCGCCGCAGGAGACATTATTGACAGCCCTTTTATCGCTGGGAGTTTTGATTGTTAATGAATAGCCCTCACCGGCCTGCGGCGGGAGAAATCTGAACTCCCATCTGCCCTGCCGGTCAGCTTTTTTTACCATCTTTCCGGAAATCCAGCTGGAGCTGAATTCAACCTCACTGGCTTTATCACAAGTTCCCCAAATAACATTCTCCTTGCCGCGCTGGAGAATCATACCATCTGAAAACACCGCAGGCAGCCAGATATCGGAGAACGCTGCGGAAACACAAATAAAGAAAAATAATACAAAAATTTTGCCTGTCTTCATAAAAGCCTCCGAATTTTAATTAATTTCAGTTCTTTTGATAATATAATAATCCTCAGCACAAAAGGAAAGTTAAAAATCAGCGGGCTTACTGAAAATTACAACTCCTCTAATACTTTTGCTAACATTATACTAATTTTTCGCTCACTTTATTTTAATATTTTCTTAGTAAAATTTAATTTTATATATGTATCTTTTGCATAAAATAGCTTTCGAAAAATAATACAAGCAGGAAAATGCCCGGCATTAAATACAGTGATTCTTTTCAGAGCGTGTAAGAGAGCTTTTAAGTCATAATCCTGCTTCTTTTATGATTCTTTTGGGATAAACGTGCAGAATAAAAAGAAAAACAAAAATGAATTCGACCTGCCCCTGCTTCTCACGCCCGGGCAGGACATCGCAGGCTATGCCGGAAGGCATATAGGCAGAGCCGTTCTTTTCTGCATCACGGCTTTTTCTGTGATCGCTGTTCTTCTAATCCTGTTTTTCGTAATGAAACAGGCTTGGCCTTTCATTGCCAGCGGGAAGTGGACAGAATTCCTTTCAAGCGATCAGTGGTATCCGCAGGCCGAAGATGCGGAGTTCGGCGCTCTTGCTATTGTTACCGGCTCGTTCTACGTAACGCTGATTGCAATGCTTATAGCCTCACCTATCGGGCTTTTGAGCGCAGTTTTTCTAAGCGATATGGCGCCGTTCCGGCTCCGCCAGATAGTAAAACCTGTTATTGAAATTCTTGCTGCAATCCCCTCAGTTGCCTACGGCTTCTTTGCAGTTCTTGTGCTGGCCCCTTGGCTGCAGGATCATTTCGGTTTCTCTACAGGCACAAACGCCCTCAATGCGGGAATCATACTGGCTGTTATGGCTCTGCCCACGATAATCAGCGTTGCAGAAGACGCCCTTTCTTCTATAGGCAGGGATATCAGGGAAGCCTCGTACGGGCTCGGGGCAACCAGAGCTGAAACTATGATGAAGGTGGTTCTCCCGGCAGCGCACAGCGGTATCATCGCTGCATTTATTCTGGGAGTGATGAGGGCTGTCGGCGAGACAATGGTAGTATGGATGGCTTCGGGGAATGCCAATCAGTTCCCGAGTCCGTGGTGGGACGTATCCTCGAGCGTTCGAACGATGACTGCAACAATCGCAGGGGAAATGGGCGAAACGCCGGAAGGCTCAGAGCACAGATTCGCACTGTTTGCACTCGGAGTTCTTCTGCTTATATTCACTATGCTGCTCAATCTTCTCAGCGAAATTTTCACCTCAAGCTTCAAGAGAACTATGGGAGGTAAACGCTGATGAGAGAAAAGCTAAGACATATCAAAGATAAGCTCTTCACGTTTTCTGCGCACTTCTCTATAGTGCTGCTTGTGGCTGCTTTGATTATTGTTTTAGGGCCTATGCTTGCCAAAGGCTTCACGGCAGTGGTATTCCAAGGCACAAGCGAATTCCGAAGGCTTCAGCTTGAAGAGCATTCAAGGGGCAGCAAAGAAGATGTGCTTGCTGAGGTAGAGCAGGGCCGGAAAGAAAGGCAGAATCTCCATGATATGATCGAAGATTTCAATGTGGGGATTGATACCTCCGAGATGTACGATAAAGCCAGAGATATATACCGTGAATACAGCAGAAATCTCAGGAGTATGGATCTGCCTTATGACGAATACAGCGGCAAGAGAAGAAAGGCAAGGGAAGTTCGGGATTATCTGCTTGATGCGATTGAGAGCGAAGACGAAGAGAAGGTAAACAGCTTTTTAGAGAAAGTTTTTGCGGAGCAGACGAATAAAGACTTCAAGGACACTGAGTTTCAAAAAATCTTTACGCTTGCCGAGCAGTTTAGAGAAACAAGCAAAAAAATAGACTTCTCCAAGAGAGATAAGTATAAAGAAGATCTTGTGCGTATTAAGGAGCTTATGAAAGAGCTCTTCGGGCCTGCTCCGGGCGAAGAAAAACCCGCCCTCATTATGGAGCAGTACGGGGCTACACGCTGGGATATGGCTCAGAGAGTAATCAATGAGATAATGCACAAGACCGAATGGGTGGAACAGGAAGGCACAGCCGCACTTGCGAAGAAGAAAGTGGAGCGGAGAAAGACATTCAAAGGCACAGGATTTGAGGCCTTCTTTGATATACTTCCGCAGAAGGCCAGAGAAATCCTCAAACCGAGAACCACCTTCTACTGGCAGTATTTCATAGACGACAGCACTCCCGGACATTATTTCGGGGGCGTTGGGCCGGAGATAATCGGTACTCTAATGCTCACGCTTCTTGCAATGGCTATGGCTATCCCGCTTGGAATTACAGCAGCGGCATATCTTGTAGAATGTGCGGGCGAGAATATGATTGTAAAAATCATCAGGGGCTTTATCAACACCCTTGCAGGCGTTCCGAGCATCGTGTTTGGTCTTTTCGGGATGGCTTTTTTCGTGATGTTTCTTCTTCCAGCATTCGGCAAGCAGCCTCAGGCCTGCGTTTTGACAGCCTCAATGACACTCGCTGTGCTTGTGCTTCCTGTAATAATCAGATCGAGCGAAGAGGCTATAAGGGCAGTGCCCAGAACTTATAAAGAGGCCTCGCTGGCTCTTGGAGCGGGCAACTTTTCTACCTTTATCTTCGTTACCATGCCCGCAGCGATGCCGGGAATACTCACTGGGATCATTCTGAGCTTATCAAGGGCCGCAGGCGAAACAGCCCCAATTCTTTTCACAGGAGCAGTGGCTCTGGGGCCTATACCAGACAGCATTTTCTCACCGACAAGAACACTATCATACGGCAGCTACGACATCGCCGTTGGAGACAGGCTCGCAATGCAGGTACCCCACAAACAGTACGGTATGGTGGCAACGCTTATCCTGCTTGTGCTGATACTAAACATCATAGCAATATGCATTCGTTCAAGAATGAGCGCCAAGCTTAAAGGACAAAATTAGCAGGTTATATATGGCAAATCAAAAGGAAAGCATAATACGGGCGAAAAACTTCTACTTCTACTACGGAAGCCACGCAGGAGTGAAGGATATTACTCTCGATATATATCCAAGGAGAGTAACAGCGATAATCGGCCCCAGCGGCTGCGGGAAAAGCACATTCCTGCGAAGCATCAACCGTATGAACGACCTTATACCGAACTGCTCTACAAAGGGCGAGCTTACAGTAAACGGGCAGGATATCTACGACAACAAGATTAACCTTGTGAACCTCAGAAGGCAGGTTGGGATGGTTTTCCAAACGCCAAACCCGTTTGCCAAGAGCATATACGACAATATCGCATACGGGCCGAGACTGAAAGGCGTGCAGAAAAAAAGCAGCCTTGATGAGATAGTTGAAACATCACTTAAGCAGGCAGCTTTATGGGGTGAGGTTAAAGACGATCTGGCCAAAAGTGCGCTTGCTCTCTCCGGAGGCCAGCAGCAGAGGCTTTGTATTGCCAGAACGATCGCAAACAAGCCGAAGGTGATTCTTATGGATGAGCCGTGCTCGGCTTTAGACCCGATTGCAACGGGGAAAATAGAAGACCTTGTAGAAGAGCTCAAAGACTACTACTCTATAATTATCGTTACCCACAGTATGCAGCAGGCGGCGAGGGTAAGCCAGCTTACGGCATTTTTCTGCATGGGAGATTTGATTGAATACGACGACACCAACAAGATCTTTACTAACCCGAGGGAAAAATCAACTGAGGATTATATCACAGGCCGGTTTGGATAATGATTGAATATCGGCTTATTTAAGATTATAATAGATTGGGAAGTTCAGTATTTAGGTAAAAGGATTTGAAAATGAATGCCAAAGAATGCGTATGGAAAGTACGTTCGGTAAAAAGCTACCCTGAAGCCAAAAATCATATATTCGTCGGAAGGCCCTCGGAGATTAACAGCACTTATGTTCTGCTTAAATGCAGGACTTTTCATTTCGGGAAAAATGTAAATACCGTGCGGGATATTCAGGTAGGCAAGGTGGAATACCGCATAATCCCGTGGAGCAGGATTGAGATAGTAAACGTGCTGGATAAAGACTTCGACTACAAATCCTCTCAGCTTTCGATGGGGGAAAAAGGCCAGATCAACCTCACAGACGGCTCGCGTGAAGTGCTTATTTACATATCCAACGACAGCAGGGTATTTTAATTTTCGCTGAAACGTCAGTTTCACCGATTCAGCAGGCAGCATAGGAGAGCAAGATGTCTTTACATCTGAAAAGAGAAATTGAAAAATTGAAAACCAAGGTTTTGAAGCTCGGGTCTCTGGTAGAAGAAGCCGTTCAGCAGGCTACTATCGCAATGAAAAACAGGGATTTGAAGCTTGCAAAGATGGTGATCAGAAAAGATATAATGATCGATGAGATGGAGGTTGATGTTGAAGAGGAATGTTTGAAGGTCCTCGCCCTTCATCAGCCCGTAGCGATAGACCTGAGATTCATTGTCTCAGTTCTGAAGATAAACAACGACCTTGAGAGAATTGGCGATCTTGCTGTTAAAATCGCCGAGCGGGTTCCATGCATTGCTGAAAATTTTCAGGTAAGCGTTGAACCGGATTATGTCGATATGGCTCAGAAGGTGCAGCTTATGCTGCAAAAGAGCCTTGATGCACTCGTTGAGATGGACCAAGGACTCGCAGAGCAGGTTCGCGGAATGGATGATGAAATTGACAGGCTCAATATCGAAATCTCCGAACAAATCCGTAAAGGCATCACAGAAATCGACAACGATTTTGAAAATTATATGCAGCTTCTGAATATCCCAAAAAGCCTTGAGAGGATTGCAGACCATGCCGCCAACATCTCAGAAGACGTTATTTATATGATAGAAGGCAAGATAGTCCGCCATACAACAGGCCAGGAAGATGAGTAGCCGAAAGGCATAATTTTTTCCGCCGAAAACAAAGCCTGCTTCAGCAGCCTCGCGTTAATAAGAGCCCGCAATGGTTCTATCAAAAGGCCGATTAACGCAGGAAACAAAGGTTCGCCCCTTCAATTCATAAATATCCTTCGTAGATGGCGTAATCTGCCATAAAGCGGCAAATTCAGCTGGCTATATCGCTTTTTAGATATGGCTTCTGCCCATTCTTCCCGCAGAATTCTTCAGCAGTGCGGCCAGAGATGAGTGCTGAGGTTTCGTGAGTTTTTTTGCATTTAAAATGCAAAAAAGTTCAGATTAAAATTCTTTCAGGGGTAACAATAAACTTGACTAATTAAACAGTTCATATTAAATATTAGCCTAACACTACTCGGAAAAAGTGTTGCGCACTAAGCAGAGGTGCTGTGCGTGTTCGTGTAATTTTAATGATCGAGGTTGTTATGACATTTTCAGTATTAGATTACATTGTGTTTTTCGGATTTATAGCTGCGGTGCTGCTGATAGGTACGCTTAAGAGCCGCGGTGAAAAAGGCGGCGAAGACTTCTTCCTCGCCGGCAGAGGTTTGAAATGGTGGCTGATCGGTTTCTCGCTGATCGCTGCAAACATTTCTACCGAGCAGTTCGTTGGTATGAGCGGCAACGCCGCCAGCCATATTGGACTGGCGATAGCGAGCTATGAATGGATGGCAGCTATTGTACTTGTAATTGTAGCATTCTTTTTGCTGCCCTTCTTCCTTCGGGCTGGTATATACACTATGCCGGAATTCCTCGAACATCGTTACAACCAAGGGGCTCGTTTTGTAATGGCTCTTGCAACACTTGCTATATACTGCCTTCTGCTTGGTGCTGTAACTTATTCTGGAGCCTTGACGATCAAGTCTCTGGGCGGCAATATGGGCATGGACATAAGCCTGTTTAAGGGCTCTGTGGCCATAGGCCTTATTGCAATGTTTTATGTGGCCTCGGGCGGGCTGAAGGCCTGCGCGTGGGCGGATCTGCTTCAGGGATCTGCTCTGATTCTCGGCGGAGCTATTATTCTTTTCTTCGCTATGGACAAAATGGGCAACGCTGATGAGCTTACAAAGGTTGTAGATGCTACATCAGGAAAGGTTGTCGAAGAGACCTTCAGTGCGGACAAATCCGCTCTTGAACGTTTCTGGTCTCTCAATAAGGAACGTATGAATATGTTCCTGCCTGCTAGCGATATGACACTTCCGTGGACAGCTCTTATAATCGGGCTTTGGATTCCCAACTTCTACTACTGGGGGCTTAACCAGTACATTACACAGAGAACGCTCGGGTCTGCCTCGCTGGCAGAAGGGCAAAAGGGAATTGTGTTTGCGGCAGCTATGAAGGTGGTTGTACCGTTTGTGATTGTTGTGCCGGGTATTATGGCGTTTAACCTGTTTGCGGGCAATATGCAGGTTGAAGCGATAGACGGAAACACCCCCGTTTTTGCCCAGTACTACAAAACAAATTCTGATACCGAGGCTATCGTAGTGGATAAATCCCCCACAAAAGAGGAGATTAAATCCTGGCCGAAAGAAGATCAGGTTATGCTAGCTGTTTTCGAGAATGAAGAAGCTATCAACGAGACCTACGTTGACCACGCCTATGTATATCCTATAACGCAGCAGGAATATCAGGGGATAGAGGCAAATGAAAATGTTAAGTTTATATGCCACGATTCCTCTGTTAAAAGCGCCTTCCCCACACTCAGCAGAGAGCTGAAAAAATACAACGCTTCTGTAGGCGATAAGGCCGAGAAGAAGTTTTTCCTCGCATACAAGTATGACACCGCGCTTGCCCAGCTCCTCGGAGGGGTTCTCCCGCAGAATACAGGGCTTACTGGATTTGTGCTCGCTGCACTGCTTGGTGCTGTTGTGAGCTCGCTTGCAGCTCTTCTGAACGCCGCTTCTACGATCTTCTCTATGGATATTTTCAAGAAATACCTCAATCCGGAGATATCTCAGGACGGCATCCTAAAGCTTGGAAGAGTGAGTGTTTTTGTATTCTCTGCGATTGCGATATTCCTCGCTCCTCAGCTTGGCAACCCGAAATTCAGCAGTATCTTTACTGTGATTCAGGAAGGACAGGGGATCCTCAGCCCGGGCGTGCTGGCAGTATTTGCATTCGGGCTTATCTCTAAGAAGGCCCCGAGATATGCCGGACTTGTAGGGCTTGTGCTAAATGCCGTTGTTTATATCGGTCTTATGCTTTGGGTACCTGAGCTGAACTTCCTCAACAGAATGGCAATCTGCCTCGGGCTTTGCCTTGTAGCTCTGACAATAATGAGAATTGCTACCCCTCTGAAAGAGCCTGTTCAGATCAAAAAGAATACCACAATTGAGCTGGATGTGCATACAGGTGCAAGGCTCGCAGGTGTTGCGGTTATTGTCGTAGTTCTGCTGCTTTACTTCCTGTTCAGTCCAATCGGGCTCATCAGATAACAAATTACATCTAAACCAGATAAAAGGCTCTTCCAACAAAATGGAAGGGCCTTTTTTTTTGCAGAACAAAACTATAACACCAAAAAACAACCACGAGAAACAAATAAGTTGAAAAATTTGCAATGGTTTATAGAATCACTTACAGATATATGTTTTATTCTGAAGTACTGTTTTATAGAAATTATTAATATTATTTGCAGAGATTGTTTATGCCGCCTCAAATAGTATCAAGTATCTTTGATTCAAGAAACGGGCACAGGTGGATTTTCTGGGATCTTTTGGCCTGTTTTTTTTCGCTCTTCCTTGCAATGACAATAACTCCCGTTAAAACGCTAACCTTTGTAGGCCTGAAAGTTTCAATATCAATAGTTTATGCCGTGCTTACTACAGTTTTAATAAGGCTTTGCGGTGTTAGTGTGCCGGGTAAGGATTTTTCATATTCCCGGATGGAGCTTTTCTTCGCCACCGCAATCGGAACGGGCCTTTCATTCCTGTGTTTGCAGTTTCTCGGCAGCCTTTGCTACTATCAATTTGCCAGGACCGTAACCGCTACAATACTTGTTTTCACTTTTGTTTCGATATTCCTGCCCCGCCTTTTAGCCATGGAATTTATGATGGTGAAGGCCGTTAATATAGCTCTTTATCCAAGCGGCCCTAACGCAGCAGCTCTTCAGGAAAGACTGAAAGATGCTACCAACTTCAATGTAGAAGCTGTTTTGTGCGATTCGCGTTATTCCGGCGAACTGAAGGACGATGGGATTATAAACCTGCAGGATAATTCAAAAGAAGATGTTATAAAACAGCTCAAAGACAGAGGTGTGGAGATGGTGGTTCTTTGCGAAATAAAAGACCTGCCAAAGAAAACGGAAAAAGTTCTGATGGACTTGCCTCTGCATGGGATAGATATTTTGAGCAAAGGGGCTTTTGTTGAGAATTACTTCCGTGAGATTTCACTAAACTACGCCAACCTGCACTGGATGGCCTCCCACCGTTCACTGCCCGGAAACACGGCAATATTCTCAGCCAAGAGGATATTCGATTTCATAGTTGCAAGTGTTGTCTTGCTCTTATCCCTGCCTTTCTGGCCTTTAATTTGTTTAATTATTATTTTTGACAGTAAAGGTCATCCTATTTTCAAACAGAAAAGAGTCGGGTTATATGGCAAAGAATTTACTGTGTATAAATTCAGAACTATGCGAAACGATGCAGAATCAACTGGAGCTAAATGGGCAAGTAAAAATGATTCAAGGATAACAAAAGTAGGTGCCTTCCTTCGGAAAACTAGAATAGATGAGTTGCCGCAGTTGTGGAATGTAGTAAAGGGGAATATGTCGATTGTAGGCCCTAGACCCGAAGTTCCGCAATTTGTTAATGAATTAACTAAGCAAATTCCTTATTATGAAAGAAGGCATATGGTTCCGCCAGGACTCACAGGCTGGGCGCAGATATGCTATAGATACGGTGCGAGCGTGGAGGATTCAAGGCGTAAGCTCGAATACGACCTCTATTATATTCGACATCTCTCGCTTCTGTTTGATATACAGATAATAATCAAAACGATCCCATCGATAATGAAGGGCAGCAGGTAGGGTTATTCCTCCATTTTTATTTCGAGGGTAAAGTCTTTGATGTTTTCTTCCGGCGGCATAATCTTGAGATCTGTTTTATCGCCCGCTTCTACTTCAACCGGCGTCCAAGTATGCGGGAATGCCCCGCCCTCTTTTGAGAAAGAGCTTTTCCATACAGGCCTGCAGTAGAACATCTGCCTTACCTCGCTCTTATTAGCAAAGGTAATATAAAAAGCTGCTTTTTCTCCGCCGCTGCCGGCATTGAAATCCTCAATATACACCCCGTTTTCTTTGA
The DNA here is from genome assembly GCF_002117005.1 of Sedimentisphaera salicampi. Classification (NCBI taxonomy): domain Bacteria; kingdom Pseudomonadati; phylum Planctomycetota; class Phycisphaerae; order Sedimentisphaerales; family Sedimentisphaeraceae; genus Sedimentisphaera; species Sedimentisphaera salicampi. Next base: position 1,274,158 of record NZ_CP021023.1, read on the forward strand.
GTTCATCGTAGCCGCTGCTGTTTAGATGTACGCCTTCCTCATAAAGCCGGCCGCCTGAAAACAGCTTAAAGCTATCAAACGAGCCGCAGCCGGCCAATCCAACAAATGCCCCAAGGGCTGCTGTTATAAAAACGCTTCTCATAAATTCAGCCTTATCAAGTGATAATATTCACCAGCCTGCCCTTAACAGCAATCACCTTGCGGATCTGTTTGCCTTCAACAGCCTTAGACACCTTCTCACTGCTTAGGACGGCTTCTTTCATCTCTTCTTCGCTCGCCTCGGGGTTAATCATAATCCTGTCTTTTATCTTCCCCTTAACCTGCACAGCAATTTCCACTTCCTTCTCTTTTGCAAGCTCCTCGCTGTACTCCGGCCAGCTGTGATATGCGAGCGTATCGCCTTCGCCGCCGCATATCTGCCAAAGCTCTTCGGCCATATGCGGAGCAAATGGGTAAAGCAGAATTACAGCATTTTTCACAGCAGAAAGCGGCTTAAATTTGAGCTTTGCCAGGTGGTTTACAAAAATCATCATCTGGCTTATGGCCGTATTAAATGCGAAATTGTCTATATCATTGCTCACCTTGCGTATTGTCTGGTGCATAAGCCTTTCGGTCTGCTCATCAGGCTTAAAATCAGAAACAGTTTCGCAGAGCTTGCCCGTGCTCTCATTCACTGCCACCCGCCAAAACTTCTGCAGGAATCTGTGCACGCCTTCAAGCCCACTCATACTCCACGGCTTTGCCGCCTCAAGCGGCCCCATAAACATCTCATAAAGCCGCATTGAATCCGCCCCATAATCCTTAACTACCGCATCAGGATTGATAACATTCCCGCGGCTCTTGCTCATTTTCTGGCCGTCTTCGCCGAGAATCATACCCTGATTAACGAGCTTCTGGAACGGCTCGGGATAATCCAAATAGCCCAAATCGTAAAGCAGATTATGCCAGAATCTCGAATAAAGCAAATGCAGCACGGCATGCTCTGCCCCGCCGATATACAGATCCACAGGCAGCCAGTATTTCTGTTTATCCTTTGCGACAGGCTCCTCACTGTTTTTTGGATCAAGGTATCTCAGGTAGTACCAGCAGCTCCCCGCCCACTGCGGCATAGTGTTGAGCTCACGCCGTGCTTTTCTTCCGTCCGGAAGGGTAACCTCTATCCAGTCTTTGGCGTTGCCCAGAGGGGGCGCGCCGTCTGGAGTAGGTTTATAATCCTCAACCTCAGGGAGCATCAGCGGCAGCTCTGATTCATCCAGAGCGATTCTCTCGCCGTCTTCTGCGTGCAGGATCGGGAAAGGCTCGCCCCAATACCTCTGCCGGCTGAAGAGCCAGTCGCGAAGTTTGTAGTTCACTGCCCTTTTCCCCTGCTCCTGTTTCTCGAGCCAAGCGATTATCTCTTCCTTCACCTGCGGCGTTTTCTTGCCGTTGAATTGGCCTGAATTAACTGCAATCCCCTCGCCGTCGAAGCAGATCTCCTCAGCCTCTGCCTTTGCTGCAAGCTCCGGGTCTTCCGGCTTTACCACCTGAATAATCTTAATCCCAAACTGCTTTGCAAATTCGAAGTCTCTGCTGTCGTGCGCAGGTACTGCCATAATCGCTCCAGTACCATAGCTCAGCAGGACATAATCGCTTATCCAAACAGGAATATTCTCGCCGTTTACCGGATTTACTGCATAAGCCCCTGTAAACTGGCCTGTCTTTTCCTTGGCAAGGTCTGTACGGTCTAAGTCGCTTTTCTTTGAGGCCTGCTGCTTATATTCGGCAACTGCTTTCTTATGCTCTTTGCTGGTAATCTTATCCACCAGCGGGTGTTCAGGTGCAAGCACCATATACGTTGCCCCGAAGAGCGTATCAGGACGCGTGGTAAACACGCTTATTACATCATCAAATCCATCAAGCAGGAAATCCACCTCAGCACCGATGCTCTTGCCTATCCAGTCCTGCTGGAGCTTTTTGATTGAATGAGACCAGTCCAGCCCCTCCAGCCCATTCAGGAGCCTCTCGGCATACTCTGTAATGCGAAGCATCCACTGCCGCATTGGCTTTCTGATTACAGGATGGCCGCCCCGCTCGCTCACTCCGTTTACAACCTCCTCGTTGGCCAAAACTGTCCCCAGCTCGGGGCACCAGTTCACAGGAGCCTCATGCTCGTATGCGAGCCTGCGTGAATCAACATACTCACGCACCGCATCTTTGCCCGCCTCTTTTACAGTCTCGGGGACTTCAAGCTCCTCAATTGGGCGTGCCTTCTGCTGGTCTCTGTCGAAGAAGCTGTTGTAGAATTTCAGGAAAATCCACTGCGTCCATTTGTAGTAGTTCGGATCGGTTGTGTTGACCTCGCGGTCCCAGTCGTAGCTGAAGCCCAGCCCCTTTATCTGCCTTCGCATATTCTCAACGTTGGCCTTTGTGGTTTCGGCGGGGTGAGTGCCGGTTTGTACAGCATACTGCTCTGCCGGCAGACCGAAAGCATCCCAGCCCATCGGATGCAAAACGTTGAACCCGTTCATGCGTTTGTAGCGGGAGAAGATATCGCTCGCGGTGTAGCCCTCTGGATGGCCTACATGCAACCCCTGCCCGCTGGGATAGGGAAACATATCAAGCACATAATACTTTGGCTTCTCTGGCTTCATCTCTGCCTTGAACGTTTTGTTCTTATCCCAAAAATCCTGCCACTTCTTTTCGATCTGGTTGAAATTGTATCTGCCGGGCTTTTCCATATTGCTTTGCCTGTATCTTAGTATTTTAATCCTGTTTTCAAAACTGCGGTAAAGGAATGTAATATACGCAACAGGGCTTTTTTTTCAACCTGAAAGATTTATCTCCGGCCGCTAATTCCCGATAATTAGCGGTTTGGCGAGGTGGACAATGCGGACTCAGTTAGAGGTGCGATATACTAACGACATTCAGAGCCGTGCGCGGATGTCCGCCGAAGGCGGGGAGCTCGTGGCAAAACCCTTGCCCATGTCCTGAACCATTCCACTTTTGCCTATTACCTTTTCCTTGCCTTCCCAGCCTGCAATTCACCCAAATTGGTGATTTTTGGAAATTTTGGGGAATCTGGAAATTATCCTTGCTTTTCTCTTCGTTTACGATAAGAATAGCTCTTATGGAGATTGAAACGTCAATACATATATGGTCCTGGGGTGGATAATCCGGTTGCTATGCTAACGTACTCAAACGATGCGATATCCGGCCTGTACTTCTATCATACCGATGCTCTGGGCAGTGTGGCTGCGATGAGCAGCTCTAACGGGCATATCGCCGAGACGTACAGATACACCCCTTACGGCAGGCCGACAATATACGATGCCGGCGGCCAGCAGATTACGCAGTCTTCCATCGGGAATCCGTATATGTTCACCGGCCGGCGGTATGATGCCGGCACGGGGCTGTACTACTACAGAGCGAGAATGTACAGCCCGAAAATCGGCCGCTTCCTCCAAACCGACCCGCTCGGCTACTTCGACACAATCAATCCATACGCCTACTGCGGTAATAATCCTGTAAACTGGATTGATCCTTGGGGGCTATGTCGAGGGGATAGAGAAAAAGGTATATTTGAGAAAATTATCGATTTCCTTACTGTAGTATTACCATATGGGAATCCTGATGTTTCTTCTCCGATAGCGCAAGGAATGGCTGGAGCTTCGACTTTTTGCAACGCGAGAGCTAAGCAAAGAGCCAGAAATAATAAATTGGCCAGAGACGATTATAGAGAAGATGAGCCTTATAGACCTCCTATTGAGTCAACACCATATATATACTTAGGCATGAACCCAAAAACAGGAAAAGAAGAGTATATTTTTGTAGGCAATAAAAAGGCTAATAAAAAGTGAAAATAATTGACAAATACGCTATTTTGGGAATTCTTGCTGCTATTGCGGTGGTTTTTGCTATTGCTTTTGCGAATATGAAAAGCCTTGATTATCCAGCCAGCAAGTTATGGGATGATGTTCGTATATTTGAAGTTAATAACAATGAATTAGGTCATGTTGTTTTTATTGTGAAGGCTCACGAAAAAGACAAGCCAAAGACATTGTTTAGCTTAAACTTCAAAGACAACAAACTCTGGACAATAGATTTTAATGTCACATCAGATATTGAAGATCTTCCTGGCACGCTGACATTACAACATCGAAGCGGAAGTTTTTATACATTCATTGATGGAAAAAAGGCCTATACAGATATTGATATTGATGGTATATTCGACAGAAAGATGTTAATACGGAAGAAACAGCAAAATTTAATATATTTCTGGAATGATAGCAGGAGGGAATGGGAAATTGAAGCTGATAAGTAATATTCTGAAATTTGCAGCCGGGTTTGCCGCTGCTTTTGTGCTTCTTACCGCAGTTTCCTTTGTTCTTCGCATAGTTCAAGGAACTGAGATGGTATATCCGAAACAGTATGAAGATACACTTTTTGTTCCGCTCGAACAGGAAGAGGAACTGCATGAAGATACACTTTTCCTCCCGCTTGAGAAGAAAGAAGGTTTTGCAGTGAAATTGGAAAATGAAAGACTGCTGAAAATTTCTCGAGATGGGGAGGATGTTGTTGTGGATATATGTAAAGACCAGAAGAAGGCAATTTCTTATTGCTTCAAAGAAATCGGGGAAGTGATTATTGAAGGCCGCAACTGGCGATACGACGAAAGCGGAAGCCTTGAAATAACGGATGAGTGAGTGCGGATTTGCTGGGGCCGGTTTCAAATATGTTTGGTGAGATGAATAATGAAAAAGAAATTTACTGAACTCCTTGATGATGCCAATAAAGGCGAAAAAGTTTTTAATATGCTATTTTTTCCATGTTTTTTAGTTTTTGTGTTTATTCCGCAATCATATTCTGTTTTGAATAATGCTGACAAACATAGTAAATACGAGAATTTAATAAGAGATGCAGCAGCAGATATTCTTCCGGAGTTTAAAGAAGCCAAAATCGTGGATCTTCCATTCGAAGATTACGGTTTCTTTGATTCTAGTAAAGATTGCTGCTACTTTGATACTGGTAAGAATCAAGGTATATTGTGTGTTTCAGGCAGGAAAGAATCTATAAAGCTTGAATCACAGATTAAGGACGGATTGCACATAAAAAGTGTTCCTTTGAAAGAATTATCCAAGAACCCTGATATAGCCTCTTTGAATTTCGGGAATCGAATATTTGCTATTCTTGTCTGGTCATTTTTTGGTTGGCTTTTTCTTTACAGACCTTTTAAGCCTATACAAAAAATTCAGCAATTTCTCATGACAATTCGTAAGGGGTATGTCCCTAAGAAATTTTCTTTATTCCCAGGAATAACTTTGTTGTCTGTTTGTGTCTGGATTGGAATTTCTGTTTTAGGCCGGATTACTGCGATTCTGCTTCTTATTTTACTGAGTATGTAAATGTCAAGATTCGCCAAAAATGCTATCGGGAATCCGTATATGTTCACCGGCCGGCGGTATGATGCCGGCACGGGGCTGTACTACTACAGAGCGAGAATGTACAGCCCGAAAATCGCCCGCTTCCTCCAAACCGACCCGCTCGGCTACTTCGACACAATTAATCCATACGCCTACTGCGGCAATAATCCTGTAAACTACATTGATCCTTGGGGGCTGTATCCAGATGAATATAATCCTGGAGGAATTGGATTTCCTGGAGGAAGGGGAATTCCAGGAGGACCTCCCCACGAGATATCTCCAAACGAAAAAAAGTGGATTGAGACTCAAATAGCTAAACAGCCTTTAAAATTTTTGCCTGATTTGGCAAATCCAGCAATTTTGCTTTTAACTCATCCTAAAAAAATGGGAGACGGTTCATATCAGGATCCAAATTTGTCTGGATATTATTTGGATCCGAATTCTCCTTCTTGCCCATATCCTCGTATCTATATTCCTAAATCTGATAATAATCAATGCGAAATATAAAAATGAATGTGGGGAGCAGAAGTGAGCGACAGGCTTAGTGCAGAGGTTTTGCAAAAGGGATTGCTGGCGTGGGCAGTGCCCGGTCTTGAATCTGAAAGAAAAGGTCGCGCAGCAGTTTTATGGATCAGCGGGATTTTGGTTTTCAACATCCTAATTGGCATGCTTTGTTTATATGATGTATTGAGCCCTCTGGTTGTTTTTCTGGTTTTTTCTCAATTATTCCTTTTATTTATAATAAGAGTGATATATTTTCTTCTTTGGCGTAAGAGGTTCTCCGCTGAATACGGCTCCGATTACCGCAAACCGCTAACCGGCATCTTTATGAATTTGATTATCCCCGGGGCAGGATTAATGAGATATGACAGATGGTTGTCCGGTTTCATATTGCTGGTTATTTGGCTGTTAATACCAGATCATTTGAACGTTCTGTATTTAATAAGTACGGCAGGAAATATATTTTTATTCAGGCACCTTAATTATGAGAGTTACAGAAATTCGAAGAAAAGATTGCTCAAGATTGCAATTCAATACCCATTGCTGATTCTTTGCCTGAATTTTCTGTTTTCTTCCAATTTATTCTTTGCTGTAGATAATTGCATTAACAGAACGGACATAATGGCTCCGCAAGTTGAATCTGGAGAGCAGTGTTTAGTGAATTTGATCGCTTATGCCAAAAATGTCCCTGAAGCTGGTGATCTTGTAGTTTATTCTGAAGAGTTATATCTGGGGCAGGCAGCCGGTCTGCCGGGAGATACTATTGTTGTTAGGGACAACAAATTGCTTATAAACGGCAAGCCGGCAGAGTTTGCAAATATTCCATCGAAGAATCTGGGCAGGCTCGAAAGTTGGGCTGCATCAGCTGGCGGAAAAGAGTTTTTCGGGGTTGGGGAGAAATACACTGTTCCTGAAGGATGTGTTTTTTTGGTATGCAATAAGCCCGATAAAAATATAAGCAGCTTCACAATGGGGGCGGTGAGAATTGACAGCCTCTACGGCAAGGTAATTTACATTATGAATTGGCCGTGGTTAAATAGCTATGGGATTCACTGAAAATTATTGGGGCGTTAATTCCCGCTGATTAGCGGTTTGGCAAGTTTGAAAGGCAGGCTTTGAGGTGAACCAGCAAAGCATTCAGACAATAAAAAACTTTAAAACCCGTCGCAGCCAGCCCGCGCGGGACGGGCTGGTTCAGTGAAGAAACCGTGCAATCTGCGTATTAGATAGTGTACTCCGGCTGGGAGTTCTCGGTATTGAGCTTATTTACCTTAAACGTTACCAAGCTCGTATCATCCTGCTGCTGTGAGAGGCCTGTAAATCTGCGGCGGTAGTTCAGCACAGTTTTCGTTATCGTTTCGGCATCCATTTTATGCGTGCATCTCTTTGCGGTTTGGTAGAGATTTCCCTTGCCCCAGAAATGGCCGTCGAAATTAACCGCATCCACAAGCCCGTCTGTGTAGAACATATAAATGTCGTTTTTCTTGAGGTCTATCGTGCCGCTTTCAAAGCGAGACTTAATATCAAGGCCGAGAACCGGCCCGCCTTTATCCAGTTCGATAATATCATTGTTTCTCAGCAGAAGCCCGGGTTCGTGGCCGCAGTTGGTATAGTGCAGAAGCCCTTTTTTGAATTCAAACACCCCGATAAACGTCGTGATGAATTCGCCCTTAGTGCAGTGTTTGCAGGCGAAATTGTTCAAAACATCTGCGAAATTGAATATGCTGTATCGCCGGCAGCCCCTCCCGCATTCAATAAGAGCCTTAAATCCGCCCCTGAACATAGACATAATCATAGCAGCGGGGATACCTTTGCCAATCACGTCTGCCATAAGGAAAACGAGCGTCTTATCGTCGATTAGGGTGAAGTCGTAGAAATCTCCGCCCACGCTGAAACATGGCCTGTATGAAGCGGCAATATCAAGCCCTTCAATTGCAGGAAGGATTTTGGGCATCATTCTTCGCTGAATAATGCCGGCAAGGTCCATCTGTCCCTGCATCTGATTCATCTTTATTGCTGTTCCGTAGAGGCGGGCGTTTGTAATCGCCACAGCGCACTGAGATGCCACTAACCTTGCTATGGAGATATCGTTTTCGCCGAAGAAGTGTTTCCTTGAGGCATAAAGCCTGAGCACTCCCACCGGCCTCTGGCGGAATTCCATAGACACAGTAAGCTGACTCACAAGCCCCTCCTTCTGGCTGGCAATCGGATACTGCACCCGTTTATCGGTTTGCATATCGTTAATCACAACTGCATTCCCGCGGAAGGCCTCTTTTATCACGGGATCATCTTTTGTTACAGCACCCTTATTCTTGTATGCCTCGCTGAGCCCGTAGGTGCTTCTCATCTCGAGGTCCATTGTTTCCGAAGATAGAAGCCTCATCGAGCAGGCCTTTGCTCCGGAGATCTCAACTGCCGCTTTGGCGAGTTTGTCGAGCACCTCCTGGAGGCTGAATGCTCCTGCTGCAAGGGTTGTGATATTGTATATCTCTTCGTGTATTTCTTTTTTCTTCAGCTTCTTTGCCATATTTATCTTTCTCTAAAGCCGTCAGATAGCTTCAGTATTCTTCTTCCAAACTGCGCGGCAGATGCCCCAGCGGGCATTTATCGCACAAAGGTCTGCGTTTTTTGCAGTAATCTTTCCCCAGCTGCACTATCAGAGCGTGATACTCATTGTAAAGTTTGCTCTCTTCCGGAAGAGCGCTTTCGAAAAGCTCTTTGATTTGTTCGTAATCCGCCGTTTCGTCTATAAACTGATGGCGGATAAATATCCTTGCTGTGTATGCATCCACAACGAAACACGGCTTATCGAGGCAGTAGAGGATGATAGAATCTGCGGTTTCCCTTCCGATGCCCTTGATGCTCAGAAGCTCCTCCCGCAAATCGCCTGCATAAATGTTTTCGAGCGAGTCTATATCTGCGCCGTGATCTTCAATGAGCCATTTCAGGAAAGCTTTCAGCCTCTTTGCCTTAACATTGAAATACCCTGCTGGGCGTATAAGCTCGGTGAGCTTATCGTCCGGGCAGCTGTAAAGGCTTTCGGGGGCAAGCATATTTTCAGCCTTTATATTGTTTATCGCTTTCTCAACGTTGTTCCAGTTTGTATTTTGAGTGAGAATCGCCCCAACTGCTATTTCAAATCGGCTGTCCCCGGGCCACCAGTCCTGCCTGCCGAATCTGTTAAGCAGGATTTCGTAAATTTCAATAAGTCTTTCCTGAATCATAAGATAATTATACTCTCGAAAAATATGGTTGCAATTCCAGTTAGCTTTTTTACGGCATAATTGTAAAAATTATATCTGTGCCTTTCTGCGGAGCTGAATTTATTTTCAGCTCACCGCCATGCCTTTGAACAATCCTCTTGACCACTGCAAGCCCCATCCCGCAGCCGGGATACTCCTCGCGGGGATTAAGCTTTGTGAAAAATCCCGCAGCTTTGTGCGTCTTATCAGGCTCCATCCCTATTCCGTTATCGCTTACGGTAAATTCTATGAGTCCGTCTTTTTCTGCTGCTTTTATATGGATTTTAGGGGCCGACTCGGTTCGAAACTTTATTGAATTGTCAATAATATGACGGAAGAGCTGGAGGATCTGCGTTTCATCCACCCTTGCCTCGGGCATATCCGAAGCAGTTACCTCGGCTCCGCTTTCTGAGATCTCATTTCGCATATCCAGCTTCACATCCTCAATTGTTTCATTCAGGTCGGTAAGCTCAAATTTATGCGCATCTGTTGTTACCCTCGAAAATTCCACGAGACCGTCGATAAATCCGTTTAAATCTCTCGCCCCTTTAAGGGCATTATCCATATAGGCTCTCGTATCTTCTGTGAATTTATTTTCAAGCTCCATCTCAATAAGCTGAAGGTAGCTTGCAATCATCCTGAGCGGCTCCCGCATATCATGAGATACAGCGTAAGCGAGCTGCTGAAGGTCTTCTTCCGCTGCGTTGTTTTGATTTTTGTTGTTTTCTTTCATTACCGATTCCTTTATCATATTCTATGGTGATTTATTTTATTGTTCATTGTCTTGCTATAAAGGCAAATTTCAGTAACATTTTTACAAATGTTTCTAATATCGGAGATTATTTTATGAAAAGACTGGCTATACTCGCCTGCGCAGCAGGAATAATGCTCTTATTCACGGGCTGTAAGACGGTAGAAAAAGAAGAAATCGATTATAACGCCCCTCTGCTTCCCGGGGAGGATGCGCTTGTAAAGATTACTGATCCGGCCAAGCTTCCGGATTTCAGAAGGGCATGCAGGAATCTATACAGCCTTGAAAAGGCTATAGACAACAGCCTCAATTATCTTGCCAAGCCCTCCTCCGAGAACCATTTCCCTATGCAGGGAATAACACACAGCGAGGTGAAAGAAAGCTTGAATCTTTTCAAGGATATTATTCATTCCGGGCTGAATCCCGCCCAGATGTCGGACAGGATAAAAAGCGAGTTTGATGTCTATATGTCTGTAGGCTGCGATAAGCGGGGTACAGTGCTTTTCACCGGCTACTACACGCCGATATTCAGCGGCTCATTCGAGAAAACAGAAAGATTTAAGTATCCGCTGTACAAATCTCCGGATGATTTGGTTAAGGCAGACAACGGCCAGATCCTCGGCAGAGAAAACGCATCTGGAGAGATTGTGCCCTATCCGCCAAGGAGAGAGCTGGTTGATTCAGGGATGCTTGATGGGCTCGAACTGATCTACCTTGAAGACCCTTTCGAGGTTTATATAGCACACGTGCAGGGCTCAGCTAAGATAAAGCTCCCCGACGGCAGGCTCATTACCGTAGGCTATGACGCCACAAACGGGCATGAGTATAAATCCATCTCGGAAAAGGTAAGCAGCGTTTCCGGGATACCAATGGACGAGATGAGCCTTCGTGCTATGATAGATTATTTCAGCGCAAACACCGGGCAGGTGGAGGATATTGTGGCTCAAAACCCAAGATTCGTTTTCTTCCGCAAATCAGAAGGCCCGCCTCACGGGAGCATAAACGAACCGGTAACAAGAATGCGCACTATCGCAACAGACAAGAGCATTTTCCCGAGAGCAGCCCTTACGTTCCTCGATACTTCTCTGCCGCGACTTGTGGGGGAGAATGTGGTCATATATCCGTATCAGGGCTTTATGCTTGATCAGGACACCGGCGGAGCGATCAGGGCTCCGGGCAGGTGTGATGTGTATATGGGGCAGGGAGCCAAGGCCGGCGAAGTAGCCGGGAAGACCTACGAAGAAGGCAAACTCTACTATCTGATTGCGAAATAATAATCAATGGGTAAAACAGCAGTAATAACCGGCGCTGCCGGCAAGCTCGGCGTTGATATCACTTCATCGCTCGCAAGAAACGGCTTCAACTGCCTCTGCCTCTACAACCGCAGTGAAGCCAAGGCGTTTTCAATTGCAGAGCACATCAGGAAGGGATGGAACGTTTCTGCAGCTGCCGTTCAGGCAGACCTTGCAGGCGAGGATACAGAGCAGGTGTATGAAAAGATAAAGCAGAGCCTTGCGAGCCTCAATACTGACAGAACAGTGCTGATTAACTCGGCGAGTATATTCAAAAAAGACAGCGAGCTTGCTGAAGATGAGGATATTATCAGGCTGAACGCAATAGTTCCAGAGAAGCTTTCTCGGTGCCTCTTCGAAGACGAGAAGGCGGGGCTTGAGAGTGTTGTGAATATTTCAGACGCCGCAGCGGGTCTCAGCTGGCCTTCATACAACAAATACTGCCGCTCGAAGGCGGAGCTGAATAATTCCACTCTGCTGCTTGCCAGAGAGTTTGCACCAAGGGTTCGAGTTAATGCGGTCTCTCCAGGGCTTATAAACACTGAAGGCCTTACTGACAAGGAAGTTAAATGGCTTATTGGCAAGATTCCGCTAAAACGCAGGGGAAGCGGAAGAGATGTATCAAACGCTATTGTTTTTCTAATCAAAAACAGCTACATAACCGGCCAGATCATCAATATCGACGGCGGCAGAACACTCAACGACTGACCAACCCCGCTTAAACCTCCGGCATACATGCAGCCTCCCTCTGGCTTGCGGTAAAAAGCGAAATATTCTTTCCTGAAGGCTGCATAGCCTTTTGAAAGGCCTCAAGTGCTTTTTGGGGGGTGTTGTTGTTCTCTGAGATATGCGAAAGACAAGCCCAGCTGAGATTGTCGTTTGCGTTTTCCATAAGGAGAGCAGCTGCCTGCTGGTTTGAGATGTGCCCGCCGTCGCCTTTGATCCTGCTGCGCACGCTGTAGGGATATGGGCCGTTATCGAGCATATAGGGGTCGAAATTGCTCTCGAGCATCACAGCATCAAGCCCGCTTATTATCTCCGAGAGCTCAGGAAATGCAAAGCCCAGATCGGTGAGTATCCCGAGACGCTTGCCCTCTGCCTCTATCACAAATGCACAAGGATTAACCCCGTCGTGAGGCGTTGGGTGAGTTTCCACACATATCCCGCCAAGCTGGATTTTCTCGCCACTATGGAAATGATGAAGGATTTCAACATCTCCAAGCCCGCCGCTTCTGGATTGGTATGTTTTTTCTGAGACTAAAAGCTTATGCCCGAACTTTCGGCTGAATACGCCTGCGTTTTTGATATGGTCGCTGTGATCGTGCGAGATGAAAAGCCCGCTTACATCCCTGATGTCTTTCCCGAAGGCTGCGAGCCTTGCCTTGGCGGCCTTTCCGCTTATTCCTGCATCGAATAGCAGACTCGTCTCACTGGTTTCAACGTATATGCAGTTGCCTCTGCTGCCGGACTGAAGCGATATTACTTTCAAAGCTCTTTCCTTATTGTTTAACGGTTTTTCAAAATTCTAACAAAATCCCGGCAATTGGCAATCCTCACTCTAAAATTAATCCTTACGAGACTGTGAAGTTTGCGACAATTTTTTTGGGCAAAATGCAAATCATAATGCTGCAATGCTTTCAGAATTTTTTGCTGTCTATTTACTGAGCCTGCCCGGCGAAGAAGGAGAACTCGCTAAGAATTTTTTGTCTGCGGGTTTTGTTGGCGAGCAGGGGCGAACCAGCGCGAGCGCCCCGCCTGCGAAGCGTGAAAATCCTGCCAAAAAAAACTTTTGCCTATTCCCTTCTCATTGTCTTTTGTCCACTTATTTCGTCCCGCCTGCGGCGGGCCTTCTTGCGTGGCTCTGATTGTCATTAGTATTCCGTAGCGATTTTACGAGGCGAACATTTAAACAGAGCCGCACGTGGAGGCCCGTTCTTGGCGGAGAGCCTGTCCGCCGAAGGCGGAGAACACGCGGATAAATTCGGCTTTAAAAAGCTTTGCCAAAAAATATTGTCGCACACGAAAATACTTTTTTTTTATATTTTTTGTTTGACATCCGGATTTGAAAGTGTTAGAAGCGGTTAAAGCAAGTTAAATATTAGGAGTTTATTATGAAAAATTTAGCAGTTATTTGTGTATTGTTGTACTCAAGCATTCTTTTTGCCAATTCTGCGCCGGAAGTTACTAACGTACAAGCCAATCAGAGAACCGATGGCTCGGGGATTGTTGAGATCTCTTACACGCTATCCGATGCCGACGGAGACGCCTGCCAAATCTCAGCGGCCGTAAGCGACGACGGCGGAGAGACATATTCAATCACCCCAACCGACCTCTCAGGCGATACAGGGGGAAATATCACTCCGGGCAGCAGAACTATATACTGGAACAGCAAAGCTGATCTCCCGGGAGAATACGGAGAGAACTACAGGGTGAAAATTACTGCCGATGACGGGCAGTCTCCCGAAGGGCCTGCGGGGATGGTCTGGGTTTATATTGATGATCCCGGAGTAAGCGGTCATGAAGGCTTTACCGGTTATATGAGCAAGTATGAGACGACAAACGCCCAGTACTGCCAATACCTCAATGACGCCCTTGCCTCGGGCGATATTGAAATGAATAACTACAACATTTACGGCAGCAGCGGGGATTATTCAGGCCAGATTTACTACGATATGGATGATACACATGCCCAGATATCCTACTCAGACGGCTCTTTCTATGTTAAAACCCGAGACGGGTATGACATGAGCGACCATCCTGTAGTGGAGGTAAGCTGGTATGGAGCGATTGGCTTCTGCGAATACTACGGCTACAGGCTCCCCACAGAGTGGGAGTGGCAGGCTGCGGCAGACTACGACGGCTCATATACCTACGGCTGCGGAACCAGCATAGACCACAGCAAGGCCAATTATGATGATGACAACCCGCTCGGCCTATCAGGCTGGCCATATACAACCCCGGTCGGCTATTACCCAGCCTTCGGCTACGGCCTGTGCGATATGGCGGGAAATGCTTGGGAATGGACAAACTCTATCTACAGTGATAACTATCGTGTTCTCCGCGGCGGCAGCTGGTACTACTACGACTACAACTGCTCCGTCTCGTACCGGTTCAGCTACGTCCCGTACTATGCCAGCTATGGCGGGATCCGTGCTGTGCGTCCGTAGTCTCTGGATTTTCTTTTTCTGTTTTACGGTTTGCAGTTTTACATTTTTAATGGGGGTGCAGGGGGCTTGCCCCCTGCCGAAGTCTTCTAAAAATATGAAACAAAATAATGAATTAAAAGTTATTCAAGATTTTTACGACGTGGATGTAAAATAAAACTCCGTTTCCTCCGCTACCTCTCCGCCGCAGGCGGACAGGCTCGGTAAAAAAACATTTTAAACATCGGAGCAATCGGAATTAACGGAGAGAGACAAAGATGGAAGAAAAGATATTATATAAAGAGCTTTCGGATAGGATTATTGGATGTGCCGTGGAAGTGCACCGAGTATTGGGTCCGGGTTTGCTTGAATCTGCTTACAATCAATGTCTTTGCCGTGAGCTGGATTTGAATGGGATAAAATTTGAGCGTGAAAAGCCTTTGCCTGTGGTCTATAAAGATACCAATCTCGACTGCGGCTACAGATTAGATATTCTTGTGGAAGGGAAGGTTATCGTTGAGCTTAAAAGCGTTGAGGCTATAAAAGGCATCCATGAAGCTCAGATTATTTCTTATATGAAGCTTGCTGATGTGAAAAAGGGGTTTCTGATTAATTTTAATGTGGAAATGTTAAAGAACGGATTGAAAAGCTTTGCTATTAAATAAAAATTCCGTTTCCTCTCCGCCTCAGGCGGATAGGCTCAGTAATAAAACTTTAACAGCGGAGAAATCGGAGTAAACGGAGAATATAATTAAATAATAACTTCGTGTTGGGATAAAGCACGGAAAATGAAAGTAAGAAAATTAAATTTAATGGAGCTGATTATGAAGTCAGGTAAGTTGTATTTTTGTTTGTTTATATCGGCCTGCTTCGCCAGCAATGTATTTGCTTTAATGGGTTATGGCGACTCAAATATTTTCACTATAGATAACCGAAATTTAACTCAAGTTGGTTACGGTGATTCAAATATTTTCACAATCAACAATCGAAATGCGATAACGGTTTCGGCAACCAACAATTGGGATGGCACTGTTACTGTTGAGAGTCTGTCTTGCGTTAATTCTGAACTGTTCAGGAAAGATATAAGAGCTGGAACAAAAGTTTCGTTAGGCGAATTTGATGGCGGAACCTATGAAGATAAATTGGAATTATCACAACTCAATAAACCTTACAAGTATGTTTTACAGGAGGATGTATTCAATGGTGATACAATTGCTGCTTCGAAGGAAGTTACACCTGAAATTATAATGGTTCTCGTTAGAGGCTATGCTGGGAATCCAGTCAGCGACGGGATTGATGAAAGCTATTGGGAATCCGAAGAAGATGAACAGGAAAAGGGTCTTGTCGCTTCTGTTAAAGAATGGTTTGATGAGGAGGATAAGAGGATAACCTGCTGGGATGCAAGTAAAGTTCTTCATGGAAAGAAAACTATTGATTGGAATTACAAAAAGCTGAAAGATTTTATAGAGCAGAAAATAAGCGATTCCGGCCTTTCGGAAGATGTTAAGATTCATCTTTTCGGGCACAGCATGGGCGGATTGATCTCAAGAAAATACGCATGCAAAAATGAATCTCAGGTATTGAAAATATTCTGTGCTCAAACGCCGCATACAGGTTCTCCACTGGGAGACATAGCCAGTATCGCAGAAGTTTCTTCGGCAGCAACATACAGTAATTTTGGTATATTTTGGGATATCAATGAAGCATCATTATGTTTGACTACAAGCTATTTGAACGGGTTTAACGATGAATATAAATCAGAAACTCCGATATACAGCACGTACAGCAGTAATTACAAATCTGTACAAAACTCTTTTTTTCTTAAATGCGGTCATTCACTCATTGAAACATTAAAAGAAACGTCAAAAGCATCGCTTTACTCTGGTTTTTATCCGTATTCATCTGATAGTGACGGGTGCGTGCCTGAGAATTCAGCAAAAGGAAATATATTCTCTTATAGCTACATAACTTTTAACTTAAAGAAAAAAGAAGTTGATATCTCAGACTTTTTTAACTCTGGACTTGACCACAAATCCTGCCATAAACACCCTAAAGTTCTAAATCAGGTAATCAGATGGCTTGGTTATGACGCCCCTTATGTTACTTTGGAAGCTGAATCTCTTAAGCCTATGGAAGAGCAGACTCCGCAATATTATGTTAAAGGATTTAATGGTACTTTCAGTTCGTCTCAGCCTGTCTCTGAAAGCTTTGTCTTAAGCGGTTCTTCAAAAGCAATGATCCAAGGTTTCGGAACAGATCCAAATGCAGTATATGATTTATCTCTTCAGACTCCTGCGGGTCAAACGATAACAAAAGACAACACAAATTCAGACGTTTCCTATACAACCGATAACGGTAACATCTTTTACGAAATTGCAAACCCTGAACCCGGGCAGTGGACAGTTAATCTTTCTACCAGCACTTCCGAAACACAGAAGTATGGAATAAATATCTTTGAGAATGAATTTTTAAGCTTAAATCTCTTTGTTCAGAACTGGTGCAATACAGGTGAGACGGTTGATATAATTGCCGAGTTGAGAGATAATTCAGGAAATATAACAGGAGCAAGCCTTGAAACAGAAGTAATACTCCCTGACGGCAGCTTAGAATCGGTTGCGCTGCTGGATGATGGAAGCGGAGCAGATGAAACTTCAAACGATGGTGTTTTCAGCGGAGCTTATACCGTTGGATCGCAAACTGGAGAATATAATGTATTGTGTAAAGCTTCTGATGGGACTGCGTACGAACGTACTTCTTACGCCAGCTTCAATGTTTCAGAGCCTTCAGTTAGCATTGATGGAGATATTACAGATTCCGGCATTGATAAAGACGCAAATGGATTCTTTGATTGCCTGCGGTTTGATGTGCCGGTAGAGGTTTATAAAAGCGGAGAATACAGACTGACAGGAAATGTTAAAGATTGCAACGATGTAATTATCGCAGAAATAAATTCTGGAGCGATTTCTCTTGACAATGGTCAAGGAATAATTTCCGCGGAAGTAAGTTCTGAGAGGATTACGGATGCAGGAATTAACGGGCCTTATAAGTTTATGTTTGGTGAAATAATCTCTGTCTCTGACGGTCTAACAGTGGCAGATTTTGATTCTTACATAACTGCAAAGTATCTGCTGAGCGATTTTGAACCAAAGGATACTGATGAAGATGGCGTGCCGGACAGTGTCGAGCTTTCTGTAGGGACAGAAATAAATGATCCGGACAGTGATAATGATGGTGCAACAGATCTGGAAGAAATCGGCTATGGCGGTGAGCGGTTAGCTTATGAACCTGAGCAGGATTCTAACCCACTTGAAAAGGATACAGATGAAGACCAAATGGCTGATGGATATGAAATCAGATATGGCTTGAACCCGCTGGTTGATGACACAGAAGGAGACATAGACGTAGATGGATTGACGAATATTGAAGAATATCAACTTCATACAAGACCTGATAAGATCGATACAGATGATGATGGTAGAAATGACAAATGGGAAACGGACAATGGAGCAGATCCGCTGGTATTTGAAGAATATAGCATTATTGAATGTGATATAAATTTGGATGGTAAAGTTGATATCACTGACCTAACTATTCTGATGGAAGAATGGCTCTGCGAATCGGAAGAGTCTATTTCAGATGTGGCTCCTGAAAACGGAGACGGACAAGTTAATATTCTCGATTTCGCCAGTTTTGCAAATTATTGGTAATTAGAAATTCAGAGGAATAGCCCATTAAAAACGCGATAACAGCTTATTTTACACTGCGAAGGAAACTTTAAGCTCGGCCTAAAAAAAGTAAGCTCCCCGAGTGTGGGGAGCTTTTTGTACATATAGCTGCGGTTTTAGCCGACAAGCTTTTTCATATCTTCTTCCACGGTGCTGATTGGTGAGATGTCGAATTTCTCCACGAGCACGTTCGCCACGTTCTCGGAGAGGAATGCCGGCAGGGTTGGGCCGAGGTGTATGTTCTTCACGCCCAGCGCCAGCAGAGCCAGCAGCACTGTAACCGCCTTCTGCTCATACCATGCTACGTTGTACACGATCGGCAGGTCGTTGATGTCTTCTAGCTCGAACACTTCCTTGAGCTTCAGGGCGATCAGGGCGAGTGAGTAGCTGTCGTTGCACTGCCCTGCATCGAGAACGCGCGGTATTCCGCCGATATCGCCGAGGTCGAGTTTGTTGTAGCGGTATTTAGCGCAGCCGGCAGTGAGGATTATCGTATCGCTTGGGAGCTGCTTTGCGAATTCGGTATAGTAGTTTCTTGTATCGTGCCTGCCGTCGCAGCCTGCCATCACTACAAACTTTCTCACAGCGCCTGATTTAACCGCATCTACAACTTTATCTGCAAGCTGCATTACCTGATTATGAGCGAATCCTCCCACAAGCTTGCCGGTTTCGAGCTCTTTCGGGGGCCCGCACTGCTTGGCCATCTCAATAATCTTGGAGAAGTCTTTGCTTCCGCCTTCCGGTCTGTCTGGAATATGCTTCATCCCGGGGAACGCCACAACGCTCGTTGTAAACACCTTGTCTTTGTATGAGTCTTTCGGAGGGACAAGGCAGTTTGTTGTCATAAGTATCGGGCCGTTGAACGCCTCGAATTCGCTGTCCTGAGCCCACCATGAATTACCGTAGTTGCCGATGAAATGGTCGAATTTCTTGAAGGCGGGGTAGTAGTTGGCTGGGAGCATCTCGCCGTGGGTGTAAACATCCACGCCGGTGTTCTCGGTCTGCTCAAGCAGCTCCTGCATATCCTTCATATCGTGGCCTGAGATCAGAATTCCCGGTCTCTGGCCTACTCCAAGATTCACTTCAGAGATCTCAGGGCTGCCGTAAGTTTCGGTATGCGCCTTATCAAGCAATGCCATCACTGAAACGGCATTATTCCCAGCCGCCAGAACCATACTGGTGAGCTCATCAGCAGAGATGTCTTTAGTTGTAGCGGCCAGAGCTTTGATCATAAATTCATTCACTGCCGGGTCTGAGTATCCCAGCACAGCCGCATGGTCTGCGTAGGCAGCAATACCCTTCACGCCGTAGGTGAGCAGTTCACGCAGAGAACGCACATCTTCATTCTCCGTGTTCAAAACGCCGACCTTATCGGCCTTGTCGCGGAATTCATCCTCGCTGCCGCAGTTCCAAGTAAGCACGTCTGAAGAGCCGCAGTCGAGGCCGGCTTCGCTGATGATTCTGTCTCTCAGGGCTAACCCCTTCTTTACTGTTTCGAGGATCCTCTCGTCATCGAAACTCACGTTTGTAACAGTGGTGAAAAGGGCCTTTCGTACAAAATCAACCACTTCTTCATCATAGCGGCCTGCCTTTTCCGCTGCAACTGAAACGCCTTTAACCGTATAGATAAGCAGATCCTGCATATCCGCGGTAGGCCCCTTTTTGCCGCACATTCCGTTCCTGTTACAGCCCTTGTTTCCGAGGGCTTCCTGACATTGATAACAAAACATAATGCAATCCTTTCAAATATAACTGAAATTTATATGAGCTTGTAATTTTCAGCCCCTGAGATCACAGGATTCTGGTTGCGCTTGTTGGGGCGGGGGCTTTTATAACGAGTATTCGCAGTTTTCCTTCGGTGTTGTTTATCCAGCGGTGCGGTATGTTTTTGGGGCTTTCTATAAGATCATCCTTTTCTGTCTGAAAGCTTTCTTCGCCTATCTCCACTAAACCATTGCCTTCCAGTACATAAAATGCTACGTCAACTGGCGTTATGTGTTTTCGAAGAGACTCTCCTTCCTCAAGGGTGAGCTGTATTATCTGGGCTGTGGTTTTATCATAAAGTTTTTGAGCCTTAACATTGTGCGGGTTTTCGGTGAGCGGAGTATCTTTTGTTTTTGTAATTATCATTTTCAGTCCTTTAATTTTCTATCACAAGTTCGGCAAGATCTTCCATCGATACATCTCTAAGGCTTGCCTCAATTGTTTGCTGGAGCGAATTTAGCTTTGCTGTCATGGGACAGCTCCCCTGCCTCGGGCATTTATCCTTCCCGAGAACGCATCTGTTCAGCGTAATCTGCCCCTGAACAGCAGCCACAACCTCAAGCATCGCAATCTCGGAAGGCGGCTTGGCCAGCTCAAAGCCGCCTTTTGCTCCCATAGTGCTCTTCACAAATCCCGCACGCTTGAGAGTTTGAAGCAGTTTGCTTGTTAGCTGGCCGGAAACCTCTTCCTCTTGAGAAAGCTGACGGGAGGTTTTAGACCCTTTCATATAATTTGAGGCCAGGTTTACCATTATCCTGAGAGCGTAGTCTGTGTTTCTTCTTATTACATCCATATCTTCTTCCCTTAATATATAATACTATTTTAGTCCTACTTTGGCAAATGTTCAAGGAAAAAATGAAAAAAAATTGAAAAAGATTTGCCCCGCTTAAAATCAGCTAAAATTCACTGCTCTTAAGTGGATTCTAACTGCCTTATAGACTGTCCTTGGGGCAAGGGGTAATCATTTTCCGTGCTCTTCATAAATTTCTCGAAAGCACACAAAACCATTCCAGAGGCAATGTGCAAATTCGGGTAAGTTTTTAAGGAGCTTCTTTAATCAATTAGTAATTATTCTTTCCCTGCAAATACCTTGCGTTTTAGAAGTCAGACTTCTATTTTGCAAGGTTCTTTTGGTAATTATGGCCTTATCAAAGAGGTGTGGGATGTATTTTTTAAAAAAATTGTAATTTTCCGCTTTTGAAAAACATACATTAATGAAAGAATATTAATCTAAAATAAAAGGGAAAAATATGCGCAAAGCAAATTTTATCGTATTGTCTTTGATTTTTGTATCTGCATCTTTAGGTTCTCAGCTTTGGGAAAATCCTCAGATAACGCAGATTAACCGCGAGCCGGCAAGGGCATTTTCTTATCAGTATGAAGATATTGATTCCGCCAGTTCGCTTGAGAGCAGTAAGGCTGTTAAGAAATCCTTAAACGGCTCTTGGAAATTTAAATGGACAAAACTCCCGGAGCAAAGCCCGAAGCGTTTCTACAGCCAAGGTTACGATGTTTCCGGGTGGGATGATATTGAAGTTCCTTCTAACTGGCAGATGAAGGGCTGGGGCAATCCGATATACCGGAATAACCGCTATCTCTCATTCGACAGCGAGGCCTTTCCCGCTGTTGAAACTCCTTACGGCAATCCAACAGGCTGCTATAGACGCACTTTTACCATTCCGCAAAGCTGGCAGGGCAGGCAGATTTTCGTTCATTTCGATGGCGTGGAGTCGGCCTTTGAGCTTTGGATAAACGGTGAGTTCGCAGGGTATTCGCAAGACAGCAAACTGCCAGCAGAATTCAATCTCACTGAACACATCAAAGACGGGGAGAATACAATCGCCCTCAGAGTATTTAGATGGTGCGATGGAAGCTGGCTCGAAGATCAGGACGGTTTCAATTTAAGCGGGATATACCGTGATGTATGGCTTTTTTCAATGCCTGAAACGGCTGTCTGGGACTACTTTGCCTCTGCAAAGCTCGATAAAAATCACAAAGATGCTGAATTCTCGATTGAAGCTAAAGTTCGGAATTTCTCTGATGAAAGCATAAAGGGGCTGGTTGTTGAATGCCGAATTGCCGGCAAAACGCTCAGAGAGGAAGTTCCGGTAATTTCTGGGCTTGATTCCCGCAAGGTAGTGCTTGCAGCTCCAATTGAAAACCCTGACAAGTGGACAGCAGAAAGCCCTAACCTTTACCCGCTTACGGTTGCTTTGAATAAAAACGGAAAGACAATTCAGACAGCCTCTACAGAATTCGGTTTCCGCGAGATTGAAATCAAAGGTGAGGTTTTCCTTGTAAATGGCAGGCCGGTAAAGCTGAAAGGGGTAAACCGCGTTGAGCACGATCCGGTAAACGGCCATTACATCACCGAAGAGAGGCTGAAAAGGGAGCTCAGCCTAATGAAAAAGTACAATATAAACTGCGTTAGAACGGCTCATTTTCCGTCAAATTCGGAGTTTTACAGTCTCTGCAATCGATATGGGCTGTACGTGATTGATGAGGCAAATGTTGAGAGCTTCGGACACGGGATTGTTACGAGCCCTGTCTGGAAAAACGCTCACGAAAAAAGAATGCGTCGAATGATACAGCGGGACAAGAATCATCCAAGCGTGATAAACTGGTCTGTTGGGAACGAGGCAAGCAACGGCCCGAATATGACGGCGATGCATTATATTGCAAAGCAGATGGACAGCACAAGACACACCTCCTACCATTTCAATACTGAGCCTAAAGTGTATGATATTATCGCAGGCGGAAATGAAAATGGGGGAAGGGGAAGATACTACGACAACAAAACCTTCCGACAAATCGGAGAAGCTGATATGGGCAAGCCCTATATCCGAACCGAAGGTGCTCATGGAATGGGCAATGCTATGGGCGGGCTGAAAGAAACAGTGAAAATTATGGAGCAGTACCCGGGAATAGCAGGTTTCTGTATATGGGACTGGGTAGATCAGGCGATTCTAACCGAAACAGAAGACGGGCGGAAGTATTACGGCTTCGGCGGAGATTTCGGCGAGGTGCAGCACAGCGCAAACTTTTGTCTCAACGGGATTGTGCTTGCAGACCTCTCGGTTACCGGAAAACTCACAGAAGTTGGGTACTGCTATCAGAACGCAGAAATTTCGTGGGCGGATGAGAGCAAGGCCAGCATAGCAATTAAAAATAAAAACTTCTTTACCAATCTCAATCGCTTTGATGGGAAATGGGAGCTCCTCAAAAACGGAAAACCTTATAAATCCGGCGAGCTTGAACTGCCGAAAATTCCTCCGCAGCAAACAGGCGAAATGAAAACTCCAGTGGATGCAGCAAACCTCAGCAAGAAAGAAGAATGGCTTCTCAATGTGTATATTGCCCTGCATGAAGATAAGCTATGGGCTGATAAAGGCTGGCCAATTGTAAAAGAACAGCTCAGCATAACAGGCTTCAGACCTGAGATGAGAGAACCGGAGCAAAGCGGCGGATGGGAAGTTTTGCAAGCCGGAAGCGATAAGGTTTTCAAGTGCAGCAATGCTGAGATCACCCTT
Source organism: Sedimentisphaera salicampi (assembly GCF_002117005.1). Lineage (NCBI taxonomy): Bacteria > Pseudomonadati > Planctomycetota > Phycisphaerae > Sedimentisphaerales > Sedimentisphaeraceae > Sedimentisphaera > Sedimentisphaera salicampi. The sequence continues at coordinate 1,297,505 of NZ_CP021023.1, forward strand.
AACAAAAGCGGGATTTTTGAAAATTACAGGGTAAACGGCAAGCTGATTCTAAAGCGGGGGCCAAAAGAAGATCTCTGGCGCGCTCCCACAGACAACGACGGGGGTTACGCAAAATCACAGAGAAGCAATAAAAAATACAGCGCAAAATGGCAGAAGGCAGGCCTTGATAATATAGAATGGAGGTTGAATAATTCAGAAATTACACGCTCTAAAGATGGCTTAAAGGTTATAGTAAGCAGGCTGGGGAAATGCAAAGGCGGCATTATTCATTCAAAAATTACTGCCTCGCTTATGGCTGGCGGATTGATAGATTTTCAGTTTGACATAAGAGCCTCAGGCGACTATATTTCCAAACTGCCCTCTCTGCCGAAAATAGGCACAGAATGCATCGCAGCGGAAGGTTTTGAGAATTTTAAGTGGTTTGGCCGCGGGCCGCAGCATAACTACTCCGATAGAAACAACGGAACTCTCGCAAGGGTTTACTCCGGCACGGTGGATGAGCAGTTCGTTTCATTCCCCGTACCTCAGGAGAACGGCAATAAAACGGGGGTCCGCTGGGCGAGCCTTATTGATGGCAGCGGCTTTGGCGTAAAGATTATCGGCAAGCAGATGCTTGAAACCAGCGTAGCTCATTACAGCGATATGAATCTCTCCAAAGCCTACCATACATACGAGCTCAAACGCGAGCCCGAAGTGTTTTGGGATATTGATTTAAAGCAATGCGGCCTTGGGAATGCCAGCTGCGGGAATTTTCCGGCTTTGCCTCAGTATAGGGTGAAGCCCGGGGAGTATTCATTTGGTTATAGGATTGAGCCTTTGGGTATTTAAGTTTAAGATGCCAAATAAGTTTTGTATAAAAAGGAGACTGTTTTGAAAAGAAGAACGTTTTTGAGGAATCTGGGATTTCAGGCGGCAGCCCTTACATTCGGGGCAGGCCTCGCCATCGGGGCTGAGAAGAAAAAGCCGAATTTCGTTTTCTTCATCACAGACGACATCTCACCGCACGATTTAGGCTTCTACGGCAATCAGCACGTTAAAACGCCGAATCTCGACAGAGCGGCAAAGCAGAGCCTCGTGTTTGATAATGCGTATCTTACGATAAGCTCCTGCTCGCCGAGCAGGTGTTCGATTATTACCGGCCGCTATCCGCACAACACCGGCGCCCCTGAGCTGCACACACCACTGCCAAAGCAGCAGCATACGTTTATGCAGGAATTCCACAACGCCGGCTACTACACAGCCCTTGCAGGCAAAAATCACATGGGCAGAAAGGAATCGCTCGGCTTTGATCTTGTGGTTGATTCCCGCCCCTCCGGCTCTGAGAAGTGGATGGATGTGCTCAAGGGAAGGCCGAAGGATAAGCCTTTCTTTATGTGGTTCGCATCGCACGATGCCCACAGGGCTTGGCAGATAAATGATAAGGCGCCGAAGTATGAGCGGGAAGATGTGAATATCCCGCCGATGATGTACGATGGGCCTGCGGCAAGGGGTAATCTTGCCGGCTACTACCACGAGGTTAGCCGTACAGATCATTATGCGGGAAAGGTGCTTGAAGAGCTGAAAAGGCAGGGCGAACTTGAGAATACGTACTTTATCTACACAGCAGATAACGGCCGGCCGTTCATTCGCTGCAAGAATTATATGTATGACAGCGGGATTAAAACGCCGCTGCTGATAAAAGGCCCTGGCGTTAAGCAGGGAAGGACAGATTCGCTGGTAAGCTCTGTTGACTATGCGGCAACCTTCCTCGAACTTGCCGGATTGAAAAAGCCGGAAACTGTGCAGGGAGTGAGCTTTGCTCGAACGCTCAGCAACCATCAGCACCAGAGCAGGGATGTTGCATTTGCCGAGAGGAACTGGCACGTATATAAACTTCACGAACGGATGGTTCGCACGGGAGACTGGCTCTACATCTGGAACGCATACCCGGGAGAATACAACGTATGCGGGGAGAGCGCCAGCTACGGTTTTGATGATGTGAAGGAATTCTGGAAGGCGGCCGAAGAGGGCAAGCTCACTGTAAATCAAATGAAGGTTACAAAGAAGGAACAGCCCGAAGAGCAGCTTTTCAACGTCCGTGAAGACCCGCACCAGTTCTGCGACCGCTCCAAAGACCCTGCCTGCAAAGAGATTATGAATAAGATGCGAAGCCTGCTGGATAGATGGAAAAAGCAGACCGGCGACAGCGTGCCGAAAAACCCCACTCCGGACAGAGGCACTCTTCACCACAATGGTAAAATGGGCAAAAGAGGGGATTTTCCCGGGGCGGCAAACAACGCCACTGAGATAAATCATCCCGGCCCAATAAAGCTTTAGCATCAGCGCATAAGAAAGGCCGGCTATACAAACCGGCCTTTTAAATTCATATTGCTGAGGTCAGCTTATTTGCATTCAGCAGCTTTGCCTGAGCAGCCGAGAACTTCAAGCTTATGGAGAACCATATTCTCGATAGCATCACGGCCTGGTCCGAGGTATTTACGCGGATCGAATTCGCTTGGGTTTGTTGCGAAAACTTCACGAATCTTCGCTGTAAGAGCCATACGGAGGTCTGTATCGATATTAACCTTGCAGATAGCCATCTTTGAAGCCTCTGTAATAGCTTCCTCCGGCACACCCATAGCGTCCGGCATATCGCCGCCGTATTTATTGATCAGATCCTTGAATTCCGGGAGCACTGAGCTTGAACCGTGCATAACCAGCGGGAATTCCGGAATCTTCTCTGAGATCTTCTCGATCACGTCGTATGCGAGCTTTGGAGCTTCCTTAAACTTGTAAGCGCCGTGGCTTGTTCCGCAGGCGATAGCGAGCGAGTCAACGCCGGTTTTCTCTACAAATTCAACAGCCTGATCGGGATCAGTAAGGTGTTTCATTACGTCATCAGAAGAAACGCCTACAACATCCTCTTCAATGCCTCCGAGCTGCCCGAGCTCTGCCTCTACTACTACGCCGTGGTCGTGAGCGTATTCAACAACCTTCTTTGTAATCGCGATATTTTCTTCGAGTTCGTGGTGAGACCCGTCAATCATTACTGATGTGAAGCCGTCATCAACACACTGCTTGCAGGTTTCGAAGCTGTCGCCGTGGTCGAGGTGCATGGCAATCGGGATATCAGGATTCTGCTCCACTGCCACATCAATAATCGCCTTGAGGTAATTCATATCCGCATACTTCCTTGCACCTTTGGATACCTGAAGTATCAGCGGAGACTTGGTTTTAGCGATTGCATTAACAATACCCTGAGTGATCTCCATGTTGTTCACGTTGAAAGCACCAATCGCATAGCCGCCCTTATATGCGGCATCGAACATCTTTTTGGTTGTTACAAGAGGCATTACACGCTCCTTTATCTTAAAAGATTCTTAAATTTATCAATTGCGTTAAAAAAGCGCAGACTCCCTGCGCTCAAACAAAGGAGATATGTTATTCAATCGGGGTTTATTGTCAAGCAGGCAATATTTTGGACTCTTGCAAATATTTATTTTCGTGCTGGGCAAGTTATTACATCGCAATTATTCAGCCTGCTTATTTTTTATGCCGGCAGCGAGGTCTCTGAATGTGCCTATAAGCAAAACTGCAAGCAGAATTACAGCAGAAGAGTTCCTCAGCCATGCCGGGGGCATAGCCATTGCTGCCTCTGCCACATTCATACCCACCTCAAAGGTGAAGTAGTCTAAAATGATGCCCGCAGCAAGCGCACAAACCACCACTGAACCGAAATACAGCAGAGCGCACCGGCCTCCAAAATGCTTCCAGAGCACGGCATAAGATGCGGCGTTGGTTGCAGGGCCTGTCATCAAAAATACAAGCGCCGCTCCGGGTGAAAGCCCTTTCATTATCAGAGCCGCCGCAATCGGCACAGAAGCCGAGGAGCATACGTAAATCGGAATACCCAGAACAACCATCAATGCAAGAGTCCAAAAGCCGGGCTGAATCTGCTCAACAAAGAAATCATCGGGCACAATAACTGTAATCAGGGCAGCTATTATAAGCCCTATAAGCATAGCCCTGCCTGTTTTTAGGGGCAGATGCGCAAAGCCGAACGAGAAAGTTTCCTTCAGCACCCCTCCGGCCCCAAGCCTTTTGAGCTGCTGACTGTAAGTTTCGGTGTTTTCATTCTTGCTTTTATCTTGCTGCTGCGCAGGCTGCTGGTCTGCGGAAGTGGCAAGTTCCTTATCGAATATGCTCACTGCCATCCCCCCGAAAATACCGGAGATGAAGGCTGCAACCGGACGCACAATTGCGAATACAGGGCCTAAAAGCGAATATGTAACTGCAACGCTGTCTATCCCCGTCTGGGGGGTAGATATAAGAAACGAAACCGCAGACCCCTTGCCCGCTCCTGCCTCCTTGAGCGAAAGCGTTACCGGCATAACTCCGCACGAACAAAGCGGCAGCGGCACCCCGAACAGGGAAGCCTTAAACACAGCCGGCAAACTCCCTCCGCCCAAATGCCTTCTAACGAATGAAGCAGATAGAAAAACAGACACAAGACCTGCTATAAAAAAACCAAGGATAAGATATGGCGACATTTCACCAAGAATATCCCAGAAATCTTTCAAAAATGTTTTCAAAAAGCCCATAGATGCACCTCTTTCGTTTTTTTGAGATTAAAACTTTAAACTTTTTTCGAGGAGTTAGTACGTAAATGAGTTTTGTTTGTGCATTTTTATCTAAAGGCGGTAAAAATAGGCAGGGATCTATTCATCGAGTTTTTCAGGATTTTCTAAAAATTCAGCAAATTTTGCGAGATATTTTGCCGCATAAAAGGGCGAAACTGTTTTAGCGTTTACAGAAAGGCAAAAATTCATCCTCTTCTGGCTAACCACCCTTCCTCCCTTCATCACCAGCTCCGCTTCAGGCCTGCCCACGGAAATAATAGCGTTGGAGTCTGCCGGAGGGATTGCTACGAAAGAATTTATGCCATACATCCCAAGACTGCTCAGAGCAATAGAAGCATTGTTCATCTCCTCGGGCGAGAGCTTGTCTTCTCGGGCACGGCGGGTAAGATCTTCGCTCGTCTCGGCAATCTGGGCAAGGGAAAGAAGCTCAACCGCTCGTATTACGGGCACGAATAATATCCCAGACCTGCTTGCAACAGCAAAGCTTACATCTATCGTATCGGCTATTCTTATTTTTTCAGCCTCTACGCGTGAAAGCATAAACGGGAACTTCTCAGCACCCCGGGCAGCAGCAGCAAAAAAGATGTCATTGGTAGAAACACGCACCCCGGATGCCTTTGCGTAATCACGCCTGAAACGATTCAGGGAATCTGTGCAAACGCTTTTGTTGATATAATGCGAAGGAATAGTGCGTTTTGAATGCAGCATCCGCTGGCCGATAAGATTCTGTATTCTCGTTAAAGGTGCCCTTTTCTCCATATGCTTTCCGTGTAAATAAAAGAGTTGAACAATTAGTAAAGATTGTACATAAAGGCCGATATATTGCAAACTGATTAAACGGTTCGGAATTTGCATTTCTGTAAACGCTCATTTAAAAAGCGCCAGAAATAAATATAATAATATGCAATTCTTAAGAAATTTATAAGGAGAAATATGATTTACAAAACATTCGGCAAGACAGGTTACAAGGTTTCTTCAGTAGGCTTCGGAGGAATGCGATTCGATTTGAACTACAGCAACTCTGATAATTCCTACCTCCTCGACTATGCTTGGGATAAAGGTATTAACTTTTTCGACTCAGCTCCGGGTTACTGCGAAGACAAAAGCCTTGATATATTCGGCCACTTCTGCAAGAGGACTAAATCAATACGTGATCAGTATTATGTATCTTCAAAGCTTATGCCGCAGATGGTGAGCTCTGCAAAGGATACAATCGAGCAGGTTGACAAGGCCCTTAAAAGGCTAAACACAGATTATATCGATTTCTTCTATGTATGGTGCATAAGGAATCTGAATCAATACGACGAGGCTGCTAAGGCCGACGGGCTGATTGAAGGCCTTGAGAGATGCAGAGAACAGGGCAAAATCAGGCATATAAATGTCTCCTCACATCTCAGGGGCAAAAGGCTGAATAAAGTGCTTGAGAAGCGTGATTTCGCTGGGATTCTCGTGGGCGTAAACATCCTGAACTTTATGTTCCGCTGGGATGCAGTGGAAACAGCTTACAACAGCGGAGCAGGGGTAGTTGCGATGAATCCGCTTGCAGGCGGTATGATACCGCAGCACGAAGAGAGATTCAGCTTCATTTCAAGCGGAAGCGAATCTCCCACAGATGCTGCTCTTAAATTCTGCATAGGAAGCCCTGAAATCACCGTTACGCTAAACGGCTTTACAACGAAAGAGCATATCGATCAGGCGTGCCGGTGCGCAGATGAAAGCAAACCGCTCAGCAAGGAACAGAAAGAGCAGATAGCTAATATGCTCAGCGACAACTTCAACGACCTCTGCACAGCCTGCGGCTACTGCGACAGCGAATGTCCCAAGGGCATACCCGTATCCTCATATATGCAGTTTTACAACAGAAAACTGATTGAAAACAAAAGCGACAAAGACCTCAAAGAGGATCTCAAGTTCAGCCGAGAATGGGGCATACTCAACGACAGAGCAGCCGAAGCCGCAGACTGCATTAAATGCAAAAGGTGCGAAGAGGCCTGCACCCAGCACCTCAATATTACAGAGAGGCTTGAGCATATCGAAACGATCGAAGAAGAGCTCAAGAACGAAAATCAGAAAGCTTAAATGGCAAAAAAGACTCAAAGAGAAAAGAGCAGGCAGAGGAAAAAGCTAAAAATTCAGCTTCGCTTGATGCTCAAGAGCATTGACCTTCGCCCGCACAGCGTTGCGAGCAAGTGCAGGCTTCAGTTTGGGCTTGCGATTATCGTAATCCTTACTCTTGCGCTTCTTTTTCCTTACCTCTGGATGAACAAACTTGCAGACAAAGCCGGCTACGATACCGTAGTTACAGTGTCTAAGCTGGTGATAAAAAACGAACTCGAGGGCAATTCAGACTTTTCGGAAAAGTATATTCAGCAGGAGGGACTGAGAGACACCAAAGAGAGCGAAAGCTTTATAAGATGGGTTGACCTTCGCACTGCTGAAGCGGAAAAGCAGGCCGATTTGAGCGAAAAGCAAAAGCAGATTATCCAAAAGCTAAGGGAATCCAGCGAAACAAATATGCGTTTCTGGAGGACTGAATCGAAGGACAAAGCGTACAATAATCTCCTCAGGCTCGTTACAAATGAGGAGGTTTATTCTAATGATGCAATTCAGGAGCTCAATGCTGCAAACCCGAAGCAGGTTGTTGGAGCGGTGATTGTGAAACTGCTGGATGAGAATCGCGGCAAAACGATGCTTATGAATAAGATCTGCATCATATTTGCCGGCTTCCTCGCAGGCTGCGGAGCGATAATCACGGTTTACGTTATCATTCAGCGAGTAATTTTAAGCCCCATACGACAACTCAGGGCCCTTGTGAGCAATGTGTCCGAGGGTAATATCAATGCCCGTTCTTCAATCAAAACCAACGACGAATATCAGCGTTTTGCTGAAGGCTTCAACCAAATGCTCGACGGACTCAGAGACAGCCAGCAAAAGCTGAGAAAAGCAAATAAGCAGCTTGATGAGAAAATCGTAGAGCTTTCTGAGAGAAACGTGGAGCTGTTTAAGGCCAACAAGCTGAAAAATGAATTCCTCGCCAATATGAGCCACGAATTCAGAACGCCTCTGAATGCAATCATAGGCTTCTCAGACCTGCTCAGAGACAATACACCCCGCTCGCCTGAGAAGATATCCAGATACGCGGGGAATATCTCTGAGAGCGGGCGAAATCTTCTGAGCATGATAAATGATCTGCTCGATCTCGCCAAGGCTGAGGCCGGCAGGCTTGAGCTCAGGATAGATAAAACAAGCGTCCCCGAGCTCTGCAGAGGGGTTGTAAGCTTCTTCTACGGTATGGTGCAGAAGAAAAATATCAGCCTTGAGCTGGAGGTGGATGATGAGATTCCAATTATCAAGACCGACGCATCAAAGGTGCAGCAGATACTCTACAACTTCATCAGCAACGCGATAAAATTCACGCCCGAAGAGGGTGAAATCAAGATGGACGTTATGATGGCCGATGAGAAAACGGTTCGCATCTCAGTAACTGACACCGGCTGCGGCATACCGAAAGACCAGCAGGAATCGATATTCGGCAAATTCCGCCAGCTCGACGGGTCTATAACGAGGATGGTTCCGGGAAGCGGGCTTGGACTTGCTATATCTAAAGAACTCGCCAACCTGCTTGCAGCCAATATAGGCGTTGAAAGCGAACCTGAGAGAGGCGCAACCTTCTATCTGGAAATCCCCGTGATACTGGAAGAGGAAAACAAGGAAGAATAAGACCTAAAAAGCATAAATTTGCAAGCCTCAAAAAAAAATCTTGACAATACAGGGAGATTGTTGTAGAATTATGGGTGTCGTTCGGAAAAAATAATTTGATTTATTCTGGAGAAGAGATGAGATTTTTTTTAGCAATCGGTTTTTGTTTATGCTTCATATCTGGTATTATTTGGGCGGATACTTTTGGGACTGGAAGCGATCAGTTTGATATGGATTTTGTGACGATATCAGGAGAAAGCAACCCAAACAGCGGTTACGGCATCGTCGATGGCGATTATCGCATGGGCAAATTCGAGATTACGAACGACCAGTGGAACAAATTCGTCAACATCAACGGAGCTCCTACGGGCGATCCGTCTGACGCTTACGATCAAAATGGCGGCTGGAGCGGCGCAAATGTTCCGACTAACGAGGTCAGTTGGCACGAGGCAGCTCAGTTCGTTAACTGGCTTAACACCTCGAAGGGCTACCAGGCGGCGTACAAATTTACGGGCACTAAGGGCCAGAGCGACTACGCACTGGACACTTGGAGCGCCACCGAAGCCGATAACGGCACGAACCTCTACCGCCATAAAGATGCGTTTTACTACCTGCCGACACACGATGAGTGGATCAAGGCGGCATATTGGAATGGGACGGAACGTCAGACATACGCGACCAAGCCCGGTGAGTCGTTACATCTGGGCAATGGTCAAAGCGGTTCGGGCTGGAATTACACCGTCAATTATCCCCAAGACCCACCACCGCCAGGCCCTTGGGACGTAGGCAGCGGCAGCGAAGAATTGAACGGCACATTCGACATGATGGGTAATGTAGCAGAGTGGATAGAAACCAGCGAATTTCTGAGTTCCGATTATGGAGTTCAGACCAATCGACTACTGCGCGGTGGGTCCCATCTCAGTTTCTATGGCCAAAACTTTGATTACGACGGAGATAACAACATTACCAACACCTACCCGAGCAATGAACAAGACTATATTGGGTTCCGTGTTGCCTCAGAACCTGAGCCCGCTATTTCGTTAGCAGCAGACCTAAACGAAGACGGCTTGGTAAATGTTGAAGATTTGGCAATATTCTCAAGCCAATGGCTACTGACAGAAAATTAAACACCAGTTTTTATAACGTTGCTGATTAAGAAAAGACCGGAATGAGAAAGTAAAATCTCTTATTCTGGTCTTTTTGTTTATTAGGAAGCTATTTGTAAGTCGGAGTGGCGAGATTCGAACTCACGACCCCTTGCTCCCAGATGAAAGAATGGCTTGGGAATTGATTTTTAAATAAAATAACATCTTGTAAAGAAGTAATACGTTAATTTGACAAACAAATTTAGTTTGATATAGTACTTATCATTATGAAAAATAAGAATAATAAAAAATCATTTATACGACTTATAAGCTGCAGTTTTTCAATGTTTGGTGCTTTTATTTACCCAAACGTTATTGCTGACAAAATCCCTGAGCGTCCTCGCAAAATTCCGGCTCACAGCAAAAGCGTATGGGAGGCTATAGGCGGAGACTTTCAAAAAGTAGGCGACACACTCTGCAATGCTGCTGAGAAAAGGAATTCAAGCCATGACCCGAAGAAAGAAAAAACAAAAACCGGCTAGTCGCAGAAATACCAACCCCTCCAGTAATCAACCAAGAAATAAAGAACAATCAACCCGTGGAATTGCTCAATTACATCACAAGCATTTCGAAGGCCCTATTCCTCCCCCTGAAGTTCTTGGAGCATATGAGCCTGAAATAGCTAAAACTATAGTACAGATGGCTCAGAATGAAAGCAAACATAGACATCAGATTGAAACTAATGAGCAGAAAAACAGAGCAGAATACATCCGGACGAAACAAAATCTTATTTATCAAACAACCCGCAACAGTCAGGTGTTCGCCTTTATAATTCTATTTATAACAATAACAGGCAGCATATTCCTGTTGTATAAAGGGAGAAATCTCAGCGGAGCAGGCACTTTCATTGCCGGAATCGCCCCTGCTCTAAAAGTCCTATTTTCCAATCCCAACAAGAAACAGACAGACAAAAAGCCCTGAAAACCATTTGACGATTTCAGGGCTTTGTTTATAAGTCGGAGTGGCGAGATTCGAACTCACGACCCCTTGCTCCCAAAGCAAGTGCTCTAGCCAAGCTGAGCTACACTCCGATTTTGAATAGACGGGGTATTTTACACAGACCCTTTTTCAATTCAAGATTATAATTGAGAATTTCGATGTTTTTTCAACTCGCAGGATTAAAGTATCTTTCTGCAAGATGAAACGGGAGGAAGAAAAAGCCCCGCCGGCGTGAATGCAGACGGGGCTTGAATATTCATATTCAGTTCTACCAAGCGAAATGAGCAAATGCTTTATTCGCTTCAGCCATCCTGTGCACATTTGTGCGCATTGTCATAGCTGAGCCTTCGCCCTTGTATGCATCGCATAGCTCTGCGGCGAGTCTTTCGGCCAAAGGCCTGCCCTTCTTGCCCCTAATGCCGTCGAGAATCCAGCGGAAGGCAAGAGCCCTCTGCCTGTTTGGCTTAACCTGCATAGGCACCTGATAGCTCGCACCGCCCACACGTTTACTGCGAACTTCAAGGGCAGGCTTTACATTTTCAATAGCCTTCTCGAAGACCTCATTAGGAGGACAATCCTTAATCCGTTTTTCAACAATACCCATCGCATCATAGAAAACTTTGCGTGCTACGCTCTTTTTCCCATCAAGCATAAGGCAATTGATAAATTTGGCAATCAGCTTACTTCCATAGACCGGATCAGCCTGAAGCTGAGTTGCAGATGCTGTAAATTTCTTTGCCATACTGTGCTTTATCCCTTATTCTAAAACAAAAATTACTTATTCTTAGCGCCGTACTTACTTCTTCCCTGCTTACGTCCGTCAACGCCCGCAGTATCGAGGGCGCCTCTGACAACGTGGTAACGCACACCCGGAAGGTCTCGTACACGACCGCCTCTGACAAGAACAGTACTGTGTTCCTGAAGGTTATGGTCTATGCCGGGAATATACGCTGTTACCTCTTTGCCGTTTGTAAGACGAACCCTTGTGATCTTACGAAGGGCAGAGTTCGGCTTCTTAGGTGTCTGCGTTCTAACTATAAGGCACACACCTCTTTTCTGCGGACATCCTCGGATATCCGAAATTCTTTTGCGGGAGGGCTTTTTCCTTCCCTTCCTAATCAGCTGGTTGATTGTGGGCATTATTAAAAACCTTTAATAAACTGTTAATATTTCATTCTTATCAGACCGCAGTTAAGGGGCTAGAGGCTTAAAGCCCGAGAGCTTCCCTTATAGCTGCATCAGCAGCGGCCTCTGCATCCTTGCTTTCCTTGATCTCTTCAGGTACAGGCTCTTCGGCATTGTAAACCACATTCAGTTTCTCGTAGTCCTTGAATCCAGTTCCGGCCGGTATGAGCCTTCCAAGAATTACATTCTCTTTAAGGCCGCGTAGCTTATCAATTCTACCGCTTAATGAAGCTTCAGTCAACACTTTTGTTGTTTCCTGGAAGCTCGCTGCTGAGATAAAGCTCTCAGACCTCAGAGAAGACTTGGTTATACCAAGAAGCAGGGTGTTTGCTGTAGCGGGCTGCGGGCGTTTGCCCTTAGCCGGCTCGCCAACGAGCAGCTCCACCTTCTCGTTAGCCTTTGTGAGCTCTTCTTTGCTCACTTTCTGGCCTTCTTTGAGATCGGTATCGCCCGGGTCAGTAATGATCAGCTCGTTTGCAAGCGCTGCATTAACCCGCTTAAACTCGCTTTTATCCACCACTTCTCCCGGGAGGAAACCGCTGTCTCCTACGGTATCAATCTCAACCTTGCGAAGCATCTGGGAAATAATTATTTCAACGTGTTTGTCGTTGATCTTAACATTCTGAGCACGATAAACATTCTGAATCTCGTTGAGCAGATAGCCCTGCAGGGCTTCTTCGCCTTTGATTCTCAGGATATCATGAGGCACGAGCGGCCCCTGAGTGAGCGGGTCGCCGGCCTGCACGGTATCACCTGCGTGTACGTTCAGGTGCCTGTCTCTTGGCACATGATGCTCACGCTCAAGGCCGGACTGCTCATTTCGTACGGTGATTGTAATCTTGCCTCTTCTGCGTTCACGCTGAAGCTCGACAACGCCGGAAATCTCCGCCATTGCAGCAGGTTCTTTCGGTTTTCTCGCCTCGAAGATTTCCGTAACTCGAGGCAGTCCGCCTGTAATATCCTGCGTGCCGTCTGATGCTCTTGGAAGTCTTGCCAGCAGCGCACCTGCCTTCACTTCCTGACCATCTTCCACATTTATTCGGGCCTTGGCCGGCAGATAATGCACATCAAGAATCTTTCCGGTTTCGTCTTCGATAACAACCTGCGGATGCCTGTCGCCTTTGTGTTCGATAACCACCGGATACGGCTTCTGTCCCTTGCGTTCTTCTTCAATTCGAACTGTTTCGCCTTCAATTATATCGTGCAGACGAATCCGGCCGTCAACCTCGGCAAGAATCGGGATACGGTGGGGGTCCCAGCGGAAGAGCTTCTGCCCCTTCTTCACCTTCTGCCCGTCCTTAACCTGAATGAAGTAGCCGTATTCCACAGGATACTTCTCCAGCTCACGGTCTCTATCGTCAACAATAGCAAGCTCAGATTTTCTCTTCAGGCAAACATATTCCTCGCCCTTCTCTGAGCTTACAGTAACATACTTGATATCGCGATACCTTATAGTACCGCCTCTGGCTGCCTTCTGGGCGTCTTCAACTACTGCACGGGAGGCAATACCGCCTGTATGGAAGGTACGCATAGTAAGCTGGGTGCCGGGCTCGCCGATAGACTGAGCGGCAACAATCCCAACTGCCATACCCTTCTCCACCTCGCGGCTCTTGCTCATATCCCAGCCGTAACATTTTGAACATACGCCTTCTCTGGCATCGCAAGTCAGAGCGCTTCGTACCCTGATTGAATCAAGGCCGAGCTCTTCTAATTTCGCTGCTGCTTTCGGTGTTATAATCTCGTTCTCCGCAACGATCATCTCATCACGGATCGGATCTTTAATGTTATCTCTTGCCGTTCTTCCCACAATCATAGCACTGAGCGGGATATCAACGGCCTCATCTTTGTAAACTGTAGTTTTGGTAACGCCCTGAAGCGTGCCGCAGTCGTCTTCGGTAACGATAACATTCTGAGCAACATCAGCCAGCTTACGAGTGAGGTAGCCCGAATCAGCAGTCTTGAGTGCCGTATCGGCAAGACCTTTACGAGCACCATGAGTAGAGCTGAAATACTCAAGCACGTTAAGCCCTTCACGGAAGTTGGATTTAATGGGCGTTTCGATAATCTCACCGCTCGGCTTTGCCATCAATGCACGCATACCTGCAAGCTGCATAATCTGATCAACACTGCCTCGAGCTCCGGAGTGTCTCATTACCCATATCGGATTGAGATAAGGCTTCCCGTCTCTTGTATCGCTCTGGAGGCTGTCAAGCATAGCGTTTGTAACTTCAATCCTCGCATGCGTCCAAACGTCAATAATCTGGTTCTTTCGTTCTGTTTCGGTAAGCAGTCCCTCTGAGTAGTTGTCGGAGATTTTATCTACTTCTTTCTGCGCCTTGTCCAGGATCTCCATCTTTGTTTCGGGCACTTTCAGGTCTGTAATGCCGAAGCTGAGCCCCGCAAGAGCTGCATACTTAAACCCAAGATCCTTCACTTCATCAAGGATATCAACCGTAGCACCGCTGCCAATTCTCTGATAGCACTCGCTGATCACTTTTCCAAGCTGCTTGCTGCTCATCAGAAGATTGAAGAACGGAATCTCAACAGGGAAGATATCGTTGAAAAGACACCTTCCGGCAGTAGTCTCTACGACACCGCCCTCACGGACTCCGTTTTCATCCATAAATTCTTTTCCGTCGGGCAGACGCACCTTCACCTTGGCATGAGCCGAAACTACACCTCTGTCGTATGCACTGATCGCCTCGTAGGTATCGCGGAAGATCATTCCCTCGCCCTTCTCGCCTGCTACTACAGTGGTAAGGTAGTAGTTTCCAAGCACAATATCCTGAGAAGGAGTAAGGTTTGGAGAACCGTTTGCCGGCGAAAAAATATTGTTTGTTGCGAGGATAAGCGTATGCGCTTCAACCTGCGCCTCGCTGCTGAGCGGGAGGTGAACAGCCATCTGGTCGCCGTCGAAGTCTGCATTGAAGCCTTTGCATGCAAGCGGGTGGAGGTGAATCGCATTACCTTCAACCAGCACAGGCTCAAACGCCTGAATACCCATTCTGTGCAGGGTTGGCGCACGGTTGAGAAGAATCGGATGCTGGTAGATCACCTCTTCAAGTATATCCCATACGCAGTCTTCCCTGCGTTCCAGCATTCGTTTTGCGCTTTTAACGGTATCTGCATATCCCTTCTCACGAAGCCTGCGTATTATGAACGGCTGATAAAGCTCAAGTGCAATCTTCTTAGGCAGTCCGCACTGATTCAGTTTAAGCCACGGGCCAACCACAATAACAGAACGGGCAGAATAATCCACACGCTTTCCGAGAAGGTTCTCACGGAAACGCCCCTGCTTGCCTTTGATCATGTCAGTAAGCGATTTAAGGGCTCTGCTGTTGCTGCCCACTACCGGCCTTCTGCACCTGTTGTTGTCGAGCAGTGCATCCACGGCCTGCTGAAGCATACGCTTCTCGTTGCGAATAATAACTTCAGGAGCGTTTAAATCCATCAGCTTGGCGAGCCTGTTGTTTCTGTTGATGATTCGCCTGTACAGATCGTTCAAATCGCTTGTTGCGAAGTTTCCGCTCTCAAGCATCACCAGCGGCCTTAAGTCCGGCGGGATAACAGGCAGAACTTTCATAATCATATTGCGCGGGTCGTTGCCGCTCTCACGCAGGGCGTTTACAGTTTTGAGCCTCTTGCTGAGTTCATTTATCTTCTGCTTGCTTCCTGTGCTGTTTATCTGTTCGTGAAGCTCAACGCTTAGAAGCTCGAGGTCGAGTTTGTCAACAAGCTCTTCCACTGCTTCTGCCCCCATCGAGGCTCTGAATTCTCTACCGTATTTGCTGACTGCATCGCGGTATTCCTCTTCGCTGAGCAGCTGGTTTTCCTCAAGGGGTGTTTCCCCGGGATCGATCACTACATAGTCCTGAAAGTAAACGATTTTCTCGAGGTCGCTCGTTTTGAAGCCCAGAAGCGTACTGAGCCTGCTGGGCATAGCCTTAAAGAACCATATATGCACAACGGGAGCAGCGAGGGTGATATGCCCCATGCGTTTTCTTCTAACACGGCTCGGGGCCACTTTAACACCGCAGCGTTCGCAGATAATTCCCTTAAATTTGGTGCCCTTGTGTCTGCCGCAGGCACATTCGTAATCCCTTTCCGGACCGAATATCCTCTCACAGAACAGACCTTCCTTCTCAGCACGATATGTTCTGTAGTTAATCGTCTCAGGCTTTTTAACTTCCCCGAAAGACCAGCTCCTGATATCATCAGGGCTGGCAAGGGTAATCTTTACTGAGTCGAAATTGTTAATTTTTTCAAAACCAGGTTCTATCATTTCCCAGTAGCTCCTTTACTAAGAGGGCTCAAAGATTTCACACCTAAAACGGCGAATTGTCTTTTTTGGTTCTTTCAAGTCTCATATTCAGGCCAAGACCCTTAATCTCATTACAGAGAACTTCAAACGAAACAGGCGTACCGGCCTGAAGAGAATTATTGCCCTTCACCATAGATTCGTATATCTTGCTGCGGCCTTCAATATCATCGCTCTTAACAGTAAGAATTTCCTGCAGAAGGTATGCAGCTCCATAGCCTTCAAGCGCCCATACTTCCATCTCACCGAAACGCTGACCGCCTGCCCTGGCTTTACCGCCGAGAGGCTGCTGAGTGATGAGGCTGTATGGTCCGGTGCTCCTTGCGTGCAGCTTATCATCAACAAGGTGGTGCAGTTTGAGCATATACATATACCCAACCGTGCCTCTCTGCTCAAACGGCTCACCAGTACGGCCGTCGTAAAGCTGATTCTTTAGGGTATCAGGCACAACCGAGAGAAGCTGGTCTTTCGGAGGCGGTGTTTTTGTTTTCTCGCATTCGTCTCGAACATTTTTCACGTGCTCGTTTGCCTGCATTGTAAGCTCGAATATTTCCTCTTCGGTTGCCCCGTCAAACACAGGGGTTATGCCGTCGAATCCGAGAACTTTAGCCGCCCAGCCCAGATGCGTTTCGAGAATTTGGCCAACATTCATACGTGAAGGCACGCCGAGAGGGTTGAGCAGGATGTCAACCGGAGTTCCGTCATCAAGGAACGGCATATCTTCTTCCGGCATAATCCTTGCGATAATCCCCTTATTACCATGGCGGCCTGCCATCTTATCACCCACAGAGAGCGGACGTTTCATAGCTACGTAGATCTTCACCTTCTCGAGCACACCGTTGGGCAACTCATCGCCCCGCTTCATATGCTCGGTAACTCTCTCGAGCTCCTGACCGATCTCAACAATCTGCGGCCAGTACATATCTACGATTTCCTGGAATTTCTTCTTTTTATTGCTCTGCTTGAGCCAGCTTGGAGAGAAACTCTCAATCTGCTCAGCGATCACATCATCATCCTTGCTCACCCCTGCCTTCTGAAGGGTGTCCGGATCGATAACATCAACCTCGCCCAGCTCGCTGTAAACAGTTTCCATCATATTTCTGAAAAGACGAATCTGCTTTCCGAGAGATTCTTTTCTGAGCTTTTCGATTTTTTCGTTAAGCTCTTTCTTTTCCGCTTCGTTGGTTGCTGTGTATCTGCGGAAATGCTTTGTGCCTATTATTACCCCTTCGTGGCCGCTGGGCATAACAAGCGAATCATTTTTCACATCTTCGCCAGCCCTGCCGAAAATGGCATGCAGGAGCTTCTCTTCAGGCGTAAGCTCAGTTTTGCTCTTCGGAGACACCTTGCCCACGAGTATATCGCCCGGGCCAACCCGAGTTCCCTCGCAGATCACGCCGCGGGCATCAAGATTCCGGAGCATCTTCTCGCCCACATTCGGGATATCTCTTGTAAACTCTTCTCGTCCAAGCTTGGTTTCGCGAACCTCTACCTCGAACTCATCTATATGAACACTTGTGAAAGTGTCTTCCTTAACCACCTTCTGGCTTATAAGAATAGCGTCCTCGAAGTTGTATCCGTCGAAAGGCATAAATGCAACGAGAAGGTTCTTTCCAATAGAAAGCGTACCGTTGCATGTTCCTCCGCCGTCTGCAATAATCTGCCCTTGTTCAACCTTATCGCCAAGGATTACAGTAGGCTTCTGGTTAAGGCAGGTTCTTTCATTGAGGCCGCGGTATTTGCGAAGGTGATATTCGTCCCTGTCGTCAACTACAATCTTCGTAGCATCAACTGCGGTAACCGTGCCGCTGCGGCGGGCTTTAACAACCATTGGGGTGTTCTTGGGAACTTCATATTCCATGCCCGTTCCCACAAATGGCGCTTCTGTTTTGAGCAGCGGAACCGCCTGCCTCATCATATTCGAGCCCATAAGAGCCCTGTTGGCATCGTCGTGATCGAGGAATGGGATAAGCGAAGCTGAAATACCCACAGTTTGCTGTGAAGAAACATCAAGATACTCAACTTCTTTGCTGTCTATCTGAGTGAGTTCGCCCTTCTCACGTGCGAGCACCGGGCCTGACCTGAGCTTCTTCTGGTCTTTCAAATCTAAAGCTGCCGGCGGCGCACATACCACATCATCTTCATTATCCGCACGCATTGTAGCAACCTCGCCGGTGAGCTTGCGGTTCTTAACCTTCATATAAGGCGTCATCAGGAAGCCGTATTCATCAAGGCTCGAGTAAACACCGAGTGAGGAAATCAGCCCGATATTGGCACCTTCAGGTGTTTCAATAGGACAAATCCTCCCGTAGTGCGAAATGTGAACGTCTCTAACTTCAAAGCCTGCGCGTTTTCTGTTGAGCCCGCCCGGGCCGAGAGCTGAGAGCCTTCTTTCGTGCGTGAGCTGACTGAGGCAGTTTGTCTGGTCAACCACCTGACTCAGCTCGCCTCTGCCGAAGAAGGCGTCGATATGATTCGAAACGCTCTTGCTGTTTACAATATCCGAAATTTTCTTGATATCTTCGGCCTGCTTGCTGCTCATCCTGTCTGTAACAGTTCTGCGGAGCTTTAAGAGCCCCTTTCTGATCTCATCTGAGCCCAGCTCGCCCACAGTTCTAACGCGGCGATTACCGAGATGGTCGATATCATCAATCTCACCCTGATTTGCCCTGAGCCTGAGGATGTAGCTGACAACGTTAATATAGTCCTGCGGTCTGATGGTCTGATGTTCTTCAGAAACATCTGTCCCGAATTTCCTGTTCAGGCGGAAACGGCCAACCTTCCCGAGACGATACCTGCTCTTGTCGTAAAAACGTTCGTTGAACAGCTGCTCAGCCTTTTCAACGTTTGCAGGGTTCCCCGGACGCAGCTTTGAATATATCTTTATAAGGGCGTGTTCGTAGGTTTCGCAGTCATCCTCAGCGAGGGTGTTGAGGATAAGCATATCGTTGAGATTTTTCACAACCTCAATTTTGTCAATGCCGCTGCCCTGAATCTGGCCTACTCTCTCGCCTATCTGATGGCCGGAGTCAACAATGATTTCTCCGGTTTCGGTATCTACAACCTGCCCCACTGCCCACATTGTGGGCTCAAGTTTGGCAGGTGAAATTTCTTCTGTTTCGTAAAACTGCCTTATAACTGCGGCTGTAGTTCCGTATTCTGGAGCCATAGCGCGCAATAGCACAGTTGCCGGGAGCTTATTGGACTGATCAATCTTAACAATGAGCTGGTCTTTCTTGGTTACATTTACCTCAAGCCAGCTTCCCCTTTCGGGAATAATCCTGCCTCCGTGAAGAACCCTGTCTGCCTCTTTGCTTTCGATGCCGAAGTCAACGCCAGGGCCTCTGTGAAGCTGGTTTACGATAACCCTCTCAGCTCCGTTTACGATGAATGTACCGCCCCCGAGCATAACTGGCATCTCCCCGAGAAATACTGCCTGCTCGGTAACTTCATCAAGCTTTTTGTTTGTAAGCCGGAATGTAACACGGAGCGGATAGCCGTAGGTCAGCTTAAGCTCCTTGCATTCCAGAGGCGTGTACCTCGGTCTCTCCAGGGCGTAGTGCAGATATTCAAGGGTAAGGTCCTGCCCTTCTATCGGAAAAGACTCCCTGAAAACGGCTTCCAAGCCGAAATCTTCTCTCTCTGCAGGATTTTTGTCGAGCTGGAGGAATTTCCTGTAGCTCTCTCTCTGCACCATTGTTAAATCCGGTACAGGAATAGTTTTATTTATTTTCCCAAAATTTCGTACTGCTCTTGGCCCCATTCAAAATCTCCGCTTAAATATGATAATGCAAGCACGAGTCTGCCGGTGCTAAAGCCCGGCATATATAAACGCAATAAAGGTGTACGGGAAGGAGAGCATCTCTCCTACCCGACACCACTATAAATTCAAAGATATCAGGCCGCCTCGGCAGCCGTTGGAAAGTTTTTAGTCGAGCTTGATTGTAGCGCCTGCTTCTTCAAGCTGCTTTTTCATTTCTTCTGCCTCTTCTTTAGAAGCGCCTTCTTTTATCGGCTTAGGTGCATTATCAACCAGCTCTTTTGCTTCCTTCAGTCCGAGGCCTGTAATTCCGCGAACTTCCTTGATAACACCAATCTTCTTGTCGCCTGCAGCTTCGAGGATAACATCGAAAGAGGTCTTTTCCTCCTCTTCTTCGTCTCCGCCTTCGCCGCCTGCTGCAGGTCCTGCCATCATTACTGCGCCGCCGGCTGCAGGTTCGATTCCATACTCTTCCTTGAGGTAATCAGCAAGCTCTTTAGCCTGCATCAGAGTAAGGTTTACAATGCTGTCGCCGATCGATTTAATATCGTCGCTGAATGTTTTTGCTTCTTCGCTCATATTATTAATCTCCTTTTATTACCCGCTTATGCCGACTGCCGCAGCTACGCCGCCGCGTTTAACCCTTTCGGGACGACCGACAAATGCCGTAATAATTGAATAGATTGTCTTCTGTTTATTATCCTTTTGAAGGCAGACTAAGCAGCCTGCTCTTCCTTTTGCTCGATAAGAGTTTTCAGGCAGCCCGCAATATTTGATGCAGGACTTTCCACCGCACCTGCAACATTTGAAGCCGGTGTCTGAGAAATCTGCACAATCTGAGCCTGCAGCTCTGCACGGTTCGGCATCTTGGCAAGGTCGCTTACGCCTTCGGCGCCAACTACACTGCCTTCTACGAAAGCCCCTTTCAGATCCAGAACCTTCAGCTTCTTCTTGAGATCTACCATCTCTTTGGCAACATCTACAATGCTGTCGCCGCCGTAAGCTACAGTGCACTGCCCTGACTTGAAAAGCTCTGTCGCCTGCTCTTTATCAGCAGAATTGAGAACCTTCCTCATAAGGCTGTTGCGGACAACCTTAATCGTGATGCCCTTTTCGCTGAGGTCTGCACGCATCTGGTTGTTCTGGTTTCCGCCGATTCCATCAATACCGATTACGAGAAAATTCTCAACATCCTTAAACTGGGCCTCAAGTTCTCTCTGAAGTAATTGTTTTACAAACTTACTCATTTTTCTTCACCTTTCAGCTCAATCTCAACACCAGGGCTCATTGTTGAACTGATGCATACCTTCTTAATATATGTGCCCTTAACTGATTCGGGCTTCATTTTATCTATCTGGTCGATAAAATACTTTATATTCTCAACGAGTTTCTTGTCGCTGAAGCTGAGCTTCCCGACCACTGCATGCACGTTTCCGCCGCTGTCGTTTCTGAATTCAACCTTGCCGGCAGAAAACTCTTTAACAGCAGTAACCACATCAGGGGTAACCGTACCGTTTTTAGGAGAAGGCATCTTTCCCTGCGGGCCGAGTACTCGGCCGAGCTTGCCGACCTTGCTCATAAGCTTTGGCGAAGCTATGGCAACATCAAAATCAAGCCATCCGCCTGAAACCTTTTCTACGAGTTCATCTGCGCCTGCATCAACAGCACCGGCAGCTTTTGCATCTTCGGCTTCTGTATCTTCACAGAACGCAATTACCTTTTTTGTTTTCCCGATTCCGTTTGGAAGGGAAAGGGCTCCTCTGATAAGCTGATCAGACTGGCGAGGGTCGATCCCCAGATGCATCACTACATCCACCGACTGGTCAAACTTCGTCGCAGAGAAACCTTTTAATACCTCTACAGCATCCTTCACAGAAAGAGGCTGTTTGGGGGCTTTTTCTGCTGCCTCCCGGTATCTTCTGCTTTTATTCATTCAATTTTCCTTTCGCGTTAAATCTCAGTCAACGCTCCCACTGAAGCCGTGGTAAGCAAACAATATTATCCTGAAACCTCAATGCCCATGCTGCGCGCCGTACCTTCAATGATGCGGTCTGCTGATTCTACCTTATAGGCGTTCAGGTCTTTCATTTTCATCTCAGAGATTTCACGTATTTGAGCCTTGGTAACAGTGCCCACTTTGTTTGTGTTTGGCTCGCCGCTGCCCTTGTCCAGCCCCGCTGCCTTCATAAGAAGAACTGCCGCTGGAGGGCTCTTTACGATAAAATCAAAGCTTCTGTCGCTGTAAACATTAATTACAACGGGAACAGTCATTCCGTTAAGCTCAGCTGTCTGATCGTTAAACTGCTGGACGAACTGACCAATATTCACACCATGCTGACCAAGCGCAGGGCCAATCGGAGGTGCTGGCGTTGCCTTCCCGCCCGATGCCTGAAGCTTAATCTGTCCGGTTAGTTCTTTTGCCATTTTTTATAAACCTCTTGAACTCGTAAAAAAGTATTTTTATCAAATCCCGCCGGCAACAGAAATTTCACGCTGCCCACGGCAAATATCAGAAACAGGCTAGCCCTTTTCGAGCTGCCAGTATTCAATCTCTATTGGTGTGCTTCTTCCAAAGACGTTAGCTATCACCCTTACCACACCCCTCTCGGTGTCAACCGAATCAACCACACCTTCTGTATTTTCAAAAGCGCCGTCTATTATTTTAACCGGATCGCCAACATTAAATTCAAGCTTGAAAACAGGTTCCTCTTCAGTTTCCTGTTTTTCAACTTCCTGAAGCATCTTGGCCACCTCCGTATCCCGCATTGGAGTAGGCACGCCTTCAGTGCCGATGAAATCGCCAACACCGCCGGTTTCTTTAATCAAGAACCACGGCTTCTCAGGAATCCTGCCGTTTTCATCCGTCTCAAGCTCCATAAACACATAACCGGGATAGAGCTTCTGGTTTTTAATTCGGTCTTTTCCTTCTTTGGTGCGTTCTCTTTTTCTCTCAGTAGGAACTACCACCCTTCCGACATACTCCTCAAGATGTTCAAGCTTAACCTTTTTCTCGATCGTATCACGGACGTAATTTTCCTTGTTTGAGGCCACCCTCAGCACATACCACTGCATAAAACAGACCTCACCTTACGAGTAAATCTTGAACACATACTCAAACATAGAACGGAAACCGATATCTACAGCCCCCAGAAGCAGGGAGATTATCACAACCACAGATATCACAATCATCGTAGAAGCTATAATCTGGGCTCTGGAAGACCAGCTCACCTTCTTGAGCTCTCCCTCTGATTCGATGAGGAAATCTGCAAAATTTGGCTTATTCTGGACAGAATAAATAAGCCAGCTGAGCCCCGCCAAAACTGCTGCTGGAACCATATACTCAATCCACGGGTTTCCAGTCATGGTGAGCATCTCGCTGAGTCTGTAGCAGCCCCAGCATGCCAGCGCAAAACACGCAAGACTTGTCCATAAACGAGTATGATATCCCTGTCCTCTTTTGTATATATATAGCTGCATGGATTACCTCTGCCAAATATTATGCGCATTTATACTATTAACAGGACACGAGGGAATCGAACCCCCAACCTTTGGTTTTGGAAACCAATGCTCTGCCAATTGAGCTAGTGTCCTAAGCGCGTTTTATTTTCGTCTGATCTTATGAACAGTATGCTTTCGTTCATTTTTGCAGTACTTCTTCAGCTCAATTTTTGGAACACCGCCTACCACATTAACGGGAGTACGGTAATTCCTTGAGCCGCAATCTTTGCATTCAAACCAAACGTGTTCTCTTTTGAGTGATTTTGCCATTTTTTTACCTCTTACTGGCCTCTAAAATAGAGCTGGCTGCAAACAATTCCGCCGTATATCTAAAGAGAAAACGTTCCCGCAGCGGCAGAAAAGATACTAATTAAAAATTTGAGATAAAAAAAGCCGGACGGCCGGTCTGACCGCCCGACTGATATTTACTTAAGCTGGTTACTCGATAATTTCGGTAACAACGCCGGCACCTACAGTATGTCCGCCTTCACGAATAGCGAAGCGGAGGCCATCTTCCATAGCGATTGGTGCAATGATTTCTACTTCCATAGCGATGTTATCGCCCGGCATACACATCTCAGCTTCGTTTCCTTCACGGCTCATAATCTTGTTCACAGAGCCGGTTACATCAGTTGTACGGAAATAGAACTGAGGACGGTATCCAGCGAAGAACGGGCTGTGACGTCCGCCTTCTTCCTTAGTAAGTACATATACCTCACACTTGAACTTGGTGTGCGGTGTAATAGACTTAGGAGTTGCGAGCACCTGACCGCGTACGAGGTCTTTCTTTTCAACGCCGCGGAGCAGAAGCCCAACGTTATCACCAGCCTGACCTTCGTTAAGAGTTTTGTTGAACATCTCAACGCCTGTACAGGTGGTCTTGCGTGTCTCGCCGAGACCAACGATCTCAACTTCATCGTTCACGTGGATCACGCCGCGTTCTACACGACCGGTTCCTACAGTACCACGCCCCTTGATGGAGAACACGTCTTCAACTGGCATCAGGAATGTCTGATCTACAGCACGCTCAGGTACCGGGATGTAGTCATCAACTGCACCCATAAGATCATCGATGCACTTGCATGCCTCGTCGTCCTTACCGTTTGATTCCATAGCCTTCAGAGCTGAACCCTGAATAATCGGAACCTCATCACCCGGGAATTCGTACTTGCTGAGAAGCTCACGAATTTCCATTTCTACCAGTTCGAGCAGTTCAGGATCATCAACCTGATCTACCTTGTTCATAAACACAACAATTCTGGGAACGTTTACCTGACGTGCGAGCAGGAGGTGCTCACGTGTCTGAGGCATCGGGCCGTCTGAGGCCGCTACCACCATAATAGCACCGTCCATCTGAGCAGCACCAGTAATCATGTTCTTTACATAGTCGGCGTGTCCAGGACAGTCAACGTGTGCATAGTGCCTTTTGTCTGTTTCATACTCTACGTGAGCGGTATTAATAGTAATACCACGCTCTTTCTCTTCGGGAGCATTGTCGATTTCATCAAATCTTTTGCCCTCTTCGCCGCGATTGTTCGCCATGCGCATTGTGATTGCCGCTGTAAGAGTTGTCTTACCGTGGTCAATGTGACCAACTGTACCAATGTTCAGGTGCGGCTTGGTCCTTTCGAATACTGCTTTTGCCATTTCAGGTTTACTCCCTAAAATTCAGATTACATAAATTCTCTTTAATTTTCGCCGATTTATTTTACGCTTATTTCAAGCTTAGCAAGGCTGGGCAAGTGCTGCTGATGGGACTTGAACCCATGACCCCATCCTTACCAAGGATGTACTCTACCAACTGAGCTACAGCAGCGGAACTCAACGCCTTTATCAAGCACGGAGTAGCTCAGACCAATACTCACACCGTCCCCGCTAAAGCTCAAAATAGAGCGAACATAGTAATAAAATTTGACAAGGATGCAAATAAAAAACAAAAAATTTTAAAACTTTTTTTGATATTTTGCCAAAAAAGTTATCTCTGTTATCGCGCACCCCGCAAATCAAGCCATACCAGAACACCAGCAAGCAAAAAAAAGAAGACTTGCAAAAACTTTTAACAACCCCCTTTCGAAAGGTTTAAAGAACTCCTCAAAGAGCAAGTCCAACCAAATCGAGTTATCAGTTAAAAGCAGTGATTGACCACTTCCGAGATGCTCTGAGCGGCTGCTTTTTTGGGGAAAAAGACGGCGAGCGAACAATTGAGCTTTCCGGAGTGGCTCATTGTCCACCGCTTTCGTGTATATTCGGCAGGCCGGAGCAAAGGCGACGTTTCATAGCCGCAGACATTTAATTTGCCCGAAATCAGGACGAATGCGACAAATTGGACAACGAACTTTTGCAAGGACAGCCCGTCTGAGATAAGGCATAATCAGTTTCCTCGGAACTCCTTTTGATCCTTCCAAAATCATTTCAGAGGCCATGCGTCTGGGCAGTAGTCCAGCCAGTAGTCTGCTAAAATTGCGCAATCTATCATATCGACATTAAAATCGTTGTTCAGATCTGCTTGAGCTGCTCCGCTCAGCCAGTTATCTGCCATATTCAGCAGATCTTCATTACACACTCTGCAGGCCTGCACGGCATCGAGCACAGAGAAATTTATCCAGCCGATATTTTCTCCCCAAGCCCAGCCGGCAAACTCACCTTCCGCATCAATGGTTACTCCGCCGTGGGTTGGTGCAAAATTGATCCAGCCTGCGTTCTCAGCCCAAGCGAAGCCTGAAAGGTTCCCGCTGCCGTCATTTTCAATGCCTCCATAGCTTGAGGGCGAGAGGTTGATCCAGCCGATATTCTCTGCCCAAACAAACCCTTCAACCGAATCAGAAGACACGTGAACACCGCTGCCCTGAGCGGGCTGGAAATTCAGCCAGCCTGCGTTTTCGCTCCATGCATACTGATTGCCGTCGTCGTATGGGTCTATATTTTCAGCAGAAACAGGCAGCCCAGCAGAGAAAATCAGAAAGGCAATCACAGAAAAACTTTTTATATAAGTATTCATTTAAGCCCCTTTCTATCGAATTAGCTTTGCGGTATTACGGTGCATGATTACTCCCAAGTGTGCTGCCGGCAGAATAAATATTCGAGTTTCCGTTATCCACGGCAGTATTGCTGTCTATGTACCCGTCTGAGCTGGCGTGAATTCCGTAGGTTGAATTCTCGCAGGCCACATTATCAACAAAGAGGCAGTTGTAAGTCCCGTGAATGCCTCCGCTGCCGTTACTGTTAGCAGTATTGCCTTTTATGCAGCAATTATCACCAGCATAGATGCCGTAATTATAGTTTGAAGAAACAAGATTGCCTATTATCCTGCATCCGTCCTGCGTTTGAATACCCTTTTCCTCGTTGCTGATGCAAACATTATCCTTAATTATGCTAGGCCCATTGCTGTTTATTCCTGAATCACCGTTCCAGCAGCACCTGTTGCCTTCAACATTATTTCTACGGTAAACAACTATGCCGTTAGAGCCATTGTTACTGACATCATTATTCCTTACTGTTCCTCCGCCGCTGCTGAGTACAATACCATCGTTGCTGTTGTCTCTGATTATGCAGTTTTCGATTATATGCTTGCCGCCTGAGAGAGATATCGCATCGAAAGAAGTATGAGCGGCTCCTGTTCCAGCAACAGTAACCCCAAATATTCTATGCCCTTTTGCATTTCCATAGCTGTTGTATTCGGCTATTCCACAGTTTGCGAAGCCTTCAACAGTTCCGTTCAAGATGCTCACATTCCGGCAGCTCTGCATTAGGATTCCAGTGCCTGTAGAACCTTCCACAGCTGATAGCGTGCAGCCGCTGAGATCAATTGTAACGTTGTTTACGCCTGAACCAATATAGATGCCGGTTGAGGAGCATACTCTGCTGCCGGTGAGGTAGTAGGAGCCTGATTCCTCAATCTCGAATGTGCTAACTGGAGTCTCTGAGCCAGGGATTGGGATTCGCGGCTCAACCTCATCAAGGGTTTTCATTGTACCCGAGGATGGAGGAGCTGAGGGCTCAAGCTCGCCCGCTGACAAAGCTGCCGAGAAGCTCAATACAAAAAGAAAGGCGATAGAAATGCATACTGATTTTTTTGTGAATTTCATTTTGAAATCCTTTCATTAAAAACAACTCTTAAACTTTGCAGAAATACAAAAACTGCAAACTATCTATTTCAAAGAAAGATTTCGCAGACAATAAACATCTGCAAAATTGTCGAAAATCAGTGTGCTGTGTTTATGGTGAAAAATAAAAATGCGAAACAACAAACAAGTACGAGATTAGATTAGCATAATAAAAAACGGTTTCAAGTTAAATCGCACTGAAACGGTTGGATTTACGGGAAAACTGGAACAAATACGAGTTGCATAAGCCGGTTTGAATATAGCTCATTTCTGTTTCATCGGTGCTTTGAGAGCCTTGAGCGGTAAGCCGTCTTTATCGAACAGAGCCATCGCCCCGTTCATCCACGTATGCATACCTTTTACATTGATGGATTCGGGATACCAATAGAATATACCGATGCATTTGCCGTTCGGGGTGGATTTTGCGGTTTTTGTGAGCTCTTTGAGGAATTGGGCCTGCCCTTTTTCGTTCATAGGCCAAGCCATACGTTCTTCTGTCCAATCGCCTTTACCCTGCGAGAATTTTTCTTTGTGCGGGTAGGCTGTTTCAGCGATTATGATTTCCTTATCGTATCTGTCCGCCATAAACTCAAGATTTTTCCCAATCTCCTCAAGCGTTCCATGCCACCAGGGATAGCAGCTCTGGGCAATAACATCGTAATCAACTCTGTACTTTTCCATATGATCGAAGAAGGTTTTTGTGGCAGAGACATTCCCGCCAAGTGCTGTATGGATAACGGTTTTGATTCTCTTACCCTCGGGCGAAGCCTTACGAACGCCTCGGATTCCCGCCTTGATCAGATGCGCAAACCTCAGCCAGCTCTTTTCATTCTTCCATTCTATCTTTCCCTCAGGCCAAAGGAAACCCGGATTGATTTCGTTGCCGATTTGCACCATCTCTGGACAGATCCCCTTATCGCAGAAGCTTTTGATAACCCTTGCGGTATAGCTCTCCACCTTCTCTCTGAGGCGGTAGAAATCAAGGTTTTTCCATTCTGCCGGTTTACGCTGATGCCCTGGGTCTGCCCATGTGTCTGAATAATGCAGATCCAGCAGGAGATCCATACCAGCGGTTTTCGCCCTTTCTGCGAGCTTCAGCGTGTATTCAAGGTCGTTTACAACAGCCCCCTTGTGGTTTGGATTTACAAAAAGCCTAAGCCTTGCGCAGTTCCATCCGTTTTGGGTAAAAAGCTCTATAGGGTCTGCTGGCTGGCCGTCAGATTTGAATTCACCGCCCATTTGCTCAATCTTGGCAAGAGCTGAGATATCAGCGCCATAGTAAAATTCGCCTTCAACCTTCTCTTCCGCAGGGCAGAGAACTGATAGAAACACACTCGTTAGAAAAATTGCTGCTTTGCTGAACATCAAGAAATTCCCTGAATTTTAATACAAAATTATATTTCTTAACATTAGATGTTTGAAAGGCGGAAAAATTTTCCAAAAAATCAGAGAATCTCAGCAACTTTTAAAGAATCTCAAACAAATTCTATAAAACAGATGCCGCAGCCGGACTTCCTGCCTGCGTTTTACCGAATCGCTCTAACTTCAAGTTTGTCGATATTCATTCCACTTTGGCCGGCAGTATTGAGCTTAATGATATTCGATCCGAGCCTCATCTTTCGCTTTACCTTCAGGCTGCGCCAGTCATTCTGCCAGTTGGAGGTGCTTTCGAATCGCAGCTTTTCAGGGCTATGATCGTTGAAAATCAGCTCCATATCTCGGCCGCCGTCGGGGTCGCTGCCGGCATAATGGAATATAAGCCACACTGACTCCCCGCCGCCGTCTGTGGTTACAGACCATTCAATCC
This sequence comes from Sedimentisphaera salicampi, assembly GCF_002117005.1. Classification (NCBI taxonomy): domain Bacteria; kingdom Pseudomonadati; phylum Planctomycetota; class Phycisphaerae; order Sedimentisphaerales; family Sedimentisphaeraceae; genus Sedimentisphaera; species Sedimentisphaera salicampi. The sequence goes on from NZ_CP021023.1 coordinate 1,326,578, forward strand.
CGCCTTCACTGCCCTTGAAATCGAGATACCCGGTTCCTGTGTATCCCCTGCCGGCTTTTGCGAAATTTGCTCCATCAAAATCTGCCGATTCGGCCTCGTAGTAAACGCCTTTTTCCTCGAGCTTTGCCTGCTGCCATACAAGGCCTTCATCGCCGAAGCTTTCCTCACATTCAAGCACAAGCTCGTCATCAGCGTAAATCCAAGCCTTTACAACGCATTTTTCCGGAATACTGAAAGGTGCATAATACTGCTTGGCATCGCTGATCCCCGCCTGCTCGCCAACTGCATATTTCACCTTTGTTTCCAGCCTTTCAGGCGAGCCTGCAAGAGCAATCTGTGCAACATCAATAGCGGCTTTATTTGAAGTAATCTGCCTTTTCTCGCCGAGGATTGATGCGGCTAAAAGAAGAGCGTCTCCGGTTTCCTGTCCGCTTCGAACGTATGCCTTTGCCAGCCCCATAAAGGCCTTCCTGTCCGGCTTGTTGTGCGTTTCCACATCAATTGGACTGCCGCTGCCTGTGGCCTTGATCTCACCTGCCCCGAAGAGCCTGAAGTAAACGCGGTTTTCACCGTAGGGGTAGAAATTGCCGCTTTCATCGGTAATACTTGCAGCAACCTGCGCGTAATCTCTGCCCCCTGCCTTCAGTGAGGAATTGTCGGTTTCAAGTTTGATTCCCGCAGGGGATGAAGCTGTTCGAACAGTTTCGCTGCAAACAAGCTTGCCGTCAATATACCCTTCAGCCTTAATTTCGCCCGGCTCCCAGGGAACGAGCCATTCGCCGTTCATCTTATCCCAGCGGCTCACATCAAGCTCCTGCAAGCCGAGATTTTCGCCATTGCAGTACAGCTTTACCTCCTGACAGTTGGAATAAACGTGAACGGGTATTTCTGTACCTTCGGGCATTTTCGGGTGTGTCCAGTGCGGGAGGATATGCACCATAGGCTCCTTCGCACCGTCTTTCCAGAGGCTCTTGTAGAGGTAGTAGGCATCTTTTGGGAAGTTGGCCATATCTATCACGCCGCTGTTGAAGAGCTTGAACGGCCAGCCGCCGGAGATATACCCCGCCTCGCCTATATAATCGAAGGCCGTCCAGCGGTACGAACCGCTGAGCCAGTCGTTATTCTGCGTTTTCAACTCAAAATGACGCACATTATCCCGCACGGTGCTGTTATCGTAAGAAGAATTGAAGCAGCGTTTGTATGAGTGGGAGTCTGTCCAGTCGTAATGAAAGATTTCCCGTTCGGTTAAGTCGGGGATATCAAGAGTCCTGCCCTTTTTGAAGCCGTCGCGATACCAAGTTTGAGTTCTGTAACTTCCACGTACGTGCCATGTATGAACACATTCTGTGCCTATAAACGGCTTATCCGAAGGGTTTTTGTAGCTCACGGCCTCCGTTCTTCCGTTTTCGCCGAAAACCGGCATCATCTTCGAGCTTGAGCTCCCGCTTGTAACCTTGCGTGTTGGATCGAGCTGGCCGCAAATCCGCACCATCTTCTCTGCAATCTCATTGCCGTGGGTTTCGTTCCCGAGACTCCAAATAATGACGCTGGGATGGTTTCTGTCTCGCCGAAGCCAGTCGGTAAGGTCTGTTTTCCACCAACGGTCGAAATCAAGGGCTCCGTAGTCCTGAGCGGCTTTCCGCTTCCACCCGTCGAATATTTCATCCATCACCATAAGGCCTATCCTGTCGCATATATCATAGAATACCGGCGGCCTTGGGTAATGCGATGTTCGAACCGAATTGCAGCCCATATCCTTAACCATCTCCAGCCTCTGCTCAAGAATCTTATCCGGAACAGCCGCCCCCAGCGGTCCTGCATCAATGTGCATACACATCCCGCGGATCTTGATATTATTTCCGTTGAGAAAGAAGCCTTTATCTGCGTCCCAGCGGGTAGTTCTTATGCCGAAATTCTCGGTATATGTATCTATTGTATTGCCGCCCTCCAAAAGCTCTATATTGAGTCTGTAGAGCGAGGGAGAATCAGGAGACCAGAGCTTAGGGGATTTAATATTGAAAGCCGGAGAATATTTGAATTCCCCGCAAGCGGGCACAACAAACTCATCAGACACCTCTTCCGCTGCTTTTTTGCCTGAAGGGGCGGCTACTGCTGTCCTGCATACAATCTTCCGGGCAGAATCAGAAGTATTTCGGATTTTTATGCCTGCATCAACGCGTGCAGAATCGCCTTTGAGCTCCGAGATAATCTGAGCTCCCCACTTGGCCACTCTAACCTTTTCAGCAGCGGTAATCCAAGTATGGGCGTAGATTCCAGAGCCTGTGTACCATCTGGCGGCAGGCTGTTTTGTGTTGTCCACACGCACAGCTATCAGCACCTTATCCCTGCCCTGAATATGGGGCGTTAGGTCGTATGAAAACGAGATCCAGCCGTAGGGTCGGTGGCCGAGCTTTTTCCCGTCAACGAATACTGTTGACTTTCGGAATACACCGTCGAAATCTATACGGACATCTTTGCCTTCCCAGCGTGCAGGGATTTCCAGCTCTTTTCTGTACCAGCCTATGCCCGTGGGCAAATAGCCGCATCTCGGGCCTGAAGGGTTGGATTTATCATAATCGCCTTCAATGCTCCAGTCGTGAGGTACATCTATAACGCTCCAGCCATCATCATCAAAGCCAGTCTTCTCTGCACCGGAGAAATCGCCGCGTGAGAATTTCCAGTCGAAATCAAAGCTTACCCTTTCCCTTGCAAAAACAGAGATGCACAGAACAAACAGCAAAAACGTTAATCTTTTCATTGGAGAATCCTTTATTTAACCCTTCAGTCTTTATTAATTCGTCTTTAACAGATATATTGCGTGAGAGGGAGAGAATTTACGCAAAAAATAAAAAAAACTGAGCAGGCCTGTAAGCCGGGTTCTGTTCCGCTGGTGCGGAGCCGATCATTTAACTGGACTGAATGTTGCCATTCAGCTCTGCACTTATGCAAGCAACCTACCCGCCGGTATTTGCCGGGCCGGCACCGGCATACTTGGTCTTGCAGGCGGAGGGGTTTGCCGTGCCGGAAACGTCGCCGCTTCCGCGGTGCGCTCTTACCGCACCATTTCACCATTACCTGCGGCATAATGCCCATCGGCTGTATGTTTTCTGCTGCACTTTCCCTCGGATCGCTCCGGGTGGCCGTTAGCCACCTCCGTGCCCTTTCCTGCCCGGACTTTCCTCCGGCATATCTCAGCCGGCGATCGGCCGGTCTGCTCAGTTCAGATTTGCTTTTACTCTATCGGAGGGTTCTTTGTTCCCTGCTGAATCGACTTGAGGGTTTTATCGGAAGGATTGAAGATTGAAGCGAGCTGGCCTGTAAGATCCTTCATTTCAGCGGTTTCAAGATTAGAATCCCATTTGCTGACAAGCCTATCCGCCCCTGATTTCGCAAGGATCTTATCCACCCTGCCGCTAACCTTCTCGAGAATCATATCCGCTGGTTCGCCGCTGAAAGCCATTGTGTGGAACTTTTTCTGAAGCTCGTTCATCTGCTCTTCTATCGCATCAGCGACTTTTGTTTTTCCGGCGGCATCAGCTTTTTCATGTTCCGATCGCTTATCCTTGAGAAAACTATTAAACATCTCGGAATTTGCGTAGGCTATTGCAACTGCCCTCGGATCGTAACAGGCTATTTCGATACTTTCTTTTTTAAAAGTTTCGGTGTTCCATAAGTCGCTTTTCTCAGCTGCCTTGACATAGAAATCCCTCAGCTCTTCAGAGCTGCCGGTAAGGAAGAGATATTCAGGTGATTTTTCTTTCATAACGTAAGGCGTTCCGGAATCCGGAATATACTCTTTCGCCTTCTGATATTCAATGAAAGCGAGTTTGATCTTTTGAGAACTTACATCTTTCACCAGCAGGGTATTATAAAACGGCAGAAGCTGGTTGTAATAGAAAACGCTGATATCCTTACCGCCAAATTTCAGGTCTTTTGTTTTCGGGATAATCTCAGCAAAAAGCAGACCATCGGCCTTCAGGAGCTTTAAATTGAATACCCCAATTTTTGAGTCGGGGCCTTCTCCTTCATCCTGATTTTCGATAGTAAGTTCATAATCTTTCTTGCCGGGATTGATGAAATGGGCACCTATATTGCTGTCATCAACTTTCGCATCCAGGTCATTGGAGCGTTTGATCTCAGCATAAAATTTGCCGTCTTCACTAACCCACCGCCCTTCAATATTCTCATCTGTTACCTGAGAGGTGGCATCGGCCATACTGTTAATCGAAACGACTCCACAACCGGAGAGGAAGGCAGAGGCAAAGAGCCCTAAAACTGCAATGACAAATACTTTAATTTTCATAATCAACTCCTTTAAAAATATCAGTTATTAACAGACACTATTCTAACAAATCATCGGAGGAAACCGAAATATGTTTTTCAAAATTTTCGGCCGGCTCGGGAAAATCCTCCCTGAAATGCACCCCCCTGCTCTCTTTTCTCTCGAGAGCTGAATTTGCCATCAGAAGAGCGGTTGTAAGCATATTCTGGCATTCCCAGCCCTCTGCGGCATCAAACACCTTATCCATAACGTATCTCTGCCAGAACTGGATTATTTCGATCGTTTCGCGGAGAGTCTGCTCTTTCCTTGAAATACCTACATTCCTCCACATAAGAGCACGAAGAGAATTGCGGATATCGGCAGTATCAAGCATACTGCGGTCTGAAACTTCAATATCGTACTTGATTTTGCTGAATTCATTTTCAGAGCCGTTTTCCTGCAGGCCGCCGGCGGCGTTTCTGCCCGCCTCTCTGCCAAACACAAGCCCTTCGGCTAGCGAGTTGCTTGCGAGCCTGTTGGCCCCGTGCAGGCCTGTAGCTGCGCACTCCCCGCAGGCAAAGAGCCCTGGGATGCTTGCAGCAGCGTTCTGGTCTGTCTGGATACCGCCAATCATATAATGCGCACTTGGGCGAACGGGAATCAGATCCTTCTCGGGGTCTATATCGAATTCTTTCAGAAAGCTGAAGATATACGGAAATCGCCGCTGGAAGAAGCCCTTCTCAAAATGCCTTACATCAAGGAAAACGTGTGTAGTGTTTGTCTTTCTGATCTGCTTTATTATAGACCTGCTCACGATGTCCCTCGGGGCAAGCTCCGCACGTTCATCGTAATCGAACATAAAGCGGGAGTTGTTCGAATCCACCAGCACTCCGCCCTCGCCACGAAGAGCCTCAGATACAAGGGCTCTGGTAGCCCCTGCAACGTAAAGCGTGGTAGGGTGAAACTGTATGAATTCCATATCCGCAAGCTCCGCTCCCGCGCGGAACGCCATCGCAATCCCATCGCCCGTGGCTACGGATGGATTGGTCGTTTCGCGGTAGAGCCGGCCTGCCCCTCCCGTTGCGAGGATTACCGAATTAGCCCAAATAAGCTCCAAATCGTTCCTGCTGTTGAGCCCGTATATACCGGAACATTTGCCGTTTTCTCCGGTAACAATATCGATAGTGAAGAAATCCTCCATGAGTGTTATCCGCGGATGCTCGGAGGCCTTCTTCAGAAGCGTTTGGGAAATGGCTTTTCCTGTGGAGTCTCCGAAGGCGTGCGCAACTCTGCTAGCGCTGTGTCCTGCTTCGAGGGTGGCAGCGATTTCGCCCGAATCGTTCAGGTCGAATTCTGTGCCCCATTTATGGAGCTCGTCAATCAGCTCGGGGGTTTCTGCTACAACCTTCTGCACAGAAGCCTCCCTGCACAGCCCGCAGCCTGCATCAAGGGTGTCTTTGGTGTGCTTTTCAGGACTGTCGCCCTCCTTCATAACAGCAGCTATTCCGCCCTGCGCTGCCCAAGTGTTGCTTTTGGTGAGCGAGCGTTTGGACACCACCGTTACATTGCAGCTCTTTGCAGCCTCCAGAGCCGCCCTGAGCCCGGAAATACCGCTTCCCACAACAATCACATCTGTAAACAGATGCTTGGCCGTGCGGGTGCTTATATTTGTAAGGTATCTTCTAAAAAAGGGAATCTTCATTTTTAAGCCTTACTCTCTTCTGTTTTTGATTTTCTTTTCCCTTCCCATTTGCCTTCTCTCTGAATGGTGCTGACGGAACATCAGCTTTATCGGCACCTCGCTTACAGGAAGAAGGTCTCTTAGGCGATTCAGCATAAACCGCTGGTAGTTTTCATCGAAGAGGTCTGGGCGGTTTACGAATACGAGCAGCGAAATCGGCTGCACCGCCACCTGCGTTGCGTAGTATATCTTCGGGAAAACGCCCTTATCGCTTTTGCCGGTTCTTTGGGCCTTGATAATCTCCATAGCCTCATTCACCTTGCTTGTGGGCAGTTCCATAGTGCTCTGCTTGAACAGCTCTTTCGCAAGATCGAGGGTGCTGGAGATGTTCCTGCCTTCTGTGGCTGTGGTAAAGGCTATCGGTGCATACCTGAGACCCGGGAAGGTTTCAGTGAGGTAATCGGAAAAGTCTTCCGGCTCGGCGTCGTAGCCCTCTTCAAGGATCTTGTCCCACTTGTTTATCACGAAGATGCAGGGCTTCATATAGTCTGTTACCATCCTTGCGAGCTTCTTATCCACCTGCGAGGACGGCAAAACCGCATCGATCAGAAACAGCACCACATCCGCCCGCCTGATAGATTTCTCCGCACGCGTGTAGCTGTAATATTCGATGCTGTCGGCCATCTTGCCCTTCTTGCGAACGCCTGCTGTATCGATAAGCGTCATGGGTTGGCCGTCCTTGAGGAAACGAACATCAACCGCATCGCGGGTTGTACCTTCAACCTCGCTTACAATCATCCGCTCTTCGCCGAGAACAGAATTAACAAAGCTTGATTTGCCTGCATTCCGCTTGCCCACAACAGCAATTTTCATAAAAGCCTCTTCGGGCTTCTCGGAGGGTATATCTGCCACCTTCTCGCTGATCTTCTCAAGCAGATACGATTTATTGAGATTGTTAGCCGCAGATACACATACGGCCTCACCGAAACCGAGCCTCATAAATTCTACAGCCCTTGAGAACATTCCGGCATCATCAGCTTTATTCGCTGCAAGCAGAACATTCGACCCATTTTTCCTGAGCAGCCTCGCTATCTGCTCATCTGAAGGTGTGAGCCCCTCTCTGATGTCTACGAGAAACACCACAAGGTCCGCCTCTTTAACGGCGCGCTCGATCTGGGAATTGATATCGCTGCTGAGCTCGCGGCTGTCGAATATACCGTACCCGCCGGTATCAACAAGCTCAAAGTATATGTCCTCGTATTCAAGCAGAATGCTGATTCTGTCTCTGGTTACTCCCGGGGTCGCCTCTACGATGCTTATCATAGAGCCTGCCAGAGAATTCAAAAGAGAGCTCTTGCCCACATTCGGCCTGCCTACTATTGCTATTTTGGGAAGCGGCATTAATTAACCTTAAAATAGAGTTATTAACAAAAATTCTATATGTTTACCAAACACTAATTATACAGCCTATATACATAAAAACAATTCCAACTGGAATAACTGCGTGAGTTTGCTCGAGTTTTTTTGGGCATTTCTAAAAACCCGACAATCATAAGATTCGATACTCTTCTCAACTACGATGAGCAAGGAGGATTTTGAGATATTTTTTTGGCGAAGCTTTGGCTTTGTGCCGGGACGTATTGGCGAATCAGTGCGGACGCGGTTGATCTTAAGAGAATCAGCTGAAATTTCGGTTAATCAGCGTTGAGCAAAGACCTCTGCCAAAAAATATTATCTCACACTTTGTGAAAGTTTTGGGGGGATGGACTTTTAAAATTTTGCCTGATAGGTATAATCCATCTTCCGGCAAGTTTCAAAAATGCTAACATTATTACAGGAATTTATTTTATGCTTGAAAAGATTAACCCTGCACAGACTACAGCTTGGGAGAAACTCAGCGAACATTTTGCTGAGATGGGAAACGCTCATATGAGAGATTTATTCAGCGAAGACTCCGAGAGATTTGAAAAGTTTTCTCTGAAATTTGAAGATATCCTTCTGGATTTTTCGAAAAACAGAATCGCCGAAAAAACCCTCTTTCTCCTTTTTAACCTCGCAGAAGAGACAAAGCTCAAAGAGTCAGCCGAGAAGGAGTTTGCCGGCGAGAAAATAAACGAAACTGAAGGCAGGGCTGTTTTGCATACTGCCCTTAGAAAAAGCTCTGATGGGCCGGTTTACGTTGACGGCGAGGACGTAATGCCGAAGGTGAAGGCGGTTCGCTCGCAGATGAAAGAGTTCTGCGATAAGCTCCTCAGCGGTCAGTGGAAAGGCTGCACCGGCCGGAAGATTACCGATGTTGTGAATATCGGCATAGGCGGCTCTGATTTAGGCCCCGTGATGGTTACTGAAGCCCTGAAGCCGTACTGGAAGGGTATTACACCTCATTTTGTTTCCAACGTTGACGGCTCGCATATATGCGAGACGCTCAAGAAAATCGATCCGGAAACAACGCTCTTTATCGTTGCCTCCAAAACCTTCACCACTCAGGAAACAATGACAAACGCCCATACTGCCCGCCGGTGGTTTATAGAGAAAGCTGGCAGTGAAGAGGCAGTAGCAAAACATTTTGTCGCTGTTTCAACCAATCAGAATGAAGTGGAAAAATTCGGCATAGACCCTGAAAATATGTTCGTATTCTGGGACTGGGTTGGCGGAAGGTATTCGTTGTGGTCCGCAATCGGGCTTTCAATCGCCTGCACCATCGGTTACGAGAATTTTTCATCGCTGCTTGAAGGTGCGGAAGCTATGGACATCCATTTCAGAAATGAGCCTTTCGAGAAGAATATGCCCGTTATCCTCGCCCTAATCGGCATCTGGTACAACAATTTCTTCCAAGCGGAAACTGAGGCAATCCTGCCATACGATCAGTATATGCACAGATTCAGCGCATATTTCCAGCAGGGTAATATGGAGAGCAACGGCAAATCAGTTGACCGCTCAGGCGAGCCTGTGGATTATCAGACTGGCCCGATTGTGTGGGGCGAGCCCGGAACTAACGGCCAGCACGCATTCTATCAGCTTATTCATCAGGGAACAAAGCTTATTCCCTGCGACTTTATTGCCCCGGCTCAAACACACAACCCTGAATCAGACCACCACAGCAAACTGCTCTCAAACTTCTTCGCCCAAACCGAAGCGCTGATGATGGGCAAGACAGAACAGCAGGTTAGAGCAGAGCTGAAAGACGCCGGCAAAACAGAAGAGCAGATCGAAATCCTCCTTCCGTTCAAGGTGTTTGAAGGCAATAAACCCACAAATTCGATTCTCGTTAAGAAAATAACCCCCAGAACCCTCGGCAGCCTGATTGCAATGTATGAACACAAGATCTTCGCTCAGGGAGTTATCTGGAATATATTCAGCTTCGATCAGTGGGGCGTGGAGCTGGGTAAGCAGCTTGCTAAATCCATCCTCCCGGAACTCAAAGATACAGGCAGCGTTGATTCCCACGACGCCTCGACAAACGGCCTGATAAACGCATATAAATCAATGAGATGATATGCCGCTTTTGGTCTTCGTGAATTTGACTCTTTGTTAAGCGATTCATTTGTGATAGAATAATTGGGCGGGACAGGATCTTTCTATTATGTGCCTAAGGAAGTTCAAAAAAGTGTTTTTGCTTTATTAGGCCATTCTGAATATCTGAAGCTCCCTAAAAGAGGAACAAACCCAAGAGGAGTTCAAATATCTGCTATGGCCTTTAGTGAAATATTAGAGCATAAAGATACTTTTCAAATTCAGGTACAATGGGATAAAAGCGATTTAGAATTTGATGCATATAAATGCTGGCTTGATATGTGGGAGGAGCAGTAAGATGGGCTCAGGTACAAAAACATCGTCTTTCGGAACGAGCAAGAGAATAAATCACGATTCTAGCGGATTTTATAATTCCAAGATTTATTCTAATTTGGGCGGAGGCTCTGAATCCAAACCCGATAATGAGCTCCCCGAAGAGCTTTTGGACACAGTAATAAAGGCTGATGCTCAAAATATGAAGGAGATTCCTGATAATTCGCTTCATCTGATGATAACTTCTCCTCCTTACAATGTTTCTAAAGATTACGATGACAATCTTGATCTTGATGAGTATCTTGATTTGCTGAAAAACGTTTACTCTGAAACCTACAGAGTTTTGGTAAACGGCGGGAGGGTGTGCGTTAATATTGCAAATATTGGCCGGAAACCCTACATCCCGCTCTCAGATTTCATATCTCGGATAATGCTTGATATTGGCTTCAAAATGCGGGGTGAGGTTATTTGGAATAAAGGCTCTGGTGCAGGCGTCTCGATGGCTTGGGGGAGCTGGAAATCAGCTTCTAATCCTGTTTTGAGGGATGTTCATGAGTATATATTGATTTTTTCAAAGGGTGATTTCAAGAGGCCGAGGAAAGACAAAGAAAACACCATAAGCAAGGAAAATTTTATGGAATGGACTAAGTCTGTGTGGAATATGAACACCGAGTCTGCAAAACGGGTTGGACATCCCGCTCCATTCCCTGAAGAGCTTCCAAGAAGGCTTATAGAGCTGTATTCTTATAAGGATGATGTGATATTGGATCCCTTTATGGGCAGCGGGACAACCGCATTAGCAGCGATGAAAACGGATCGCAAATATGTGGGATACGAGATAGATCATGGCTATTTGGATGTGTGCAGAAAGAGGATCGATAAATACATTCAGCAGAAGAAGCAGGAAGATTCTTGTTTGTTTTGAAAGCTGAGTTTTCTGAAGCCATTAAAAGGGCCGGTATGAATTTCCTGCCCTTTCTTTTTTGGTTTTTCAGTTAAAGAAGATTTCAAATTACATTGCATTATTAGTGAAATTTTTTATTTTTTCCCGTAAAATAAGCTTTCTCAGGGTATAAAAGGCTGAGAGATTATGCTTGATAAAGTAAGAAATATAGAGTTTGTAAACCTGCTTACTTCAAACTATCACAGGATATACAATTTTATCCTCTCGATGGTTCCAAATCGTACTGAGGCCGATGATATTATGCAGGAGGCCTCGATTGTGATGATGGAGAAGTTTGAAGAGCTCAAAAGCAGTGATGAGTTTCTGCCTTGGGCATTTACGATTGCCAAATTTCAGGTACTCAAATACCTGAAGAAAAAAGGCGACAGGGCTGTGCTTAACGAAAAGCTCATCCGTCTTCTTTCCGAGCAGAGCAGGAAGAGATCAGAAAATCTGGACGACTGGATTGATGCCCTTCAGGAGTGCGTGGGCAAGCTCCCGAATTTCGACAGAGAGCTGGTTGATATGAAATACAATCAGCAGTGCACTGCCAATGAAATTTCGGGGCATACAGGCCTTCCGGCTCCAAAAGTTTACAGGCGGATATATAAAATTCATGAACTGCTCCAGCGATGCGTGAGATTCGTGATGGGGGAGACAAATAAATGACGGAAAAAGATAAAATAAGGTTAAGAATGCTTACGGTGGGCTCTGTGGAAACGGGGCTTTCGCCTAAAGAAAAGGCAGAGCTGGAAAGTATGCTTGAAAGCTCGGAGGATGCCCGAAGCTTCTACTTGGACCTGATCGCAATAAATACGGCTCTTGGGAAAGTCGGCGGGGAGGCTGTGAGCTTTCAAGGCAAAGACTTCGATAAGATATGCCGTCAGATTGAACAAATGGAGCTTACTGCGCCCTGCGCATGCAGGCCGAAGCAGCAGGAGGATAATCCTATTCCCTCTGCTGAAAATAAAAGCCAAGGCTGGAAAGCACGGTTTACTGCCGTAAGATGGATTGAGAGGTCTGCACTGGCTGCTGCAGTGCTCTGCGTAATTTTCCTGCTGTATCAGCTTTATTATGTTAATGTGTATGTCCCGAGCAGGCCTCATCAGGTGGCTCAGATAGCTGATTCTTCAGAAGCTCTCTGGCAGGGAAGCAAGCCTGTAGAGAATGAAAACGGAGTTTATCTTCGCAGTTCAAAGGAATATCAGCTTAAGGGGGGGGTTGCAAAGATCCTTCTCTCTAACGGTGTGGAGTTTCTGCTTGAAGAAGAAGCCAAGTTTGAGATTGAGAACGCCGAAAGGGTAAATGTCCTTGAAGGGAGTGCCTATTTTAAGGTTCCCTCCACATGCATCGGCTTTATCGCTGACACTCCAACCTCCAGAATTATAGATTTAGGCACAGAATTTGGGGTTTCTGTTCTCTCAGGAGGCTCTTCAGAGCTTCATATGTTCAGGGGCAGGTGTTCTATGGCGCCCCGCATCGAAAACAGAACAAAGAGCGCAAAACTGTTTGAGGAGGGTGATGCTGTGAAGATCTCCGAAAAAGGCGAAACCGGCGAGATACCTCAAAGCTCCACCGGTTTCCTGAGGCTAATGGACTCCTCCAAAAACTTCTACTGGCACGGGGAAAACATCAGCCTCGCCGATATCCTCGGCGGGGGCTCAGGAACGGGGACAGGTGTAATAGGCAAAGCCGTGGACATCGCTTCCGGCAGGTATGTAGAAAGGATTACAAGGCTTCAGTCCCGCAAGGCAGGTTACAGACTTGTTCCTTCAAGCGAGATTGTTGACGGGGTTTTTATTCCGGACGGCGAGGATGCCTCGCAGGTTACTTCTAAAAATCATATCTACGACGGTTTTGAGGATACAAGCGGTACCTGCTGGGCTCCGATCTCAAACGGTCCTGATCTAAATGGTACTCATAATTATTACAATCAAAGAGTCGTTATAAATGGCCAGTTATACGGAACTAAAGAAAATCCTGCTTTGTATATGCATTCTAACTCCGCCGTTACATTCGACCTCAGAGCCGTGCGGGCAATGCTTCCCGGCCAGAGAATAGCGGAATTCAGAACCATGTACGGCGTACCTCGATATGAAAAACGCGGAGGCGCAGATAGCCATAAGAGCACAAATGCAGATTTCACTGTGCTTATAGACGGGGCTGAGATCCTGAAAAAAGAGCAGGTGAAATACGGCCAGGCCTTCGATTTCCGCAAACAAATACCCGAAGATGCAGAATTCCTTACCCTCGCATGCACAGATGCAAACGGCTCGCCTCATCAGGATTGGGGCGTTTTCGCAAGGCCTGAGCTGGTTATAGAACAGGATTGACAAGAATTTGCAGGCGCGAACCTTTCTGTTCGCCCTTTTATCCGCTGCAAAAAATGCTTAATACTACAGCCAAGCGGCATCCGCCTAAGACGTATGCCGCTTTCAGAATCTGATTATAAGCTTATGGGTTTAATGTCCAGCCGGTTCGCCGAGAATGGTTTTGAGCTCCGAGAGCTTCTCATTGAGCACCTCCTCGCTCTTAGCTTCCATATTTAGCCTGAGGAAGGGCTCGGTGTTGCTAGGCCTAACATTCACCCACCAGTCCTTGAACTGGATTGTAATTCCGTCAAGGTCGTCTATCTTGCCGTCGCCAAATTTATGTTTGAGCTCTTTTAGCATCGCCTCTTTGTCTTCCACTTCGAAATTCAGCTCGCCTGAAGCGAAATATCTTCTCAGCGGGGCAATCAATTCTGATACAGTTTTCTCAGAGCGGCTGAGGATATTGAGCATATGAACGAATGTGATCATTCCCGAATCGGTATTGAAACTGTCTCGATAGTAGAAGTGTCCGGAGAGCTCGCCGCCGAATACGGCATGGCTGTCTCTGAGCGTCTTTTTCATAAATGAATGACCAACCCGCTCGCGTCTGGGCGTTCCGCCGGCCTTAATTATCTCTTCCTGCACTACCCAGCTGCTGCGGAGATCGTAAACCACTGTCCCGCTGTTATTCTCCTGTTCGAGGAAATAGGGCACCATCAGAGCTGTCAGAATATCGCATCCGATGCTTCTGCCCGTCTCATCTATCATAAGCAGCCGGTCAGCGTCGCCGTCGAAACATACACCTACATCGGCTTTTTCAGCTTTGATAAGCTCCTTGAGCTCAGCAAGGTTCTCTTCTACAAGCGGATTCGGTTCGTGCTTGAATGTTCCGTCAGTGGTTTCGTTGAGGATTTCCAGCTCTATCGGCAAATCGCCAAAGATAAGCGGCACCATCTTCCCCGCCATACCGTTGGAAGCATCCACTGCCACCTTCAGAGGCTTTATGCTGCTGTCGAGAAATTTGAGTATGTGCTTTTTATATTCCTCTGTAAGGTCCACCTCAGTAACCTCTCCTGTGGGGTTGCCTTTGGTATGCAGAAGAGATGTGGCGATATGTTTGATATCAGCAAGGCCGGTAGCCTGCCCAACGGGCTTGGCCTCAAGACCGCTGATTTTGAACCCGTTGTATGCTGCGGGATTGTGGCTCGCTGTAACCTGCACGCCTCCGCAAGTGCCGAAGTGATTGATTGCGAAGTACATCTGCGGAGTATCAATAACGCCGATATCAATAACGTTAGTGCCGGCACATCTCATTCCCTCGATTAGAGCCTTTGAGAGCGAGGGGCTGTGCTTTCGCATATCCCTGCCCACACAAACCGCCTGAGCGTTTTCCTGCCCGCGGTCGTAGCCGCGAAGGTGAGAGCGGAGGAACTGCGCCGAGGCGTAGCCTATTTTCCAAGCCGCTTCTTCATCAAACTGCTCTTTGTAAATGCCGCGAATATCGTATGCTTTGAATATCTTTTCGTCGATCATAAAAATATCTCCTGTTTCATTTTGAAGTCAAGTTTGGCGTATTGTATTTTTTACTCAGCTTATTTCCAGTGAAATAACAGTGAAATTATTGAAGAATGAAGATTTATACAGAATATTCAGGGCAAATTTGCAAGAGAAACATTTTTTAAGACACTTTAGTGTTTTCTGTACAGCTTTAATAAGTTTTAGTAAAATACAGCTTTATAAATTAGCCTACTTTGGAGATATTTCGCTATGAGCCAAAATAATAATCGCTCTGGGGTTTTCGAGGCTTCTGCTGCCCGAATCACTCATTACGGAGAAAAGATATGCAGGCTTGCATTCACCCTCAGCGGCGAGGGTGCAAAGGCATTCGAGCTCGCCTCGCCCGGTCAGTTTGCTCAGTTTCAGGTGGAAGGGCTGGCTCTGCCTTCCGAGCTTCCGGAAGGGCTTGAGGATAAGGCAGTCCGCCAGCCGATTCTCAGAAGACCTTTCAGCTTTCTGGATGTTTATCGAGACGGTGAGGATATGATAGTTGAGATAATGTGCGATATTATCGGCACGGGCACTGCCCGGCTAAGCGCACTAAACACCGGCGATAAGGTAAGCATCCTAGGCCCCTTGGGCAGAGGTTTCGAGAAGCCTGCCGAAGGCAGGAAGGTTATTGGGGTTGCAGGCGGAATAGGCATACCGCCAGTGGAGCATTTTCTCCGCCAGCTCTGCAGGGATAACCCGAGGCAGGAATGTTTTGCTTTTGCCGGAGCGCGGTGTAAGGCAGATATGCCAATAGCGAGCGTTCAGCAGGGCAAAGACCCTGCAAAAGAAGAATACAGCTTCTGCAGGCATTTTGCCGCAGCCACAGACGACGGGTCTTTCGGTAAAAATGGGCTTGTAACCGAGGCGTTTGAAAGCTGGTTTGCAGATTCTGGGCTCGCCGGCGAAGAATGCGAGATAGCGGTCTGCGGGCCTGAACCTATGCTGAAAGCAATAGCAAAAACTGCCCATAAGCTCGGAATCAGGACTCAGGTAAGTCTTGAGAAAATGATGGCCTGCGGAATCGGCGTATGCCAGAGCTGCGTTGTGCCGGTAAAAAAAGGTGATGGCAGCGAGGAAAATAAACTCTGCTGCAAAGACGGGCCAGTCTTTGACAGCCGCGAGGTGTTTCCTGAATAAACAACATAGAAACGGATAAATGTATGTCAAAAGTGAATGAAATAATTAAATTTGCAGGGCTGAATCTGAAAAATCCAGTGTTTACAGCTTCTGGCACCTGCGGCTATATAGACGAACTTGATGACTATATGGATATTGAACAGCTTGGCGGCTGGATAACAAAGAGCATTACGCTCAAACCCCGCAAGGGCAATCCCGCACCTCGTGTTGTCGAAACGAACGGAGGTATGCTCAATGCGATAGGTCTTGCGAATATTGGAGTAGAGAAATTTATCGCTGAGAAGCTTCCGCTAATAAGGCAGAAGGATACTGCTGTTTTTGTGAATGTTGCCGGCCAGAAGATTGATGAGTATGTTGAGCTGGCCTCAAAACTTTCTGATAAAGACGGAATATCAGGATTAGAGCTGAATATAAGCTGCCCGAATGTCAAAGAAGGCGGCATATCCTTCGGCACAGACCCAGCCCAGATAAAAGAGATTACAAGCGAAGTTAAGCCGGCTTGCGGGGATAAGCCCCTTATGGTAAAGCTTACTCCTTCTGTAACAGATATAAGTAAAACCGCAGAAGCTGCAGTTATAGGCGGGGCAGACGCTCTGAGCCTCGTAAACACATTCACAGCAATGGTGATAGATGTTCGTTCCAGAACTCCCGTACTGGCAAACCGGACTGGGGGGCTCTCCGGCCCGGCAATAAAACCGATGGCAGTTTACCTTGTAAGCAGGGTTTATCAGGACGTGGCAAAATACGCAGAGATTCCGATTATGGGGCTTGGAGGCATAAGAAACGGCTCAGACGCTGCTGAGTTTATGATTGCAGGAGCGTCTGCTGTGAGCGTGGGCACTTCAACATTCGCAAGTCCTGATGCTTCTTTGAGAGTTGCAGATGGTTTGAGGCGTTTTTGCGAATCTGAGGGTATAAAAAAAATAAGCGAGCTTACCGGCTCACTTAATTGAGATCTTCTACAAATATATACGCTTTGAAAATAAAACTGTTTAAAAAGAGCGAGCGGCGCCAGGAGGGAAGCGCCGCTCTGTGTGTTGTAAGTTATTGGTTGGAGTTGTTGTTAGTGTACTGTCTGGTTGCGTTGGTTGTAGCGTTTATTGGTTATTAACTTATTACTTAATACTTTTTACTTTTCAATTTGTTCGAGCAAAGTTAAGATTTTTTAATCTTTTTCACATTTACTTCCACATTTACCTTTACTCTCATCGCCGCAGGATTGTTCGACTTTTTCGCATTTCTGCTTGTTTTTATTGCATCCGTCTTCTGAGCAACCGCATCCGCCGCAAGATAAAGAAGCCTCTTGTGAGACTGAGCTTGCCGGCATTGATTCTGAGCCTGCAAGAGCGGGGAGCGTGAGAGCTGATGCAGCCAGTAAGGCCGCTACTGCCATCGCTGTTAAGTATTTAGTTTTCATTTTGAGCCCCTTTCAGTAAAGTTTAATTTCTTTCAAGAAGATTTTACTTTCGCCTTCAAGGCTTGTTCGAAGAAAAGGGCTTAAATTTTTGAAAAAATGAAAACTGTTTAATATTCAATTCATAAAGAGCAAACAAAATGGGAGAAGACAAACTTATTAATCGCTGATTTCTCCCACTGGGAAGCATTTTATTTTACTATTATGAAAATGCAACGAAAAAATAAAAAAAATTTAATTTTTTTGCCTCCCCGGTTCGAAAAAATACGTTCCTGTTAGTTTCAGTTTTCTGAATTGTTTATTTTTTCGGGCAAATGTCCTGCCAGGAGCATACCAGCCGGGCGGAGCGTTTCAAACTGCATCAGAATTATTCTTATAATTGCGGTGATCGGTGCAGCAAGGAACATCCCGGGTATCCCCCAGAGCAGCCCCCAGAATGTAAGACTGAACAGTACGGTTACAGGGTGCAGATTCAGGCCTTTTCCGAGTATTCTAGGCTCTATTACGTTCCCAATCGTAAATTCCACAACCGCTGGGGATGCGATAACAGCCGCTGCCATCCAGGGATTCCCGAATTGAGCTAAAACCACCGGCACTGGCAGGAGACTCGCTATAATTGAACCAAGAGAGGGGATATAGTTGAGCAGGAATGCGAGGGTGCCGAATACCACAGCAAGCTTTAGATTGAAAGCGCTGAGGATTGCCCATACAAGAAGGCCGGTCAGAACGGACATTATTGTCTTGATTATGAGGTATTTACGCACCTGATGGTCGATTTCGGCATATATACCCTTCTGGATAACGTAGGGATTACGACCAACCAGCAGGAACATAACAAAGATTGATACGAGTGTAAATTTGGAGAGAAAGCTCATAATCGTCCCGAAAGTTCCCGAAACGATTCTCGGGATATAGCTTCGTATCTGAGAGGTGAGCTGGGCACGGTCCAGTTCGATGCCGAAAAGATCGCTCTTCCAAAGGTATTTTTCAATAAACCCCACGTAAGTGTCTGTATAGCTGTTGGCTGTTCGAAGGAGTATGCTGATTGTATTGACAAGCAGAATGCATATAACCGCCAGTATAACAATCACCAAGAGCATTGAGGTGGCGATGGCGATTTTGCGTGATACGTTGAGCTTGATTACCTGATAGTCCAGTATCGGCGAGACAAGCTGCACTATGAAAACCGCAAACGTGAAGGGTATCATAATGGAGCTGGAATATTGCAGCACAAAACCTATCGCAACTGAAGCGAGTATCAGAAGCGAGGCAGTAACTAAGTAACTCTGCTCTTTGTTTAATTCCTCCATATGGATATGCTTATAGTTATTTGGGGCGGAAAGTCAACCTTCAGGAAATTTTCATTTTCATATCTCCGGTGTTTGAAAGCCTAATACTCCTGTAAGCTTATACCTCCCAATCCGCTGGCGGCAATAGTCTTCCGCCGCAAAAAATTACCCGTAACCTCTCAAAACTCCTTTCTTTGATTTTTTCGCAATTAAGATGCCTAAGTCAGGAGAAACTTGCCTTCGGAATTCTGCCTACCCGCTAAAACTTCCTCGAACGCTCAAGCGTATCGGCTAATTTAGCCACAACATCCTCTGTCTCTGGGTCTGAGAGTTCCAGTATGTCCTTCAGCGCGTCGCCGATATGGGGGAGGTAGGTTTTGATGTAGCTTCGTTTTGCCAGTTCCTGTTTGATTTTTTTCTGCCGCCTGAGATACACCCCGAGTTTTCTGCCGCACTCCTGAACAGCGAGCTTAATCTCCTTGATTATCTCGGGGTAATGGGCGATCGCTTCCTTGCTTTCGCTGGTAAACGGCACCCACACCGAGGCCACATGCACCATCAGAATAAGCGGGCCTGCGGGCAAGGCCCCTTTGCTCTGGCTCAGAGCGTAGTTGCGCCAGTTAATATCCAGCACTGCCTTGTGTATCGCACCGGCAGACTGCTGATAAAGCAGGGGCACACGGTTTGCAATGCGTTTTAGCTGCATAAGCTGCTTAGTATCCTCGTCGCTGCTGTCTTTATCACTTCCGTTCTGGAACCCGTATGCAAGAGCTGCTTCCACAAGGAAAGGATTTCCCCTGTAAACACTGGGCTTTCGCGTGCAGGTTGCATAGAAATCTGCTTCCACAACCCGCCTTATCCCCTCTTCGAGCCGCTCTTCCCCGATTGGTCCGATGCAGCTTGTGGAGGGTGCCATAATCTTTGTTTCGTTTACAACTTTATGGAGCTGATCTATCTCGGGCAGGCTCGCCTTCGAGGGCTTGAGCGAAAGGCTCAGACCTGCATCTTTTGTAATCTTTTTTGCAAGATTAACGCTAACCCTTGAAAACTCCTTGTTGAGAAATTCGGGCAGTTTTTTTGTTTTGCTGTCCTGAGCCATCTGATAGAGCATCCCAACCTCCACGCCGTAGGGATGGGGCTTTATCTCGATTGGGATAAACGGCATCTCACTGCTCTGCCGCTGGTATTCGTAGTGTTCGCCGTCGGGGGAATCGTAAGTGATTATTGCATGCGGGTTTGCCATAGCTGTCTGCACGATATACTCATCCACAGACTGCCTGCCTTTGTTGTACCTGCCCTCAAGGATTATCTTAACGGCTGTCCCCGTGGAATGGGGAAAATCTTCCTCCTGACCCTCTTCCACTATCACGGGTCTGTTCTTGGCTGTATCGATCTTCAGCTTGCAGTAGTAGCCGTGGTGTTTTGAGCTCGTCCTCGATACCACCTCCACAGGCTCGCCGGTAGTGATAAGGCCGTACATACCAGCAGCGCTTATACCAATGCCCTGCTGCCCGCGGCTCATTTTGAGCGAGTGGAATTTACTGCCGTACAGGAGGCGGGCAAAGATATTCGGCACCTGCCTTTTCACGATCCCAGGTCCGTTATCCCGTATTACAACCTGATATTTGTTTTCGGTAATCTGCTTGATTGATATATAAATCTCAGGCAGGATATGCGCCTCCTCGCACGCATCCAAGGCGTTGTCAACGGCCTCTTTTATTGTAGTTAGCAGCGCCTTTTTCGGATTGTCAAAACCGAGGAGGTGGCGGTTTTTGGCAAAAAATTCACTTATGCTTATGTCCCGCTGCTTGCCGGCCATCGTTTCGGCTGTTGCACCGGTTTTCTTCTTCCCAGACGCTGTATTCCTGTTTTTCGGCTGATCTAAAAGTGTATTAGATGTTTTATCACTCATCCCTGAATTCCTAAGAAAAACAATTCCTGCTTAATGCTAAATTCTGAAAGCGGGATTATACTCATTTTCGCCTGCTTTTACAGACCATTTTGCTTGAATCTGCCCTGAGTATGCAACAATATTTTCCTGCAGAAGTAAAATAAAAAGTTTTAATGATACTATTGAAGATAAGAAGAGAGTTATAATACTTTATGCAGTGAACCTGAACCTAAAAACTTTCCCCCAATTCCCCCAAACCGTTCAAAGCGGGGGAAATGGGGGAATCTTTTAAGGGCGGATAATTCCGCAAGAAGTGGGAAATCTTCTCGAAGCGAATGCTTAGCGGTTCTTCAAAACGTATAGAAATAATTTTGCTTCTGTGTTAAAATTAATGCTTAATCATTAAAAATCTGGAAAAAAGCATTCTATGGCAAAACACAAAAAATACGACTGCATAATAATCGGCGGCGGGCATGCCGGCATTGAGGCGGCGGGTGTCTGCGCAAATATGGGAGCAGATACCCTTCTAGTAACGATCCGCTTCGATTCAATCGGCGAGATGAGCTGCAATCCTTCGATTGGCGGTATCGGCAAGGGGCAGCTCACCCGTGAGATAGACGCCCTCGGCGGGGTGATGGCTCTGGCGATAGACCACGCGGGTATTCAGTTCCGCCTTTTGAACCGCTCGAAAGGGCCTGCTGTGCAGTCTCCCAGAGCCCAAGCAGACAAAACCGCATACAAAAGGTTTACGCAGGATTATCTCGCCTCGCTGGATAATCTTGAGATAGCAGAAGGCAATGCCGCAGAGATTCTAACTGAAGACGGGAAAGCTGCCGGCATACGCACCACAGACGGACGTGTTTACAGCGGCAAGGCGGTAATAGTTACTGCGGGGACATTCCTCCGCGGCCTTATGCACATCGGCGAGGAACGCATCCCGGGCGGCCGGCGGGGCGAAGAACCTGCCAACGAGCTCAGCGAAAGCCTCCGTGGCCTCGGGCTCTCAATCGAGCGGCTCAAAACCGGCACTCCAGTTCGTCTCGACTCCTCAACAATAGACTACAGCAAAACAGAGCGGCAGGACGGCGATGAAAATCCGAGACCGTTTTCGTTTATGAACGAGCGGATAGAGCAAAAGCAGGTCTGCTGCTGGATAACATACACAAACCCGGCAGTTCACGAGCTGCTTCGGGAAAATATGGAACGCGCGCCGCTCTATTCAGGCCAGATTAATTCCACCGGTCCTCGATACTGCCCGAGCATTGAAACCAAGATTATGCGTTTTCCGGACAAGCAAAATCATCAGATTTTCATTGAGCCGGAAACGGCCGAAGAGCTTACGATGTATCCAAACGGAATCAGCACATCTGTGCCGCGAGATGTGCAGGAAAGTATGCTCAGGCAGATTCCGGGCTTTGAGAATGCAAGGGTAGTTCATTACGGATATGCGATTGAATACGACTACTGCCCCGCCACTCAGCTGAAAATCACCTTCGAAACCAAAAACGTATCCGGCCTTTATCTTGCAGGTCAGGTATGCGGAACCTCCGGCTACGAAGAGGCAGCGGCGCAGGGGCTTTATGCCGGCGTGAATGCCGTAAGGCAGATGCGGGGCGAGGAGCCTTTCATAATAAGGCGGGATCAGGCCTATATCGGGGTGATGGTGGATGATCTGCTCACAAAACACATTACCGAGCCTTACAGGATGTTCACCTCCCGAGCCGAATACCGGCTCACCCTCCGCGCAGACAATGCAGACCGCCGGCTAACACCTTTAGCACGCGAGGCCGGCCTCATCAGCGAGCAGAGATGGCAGAGGTATCAGAAGAAGATTGCTGATATTCAGGCCGTTGAGAAATATCTCAAAACCACAAGAACCGCAGGGCGTTCTCTCTGGCAGCAGCTTCAGCAGCCGGATAACCCGCTCAGGCAAAACCTCAAAAGCGATGAGGTGATAGCGGCTATGAACCCGCCTGAGGAGGTTTTGGAGGCAGTGATGATTGATGCCAAATACGAAGGCTATCTCAGCAGGCAGGAAAGGCTCGTGAAGGGGCTAAGCAGCCTTGAGAAGGTTCTTCTGCCTGCAGATATTGATTATTTCAGCGTTCCGCACCTGCGAAGCGAAGCGAAGGAAAGGCTAACGGAAATAAAGCCGCACAACCTCGGACAGGCAAGCAGAATTGGCGGAATAACTCCGGCAGACATAACCGTTCTGCAGGTGTATATGAAAGCAGCAGGCAAAACTGCTTGACTCTAAGTTAACAGCCGAAAGGAGAAGGTAGAAATGCTTGAAGAGAAGGCAGAAATATTTATTGATAAGCTTAAAAAGGCAGATAACGCAGTTGTCCTTACAGGTGCGGGAGTTTCAACGAGTTCAGGGATCCCCGATTTCCGCTCTAAAAACGGGCTCTATTCCAAGATCTCTGAAGACACCTTCAATCTCGACAACTTCCTCACAAACCCGATGGAATATTACAAAACCGCCCTTGAATACATCCACCCGCTTGCGGATTCAGAGCCGAATGTGGCCCATAAGATGCTCGCAGAGCTTGAAAGCAGAGGCCTTATCGAGGCGGTGATAACCCAAAACATAGACAACCTCCATCAGAAGGCCGGCTCGAAAAATGTTATTGAGTTCCACGGGAATATAAACAGCTTCTTCTGCACCGGCTGCGGGAAGCAGTACACTCGTGAGGCGGTGGAGGAATCTGCGGCTGCCGGCAAGCTGCCTGAATGCACCGAATGCGGCAGGATGATACGCCCGGGTGTGGTGTTTTTCGGAGACCCAATCCCCGAAGAAGCCCTCACCTATTCATACCGCCTTGCCTCTGAGTGCGGGGCATTTGCTGCGATCGGCTCCTCGCTTTGCGTTATGCCGGCATCCAACCTGCCGCTTATTGCAATGCAGGGCGGAGCGGACGTGTTTGTCATAAACCGCGAGCAGGTGTATCCTGATCATATGACCAAATACAATTTCACTGTGGATATAACGGAATTTTCCGAAGCGGTTTTAGATTTTCTCGGCCAATCGAGCTGATTATTCGCCTGTCAGCCAGCTTTCGGCGAAATCAATGAGATCGGATAAGTTCAGCAGGCCGTCAAAATTTCCGTCGCAGGGAACTGCAAGCCCAGTTTGGCTCTGGTGATTTATCGGGAAGTATTGGGCAAGTATTGCAAAGTCTTTGATATCCACTGCCCCGTCTTTGTTGAAATCCTCGAATATCCCCGAGTGGTATAGCTTCGCTCCCTGCGGGGTGATTCGCCAAATCTCGCTTACACCATTCACGCTCTCTCTGAGGATATCCCAGCCGGCATAGCTCGCCCTAATACCAAGCTCAGACTCTTCAAGCATAAAGGTATTCTGCGGGTTTGTGCTATGCGATTCGCCCGTGTAGCTTTGGCAGCCGGCCGACTCGCTCCAGCGGCAGCCTGTTATAGACGCATCATTTGCCTTTCCGGTGATGCTGCCGAATTTATCTGCGTGAGCTGAATTCTGAAAGCTCCCGTTGTAGAATGAATTTGAAATGTCTGAAAAGCAGTATCCGGAAATTCCGCCAACATAATTGGGGTTGCCTGAAAGATCAAATACCGCCCTGCTCAGGCAGTCTGCGAATGCTGCGTCCGAAGTGGAGTAGCCGGCTATTCCCCCGATATTCTGCATCCCGCCGAGGCAGCTCCCCTCGCTTCTGCATCGCATTATACTGCCTTCGTTAGAGCCTGTTATAAAACCCGTATAGCTTGTCTGAGTTGAAAGGCTTAAATCTGCGTTTACAGAGCAGCCTGATATAACGCCTTTGTTTCTCCCTGCGATGAGCGCTGCATAGCCGACTGTTCCGGAAGCGGTTAAGCTTCCTCTCACTCTGAGATTAAGCACCTGCCCGCCTTCTTCAATAAAGCCGAAAAGTCCGCAGTAGTATTGGCTGTCTGCTGAAATATCCGCTCCGCTTATGGTATGGCCTGAGCCGAAAATTATCCCTGTGAACGCTTCGCCTGTAAAACTCGAATCTTCCGGGGCAGTATCTGGGGCGAGTATTGCAGGGGAGGCTTCTGATAGAGATAAATCTGTACTAAGCTTATAACAGGCGGAGAGGTCGCTGTTTACTTCAAGCAGTTCCTCTGCATTAGAGATGATATAAGGATCTTCCGATGTACCGCTGCCGGACTGAAAACCGAAAGCCAATCCTGCGGCACATACAATCAACACAACGTATTTCATATAAACTCCTTTAGCTGAAACAAGCACGAATCAGCAATCAGTGTATCAGGATTTATCTGAAATTCAAGTGTTATCTGCTCCCTGCTTTTCAATCATTTGGTTTCAAGTATTCAAGTATTTCAGTAAGTTGATTCCCGCACTACAAGCTCCCCGCTCAAAACCACCTTTCTCGCAGACTGGTTGGGCTTCTGAACTCGGCTGAGCATCAGCTCCACTGCCTCCTTTGCAATCTCCTTTACAGGCTGTCGGTATGTTGTAAGGGGCACTCTCAAAAACTTGGCATACCGAACATCATCCACCCCCGCAACCTTTACATCCTGAGGGATTTTCCAGCCGCCTCTTTCTAAAACATGCATCAATTCCGAGGCAGTTGTATCGTTTGCACATAGAATCCCAGGCTTCTCAGTTCCTCCCAGAAGCCGTTCGGCAAAGCCTTCGCTGCTTATATTTTCAATTATGATGTTTTCATCGCCTGCGCTTATGCCTTCCTCCAGCAAAGCCTGCCTGAAGCCGTAGATTCGCATCTTCACCGAGGGAGCAGAGTACGGCCGTGCGAGGAATCGAAGCGTTCTGCAGCCCTGATTGAGCATATGCTTGGCAAGCACAAAAGCGAGCCGGAAATTATCCACGCTCACAAGGTCGTAGCTGCTTCTTTCCGGAAAGGCCGAAATATCTCTGTCCATAAGTACGATGGGGATATTCGCATTCTCGAAAAGATCTGCGATCTCCTGATTAACCAGATCTTTCTCGCTTATAAGCTCAAGCGGACAGAAAAACACCCCGTCAATATGCTGCTGAGTGATATATCTCTGAGCGAGAGATTTGATATGCTCCCGCCGCATACGGGCATCTTCCTGCATTGAGCCTGTCCATATCAAATTGAAATTCTCCACCTCTGCAAGATGAGACATATGCCCGCATATCGATTCGAATATCTCTGTTTCACCAAGCCCGGGTATCAAAAGTGCGAAGTTTTTGGTGTCCTTCTTTGCGTTGTACCGCACAAAGGTGCCCGTACCGCTTACGCGCTCTATATACCCCGAAGACCGGAGAAGATCAAGAGCCTTCGCAACAGTAGGCCTCGAAACATCATAAATCTCGGCAAGCTCAACCTCAGTGGGCAGCTTGTTTGTCTTGCCGAAAGAGTTGTTTTCAATCTTCTCCTTTAAGGACTTGTAAACCCTGTAGAACTTCTGCCTTGAGCTTACATGAAGATCCGCTTCTTTATCAATTTCCATCCATCGGTCCGTTTTGATTTACTGAATTCCCAATTTTTTCTGCATTTCCTCAAGCGAAACGCCTTTTGTTTCCGGCACCATAGTTTTAACCCAGACAAGCTGGAGAATCATCATAAAGCAGAAGAATCCGAATATTGCTGCCGGCTCGAGGGCCTCGGCCATCTTCGGGAACACAAGCGTAAGCGAGGCGGCGAAGAACCAGTGGGTAAAGCTGCCCAGAGACTGCCCCGCAGACCTGAAGCGGTTCGGGAAGATCTCGCTTATCAGAACCCAGATTACTGCACCCTGCCCTACTGCGTGAGCAGCGATAAACGCAAATATGCATGCCGGAACGATTGCATAATTCTCAACGGAAAACGCCCACGAGCACAAACCGAGAGATGCGATATATCCGAATGAGCCGATATACAGAAGCGTTCTTCTGCCGAATTTGTCTATCAGATACAGCCCTACATACGTAAATATGAGATTTGTTATTCCAATGCCTACGGACTTCAGCAGAGCTGCGCTTTCGCCAAGGCCTGTCCATTCGAAAATCCTCGGGGCAAAGTAGAGTATTGCGTTGATTCCAGAGAGCTGGTTGAAAAACGCAACGAGAAAAGCGAGCATAATCGGGATCTTTAGCTTTGAGGTGAAAAACTTAGCCTTTTGCTGTTTCTGACCGAGCAGGGAAGGCTTTGTTTCAATCTCGGAGCTTTCTTCCACTGAATCAGCGAGCGAATTGAGCTCCTGCTCAGACATATCGGGGTTAATCTCGCTGAACACCCTGATGCCCTCTTGTCGTTTGCCTCCGTGAACGATAAGCCACCGGGGGCTCTCACAAATCATAAGACACATCAGACTGTAAATAAGAGCGGGCAGCGCTTCAATCCCCAGCATCCACCTCCAGGCGATTGATTCATCCATATATTTGCCGATAAGGTAATTCGAGAGGAAGGCCACCAATATCCCGAATACAATGTTGAACTGGAACATACCAGCAAGCCGGCCTCGAAGCCCGGCAGGGGCAATTTCAGAGATATACATAGGTGAGGCTATCGTAGCTATGCCTACACCTATTCCGCCGATAAACCGCGAGATTATGAAGAAGTATTTATCCGGGGCCATTCCCGAACCGATTGCAGAAAGAAGATACAGCACACCAATCCATATCAGTGTCTTCCTGCGCCCGAATTTCTCGGCGGGCATACCGCCTACAAGAGCCCCGAGCACAGTGCCCCATAAAGCAGCACTCATGCAAATACCGTGCATCCCGGAGCCCAAATTCCATACCTCTTCGATTTTCTGCTCGGCGCCGGAGATAACAATCGTATCGAAACCGAATAAAAAACCGGCCAAAGATGCCGTTACAGACCATAGAAACAAACGTTTGTGTTGCATAAAATGCTCCTTATCAGCGAATATCTCAGTACATTTAGATTTTGATTATATATATGTGTAATTATTTTTGTAGAGTATTTTTTTGGCGATTTTTCATTTCAGCCAAAATATTTTCCGGAAGACGGGGTGTTGCTCCGTCCTGCGAACATACAAAACTCGCTGCCCTCGAGGCAAACTCATTTGCCTCTTCAATGCTTAGCCTGCAAAGCAGGCTGTACACCATAACAGCAGTGAAGCAGTCCCCCGCCCCAACGGTATCCTTAACTTCTGCCGGCTCAGCTTTAATCAGAGATATATCATCCTTACTGACCATAACGCTTCCTTTATCACCTAAAGTCAAAGCGACTAGTTCGAGATCGAATGTATCAAGCAGATAATCTATGGCCTTCAGTTTTTTATCCTTAAGGGCGAACATCTGCTGGAATAAATTGAGCTCTTCGTCGTTGAGCTTGAGTATATTGGCAAGTTTGAGCGAATTTTCTATGATTTCTTTGCTGTAGTAATGCTGGCGCACATTCACATCAAACACCTTAAAGCAATTTTTGCCGGCCGCATCCAAGAATTGAAGAATAGACTTTCTCGAAGTCTCGTTTCTCTGGGCAAGGCTGCCGAAACATACTGCATCGCAGTTTTCCGCTACCTCTAATGTTTGCCGGTTGAGTGAGATATAATCCCATGCTGCGTTTTCATTTATTATGTATTCAGGGTGCCCTTCTGGAGAGAGCTTCACCTCAACGCTGCCGGTGGGGTGTTCATTTACCGATATGCAGCTTGTATTGAGCCCTTTGGCTTTAAGCTGCTCTATTATTTCCCTGCCGCAAGCGTCTTTCCCTACAGAGCTTACAACTTTGCTCTCAGCCCCAAGAAGCGAGCAGTGTATTGCGAAATTCGCTGGCGCTCCCCCGAGCCGCCTGCCGCTCGGGAGGTTGTCAAACAATATTTCCCCGATACCAACTATACTGAAAGGGGTTTTGAAGCTGTTTTCCATTTTTTCGATTCCTATACTTAACTCAGTCTGCCGTCTTGATTGTTTAATTTCACAACCGCATCAAGAAACAAAAGTGAACTTAACTTAAAGTAACCGCTCCGTCGGTGTATGTCAATATAAAATTAACATTTTATTGACTAAACCTTATATTTCAAAAAAGTTATAAAGCATTCGCTTAGTGTACTCAGCACTGAGATTAAGCTACAAATTTCGTAAAACAGCACCTTACTCAGCCTTAGCACTTGAGTATGCAAAATGAAAGTTCAATAATGGCAAAGAAAAAAAACATTTTTTTCTTGATGAATGTTTTTTTGTATGTTATTTTATGATTATTGAATTCGCAGGATTTTATTTTTTATGATGAAGCTTCAATAATGAAGAGTCTAAAAAACGGCTTCACATTAATTGAATTACTGGTTGTTATCGCAATCATAGCATTTCTTATGTCAGTGCTTATTCCGCCTGCTTACGACCTAACAGGAGTCTGCCGCGTGAATATTGAAGATTTCAGCCAAATAGCAATGAGCTGACTTGAATGCGGCTTAGTACCAACATGCATAAGTGAAGAATAAATCTGAAAATGTTTAATAATCGGTATTAATTATATAGCCTCCGGCATGTTTTAAGCCGGGGGTTGTGTTATGCAGTTTTATAATCAGTAATCCTAAAAGAAAGGAATAATTATGCTCAAATGCTCAACGCTCAAATTATTTCCGTGCATAGCTTTGGCTTTCCTTTTAGCCGTATTTTCAGTAAGAGGGAAGGTGCTTGCTTATGAATCTTCTGAGAGCGAAGGTAAGATAACTGACAAAACACTTGTGGTTTGGTCTTCTCCGTCAACTCTCTCTCAACGGGGTGGTTCTGCTCTCACAATTAATGATATCACTATTGATAGATTTGACGGGATCGTCTTTGCCGAACTAAACCCCAAAGTTTGGATGCCTGGCAGTAATAATCACTCAAGAACTCATCAGGAGCAGCAAGGGTGGAAAAAAGAAACTGCCGATCCTAATGAATTTGTTCAAATAGCAATTGTTTACGAAGGTAAAGAAGTTACTGTTTACCGAAACAGTGAACATTATGCCAGCTATACCATGTCAGGCGAACCTTATACCTTCACTGACAATAATACCGCAATTTTAATGGGTCCAAGACATATTGGAATAGATGATTATTTCAAGGGACGTATAAAGGATGCGCGAATTTATGATAAACCCCTTAATAAGGCCACAATCGCCTCAATGAAACCGGGTAAGTCAACTGATATCAAGCCTTGGGCTTGGTGGGATTTTTCAAATACTGGTACTTATGAAAAAACAGGGCGATTCAATTCAGTTCAATTGCTGGGTGGAGCAAAAGTCAAAGATGGGGCATTAGTACTTTTAGATGACGGCGCCAAGATGTTCGCTACGATAGAAAATGATTCTTTTGTACCCATTCCATCTAATTGGTCAAAAGAGGATCCGATGGTTCCGGAGCCTGTAGTTAGATCAAGCAGATTGTTGAGAGAAAAATTGCTGAGTGATCCATATCGCCCAGGGTACCACTTCTGCCCCCCTGAAGGCAATGGTATGCCAGGGGATGCAAATGGCTGTTTTTTTGCTAATGGACGATATCATTTAATGTATTTGTATGAACGCGCAGGTGTGGGATTCTCATGGGGACATATCTCCAGCCTTGATCTCGTGCACTGGAGACATCATCCCGATTCAATCGGACCTGGTAATGGAGATCTTGGATGTTTCAGTGGTGGTGGTTTCGTTGATGACAATGGGGTTGCTTACCTTTCTTACTGGATGTTGTGGGGGGCAAAAGGAATCGGTATCGCAAAAAGCGATGACCGTCATTACAGCAATTGGGAAAAACTTAAATCGAACCCGGTTATTCAATCCACGGAGTGGGGAATTACTGAAAAAACTAAAAATAGCGGTGATAAGATAATTTATGGTTCTGCCGATCCGTCTAATATCTGGAAAAAGGACGGTAAGTACTATATGGTTACAGGTAATTTACTGGTGCTGAAAAAATATGGTCTTAAGCCTGATTCTCCGGAGGACATGAAAGGTGACCGTGTTTATCTGTTTGAATCAGAAGATCTTAAGGATTGGAAGTATAAAGGTATTTTCTACGAACGTAATCCTGAGTGGACCTGTGATGATGAAGATAATATGTGTCCCAGTTTTTTACCTCTACCATCCAGTCCAGTGGGTGGAAAACCCAGTGGTAAATATCTATTGTTATTCATAAGCCATAACAAAGGGTGTCAGTATTACATAGGAGATTATGATAAAAAGAACGATCAATTTATCCCGACTAATCATGGCCGCATGACCTGGGTTGATAATGATTACTTTGCCCCTGAAGCATTGATAGACGATCAAGGAAGGCAAATTATGTGGGCATGGTTGAAGGACAACCCTGAGGATGAATATAAAAGAAAGGGCTGGTCTGGTGTTTACGGCTTGCCGCGTTCTTTATGGGTGAGTGATGATGGTACATTGCGAATGCGCCCCGTAAAAGAACTCCAAAAGCTTCGTTATAACGAGAAAAAATGGAGTAACATCTCGCTTAGCAGTGGTAAAACTAAAAAACTCAAAGGCGTAGTGGGTGATTCATGTGAATTGGAAATAGTCTTTAATAATATAACTTCTGATCAAATTGGAGTAAAAGTGCGAAAGTCCCCTAATGGTGAAGAAGAAACGTTGTTATATTATGATCGCAATAAAAAAGAACTCGTATTTGACCCAACAGAAAGCGGTATTGATGGTTGGCTTAACATTGAACGAGCACCTCTGGAGTTAAAACGGGATGAGAAGTTGAAACTGCGTGTGTTCGTTGATAAATCGGTAATTGAAATATATGCAAATGACCGTCAGGCCATCTGTCGGAGGGTATATCCCGGCCGCAGCGACAGTCTTGGAGTAGAACTGTTTAGTAAAGGCGGTAAGGCAAAAATTGAAAGTGTGAAGGCTTGGGAAATGATGCCTTCTAATCCATATTGAAAATTAAGGGTTTAATGAACGTTTAAACAATGAAAGATACCATTATGAGAAATAACGCAAAGTTTTTTTATTCAAATCCTAAGAGAAAGGAACAATTATGTTCAAATGCTCAACGCTCAAATTATTTCCGTGCATAGCCTTGGCTTTCCTTTTAGCCGTTTTTTCAGTAAGAGGGAATGTGCTTGCTTATGAGTCGTTCAATCTGAATTCTAATCAAGACATTCTCATTGAAGATTTCGAAAGCGAAGATTACGGGGAATGGCAGGTTGAAGGGGAGGCCTTCGGCTCCGGTCCTGCACAGGGAGCTCTGCCCGGGCAGATGGAAGTTGGCGGCTTCAGAGGCGATCGCCTTGCCAATAGTTACCACGGCGGAGACGATTCTAAAGGAACTTTGACATCGGCAAAATTTGAAGTGAAACGCCCGTATATCAGCTTCCTGATTGGCGGAGGCGGATATGAAGGCGAAACTTGCATCAACCTGCTCTCCGGCGGCGAGGTTGTGAGAACAGCCGAAGGCACAAACACTCAATCCGGCGGCTCAGAGCAGCTTATGTGGGACTCATGGAACGTAAAGAAACTGCATGGAAAAATGGTTCAGATCCAAATTGTTGACAGCCGTACCGGCGGCTGGGGGCATATAAATATAGACCATATTATCCAAAGCACGAAAGCCAGAAGAGTGGTTCATGATAAACAGCGTGAGTTTGAGTTCAGCAGCAAGTATTTGAATTTCCCCGTGAAAAACGGCGCTGCAAAACGATGGATTAGCCTTTTTATTGATGGCGAAAAGGTGCGGGAATTCGACATCGAAATTGCACCCGAAGACCCTGATTTCTGGGTTTATCTGGATGTCAGCGAGTTTGCGGGCAAAACAGGCTCACTCCAGATAGACCGCTGCTCAACTGAATGGGAAATGGGTTTTGATGCGGTTTATCAGGCCGACAGCTTCCCCGGGCAGGATAATCTCTATCAGGAAAAACGCCGCCCGCAGTTTCACTTCACCTCCCGCAGGGGCTGGATGAATGACACAAACGGGATGGTATATCACGACGGAAAATACCACCTTTTCTACCAGCACAATCCCTACGGCTGGAAATGGGGCAATATGACATGGGGACACGCCGTGAGCACCGACCTCCTCCACTGGGATGAATGGGGCGATGCGATCCATCCAGACCAGATGGGTACAATCTTTTCCGGCTCTGCTGTTGTAGATCACAACAACACCTCCGGATTCCAAACAGGCAGCGGGGAGCCTCTCGTTGCTTTCTACACCTCTGCAGGCAATAATGGCCAATGGTCTCGGGGCGAGCCGTTTACCCAGTCTGCCGCCTACAGCTACGACGGCGGCCGCTCATTCACCAAGTATGAAGGCAATCCGATAATTGGTGAAATCGCAGGCGGCACGCGCGACCCGAAGGTTTTTTGGCACGATCCAACCAATAAATGGGTTATGGTGCTTTGGATAAAGGAGGATATATTTTCTCTATTCACATCTGATGATTTGAAAAACTGGCAGAGACGCAGCGATATTCCCGGCTTTTTTGAGTGTCCTGAGATGTTTGAACTGCCCGTTGACGGAGACCCCGCTCGCAGCAAATGGGTGGTTTACGGCGCATCAGGCGATTACAAGCTCGGCGATTTCAACGGCACTGAGTTTGCAGCGGAAACAGAAAAGATCAAGTACGAATACGGCAACTGCTTCTACGCCTCTCAGACGTTCAATAATGTGCCCAAATCCGACGGCAGACGGATACAGATGGGCTGGGGCAGAGGAATAAAAATGACTGATATGCCGTTCAATCAGATGATTCTTTTCCCTGTAAGATTAACGCTTCACTCCACTGATGACGGCGTGCGTATGTTTGCAAATCCGGTTAGAGAAATTGCAAACCTGCACAACCAGCATTGGAGAAGCTCTGAAAAGCTTGTGCGGCCGGGAGAAAATCCTCTTTCAGATATAAGCGGCGAGCTGTTTCACATTAAGGCAGTGATAGAGCCTCGCGGGGCGGACAAGATTGAGTTTATCATTCGTGATACTGCAGTAAGCTACGACTCATCTGCTCAGCAGCTTAGCTGCAATGGGAAATCTGCTCCGGCAGACCTTGAGAACGGCAAACTCACATTGGAGCTGCTCGTTGACCGGATGAGCATTGAGATCTTCGCTCAGAACGGCAGGATATATATGCCGATGGGCGTTGATTTAACTGGAGGCCCGAAATCGTTGGGCTTCAGCAGCGAAGGCGGAAACGCATTTATTGAATCATTGGATGTGTACAGCCTGAATTCAATCTGGCTCTCAGAATAACACTCGTGTAAAAACTTTCAAAGCATTTAGCGAAACAACCAAAGCCGGCCTTGGGGAATTTCTCAAGACCGGCTTTTTAATTGCACACTATTATCAAGCTCACGGGAAATACTCAATTAAATATCTGCCTGCCACTGCGGCTTATAAGGCCAAGGCAGAACGCTTGCCCTCTTTGCCCACTTGTGCCATTTTTCCGCAAGCTCTTTTGCCTTATCAGGGTACTTGTCTATAAGGTTATTCAGCTCTGTTCTGTCTTTCTCTAAATCATAGAGCTCAGCGGGGCCTTTCGGCCCGTCGCAAACGAGCTTCCATTTGCCCTCACGGATCGCCCAGTTGCCTTCGTGCTCCCAGAAGAGGGGATTATCACGTTTTATCTCTCTGCCTTCAAATACCGGCTTCAGGCTCACCCCTTCCATAGGCTTTATTTTGTTGCCGCCGAATTTTTTGGGATAAAAGCCTCGGCCAACATCAATCGCCGTTGCCATTATATCCACGACGTGCCCGGGCGCATGATTTAGCCTGCCGCCGTTTTTGATTTTTTCAGGCCAGTGGGCTATAAGCGGCGTCGCTATGCCGCCTTCGTGAGTCCATTTCTTGTATTTCCTGAACGGAGTATTCGAAACATTCGCCCAAGCCATCCCCTGGCTTGAAGACCTCCCGGAATCCTTCCTCCACTGCCTGAAATTTTCAATGCGGTTCTCTTTGAAGCGGTACCCGAACATCTGTCTTTCCGGCTCTGCGCTGCAGCCGTTATCGGAGAGGAAAAGCACGAGCGTATTATCAAGCTCGCCCTTGTCTTCAAGCTTTTTTATCAGCCTTCCAATATTCTGATCCATATTGTCAATCTGAGCGGCATATATCGCACGCCTGAAATCGAGGTTCTTACGGTCGTTCTCTGAGAGGTTCTCCCATTTGGGCGCATCGCTTTCGGAGAGCTGCCAATCTTCTTTTATTATCCCCAGCCTCTTCATCCTCTCGATCTTCTGCCTGCGAAGCTTTTCCCAGCCCTGCATATATTTTCCGCGGTATTTTTCAATAGTCTTATCCGGCGCTTCCAGCGGCCAGTGCGGGGAGTTATAGGCTGCATACATAAAGAAAGGTTTGTCTTGTTTCGCCTCATCAAGGAATTTCAGGGCGTGGTCGGTGAACACGTTCGTTGTGTACCATTCCTGATCGGGATGAAGCCTGTTGGGCGGGTTGTCAGTTGCTTTGATAACCTTTCTGCCGTTTTCATACACGTCGCAGCCCTTGAGCACCTTGAAGTAGCTGTCCACATGCAGGTGAATGCCGTAGAATTTATCAAACCCCCTGTTCGACGGCCACACATCCTCGGAATGGCCAACGTGCCATTTGCCTGCCATCAAGGTTTGATAGCCGGAATTCTTCATCGCCTCGCCCAGAGTTACGCATTGCTCGTTGAGCTTGCCGTGGTAGCCTTTGCCCTCGTCTCTGTACACCATATGTCCTACATCGGCCTGATGCGGATAGAGGCCTGTAAGAAGGCTCGCCCGCGTGGGGCAGCACCGGGCGGCATTGTAAAACTGCGTAAATCTCAGCCCGTTATCAGCGAGCCTGTCGAGATTGGGTGTTTCTATCTCGCCCCCATAGCAGCCTATATCGCTGTAGCCCATGTCATCCGCCATAATCAGAAGGATGTTGGGTCTTTTGCTCTTTGCATTAGTTAATGGCAGCCCTGCGCCCAAACTGATTGAAGATAATGCGCAGCCCGCTAAAAATGTCCTTCTTTTCATCAAAACCTCAAATTAAAATTGATGTTAATCTTAAAATCAATGGAAAACCAGCTCGTCGGCTCGTATATACAATATCATTCAAATCTGATATTTTACAAAAAAAATGAGCCCTCCGGAAATAAATCCGAAAGGCTCTTATTGTGAAGATTTGCAGTGATTATCAGAACTTTCTTCTCAGACCGATTGCACCTAAGCCGATTAGAGCTATTGTTGCCGGCTCGGGCACATTATGGAACACTGAGACATCGCTGTCGGCAAGGGCAATTCCGTCGTTATCGCTCGGATAAGCGGTGCCGTCGTCTTCTCCAATATTATCCATCCAGTTGCTTATTTTCAGCGAAGTGGTTCGATTGAGAAGAAGATCGCTTGATGTTTCAAGAGCTATGGCCCTTGCGTCGCTTGGAAGAAGGCCTCCACCGTCAACAGTGAAACTGAGCACCTTAGTTACAGACGCCCCCTGGGCGATATCGCCAAAATCAAACGTTGGGACAAGGTAATCTCCCCAAGGTTGCTTATCTTGATCGGGATTGTCCGGCGTCCAGCAGAACCATGCGAGCTGGTCGTGGTTTTCTGCAATGATATGCGGCGATTTATCCTCATAAACCCCGCTTGCAGACCCGCCGTCCAGCCAGGCATTGTATGCAGTTAGATCAACTGCAAATTCTGCTGTGAGCTTGGTGTCGTAGAGCTTGCCTGAATACTGCTGGGCTGCAGTTAGAGATTCGCCGTGGGTGTTGCTTCCGTCCCGCCAGCCGCCTGTCCCGGGCGTATCGTTTTTGATGGTAGCCACGATATCAAAGCTTGTGATGTTATCCCCGTCATACTGGAGATTTTCAGCGTAGCCTTTGATTGCAAGAAAACTTTCAGTTCCGCCGCCTGAGCCCTCAACGTTATCGTAAAACTCATGCGTACGCGCCTCTTCGTCCTGCGTTGTATTGTCCTTGAACCATTGACCCTCCTGGGCGTGAGGGTCATCTGTTGGGCCGGTATAGCTCGGGTCCGGCTCAACAGGGGGCTTGGTGATCAGAAACGAAGGTGCCGCCGCCACCGCCCCAGCTAAAGTGAACAAGATTAGTGAAAATAGTGCTTTCTTCATACTTACACCTTTCAACAAAAAGTAACACTTAAAAGCATCCGCAACGCACGAACGCTTATGTCCCTGCTTTGCAGCGCGTTTTGCTGAAGGAGGTTAAGGAAAGCCGATGAACGAAACTCAAAGAATTCTCAACCTTTGAACAACAAAGATGCCAGCCTTTATTTGCCGCTAACAGAAAACTTACATCTCAATAACGAAACCCATTATAAACCTATTTGTAAAGAGTCAAAGAAGAAATTATGAATTTTACGAAAATTTTTAAATAAAGAGCCGCAAATACATTAACATTTTTAACGAGCTGAAACCTTGTTAACTTCTATCCGCCATCCGAATCTGCTTGATTAAAGCCTCAAAGATTGTAATATATCTCAGGCTGAATACTGTTAAAACAGGAGAATACGTTTTGGAAATATCATTGCTTGCAATAACTCCAAACTCCCAGAAGATTATAGAAGAGGCGGGCAGAACCTGCTATCTCAGCTTTGACAAGATGGGAGCGGATTCATCGGAAGATTTTATTAGAAAGATTGTCCGTGCCGGACATGAGAGCGTTTTGGAACACGCCTCGGCCACATTCCGCATAAAGGGCTGTTCGCGGGCGATGACCCACCAGCTCGTAAGGCACAGGATTATGTCTTTCTCGCAGCAGTCTCAGAGATATGTAGATGAAGATGCCTTTGATTACGTTGTCCCTGAAAGCCTGCCGGAGGAGTATATCGAAGATTTCCGCAGCGATATGGAAACCATAAACGCGATGTACGCCAAATGGCGAGAGCGGGGCCTCAGGAAAGAGGATGCCAGGTTCGTATTGCCGAATGCGTGCTGCTCTGAGATTGTGGTTTCCGGCAATTTCAGGCAGTGGAGGCATGTTATCCAGCTCCGAATAAGCCCGAAGGCTCAATGGGAGATCAGACAGGCCGCTTCGCATATACTAAATACGCTCAGCAAAGAAGCCCCCGCATGCTTTTGCGACCTGCAGGCAGAACTGAAAAATAATTGAATCCGCAGTAAAAAAATCAAAACACAATCAGTTTACAAAAGAAAAAATTTTCTTCCGGTAAGCAGGAAGGATTTGATAGAAAGAGGCTGGGATCAGCCGGATATAATCGTCGTTACAGGCGATGCATACGTAGATCATCCATCCTTCGGAGCAGCCGTAATAGGCAGATGGCTCGAGAGCCTTGGTTTTAAGGTTGCTGTCTTATCGCAGCCCGGATGGAAAAGCGCAGAAGACTTCAAGGCTATAGGCAGGCCCCGCCTTTTCTGGGCAATTACTTCTGGCTCTATAGACAGCAGACTCAATAATTACACCTCTTTCGGGCACAAACGAAAGAACGATGTTTATTCCCCTGCAGGTAAGACCGGCCGGCGGCCTGACAAACCCGTCCTCACCTATTGCGCACGAGCCAGAGAGGCCTATAAAGATGCTGCAATTGTGATTGGCGGGCTCGAGGCCTCGCTCAGGCGGATGGTTCATTACGATTATGTGGAAGACAAAATCAAAAAAAGCATCCTCACCGATGCCAAGGCGGATATACTTGTGCACGGCATGGGAGAGCTTGCCGTGGGCGAGATTGCAGAAAAAATCAATGCAGGCTGCTCGAAAGAAGAGCTCGCAGGCATTCAAGGCACAGCATACAATCTGAAAAAAAACGTTCCTTACCCCGAAAAGTTTTTTGAGCTACCATCTTATGAACAGATTCTATCGGACAGCAGTCTTTTTATGCAGGCTCATCTGGAATACCAGAAACGCTGCTGCCCGGATGGGGATGCTGTTGTTCAGGATCAGGGAGCTGGGAAGATAGCAATTATGCCGCCTTCGAGACCGCTCAGCGAGGCTGAGATGGACAGGCTCTACTCGCTTCCCTTTACTAGGCAAACCCACCCTGATTTCAGAAAAGAAGGTGAGGTACCCGCGCTGGAGCCGGTGAAATTTTCGCTTACAACCCACAGAGGCTGCTTTGGGGGCTGTTCATTCTGCTCGATTTACTTTCATCAGGGCAAGCAGATTTCATCTAGATCTCAAAACAGCATCATCAAAGAGCTTGAAGAGCTATCAAAACGCAAAGACTTCAAAGGCACTGTTCAGGATATCGGCGGGCCAACAGCAAATATGTATGCTATGAAATGCCTCAAGAAAACCCCTTGCAGCAGGCAGAGCTGCATATATCCAAATATCTGCAAACATCTCGATCACAGCCATGACAAACTCATCTCGCTGATGAAGTCTATCGTAAAATGGAAGAAAGCCGTAAAGGGGAGAAACGCCTTTGTCGCCTCCGGTGTGCGGTACGATCTGGCAGTAAAATCAGATGAGTACATACGCCTTCTGTGCAGGGAATTTGTAGGCGGGCATCTCAAGGTGGCTCCGGAGCATTTTTCAAACAACACCCTGAAATATATGGGCAAGCCTAAATTCGGCCTGTTTGAAAAGTTTGAGAATAAATTCAATGAAGAGAGCAGAAAAGCAGGCAGAGAACAGTATCTTGTGCCGTATTTTATCAGCTCTCATCCGGGCTGCACCAATCAGGACGCTGAGGAGCTCACTGAATACCTCGTTTCAAAGAATATTATGCCGAGGCAGGTGCAGGATTTCACCCCCTCCCCGCTTTCGCTTTCTACTGCCATGTATGTTTCTGGAGTGGATAAAAATTTCAACCAAATATACACAGCCAGAGGAATCTCTGCCAAGAAGATTCAGTTTGCCCTTCTGAGATACTATGAACCGAAAAATTTCAGCCTCCTTTCAAAACACCTTTCCAAGAAGCAGAAATTCAGGCTTTTAGAGCAAATTAGAAAAAAAGTGAATTATCAAAAGAAAAGGAAACGATAATGAACTGGTTAGAGATAGTAAAAGAGCTTAAAACGATATCTCAGGCAGGCAAGAAATTTGCTAAGGATAATTACGAACTCCAAAGACACAAGGACATAGAGAGGATAGCTGCCCAGATCGGCTCTGAATTTACAGGTAATACAACAGAGCATATTCTTGATATGTTTCAGAGCGATACAGGCTACCCCACCCCGAAAGTTGACAGCAGAGGCGTTATAATTGAAGACGACAAGGTGCTCCTTGTTAAGGAAATTGAAGACGGCGGCTGGACTCTCCCGGGCGGCTGGTGCGAAAATGGTATGAAGCCTTCTGAGAATGTTGTTCGGGAGGTCTGGGAGGAATCAGGTTATCAAACCAGAGCTGAGCAGCTTCTCGCAGTTTTCGATAGAGACAGCCAAGGCCATTTTCCTCCTTATCCGTTCAATATCTACAAATTGTTTTTCCGTTGCAGAATAGTCGGCGGAAAGCCCGAAGCCAGCGAGGAAACCTCAGATGTAGCATGGTTCAGCAAAGACCAAATCCCGCCCCTCTCTTCCCAGAGGACTACAGAAAAACAACTGAAGCTTTTCTTTGATATGGCAGGAAGCCAAGAACTCGGAACCTATTTCGACTGATTCGATATCATTACATCTGCAATACCCTTCAGAAGGAACGCTCCGCCCGGAGCGGGGAAAACGTAAAATGTTTCACCAAGAGGTATTACGCCGTTTTGAATTATATAGAGCGTGTAGTATATCAAAGCGCAGATTATCGTAATACTTCCGCCTAAGATAGGTCTAGTCCAGCCGAGAACCATCCCCACAACGATTCCAACTGGAAAAAAGATAAACATTACAATAGCCATTGCTGACATACCTTCAAAACGAAGCCCTCTGTCAGCA
Source organism: Sedimentisphaera salicampi (assembly GCF_002117005.1). Taxonomy (NCBI): domain Bacteria; kingdom Pseudomonadati; phylum Planctomycetota; class Phycisphaerae; order Sedimentisphaerales; family Sedimentisphaeraceae; genus Sedimentisphaera; species Sedimentisphaera salicampi. The sequence continues at coordinate 1,366,533 of NZ_CP021023.1, forward strand.
GTGAGGGCTGTAATCAAGATAATAACAGCAACACTTGAGAGTCTTGCGGCTATTTCAAGAAAATTGCGAAATTTTTCAGCATTCGTGGCCATAACTACCTAGATTTAAATAACACTGCTAATCCCAAAATTCAAGTTTCCCGTTCTTGAAGTAAAATTTCCTCTCGTTGAACAAGCCCTCCGTCCAAACCTCAAACATTTCGCCCTGGTCGTTTTCAAATTCGTTGATGTTTGTAGGTTCGCCTCTGCTCGCTTTGAACTGCTCCTTTGTCATTCCCTTTTTATAACTGCCCTGGAGGATCAGTTCTTTCATATCTTTGCTCAGAAAATGTGATTTTACATAATCCATTCTTCGCTTATTCTGCTTCTTAAGGTACTCCGAGGAAGCATTAAGTTCGCGTTTTTCAAGCTGTTCGGGATTGTGGTTGTATTGCTTCTGGATATATTCTTCTATCCTTTTTTTGTCGCCTTCATCTACAGCCCTGCTGTGCAGATTCCAAAGCTCCTGTTCGGTTTCAGCATTAGCGATCGCTTTGCTGAGGGGAAGGTCTATAGTTCCCTGCTCTGTTACAACTGTATAATGATTCTCGCAGCCGAGGAGAACCAGGAATGCTGTGATTAGTATTAACGCTCTTGTCATAATTAGTACCTTCGAAAATCAGGACGCTATTATAAGGGTGAATATTTATATTTCAAGTTACTTATATTAAACATAAATTAATTTTAGCTTATTTGCGGAAACAGCATCGCCTCAGAGAATTCCATCTGGAAATCGGTATCAACAGAAAGCTCAACGTGTTTAATCTCCCTGCAGTCTATTTCGAGCTTTTCTTTTGCGGAGCTGTCCAGCAGAACCCTTTTAACGCCTGCAAGAGCCGCATTCCCGATGCTGCTGATTCTTGAAACGCAGCCAGTAGATTCGCACGGAAGCAAACCCGCTCTGCACGCATTTTCAACATTCAGAAAGGCCCCAAACCCCCCTGCAAGGAGAACCTCGTCTAATTGAGAAAATTTCAGACCTCTCCTTTTAAGAAGAATGTTTATACCGGCTCTTATAGCCCCTGCCGCAAGCTGAAATTCCCTTATATCCCTTTGTGTTATTGATACGTGTTTAGAGCCCGAATCGCTCAAAACAAATTCCATTTCCCCGTTTTTCTTCTGAATCCTTGACTGAATTCCGTCCGGAAAGCTTTCAGGCTTATCGGTGAAATGCCCCATCATATTGATTACCCCCGCTTCAAGCATGCAGGCTATTGCATCTATAAGCCCGCTGCCGCAAATACCTTCCGGCTCCCCGCTTCCGATGCAGCCGCAGTTTATATCGCCTCCGTCAAGGCTGCATTCATCAACAGCTCCGGTGTCTGCACGCATCCCGCAGGAGATCTTAGCACCCTCCAGCGCAGGACCGGCAGCAGTCGAGGCGGCGGTTATTTCGCCGTAATTGTTCAGCACAATCTCCCCGTTTGTTCCAATATCAACGAGAAGCTGAAGCTTCTGCTTTTCGCTGTTTAAGTTTGCAGCTGCTATGCAGGCAGTGGTATCTCCTCCGAGAAATCCCCCTATAACAGGCATAAGATAAACATCTCCTTCAGGGAACAAGTTTTTCAGGCCAACCTCCTTTGCCTTTAGCAGAGTGCCTCTTCCAAGGACATTTATAAACGGAATCTTTCCCAAATTTGAACAGTTTATACCCGCAAAAAGCTGGAGCATTGTTGTATTCCCCGCAACGAAAAGAGAATACACCGTTTCCGGCTCAATCCCTGATCTCACGCAAAGCCGGCTGATAAGTTCATCTATCTGCGAAACAATCACATCAGAAATATCCTTGAGATTCTCGCTGCTCTGTGAGCTGTAGTTTATTCTGGAAAGAACATCTGCCCCGTATCCGCCCTGTTCATTACCCGCAGAGACAGAATCAACAGATTCACCCGTACTTAGATTCACAAGCTCTCCCGCTATTGTTGTGGTTCCAATATCGAAACATACCGCAAATAAGGACTGCGAGGCTTGCCCTCTTTTGAGTGTTAGAATTTGGCTGCCCACCATTACCGCCCTGAAAGAATCTTCCCCGCTCGCTGTTATATCTGCTAATTCTCTCAAAATTGATAAATCATAACTCGCTCCGGGGAGCTTTTCCTCAAGGAGGCCGGAATAGCTCTTCTCGCAGCCGAGCTCGAGCTTTGGAATCTTAACATCTTTAACGCCAAGAGCTGGCTGAAACTTCAATTCCCCATTTAGTACCCCAGTTGATAATATCTTTGATTCGGTCTTTTTTTCTTCGGCTTGAACTGCCAAATCACCTTCCGGAACAGCCTTGCAAGCCAGCCTGAAGCCTTTTTCAAGCTCTTCAGGTGAAAGGAATTTTCTCTCTTCCGCAGTGATCCGGGTTTGGCCTGATTTGATAAGAACTCTGCATTTTCCGCATAAGCCCATACCGCCGCAAGGTGAATTGATGTACACGCCGGCCTTCTTGGCAGCATCAAGGACTGTTTCCCCCCTGTTTATATGCACGCTGTGTTTGTGATTTAAAAATTTAACCTGAATTAAGGAATCTTCCATTTTTGATTAACCTCGATTTATTCGCCCTGTTTTAATAAACGACATTCCGCATATTAACCAATTCAACTTAGGAGTCAACCACAATTAACAAGCCTCAGGTAAAAGTCGATTAAATCTTCAGGCCTGTTTTAGCGGCCCTATTCTACGGCTATTTCGATAACGTTAACAGAAAAAAATAAAATTTCCCAAATCCCTAAATCCACTCGCCATTTTGGAGAACTATTCCGGAAACACTGTCAAGTGTAAACACTTGATTTAACTGTTTTTTTCCGCTTGAAGAATTTTTGCTGTACGTTTCTTGCAACAATATGGTAAATTAAATTTCACAGTGTTGTAGTGTAAGATATAGGGCTCTGTGAAAAGCAGATTTGCTGACGCTTGCGGTTGGCCATAGTGGCTGCCTGCAAGCGCAGCTGGCCTGTTTTGGAAATTACTTGAGATTCGCCCCAATATCTGCTTTAAGGCGCAGCCTGACCCCAGTATTCCCCTTCAGGTTCGATTTCTTTCGGCGCCTCAGGCAGTGCAGACCTTTCGTAGCTGAGCTGGTTCTCGCTGAATTTAAGCTCTGTGCACTGCAAAAACATTATCCTGTTTTCAGGCGGATTGGCCTGATAGCTTATGCTGTAATCTCGGTACGGCTCGGTATGATAAAAAGCGAGACACCTTCCGCGGCTTACTATGAAGCTTGCATGCCTTCCCTTTGTATCATCGAACAGTTTACTGCTCGGTGCAAACATAAAGCTCCCTGCATACTTCCAGTTTGAGCAGTCCTTTGAGCTCCATAGGTAAGGATCTGTACTGAGCCAGTACCTGCCTTTCCAATAGAAGGGATACGGCGCTTCCTGATAGCCGATTCTTTTCTCAGCTGCTTTGGGGTGGCCTTTGCCAACAGGCAGGAGGCTGTCCTTGTGCATCAAGAATTTCTTCTTGCGGTTGTTTATATCGCCTCCTGCAAGGCCTTTTTTCTCCCAGTTCAGAAGGTCCTCTGATTCGGCGCGGAATATGCCGGAACGCTTTTTCCCGCTCTCGGGCTTATACATATTGCGATAATACATAATCCATTTGTCGCCCTTCTTGAGAAGACCTGCATCAATTGCACCATCATCCTGCAAAACCCAGTCAACAGAAGCAGACTTCCAGCCGTTTAACAGATCATCCGCGGGAGCTATGTAATGCTTTATGCCTGATTTACCGCTGCCCCAAAATCCTTCCGTCCCTTCTTTATAGGTAACGAACATATGATACTTATCGCCGTCTTTAATTATCGCAGGAGCCCAGCAGGTGTAGGGGGCATTTTTTGTCCCGCCTTTGCCGTCGAGCTTGCAGTACCCGAGAAACTTCCAGTGGATTAAATCATCAGAAAAGGCCACACCAAGGGGAGTTCCCCCGTTCACGTTATCCTTCAATACCCGCCGGCTGTTGTAGAATATCCACCATTGCTGTTTCTGCTCATTCCATACGATTTCAGGGTCTGCACTGCCGAAATTTCTCGTATCAACGTACAGCGGCGCTGGTATTTTGGCTGCTGATAATATGCCCGCAAAAAGCAAAAGAACGCAAAAAGCTTCTTTGAGTCTCATAAAATATCCTTCTTAAAAAAACTAATTTTCCAAAGTAGATATCCTAAGACCCGACTTTTTACAACTTTTCTTCCAACATTATATTTCGACGCCTCTGTCCTTGAGCTCTTTGGATTTCTTTATTGAGCAGTTTTCGCAGCGGAATTCCGGGGCTGCCTCAGATTTGTTGTAATTTTTAGCCTTAACCAGCCGATAGCCTCGGGAAATTTTTCCGCAGTCTGCACATTTAATATTTTCCTCCACCTGCCACGATGCGGCAAGCTTGCGTGACTGGAAAATAAATTTATCCACCCAGAAAAAAATCAGCCCGCCGATTAAATTCGATATTATCGTTGCAACAACAGTTCCTGTCGAAGCAAGAAAATAAAGGCAGCCGGCCAGAAGAGGCGAGGATAGCTGCCAGCGCAATAGATACAGAAAATAACGTTTAAAATTTACTTCAATTTTCATCAATTGCTCCTTTCCTTTTCAAGCGGACAAATAATCCCGCTTTCCTTATATAATAATTGGGAATTTGCTTAGAATCAGAAGGAGCGATTGTAAGGGATTATAAGCTTATTGCAAGCTCAACCAGAGGATTTCAAATTATCCTGACAGTTCTTCTAAAGTTCGATTGTTTCTTGGAGGGGAATATCCCTGATTAGAATTGTTAATAAGGCTCTCTGCCGGTTATTGAGGAGTAAATCTGCTCTTTGATCTTATTATTGTAGTGTTTAACGATTATCTGCGATCTAAAAAGCTGATGCAGCTCGAAGGTTAGTATCCCAGCAACGAAGAGAGTACCAAGAATCTGCTCACCCAAAACAAACATAATTATTCCCGCTGTAGATATCGCTATATTAAGCAGGCCAAGCATCCATTTACCGAGGTAGAAGTGGTGCAGGCCGGCAATTATGATATAATTCAAAACAGCGTAGGTATCGGGGTCTTTTATCTTGCTGTTTGCCCTTTTGTAGAATTCAAACCGCTTATCGCTGCTAAGCTCGCCAACCCTTTTCCGCAGCGTCTTATCCCTCTGGAGCACTTCTTCCTGTTTGAGAATCCACATAAATCTCAGCCCCGCATTCACCTTCCGAGCGTGATAATTATCGCCTCACGCGTCCAGAAGAGCAGGAATCGCTTCGCTTCAACAATCTGAAACACCACCTGCCAGCCTTCTGCCGCCTCCATATTCAGCCTTGCTTCCATCTTGTCTGTAGGGATTCCTGATGCCCCTAAAAAGATAGTACCTACACCGCTCTCAACAACTGTAATAACCTTATACTCATTGTAAGCCATTTTCTGTTCCTTAATCATTTATACGACCTATAAGTAATAAAACTAATAAGACAAATAACTTCCCAAAGCATTCCTTTGCATTTGTGTCTTATACGTCTTACCGGCAATTATATCATATTTCTTCAGAAATCAAAAAAAGCCCGATGCAGTTAAGCACCGAGCTTTAAAATTCTTATCAGGGCACTGAATCGTTAAGGAGTCTGACGTAAAAGGCTAAGCAGCTAAAATTTCGGCATAATTGCCATACTGCTTAGTTTTTCATCCCTTAGAAAGGAGGTGATCCAGCCGCAGGTTCCCCTACGGCTACCTTGTTACGACTTAGTCCCAGTTACCGAGTTCACCGTAGGCAGCCGTCTCTCCGAAGAGTTGACAAGCCGACTTCGGGTGCTCCCGATTTCCATGACTTGACGGGCGGTGTGTACAAGGCTCAGGAACATATTCACCGCGTCATTGCTGATACGCGATTACTAGCGATTCCAACTTCATGTTCTCGAGTTGCCAGAGAACAATCCGAACTGAGGCAGACTTTGTGCGATTTGCTCAACCTCACGGCTTTGCGTCGATCTGTATCTGCCATTGTAGCACGTGTGAAGCCCTGGGCATAAAGGCCATGAGGACTTGACGTCATCCCCGCCTTCCTCCGGTTTAACACCGGCAGTCCCGTTAGAGTCCCCAGCTTAACCTGCTGGCAACTAACGGCAAGGGTTTCGCTCGTTCAAGGACTTAACCCAACATCTCACGACACGAGCTGACGACAGCCATGCAGCACCTGTGTAAGTTTCACTCTCCGAAGAGAGCAGCCAGACTCTGTTTCCAGAAAGGCATACAAACATGTCAAACCCAGGTAAGGTTCTGCGCGTTGCTTCGAATTAATCCACATGCTCCACCGCTTGTGTGAGCCCCCGTCAATTCCTTTGAGTTTTAGCCTTGCGACCGTACTCCCCAGGCGGTGCACTTAACACTTTTGCTACGCCCGTGATAATGTCAGAATTACCACGAACCAGTGCACATCGTTTACGGCATGGACTACCGGGGTATCTAATCCCGTTCGCTACCCATGCTTTCGTACCTCAGCGTCAGGTCATACCCAGCGGGCCGTTTTCACCTCTGGCGTTCCTCTTCATATCTACGCATTCCACCGCTCCACGAAGAGTTCCACCCGCCCCTGTATGCCTCAAGTTTTCCAGTTCGCCCCCCAATTCCCCGGTTGAGCCGGGGGATTTCAGAGAACGCTTAAAAAACCGCCTGCGTACGCTTTAAGCCCAGTGATTCCGAACAACGCTTGCCACCTTCGTATTACCGCGGCTGCTGGCACGAAGTTAGCCGTGACTTCCTTTAGAGTAGTTCTGCTTGCGCTTACTTGCTCTTGACAGCAGTTTACACCCCGAGGGGCTTCTTCCTGCACGCGGCGTCGCTGGGTCAATCTTTCGATCATTGCCCAAGATTCGTTACTGCAGCCCTCCGTGGAGGTCCGGGCAGTGTCTCAGTCCCGATATGGCGGACCAACCTCTCAGTCCCGCTACCCGTCGTTGCCTTGGTGAGCCGTTACCTCACCAACTAACTGATAGGGAATAGGCCGCTCCGATGCCGATAAATCTTTGATTGCCAGCCCTGCAGCTCGCAATATTATCAGGTATTACCGCCCCTTTCGGTAGAGAGCAAGCTCTCGACGCTATACCTGTGCATCGGGTACGTTACCTATCCGTTACTCATCCTTTCGCCACTAGCCATGAAAGGCTCGTGCGACTTGCATGTCTTAACCACGCCGCCAGCGTTCGTTCTGAGCCAGGATCAAACTCTTCAATTTAAATCCTTATCTCATCAATCTCACTGTAAAAGCGATTTTGTGTGATTTTATTTTTTACGGATGCTTCACACTCCAGTTTCTCGCAAGGAGTATGATTTATAACACACCTGTGTTATTATTTTCTGCCTCCCAATATCCAGTGCGAGCCGAATATCAGGGGCACTCCTAACGATTCTGGTCTGTACCCTGTTAAGTTTTTAATGAGCTCCTCGCGTTTAAGCGAGAAATACTATAATACTGCAAAGAATTGTTTTTTCAAGTCTTATCTAAGAAAAATAAGAAATTTTTAGTCTCATCGCAAACATTTATCAAATTTCAATTCCCGCAACTGCGTAGGCGGCGGCTATCTGGGAGGTATGAGATATGCTCAGGGATATACTGGTGAGACGCATTTGGTCTGCTCTAACTGCAGTTTGGCCGTAGAGATTCACTACAGGCCGACCTAAGCTGTCCGCATCTGTTTCCACGTCTTTCCAGCTCATACCGCCGCGGAGCCCGGTGCCGAGGAGTTTGAAAACCGCCTCCTTTGCGGCAAATCTTCCAGCAAGCTTTTCCGGAGTTTTGCGGTTGTCTCCAGCAAGTTTGATTTCTGTTTCCGTGAAAACCCGCCTGCGGAAATGCTCGCCGTGTTTTTCAAGCATATCTTTTATTCGAGAAATTTCTACAAGATCAATCCCGTTCAAGAGCTTAATCAACCTTCGGTGCTCCTTACATACGCTTGACGGATGCAGAATTCAATAAACCCGTTTGCTTCGCTTATTTTTGCCTGCTCGAAGAGCTCTTTCAGAATATTGTTCATTTTTTCAGAGCGGCGTTTCATTCTTATGAATTTTTCTATCTCGTCCTGCACTTCTGAAAGTTTTTGGTAGCCGGCTTCCTGCTTTTTATCAAGCTTAACAACAAAGAAGTTTCCGTTATTCTCAATCACTTCAGATATTTCCCCTTCTTCGAGCTTTTTCAGCTCCTCAGCGAGAACATTGTATGGCTGCGCGAAGGATGAAGGATCTGAAGTTTCCCATTTGCCTCCCTGAGAAGCTTTGATGCCTCCGGAGAATTTTTCGACCGCATCTGCAAAGCTCATCTCCCCTTCTATTGCAAGTTTGGCTAAAGACGCCTTTTTCTCAGCGTTTTCCTCAGATTCAGGCACATGAATGAGAGTAAATTTATATTCGGGCTCAACCTTAAATTTGTCTTCCTTATTATTTTCGTAGAACTTTTCAATCTCCTTGAAAGTTACCGAATCGCTCTTTTCAAATTCAGCAGTGAAATAGTTTTGGATGAGCATTTTTCTTCTTTTATCTTCTTTGAATGTCTTCCAGTGGTAGCCGGACTCAGCCAGCTGAGACTGGATCTTTGAATAATCGTAGTCTGACTCGGCAAGCATCCTTCGAACCTCCTTGTCCACAGCCTTATCCAGCATACCGTCTTCCTCCAGCACTTCCTCCGGCACCTTACCCGCTGCTTTTTCATAGATGAGTATATCGGATATCTGCTCTGTAACGAACTGGCGGACATACGGGTAAACCTGCTGCTTGTACTGCTGATAGCTGGAAGCTTTGATCTGGCCGGAAAGCGAAACAAGCTTTGAAATAATAAGCTCGGAGGAAATGGTCTGATCTTTTACAGAAAGCACCATCCCGCCTGTGGGCTCTGGTACGGGTCTTTTGGCGAGCTCCTGATATTTTGCAATCTCTGCGTCTGTATAGGCTTTTTCCTTATTTCCTCCACATCCGTTCAGGAAAATTGCGGCAGCAAGGATAAATGCAAATGTTTTCATTTCTTACCTCATTAGCTTTTTCAAAAAGTTTACGGGAATTTTAGTTTTTTGGCCTGTTTTTTCAATTCTAATTATTCCCCGCCTTTCAAGTCACGTCAGTTTGAATTCAGTTCTCAATAATAAAACAGCTATGCTCAAAGCAATCAAATCATCGGGCGGACGGAAAAAAACTTGTAAAATGCCGGCATTTGCAATAAGATAACCAAGAGTAAAGCTGGAGGGGTTGATTATTAAGCAGCTTTTGGTTTGAGTTTCATAATGGATTTTTAATCAATCCCGCACAACATTCTTACGCTAAATACTAAAACTCAGCTTGCTCGAAATTACAATTATTTAAAGGGGATTCCAGTTTTGGGAAGAAGTGTTATTTCATTATTAGTGCTGCTGGCTGTTTCAGTGCAATGCATATCGAAACAAGCCGACCCGCGGGATAAGTGCAGAGAGCTTCCAGATAAGGAACTTAAGCCTATTAAGCTCAAGGTGCTCTGCGAAAAAGATATCCTGGGTGAAAGAAATTGCAGAGAAAACCTCAGACAAAAAAAACATGCGCAGCAGACTTTATTCGTTGACAAGGTGTTCTGCAGGAGCTTCTTTACTGTGCTAAACCCTTACCTGCCGGAAAAAGAATTTCTTCCGGAAAAGCAGCTTCTCAATTTCGACACCAGATTCACAAAAGAAGCAAAAGAGCCCTTTTCAATACCGATACCAGAAATATACAGCAAAGACGAAACTATTTTAGAGCTTTAGAAAACGTTCTCCCTGCAAAAGCAGGTTTCAAACAAAACAGGCAGTTTCAAGAGTAACCGTCTGCAAAGGTACATCATCATGGAAGCCTTTTCTGCCGGTCTCCAGCTCTGCTATTTTATCAACCACATCCATTCCTTCTATAACTTCGCCGAAAGAGGCATAGCCGGGATTGCCCGGGGCATAATTAAGGAAATCGTTGTCTGCGTGGTTAATGAAGAACTGTGATGAAGCGCTGTCCGGGTCTGACGTGCGTGCCATAGACACCGCCCCTCTTTTGTTCTTCAGTCCGTTGTCTGATTCCAGCTTTATAGGGGCTTTGGCCCGTTTCTGTTTCATATCCGGCGTAAATCCGCCTCCCTGCACCATAAAGCCCTTAATAACGCGGTGAAAGATTGTGCCGTCGAAAAAACCCTCTTCAACGTACTCGGCGAAATTTCCCGCTGTTACAGGTGCACTCTCAAAGTTCAAACGCAGCTTGATATCACCAAGACTGGTTTTCAATAAAACGGTATCTTTGTTCATACTACTTTTCTAAGCTTAATTTTTATCGTTTCAGACGAGCGAATCGAGCACGTCGGTTACATCGTCTTTCGAGACAAGCCCAACCCACTGCTTCTGCACCTGCCCCTCCTTGAAGAGGATGACAGTAGGTATAGAAGAGATGTTGAATTTCATCGCAGCTTCTCTGCTCTGGTCGGTATCCACTTTGCATACCTTTGCCTTGCCTTTGTATTCCTCTGCGATTTCATCAATAATCGGCCCGAGCATTTTACAGGGTCCACACCAAGGCGCCCAGAAATCCACCAGCACGGGCATATCCGAACCATTAACTACTTCATCAAATTCCTGGTCAGTAAGCGCAATAGTATTTTCGCTCATATTTAACCTCTATTCATTTGAGTTATTGTTTTTATAAACATCTTTCTGAATTTTAAGCTAAACAAACCGCAATGTCAAACGCAAACAACGTTCATTAGCTTCTTTGAATACATATATAAATTATATCTCCCAATGTTCGGGAGAATCGCAATAATCTAACCTTTTGCTAACAAACTGCTAATATTAACGCTTTATTATTTGTTTTATTGTGTTATATTATGATAATGCTAAGAAGGATTCAAAACGTAATATGGAAAAACAAAAGATTCTGGTAGTAGAAGATGAGGCTGATGTAAGAGAGCTGCTTTGTTACAATCTCAGGGCAAACGGATTTGAGGTTGAGACTTGCGGAGACGGCAGGCTGGCGATGGATAAAATTGAAGAATGGAAGCCGAATTTGGTACTTCTTGATTTAATGCTCCCCGGGCTGGACGGCTTCTCAGTATGCCGCAAACTCAAGAATGAATCTCAAACTTCCGGCATCAGGGTGATTATGCTCACAGCAAGAGGCGACGAGGCAGATATAGTTACCGGGCTGGAGCTCGGGGCTGATGACTATATAACAAAGCCCTTCAGTCCTAAGGTGCTTATAGCGAGGATAAATGCAGTACTTCGAAGGCCGGGGAGAACCTCTGGAACCGGGGAAAAGGATTCAGGCCTCTTAAAGGTGCATGAGATTGAGATTGACACGAGGAAATATCAGGTTTCGGTTTCAGGTAAGCCCTGCAAACTTACTTCTACAGAATTCCGCCTTCTCTGCTTTCTTGCAGCAAGGCCGGGATGGGTATTTACTCGATACCAGATTGTTGACGCCGTACACGGGGCAGACTATCCCGTAACAGACCGCTCGGTTGATGTACAGGTAGTAGGGCTCAGGAAAAAACTTGGAGAAGCAGGGAAATATATAGAAACCGTACGCGGCGTTGGATACAGATTTATAGAATAAAAATAACATCTAAAGAGCTGTAAAAGCAGTTTTGCCTTATCAGCTTTAATTGATTCTTAAGGGCGGCGCGGCTTATGAAGAAAAAAAGCATCTTTTGGCGGTTCTTCCGCACTGTTTTAGCAGTAGTTTTTCTATCATTATTATTTTGTTTCATTTCCCTTGAAAAATCCGTCAGCCAAGTTTCAGCAGAATTCAGCAAGAAAAACCTTTCAAACGCAGCATCTCTGGCAGAAAAAGTTCTCCAAAGCGCAGTTGAAAACCTTGATTATGAAAAAATGGAGAGCATTTGCATAACCTTAGGCAATAAAACAGATCTTAGATTTACAATAATCAACCGTCAGGGAAACGTGCTTGCAGACAGCAGTACTACCCCCTCAGGCCTTAAAAACTATTCAGATAATCCCCATTTTATTCAAGCTATTGAAAACCGGAAGCAAAAAGAAGAAATTTACACACCCGAAAATGAAGAACCGATGTGCATCTATACTGCCGTTGAGACCTCGAATAACGAAAGTTTTATACTAAAATGCTGCCGCAGGCAAAGCCTCTCCTCGCAGTACTCTGCAATTATCGCCTCTGCTATGCTTAAAATATCAGGCGTTTCCCTTCTTATAGCAGCAATTTCATCTGCTTTTCTTGCTAACGTAACAATAAGACCACTGATAAAAATGAGAAAAGGCGTGATAGATTTTGCCGAGGGCAAGCTCGATAAAAAACTCGAAATACCGGAAACCCACGAGATGGGAAGTCTTGCAAAGAGCCTCAACAATATGGCAAGAGAGCTCGACAAAAAGATCGCCCAAATCACAGAACAGCAGGCGAGCCAGGAGGCGATTCTTACAAGTATGGTTGAGGCGGTTGTCGCTCTGAGCAACAAAAAGGATATTATAATGGCCAACAAGGCTGCTGTGGAACTTTTCGGCCTTCAGGAAGGTTATATCGGCAATTACTATGCCAATCTTATTCGTAACACAGATTTTCAGACGGCAATAGAAAACACCACAAAAGAGGGCTCATCGAAAAGAGAAATCGTTTTGATGAGAAACAACAATGAATTCATACTCCACCTTCAGGGAACTGTGCTGAAAAACCCTTCCGGAGAAACTATCGGTTCTCTCTACGTTCTCAACGATGTAACAGAAATCAAAAGGCTTGAGGCAATAAGAAAAGATTTTGTGGCTAACGTTTCACACGAGCTGAAAACCCCTGTAACCTCAATTAAGGGCTTTGCTGAGATGCTTGAAGACGGCGGAATAAGCAGCCCCGAGGATCAGGCGAAATTCATAGGCATAATAGCTCGCCAAACGCAGAGGCTCGAGGCTATAATAGAAGACCTTCTTTCCATCTCCAAACTCGAACAAAAAGGTGATCAGCTCAGGGTTGATATTGAGCCTGCTGATATTAGGGATATCGTGATTTCGGCAATGCAGCTGTGCGAAAAAAGGGCATCACAAAAAAACATCTCCATAGAACTGACATCAAGCGGGGACATCCATATTCCCGTTAATCCAAACCTTCTGGAGCAGGCTGTAATGAATCTGGTGGATAATGCAGTAAAATACAGCAGCGAGAATACAGAGGTTCATATAACAATTGTGCAGGACAGTGATGAGACCAGAATAGCCGTACAAGACCACGGCTGCGGAATCCCGAAAAGCGAGCAGGAACGTTTATTCGAACGTTTTTACCGCGTGGATAAAGGGCGAAGCAGAGAATTAGGCGGAACTGGACTTGGTCTTTCAATCGTAAAGCATATCGTCTCCACCGTACACGGGGGCAGGATTACTCTCGAAAGCACGCTCAACAAGGGAAGCACTTTCACCATACATCTGCCTAAAAATTCAAAAAATACGTAAAAATCAGCCTTCCGAAGATATACTAAAGTAATTGCAGAATATATTTTGGTTTTCGGCTTTTTAAAGCTTTTAAGCTTGGATTTTGCGAGATTTAGTTTAACTTCATCTTTTCTGAATCAAAATTTTAATGACTATTACTAATTTATGTTTTTAGGAGCTTATTACCATGAAAAAAACACTAATGTTTCTGCTTCTCTCAGCGGCAGTTTGTTTTGGAGGAAAGATTTTCCTCAGCGATCTGGACATTTCGAATACAAGACAAGGCTGGGGCGAACCAATGAAAGACAAGTCTGTTAACGGCAATCCAATCAAAATCAACGGAAAGACATACAAAAAAGGCCTCGGCACCCATGCCCACAGCATACTTGAGATAAAAGTGGGCGGAGCGGAAAGATTCAAGGCTCTTGCAGGCATTAATGATGAAGTTATAGGGAACGACGCTGAAGTTCGTTTTGTTGTGCTTGTTGACGGGGAAAAGGTTTTTACAAGCCGGAAAGTTAAAGAAAATGAAAAACCTGTGGAGATCGATATATCGCTGAAAGACGCTGATAAAATGGCTTTGGTGGTAGAGCCGGCTGGCTCAATGAACTTCGACCATGCAGACTGGGCGGATGCTCACTTTATGGTATCAGGCAAAAAGCCCGAAACAATCGGCAGGCCTGAAGAAGAGCCCTATATCCTTACCCCTGCCCCGCCGAAACGGCCTCTTATCAATTCTCCAAAGGTGTTCGGTGTTCGCCCGGGCTCGCCTGTGCTGTACCATGTTGCTGCAACAGGAAAAAGGCCCATTAAGTTTACTGCATACAAACTCCCCAAAGGCCTAACACTAAACAGTAAAACCGGCGATATTCGCGGCTCTCTCAAAAAAGAAGGGACTTATGAATTTACCGTTGCTGCTGAGAATAAATTCGGCAGGGATTCCCGCAAAATACGTTTCGAAGTTGGTAATACAATCAGCCTTACGCCCCCGCTCGGCTGGAATAGCTGGAATTGCTGGGGCTGCGCAGTAGATGCGGATAAGATCAAGGATGCCGCAGACAGTATGGTTGAATCAGGGCTGATCAAATACGGCTGGCAGTATATAAACATAGATGACTGCTGGATGAAAGAACCGGGCGAGAATGCCCGCGATGAGGAAGGAAACATCCTCTGCAACGACAAATTCCCCGATATGAAAGGCCTCGTGGACTACATACACGATAAAGGCCTCAAGGCTGGAACATATATCTCGCCGGGACCTTGGACATGCCAGAAGCTTGAGGGAAGCTGGGAGCACGAGATGCAGGATGCAATGCAGTTTGCTGAATGGGGCTTTGACTACCTCAAATACGACTGGTGCGGGTACGGCAGCGTAGCACCAAAGGAAAAGAAGCTCTACGACTACAAGAAGCCGTATATCGTTATGCAGGAATGCCTGAATGAGGCGCCCAGAGATATTGTTTACAGCCTCTGCCAGTACGGAATGGCTGATGTATGGAAGTGGGGAGCTGAAGTTGGCGGGAACTGCTGGCGAACTACAGGCGATATCAGAGATACTTGGGGCAGCGTTTCAAACATACTCAATAAACAGAAACCGCTCTATAAATATTCAGGCCCGGGGCACTGGAACGATCCGGATATGCTCGTTGTCGGCGAGGTCGGCTGGGGGCCGAATCTGCATAAATCAAAGCTCAGCCCGAGCGAACAGTACACACATATAACGATGTGGAGTATGCTCAATTCACCACTGCTTATCGGATGCGATATGACTAAGCTCGATGATTTCACGCTCAACCTGCTCTGCAACAGAGAGGTGCTTGCGGTAAATCAGGACCCGCTCGGCAGGCAGGCAAGAGTGGTAAGCTCTGAGAATAAATGCGATGTATGGTTCAGAGAGCTTGAGGGCGGAGATTACGCCGCTGCAATTGTTAATATGGACTATATGCAGAAGCAGTGCGAATTTGATTTTGCAAAGGCAGGACTCTCAGGCGAGATTGAAGTGCGCGACCTTTGGCGGCAGAAAAACCTCGGTACATACAGAGGAGTTATCTCATTCAATCTGCCTTCCCACGGCTGCAGAATGCTGAAAATTACTGAAAAGTAACCTTGAAAGCCGCTAAAACTAAGATTGAAAATGGAGAGGCAGCTTTTGCTTCTCCATTTTTGTTTACCGAAATCCCGCGAACAAAATTAAATTTAAAACCTACTGAACTTCAGCATTAAAAAAATATTTTTGTTAAAAAGTAAAAATAAAGAAATTTTACTTGACAATTATCCGTCAGCAGTTAGAATAAGTTCGTAATCATAATTTGATTTTCAATCACATACTCCTTAAAAAATAACACTACAATTTCCAAAACTTTCCCCAAAGCCGCCTCCCCGGCGGCTTTTTATTTTACGTTTGCCGTTTTAGGGTTTATTGAAATAGTGATATATATTATAATTCCTGCGGATTTCCAAGTTAGGTTAATATCTATAGGCGGGAACAATGGGATATATTAAAAGAATCTGGGTATTCGTTTTAGCTGCTTTCTTCTTTTGCCCTTTGGTAAAGGCTGAAGATAAACGCGTGGACTGCTGGTTTGAAACTGCAGAAATTTTCGGGTCTTCTGCAAGCGGAAGCATAATAGAAGAAGGCAGAGGGCAGCGTTTCTCCATAGACTATCAGAACAGAAAAGCCGGCGATTTAAGTGTTGTTTACACATCAGACAGCGTTCAGGAAAAGGAAATCGGCTTTATGGTTCCCTCTTATTCAGACTACTGGGATGCAGGCCCAGAATGGGAGCTGCATATCTCAATGAAAAGCACCCACTCCGAGCCTACAAGATGGGCAGTAAGCATCGTGGACACAAACGGCGGGAAAGCCCTTTCTGAGATGGAATCAATCACCACAAACAGCTGGAAGGAAGTTGTGTTCAATTCGGGGCAGTTTAAGCCCTCCTATACAAAATTTGATGAAACAAAGCTCAAGACTTTCCAGATAAGAGCGAGGCTGCCGCAGGGCAAGAAGCTCTGGTTCGACGATATATACTTCAAGAAGAAAAACGGCGAGACCCTCGGCGTTATGGAAAAATCGATCGACCGAAGGATGGCAGAAGCAGGGCAAACAAGGGAGGCGAGGATAGAGGCCGCCATGCGAAGAGCGCAAACTAAATCTCCCAGTTCCGTACTCAATGCCTATTTTGCAAAGCTTTATCTCGACAGGCAAACCGAATCTATCAACCAGAAACTTTATATTATCTTCACAACGAAAAACTCGGCAGTACGAAAGCAGTTCGGCATAAACCAGCCGTGGAATCCATACCTCGATTCAATGCTCTTCAGATTCTGGTTCACTTTCAACCGCACCAACGGCAAATATAAACGCCTTACAAGCGAAACTCAGAACGCCCTTTTGGATTTGATCTGGGAGCGCAACAGGCGGCGCAATGATATCAACCTCGCCGAAAGGAGCAGCTGGGATATCGTGAACAGCGAATCGCTGGATTTATGCTTCAAGAGCGCAGCTCTGCTCTCCTCGCAGATTTTCAAGAACAGAATGGCATACGAATCAAAAGAGTATTTCGATTCCGGCAAAGGAGGCGGAGCGGGATACTGGTTCCATATGAACGGCGACATAAAAACCTTCGGCCCGGAGGGAAGGGCTGAACCGAAAGACAGAAACACAGGAAACAGCGAAGAGCATTACAATGCGTGGGCTGAATTCTTCAAGAAATACATCAAAGAGAGGGCTGATAAAGGATTTTTCATTGCAAACGCATCGCCTGTCTACTCCAAATACACAATTAACTACATATATGACATTCACGACTACTGCGAAGACAAAGAGCTCAGAGATCTTTGCGGAAAATTCCTTGATCTGTACTGGGCAGACTGGCTCCAGGACTGCATCGCAGGCTACCGCGGCGGCGTAAAGATAAAAGATTACGCAGAGCTTGATGCGAGAGTGGATTCAACACATCTTATGCTTCAGTATCATTTAGGCGGAGGCGGAACCGCTGAGATAATCACAATCAACCAGCTCCTCTCAGACTACAGGCTCCCCGAGGTGCTTTGGGATATGGCCTTAGACCGCCGCAGTCTGGGAGAGTTTGAGTATATCTCAAGAAGGCCGGGAGAAGAAGAAAACAAGCGTCCGCGTCCGCTGGGAGATGAAAGAACATTCCTCTGCGATAAAGAAAGCAGGATAGTAAGATACAGCTGGGTTACGCCCGATTATGTTATGGCAAGCAGGATGACACACCCCTCTGCTGTAATGAATCACCTCTCTGCTGCCCCTATGTGGCACGGGGTTCAGTTTAACACCTCACCGCAGGCGATGGTAACCCCCAGAGCAATAAACATAAAAGATGACACGAGCTGGAATCTATATAAAGAAAGCGGCTATTTCCGCTCAGTCCAGCATAAGAACGTTATGATAACTCAGCAGGCCCGCTCATATATTACAGTGAACCCGGCTTGGTTTCTGGAGGAAAAGAATAATGATCTGCCAATAGGAATTCATTTCGGAGAAAAGCCGGACAGGATGGTTGAGAAACAGGGCTGGATCTTTATCGAACAGGGCAATTCCTTCCTCGCTGTGAGACCAGTAAGGAGCTACTACGAGGCCGGCGGAGAATTCGACTACCTCGAAGGGCCGCACGGGCTTGAAAGCAAGCTGGAAAACCGTTCGTATGAGTGGAACAGTTTGGAGAATATTGCAAAGCTGAAATCAAGCCATTCGCCGATAATCTTCGAAACTGCGCGAAAATCAAACTACTCCAATCTCACAAAATTTATTCAGCATATAGATATGGCTGAGATAAAGCTTGTGAACGGGATTGTACCCGAGGCTTATTCGGTGGTTTATACTACGACAGATATAAGCGGCAAGGAAATAAAGCTTTATCTAAACGCAGCGAATAACGAGATGCCCAAGATTAACGGTGAGTATCTGGATTACGAGCCGGACAAGCTTTTCGACAGTCCATATATGCAGTCTTTATACGACAGCGGCGTTACCAACATAATGTGCGGCGGACGCGACCTCACCCTCAGCTTCTGAAAGCTGGTTTGCTGGAGCTGCAGTCGCAAAGCCTTAATCGGTGAAGTCTGAGATCTCTTTCTTCACCTCGCTGAGCAGGGTGATAGCCTCAATGGGAGTTAAGTTATTAACGTCAGTTTCAGCGAGCTTATTCAAAACATCCCTGTGCCTGCTGGAGAAGAGATTCTCCTCTTGGTCTGTGGTTCTGTTACGGCTGAGCTGAGCCCCTTCTGCCTCTTTTGAAAAGGTGTTTTCAAGGTCTGAGAGTATTTCCTTGCTCCTTCTAACGATCCTCTCCGGCAGTCCTGCAAGCTTTGCAACATGAATGCCGTAGCTTTTGTCCGTGGCTCCGGGGAGAATCTTATGCAGAAACACCACATCATCCATCCACTCCCGCACAGCCACGTTGCAGTTTTTCACGTTCCTGAGCAGCTCAGAAAGCTCCACAAGCTCGTGATAGTGCGTTGCGAAAAGAGTCCTGCAGCCGATATGGTTTGCTATATGCTCTGTTACCGCCCATGCAATCGAGAGCCCATCGTAAGTGCTCGTTCCTCGGCCCACCTCATCGAGAATCACAAGAGAGCGGTCTGTGGCGTTGTTCACGATGTTCGCCGTCTCTGTCATCTCTACCATAAATGTTGACTGGCCTCTGCTGAGCTCATCGGATGCACCAACACGGGTAAAGATGCGGTCAACCACGCCGATTCTCGCTTCCTTTGCAGGGATAAAGCAGCCCATCTGCGCCATGATAACAAGAAGAGCCGTCTGCCGGATATAAGTGCTCTTACCGCTCATATTAGGGCCGGTGATTATCATCACATCCCCGCTTTCGTCGCCCAGCTCCAGATCGTTGGATACAAACTCACTGCCCAGATTCTCCGCTATCACAGGATGCCTGCCTTCGGTAATCTGTATGGATTTGTCTTCTGTTATCTCAGGCCGCACATACCCCCTCTGCAAAGAAAGGGCGGCGATTGAGCTGATGCAGTCTGCGGCGGCGATTGAATCGGAGAGCTTCTGAAGCCTTTCCACATAATTCACCGCCTCGCAGCGGAGGTCATCAAAGAGCCGGTTTTCAAGCTCAAGAGCACGGTCTCTTGCGGTGAGTATCTGCTGCTCAAACTCCTTGAGCTTTTCGGTGATGTATCTCTCGGCGTTTTTGATTGTCTGCTTTCTTATATACTCCTCGGGCACTTTCTCCTTCATCGAGTTGCTCACCTCGATGTAGTATCCGAAGACTTTATTAAAACCCACTTTCAGATTGGCAATTCCGATTCGCTCGGCCTCCTGAGCCTGATACTCAGCCAGCCAGCTGTTCGCATCGCGGGAGAGGCTGCGGAGCCTGTCGAGCTCTTCGCTGAAGCCCTCCATCACCACGCCGCCGTCTCTTGTGTGACTGGGGCATTCGGGGTTTATCGCCCGCCGGAGCAGATCGGCGAATTCTTCCATTTTATCGCAGCCATCGGCTATTCGCTGCAGAAGCGGGCTGCTGCACTGCCCGAGCGTTTCTTTTATCGGGCCGACTTTCTCGAGCGTATCTGCGAGCATTACAAAATCCTTCGGCCCTGCCCGCATTGTGCTGATTCGCGAGGCAATCCTCTCGAGGTCGGCAAAGTTTTTCAGCTGGCCGGTAACCGAATCGAGCAGGTCTTTGTCGGCCGCAAACTCACCGGCGGCATCAAGCCTTCTGTCTATATGCTGCTTATCGCAAAGCGGCATCCTCATCCACGCATTGAAAAGCCGCCCGCCCATGCCGGTGCGTGTTTTATCAATGCTCCACAAAAGCGAGCCGCGCCGATCTTCGCTGCGGAGAGTGCGCAGGATTTCAAGGCTGCGAAGGGATGTCTGGTCTATCTGGAGGTAGCAGTTTCGCTCAACAACCTTTATCCCGCGGATATGGCTCAGGGTGGTCTTTTGGGTTTCGTTGAGATATTCGATAATTGCCCCTGCCGCTGGGATAATATCAGAGCCTTCCTCAATGCCGAAGCCCTCAAGGTTTTTTGTGCCGAAAAGCTTTGTGAGCGTTCTCATTGCACCGTTCGGCTCGAAATACCAGCCCGGGCGTTCCGTGATAACCGCATCGCAGCGGGATTTTATCTCGCTTATTATGCGTGCGGCATCATCTCCAAAAAGCTCGCCCCTTCGCTCGGCTGTAATGCATTCTCTCGGCGAAAGCCGGCAGATCTCGTCGGCCAGCTCTGCCTCAGGCAGCCTCTGCACACAGAATTTGCCTGTAGAGATATCCAAATAAGCTATCGCCGCAGACTTCCTGCCCAGATGAACGGCGCAGAGGAAGTTGTCCTCCTTCGCCTCGAGCAGGATATCATCGGTAATCGTTCCGGGCGTTACCACGCGAACCACATCCCGCTTCACAACGCCCTTGGCCTCCTTCGGATCCTCTACCTGCTCGCAAACGGCAACCTTATACCCCGCTTCAATTATCTTCTTGAGGTAGTTGTCAACGGCGTGATACGGTATGCCCGCAAGCGGGATGGGAGAGCTGCTGTCTTTCCCTCGGCTGGTGAGAGCTATACCCAGAACTCGAGAACAGATCTTCGCATCTTCGTAAAACGTTTCATAAAAATCGCCCATGCGAAAAAAAAGCACCGCATCGGGATACTTCTCTTTGAATGAGTGAAACTGCTTCATCGCAGGCGTTAGTTTTTTATTGTTGGCAGCCAAATTAGTTTCCCGTTTTATTAAATGGTAATTCAAGTAAATCAACTGCAAATGCAGTAATGCAAGTATTCCACTGTGGAATTTGAAGAATAAACTCTTCCGTTATCGGCCTTGTATCGATTATAATCTTGAGTGAAGCAGCCGTATTTGCCTTTAGCAGACATAACCTCTCTTATCTCATCACTGCTCATAAGACCTTCATTGTTGTAGCTTAAGAATATATATCTTGCGTTTGCATTTTTAATCAGTTCGCTGAAAGCCTGCTTAACTTTTCTACGCACGCAGTAATCTGATTTTTGTTCACTGTAATCCCTCAGCCCAGTTTTGCCCTTTATTGCTGGATAATCATATTTTGCTATAGTTTCCAGCATGTGATAGTTCGGGGCATACTGCCTTTGATTATAAGGCGGGTCGAGATAAAGAACATCAACTTCCAGGTCAGATATTATATCTTCAACTTTTTTGTTATAAACCTTATGCTCCCTGTCATTTATCAGCAGCTCAGCAGGCTGAAGCTCAAAGGTTCTTTGAGCAGATTTTTTCAGTTTTTTGAGGAATGCCCCGTAAACCGAAGCAGTATTTGAGTGTTTGTCGATATTTTCCAAAAGAGAAGCTAAGAGAAAGAAATATTCGCCTTCTGTAATTTTGGCGTTCGCTCTCCATTCTTCTATCTGGAGCCTGATGGTATCGCATTTCTTTGCGTTTTCGCTTGAATAGTAATTTCTTTCAAACTCCTTGCCTTTTGTTCCTTCAAGAGAATAATTATTGAATATAAAGCCCTCAACCAAAGGCAGATTTGAAAGATATCTGCATACAACTTCCTTTCTTTCGGCAGTTTCTGTTTGCCGGATTTCCGGAATAATCTCTGCAAGTCCATCAAAGGCAAGATATTTATGGTTTCCGATATAATGTTTATTCAGTGCATAAGAATAATACTGAAAGTCGTTAGCAATAATCGAATAGCCAAGCTTTTTGAAATGCGAGCCAACAATTCCGGTACCTGCGAAAATATCGCAGAATAGCTCGCAATCATCTTGTATGATTTGCTTTACAGACGTTTCAATGAAAGGCAGCAGGGATTTTTTTGAACCTATATAATTCATAGCATTTTAATTTTTCTTTAGAACCATAACATATTCGTGTTTGAAAATAAAATAATCGCTGTTCAAAGCCCTGTATCGCCATATAGTGTTTTTATTTTGCTTAGCCCTGTTACCCGCCATATTTTTGACGATTATGCTTTTAAGAGTTAAACCCCTGTTCATAGCTTCCTTCATGCAGTAAAATCCAAGAGGAATCCACTGCCCTTTAGTATATTTATCGCCAATAACAATAGAAACATACCTTTTTCTTTCAAGCAGAGACAAGCTGTTGTCCAAAACTTTACCAAAACGATCTAAGAATATATCAATTGAATCAGAGTTGGAAAGGTCCCTTGAATCATTTGTGAATTTAAGAATATCAAAATAAGGCGGATGCAGGATAACGTGAGAAACTTTATTAATGCCTTTAGATGCCAAATATCCTGCAATCTCAGAGAATGCTGCAAAATCAGTGCTATCTGCAGCAAGCATATAATTGAAATTCATTTCGGAATAAACGGGAAGCTCTGATTCAAAATTCTTTCCCACATATTCTACTATATCGGGGTTAATGTCTATACCGGCAAAGTTTCTGCCCAAAGATTCGCACTCAAATGCTGTCGTTCCGCTGCCCATAAAAGGGTCTAAAACAACCTCACCCTTTTTAGTGTATCTCTTTATCATTTGACGCGGTATCTGCGGCACAAAATTGCCGTGATAAAAGCCGTTGTGTTTCCCTGAATTATCCCGCCTTTCTATAATCCAAAGGGAGTCTGTTTCAACATCTTCATATTCCTTCCATCTGGAAAGATCTATATCATTAAACTTTGCCATTACTCATCCTCATCCGCTTGCTCTATCAGCTCTGAAGGGCTTACTCCCAGAAAATCTGCTAATTGCTGAATATTACTCTTAACAGGATTAAACTTATCAGACAAGATATTTGAAAGCTGATTTTTAGAAATCCCAAGCATACGGGCAAGATCTGTGAAAGTATTTATATCTCTATCGGCCATTATCTCTCTAACCCTATATCTATTAACTTTCACTCTCATTATAAACTCTAACATAATCTTGCCAAAATATTTTATGAACTTTTGTCAATTAGTTTCTGTAAGCTCTCACGCCATTTATACGGGTTGTACCAAAAGCATCCAATACAGCCAGCAGGGTCATTCTCGGTTTTGCCTTTCCATTCTTCTCCGCCTTTATACCAATATTTTATGCCGGGGAAATGGCCTCTTTTACCTGTTTTCAGGCAGTTTTCGCAATGTCTTGATTTCCAAAGATTATTGCTTCTGCTTAACAATATAAAGTTATCTTTTAGTTCTTCGTCTGAATATTCATCAAAACACTCCTCATTTTTCGCCCATCTCACCTGCGGAAATTTATGGTCAATCTCAAGCTCTCTTTCTGAGAGCCGCCTCAGAAGCACCGCTTCTTCAAAATTATAAAGCTGCTTGATTCGTTTGGCTAATTTCGAGCGAATACCGTATCTGGCTTTATTAACTTCCAGAATTTCCAGAGATTTCAGCTTTCGATGAAATGTTTGAGCCTCACAACTGGCACAATACATTCTCTTGTAAAAATTGCCTTTCCCGTCTGTATCCAGCTGAATCCCTTTTTCCTGCCTCCAAACCTGCCAAGTTTTTGCTTGGCCGGATTGAAGCTCACATTTAGAACAATGCCACCTTAAATCAGACATTGTTTTAAAATCATCATGGCTTATCGTGCCTTCTCTGAATGGGTTTTTCATTAGACCAATCCTTAATATAAAAACGCTCCCATTTTAAGCAAAAAACTCCCTCTTGGCAACTAACTGATAAGGTCGAAGGTGAGTTTTGGGCGGGCAGTTATGAGCTGCTGGATGTTTTCTTTGAGGCTTCCCTCTTGTGCTGCGATTTTTTCTGTGATTTCAAGCTGGCGGTATGTAAAGCATACAGCATCAGTAACAGTTAAATCTTCCGTGCCGGCGGTTTGGAGCAGTTTATCGCAAAGCTTATCGATATTGAAGCCGTTTTGTGCGCTGATTTTGATAACTTCGGCCGGCAAGCGGCCTTCCAGTGCTTCAAGCTCGGGCATATCGGCCTTGTTGATAGCTGTTATAACAGGTGAGGTGAGCCCGAGCTCCTTTCTGTATTCAAGCTGGGCCTGGATATCCTGAGCGGGGTCTAGAAGCCAGATGATTCCATCGCAGCTTCGGGCAATCTTGAGCGAACGCCTCTGGGATTCTGCATCTATCTCGCAACGGGGCTCTGCGCACAAACCGGCAGTATCGATAAATTCAATCTGCATATCGGCAAGCCTCGCCCCTGCGCTAACCCAGTCTCTGGTAGTTCCCTGCACATCGGAAACAATCGCCGCCTGATCGCCTGCAAGGCGGTTGAGCAAGGTGCTTTTCCCGCAGTTGGGCACGCCGGCAATCGCAATCCTCTGCTTCCTGAAATATTTGCGGGCGGCTTGCGAATTATGCAGAATGTTTTCTGCCTCGCTAGCGGCTTCTCTGCTGCTGCATTTTACCCAGCCGACGGCTGCTTTTTTGAGCCCTTCCTCCGCCTGAGCCTTAATAATAGCGCAGGCTTTGAGCGAATGAGTAAAGCAGGAATAAACCTCGGCCTCGAGGCTGATGGCATCGCCGGAGAAAACAGCAAGCTTTTCTCGCAGCATAAATTCACACGGCTCGGCAGCTTCAGCGCCCGCTTTCTCGAGCAGGCTCACAATCTGCCTTACTATAATCGGATTGCCGTGGCAGTTTATATCTATCCTACCGGGAGCGAGGCAGCCGAGAACCACTTCATCCACCTCTCTGCCGCCTTCGCAGATCCTCGCCAGCAGGTGCGATTCGGGCTTGAGCCTCTCAGCTGGTATCCCGCAAGTCTCGGAGCAGATTCGTTCTGCATCTTTTCCAAAAAGGCTCACGATGGAGATTGCGGCACCGGTTTTAGGCGTTGTAACCGAGGCGAATGTCATCACGAATCCGGCGTATCTGCGATCTTCTTCTTATACGAAAGCACAATCCCGCTGAGCACCAAATCCTCCACGAAATCATCAACAAACTCGCATTCATCCTTGAAGAGCCCCGCTGATGCCCCCGTTACTACAGTTTGCGGCCAGCTCCCCAGCTCCTCTGCAAATTTACGCACGGAATACTCAAGAAACCCCGCTGCCATATAGAAAACTCCATTGTTCACTGCCTGCTCGGTATTTGCGCCAACAGGCAGAGCAGGCTGCTGCACCTGCACCTCCGGGAGCTTCGCTGTTTCGCTGCTGAGCGCACGTGCACAAAGCTCAGGCCCCGGGGCGATCGCCCCGCCGAGGAAATTTCCCTCCCCGTCCACAGCATCCACCGTTACGGCTGTGCCTATATCGGCCACCACAACCGGCCCCTGAGCAACGACATACGCCGCCGCTGCCGCCATCACGCGGTCAACGCCGGTATCTGCGGGGAATTCTGTATTGAGCTTTATCGGCAGATCTACATCCTTGCCAAGCCCAACCTCAAGCGGCTTCTCATCAATCTGCTCACGGCAGAGCTGCCGGAAGCTTTCTGTCCATTCAGGCTTAACGCTCGAGAAAACGATCACACCCTCTTTCCTGCCCTCTGTGGAGCGTTTAGCAACGGGCAGCTTATCCCAACACTGCCTGAGGGCATCAGAAACAGCCTGCGAATCGCCGCCGCTAACGCTCAGAGAAGGCTGCCTCTCTGCATCTATAAAAAGCCCAAACTTGATATTTGAATTGCCTATATCTACTGCAAGAATATTCATAATATTAACTTTACCAAAAAGAGATGTATTTGCTGTGTGCGAAACCGAAAGAAAGAGCATAACAATTCACGAGGTCTTGTCAACTTGACCAACCCGCCGGCAGCACATAAAAAAGGCTCTATTCTCAATGTAAAGCAATTTTACGCAGGCTGATGGAAATATTTTCTAAAATCATTGCAAAAATGCTTGAAAGATTCGAACTTTTTATTAGAATTCTCCTCTCTTGCTGGGATTCAGCTTCGGTTGGGTAGCTCAGTTGGTAGAGCAACGGACTGAAAATCCGTGTGTCGACGGTTCGAATCCGTCCCTAACCACTACTCCGGATTCGCCCTTGAGAGTCTCAAAAACGCCAGTTGGGAATTCTCAGGGGCATTTTTAATTGCCAAGCGGCTGAAGAGCGCCGATGAGGCGGCGTATTGGATTGCAGAGGTTAAGCAGAGAATTGGACCCAGTGGACTTGCTGGACTGGGTGAATTTAATACTAATACTGGGTCTTCCCCGCCGGCCGAGACAGAAATAGCATTTGCCTATTTGATCGCTAATTCCGCTATCACCCTTATCAACATTGCCTGCGGCCTGCTCAAGAAACAAATCAATTCACTCGCCGAAGCGTTTGAATCCGAAGGCGGATTTACCGAAAGACTATACGCAACGAGAAAAAAGAAAAAGGGCTCATAAAGCCCGCCGGCCATCTTTGAAATTCAAGCGAAAAAAGCCTGCTCAGATTTACCAAATTTTAGAACTCTGCTTCTCCCTTTACACGCCTTAAACCATTGTTATAATTATTTATCAGTTTATTGAAGCAGGGAGAAATAAGGAATTTCGAAAGACTGGGGATATGAGCGATAGCGAAAAGCTTCTGCCCAAGCACGGGGGATATCGAAATCTGAAGAGCGCCGATGAGGCGGCGTATTGGATTGCAGAGGTTAAGCAGAGAATTGGACATTGCATTTCAAATACTAATTTCTACAATAACTATTGAGGTTAAAGAAATGTTTATATCAAAAAAATATTTGTAATGTTATCAAAGAGTTTTTGGAGTTAAAATGGCTAAAAAATATTATGCTCATTCGAAGCCTGTCAATTTAATTGATAATAAAAGCAGAGAAAATTGGCATTTATTAAAAGACCATCTGCAAAGTGTTGCTGAGATTTCCAGTTCTTTTGCGTCTGAGTTCAACTGCAGCAACTGGGGATATTTGATTGGTCTGCTCCACGACACTGGCAAATATTCAAAAGAATTTCAGGATTATCTCTTAAAAAGCAGTCAATCACCACCGAATAAAAAGCCTTCTATAAAAGTAGATCACTCCACAGCGGGCGGACAATACGTAAGTGGAATTGATCCGCAAATAGGGAAATTGTTAGCTTATTGCATCTGCGGGCATCATTCCGGCCTACCCGACGGTCTGTCCTCTGAAAGTTCATGCTTAAACGAACGCCTTAAAAAAGAAGTTCCTGAATATCATCATGCAGACACAATTAAAAGTAATTTAGACCTTCCAAAAAATCCTCCCTTTCCTATTTCGACTGATCGGGCAGGAATTCAATTATTCTTTCTTATTAAAATGCTATTCTCCAGCTTGGTTGATGCTGATTTTTTAGATTCTGAAAATTTTTTTGACTACAAAAGGACTTCTCTTCGAGGCAGCAATCATACTTTAAGAGATCTCCATCATGCTCTCTCCAACAATATGGACGCTATGCTCAGTAACGTTCCAGACACAAACATTAACAAAATCAGAAAAGATATTCTGAAAGACTGCATAGAAGCTTCTTCCCTGCCTCCCGGGCTTTTTTCTCTCACCGTACCTACAGGCGGAGGAAAAACTCTAAGCTCAATGAGATTTGCACTTGAACATGCAATAAAAAACAAAAAAGAAAGAATTATTTATGTAATACCTTACACAAATATTATTGAACAGAACGCAGAGGTATTTCGAGAATTTTTACATCCCGATGCAGTAATCGAACATCACAGCAATTTTGAATATGATGATAACGATTTTGAATACAACAAGGCAAAATTAGCCTCAGAAAATTGGGACTGGCCTGTGATTATAACCACCAGCGTACAGTTTTACGAATCCCTATTTTCAAACAAAACTTCAAAAAATAGAAAGCTCCATAATATTGTAAACAGTGTAATAATACTGGACGAGGTTCAAAAAATACCATTGGAGTATTTAATCCCATGCATTGAATCGTTAAGAGAGCTTTCACAAAGCTACAACTGCACAACCGTTTTATGCAGCGCAACACAACCTGCTATTATTAAAAGAAATGATTTTCCTCAAGGGCTGGAAAATGTAAGAGAGATTGCTAAGTCTCCCAATCAACTGGCTGAAAAGCTCAAAAGGGTTCAAGCGAAATATTTAGGTGTGAGGAACGAAGAGGAAATTGCCGAAGAGTTATCAAATGCCTCTCAAGGACTATGCATTGTGAATACAAAAAAAACGGCTGCTGAGATTTTTAGGCTGCTCCCTCAAGAAAACTCATACCATTTAAGCACAAATATGTATCCTGCCCACAGGCGAAAAGTTCTTGAGGAAATTAAAGGAAGGCTCAATAATCATGAAGCCTGCCTGCTCGTCAGCACTCAGCTTGTGGAAGCGGGAGTTGATATTGATTTTCCTGTTGTTTACAGAGCCATGGCTGGTTTGGATTCAATAGCTCAGGCAGCAGGAAGGTGCAATAGAGAAGGACGGCTTGATTGGGGAAAGCTTTTCATATTCGAGCCAGAAAACGGCTGTCCGCCCGGCTTCTTAACTCAAAGTGCTAACGAAACTGTAACCATCCTAAACACTTCAAAAAAAGAAATTCTTGACCTATCCAATATTGAAGAATACTTTAAAAATCTTTATTGGATTAGTGAAGAGCAGTTGGATAAAGAAGGAATTGTTAAAGAAATTGAAGAATCAAAACAAAACCTCAATTTCCCGTTCAAAAAGGTGTCTGAGAACTTTAAATTAATCAAAGATGATACCAAGCCGCTTATTATCCAAAGAGATAAGGAAGCAAAAAAACTGATTTCAGAGGTGAATGAATTTGCAAATTTAAGGAAAATTTCAAGGCAGCTCCAAAAATACACTGTTCAGGTTCACCAGAGCAACTGGGCAAAATTATTTGAATATGGAGCAATCGAAATAGTACAGGATACTTTCCCTGTACTTATTAGAGATGAGCTTTACGATGAAAAAATAGGATTGAATTTAGATAACTTAGAAATTGATGCAGGAAAATTGATTGTTTAATAAGGAGATTTTATGAGCTATGGAGTGAAATTAAAAGTCTGGGGCGATTACGCGCTCTTTACCCGGCCGGAAATGAAATCCGAAAGAGTAAGTTATGATGTAATCACGCCGTCTGCCGCAAGAGGAGTTTTAGAAGCGGTTTATTGGAAACCGGAAATAAAATGGATCATAAAAAAAATTCATGTATTAAAACCTATTCGATTTACCAACATCAGGAGAAACGAAGTTTCTCAGAGAACAAAAAAACCTTCAACCAGTCTTATAAATAAAGGCGGAACTGATGACAGCTTAGCCCTCTATATTGAAGACTCAAGGCAGCAGAGAGCTTCTATGATTTTGCGGGATGTATCGTACGTGATAGAAGCATATTGCCAGCTTAATGACCCTGCAGACAGCAACATAGGCAAGCATTTAGATATGTTCAAACGCCGCGCTGCTAAAGGCAAATGTTTTAGTCAGCCCTATTTTGGATGCAGAGAATTCAGCGCAAATTTCAGGCGGCTTGGAGAAGACGAGGCGATTGCGTCTTCTGAAAATAATGGAGAAAAAGATTTAGGGTTTATGCTTCACGACTTAGACTACCAAAATAACTATCAGCCCAGATTTTTCCGTGCAGTAATGCACAATGGCATAATTGAAGTTCCTGATTTATTCGCAGAGGAGGTGAAAACATGATTATCCAAGAATTGAGCAGATATTACGACAGGCTCAAAGAGAGAGAAGACCTTCAAGTTCCAGAGCCAGGTTTCTCCGTAGAAAAGATTAACGCTGCTGCGGTTATTGATGAAAACGGAAATCTGAAGCAAGTTAAAGACCTGCAAATTTATGAAAAGAAAAAATCGTATCCAAGGTATATGGATGTTCCGCAAAGTTTCGGCCGATCTGGTTCGAAAGCTCATGAGCATCCATTTTTTCTCTGGGATAATACCGGCTTTGTATTAGGAAGCAGCGGCAAAGATGCAAAGAAAGACAAGCTGAAGTTCGATAATTTCAAAAAACTGCATTTCGATTTACTCGAAAAATGCGAGGAACCTGAAGCAAAAGCCTTACTGAATTTTTTTCAGAAATGGCAGCCATCTTCAGCTGAAGGTATTGACAACTGGGAAGAAATTGAGGGCAAGAATATAGTTTTCCAGCTTGAAACCAAAAGGGCATTTATTCATGAAAATCCTGTCATAAGGAAGATATGGTCGGATAATTACAAGAACTTCTTGAGTATTGATTTTTCAGACGGAATATGCTCTGTTACAGGCGAAGCTGAGCAAATCCCTAATATACACCCTATGCTTGGAGGGGTTAGAGGAGCTCAAAGCAGCGGAGCTGCAATTGTTTCATACAATAAGAGTTCTTTTGAGTCTTATGGAAAAACACAAAATTACAATTCGTCTGTTGGCAGTAAAGCAGCCTTCAAATACACTACTGCCCTGAAATATCTCCTGAGCTCTAACAGCAGGCAAAAGATTCAGATAGGTGACGCCACCACAATTTTCTGGTCGGAAAGGCAGAGTGCTGTTGAAGGTATCTTTGGTTTGGTTTTTGAACCATACAATAATGAAGATTCCGAGAATAAATCTGTAAGAACTTTTCTCGAAACAGTTCGATTAGGAAGAAAGCCGGCTGATATTGAAGAAGGCAACAACTTCTACATCCTCGGGCTCTCTCCAAATGCTTCAAGATTGTCTGTGCGGTTCTGGCATGTTTCAGATGTTTCTGATATATGTGAAAAAATCGGGCAGCATTTCAGGGATTTACAGATAATCCGCAGCTCAGATAAAGACAGCGAATTTCCTTCTCTCTGGCAGATCCTTCGGCAGACAGTAAGCCAGAAATCACATGAAGGCCCGCCTCCTCTGCTTTCCGGAGCATTGATGATGGCAATCCTAAAAGGAACTGCATACCCTGAACGAATCCTTTCATTACTTATTGAAAGAATAAGAGCTAATGAAAATGTAAATTACTGTAAAGCAGCAGTGATTAAGGCTGTGCTTACAAGAAAATCAAGAATTTTTAATAATAACAATTTGGAGGTTGCTATGTCGTTAGACAAAAACAACAAAAATCCAGCTTATCTGCTGGGGCGTCTGTTTGCAGTGTTAGAAAGGCTGCAGCAAAGCGCTATCGGAAATGCAAATGCTACAATTAAAGACCGATTCTATGGCTCGGCTTCTGCCACTCCACGGGCAGTTTTTCCAAATCTTCTAAAGCTCGCCCAGCATCACATTTCCAAATCTGATTATGGAACTTTCTACGATAAACTTATCGAGGAGATTGTTTCAGAGGTTTCCGCCTTCCCTGCTCATTTTACAATCGAACAGCAGGGGCTTTTCGCTATAGGCTATTATCATCAAAGACAGGACCTGTTCACTAAAAATGAAAAAACTAATAATCAGGAGAATGAAAATGAATGAACCAATTAAAAACCGCTACGAATTTGTTTATCTTTTTGATGTTGAAAACGGCAATCCTAATGGCGACCCTGACGCAGGAAATATGCCGAGAATAGACCCTGAAACGCACTTCGGAATTATTACCGACGTGTGCCTGAAAAGAAAAATCCGCAATTTTGTTGAAATATCCAGCGGAGCCCAGCCGCCAAACGATATTTACGTAAAGGAAAAGGCTGTTCTTTCAAAACAGCAGGGTAAAGCATATCAAGCGCTGCAGTTCGATAGTAAGAAGGATAAAGGAGCTGAAATTATAAGTCAAGCGAGGCGGTGGATGTGTCAAAACTTTTACGATATAAGAACCTTTGGTGCTGTTATGAGCCTTAAAGAAAACAACTGCGGACAGGTAAGAGGCCCTGTACAGATAAATTTTGCCAGAAGCATTGATCCGATATGCCCCCTTGATGTTACAATCACCAGAATGGCTGTTGCCACAGAAAAAGAAGCTGATTCTCAATCCGGCGATAACAGGACTATGGGACGAAAACAGATCGTTCCTTATGGACTCTACCGCGTTGAAGGGTACATTTCAGCTCATCTTGCAGCGCAGACCGGTTTTGGCGAAGAAGACCTTGAAATGCTCTGGCAGGCATTGATAAATATGTTCGATCACGACCACTCCGCCGCTCGGGGAAAGATGTGCGCAAGAAAGCTTATAGTGTTCAAGCATGATTCTGCTCTCGGAAATGCTCCTGCTCACAAACTGTTTGATAAGGTTAAGATTAAGCAGGTTGGAGAAACAAAACCTGCAAGAGAGTTTGAAGATTATGAATTGGAATTGCCCGAAGATGGAAAGCTTCCCGACTTCCAAGAAGTTACAGTTATAAACAAATTATGAGCTATTCAGAAGAACAATTTCTCCAACTTTCCGGCTTGCAGCATTATCAATTCTGCAAGCGGCAGTGGGGCCTGATACATATTGAGCTTCTATGGGCAGAAAATTTCCTTACTGCAAGCGGAAATTTGCTCCACAGCAGGGTTCACAAAAGAGACACAGAAATGCGTGGCGGCGTTTTAATGTCCAGAGGTCTCAGGCTCCACAGTTATAAATTAGGTTTGGCAGGGCAAGCTGATATCGTCCAGTTCGAAAGATCTGATTCTTCAAATGATAAGCTAACTTGTGATTTACCAGCATTTGAAGGGCGTTGGAAGCCTTGTCCTGTTGAATTTAAACACGGCAAACCAAAAATTTCAGCCTGCGATAGAATTCAGCTATGTGCTCAGGCTGTATGCTTGGAAGAAATGCTTGAAGTGCAGATTGACTTGGGGCAAATTTTTTACGGCAAAACAAGGAGAAGAGAAGACGTTGAATTTACTGAACAGTTACGAGATAAAACGGCAGCTTTGGCAAATGAGATTCACAAAGTTTTTGATTTAGGTGTTGTTCCAAAAGTAACTCCTGGGCCTAAATGCAAAAGCTGTTCTCTTAGAGAATTATGCCTGCCTAAAACGACTGGCATAGACAAAAAGGTAAAACAATATATAGAAAGAATATTGTCTGATGAAACGGATGCTTAACACTCTTTTCGTTACTACGCAAGGAGCGTATCTTTCAAAAAAGGGAGACACTGTTCTCGTAAATATTGACAGAGAAGTAAAGCTTAGGGTTCCAATTCACACTTTAAGCCAGATAACTTGTTTCGGACAAATATCTATGAGTCCATTTCTAATGGGGCTCTGCGGCGAAAAAGGGGTTTCTGTTTCGTTTCTTACAGAAAACGGAAGATTCCTTGCGAGAGTAAATGGGCCGGTATCTGGTAACGTGCTTCTTCGAAAAGCGCAGTTTGAGTTTCAGCAAAAAAACGGCAAAACTTCCAAGCTCGCTGGCAAATTTGTTACCGCCAAAATAGCCAACTATAGAGCTGTATTGCAAAGAGCTCTTAGAGATAACCCCGAGAATAAATCTGACGAGTTAAATAAAGCCTCAAAATATATGAAAAGCTCTGCATTTGTGGCATTAGAATCTGAATCTTTGGATATAATTAGGGGCATAGAAGGGGAAGCAGCAAGGACATACTTTTCTGTTTTCGACCACTTAATTCTTTGCCAAAAAGAGGATTTTAAATTTACTTCAAGGTCAAAGAGGCCTCCATTAGACAAAATCAATGCTATGCTTTCTTTTGCTTACACCTTGCTGGTAAATGATGTACGATCCGCTTTGGAATCAGTAGGCTTAGACCCTGCAGTAGGCTTTCTTCATTCTTTGAGGCCAGGAAGGCCGTCTCTTGCTCTTGATATCATGGAAGAATTGAGACCTATATTTGGAGACAGGCTCATTCTATCACTGATAAACAGAAAGCAGATTACATCTTCTGGATTCAAAAAGACCGAATCTGGGGCAGTGGAAATGAATGAAGAAACAAGAAAATTACTTATCAATGCTTATCAAAAGAGAAAGCAGGATGAGATTATACACCCTTTCACTAAAGAAAAAATCAAGTTTGGCCTTTTACCACACTTGCAGGCAATGCTTCTTGCCAGATTCTTGAGAGCTGAAATGGAAGATTATCCACCTTATTTTTGGAAATAAAAATGCTGGTTTTGATTACTTATGATGTAAATACTCAGACAAAAGATGGAAGCAGGAGACTTAGGAAGGTTGCAAAAGCATGCGAAAATGTAGGGCAGAGGGTTCAAAATTCTGTATTTGAATGCCTGCTTGAACCTGCACAATGGGTTGAATTGAAGGATAAATTGTTGAACTTGGCCGATATGGAAAAGGACAGCCTTAGATTTTATTATCTTGGGAAAAACTGGCAAAGACGTATCGAACATTTTGGATCCAAACCTTCCTACGACCCTGAAGGACCGCTCATTGTATGATGCGAACCCCAAGCGCCTACAATTTACTTGGGAGGTTCGCATTTTTCGTAACTTATTCTTTAACAACTGAATAGAGTTGCATAAAAAAAGGCTGGTTTTCTTTTTTTATGTTTTGGCTAAGGTTCGCAAATATTGACTTATAAAACCTGATAAATAAACTTGTTACCATTAAGCTGTCGCTCCCCTCACGGGGGGCGTGGATTGAAACGCCTTCCGTATAATATCTTTAATTTGATCGTCTGGTCGCTCCCCTCACGGGGGGCGTGGATTGAAACATTTTTTTTCCTTTCCGATTACCAATATTTTTTGTCGCTCCCCTCACGGGGGGCGTGGATTGAAACTATTCCCTTTCGTTATAGGTTATTCAGCTCATTTTGTCGCTCCCCTCACGGGGGGCGTGGATTGAAACTATATGAATCAAACGAAAAGGAAACATTGCATTGGTCGCTCCCCTCACGGGGGGCGTGGATTGAAACGTGTTAGCAGGACAACGGGCGGAACTATGCTGTCGCTCCCCTCACGGGGGGCGTGGATTGAAACACCTATGACGGGGTGAGCTACACTGTAACCGGTGGTCGCTCCCCTCACGGGGGGCGTGGATTGAAACGATTCTTTTTCGTCAACGGTTTTCCACGTTCCTTGTCGCTCCCCTCACGGGGGGCGTGGATTGAAACGATTCTTTTTCGTCAACGGTTTTCCACGTTCCTTGTCGCTCCCCTCACGGGGGGCGTGGATTGAAACTTTAAATCGTCAAGGTGTCGTTGGCAAGCAAGCTTGTCGCTCCCCTCACGGGGGGCGTGGATTGAAACTTGTTCCCTTTCGTTTTTCGTTTTCTTTATCAGGTCGCTCCCCTCACGGGGGGCGTGGATTGAAACGTTCTGGAACAAAGATAATTGGCAGCCGCTTTGTCAGGTCGCTCCCCTCACGGGGGGCGTGGATTGAAACATCCCCAGTCAGTAACTGGTATCCCGTGTCAACGTCGCTCCCCTCACGGGGGGCGTGGATTGAAACACACCTCAGCAGTTATTGCTGATGACTTGGACAGTCGCTCCCCTCACGGGGGGCGTG
This sequence comes from Sedimentisphaera salicampi, assembly GCF_002117005.1. Taxonomy (NCBI): domain Bacteria; kingdom Pseudomonadati; phylum Planctomycetota; class Phycisphaerae; order Sedimentisphaerales; family Sedimentisphaeraceae; genus Sedimentisphaera; species Sedimentisphaera salicampi. The sequence goes on from NZ_CP021023.1 coordinate 1,402,080, forward strand.
GATTGAAACTATTAGTGAGAAAGCAGCAGCAGATCAGGCCGTAGTCGCTCCCCTCACGGGGGGCGTGGATTGAAACTATTAGTGAGAAAGCAGCAGCAGATCAGGCCGTAGTCGCTCCCCTCACGGGGGGCGTGGATTGAAACGAAAGTGCTGCATATTGCGCAAGGTATATTACTAGTCGCTCCCCTCACGGGGGGCGTGGATTGAAACCCGCCGCCTTGCTTAAAGGTAACGGCTTGAGCGGGTCGCTCCCCTCACGGGGGGCGTGGATTGAAACACCTTGTGCGGTATGTGCGGTCTTAGACTTCTGCGTCGCTCCCCTCACGGGGGGCGTGGATTGAAACAGGTATTGCGTTTCTATTAACGCAATCGAAGACGTCGCTCCCCTCACGGGGGGCGTGGATTGAAACCTGCCCGGAATGTTCACAAAGCAGGGGTATCCAGTCGCTCCCCTCACGGGGGGCGTGGATTGAAACACATCTATTGACGATTATCAAGACGCAGTTACTGCGTCGCTCCCCTCACGGGGGGCGTGGATTGAAACCTTGTGTTGAACAGCGAAGCGAAAGTTGCGGTAGCGTCGCTCCCCTCACGGGGGGCGTGGATTGAAACCTTGTGTTGAACAGCGAAGCGAAAGTTGCGGTAGCGTCGCTCCCCTCACGGGGGGCGTGGATTGAAACAAGCATACCATCAGGAAGCTGCTGCCCGCAATAGCGTCGCTCCCCTCACGGGGGGCGTGGATTGAAACTTTGAAAGAGTAGCGTATCCCTCGCTTATTGCTGTCGCTCCCCTCACGGGGGGCGTGGATTGAAACAATCGTATTGAGTAAAGACTACAATTTTGTAGGGTCGCTCCCCTCACGGGGGGCGTGGATTGAAACAAAATAGTCTACGTCCGAAAAATCAAAGTTGTTTGTCGCTCCCCTCACGGGGGGCGTGGATTGAAACAGACCTATATGGAAAAACGGCGGAAACCTTCACGTCGCTCCCCTCACGGGGGGCGTGGATTGAAACGAAAATTGCGGATTGAGAAAAAAAGCTGAAGCAGTATAATATGCCGCCGGAGAATCAAACATCTAAACGGTGGTTTATGGCTTACACAGTACTTGCAAGAAGATACCGCTCCCAGCGGTTTGAAGATATAGCTGGGCAGGATGCAATATCCCATACAATCAAGAATGCGATCCTTTCGGAGCGTGTTGCGCATGCGTACCTATTCTGCGGCACACGCGGTGTAGGGAAAACGACGATGGCCCGCGTTTTGGCGAAGGCTCTGAACTGCCAGAGCGTTGATGCGCCCACAACCGATCCCTGCTGCGAATGCGAGAGCTGCGTGGCGATCAATTCTGGCGATGATATAGACGTAATCGAGATCGACGGGGCGAGCAACAACGGCGTTGAAAACATCCGCGACCTGCGTCAGAATGCGATGTATCGGCCTGCGAGGGGGCGGTATAAGATATACATCATCGATGAGATTCATATGCTCAGCACGGGGGCGTTTAATGCGCTTCTGAAGATTCTGGAGGAGCCGCCGGCGCATGTGAAGTTTATCTTCGCCACCACCGAGCCGAATAAGGTGCTCCCTACGATACAATCGCGCTGTCAGAGGTTTGATTTCCGCTCTATTGATCCGCAAACCATCCAGCAGCAGGTGAAGATGGTTTTGGAATCTGAGGGGATTGGCTGCGAGGATGATTTTGCCGTTGCCCTATCCCGCCTTGCCAACGGCTCTATGCGTGATGCGCTGAGCCTGCTGGATCAGGTTCTCAGCACTGGCGAAAAGAACCTCACACTGGAGGTGCTTGAGAACACCCTCGGCGAGCCCGGACGGGCAGAGATATCACGTATGACAGAGCTTATGGGCGATTCGGATGCGCCGGAGGTGCTGAAGGTATGCGATGAGCTGCTGAAGAAGGGGATGAGCCCTGAGCAAGTTACCGACAGCCTGATAGACAGCTTCCGAGACCTGATGATAACCGCAAGCGCCGGAGCGAAAAATTCGCTTATCGTGCAGACGGCCGCCGAGGCCGAGCAGACCGAGCGGATTGCGGCGAAATTTGATATTGCCTCGCTTGTGTATGCGGTTACCACGCTGGAGCGGATGCGCGGGGCTGTGAAGAAATCTGACAACCCAAGGGCAATCCTTGAGGCGGCTCTTATCCGGCTAACGCTGAGCGAGCATTTTATCAACGTGCAGACCCTTGCCCGGCAGATGGCCGGCGGCGGAGGCGGAAAAAAAAACTCAGCAATGCAGGGCAAACCCGCCGGCGCACGTAAGCCGAGCCTGAAAAAGGCCTTCGCTGAGAAGAGCTCCGCTGGTGAGAAGCTCGAAGAGGCAGAGAACGTCAGATGCGAGAATCTCGAAGAGCTGAAAGCCCGCTGGGAGGATGTTGTTCGGGAAACAGCGAAGGTTAATATGAGTCTCGGGGCGAATCTGAGCAATGCCGAGCCGGAGAGCTTTGAAAACGGGAATCTCGTTTTGCTTGCCAAAACTGGGATAACAGGCAGACTGCTTCAAGCGAAGGCTCAGGATGCTGAGAAGGTGTTCTCGAAGATCCTCGGGGCGAGCGTTGCTGTTAAGGTAAAGCAGCAGGAAACGAGCGGAGAACCTGCAAACAAACCCAAAGGGGCGAAGAGCAGCCTCAAAGACCAGAAACAGGCCATGAAGGACCCGGGAGTGCAGAAGATACTCAACACCTTTAACGCTCAGATTATTGGGATATCAAGGCCGAAAAATCAATAAGAAGCGAGGTTTTAGAATTGCCCGAAAACAACACCACAAACCCCGCCTATACGAAAGCTCTGAATAATCTGATTGAGAAGTTTGCGGAGCTGCCCGGGATAGGCAGAAAAACAGCGGAAAGGCTTGCTTTTCACGTGCTCAAATCCGATAAGGCCGAGGCGATGGAGCTTGCAAGGGCTGTGAGCGATGTAAAAACGAAGATAAAGCAGTGCAGGGTATGCTGCAGCTATTCGGAAGAGGATGTATGCCCAATCTGCCAAGATCCCTCGCGGGACAAATCGACGGTGTGCGTTGTGGAGCAGCCGAAAGACCTAATCAGCCTCGAGAAAACTGGGATATGCAAATGGACGTATCACGTGCTGGGGGGGCATATCGCCCCGCTGGAGGGCATTGAGCCGGAAGACCTCACGATAGACAAGCTGATAAGCAGAATACGGCAAGGGGAAATCAGGGAGCTTGTGATGGCAACCAACCCCACTGTGGAGGGAGATGCCACATCGCTCTATGTTACCAGCCTCCTGCGGGACAGCAGCATCAGAATCACCCGCCTTGCGAGAGGTTTGCCGGCAGGGAGCAGCATTGAATTTTCGAATAATTCGATTCTCTCGGATGCGATCCTCGGGAGGGATGAGATTGAATAAGCTTTGCGAAAGGAGCTCAATGAAAGCTGTTAAACTTTTGATTTTTATGCTTGCCTGCGGGGCAAGTATGGGGTATGAGGCTAAAATCTGGCTAACGCAGGATGCGGTTAATTCCAAAGGCCTCTCCGATACCGAACGGGCGGATGTGTCGGATTTTGTGAGCTACGATATCCTTGATGGCCCGATGAACGGTTCAAAAGCGCTGAAGGCCAAGGAAACGAGTCTGTATTTCTCGGGCGATTTGAACGTGCCGATTTCTGAAGAAGGTACGTTTATGATTTGGATTCGCCCGCATAAAACGATGCGTACGGGCGAGGGCGAGCCGGAGAATACATACGAGATTGCAGCGGTGGATAAGCTGTTCAAGTTCGATCTTGCAAGATCGGCAAACAAGCTGGACTTCCGCTTTTCATGGGAGAACGGCACAAGCCGCCTGAACGATATGCACATTCTTCTCCCGGAGATACCGGGAGAGGAGTGGATGCATTTTGCTTTTGTATGGGATGCAGGGGACGGAATTTTCAACTGCTATATAAACGGAACACCGTATCTGAGGAAATCCCGCCGGCTGAAACAGCTCGACAGCGAAGGAGGCAAAAAGCTCATCATCAACACATCACAGATTGCTGTTTCCGAATGCAGGCTGTATGACAAGGTTATCGAGGAATCTGCAATCGATCATTACATAGAGCAGCAGAACAGAGGGCAAATGGATGATTATCTCGGGATAATCCCAACGCGGAAATTCTCACTGCTGGGCTATTTCGGCTCTGAAGACATAGAAAAGGAACTGATCTTCAGCTCCCCCCTGCGGGCTCCAAAAGACGTGAGGGGATGGGTGGCAGAAGGGCCTGCGCAGATAAATTTCCGCAAAGACGGACTTGTGCTCGAATCGTCCGTGAAAGATTTTGATTTCGCCACAGGGCACATTACGTTCTGGTGCTGGGCGAATTTCCCGCCGAATTTTCTTGCAGAGTGGAATGCTCAGGTGCTCAGCGAAAACGGGGCATGTCTGGTGTTTTTCGCTGCAAGAGGACAGAACGGCAAGGACGTGTATGATGCGAGCGTTGATTTCAGAACCGGAAGGAGCGAGGATTACACCAACGGCGATATTGATCTATACTCGCTTTCGTATTATTCGGATATGCCTCTGGGGGCATCAAGGAATGCCTCGTATCTGAGGCTGAACTCAGGCAGATACCTCGCTGATTTGGGCATACCCGGGATAGATTCGAAGTCTAATGAAGTGCATAAAATTACCCTTATGCGTGCGGGCGGGCAGATTCAGCTCGCTGTGGACGGATGGGTGATAGTGGATTATCAAGAGGATGAAGAGCGTTTCGGCAAGCTGCCCACAGCAGGCAAGATTGCCTTCCGACAGCTCAAATGGACAAAGGTGAAATATTCCGATTTCAAGGTTTACAGGCTGAAGAAGGATTAGCAAGCGGAGTTTGATTTTGCCCGAGAAACACACAATAGAGATACTGCAGGATACATCCGACTTTGCAGCGGTGAATAAGCCTTCGGGGGTTTCTGTTACCAAAGACCGAAGCGGAGCGGGGAGCATAGCAGAGCTGCTTGCTGGGAAAGTTCAGGCGGGCGAAAAGCTGCGCACTGCCACGCGTTTGAGCAAGCAGGTGCCCGGGGTTGTGGTGCTTTCGAAGAATATGGATTTCCACAAACGCCTCGCCCGCTCAATCGTGGAAAACACCTCAGCGTCAGTTTACCTTGCAATAGTGAATGGATATGTTCCCGAACGGGTTGGGAGAACCGAAACGGGAATCTCAAGAGCGAAAGATCCGGGCAGGATGAAAATCAATGAGAAGAGCGAGGCGAAAGCTGTTACGCTTTGGCAGCAGATTGCCGATTTCGGCAACCTCTCACTGCTTGCTGTTCGGCCTCTTACCGCAAGGGCTGATCAAATCCGGCTGCACTTGGATTTTGAGGGTATGCCCCTGGCGATAGACCCGCTCTACGGGAATCCGAAGCCGCTGTATTTATCGGAATTCAAACGCAAGTACAGAAGAAGCCAAAAGAAAACAGAGCGGCCGATGGTGGAAAACTTAACTCTGCATGCGTATCAGTTTGAGTTTGCACCTGAACTGGGCGGCTTTGCCCCAGCAGCCGCAAAACCGGAAAAGAAATTCCTCGCTGCGGTTAAAATGCTCGCAAAGCACGCCGGCCCACGCGAGGGGGCGTTCATAAACCCCAAACACTACGAGCAGATAATCAATTGCGAGCCGCTGGATGAACTTGAAATAATTGAATATGAAGGAAGGGAAGATGGACATACTTCTGGCAACGACTAATGCAGGCAAGATAAGAGATTTTGAGATTCTGCTCTCTGGGTTCAGCATAAACTGGCTCTCGCTGAAGGATTTTCCGGAAACTGAAGAGGTGGAAGAAGACGGGAAGACGTTCGCAGAAAATGCTGCAAGAAAAGCTATTGGTTATGCACGTCAAACCGGAATTCTCACGCTTGCAGATGATTCCGGCCTCGAGATTGATGCGCTAGGCGGAGAACCCGGGATAAACAGCGCAAGATTCTCCGGAGCCCATAAAGACCACAGCAGCGATGCATTCCGCATAGATGAGGAGAATATCAAGAAGGTGCTGAGGCTGATGGAGGATGTTCCGGAGGAGAATCGCTCAGCAAGATTTGTTAGCTCACTATGCCTTGCAGATTCGGAAAAACCGATTCTGGAAGCTGAAGGATTCCTCCCCGGGATGATACTACGCGAAAAAAGGGGCAGCGGCGGCTTCGGCTACGACCCAATATTCTACCTTCCCGAGAGAGGAAAGAGCGTGGCGGAGCTGGAAAGAGAAGAGAAGAATAAAATATCGCACAGGGCAAACGCCGTGAAGAATATTCGGCCGATGCTCAAAGAATTCCTCAGACGCGGCAGTCTGTGATCAAGTGTAAAAATTCTTTTGAAACGAAAAACAAAAGGGCAATGCAGAACTTCACTCAGCTTTTCAGGCAGGCCTTTGATTCTGCTTTGCCCTTAACATTGCGCAGCTTTCAAGCTACATCCGCTATCTCTACTGCCCGCTTGTGAGCCAGTAGTCAGCGAGAATTACGAGGTCTGACTCATCTATGATTCCATCTGAGTTTAAATCGAAATCTGGTTCAAACTCCGGCGAGCTTCCGGAAAGCATCCAGCTTGATGCGAATACGCCGAATTCTGTAATCCCAACCCCTTCGGGGCAGAGGAAATCTAAACCATCCCGCTGCCATTCAAGAATCGGCATTTCCCCGCATCCAGTGCAGAGATACCATTTATCGTTCGTGCCGTCTGAATCTGTGCAGGCGAAATCCCATGCGGAATAAGTAGCTTTTTCGGTGAGCTCGGAATCAAGCCTGCCCTCGCCTCCAAAGCTTTGGGCTGCGCCGGAAGATTCAGTTCCGTAGAAGCTGGCGTCAACATTTTCCGCTGCTCCGGCACCTGCAATTCCGTAAGTGTTAGAAGCATTCAGGCTGCCGGCAAAGAGGCAGTTTTGAATAAGGCCGCCGGTGTTGTCTGCTGTTATTCCGCCAGCATCTTGCACAGCAAAAAGAAAAGCATCAACCCTGCAGTTGGAAATTATGCCCTGATTGAGGCCTGCAATACCGCCTACGGTACTGTAAGGCTGAGAAACCACTCCCCTTACCACGCAGGAATCTATTGCGCCTTGGTTAATTCCAGCCAATATCCCTGCAACGCTCCCGCCTGAAGACTGGAAGTAAACATCCAATGCCAGATTTTTCACTTCCCCGCCTGAGCCGATTTTTCCGAAGAAGCCAATGTTATCGCTGTAGCCCGCATCATACTGAAGGCCGTAGAGCCTGCTGCCCTGTCCGTTAAATGTACCTTCGAAGGCAGCCTCTTGAGACCCTATTGGAGAAAAGCCGGAAATACTGCCGCAGTCTATATCATTTGCGAGAATGAAGCTCTTATCGTAATCTGCTGCCCGCATTGACAGCTCCTGAATATGCTGAGCATTTTCTAATATGTATGGGTTTTTAGCAGTTCCCTCGCCTCCGCCGTATGAGTAAACAGTAGAAACGATTTCAGACTGGGGCGAAACATTCCCGCTTGTATCAACAGCCTCGATATAATAATAAGCGTGTTCGCCGGAGGTTGAAAGATAATCAATCACGGATGTAACCTTGAATCCGCCGGCAAAGAAAGAGAAGCCTTCATCCGGACTGCTGGATTTATAGATTCTGTATTGGTCAAGATCGGGTGCAGGTGAGCTGTCCCAGCCCAGCGAAACGCTTGAACCGCTAACCTGAACATCAAAGCCTGTAACAGCAGGCGGAGCAGTTGAATCGCCTACGCCGGCATATACAATTCTCACCTTGTCCAGATGGAAGCCGTCTTCGGCCGCGCCGACTCTGAATGTATAATCTCCCGGGCTGAGCACTTTGGATTTGCAAAGCATAACATCCCAGTAAAGCGAATCTGCATTGCTTTCCCATAGTTCCGGCTGCTCATCGTCGCCTGTTATGTCAATCCAGAAGGCATCGTTATCTGCAGTAGAGCCGCCTGTTTCTGTCGGGCGAACAGTAAGCACGAATTTAACTTCGCCTTCGCTTTCAACGCTGAAATCGTACTCAGCCCAGCCTTCCTCAGGCGGAGCGGCGGTGCTTCCTGTTCCTGCAGCGGGGGTAACATATGCCCCGCCGGAAGCGCTTTCATCCTGAATAACAACCATCGGATAGCTTAACGTATCTGCATCTTCTGCTTCGAGGTAGAAACGCAGTTTGTCGTTGGTTTTGAAATTCCAAACCGTGCCCTGAACCGTAGGCTGACCATCTTCAACAGTATCTACGCGCCAGTAATAATCAACAAAAGGCGAGAGCCTTTCAGGCACAGGGAAACTCATTCCGCTGACTCTTCCCAGATAGCAGTCTGAGCTGAGCCCAGCGTTTTGCACTTCGCTTTCGCTGGGCGAAAGATAAACATCGTATGCCTCGCCGGGCAGCGGGCATTCCCATTTGAGCTCAACATTGAGCTCAGCATTCTGGAAGCCGTTTTCCGGATCAGGATTAACTGCGATATTGCTCAAAGCCGCAGATTTTATCTGATCATAGTTAAGCGAATAGTTGTAGATACGCGTATCATCAAGCTGCCCTTCAAAGAATCTGTCTTCCATATCATCGCGTCCGATTACAGTCCTTCCATTAAAGGTGTTGGGGGTGTGCTCTCTTGTGTTTACCCAGCTCTCCCAGCCGCCGGAAGCGGTGTATTTGTAGAGCGTTGCCTTATCCGGCTCAATGACCACTGCACCAAATGACCACTCATCCTGAGCGAGATTGAGGCCGGTATTCTGATCCCAGCTGCCCTGACCGTCCCAGTGATACCTGAGCTGGTTGCCCGATAAGTGCATACCAATTGCATTGCCGTTACGGTTCATCAGGATACCTTTTACCCCTGAGTTTACGCCTGTGGGCCTTATCCATGAAGTTATGGTAACTGTATCCGTGCTGTAAAGCTCTAAGCCTGTTATATCGGCAAAGTCGTCTGTGCCGTCAAGTTCGACGGCGCCTTTGTAGAAGCCTTGTGTCCAGCAGTTTACGGTATCCATATTATTCAAAACAGCATCATTATCGCCTGTGCCGGAATCAGCAGCTAAGGCGCCGCTGTTTTCATCGAATTTCCAGTGGCCAACAAGAGCAGGCTCCTGCATGTCAACTCTTATTTTTCTCTCTGAGGTCTTGTTGTTTGTTGTATCTGTTATTGTTACAACAGCGTAGTATATCCCGCCCTCGCTCATCTGAGGAGCATTTGAATCAAGGCTGGCGCTGAGAACAAAATCCCCGCCTGCATCTACAGTGCCGGAAGTATTGTTAAGGTTGAGCCAGCTCTGGTCGGACTGGGCTGTCCAGTTGTAGGCGGCATCAGAGGTATTCATAAGAGTATATTCCACTGTCCCCTCTGAGAACCAGTCGAAAGTGTTGTTATCCTCTGTGGTATTCATTAAGCTGAAACTTATCCCTGAACCGTACTCCCCTGCTCTTACCCATACATCTTCAACGGGCGTTATCATCATATCCGGCAGGTCAGAGTAAACTACAACAGATGGATCGCCATACATCGTTGTTCTTTTCTGATTAGCTTCTATACCATACCTAAGAGAATCATCTTTGGAGATACCGCAGCTCATGCCGGAAAGAACATTTTTGCCGTATTGATATACATTATCATTTCGATCGGTATAATCCCTTTCGCCTGGATGGTAGTAAAGATTCCTCGATCCGCCGACAGTATTTATTCCGCCGTGTTTAAGGATTGTATATGCAAGATTTCCGCTGTTCTCCGGCCAAGCATTCTGGCAAGACATCTGCCATGTTGCACCGGGTTTGCTGTCGTCGAGCGAGGGAACGTTCCATGTTCCGATAATCCCGCCTGCAGAAGTCTTGCTGCCGTGGGTTTGCCATAATACAAGCCCTGCAGGCTCATCTCTCCAAACCTTCCAGCCTTTCTTCTCATCCTTGAGAAACTCCGGCGGAGAAATGCAGCCGTAGTCTTCTTCATAAACTCTTACAGTATCGAATCCCTCCGGCTCGGCAAGATTCTCCATTACCTGCTCGCCAAACTGATATACAGGCGTTTTATCATCCAGCGGGACAACCGGCGTGAGCACTTTCGCCCTCCAGTCGGTATCTTGGGCATTTTCATAATCTATTGTCTTCTGGAGGATATGGTCTAAATCTGCGGGCACCTTGTAATACGGAATGCGCCCTACAGATAACTCCCAATAAATATCATCTTCATTTTGTAAGTCTTGAACATTCAGATTGGAATAAAAGTAATCTGTTGGGATATCATCGCTCGGATCTTCTGGCGTAAATTTATCAATGTTATCATCATACATCAGCATAGGAACATTTCCCGTAGCCGGCTCTGGCCTGCCGATCAAAAGCACATACTGCAAGTCAAGGGAAAGGTAGTTATCCGCAAGATACTGCCTTATCGCATCAAAACGGGGACGCCCCTTTTCTGTATCTCCGTACTGAGCCTCCTTGATAAGGTGAACAGTAAAACCCATTGATTCTTTATGCGCAATAAAATCATCGAGAACCTCGCTGTCCTCGTGAATCTGGTCAACCGTTACTATCGCATAGCCCGGCCCGTCAAGGGTTTCATAGCTGCTTGTTTTCACGGGTTCTGAAAATTTGCTAAGTTCAGAAGGCGGGATCTGGGCGTCATAGTCAGGACTTAGCTCGTCGAAATTTGCCGCAAGCTTTTTCACTCTCGGACCGCCCGAGCCGTCGAAGCCCGATTCGCTGAGAGTCTGCGGAGCATTGATCCAGTCAACGCTGTATCTCCCGCCGGCAATAACACTCACCTTGCCTGTAACGGGGTTATATTTAACAGCAGGAATAGAAATCTCAACAAGCTTCCATTCACGAAGCTTGCCCTTCGCTGTAATACGAACATCCTCTTCGGGGAAAACCGCATCTCGCTGGTATATATTCTGATCTCTTCGGTTTTCTATATCGCTGCCCTCAGGCCAGTTGTAGTCATTGCCTGCAGAAGAGGCCATAGGCGGGGCGGGAACTATGCTGTAATCGCCCTCCAGTTCGCTGTAAACCACTTCACCAGATGCAGTTATGCTGGACATATCAGCATCCGGCTCAACCAGAAGCGTAACAGCTTTCCATGGAATCTGGGGCTCGCCCGGGGCGTTAATGTACGACCCGCCTTCAAACTTTGGCAGGAAGCCGTCATCAAATTCTTCAAAGGCAGCTGAAGGGGCAGGAAAACTGCTCCTGCTTTCATCGCCAGAATTAACTATGATTTCTCCGCAAAAGACCGCTGAAGCAGTCAAAAGGACAGCAAATGCACAAAAATAAAACTTGCTCATCTAATTAAACCTCTTAATAGACGGGATTAGAAATAGTTTTCAGTATAGTGAATTGTAGATATCCTAGAGATGCTGATTTTTACATAATATTTTTTTCAGTTGAGAAATTCTCTTAAACAATCGGAAATTTGAGAATAGAGGCTTTCAAGTTTCGGCAAGAGCGAACGGGCCTTTTCTGTCTCTCCGTTTCTCCCGCAGAGTTCCAATTCGAGGCACAGATTAGACAGTTTTTCCGCTGCCACATGCCTTGCAGAGCTTTTAAGACGGTGTGAATAAAGCTCCAGATCCTTTTGATTGTTCTCGTCAACGGCCTGTTTTATCTTATCTAAGCATAGATAGCCGTCCTCTAAAAACACGCCTGCAAGCTGCTTTGCCATTCCCTCATCGCCGCATTTTTTGATAAATCTTTCTATAAGGCCGGCAGTATCATCAGAATTTTCCTCTTTAGTTTCTGATTGCGGCGAATCATCATCACCTAAATACTGCTCCAAAGCGCTAATAAGCTTAATTCTGTCTATGGGCTTTGAAAGGTAGTAATCGCAGCCTGCGGCGAGACATTTCTCTCTGTCGCCTTTCATAGCGTTGGCCGTTAGAGCTATTATCGGGCCGTTCCAGTTTTGCTTGCGGAGCCTCTGTGCTGCCTCGCATCCATCCATCTCAGGCATCTGTACATCCATAAATATGAGCCTGTAAGACTTTTTCATAGCCATATCAACTGCAAGCTGCCCGTTCTCGGCAACATCTACATCAAGCCCCATCTTTTCGAGGTAAATCCTTATAAGCATCTGATTTGTTGGGCTGTCTTCTGCCACAAGTATGCTGCCGGAGAACTGGTTAGTAAGCTGCTGATGATTTTCGTATGAGGCCTCTTTCAGATTGAGCCTGTCCATCCTCGCCTGCGAATTAACATCCAACCCAGCAGGTATTGAAAGGGTGAACGTGCTGCCGAGCCCTGGCTCACTGCTGCATTTGAGCTCTCCACCCAGAAGGCCTGCGAGTTTCGATGTTACGCTCAGCCCAAGCCCAGTACCCCCGTACTTTCTGGCTGTAGATTCCTCGGCCTGAGTGAATGGGTCGAAGATATGCTCCAATTTATCATTGCTTATACCAACCCCAGTATCTTCTACTGCGAAAGAGATCCAGTCATCGCCGTTTTTCCTGAACGTTGAGACGATTATATGAACATGGCCGGAGTTGGTGAATTTAACCGCATTGCTGCAAAGATTTATCAGGCACTGATTCAGCCTGTGCTGATCTGAAACTATATTGGCAGGGATTGCGCCGTTTTCAATGATGCCGAATTCAAGCTTCTTCTCTTTAACCTTCTGATAAATGATTGATTCCACATTATTGAGAAGCCGGCCAAGAGAAAATTCGTTTACATCAACCTTCATTCTTCCCGCTTCGATTTTAGAGAAATCGAGTATATCATTTATAAGCTCAAGAAGAGATTCGCCGCTGATGCTTATCTTTTCAACATAGCTTCTTGCCTCTCCGGGCAGGTTAAATTCCCTCAAAAGATCGCAGAATCCTATAATTGAATTCATCGGAGTTCTTATTTCGTGGCTCATATTTGCAAGGAATCTCTCCTTGGCACGGTTTGCCTCCTTGAGCTGTTTTTCCGCGTTTTCTCTTGCCCTTATTTCCTTCTCTTTAGAAGCAGTTGATAAATGCAGCTTCCTGTTTAAAAGCACAAGCCAAACAAATACAAGACCAAGAACAAGACCTGCAAAGAGAATGAAAAATATTGAATTTCTAAAATTCTTAAAGACCTGCGCGAGAGTAACTTTCCCGTGCATTTCATAAGGCTTATATCTGATCTCTCTGAGGCATTCACGAACTGATTTGTAATGGCTTGGTACTGTCCATCCGCCGATATTAGCCTGAACGGCAGCATTATGCCCTTCCGGCATATTCAAAAGAGCAACCGTAACCCGCTTGGAAACAGTTGCAGGGATATGTTCAAGTGCTGAGAAAGGCCATTCAGGATAAGTTTCAGTGGAATGAAGGAACGGAAGATCTTCGTTTGTGCAAGATTCAACTATCTTAAAATCGTCAAGATTTATTTTTCCCTCAGCCGCAAGCCGCTCCAGACTGTTGCTTCGAACAATCCCTGCATCTGCAGAACCCTGCTGAACAGAATAGACAACTTTATCATGGCTGCCTGTGAAGCTCAGCGAGCTGAAATCCCCGGGCACATCAAGGCCGTCAGCCACAAGCTCTCGTTTTACAGCAAGCCATCCTCCAAAGGAATTCCTGTCAACAGCGGCAATGTGAAGGCCTTTTAAGTCTCGAAATCTTTCAAAGCTTTTGTCTTTAAGGCAGAAAACAATGCCGGCAAAGCTGTTTATGTTTCCCGCAGGGCTTTTGTTTACGAGTGTGGCCAATCTTTTAACGTGATAATTGTATTCCAGATTTACATACACAGCTGGATTTGCCAGAACGAAATCCACCTGTCCGCTTTTAACAGCTTCCTCAATTTCATTAAAATCTAAAGGAACTATTCCGAAAGAATCTGACTCGAATTGATCACTGAGATACCCGCCCGTGGCAGACCATCTCTCCAGACATTTGGCATCCCCCCGTTTTGCAAGCACACCTATTTCATAATCATCGGCCTGAGCGGCGGCTGCCAAAAAGACGAGAAAAAGGAATATAATATTCACCGGTTTTCCCATTTTTTCTCCGTAATTGGTTATACTACATCATAACACGTATCATCATAACCTGCATAAAGCCGAAAGCAAACATTTTTATGACGCAAATAAAGGTTACTCCTTCAGTTAATGGCCGCTATAACCACGATACGTTTCTGTTTACAGTAACTTAAAAAAACTTATAATCTGAGAGGTTTATTAAAAGCATAGCGTAATTTTAGGGAAAGATTATTATCTTATATATTGGAGTAATGAAATGCTTGGATGCCATACAGGAAGAAATTTTCAGGTTAGCGTTGCAGGGGGTTCTTATCAGGACGGGCTTACATCTATGATTCACGGCTGCCCGCCCGGAATGAAAATCACCGAAAAAGAAATCTACGGCGACCTCCTTCTAAGAAAGCCCGGGGCAGATGAGCTCTCAAGCCCTCGAAAAGAGCCTGACCTGCCGATAATTTACAGCGGTATAAACAGCGCAGATACAGTGGAAGGGGCAGGCAACGCTTTCCTCACGAACGCAACGCCGCTTACTATTCTTATCCCAAACCTCGACAGGCACTTCATACATATAAAGCAGTATCAGGATACCAACAGAACGCCCCGCCCGGGACACGCATCCTACGCAACGTTTATGAAATACGGCCAGTCCGATGATGCTATCGGAGCGGGCATATTCAGCGGCCGCTACACCTCCACAATCGTAGCGGCGGGATATGTGGCCAAGAAGATTCTCGGTGAGCTGGGGATAAATGTATTCTCCTTTGTACGTGAGGCTGCGGGAGTGCAGTGTCCGGAGATGGATTACGAAGATATTTACCAGTTTACGCAGCGATACAAAGAAATGCGCAAAAACTACGACCCATTCTACCAGCAGATCTACGAAAAACAGCGAATACGCACAGAGATGCGGTTTCTCGAGAAAATGGCCGTTTTAGCAGAGGTGGAAAATGAAATAGACAAGATCAGGGCTGACGGGGAAGAGATGGAGCCTGAAAAAATCAAATCCGAATACGATGTGCACCATATCCTCTGCTGCCCGGACTACAAAGCAGCCTGCGAGATGGTTGAGGCGTGCGGAAAAATCACCAAAACCGGTGATTCCTCCGGCGGGATTGTGGAAGTGGCAGCTACCGGAATGCCCACAGGCCTCGGCGAGCCGGTATTCAGCAAACTCGATGCGGAGCTGGGCAAGATGCTCGGAATCGGAGCTGTTAAGGGAGTTGAGATTGGAGCAGGATTCAAGGCCAAGGATATGACAGGCCACCAGTGCAACGACCAAATCAGAAGCGAAAACGGCAAGGTAGTGTTCGATTCAAACAACGCCGGCGGAATCACAGGCGGAATCTCAAGCGGACAGAACCTCATTGCAAGGCTCGCTATAAAACCAACACCCACAATTGACAAAGACCAGCATACGATCGATAAATACACCCTTAAGAACACAAAGCTCTCGGCTATCACAAGAAGAGATCCCACAATCGTAGGGAGAATATGGCCGGTGGCTGAAAACTACACCGCAATAGTACTGCTTGATAATCTTATGAGCTTATATGGACAGAAAACCCTAATGGACAATCTCGGTAACAGCTGAAATTTACATCTTCCCTGCATATATACCGAAGCCGGCAATTCCAGCCGGCTTTATAATGTTATAGTGATTACACGCAGACTTCATTTATCCCGATACACACTTGGGAAAACACCTTCTGGAGAAACCAAGGTTTACAGACAAAGAAAGCTTGCGGCACACAGAAGCGGAGCTCAAGTTTCCGCCATTTTGTGGAACTGCTGAATCAATTATCTGCGTTTTCTTCTGAGCATAATCAGACCGCTGCCGAGCAGAGCGAGTGTTGCCGGCTCGGGTACAGTGCTGAAGCTGTTTAACGTGTATTCGAGGTCGTAGTTTTCTGAGCAGATATGCAGGCCAACCGCTTCCACCTTCGCCATGTCTATATCGGTGCTTGTGCCGTTGCCCAGTTTGGCGAATTCAACTTCGAAAGCCATTGGATTGCTCTCGCTTATCAAATTGTAGTTTGTATCCATCCATGAATTCGCTTCTGTATTTGCATTGTACTGATAAAGGCTGCTCTGACCTTCCATTTTTACAGTCAGGAGCACATCATTGAAAAAAGCAACCCCTGAATCTCCTTCATCAGCGTGTACAAATTCAATGCTGAATGCATCTGCCCCGCCTGCTGTTAAGTCTTGCGAGGGGGATAGCGAATCATTGAACGGATCATCATCAAGGTGATTTCCCCATCCGGCAAGGCCGTCGTAGCTTAGATAAATGCTTGGGGCTGCTTTATGGTTTGTAGTAACTGCAAATAGGCCGTTTGATATATTGGCAGTTGATCTGCCATCTGCCTCTGAAGATTCGCAGCCAACGCTTCCATCTCTTACTCCGCCCAGAACGTTTAAACCATTATTGCTCCACTCGGACTGATTACCCTGGCTTGTTTTGGTTACGTTCCCCTCGCTGAAGTCATCAATCATCACATACTCTGCATTTGCGTAAGACACCAGCAGAATAAATGCAACAAGAGCAAACACACTTTTGAGAATACTTTTTTCGTTAGAATCTTTAATAAACATAATCCAACCTTTCAATTTTGCCCGCTGAAAACCTTTTTTAGTTACATACTGGATAAGGCCAGCGGCTGTTCTTAAGATAAACAAAGCCTTTACTTCAAGGCCTTACTCCAATTGTATACAATAAAAAAAAGTTTAAACCAAAAAATACTCTCTTAAAAATAAAAATTGGGATAATACCCTAAAGAACTCCCTCGCTTCAAACCTGTGTGCGACAAATTTTTTGTCCACTTATTTCGTCCGCCGCAGGCGGACTACATGCGTGGCTCGGTTTAAACATTAGTATCGTGAAATCGCTGCGTAGTACTAACGACAATCAGAGCCGCACGTGGAGTCCGCCGAAGGCGGACAGAACAAGCGGATAGATTCGGCTTTAATATAGCTTTGCAAAAAAATATTGCCTCTCGCCTCAAACCTCCTGGAGCTATTATTTGCTTGACTATTAATTCTATTTAAATAAACTTGCCTGAGTTTGTAGTACGTTCCGAAGTGCGTATATACGTATATATTTAACGTTTAATATTATAGGAGATTGAACTATGGCAACAAAGGTTGCGATCAATGGTTTCGGTCGAATCGGAAGAGCTGTAGCTCGTGTTATCCTCCAGAACAAAGACCTCGGTCTTGATCTGGTAGCTATCAACGATCTTGCAGACCCCAAGGCTCTTGCTCACCTGTTCAAATATGATACAGTTATGGGCAAATGGGAAGGTGAAGTTTCAGTAAGCGGAGATGGGCTTGTTGTAAACGGCAAGGACATCAAGGTTACTGCTGTTAAGAGCCCTTCTGAACTCCCATGGAAAGAGATGGGCGTAGATATCGTTCTTGAATCTACAGGCATCTTCCGCACAAAAGAAGGCCCGAAAGGCGGCTACGGCGACCACATCAAGGCCGGTGCTAAGAAAGTTGTTCTTTCTGTACCAGCTAAGGATGAGATCGACGGGACAATCGTTCTGGGCGTAAACGACTCAGACCTCACAAAAGACATCGACTGCGCATCAAACGCAAGCTGCACAACAAACTGCCTTGCACCGGTAGCTAAGGTTCTCAACGACAGCTTCGGCATCAAGAGAGGCCTTATGACAACTATCCACGCATACACCAACGACCAGAACGTTGGCGATATGATCCACAAAGACCTCCGCAGGGCTCGCGCTGCAGCAGACAACATCATCCCCACCACAACAGGCGCTGCAGTTGCTGTAGGCAAGGTTATCCCTGATCTCAACGGCAAACTCAACGGCGGAGCTATGCGTGTTCCGGTAATCGACGGCTCATGCGTTGACCTTACAGTAGAGCTCGGCAAAGACGTTACTGCTGAAGACGTGAATGCTGCTGTTAAAGCGGCTGCTGATGGCCCAATGAAGGGCGTTATGGCTTACTGCGAAGACCCGATCGTATCAAGCGATATCGTCGGCGATCCGCACTCAAGCATCTTCGATGCTCTGAGCACAATGGTTATCGACGGCAATATGGTGAAGGTAATCTCATGGTACGACAACGAATGGGGCTACTCAAACCGCGCAGCAGATCTTATGAGCAAGATGGCTTCTATGCTGTAAATCAGGCTTGATGCTTGAAAATCAGAATGCAAAGCGGGTGAGCTGAGCTTGCCCGCTTTTTCAATGCGCATCTTTGGCAGCACTCCTCTCTAAAAGTTTCAAAATACAATTATAGCCTAAAAGTGGAAGACCTTAGGCTACAAATCAAATCTTACCCTTTCTTCAAGCTCAAGCAGAGCAAAGGCCGGCAGGCGGCAGCAAATTTATCAAACTTCCATCGGAGTTAGGCTTGAGTTAGCGAAATATTTGCGATTCTAACTATTTGCTAACAATATCCAAATTACAGCCTAACAATCTGCAATTATAAACTTAATAATTTCCTAATTTTAAGCAAACATCAGAAAGGTTTAACGAAATGCAGATTAAGACTAAGCTCGCAGCGGCCGCTTTTTGTGCAGTGATACTGAGCAGCGGATTCGCTTCAGGAAGTGCCGAAGAGATCGAGATGCTCCGTGAGGAGATAGCTAGCCTGAAGGAAAGGCTCAGCAAAATTGAAAGCTCCCAGCAAGCTCAGCAGGAGAAGACAGCAGAAATTGAAGAAAGCTTCGCCTGGGCGAGAGATTTGGAGCTCAGCGGAGATTTCCGCTACCGCTATGAAAATATCAATGCCGAAGGCAAAGACAACAGAGACCGCAACAGAATAAGGGCGAGAATCAGCCTGAAGGCGATTATTACCGATCAGATAAGCTATCATATGCGTCTTGCAAGCGGGAGCGACGATCCCACCTCTGCGAATCAGTCTTTAGACGGGGGTTTTGCGAGCAAGGATTTCTGGCTGGACAGGGCTTACATGAAATGGCGGCCTTCAGAAAGCTGGGAGCTTAATCTCGGTAAAACATCCAACCCGTTTTTCCGTCCGGGCGGAAGCCAGCTTCTATGGGACAGCGATGTAAATCCCGAGGGGGCTGCAATCAAATACAGCGGCAATCTCGGCGAAGCGAGGATTTTCGCAAATGCAGGCGGCATGTGGGTTGAAGAAAACAGCAGCGATGTTGATCAGGACCTCTTCGGTATGCAGGCAGGATTCGAAACCAAAATAGGTGAAACTGGGCTTTTGGCAGGCGCTGGATACTTCGATTACGGCAACGTTGAGGGCTCAAAAACGTTTTACACGGTAAACAACAGTGGCGGGAACTCCACCTTCACAGACGCAGGCATCGAAAAATACATCTACGACTACAACCTCTTCGAGGCTTTTGCGGAGATAAGCCTGCCCACAGAATTTCCCGTAACGCTGTTCGGCGACTACGTTCTCAACACCGCCTCGGACGTAGAGGAGGATACAGGCTGGCTTGCGGGCGTTGAGTTTGGCAGGGCAAAGAAGAAGGGCGATATGGCCCTCAGCTACAACTACCGCGACGTAGAGGCGGATGCGGCGATGAGCGCATTTACAGACTCAGACTTCCTCGGCGGGAGATTAGGCGGGGACGGCCACAAAATACAGGCCAAATACGCCCTCAACAAAAATGTTTCGCTGGCAGCGGCATTTATCACAGGCGAAATATCAGAGCCTGAGCTCAGCTACGACCGTTTACAGCTCGATTTGAAGCTTAAATTCTAAATATTCTCAGACGACCGGCATCTGTTTAACCCTGCAAACGCCTTAGCTGTGCTTGCATTAAACAAGAGCTGAAATATAATTCTGCCCGTGCTTTCAGCTCAAAAATTAATTCTAACGGAGATTTACAGATGCCGGTTGATATTGATAAAATCAATGCTCAAATCGAGGAAAAAAGCAGTATTATAGAGCCTCTTCTTTCGGAGGCTTCAAAGGCGGTTATCGGGCAGAGGTATATGCTGGAGAGGATGCTTATAGCAATCCTCTGCGACGGGCATATACTGCTTGAAGGTGTACCCGGGCTTGCCAAAACCACCGCAGTTACCGCTCTTTCGCAGGCGATTAAGGCCGATTTCAGGAGGATACAGTTCACTCCCGACCTTCTCCCAGCAGACCTAACCGGAACGCAGATTTACAGGCAGTCTGACGGGCAGTTTTACACCCGCAAAGGGCCTGTATTTGCGAATATAATCCTTGCAGATGAAATCAACAGGGCTCCGGCCAAGGTGCAGAGCGCCCTTCTGGAGGCGATGCAGGAAAAGCAGGTTACCATAGGCGACGAAACTTATCAGCTCCCACAGCCGTTCCTCGTTCTCGCCACGCAGAATCCGATCGAGCAGGAAGGTACGTACCCGCTCCCTGAAGCCCAGCTCGACAGGTTTATGCTTAAGATAAGCGTGGGTTATCCCACAAAAGAACAAGAACGGCAGATCCTCGATCTCAAAACAAACCCGAAGGCCGCAGAGGCGATCAATTCAGTGATCTCGCCCGATTCGATATTCCAGCTCAGAGAGGTGATCTCGCAGATATACATAGACCAGAAGGTGAAGGATTATATCGTGGAGGTGGTTCATACCACACGCCACCCATCTGTTATCAACGCAGACCTCGCTTCACTGATCAATTTCGGCTCCTCCCCGAGGGCTACAATCGCCCTTGCCCTTGCAGCCCGAGCTCAGGCCTTCCTCAAGGGCAGAGGATACGTAACCCCGCAGGATGTAAAAACCATCGGGATGGACGTACTGCGGCACAGGATCATCGTAAGCTATGAGGCCGAGGCGCAGGAGATCACCAGCGAGGATGTGGTGAAGATGATATTCGATAATGTGGAAGTGCCGTAAGGAACACCGCAGCCGGCTTTTTAGCGGTATCAGCTATGTTAGATAAAGACCTCACAGCAAAAATAAAGCGGATTCAGTTCTACACCTCGCACCTTGTAAGCGCAAGCTTCGCTGGCGAATATGAAAGCGTATTCAAAGGGCGCGGAATTCAGTTTGAGGACGTACGTGAATACGTCCCGGGCGATGATGTTCGGGATATAGACTGGAATGTAACTGCAAGGGAATTGAAGCCGTATGTGAAGCGGTTTGTGGAGGAACGCGAGAACACGGTGATCCTCGCTGTGGACGTTAGCGCTTCCGGAGAATTCGGCACTAATCACCGCAAGAAGAACGAGCTGGCCGCTGAGATTTCCGCTGTGCTTGCATTCGCTGCCACGAGGAACAATGATAAGGTGGGGCTGCTGATGTTCTCAGACAGAATCGAGCTTTTTGTCCCGCCGAGGAAGGGCAGAAAGCACGTTCTTCGAATAATACGCGAGATCCTGAGCTTCTCAGGCGAGGGAGTGGGAACGGATATATCATCCGCTGTGGATTATGTTGGCAAGATCGCCAAGAAACGCGCCACCGTTTTCCTCATCTCGGATTTCCCCCTGCCCTCCGCAGAAGACAGCTACATCCGTCCGCTTAGCCTGCTAAAGAGAAGGCATGATGTTGTGGGGATATGCGTTCAGGACAGGATGGAAAAGAGGCTCCCCGCAGCGGGGCTTATAGACCTTCAAGACCTCGAAACCGGCAAGACAATCACAGTTGACTGCTCAGACAAGGGGCTTCGAAGAAGGTTTGAAGAAATGTCTCAAAGGAGAAACGAAGAGCTCCAGACAGAGCTCAGAGGGGCAAAAATCGATTTTATAAACGTGGAAACAGGCGAGCCGTACATCAACGATTTTATCAAATTCTTTCATATGCGGAGAAAACGCAGATGATCAGAAGGGCTTTTTTTGCAATACTTATCGCAGGGTTTGCCTGTTTTGCCGCCGAGCTGAAGCTCTCAAGCGAAACGATAGAGGCCTCGCTCACCATTGATAAAACCCAAATCTCCTACGGAAGCAGCGCTGAGGCGGAAGTGGGATATTCAGCTAAAGGCGAGGAAGTTATCAGCAGGGCGAAGCTTGAGCCCGGCAGTGATAAAATAACGCTCCACGAAAAATCCAGATCTGGCTCAAGGCTCGTTTACGAGATTGAACCCGAACAGACCGGAAGCTTTGAGGTTTTGTTCAAATTTGTTTATACGGATTTCGAAGATCAGGAAGTGGTGCAGCCATTCGGAAAGATAGAGTTTGAGGTGTCTTCAGCTCTCTCAGATGAAGAGAAAAGCACGCTAAAAAACAAGGGAGCGGAAAAGCTCGTTAACAAGATAAGCCCCGAGCCAGAGCCTGCGGAGGTGCCGATAAACAAGCTTGCTGTTGCAGCCGGGGCAGCAGGGCTTGCACTTGCAGCTGCGGGGATATGGCTCTATATCTCAAAACGGAAAAAGAATGCCTTGCAAGAGGTTAAATACGTTCTTCCCCATAAATCCGCTTACAAATTCCTCGAAGCGCTGAAATTCCGCAATCTCCCGCAAAACGGGCAGATGAAGGAGTATGTTTATATCCTCAGCAATCTTTTGAGAAGCTATATTCAAGTTCGTTTCAGCCTCCCGGCAACCGATATGACTACCGAGGAATTTCTCGAAGATGCCGCTGAGAGGGGTATATTCTCCGCAGTGCAGAACAAAACCCTGCAAAGCTTTCTTGAAAAGGCCGATCTGGTGAAGTTTGCCGGGTTCTCACCTTCGATTGACCAGGCCGAAGAAATGATGGATTCGGCGAAGGATTTCATACGAACAACCGAAGATTATAATTTCCTCGTACCAGAGAAAGATGCGAAAACCATAGGCAAACCGCTGGAGGCTGAAGATGTTTGAATTTCACAGCCCCCTTGCCTTCCTTCTGTTTGGCGTTTTGTTTCTCCTCCTCGTTTGGAAAAGGCTGAGGGGCGGGAAACAGAAAAGCTTTATAAGCTATTCGGATATCAGCATTTTCTCCGGCTGCGGGACAGGCTGGAGAACGAGACTGGCATGGCTGCCGGATTTTCTGCGTGCTGCGTGCCTTGTACTTCTTGTTTTTGCGGCCGCAAGGCCGCGGGAGGGTACTGAGCTTTCGAACGTGTCAACTGAAGGAGTTGCTATGCAGCTTGTTGTTGACCGCTCCAGCAGTATGAACGAACCGATGGTTTATGAGGGGCAGAAGATAAGCCGATTCGACACTGTGAAGATGGTTATCGAAGATTTCATTACAGGCGGCAAGGGGAACCTTGAAGGCAGAAGGGGCGATATGATTGGACTCGTATCTTTCGCAAGGTATCCAGATACGCTCTGCCCGCTCGTACTCACTCACAACATCCTGATCGATTTTCTAAAGCAGTCTGAAACGGTGAAATACAAGCAGGAAGACGGCACCGCTATTGGGGATGCAGTGGCACTTGCAGCAGCACGCCTGCAGCAGGCTGAAACACAGATATCCGAAACCTCCGAAAAGCTCACCGGCCAGGAGGTTAGCAATAATTTTGAGATTAAGAGCAAGGTTATCGTACTTCTTACAGACGGGATGAACAATGCCGGCGAGAGGACGCCCGAAGAAGCCGCAGAGCTGGCAAAAAAATGGGGGATTAAGATTTATGCAGTTGGGATAGGCTCAAATATGCCCCAAAGATCAATCTTTGATATCGCAAGAGCCAAAATAGATGAAAGACTGCTCAACTCAATCGCAGACAAAACCGGCGGCTTCTATGCCCGCGCCGACAGCCCCAAGCAGCTAAGAGAAATTTACGAGAAAATCGACCGCCTCGAGGAAACCGAAATCAAATCCGTTGCATACTACAACTATGCAGAGAAATTCCAGCCCTTCGCCCTTGCTGCCTTCGCTGCTCTTTTGCTGGAAATTATCCTAAGAACAACTCTACTTAGAAAACTGCCTTAAACCTTGTTTTGCGAAAAATTTGCTAGAACGTCCCATTAAGTGAGTCTAAAAAGAGGGTTCCTTTTCTAAGCATAAATGCTGAAAAAATCCTTCAGACACACAATTCGGGACACTGCCTTTCAAATTGTAAAAATCCTTTACAAAGTATCCCGTCAAACCCCTGCCGAGGTAAAATTACTGCTTCTAAGCATCATCATTTAACACATTTTTATGATTATATTTGTAGGTATTGCTGTGAAAATCTATATTTGGATTGATTACAGCTTCCCCCTTAGGGGTAACCGTTAGCGGACGACGGCTTCCCGAGAAGGTGTTTTTATAAATTTCCAAATTACGCATGCATTCACGCTTGTCCTTGTCCATGATAAATTGAGGCATTTGCTCGCCTGATATATAATTGTTTCTAAACTCAATATTCTCTATTAAGTAGTAGTCTGGGTAATGCGGGTCTGTTACAGGACTCCATTTCAAGAAGCATTCGTTTCCGCGTACGTTATTGTCCCTTACAACATTTTTCATATTGAAAGAATGCCATGTGTGCTGAGCGATATCCCGGCCGAGCTGCAGGAATGTTTCGGCATTTTCCACAACATTGCCGATAATCCTGTAGCCGGAACCGTTGTAACGGAGGTTTCGGACAATATTGGATTTCCCTCTGCCCTGGGCATAAACGAATATATCGTATTCGCCGCTTGCGGTATTATCTGATATCAGCGTGTTGGCGTTGGTAAGAGACATCGCCACACCCTTGCGGCCGACAAATTCGTTTCCGTGAATCACAACATACTGGCTGTTTCGCTGGAAAGCCGAATAAGGAGCCATATCGTTGTTAGTCATATTCAAAATGCCTGCATGCTGGATATCCGGCCCGAAATAACAGTTTATAACACCGGCATTATGTATTCCGTCAAGATACAAGCCGTTCTTTGCTTCGAGGAAACGACAGTTTCTAAACCATGCATTGTCGCTATTGGAGGTGATATTAACCGTTCCCGGATGGCTGAGTGCATCTTGATCGTAGTTTCGAAAGGTGCAGCCCTCAAATAGTATATCGCATCCGTGGCGCCATATCATCGCAGTATCTGCCTTGCCCATACCATCGAAGGTCAGACCTTTAAAGTAGAAGTTTCCTGGCGGGTTGCTGAGGGTGCCCTTGTCGGCATACTCCATACTGGAAAAGCCGAAGATCATCTTATCACACTTGATAACAGCTCCGTTAGAAACGAAGTGAAGGTCTCCGCGTCTGAGAATAAGCATCGAGCCGGTAAAGTCGTAGTAATTCTTTTCCCTTTGCAGCGGAGCGGTGATGTGGTATGGCCCGTACTTCTTGTCGAAAAAGAGTGTTCCACCGGTTTTGGGAATTTCTTTTAGCGCCTCGGCGATTCCCGCCGTAACTGAAGATGGATTTTGCTTCCAAATCTCTCCAACATTTACAACAGGGTCAGGAGACTGGATTTCTTTTTCGAAATAATTACTGGATTCCGGGTTGTAAATATGCCTTGACCACCACTGCTCAACATCCTCTCCGAAGCCGACAGGATTAAACGGAACACCTCCTGTTTTACGGGAATTAACTTTAACCTCCCGAAATGCAACTTCCGAAGTCTTGCAGCCTTCATGGAATGCTGCCGCTTTTAGATTGGCGTTTCCGTGGAGGCGAATTGGGCCAAATACCTCGGGGCTGTAAAGTGTCGGTTCTGAGCCGTCAATAGTGTGCCTGATTACCGCGTTGGGGGTTTCAGTCCTTATTTCAGCAATTATAGGTCCTTCATCGCCCCCACCCCTGAGCTCAATTTTAGGTGTAGAAACCTGTTTTATTTCGCCATTGGCAGGGACAAGCGAAACATCATCTACCCAAACCTTTTCTCCCTCACCGATATCCCAAATCAGATAGATCCGACCTCTCTGGAAATTATTTGGTGTGGTAAATTTTGCAGAGACTTTTGTCCAATTAGATTCCTTGACCCATTTTGTTTTTGTTAGAGTGAGTTCAGCTGGGCTTATTTGTTTGAAAGAGGCGTGAACGCCTTTTCCGCCGCCTTTTACATCTCCAGCTAGATGTACGCTCAAGATGTATTCAGTTCCGGCAAGCAGTTTGATGTTATCGGAACCTGTGTAGGAAAACCCGTAGCGAGTAGATGTTTCGCCTTTGGAGGGGCCATCAATCCGCATGGAAAGGAGTCCCGAGTGGGTTTTCTCCGAATCGAATTTCACTTCCGGGTTGTTGTGCCAGTATTCAAACTCATAATCATAAATGTCTGCCTTGTAGAGTTTAACTTTTTCCGGCGTATATGCGATAGAAACCTGTGCCGACTCAAAAGAAGGGTCGTAAAGAAGATTCGGCAAATCCCGCGGCTGTGAGGAAAATGCTGCGGAAGCTGAAATCGCAATTACCATTGAAATGTAAAATCGGGTTGACTGCATTATAATACTCCTTTTTGAAAATAGAAAACTATATGTATCTCAGTCCACTTAATGGGTTACACCCCCAATGAGAAATCAGTGGTAATATAATGTTAATTTTTCCAATAATATCGAAATCACAGACATAGCTGCCCGCAGCCAAGACAATAGTTCCGCCTGTTTGAGGCAGATACCTTATAGCATCACTTATGCTCTCAACCGGATTTAGATTTACTGTATGGGCAGGCGAATCTATGTCAGGGCTAAAATTGGGGCTCTCAGGGTTAAATGGGTGCTGCTGCCACCATTCAGAGACATTTTGGTCGAAATCTATATTCGCTTTTGGAACTGCTGGGAGCTGGTTTGCATAACAAGCTCCTACACCAAAATCAAATAGAATTGCTGAGTAAACTACAGCGGCTAAAGTAATCCTCTTAATAACTGTATCCT
The DNA here is from genome assembly GCF_002117005.1 of Sedimentisphaera salicampi. Lineage (NCBI taxonomy): Bacteria > Pseudomonadati > Planctomycetota > Phycisphaerae > Sedimentisphaerales > Sedimentisphaeraceae > Sedimentisphaera > Sedimentisphaera salicampi. The sequence goes on from NZ_CP021023.1 coordinate 1,428,617, forward strand.
TAAAAAACTTCTTAAAATAGTTAAAAGAGACTCTCGATTTTCTAGGGCCTTTCCAACTTCAATAAGTAGGTATTATGTTTTTTAGCATCAAAACTAATCTGACTGACAGGCTCATCGGCATAATACACATCTTCAAACACCTCTTTCACTCGATATTTGCCGGGTAAATTAAGCTTTTTAGTTTTACCTTCTAAGACAAAAATCCCCAGATAGCTCTTGTTGGCATAGATAACATCGTCATCCTCGCAATAGATATGCACTCCCGCATCTTTGATTATATTTTTGACCAATTGAAAAGGCAGCCCCGGAACGGCACAATAATAACTTTTCCAATTGTCAAATTCCTTTACAGCATATCCTGCCAACCCCCTGCCTGAGTAAAATGCCAATCCCTGAGCATCATCATCCTTAACGTAAAAGTTAATTTCTTTTTCAAGATGAGCCCCGAAACATCTATCCTCAAAGCCCTCAACTAGAGGATGGCTGTCATCTGCGTCAATTCTTGACTGAAAAATCATGTCTGTACATATTACATCAATTCCCGTAAGCTCCTTAATGTTATCCTGTTTGAAAACATCTTCCTTGTCCGGATTCAGCAATCCTGATGCCTGATAGAAAACCAATGAACGACCATTGGATTTTAATGAATCGACTATATTTCTGTATTTGTTATCCATACAAAAGCATGTCGGGAAAAAGACAGCTTTATATTTTGTCATGTCCGTTTTTTCTATATCATCGAGAAGCAGCAAGTCAACCGTGGTTCCAATTTTGCTGAATGAGTAATAGAAATTCTCCCAAAATGTTGACCGCTGATACTGTTTATCAAGACTTACATACCATGAAGCCCTTTCATCCATAACAACTGCCACATCAGATATTTGCCCCCTGTCTTCATCAACAGAATCTTTTGCAATCTGAACGCATTTTTCAATCGTGTCCAGCCTTTTAGGGTTTTCAAACCAGTGCCCGTTCAGGTCATACCACCACATAAGCTGACCCTTGCATAGTGAAAAAGCAAAATTCCTCTTCATCAACGCAGCATCTTCCTCATAATCACCCGCTTGTGACCAATTAATATCAATTTCTGAAGGCGGGGCGAAATCATCCTCAGCAAAATACCCTTTTCCTGCTACAAGCCCTGAATCCACCGCACAACTTTGAGACCAGCAAAAGCCCCCAGAATAGTCTTCTCTGAAATTTCTTGAAAAGTATTCCAACGGGCTGCATGTGAAATCCGGCCCATCTTTTCCCATCAAAAGATTAAGGGCTAAATGACCAGACTCAGCGAGCCAATAAAAGTTTGCAAGGCCTTGTGAATAGCCGTAAAATGTGCCAACTACAATTTTTTGCTCACCGTGAGCTTTTCGGAGATTATTTGTAACTTTAAGAATCTTTTGTGCACATAAAGTGTTGACAAAATTGTAATACTCCACAACAGGAGAAACTGATTCCAATGGATTAGGTTTATAGAAATACCCTAAGTCTCCAGATTCTCTGTCCAGCCTATCCGGCACATTGAATACTTTATCTGTGTTGTATTTATTTTGCAAATATTCGTTAAAGGCTTTCTGCATTACCGGACACAGATCGCTAACTCTCAAATCGCTGTATGACCTGAAAAACCACTCATTGGAATTGTAAGCAGTGGGCAAATAGCCAATGATATTATGGGCATAGTCCTGTTCTAAGACATGTTGAGCCAATGCGTTTATTGCATCACAACCAGCAGTTTCCCAGAAATCAGAGCCCAGAGACGGACTCGGCGGAGTTGCATGCTTGGCAGGGTCGATTTCATGACCTCTGACTAGACCGTATTTAGATACACCTTCAGGGTTGGCCTTGAGCCACCACTCAGGATTCATGGATTCTGCCTGTATTCGAATGATTATCTTTGCCTGTGGATTGACCTTTAAAACTGTTTTTATGCGCCAGTCCATTTTGGAAAAATCGTATTTATTTTCCTCTGGCCAATCAAAGAAAATAGGCACAAAAAAAACATCTACTCCCCTTTTCGACAAATCGTCAACACTTTTTAGAACTGTTTGCTCAAAAAGGGTGTCATCAGGCTGTTCAGTTGGCTTATAAGTAGTAAAAGGCTGGGCTTTGCCATCCAAGAACAAAGTCATCGCGCCTTTATGCATTTTCAATTCCGCATTTATCATTCTATGTTCCTCATTCAATCGAGACTCAAATTCAAGGTATATTATACTTTAGTTAAATTAAGTTTAATGTTTTTGATTTCCCACGGCTTAACATCAAGAACTATACCTGATGCCTGAACATCAATTTTTTGCAGATCATTTTCCAAGCCGTCTACCAGCCAAGCATCCTTTACAGGCATATCAGATGAAAGCACAGTCCGGCAATTGCTGCCTGTGGCTTCATATAATCTTACTATAATATCATTACTGTCCTGAGCCTTTTTAACCGTCTCAATTACAATGTTCTCATTATCTACAGTTAAGAAGCTCAGAGAGCTTGCAAGATCTTGCTTTTTATCAGGCAAGCTTTTGACGGTTAAAGGCATATTCAATTCGTATGAAGCACGTATTACTCCGCCTTCAATATGATCGCCTTTATGCGGGTAAAGAGAATAAACGAAGGTATGCCTGCCCTGATCGGCATCTTTACCGGGGAAATCGGGGCTCCTCAAAAGGTTTATATCAATAATATTGTCGAACACCCTGTAACCATACTTGCAATCATTTAGCAGAGCCACGCCTCGTTCATTTTGAGAAATGTCAACATATTTATGTGCACAGATTTCAAATTTGGCTTCATCCCAGCTCGTGTTCTTGTGGGTTGGACGCTTTATACTTCCAAACTGAATATCACAAGTTGCCTGCTCGGCCAGAATATCAACAGGAAATTCCGAACGCAGCATTTTGTGTTTTTCATGCCAGTCAACTGTTGTTTCAAAGTCCATCCTGCTGCTGCCCTGGGTCAATATTATCTTTTGCAAAATTCTTGACTTGTTATAAACATAATTTTGTTCAAGAACTACACAAGGCCCGTCTTTATAGGCTTTGGAGTTTTCAAGCTTAAAATATTCTACAGGTAAACAGCGATATTCGGTTTGTATGTCCCATGCATCACCATTATCGGTGTATAGTTTCAGTACATTTGCTTTCTCGCCTTTTCTAATTGCCTCAAATTCGTTGAATTTATCCCAAACTGATTTTATTGAACCATCTTGTGAGAATTCGACTTTCAAAGCGTCATTTTCCAAGAGCAGCTGCGTTGCCTTAAACTCAGCAAACTCAGGGATTTTTTTGCCAAACTCCTCAATCTTCCAGCCCATTGCAGATGCATTAACATTAGCCCAGTCTTGGCCTAATTTAACCCATTCATCTCGTTCCCATGATAGTGAATTGAAAACCATAACAGGATTTTCAGTTCCTGATGCGCCGATGTTCCCTGAAATATCTTGTAAAAGCCCTTGGGTTAAACCTTCAACCTCATCAATCATTATTTCATAACGCTGCAATGACTCATCGTGAACCCTCTTTATAGAAGAACCGGGCAGGACATCATGGAACTGGTAGAGAAGAACCTCTTTCCATATTTCATCAATCTTCTGCTGAGGATATTCAAATCCGTACAAGGAAGCTATAGAGGCCAATAATTCCAAATCTCTCAGTTTTACCTCTAGAAAACGATTGTATTTTTTATTCTTTGCCTGTGAGGTATATGTGCCCTGATGTTTTTCAAGATACAATTCCCCCCTCCACCGAGGATAATCCAAATCGTCTCTATCTATCTTTTTGAAAAACTCTTCACTGAATTCCTGCTTTACCGGCGGAACTCCTTGAAGATTCTTTAATCTTTCGAGCCGTTCGAGATGCTCTGCTCCCGGGCCGCCCCCGCCGTCACCAATACCATAAAGAAGAAGTGCCCTGTCGCTTACATTTTTCTGGGCATAATTATCTTCAACTTTTGAAATTGCCCTAGGGCCAGCGTGGCTGATGTAAGTCTCTTCAGGAAGGATGTGTGTAAGTACCGTACTCCCATCAATACCTTCCCAATCAAAAGTGTAATGTGGAAACTTGTTCACGCTGTTCCATGCGAGTTTTTGTGTCATAAAGTATCGCACACCGCAAATCTTCATAATCTGCGGAAGAGCAGCCGAATAGCCAAAGGTATCCGGCAGCCAGAGCATCTCTGTGTCCATCCCGAATTCACTTTGCCAGAAACGTTTTCCGTATAAAAACTGGCGGATTAGAGACTCTCCATTTGGCATATTCACATCAGATTCAACCCACATTCCGCCATGGAGCTCCCATCTTTTCTCCGCCACTTTGGCCTTAATCCTGTCATAAAGCTTGGGATAAGCTTCTTTTACCCATAAATATAGCTGCGGCTGCGAGCTGCCAAAAACATAGTCAGGATAACGGTCCATGAGTTCAAGGACAGTTGAAAACGTCCTTGCGGCCTTCCTAATAGTTTCCCTGATTGGCCACAGCCAAGCTAAGTCGATATGGGCGTTACCTGCAGCACTCAAGGTAAGACATGGGTCAGCATTCTTCCTGTTAACTTCAACAGCCAGAATTTGACGTGCCTTATCAATTTCTTCATCATTAAATGTTTGAAGGATATTCATGGAATCAAAAAGCACTTTCATTATCCTAGAATATCTCGCTGAGTTCTTATCCAGAACACAGGACAGTTCGCAAAGAATCCAATAATCATAATAAAGCGAACGTATGTTTTCATGACATACAGCGATCTGCGCCTGCTCTAGGGTACCGTCTTTTGACAATTCTCCAATAAGATCATTACAACCGGCATCTACCCATATATCAACTTTTTGACCCTCTTTGCCGCAATCATTAAACTGAAGCACTTTTTTGGCCGGTTCACCGTGAATTCTCTCATATATAGAGCTGCCATTGGTCAACCCGCGGACTGGATTACCTTCATCATCAAATACGCAGGCCTCTCCATTTACATCTATAAGAAGAACGATCTTCTTTGCACAACCCTCAGACGGAACAGAACCGGTAAAATGGAACCACGCGCAGTCAAACAAATCACCCCACTTCTCGCCCGGCTGCAAAGCTACCCTATCCCCAGTGGTTCTCTCGGGATATGAAAGAGGCTCTTTACTGGTGTATGCCTCAACTTCCAAATCGCTTATCGGTTCAAAGATTTTGGATTGGATAGTGTCTTTGAAGCTTAGAATTTTATGGTCACGTTCTTCAAAAAAATTAAACATAAATACTGTATCCTGACCTGATATATTTCAAATTTGCTTATAAAAACTAAGAATTTCGGCAGCAAACAAACCCTATTTTTAAACATACACTGCCCGAATTAATCGGACAGTGTATAATAGTTGTTCGTGTAATTATATCAATTCAATTGAACTGATATAAGTGGGAGTATCATTTTATTTCTTTCTCTTCCTGTAAAGAAGACAGGAACCGATACCAAGCAAAGACAGCGTCGCAGGTTCGGGGACAACTTGCATTGAAGCCCCGTCTACATAGGCGTAGTCCTCAACTGCAGAGTTGTCATTCTCGCTGTGATTAAATCTAATCTGGAAATTAAGCTCACCTTCAAAGGCCTCTGCAAAGGTATATTCTCCCGTAATCTCCTGCCAGTTTCCGTCAGTCTCTTTTACAAAATCTGAGACATACGCAACTGAAACTCCGCTGTCAACCGGATTAGTAACAAGCCTGAAGCCGAGTCCAGTGCCTGGACCTGTCGGGTCCCAGCCTGTTACATTTACCATCATACTCATTTCGACGGTATCGCCGGCATTATAAGACAGACCTTCATTTATGACATTTCTGCCAGTGTTCAAGCTCACCCCGTCCTCTTGCCATGTTGAATTAGACCTGATCTCGAGCGAACGAGAACCCTGAAAGGCCTTATCTTCGGTCCCCTGGGAATGAACTCCAGCATTCACATTCCAGTAATAGACCCACTCAGGATTGTCAAAGTCCCACTCTTCAAAAGAGCCATCCTTCAATAACTGAGCGTTGTAAGGGGCGGCAGTTGCTACCGCAACAACACTAACTAACGATAGAAATAGGATTTTTTTCATTTTTTCATCCTCTCAGAAAAAACATAATCAACATCGAACCTTAAACATAACTTCAACGCGAAGATTAGGCTCGAAAATCAAATTCCACACAAGCAATCCTTGGTGCCAAACATGTTGTACTAAAGATTTCATCATAATTAAAAGTTTACTGCATATTTTTAACATGAACCATTATATTACAATAACTTGAATCTTAACAATTGTCAAGTTAATTTCTTGAAATTTAAACAAAATAAAAAATTATTATTTGCTCATGCAAATAACACATAACCCAAAATAACGGCAAGAAACACTTGGACTATAAAACCCTTTATTATAAAAACTTATAGCTAATAATTATGTTTATCACTGCGTTCATCTGCATAAAAAACTAAAATAAGGCCAATATCCTATTACACGAAACATAAGCAAATATAAACCCGCTCTCCAAATTGGCAATACATATATAATATGAAATTAGGGGTTAAAATTACAGCCTTTTTATCAGATTTATGTTTCAACAAAAAGAAACTTATTCTTTTCTTATTTACTCGTTGCAAATAACTCCTAAATAATCATAAAAGATTTGTCCCAAATCCCTTCAAGCAACTGCAGATGCAAGAAATTTATGGAGGTTACCGGCGAATTGAACTGAGAGATGAATAAAGAGAAATATGAAGGCAGCCAAAATCAGATAAAAGCATATATACACAAGAGGGTTTTGGCAGCAAACAAACCCTCTTTTTAAACATACACTGCCCGAATTAATCGGACAGTGTATAACAACTGATCGTGCAATTATATCAATTCAATCGAACTGATAGGTGAAACGCTATGACTTCATCTCTTTCTTTTCCGGTAAAGAAGACAGGAACCGATACCAAGCAAAGACAATGTCGCAGGTTCGGGAACAACCTGCATTGAAGCGCTGTCTACATAAGCGATATCTGTAACATTAGAGTTAGTATTCTGACTGTGATTAAATCTAATCTGGAAATTGAGTTCGCCTTGAAAGGCCTCCGAAAAGGTGTATTCACCCGTAATCTTCTGCCAGTCTCCGTTGGTCTCTTTTACAAAGTCTGAGACATACGCTACTGAACTATTATTAACAAGCCTGAAGCCAAGTCCGGTACCTGTGCCTGTCGAGTCCCAGTCTGTTACATTTACCATCATGCTCATTTCGACGGTATCGCCGGCATTGTAAGAAAGGCCATCATTCAACTCATTTCTTTCTGTGTTCAAGCTCACCCCGTCCTCTTGCCAGTCTGAATTAGACGTAATCTCGAGCGAACGCGACCCTTGATAGGCCTCGTCTTCTGTTCCAACAGAATGAACTCCAGCATTTACATTCCAGTAATAGACCCATTCAGGATTATCACTTTCCCAGTTTTCAAAGGAACCATCCTGCAGCAACTGAGTGTTGTAAGAGGCATTTGCGGCAACAACAACACTAAGTAACGATAAAAATAGCATTTTCTTCATTTTTTTAACCTCTAATAAAAAACGTCTTATACATCGAACCTTATACATAACTTCAACGCGAAGATAGGTTCGAAAGTCAAATTCCACAAAAGCAATGCTTGATGCCAAACCCTGTTGAATTAATAATTCCACCACAAAAAGTTTACTGCATATTTTTAATATGAACCACTATATTACAATAACTTGAATCTTAATGATTTTCAAGTTATTTTTTTGAAATTTAACAAAATAAAAATTATTTTCCGCTCAAGCAAATAAAATATATTTCAAAATAGCAGCAAGAAAACATTAAACAATAAGACTTTTGATAACAAATACTTATCTGTATTTATCATATTAATGGCGGCAAGCTTTCAAATGGAAAATTATCTTAAGGCCAATTTCCCATGATAAGGGATATAAGCAAATAAAAACTTCGTATCAAAATTGGCAATATATATATAATCTTAAACTATGGCTTAAAAACCACGGCCTTTTTATCACATTTATGTTTCAACAAAAAGAAACTTATGCTTTTTTATTATTTATTCATTGCAGATAACTCCTAAATATAGTATTATTGTGGAATTGATTTGCATTATGCTGCAAGTCGGTATTATTTCATGGCCTAAATAATTATAAATGAATTGATAATTTTAAGATGACGCCCATATTAAAACTTAAAAATGCTATATTACCAAATAAAAAGAACCCGCTGCTGACTAAAAGTAAGTGGATATGGCTTAAGAACCCACAATATTGCGAAAATCAATGGGTCAATATAAGACGAACTTTTGATCTGGATAGCGCAGATCCCAACTCGTCCCTTCACATCAGCATTGATACGGACTATTGCGTTTGGATAAATGGGCAATTTGTTTATTCAGGTCAATTCAGCGACTATCCGAAACACAAACATTACGACACATTAAGAATAGGTGATTACCTGAAAAGCGGAATTAACTGCCTCGCTATTCTGGGTTACTATCAGGGAAAAAATACAAGCCGGTATATAAAGGGGCAGCCAGGGATAATTTTCGCTGTTGAAAATTACGACAATGTAATTTCAAGCGATCGAAATTGCAGAATCAGAACCTCTCCAGAATATCAAAATGGCCCGATACCACATACAACAGCACAGCTGGGTTATAATATCATTTGCGACGCTTCCAAAAATGACGGGTGGACATTTGAAGATTATGACGATAAAAACTGGGAAATCCCAATTGAGAAAACTTTGGCAACAAATGGTTTTTGGGGAAAATTAGATCCAAGACCCTTGCCCAAGCTATCGCTTTCAAAAATATCTGCCGGCTTAATTGAATACGGCAGCCTTAATCGCAGTTCCGAGAATATTGACTGCCCGGTTGCCCAGACAATGGCACAAGACACCTTGATACCATTGCACCAAACCAGTGATATTGGCAAATACGAGTATTTTGTTTTTCATCCAAAAAATGAACACGAGGGATGCTATGCAATATTCGACCTTGGGCAGGAAAGCTTCGGCTACTTAGAACTGGAATTAACAGCTGAAAGAGGAACTGCAGTTGACATAGCGCATGGAGAACATCTGCTGGACAAAAGAGTCAGATGCTGCATTGAGGACAGGAATTTTGCTGACCGATACATTTGTGCAGAGGGCAGGCAAAGCTGGATGATGCCAGCCAGAAGGCTCGGCTGCCGATATCTTGAATTGCATTTAACCCGAACAAATAAGCCTGTCCAAATTCACAGGATAGGACTAAAACAAGTTTCATACCCTGTAAAGCCCAGAGGCCGCTTCGAATGCAGCAATGAACTGCATAACCGTATTTATGAATTATGCACAAAGACGCTGGAGCTATGCATGCATGAGCATTACGAAGACTGCCCTTGGCGTGAACAGGCTTTATACAGCAGCGACGCAAGGATTCAAGCCCTTTGCGGATATTATGCTTTTGGAGAGTACGACTTTCCCGAAGTTTCATTGCGGCTATTAGGCGAGAGTTTGAATTCAGACGGCTTTCTTGAGCTTTGCGCACCCAGTGTCCAGAGCACTACAATTCCATGCTTTTCACTTATCTGGATTGTAGCTATCCATGAGCATATTCTTTTCAGCGGCAGAAGTAATCTCGGTAACGAATTTGCGCAGCAGATTGACAATATGCTCAAAAGCTATATTTCTATGTGTAATGAACAGGGTTTAATGGAATCGCCCCAAGGCTCGAGATACTGGAACTTCTATGAATGGACTCCAGCTCTTAATGGCTGCCAAAAAGATGGGAAAGCAAAAATCGAAAGCCCTTTAAATCTATTTTTACTGGAGTCTTTTAATTCAGCGGCGGAGATATACAAGTATATTGGTGATAAAGCAAGGTCTGAATACTATTCGCTGAAAGCCGAAAAACTAAAAGACACATTGAGTTCAATGTACGGCTCATCAGAACTGCTCCCGACACAATTAGAGCCTCAGCCAAAACAAAAAATTTATTCCCAATTAACCGAATCACTTGCTTTAATCACTGGCATACCTCAAAAACAATCAATAAATGATTTTTGCAAAAACATAGTTTACAATGAGAACATTGAAAAGGCTACACTCTGTAATCTTTTATATGTTTATAAAGCTGTTATATTGAAATCTGATTACAAGGCCTTCGTTCTGGAAGATATAGCCGAGAAATGGGGTCATATGCTCAAATGCGGTGCAACAAGCTGCTGGGAAACTATAAAAGGAGCTTATGATTTTAATGGGGCAGGAAGCCTGTGTCATGGCTGGTCAACTGTACCGATTTACTTTTATTACTCTTTGATCTTAGGAGTTAAGCCTCTGGAACCGGGATTCAAGACTTTTTCCGTGAATCCTTATCTCGAAGAAATTGAGCAAGCAAGCGGAGAGGTCCCTACTCCTTATGGAAATATTGCCGTGAAATGGGATTCTTCAAATAATGTATTCTATGTAAGTCATCCAAAGGCGATTAACCCTTGTATTAGCGAGGAGCCCGGAAGCTTAAAAATATTAACGGAAAAATATTGACTTCTAAATCAGCTGCCCTGATAAAGCCAGCTGGACATAAATTGAACTAAGTCATTAAAATCAACATGGTCGTCTTCTACAAAATCACCGTGCCCCTTAAAAGCATCCCGAAGCCAGTATCTGTGTATATACACAAAATCGCTCATATCTACAATGCCGTCGCAGTTTACATCTTCTATTCTTCCGCAAGGCTCTGCAGAAGGCTCGCCCTCCAACGGCTCATTATTGGCCATTACTTCCTGAATCTGCGTCTGCGACAGGGCTGCGCTGTAAATTCTGAGATCATCAATACTACCCTGCCAAACACTGCTTCCGTCAGGATTTGCTCCTATAGCTACATCAACACTGTTTCCATTGTCTATGCAGCCATACTTCAGAGCTGTTTGAGAATCAGCACAGCCGTTTTTATAAATTCTCATAGTACTACCATCGTACACAGCGCAAACATGAACCCACTGGTCTATCGGTATTTGCTGAGAAACGCCCTGAAGCGTTGTTGTAGTATCATTTGTCTTCAAACGAAAACGAAGGAAATATTCCCCGCCGACTCTCGTTGTACTTAGCATCCAGAAATGATCCTGCTCAGAAAAACCTGAAGCCTTGGACAGAATCCGGTTATCCCCGGCAAAATTGAAACCGGACGCCTTAACCCATGCGGCAATTGTGAGTTGATTGCCGTCAATTCCGAAAGAATCAATCATAACCTTTGAGTCAGAGCCGTTGAACTGCAGCGAATTGTCAAGATAACCGGGAGCAGACAAAACATTATAACCTGTACCGTTGCGGTTGTATAAGGATGAGTCCGGAATACTCGCAGTGGTGTGATCATCAAATTTCCAATACCCCTGCAAGTTAGCAGGTACCGGATCATCCTGGCACGTTATAACACAAACAGGCGGAGTTAATGATGACAAGCCTCCGTCCACATCTCTTGCCCTTAGCTGGAATTCATATCTAGTTGAAGGCTGGCAATCAAGCATTAAATAGCTTGAGCCTTCAATAGTATCAATCAATTGACCATCGCTAAACAAATCGTAGTTTTGAACTGCAACATTATCTTGAGATAAATCCCATTCAATCTCAATCTGGGAAGCTCCACAGCCAGCAATTTTCACATTATCCGGAGAGGAAGGCGGCTCTGAATTAAAAGTTTGCCCGCAAACAGTCTCGCTTGGAATCGATTCTCCAAATTGATTGTAGGCCTTTACATAAAAGCAATAACTTTGACCTGAACTAAGTCCGTCCAAAAAAAAATCCTCAGCCCCGATATCCGCTAATAAGGAACCTGAACCATCATATATACGATACCCTGTTGCAGGAGCGCTGTCTTGAGGCAGATCCCAGCTCAAGCTGAGCTGAGATTCGGTTATATCATTGACAGTTACTCCAGCAGGAGTATCAGGTGGTGTCTGGTCTTGTGTTATAATCTCAAAGATTTTACCATCACCAGCGGGGAAAGATATTACCTCGCCCATATTGTACTCAACTGAGCTTTCGAGGTCTTTCAGTTTTGCTGAAGGGTAGTCAGCGCTGTTAATGGTAATTTCTGATGAGGAAGTGCAATCGTGATTCACTGCTATGATATATTTCTTGTTTTCAGCCTGTAAGGCAGCAGCTTCTCCATTGCTGTATCCATAAGGATTCCCGCCGCCGGAAATTGATATTGCAAAATCATCTTTACTTAATTCAGGCAGCACATTGTACACTTCAGGCTGTTTAAGCCTGCCGTAAACATCAGATACAGCCGATTTAATTGGGGGGTTGTCTTCGATGCCTGTCCAGTCTTGCTGGGTTTCATATATAAAGAAAAAGGAACCAGAAATTGCTCTTGAAAGGCCAAGCCATACCTGTAAACGAATTTCTTCGGGGGTCGGCTCTCTAAGGCTATCGAGAAAATTATGCGATTGATGTATGATCCAAGTCTTTACCCCGCGAGGTTCCACAAAATCCATCGCCCAATCCATGTACTCAAGCATATCAATGCCCTGATAACCCCAGATATCTCTTAAATCACCCGGCTGAGTACCCTGATTAAAGGGGTACACATCAAGAAGAAGCTGGTGGGGCTTCATATCTGAAGTATATCCGCTTATCCTTGAGTCGCGGCCAATTAAAACAGGTACGCTGGGATGATCAGGGTCAAGCCTGTGCAGGACCTGCTGTATAGCTCTCAAGCGATATCCCATTTCCGGTTCATAGCTCGGTTCATCCAAAAGTTCGTAACCCAAAAGAGAAGATTTATTTTTGACAGGATTCACATAAGGCCCGAGCAGATCTTCAAGGCGAGGTTCAGAAGGTGCCATAGGCAAATCTATTATTGCTTCGACAACTTCATAAAGGTTTACCAGAACCTTCAAATTCCTGGATTCAACTGCCGGCCACCAAGAAGAAGCCTGACGTGTAGCTCCGTATTGAACTGTTCCCGAATGAGGGTGCCTGAAGGCGTTGCAATTCATCGAGACTAAATTATCAAGATCGGATGCTTGAGTAGAATTAAAACCAAGCCACATACCAAGTACATAGAAATCACCCTGATCATGGGGCTCCTGTCCTGTCGGCGGCAAATCAAGCAGATTTATCTTAGAACCCGCTCTCAGCTGCCCTGAATTATCAAGAATCTCTATAGTGTATGTTTGAGCCGTACAGATGCTGCCGCTATTATCTTTACCGTCCCATTGGATCGGATCGGTTTTTGGCAGATTTCTAACAGTCTCTCCGCTGCTGTTTCTAACTACAACGCTGTCTGAGGAATTGAAATTGAAGCCGGACTGAGTGTTCAGATTCACCTGAGCAGTATCGTAAACATCATCATCGTTTGGACTAAACTCAAGACATCTCGGGCTCACCATTGAAACAACAGATGGGTCTGAATATACACAAGACAGCAAAGATCTCGACCCGCCTGAAACGGGCGTAAACTCCAATATGTAGCCGTTCTTCTGCGCGAAATCTGAATATATTTCATTTTCAAGCCGACCATCCCAAACATATTGCCCCTCAGGCATCTGGCGGATGGTGGTATTATTGAATCTTTTGATTTTGATATATCCCGACTCTTCCTCCGGCACTGAAACACTTACTTCATCTTTGATTAAATCATAATTAGGACTGATTCTATTATTATCCCGCTCAGCCAAAACAGCCGTATCATGCATCCTCTTTTGAGTGTCTGAACTAACATTCGCTGCGGAAAGATCTTCACCTGCCAGAGAATCTCCAGCAACACTCAAATCATCAATAGTTGCCTGATATTGACCCGAGTCGTCTATCATTAGAATATCCGTATAACCCCAGCTGCCGTCAAATTCGGCAGTTTTGCTGCCTGCGGTTACCTGTATTTGGTCAACCTCATTACTTGGTCTCTCCCACCAGTATTGGTTGCCGTTGTAGGGATGGGTGCTCAGGCATTCGGGCGGATTCCAATCAAGGTCATTGGTAACAGCTGCAGCATCCAAGCCGACCATCCTTAATGGCCATTCTGTACTGCCGCTGCCGGATTCTTTATATCTTATTGTGCAGATGCCTGCTTCAAGATATACACTTGTCTTGGCCCACGTCTTGTTGCCGCTTATTTCATTTTTACATGAGCCGTTGACATAAACTTCTGCCTTAGGCCCTGTATTACCGTGCTGATAAAGACGGGTAAAAATGTTATAATTGCCACAGACCGGAATGTCAATTTGACATTCCACATATCCGTTCGGCCGTATGAAATAGAAATCCTGATACTGAGCTTCATTCGAGCTTACCCGATCAAACTGAGTACTTTTTGTTTTGATGTCCTCTATTTCAGACAAAAGGTAATAATCTTCGCCAGATTGGACAAATTGATTGTCCGAAATCGTAGGTCTGGCTTCAATTATCAAGGTTTGACCCAAAACCGTCAAAGATAGAGTCAGATAAACTGACAAACACAATGCAGCAGTTTTAATATTCATCGTAAAATCACTCAAGCTTAATAATAACTGCAATTAAGGTTTAAAATGTCCGTCCAGCATCTTTTCCATATGATCTACAGAATCAACGCTGCCGTCGGCAAAGAGATAATTCAAGGAATCCATATGAGTCGGTCCCCAGCCTGCACCCTCAAGTTCGCCATAAGCATCGTATGCAAGGAGACCTGGACTGTTTCTTTCTAAACCAGTGTGATAAGAACCTCGCCAGTTCCCAAACTGAGCAAGAGGCCAATCCGCAGCATGAAATATCTCATATACAAGGACCTTTGAGTGCGGTCTTCTTATTGAAGCAGACTTCACTGGATTTAAACTAGCTCCACCAAGACTGCCGTTATCTTGGCTCCACCTTGTTACTAAGTTTGCGTTTGCGCAATAGCTGAAGCTTTCCTTTCCGCCTGCAGCAGGGTCTTTGGAAATCTTTCCATGGGAAGGACAGTTTCCGACCGTACCAACACTGGCTTCTCTGAATCTATCCATATCTTTCATACTTCCTGATTCAAGGCCTAAGGAAGGTCCAAGCAAGCCCCACCATGTCTTATTAAGGGCATCTTCTACATTTGCCGGATTACCATCAATGCTTTGCGGCAGCTTATCATCATTTTCGGTTTCATAAATCGAAAACGCAAGGCCTATTTGTTTCATTTGATTTTTGCATACTACTCTGCGGGCCATTTGACGAGCTTTGTTAAGAGCCGGCATAAGTATTGCCATCAATAGTGCAATTATGGATATAACCACAAGCAGTTCGATTAATGTAAAAGCTTTCTTTTTCATTATATACTCTCATTCGTTTTTAATGCGGACGGTCCGAAAGGACCGCCCGCTGCTATTATACACTTACTGTAAACAAGTCATATTAGGAAATGTACAAGACATCCATTCTGAAGCAAATTCTGCAAAGTCGATTATATCAACAACACAGTCTTCATTGAAGTCAACCGGGTTGTAATAACCAACATCGCCGCATTTGGACTCTCTGGTATAAACCTTGATATTATCGAAATTCCATGTGGGTGTATAGCCGCCGGCTCCTTCATTGAGCCCTTCTTCCCAAACATTATTTCTAATACCAAAGAATATTTCATCAAAGCTAAAAATACCTCTGAAGTCTTCCCATTTAGCGGCCAGTTCTCCATCGAAGTAAACGCTTACAGATCCGTTTGGATAATTCTCCCATGGGTTAATTATCATATCAATATGTGTAGATGTCTCATGGTTGATCGCCATGCCCTCAACACCGGCTCCAAAGCTCCACCAGCTGTCTGTTGTAAGGTCGAATGGATCTGAGCCGTTTCCTTCAGTGCTGGACTGCATTACCATTGCGCCTGAAGTATCGCTGTAAACCAAAGCAGGGCTTGCATACTCAACATAATACTCATCGCTTTCTGCATCGCCAAAGCCGAAGAAGATAGGGAAGTCGCCGTCGCTGCCGTTGGACTGTTCAACGTCGAACGATAATGCTGTCAGCTCGCCTGCATTGGTTGCAGGGATATTTGTTGTAAAAAATGCATTTGGTTCAGAAGCAGCCATGCTGCCTGAGATTGCTCCCCATGGTGGATTCACAGCATTCGGATCGTCGGCGCCGAGCACAGTCCAGTTTCCGCTTGTAGTCCATTGAGGGTCAATTGAGTCTGAGTTGAAATTGTCTTCAAAGATAAGGTTCCAGTCAACAAATGGATTATTCAGCTGTACGGTTACATTGTCAACAAACCAGCTTACGCCAGTATTTCCAATTTTCATTGTATATTGTTCAGGATACTGCCAAGGGCTGCCCGCACTGGGATGTACATTTTCAGTGCCGGCTACGTAAACGTATTCGCCATCCAAGTTATAGTCTTGGTAAAGCTTCATAGTTACATATTCATCAACATCAAATTCGTGCTTGAGCCTCTGCCATTTCCATGGAGCCCTGTTCAAACGATGGTATTTTTCAATACCCTGATGTATAGCTCCCTGTTGGCTAACCGGAATGCCGCCCCAAGAACTTCCAAAGCTTGTTTCGCCTGAAAACATCCAACCGTCTGTGTCACCATTAGCTTCGGCTTCGGAACCTCTAAAGCCATCGGAACCGCCTGCAGGAAACATTTGAGAGTGCCTCATCTGTCCACCATTGACAAACCCGCCACTAAAAGGATACCAGCCTCCTGCGCCATTTGTTTGCGCTAGGTCATAGCTTAAGGTCATATTAGCGAGTTCACTTTCAGGATACCCCAAATCTGTAACGATCAGCTCATAGAGATCGAATAAAATCTGGGTGTCTGCAGCTGTTCCAAAAGACAATTTGCCGTAACCGCTCTGGGGGTCATCGCCAAAATGTACACCAGGTGTTGTACCGTCAGCGGTGATATCACCATTAAATACTGTCCAGTAATCAGACATAGTACCGTCATTGAAATTTTCTTCATAAATAACTTTGGGTTCGGGTACTGGGACTGCCAGCAATGTTGCTGTAACAATCAAAAAAGCCATAAAACAGAATATCTTTTTCATTATCTGTCCTTTCATATTAAATTTTTATTTCTCTAAAAATAACTAATCATTCAGTAATTCTATCACCATACAAATTGATAACATTCACATTAAAGCCATGAAACAGAGTAATTTACGCATAATCCATCCTTTCATATTAAGTCTTAAAAACACAAAAACCATTTAATATATTTATTACAACGATCAATTATCCTCATTAAATAAATATAGCGTCTCCATACTTTGCACGAGACTGCTCATATCAACATCAAGGTGTGGTCCGTAAGGATTCACAACAAAGCGTTTGTCTGGGGAATTAACAATCGAATCGAACGCCTTCCACTGCAGGACTGACGAATCAATTTCATCGGCAAGCGGAATTCCAACAGCAACTGGTGCGGTTATCCTTGATGCATGAATGGCTGAATCGCAATAAGCCAAGACGTTTAAGAACAGGTCTCTTTTGGACATTCCTTCCGGAGGTGTATAAGACTGGTGAGGCGTATAATAAGCCGGATCCCAAGTGCATTTATCCCATCTCGCTCTGCCCGGACTGTTCACAGTTACTAAAGCCACATCCGGGACAAGACTCGCAGCAGCAAAGGCTAACGCGCCGCCCTGGCTTCCGCCGCCTACCGCTACCCTGTCCGGATCGACCATATCCAAAGTGCGTACAAAATCCACTGCACGTGCCATTGCTATATAGGCATCTCGGTAAAAATAGGTATCTCTCGACTCAAGACCTGTTCTCATATATGCGCCGGCATCGCTTGTGTTATAGTGTTCTGTACTATGTGCGCGGCCTATAGTTGGATGGTCAAAAGGTAAATCATGCACGGACATCGCAAGATAGACATAGCCTTCATATAAACCGGAAGTATCGAGGGGAGAAGCTGAGTAGCCGGCTCCCGGGCAGCTGATCTTAACGGGCAGCTTATCGCCGGGGTTGTGAGGTGGTATCAAAAGAAAGCCCCTTCCCTTGCGATTGCTGTTAGCATTAAACTCTACAACCGCCCATTCACTGGATACACCCGGGCGATTGTGATTATAATCAACTATCGGATTAAGCGGCACTGCCCTGGCATCAGCCATTGCCTGCGACCAGTACTGGTCAAAATCTGCTGGTTTGTAATCAACAAGATCATAGTTGTAGGGGTCGAAAATAAGATGAGTCCTCACATCGCCCAGAACTACCTCACCATTATATATCAGACTTGCAGTGATTTCATAGCCGCCTGCTGATACATTTTCGAAAGCCGCATTTAGTGTTTTTGTCTGCCCCGGCTCAATCTCAAAGAGAATGCTGTGCGTATCAGCTATAAGGCTCTTGCGTGTTGAGAAGTGGTCCAACGTTACAACTGCGATAAGCTGAAGCGTTGAATCACCGCTGTTTGTTACTTTTACAGGAACCGTCAAAGGGTTGGCATAATCAAAGAAATGGTTTTCAGGGAAACCTGAATAATCAGCAGATAAGCCAGATGTCTGCGCAGAAGGAGAACTGGGATTAACAATCCCTCTAAGCGAGATATCATCAATATGGAAGTATTCCCCATCTTCAAGATTGAATGCTATTTCGATATAATGATCACCGCCGGATGAGGTTACAAAAGCTATTTTCTTTTTCTCCCAGTTCATGTCCGTGGTATCCCATTCACTGAAAGTCAAGACCGAATTATCCGCTCTTCGAATCCTTATCGAAACGCCTTTTGCTGAGGTAGCCTTGTCAAGCAGCCCGTTTAATTTAACGTGTGCGCTGAGCTGATAGTAAGAATTAGAGTTTAGCTCAACCGTCTGACGAATCTGGGTATCGGCAGAGCCTTCAAGCCTTATGCTGCGGCTGCCTGTATGTGATACAGAAGAGTCCAACACAGATTTTGAACCAGCCATAACCCAGTTATCCGGAGAGCTCCCACCTGTTTCGAATGAGGGATTATCAAGGAGTTCAGATGTCATGAGACTCTCGGCATCAGAATCATCAGTGGTTACATTCAATAAATCGCTCCTTTGTGAAATATTGCCTGCTGCATCATAAGCCGCTACCTGATAGCTGTAGGACGTTTGAGAGATGAGCGGGAAGTCAGTGAAATAGTTATCCCCACTTGAACTTACCTGTGCCCCATCACGATATACATAATAACCAGCTACTGCTGTATCGTCCGCTGAGATCTGCCAGGTCAATGAGACGCTGGCGCTTGTTACATCCGATACTGATAGATTTTGGGGTACACTCGGGGCTGTAATATCAGGGTAAGTCCAATGAGAAAGCAGCTCGGAATAATCAACCAAATTAACTATGCTGTCGTTATTCAGATCACCCTGAATGCACATCCCGCTTTCCAGCCAGTTAAAGAGAAGAACCCTAAGGTCGTTCGTATCTACTGCGCCGTCGCCGGCTAAATCACCAAAACTCATTGTCTCAACTGCCAATGAAGGGCTTAAATCAGATTCATCCTCTGAATTATAGGCACTTACCTGATAGCTGTACTGGGTATCAGGGCTCAAACAATAATCAACATATTCGGCTGCTGTTACATCCGCTATATTTACCCCGTCGCGATATACTTTATAGCCATCAACTGCTGAGCCGGCTCCCGCTGATTCCCAGCTCAAATGGGCCTTATTGCTTGAAATGTCAAATGCTGATAAATTCTGAGGCGGGACGATACCGAGATTAGAAACTATCTGAATACCATTTAAATGGCCTCGCCATGATATATCATTCTCACCGTGAAATTCTATCTGAACAGAAGTCCCTTGAAGGTTTTCAAAGACAAGATAATTGCCGTAATCGGAATCATTGTTTGTAGAACGATAATTCAAACCTGAATCAAGCACATAGCCGTCATCTGGATACTGGACTAAATCATTGGCGGTCTTGGTGATAACGCCAGAGCCGTCATTGACATTGAAAATCGTTGATTTTTCAATATTAGTTTCGTCGCCGTCGGAATATATCACGAGATCATAAGCCCCGCCCGGCAGGTTAGAAACTGTAACTGTTGAAGGATCTGTTGAACTTTGACTGCGATCCCCGCCTGGAGGAGTATCATTGAGGAAAGACTTCATAAGCTTCTCATCGTCATCAGAAGCGGAAGAGCTTCTGTGCCAGACTTCATTGGAAGACCAGCTAATGCTGATTCCAGTAGAGACGCCAGAGGAATCAATCAAATCGGTCATTGAACCGGCTGCGCCCGAAGTGGCATTGTTCCAGTTGCCTGCAGCATACGGGTAAGCTCCGGCTGCACCAGCGACGTCGGTACTGCTGAATCCAAAATTAAAGCTGATGGTTTCAGCGAAGCTGTTTGAAGTAAATACAGCAAGCACTGAAAATAAAAACGCAACTGTCAATTTATGTATTTCAGGATTCATTCAGTAATACCTTTTAGTTCTAATTTATACCTTTTGGCATACGTCATACTCTTACTTAGCGTGTATGCCTGTTATATAATTCTTATGAGCCTCTTCTGGTCAGAGTTTTGTTGAGCCAAAACGCAAGCAAGCCCAAAAAATACATGTTACATCGTAAGTCTTTTCAGAAAGATTCTATATTAAGGATTAACAGTTATTACGAATTGTTTATATCTCGTCAGGTTTGGCGAACCATTATCAGTTACGGCCAAAATGATATTAATTGTCTCAGTACTGCTGACTCCGGGGGCAGTAAAACTTGCAGTCGCAGTATCAGGATTGCTTATATTGATTGAACCGGAATAGGTATCTGCTTCAGAGTACCTGTACCATTGGTAATTTAAGTTGTCGCTGTCCGGATCGTAGCTGTTTTGGGCATCGAAAGCTACCAGATCCCCTTGGTTCACTGTCCTCTCCAGAGCAGCCTCAACCTCTACCTCCGGCGGATGATTAGCAAGATTATATGATTCAACACACCAGTCCATCCTGGCTGAGAAATCATTCTGGTAAGCCTGCCTCCATCGCCAGACGCTGGCGTAGATTTCAGATATTCCATTTACGGTATCGATCTCGGCGGTATGCAAAGGCCCGTCGGAGCTGTATCTTCCGCCCCATCCTCCAAGCTCAGGACGCTCAGGATCACCAATCCCTACAGGCAGCATATACATAAACGAGGGCGTATCACCTTCCATTATATAGGTATGATAAGGGTATCTTTGCGGAACACCCAAAGCGCCTTTATTTCTTATATTATCGTCAATCCATTGATGAGAAACCAGGCTCTCATCGCCTCCCTGGACATCAAAAATAGTACTCGGACCGGCTGAAATACCTTTCCATGCACCCGCAGCGCCATCAATCCAGAAAAGCTGCTTGTCAGGATCGCCGGCTTGAACAAAGTTACTTACTAACCAGTTATAAGAACCGTCCTGCTTTGCAATAGGATAAACACGAATTTTGCTGAGGAATTCATTCAGCTCAGCTTGACTGCGGTTTGCCTGCACATCCCAAAGGGCCTGCGCAAGTGTGTTAGTGCCGCCCCATGCCAAAATGTACAACGGCCTCGGGTCATCCGAATCTACAAGAGAAATTATCCAGTCTGAGCCTTCTGAGCTTTTTCCCGAACCTACGGCATCCATACCGTAAACACTCGAATCAACATTACCGCTTTTTACTATACTCTTTAGATATCCCGCAGTTGGGAAACCGCTCTCATGAAGCAGTAAATTGTCTTTCACCTGACCATATGCATCAATATGCGTTTTGAGCTCATCAGGATATAAATCATATTTCACACTTGTGCTTGTTACACAAATAAGCCCCTGCAAATCTATCATATTACTGTACAGCAAAAGGCGCGTCATAGACTGGTAATCATCAGGATCGCCTATCCAAGCATCACCTTCACTCGTAAGCCTTCCAAAATCTGTCATCACGACTACCCGCGGCTTTTGGGTATCCGCAGATTCGGTTTGAGCATTTACTGAATTACTCAGATTGGAATCATTATCTGCTGCATCAAATGCTGAAACTGAATAACTGTAAGCGGTTTCAGGGTTTAGAGAGCTGTCTATATAGCTTGTAGAGCTTGTAGAATCAATATAAACACCGTCCCGGTAAACCTTGTAACCTTCTACAGCGATGTTATCTGTCGAAGCACTCCATGAAAGTGCAGCACTTGAACTAGAAACATTCGTTACACTCAGACCAGATGGTGCAGTTGGAGCCTGTGTATCAGGCTCAACCGGAGGCCAAGGCTGACCATACATGTTACCATTAACTGTAATAGTGCTTTCCATAACCGGAGGTTCAACTATAAGATATGCATCATCAGTTGGATTGCTGCCTACGTAGTTGTCTTCAATGTTTATATAGCCCATGAGCGGATCTGAATACTCTTCCGGGGCCGGGTTTGAGTTATTATTCAGCCTGACCAGAGTGGTGCCGACGCTCTTTATATCATTCTCGAGGAAATTTAAGTTGAAAAATTCATAAACAAGATCAGGGGCCTGATGTGAGTAACGGGTAGTGCATGTAGCAATTGTTACTATATTGATAGGCAGATGATTCTTCTTGAAGAGAAGGTTAGAACCAGTAAACGACATCGGATCCCATGTATCCTTAACGAACTCATTATCGTAGATGACAACATATTTTGATTCACGCTCTTCATACTCATCCGTAACGCCATTCTCGTTGAGGTCCTCGGTAAAATCATCGTTGCAGAGGAACAGCAATTTCCCTTCAAATACGTTATTAATCATATAGCAGCCGTGAACGCCGTCCATGTAGAATTGGAGCGGAGTATCTATAGCCTCACGGAAAGTACAGTTACGTACGATAATATTATCAATATGGGCATGACCTGTGATAGCCGGTTCATGGTAACCAACAGAATGAGTGAAGTTTTTGAATTCACAATTTTCAACTAAGATATCCATCACTGCTGCAAAATCAATCGCACCATTGACAGTTCCATGCCCGTCAAAAGTCAGATTCCGAAAAGCAATGTTGCGTTTTTTGTTTACAAGTGCATTCCATTCCTCCTCTCTGAAATCACCCTTGTTAAGCGATGAGTGATAGTCAAATACAGGGTAGAGTATTGCAGATTCATGACCTGCCACTTTAATCATATGGTGATCATCACTGTGGTATTCATTCGACTGATTTGGGTCCCATGCAGGGGCACGAATTATAACACCTTCTTTGCTCTCACCAACAATATGCACATTATCCCGCGCTATAATACCGAAATTCTCAGTGTACACGCCGTTTGGAACAAATACTGTGCCGCCCTCTTCAGGCAGGGCGTCAATTGCATCTTGGATACTTCCATCAAAATCACCTGCATTAAGAACAAACTCAGGTGAAGGGATTGTCGGGTCATAATTTACTGAATCAGGGTTGTAGCTTAATTCAGACCACCAAGTTTTGACTTCTTTGGAAAAATCAAGCTCCTTATGTGGTACACCAGCTACACTGTATGTTTCGTTTGTAGTGGTAACATCAACAGGATCACTGAGATCTGAGACATTACCGGCTTCATCATAAGCTGCTATCTGATAGCTGTATGAGGTTTGGGCATCGAGCGGAGCATCTGTTTGGACGTTATCCCCACTTGAACTTACCTGTGCCCCATCACGATATACATAATAACCAGCTACTGCTGTATCGTCCGCTGAGCTCTGCCAGGTCAATGAGACGCTGGCGCTTGTTACATCCGATACTGATAGATTTTGGGGTACACTCGGGGCTGTAATATCAGGGTAAGTCCAATGAGAAAGCAGCTCGGAATAATCAACCAAATTAACTATGCTGTCGTTATTCAGATCACCCTGAATGCACATCCCGCTTTCCAGCCAGTTAAAGAGAAGAACCCTAAGGTCGTTCGTATCTACTGCGCCGTCGCCGGCTAAATCACCAAAACTCATTGTCTCAACTGCCAATGAAGGGCTTAAATCAGATTCATCCTCTGAATTATAGGCACTTACCTGATAGCTGTACTGGGTATCAGGGCTCAAACAATAATCAACATATTCGGCTGCTGTTACATCCGCTATATTTACCCCGTCGCGATATACTTTATAGCCATCAACTGCTGAGCCGGCTCCCGCTGATTCCCAGCTCAAATGGGCCTTATTGCTTGAAATGTCAAATGCTGATAAATTCTGAGGCGGGACGATACCGAGATTAGAAACTATCTGAATACCATTTAAATGACCTCGCCATGATATATCATTCTCACCGTGAAATTCTATCTGAACAGAAGTGCCTTGAAGGTTTTCAAAGACAAGATAATTGCCGTAATCGGAATCATTGTTTGTAGAACGATAATTCAAACCTGAATCAAGCACATAGCCGTCATCTGGATACTGGACTAAATCATTGGCGGTCTTGGTGATAACGCCAGAGCCGTCATTGACATTGAAAATCGTTGATTTTTCAATATTAGTTTCGTCGCCGTCGGAATATATCACTAGATCATAACCCCCGCCCGGCAGGTTAGAAACTGTAACTGTTGAAGGATCTGTTGAACTTTGACTGCGATCCCCGCCTGGAGGAGTATCATTGAGGAAAGACTTCATAAGCTTCTCATCGTCATCAGAAGCGGAAGAGCTTCTGTGCCAGACTTCATTGGCAGACCAGCTAATGCTGATTCCAGTAGAGACGCCAGAGGAATCAATCAAATCGGTCATTGAACCGGCTGCGCCCGAAGTGGCATTGTTCCAGTTGTTTGCAGCATACGGGTAAGCTCCGGCTGCACCAGCGACGTCGGTACTGCTGAATCCAAAATTAACACTGACAACATCACCGAAGCAATTCGAAGTGCAAACGGTAAACAACACTGAGAATAACATCGCAACTGAGAGCTTAAAAGTCTTAAATTTCATTCCGCGTTTCCTTAAAAAAGTTAAAATACTTGTTTCGGCATTATGCCTTTTGCTTTAGAAATACAATTATGTAGAGCCGCCAATACGTAACCTGGGCGGAACAAGAACTTCTTCTTTAGGGATTTCTTCGCCCTTCAAAACAGTGCTGTTGACAATCTGAAGCACCTTTTTGGCAATATCTTCACATGGCTGCTCCATCGTGCTCAATGGAGGGTCATGCTTCAATGCTTCATAGCTGCCGTCGAAACCCATAAATGCTACATCTTCCGGCACCCGTATTCCTATTTCTTTAAATTCCTCCCAGGCCTGTAACGCCCAGAAATCACAAGTAAAGAAATATGCATCCGCCTCTTTTGCGTAATCGGCATACGAAGAAACTTTTTCATCACCAGCCAGAACAGGCAGGACTTTTATATCTGACAAATGCCCGCCGCAATCTATCCAGGCCTTTTGAAAACCAAGACGACGATAATCAGTACCGCTGTAGATCCGTGATCTTTTTTCCACCAGATCCCAATAAACAACACTTCGTCTGCCGCTTTCATACAAATGTCTTGCTGCCATTTCGCCGCCGTGAAAGTGGTCTGTCTTTACAAGGTAATCCAACTCAAGCTCTTCCCAAGTATCAAGGCCGATAATCGGACCGCTAACATAATCTCGTAATTGGTTGGGCTCCCAATCTGAAACGATCATCGCATCAAAAGGCTTTTCCGGAATTTCCTTTGAATGAGGGTCCATCTCAAGGAGGCACTCAATTTCTGCATTTGAATCATCAAGCATTTCCTGCAAATGATTGAAAATAGTTTGATAAACCCCTCTGAGGATATGGCCGTTTCCGCAGCTTGCAAAAGCCAGTTTAACCGGCTGGTTTAGCAAAAGCCGCTCAACACCCCGTGCTATTACTTGCTTACGATCGGAGACTTTTTCAAACCACCCCTTATCACGCATATCTTTTACAGCGAGAAAAGCCACCTTGGTGCTCACGTTAAGAATATTGGAAACCTCTTTGATGGTAGGCACTCTATCGCCTTCTCTGAGATTACCTCTTCTCACCTCCTCGATAAGATATTTTTGCACACGATCCTGCAGAGTCCTTGAAGATTTCAATTCCTCTTGGTGTCCATCTTGTGTTAAAGTCTGATCCATTTTAATTACCTCTCTAAGAAACAATTCATTTTATTACTATATCGTGAAACATAACTGATTGTCAAGCAAAAAAATTTTTTTTTACCTTGCTAAATTATTCTAAATTAAACAAAAAACCGCTATTTGTCGCATTAAACGCCTTATTGCATTAAATTATTTTACTTCATTGAAATGCAATAAAATTAATTTTAGCCTTGTTAAATGCACTGCTAATCATTATGATACCAAAAATTGGATGATAATCAAAGCAGCATATTTAAGAAAATTTGAACTGAATGAAAATAGATTTTTATCCGTTGAGAGCACCTGTTGATTTTAATATTTCAGATTAGCGAGGTTTCTAAAAAATGAAAAATATTAAACTATGTTTAATAATTTGCACTTTCTCTCTTATCGCAGCCAATTTCAGCTTGGCTAAAAATGTTCTTTGCATAAGTGAAACCACAGAAACGACAAAAAGATATTATTACAACGATGCAGGTGCTTATATGTACCTGATGGAAAGATATTTCTCTCCAGAGCGAATACTTGACGAATGTTTCAATGTAACGCAAGTTAACTGGTCTAAAGCACAGCAGCACCTTAATAAATGCGAAAATTATGATGCTGTAATCCTATGGGAGGCTCCCTGTTATATAAAAGACTCCCGCAATGATGACCCTTACCACAAGGATGTTGACGTAATAAATGAACAAACAGCGGAAAAGATTGTTGATTACGTAAAAAACGGCGGGGCATTAGTAGTGGCTGGAGGCGTGGTTAATTATGGAAACGGCCACCCTTTGACAGGTGCAAGTACTGATGCAGGGGAAGGCAAAAGGAAGTACATTGGATACAGAGAATCCCCCCTTAGGGCTGTTCTTCCTCTGGAAATTCGAGACGATGTTACTATTGCCGCGATGGACAGAGAGCAAATCCAAAAAACATGCAATTCAGAGCTGTTGGGCTCAATAAACTTAAAAAACTGGCCCGCTAATGCTTATCACAAAACCCGTAAAAAGAAGGGAGCTGAAAATCTTGCATTATTGGACAACCGCCCCTTAATAAGCAGATGGCAGGTAAACGAAGGCCGTGTAGCAGCTGTAACTGCTGCTCCAAGAGCAAACATACTGGTGAAAAATGAAAAAAATGCTCTGAATCCTATATGGTCTAAAGAAGCTGTGCTTTGGGACAGAATTATAAGATGGGCAATGGGTATTCCCTTTCAATCCTCAGAAAAAGAAGCTCAATTAGTCCAAAAGTACAAAAATCTTGCATCAGGCCCTCAGGAACTGCCCTTTGGGGCACGCCTTGGCGAATACCCTTATATTGCTCACGTATTAGACGCTGCAATGCCTGATAATATACTTAATCTGAACTATAAATACATCAATGACTTGAACTTTAACAATGTTGTGATGCAGGGATACCATTCTATAGGCAAGCTCGACTATCAGGATACCCCTGAGTCTCTTTTGGAATGGTGCAAAGAGCATACTAGAGCCCTTGAAGAAAACAATTTAAGTATGATAGCAAGGCCGGCAATGGCAGAGTCTGTCAAATTTCACATACCTGACCCAAATCAATGGGCTCAAAAGGTTCTGCCTTCCGGAGAATTTGCTTCCCATTACGGAGGCTACAAACCATGCCCCTACAACAAATATGTACAGAAATACGCAAAAGAGCAAATGAAACAGTACATGCCTGTACTTTCTGAATTCCAGAGAATAAGGGGAATTGTACCAGAGGATGAATGGGCTTGGACTCTCGGCTATAGAAACCCTTACGAAGGCGGTCAGGGAATTGGATGTTACAGCCCTTGGGTAAATAAACGTTTCAAGAAACTGACCGGAAAAGAAGCCCCTGCCCCTGAATACAAAGAAAAGGGGTATATTGCCCCGGAAGACGATTTATGGCTCAAATGGTGCGAGCTGATTCGTCAGGACGCTTATGAAGAATATAATGAAATGGTTACTCAAACGGCAAGAAGTTACCGTGAGGATTTTCTTGTAAGTAACTACCCTGGGGGCTTTGAAGGAAACACCGGCTTGATGATTGAGGAGGTTTACCTCGACTGCTGGCGGGAAAGCCCCCTTTTGGCAATTGAACGTATGGACGTGAGAAGCAATTTCAGAATGGACTCAAGCAGGACAGAATTACCTGTATGGGCAATGGTTGGGATATTCAGGATGCCTGAGGATAAATCAATCTATCCCGAAACATTGAGACTCACCACAGGGGTTTGCCTCGGCAGCGGTGCAAAAGGGATAATCCTCTGGAATTACGTCAATCTTTGGGGACAGTATTTCCAGCATCCGGGACATGCGTGGCTTGAAAGTGAAGCGGAAGCTATAGGCGATTACCTGCATAAATTCGGCCCAATGTTTCTGGAATTAGAAAAAGAGCCCGCAGATATGTGGATTCTATCAGGATGGTTTTGGGTGAACAGTTTCGATAATTACCTGCACATACCGCCAGAGGAAACTTCCAATTACAACAAGGAAACACCTTGGTGGAATATACATATTTCGGAAATCGCCGGACCAGCTGCAATGAGAGCAGGCATTTACCCAGAATTTGTAACTGAAAAGCAGCTTATGAGTAAAGAGTTATTCAAACAAGAAGCCGTGATGCTGCCCGGGGCAATTTATTCCAGACAGGGTGTAGTTGACAACATTAATAAATACATCGAAAAAGGCGGAAAGGTTTACCTTGATCAATCAGCAGAAATAGAGATACCCGGCGCCGAAACATTGCCAGTGGACTTCTCCAAATGGCATCAGGATATAGCCGAGGGCAAACGACCTACCCAGCGGCCTACCGAAGAAAATTATAAGAAACAGCGAAAACTAAGTGAAGAACACATTAGCAATGCAGTAGATGTTTTAGAAGAACATGTAACCCCGCAAGTATCGCCAAATATTGAAATTGACAGCACAGAATCAGCCTACACCCTATTGGCTAATGGAAGAGCCAAATATCTGTTTGTATACAATGCCGATGAGCGAAATCAAAACACTTTCAATGTTACATGCCGAAATCTGCCAAATGTAGTCTATGATATAGAAAAATCTGAATTAGTTTCCGAAGGCCAGAATCCAATTAGTTTCAGCCTTTCACTGCCTCCCGGCGGGTGGAAAGTTTTTGCTCTTTGCGAAAATCAAATAGGCTCTTTAAAGGTACAAAAGGCAGATATTGAAGGCGACAAGTTAAATATTTCCGCTGAGATATACTCAGAAAACGAAGGAATATTTGATGCCGCTGTACCTGTAAAAATAATTCTTTACGGAGAGGAAAATAAAACACACGAATTTTACCGTTCAACATCAAGAGGGAAACTCAATATCGAAATGCCTTTTGGAAAATCAATACCAAAACCGGTTAAAGTTGAAATGATTGAATTGTTTGAAAAGCATAAATGTAAAAATATTATAGGAAACTAATACAGGAATCTTCATGGAAAACACAAAAAAATTCCCCGCCAATTTTGTCTGGGGCACAGCCACAGCTTCTTATCAGATTGAAGGAGCACGTTCACAAGACGGCAAAGGCGATTCTGTATGGGACATGTTTTGCAATAAACCAGATGCTATCTGGGAAAATCAGAAAGGCGACGTGGCCTGCGACCATTACAATCGCTACAAGGAAGACGTTGCGCTAATGCATCAACTTGGGTATAAATCTTACAGGTTTTCCATTTCCTGGCCGCGCGTTTTTCCGGAAGGCACTGGGATGCTGAATGAAAAAGGGATTTCATTTTACGAGAGATTAGTTGACGAACTTCTCGCAAAGGACATTGAGCCCTATATTACCCTTTTTCACTGGGATTATCCTTATGAACTCTACCGCCGCGGCGGATGGCTAAACCCTCAGAGCCCTGACTGGTTCGCTGAATACGCCAAAGCAGTTGTAGAGCGATTGTCGGACCGAGTAAGCAATTGGATTACAATGAATGAGCCTCAAATCTTTTTGGGAAAGGGGCATCTTGATGGAATTAATGCACCGGGCGATAAACTCGGATTTGCTCAAT
Source organism: Sedimentisphaera salicampi (assembly GCF_002117005.1). Lineage (NCBI taxonomy): Bacteria > Pseudomonadati > Planctomycetota > Phycisphaerae > Sedimentisphaerales > Sedimentisphaeraceae > Sedimentisphaera > Sedimentisphaera salicampi. The sequence goes on from NZ_CP021023.1 coordinate 1,458,507, forward strand.
TCCTTCAGGCAGCTCATAATACACTTGTTGCCCATGGCAAAGCCGTGCAGGTTATACGATCATTTGCTAAAAAAACACCCAATGTCGGATATGCGCCTGTAGGAATAATAAAAATTCCTTCAACTAACAGCAAAGAAGATATTGAAGCAGCAAGACAGGCCATGTTTTCGGTTGAAGAAATCGGATACTGGAACAACTCATGGTGGACTGATCCGGTTTTAACAGGCAGATATCCAGAGGACGGAGTGAAAACTTTCGAGGAATATCTGCCTGATATTGACTTAAAGGATATGGAAATCATTTCACAAGACATAGATTTTCTGGGTCTTAATATTTATAACGGGAGAGAAACAGAAATGGGTCCGGATTCAAAACCACAGCCTGCCGAAAGAGAGATGGGTTACGGCCTTACCTCATTCGACTGGCCGGTAACACCATCCTGCCTTTACTGGGGGCCGAAGTTTTTCTATGAAAAGTATAATAAGCCCATATACATCACTGAAAACGGTATGGCGAATAACGACTGGGTTATGCTCGACGGCAAAGTCCACGACACTCAAAGGATTGATTTCCTTAAAAGATACATCCTTGAATTACATAGGGCAATCGAAGAAGGGGTGGATATAAGAGGTTACTTCTTATGGTCTTTGATGGACAACTTTGAATGGGCAGAAGGCGTAAAACAGAGGCTCGGCCTTATCTACACTGACTATACCACCTTGCAAAGAATTCCGAAGGATTCGGCATACTGGTACAAAGAATTAATTGAGACGAACGGGGAATCTCTTTTCAAATAAAATGCAGCCGGGCATCTGGCTGATTTGACAAGGCTTGAAGTTAGTAAAATATTATTCTTAACAAGGACTCCAAATGCATCTAATTGACTGGATGATAATTATTGTATCAGTTCTTACCGTACTTTTAATCGCAGGTACAACTAGAAAATATATGCAGGGCGTTGCAGACTTTCTTGCCGCAGGCAGAGTAGGCGGCAGATATATGCTGTGTATAGCCGAAGGAATAGCATGGCTTGGAGCTGTTTCAATTATAGCTGGATTTGAGACTGGTTACAAAGCCGGTTTTACATCCTTGTGGTGGCAGCAGATTCACGTTCCAATATTACTGCTGATCTCATTATCGGGCTGGATTATATACCGATACAGGGAAACAAGAGCTCTGACTCTTGCCCAGTTCTTTGAAATGAGATACAGCAGACGTTTCAGAATATTTGCCGGAATTCTGCAATGGGTTGCAGGCATTATCAACATGGGTATTTTCCCTGCTGTAACGGCACGGTTTTTCGTTTACTTCTGCAACCTGCCTTTAGAGCTCACTCTTGGCTCTGTTACATTTCCAACTTACTGGCTGGTAATGTTTTTCCTGCTGATTTCTGCATTAACACTGCTTCTGTTCAGTGGACAGATCGGTGTGCTTGTAACAGACTTTGTTCAGGGCTCTTTTACAAACATAGGGTTTGTCTGCCTTACAATTTTCTTTTTCTTCTTCATGTTCGGCGACTGGTCATTTATCGTTGATACTTTGATTGATGATAACCCCGAAATGATAAACCCGATGCTGACGAACAAAGTCGAAGATTTTAATATCTGGTTCTATCTTATCGCAGGCTTCAGCCTCGTTTACAATCACATGGCATGGCAGGGCTCGCAGGGATATAACGCCTCAGCCAAAAGCCCTCATGAAGCCAGAATGGCACGTATTATAGCCAACTGGCGAGGTGTCCCTAACATGGTCTTCTTTGCTGTATTACCGATTTGTGCATTTGTATATATGAACAACCCTGAGTTTTCTCAAGGTGCTGAGGTTATACAACAATCTGTGTCTGAGAACGTCGATAACGAAGCACTGACAAATCAGGTAAAAGTTACCCTTGCCATATCCCGAATGCTTCCAACAGGCCTTATGGGGATGTTCGCAGCCACAATGATGCTTGCTTCAATCAGCACCCTGAATACATACATGCATTCTTGGGGCAGTATTTTTGTTCAGGACGTACTTATTCCGATAAGAAACAAACCTTTCAATGCCAAAAAACATATTTGGGCTCTGAGGGGATCAATACTTTTTGTAGCACTGTTTGTATTCTGTTTCGGGATGTTATACAAGCAGACAGAAGACATACTTCTGTTTTTCGGGCTCACCGGTGCTATAGTTTTAGGAGGAGCAGGTTCAGTAATAATCGGTGGTTTGTACTGGCGAAAAGGCACAACTCCCGCAGCTTATTCAGCAATGATAGTTGGAGCCGTGCTTTCTCTTGGCAAAATAATACTGGACCAGGAAGCTCTCTTCACAAAACTTCGAGACTATATGATCTCTAAAATGCCTGCCACTGTTTCAAGCATCAACAGCTATGTCTCAAATCATTTCCCTGATATAATTGAAAAACACGGCATGTTCGAGAGCTGGCTCAGGATTCCAATTAACGGCCAATGGATGTTTGCTGTGGCAATGGCTTCGGCAATACTTACATATATTATGGTTTCTCTTCTTACCTGCAAAGGGAATTTCAATCTCGAAAAGATGCTCCACAGGGGCAAATACAAAATAGAATCTGACCAGTCCACCAGAGAAAAACCTCAACGCGGCCTGAAAATTTTTGGTGTCACAGAAGAATTTTCCAAAACAGATAAATTTATTTACTTTATAACAATATTCTGGTCTATGGGGTGGATGGCAGTATTTCTAGTTGGAACAGCGTACGCTTTGATCTCTGGCAATACAACGACTATGGGCTGGGCAAAATTCTGGCAGCTTCAGTTCTGGATATTAATTGCAGTATCCGTAATCGTGAGTATATGGCTTCTTATAGGCGGAATTAAAAATATGATAGAGATGTTCTCCGACCTCAAAACACTTAAGAGAAATGATCTGGATGACGGCAGGGTAATAAACAGTCATAATTTGAGCGATGAAGCCAAGCCAACTTCGAATGATGGCAGCCAAGGTCAGTAATGCTGTTAAGTCAAACAAAGCTTAATTAGTTACTGCATAAGGCAAGAAATACAGCAGCCTGTTCACGGCAAGTTTAGCACGGAGATTAGTCATATTAAACACAATAAAACTAACGCAAACTTGTGAGGGGACTGATGCATTGGCCTTAATGCTTAATTGAAAATTTTGACAGGGAACTTGTATGAAAAAGACAGTAAATTTTGTTCTGCTTCTCTCAATACTTTTATTTGGAGCTTCGTGTACTGTGTCAGAAATATCCGCAGTTAAAGAAAAGTCATATTTGGTTAAACGCATTGACGAGCCTTTGCAAATTGATGCAAACTGGGATAAGTCTGTATGGCAGGATATTAAGCCGCTTACACTTGGATTTTATATGGGTGAGAAGCCTGAATACTTCCCAACTGTGAAGGCAAAGCTTGCCTATGACAACGATAATATATATGTCATATTCAAAGTTGACGACAAGTACGTTAAGGCCGTGGCTGAAAGTTATAACGAACCCGTCTGTCTGGACAGTTGTGTGGAATTCTTTTTCACTCCGGGCGAGCGAATCGCAGACGGCTATTTCAATCTGGAAGCCAACTGCGCAGGCACAATCCTGATGTACCACCAGCTCGAACGCGGCGTAAAGGCCAAGCCGATGAGCGAAGCAAAGCTCGATCAGATAGAAATAGCCCATTCAATGCCGGGCTTAGTAAAGGAAGAGATAAAGACGCCGATAACATGGACATTGGAATATCGCCTGCCTTTGAGCATACTGGAGAGCCATTCTGCATTAACCAAGCCTAAATCAGGGGCAAAATGGAAAGCTAACTTCTACAAATGCGCTGATAATACTTCTAATCCGCATTGGCTGACATGGTCTTATGTTGACAAGCCGCAGCCAGACTTCCACAGGCCTGAATACTTCGGAACGCTGATTTTTGAGTAATCTATTATTGCTCGAGCTGAATTTTATCACAAGTCTCCGATGTGGGTGTTTCTGAAATGAAGCGGGGAGATCCCGTAAAACTTTTTGAAGTTTCTTGAGAAGTGGTAAGGGTCTTCAAATCCTACTTCATACCCCACCTCGCGAACTGTCAGGTTTGACTTTAACAGTATGCTTGCAGCCTTGTTCAGCTTGAGCCTCATAATGTATTGCTGGGGCGTAGTGTTTGAGTACCTCCTGAACAATCTCGACATATACCGTATGTTGACAGAACACGCAACAGCGACATCAACAGGGGAAAGGATTTCAGAGAAGCTGCTGTCAATGTACTTTTTACACTTCCTGTATTTTTCAAGGGCTAAAGTTTGTTTTTTTTCGGAGGGGGAAAAGCTTAACGCTTGCTCAAGGATGATAGCTTCAAGATACAAACTGCATAGTCTTGGCGAAAGTTCCATCTCTTCTAACCCCTTCTCAAGGATCACTTCCGTTAGAAAGTCGATTCGGGAAAAGTTTGTAACTTTGACTACTTTTCCTTTGCCGAATCCTGCGGTTTCGAACAGCTCACTTGCGTAAGTTCCGGTGAATGCTATAAAGATATGCTCCATCGGATAATCCTGATTGCAACGGTAGTGGTGAGGGGTACCCGGAGCAAAAGCACCTATCGTGCCCTTTTTAAGATTATAATTCTGCGAACCAATTTCAAAAAAGCATTCGCCTCTGATTGGTAACTCTAAGACATAATACGGATAGGTTCTCCTCTGTATCTCAAAGTCAGGAGCGCATTGTTCATATCCACCAAATACAACAGCCAGCTTCTCTTCTGTATCCGGCCTTGTGTCAAAAAAGAAATATTTTGACTTCTCATCATTTACGCTTCCCTCAAGTGCGAGATGCGTTTTCTTTTCTATTTGCTCTTTCTTTTTCATATCCTTCCTTAAAGTTACTTATATCCATCATTATGTTACTTGGCTCTATGGAAGTCAAGAATAATCATGAGATAATTAAATAGAGATTATGGAAGACTGAAAGATAAAAGGGGCTATATGATATACAGCGAAAAGTTTAAAACTAAAACAGAGTATGTCCGTCTTGTCGGCGATGAGAGAAGAACAGGGGAAACCCTTGCCGATGTCTCAAGGAGCTGGCAGGGTGAAAGAGAGCGGTTTCTTTTTATAAGTCCTCATGATGATGATGTTTTGTTAGGTGCAGGCCTTTTTATGCAGCTTGCTGTTAAAGAAAAAGTGCCTGTATATATAATGATCGTTACAGACGGTTCAATGGGTTATTGTGATGAGAATGAGAAAAATTCGATTACAGAACTCAGAAAGAAAGAGACCTATGATTGCTATATGTCTCTCGGCATACCTCGCGAGAATATAATCTGGCTCGGATTTCAGGATTGTCGATTAAACAGCTTTCAGGGGCGCAGATTTGATAACAGCGAGATGTCGCTTAAGGGTGCAGTTGGGCTTCAGAATTCATTTACTCATTGGATTAGAAAAATCGCACCAACCCAGTGTTTCCTGCCTACCTCAAGTGATATTCATCCAGACCACAAGATCGTACATCAAGAGTTTTTGATAAGCCTTTTTCATGCCGCCGGCGATATCTGGCCGGAGCTTGGAGAGCCGGTAAGCAAGGTTCCTTACGTCCATGAGATGGGTGTGTATTGCGACTTCCCAACGCCGCCTCATTTAAGGGTTAAGGCTCCATTTTCTATGCTCGAAAAAAAGGTTCAGGCAGCTGAGAAGTTCAAATCACAAAGGCAGGTAAGCTCACTTATTGAAATAGTTAGGAAATCAGGTCCCTACGAATATCTGCGTGAATTAAAGTATAAACTGTATCACCCTGAAGCCTACTATGCTATGTTTGAACGCAGCCATCATTATTATTTGCAGGGGCAGAGATGAGCATAAAGGATATTCTATATTTAGGCGATACCGATCTCAGGCAGCAGGCAGGATACCTTGCAGGTGTTATGTCTTGCAGCGGGATTAGTTTCGATTACCTTCCCTCAAACTTATCTTTCGATGAGAAGCTATTGAAAAACAGTTACAAGGCTGTTGTATTAAGCGATTACCCTTCTTCAAATTTCACTGCAAGCCAATTAGAAAAGTTAGCGGAAATGGTAAAAGACGGGACTGGCTTGATAATGATAGGAGGATGGGAGTCTTTTCAGGGACTGGACGGCAATTACAGCAGCACCCCCCTTGCGGACATTCTGCCTGTAAACATTTCAGACAGTGATGACAGAATGAATGTTTCCAGCCCGTTATTGATCTCAAGGGAGCTGCCCCATCCTGTAATCTCTGAACTGCCATTTGATAAGCAGGCTCCCGTAATAGGCGGACTCAACAGAGTTACTCCTAAACCGAATTCAGAGGTAATCCTCAGGGGTGTCAAGTTTACCGCAAGCAAGACAGAATCTTCTTACACCTTCACTCAAGGCGAAAGCTATCCGCTCCTTATTACAGGTTTCTGCGGCAAAAGCCGAACGGCTGCCTTTACTTCTGATGTTGCCCCGCACTGGGCTGGACCGCTGATTGACTGGGGGGATGCCCGCGTGAATGCGCAGGCAGATGGCGCTGAAGCTATTGAAGTTGGAAATTATTACACACAGTTTTTCAGCAATATTCTTAAATGGCTAACGAAAGAAATATGATAGTCAAGGAACAGTTATGATAAAAGGAAATGCAATTATTGGCAAGTCCGGCAGTCCAACATCAGTTATAAACGCCTCTCTTTCCGGCGTTATAGAAAACGCTTTGAAATCAAAAAATATTGACAACTTCAGTCTCATTGGTGTCTTGAAAGGATATATATAAATGGATTATAAAACAAAATATGACAAATTCGCGCTTTGCCGCGAAATGCTTCAAACACCTGAAATAATAAGAAATTTCTCACTTTTAGGGTGCAGGGACCTTGTAAATTCTATAAAAGAAATCGGAAGCCTGTTTCTTACCGGTGAGGGCTCGAGCCGAATTTTCCCAGCTAAAAATGCTGTATATCATTCTATGGTTCAAGGTTCGCCCTTAAGGATTTCAACTGAAGGAGCAAGGCAGGCAAGCGAATATGATCTCTCGAAAAGTATTGTGTTTGGCGCCTCTAACAGCGGCTCTACAAAAGAAGTTATTTGTCTTATGAACCAGCTAAAAGCAAAGGGGCATACGCATTGTTTCGGTCTTACAGCAAGAGAGAACACAAAACTTTCTGAAATCTCTGATGACACCTTTGTATTGACGTGCGGCTGGGAAGAAGCTGTTGCGGCAACTAAAAGCGTAGCTGAACAGGCACTCTTCTATCAGGAACTGCTCTCTCAGGTTGAAGGAAGCAGCATTTCAGGCCTGCTTTCAGAACTTGCAGACTCGGTGCAGGATGCTCTGGAAACTGAAATACCGGAACAGATTACTGATTCGATTGCAAATGCCGGAACCGTATATTTTGCCGGCAGAAATGATGGTGTTGCTGAAGAGCTTACGCTCAAAACAAACGAGATTACAAGAAAGAAAAGCGACTACCTTGAAGGAACTTATGCCGTCCATGGAATCGAGGAAGTGATGAATAAGGGTGATGTTGTTATCCTTATGAATCCTTTCAAATCAGAGCTTGAAAAGATCAAAGAAACACTTGCCGACGGTGTTGGGCTTAATGTTATAGCGGTTTCAGACGAACAAACAATATTCCCAACCATCAGAGTATCGCCGGTACAGGGAGCAGAGGGCTATACGTATCTTGCCGCCGGCTGGAACATACTTGTCGAAGTTGGTATGAAGCTTGACATAAATCTTGATAAAGCGGAAAGAGCGCGAAAAGTGGGCAATGAGCTTGTCGGCTGAAGTTCAAGCCAGCCGCTTTTCATTTCCATTTTTCAGGGGTGAGGAGCTGTTTTAGAGATCACTGATTCGCCAGCTGAACACGGTATATCCCTTGCCGCATTTTACAACTGAAAGAGCAAGTGATAATGCAAGATTATTTCTGTAAATTTGATTTCTGTTTGAATTTGCGTTATCGTTTTCAAGTTTTTAACAGCAATCTGAAATCTCCTCTTACTGCGGGCCTGCAAAGAAGTACTGAGCAGCGAGGGTATATTCTGGCCCTTTTTTTGTCAGCTCGCTTGTAAATACGCATACGCTTTCCACCGGACAGCTCCCGAAAGACTGCTTCTTCAGGGAGCGATCTATGCTTTTGATGATTCTCGCAGGACGAGGCGATTTAATTCTTGCAAGAGTTATATGCGGCTCGAATCTTTTCGACGGACTGAAAAAGCCCTTCTCAGCGAGCGGTCTGCAAACCGCTTCCCGCAGAGCCTTGAGCTCTTCAGCTCCCTTGGTTACGCCTGCCCAGAAAGTATGGGCATTTTTCCCGAATGTTCCCGTGCCCCGAAGGGACATCGTGAAATCCGCCCTGCCGGTTACGCTGTTTCTAACGATATCGCAAACACTCTGGAGGTTGTTATCTGCCACCTCTCCAAGGAAAGCGAGAGTGATATGGGCGTCTTCAGGCTTAACCCATTTTATATCCCTGCGGAAATGTCCCAGCTCAGGAGCGATTCTCTTCTGCACCCTGTCTATCTTATCGAGGACCTCAGGGTAAGGCACAACAGCAACGAAAGTTCTCATTTTCCGTCCTTGCCTCCCTCCAGCCTTGTTGCCTTGCGGAGGTATGCAATCTGCTTGCCTGTAAGCTGCTTGAAATTGCCGATGCCAACCCCCTTCAGGCTGATATTCCCGATCTTCGTTCTTTTGAGCCTTTTCACCTTGAAATCAAGCCTTGCAAGCATTCGCCTCACCTGCCTGTTTTTCCCCTGAAATATAGTCATCTCCAAGAGAGTTTCGTTCGGGCCGCGATGGAGCACCTTTATTATTGAGCGTTTTGTCTTTCCCTCGCTCAGCCAGATGCCTTTCTTGAGCTTTTCGATTGATTCGCCGTCGAGCTGCCCCTTAACGAGGATCTCATAAGTTTTGGAGAGCTCGTATCTGGGGTGAGTGAGCCGGTTGGCAAGCTCGCTGTCGTTTGTGATGATGATTGCGCCGGTAGTTTCCTTATCGAGCCGGCCAACGCAAAACACCCTCTGCCTTACGGGCACAAAATCTATCGCTATTTTCCGGTTCAAGGGGTCGCTGTTTGTGCATAACACGCCCTTCGGCTTGTTCAGCAGGAAATACACCTTCGTTTCGCTGCTTATCCGCCTGCCCATATAAGTGATTCGGTCAACCTCGGGATCGGCAAAGGCCGGCAGCTCATCAACTACCTCCCTGTTAACCCGTACATCGCCCTCAAGGATAATCTCCTCACATTTGCGTCTTGATGCTATACCTGCATCAGCAAGTATTTTTTGAAGTCTTACTTTTGCCATTTCTGCTCCTATTAGCTTCTCAGCTATTATTTGCTGTTTCAATTAATTGAGAGAGCATTATGAATTTTTGAACTGTAAATTCAATCACAAAAATATAGTATGCTTCTAAAGGGTGAGAAATATTTTTTGAAAAAATCCATCCTCGAGAAGTATTATATTAAGTAAGAGCTGTCAATTCTGTTTTTGAAAAACAGATTTTTAAGTTGTTATATCCTATTAAAGGAAAGGCTATGCAGTTAACTAAAAAGATACCGTTATTTATTATGCTCCTTCTTCTGAGCGTATCTTCGTTCTCTCAGTGGGATTCAAAATACGACCTCGACGGCAATGAGATTGTAGACTTAAGCGATTTTTCCCAGCTTGCTCTTCACTGGCTTGAAACGCCCTATTTAGAGATGCCGGCGGTGTTTGGGCTTGACAAGAACGAGGCGGAAAACGTAATTCTTAATGCAGGATTGAGGATCGGCTCATTATCCGAGCAGCACAGCCTGTCGTTTCCAGATGGGACAGTAATCAGCCAGTATCCCCTTGCGGGAAGAACAGTTTCCTCGGGCGAAGCAGTAGCTCTAACCGTCTCTACGAGAGATCAAAACAGGGTTAGCGGTATGTCCTGGGTTTACATCAGCGACCCAAACTTTACCGGCTATATGAGTAAATACGAAACCACAAACCAGCAGTATTGCGATTTTCTCAACGATGCTTATATTGCCGGAAAGGTGGAGATTATAGAAGAGCAGGTTTTCGCTGCCGGCGGGAATTATTCAGGTAAAATCTACTATGATATGAGCGATTCAAATGCTCAAATAGATTTTTCTTCCGGCTATTTTTATGTCCAAACCCGTAACGGCTTTAATATGGCCGATCATCCAGTTACGAAGGTAAGCTGGTACGGAGCTAAGGCATTCTGCAACTTTTACGGCTTCAGCCTGCCCACTTTAGGCCAGTGGGAAGGTACAGCAGATTACGACGGCACATTCGATTTCGGCTGCGGAGAGATAATAGACCATTCAAGAGCCAACTACGCCCGCAAAAACCCACTCGGACTATCACACTATCCTTATACCACCCCCGCAGGCCATTATCCGGCTCACGGCTACGGGCTGTGCGATATGGCTGGGAACGCTTGGGAATGGACGCTGACAAGCTGCGCAGACGATAAGCGAATTGCTGCAGGCGGAGGCTGGTTCAGCTACGACGGGAAAAGCTGCTCTGCAGCAAACACATATTGCGATTCGCCTGAGAATACAATAAGCGATACAGGTTTTAGAGCTGTAAAGCAGCAGTAATATTTATGCTGTCTTTTGAAGGCGGCATTACTCAAAGCCTTTCTATAAAGCGTCAAGAAGGTGTTGTCCGTAATCTTTACGGCTGCACAACCATATTCCCAAGGATTGTATTTATCTAGCCCTCTTTTAATCACGAAAGGAGCTTCGCGAAGCCCCTTTGTCCGAAGTGAAAAGCGGCGTGTGCGACAATTTTTTTGGGCAAAATGCAAATCATTATGTTGCAATGCTTTGTAGAATTTATTGCTATCTATATTACCCTGAAACTCGCTAAGGATTTTTTGTTTGCTGGTTTTGTTGGCAAGTAGAGGCGAACCTGCGCGATCGTCTTGCCTGCGAAGCGTGAAAATTCGGCGGAAAAAACTTATACCTATTGCTTCTCATTGCCTTTTGTCCACTTATTTCGTCCGCCGTAGGCGGACTTCATGCGTGGCTCTGATTGTCGTTAGTATTCCGCAGCGATTTTACAAAGCGAACCATTTAAACCGAGCCGCACGTGGAGGCCCGCCGTAGGCGGGCCGGAACAAGCGGATAGATTCGGCTTTAAAAGGCTTTGCCAAAAAATAATGTCGCACACAAAGCGGCTCAGCGGGGAGCTTTTTGCTTGCTGAAATGAGCATAGTAATTATACTCACGCCTTCAAGATTCTTTGCAAGCTTACGTCCGGTATTAACAAAGACTAATTGGAACGTATTCTCATTTGAAAAACTAACGAGGTGAAATTATGGATTTATCCCAACAGGATAAGCAGGTAGTCGAAAATCTCAACGAGATGGCCAAGGAGCAGGGGCTTGATATCAGCGGCGGTAAGGTTCGCCGGAGCTCTTCGCGTTTCTGTCTCGGAGTAGAACACGGCGATTACAACGGAACAGAGCTGTTCGGCGTTGGTACAGATCGGTTCATCTGGATGGCCTACAAACCAAATGGAACAAACAAATTCCGTCTTTACAGCGGCAACTTCCCCGAAGACGGGATTGTGGAATTCGAAATCGGCAGCGTACCCGGCCCTTATTCGGTTCGTGATTCGTGGAGCAGATTCCCCTACGGAGCGGATTATATGCTCCGGCAGAAGGGCTATCAGCTCAAGGAAGGCTTTGATGCAGTGATCTACGGGAATATCCCTGGCGGAGGTATGAGCCGGTCTGCCTCACTTGCCCTGAATCTGATCCTTTCTATGTGCGATGCAAGCGGGATTAAGATTGAAAACCAGCTCGATGTAATTGATATAGCTGTGGGTATAGAGAATGAATATATCGGCTCGCCATGCGGGGAGCTCGATCAGATTATGATCCTTTTCGCCAAAGAGGGCATGGGCACCCACTACAACCCTGCAGACAGGTCTATCAGCTATGTACCGATGGGCGGAGACACCGATGAATTCAGGATTGTAGGGCTCGACACAGGAACTGTAAGGCCTGGGCTCGAGAAATCCACATACAAGATCAGGCGGGCTGAATGCGAGGAGCTCGTAGAGAAGGCACAGGAAGCGGGCTTCGAGATAAGCTGCCTTGCAGACGTAAAAGAAGAGAGCCTGTTCAACCGTATTTACAATCATTTCATCGTAACAGACCCCGAGCTTGTTCAAAGGCTCGTTTATATATACAATGCCCAGAAGCGTTTCTATCAGATGCTCAATGCTTGGAGAGATGGCGACATTGAAACAGTGGGCAAGATATTCCGCGAAGACGGGATTGGGCTTCGCGATGACTACGTAATTTCCGGCCCTGAGCTTGAAACGATGTGCGATACTGTAAGAACCGTTGACGGCGTACTCGGCGAAAGGATGCTCGGCGGAGGCGATAAAGGCGCTGCAGGAGCTCTGGCAAGGGCGGAAGCAGTGGACGATTTGAGAAAGGCCGTGGATAACGGATACCCCAGAAGCCATCCGGACTTTGCTGATAAGTATGCTGTGCATGTATGCAAGGTTGTCGATGGCATAAAGGTGTTTGAAGGCGCTCTTTAATAAACGAAAAACCAACAAAAGCCGCAAAATTTTAGAGAATTTATATGCAGGGCATCGCTGTAGCGGGCTCTGCATTTTTAACTAAGATAAAAAAAGGAATAAAAATGAAGCAAGAGTCAAAAATCAAAAATTTACTTATCGGTTTTGGCATAGGCATCGGCCTTGCAGTATGTATGGGTCAGGCGGTTGCCCCGCGAGAGGGAACTTACCAGATTTCTTCGGGTGATGCCGAGGCGGTTTTTATTTTAGACACACGCAACGGCCAAATTTGGCAGCGAACAGACTCAGACATCACCGATTTCGGCACGCCGCAAAACCCCAAATCTGAAGAGAAAAACGTTATTAAAACCCAGTAGCTCATTGTGAAAAACGCAGAAGCTATGCAGAATACGGTTTATATATCTCTTGGAAGCAATCTCGGAGATAAGCAGGCAAACATCCGCAAGAGCCTCGAGAAGATTGCTGCAAGCCCGTCCTGCAAGCTTGAGAAAACAAGCCGGATAATCCAAAATTCCCCGCTCTCAAGCTCCAATCAGCCAGACTACTGCAACTGCGCTGCAAAAATTTCCACAAGCCTTACACCTTCAGAAATGCTTGAGTTTCTCCAGAGAATCGAGGATTCTCTTGGCAGGGAACGGCAGAAGAAATGGGGCTCGAGAACAATCGATCTGGATATTATCTACTATAACGAGGATGTGATAAACACCCCCGAGCTTCAAGTGCCTCATCCGCAGATGCACCTTAGAAGCTTTGTTCTCTCTCCGCTTTCCCAGATAGCCCCAATGTTCAAACATCCTGTTTTGGGGTTGGATACCTTGGAAATGCTTGTGAATGTACGGGGCGGGAGCTTTTTCAACGAAAACCACAACCCCCGCCTTGTCTGCATAGCAGGAACTATCGGTGCCGGGAAAACCACGCTCGCCAAGATTCTCTCTGCAAAGCTCGAAACTGAGCTTCTGCTTGAAGATTATCAGAACAATCCGTTCCTGCCGTTTGTGTATCAGGGCAGGGATGATCTCGCTTTGAACAGCGAGCTCTATTTCCTGGACAAATCGCTCCAGCAGCTCAGCCGCACAAGCCTGCGGCCGGATAACATATACATCACAGACTACCTGCCCGAGAAATCGCTTATCTTCCCGAAGTTCTGGCTCAATCAGGAGGAAAGGCTAATCTTCTACGAACAGTTTGAACGGGCAGCGATAAACTTCTGGCCTGCCTCTTTGCTTGTGCATATAAAAGGCCCGCCGGAGGTTTGCCTTAAGAGGATCGAGCAGAGGCAAAGGCCAATGGAATCACGGCTCCCGGAAGATCTGGTTTACAAACTGAACTCTGAGTATTTAAGGCTCATTAGAAACTGGAAAAAATCGCCTGTACTCGAGATAAACAGCGATCACGTTGATTTCACAGATCAGAAAGCAGCGGAGGATATTGCATTGAAAGTGAGGTATTATCTGAAATGAAAAAAGTTCAAACAATAAGCGAGATTCGCAAAATTGTTTCGAGCGTTAAGGCTGAAGGGAAAACCGCAGGCCTTGTGCCCACTATGGGAGCTCTGCACGAAGGGCATCTCTCGCTTATAAAGAAAGCAAATTCCGAATGTGATTTTGTTGTTGTGAGCGTTTTTGTTAATCCAACGCAGTTCGCACCGGATGAAGACCTTGAGAGCTACCCCCGAAATTTATCGGAAGACTTGAAACGCAGCGAAAAGGCAGGAGCGGATGTGGTGTTTGCCCCTTTGGTAAGCAGTATGTATCCCGAGCCTCAGAGGGTTTGGGTGGATGTTGAAGGCCCGCTCACAGAAACTCTCTGCGGGGCGAGCCGCCCCGGACATTTCCGCGGCGTGGCTACGGTATGCACGAAGCTTTTCAATATCGTCCAGCCGGACAGGGCATATTTCGGTGAGAAGGATGCCCAGCAGCTTGCAGTGATAAGGGCAGCGGCAAGGCAGCTCAATATGCCTCTGGAGATTGTAGGCTGCCCAATTGTGCGGGAGGAAAACGGGCTTGCGATGAGCAGCAGGAATGATTATCTCAGCGAGAAGCAGAGAGAGCAAGCGGGCGTGCTTTACGAATCTCTGGAGCTTTGCAGGGAGCTTTTCGATTCAGGCGAGCGGAATACTGCCCGCCTTAAGAGCAAAATCCGTGAAACAATCCGGACCTGCCCTTCAGCAGATATAGACTATATCGAAATCGTGCGTAAAGACACCTTCCAGTCAGAAGAGGATATAACCGCCGAATCACTTGCAGCGATAGCGGTTCAAATCGGTCCGGCGAGGCTTATAGACAATATCACGCTGAATCCCTAATTCATAAGCCCGCCTAAAATGCAAGCGGCTTCTGCCAAGCCTTCTTGAGCGATTCGTTGGAGGCGTTTATCAGCTCATTATCCCCGCCTTTTATCACAAGGCGAGCTGAATCTGTTACTTTGCCCACCCGTGCAAACACGCAGCCTTCAAGGGCACGCTCAAAGTCGGCAGTTTTATCCGCCTGCACTTCTACAACATACCGTGAATTCGATTCACTGAACAGCCTTGCCTCATTGTTTAAGCCTTCTTCGCTCTTTATAAGTCCTGCATCGCACTCCAGGCCGAGCCCGCCTGCAAAGGCCATCTCAGCAGCGGCAGCGGCGAATCCGCCTTCCGAGCAGTCGTGTGCGCTGCGAACGAGGCCGGAGGAGATTGCTGTGTGCATTTTCTTTGCGGTTTTAACAGCTGCTGCGGCATCCACCTTCGGTACATTGGCCCCGAGCTTGCCGTTTATGCTGTAGTAATGCGAGCCGCCGAGCTCGTTGAAGGTTTTGCCCACGAGGTAAACCGCATTGCCCGGCTTCTTGAGGTCCATCGTTATGCACTCCCGCACATCATCCACCTGAGTGAGGGCGCTTATGAGAAGGGTCGGCGGGATGTTTATTTCTGTGCCGTCTTCGGTTTTGAATTCGTTGTTGAGCGAGTCTTTACCTGAGATAAACGGGGCCTCAAAGCCCATAGCGCCGGCATAGCAGCCCTGCGATGCCCGCACGAGCCCGCCAAGGATTTCCGGCTTGCGGCAGTTGCCCCAGCAGTAGTTGTCCAGCAGTGCGATTCTGTCCGGCCGGCCGCCCACGCACACCACATTACGTACCGCCTCATCGATGCCTGAAAGTGCCATCCAGTATGGGTCTATGTCGCCGTATAGCGGGTTCATCCCGCAGGCAATCGCCACGCCTTTATCGCTGGCCTGCTTCGGCCTTATGACTGCTGCATCGGACGGCCCGTCTAACGCCACGCCCACCAGCGGCTTGACAACACTGCCGCCCTGGACCTCGTGGTCGTACTGGCGGATAATCCATTCCTTGCTCGCAACGTTGTATGAACTGAGGATCTCTTTCAAATCTTCATTATAGTCAAATTTATTCTTTGCCTCCGGCTCGCTGAGCTTGGGTGTCCTCCATTCGGCTGTCCTTGAATACTGCGGTATGCCGTTATGCAGAAATTCCATCTCAAGCTCGCCCACCTGATTTCCGTTGTAGTTGAGGGTGAGCTTTTTGTCGCTGGTAAACCGCCCTATATGCGTTGCCTCAACGTCTTCAGAGCGGAAGATTTCCAGTATCTTCTCGAGGTTCTCCGGCTTCACAGCAAGCACCATCCGTTCCTGCGCCTCGCTGATCCATATCTCTGTATAGGAAAGCCCCTTATACTTCAGCGGAACCCTCTCCAGCTCCACATCCACGCCTGTTTTCTCCCCCATCTCTCCCACAGCCGAGCTGAGCCCGCCTGCGCCGCAGTCTGTGATGGCATCATACAGCCCTGCATCTCTTGCCTTGAGGATTGTATCCAGAGCCTTCTTTTCAGTTATCGCATCACCAATCTGCACGGCGTGCGAGAATATGTCTTCGTGTTCGTGGGTCATCTGGCCGCTGGAGAATGTGGCTCCGTGAATTCCATCGCGTCCGGTTTTTCCGCCCACTACAACCACATAATCGCCTGGACTCGCCTCGCCGAAGCATTTATCCCGCGGGATAAGCCCTACTGTCCCGCAGAATACCAAAGGATTGGCCATATATCGCTGGTCGAAATATACCGCCCCGTTCACGGTTGGGATGCCCATACGGTTGCCGTAGTCTCGAACGCCGCTCACAACACCCTTCATCACCCGCCTTGGGTGCAGAGTGCCTTTCGGAACGTCCTCAAGCCTTGTGTCAGGCTTCCCGAAACAGAATACGTCAGTGTTGGCTACGGGCTTTGCCCCGAGCCCTGTGCCCATTGGATCTCGCAGCACCCCCCCGATACCGGTAGAAGCGCCGCCGTAGGGATCGAGAGCAGAGGGGTGGTTGTGAGTTTCCACCTTGAAGCATACCGCATCATCCTCATCGAACTCTACAACACCTGCATTATCTTCAAACACCGAAACGCACCATTTCTTTGCGAGATCTTTTGTGGCCTTGAAAACGGTTTCCTTGATCAGATTATCGAAGTGGATCTTTTCGCCGTCGCAGTCCATATCAATGCTGCTTTTCAGCGTTTTGTGAACGCAGTGCTCGCTCCAAGTCTGGGCGATTGTTTCCAGCTCCACGTCTGTGGGGTTGCGCCCGATTCGCTGGTAGTATTGCTGGATCTCGCTCATCTCCTTCTCATCGAGAAACAAGTCCATCTCTTTGCTGAGCTTCATAAGCCCTTCTGCGCTAAGCGAGAGGAGCTCTATTTCTGTTATTTTGAGCTGGTATTCATCGGTATGAGGGGAAGGAGGCTCGGAATCGCTGCCATAGATTACCTCTTCCACACAATCGTTTGCAAGCACTCTTCTTGTGATAACGTTTATATCCTCGTCCCTGAGCGAGCCGGTGATGGCGTATTTTTTTGCTGTGCGCACGCCGGCGGCTTCCGCCCCCATATCGGCAAGGGCTGCGGTTACGGAGCCGGCCACCGAATCGGTTACGCCGCTTTTGAGATGAACCTCTACAACCCTGCGGTTTGCAGTTTCCTTCTCGGCCTTCCTGCCCACAAAGCAGTCTTCGCAGACAGTATCGGTGAGCAGTTCATCTGCCACGCGCCCTGCAAAAGACTCATCGAAATCCGCATCAATAAGGAATACCTTTGTGCATTCCACATTTTCAACGCCCTCTATGCCCAGCTCCTTTATCTCCTCAAGAACTGCCTTCCCGTGTACGTCCGGCCAGCCTATCTTGCTGGATATTTCAAAACGCCAAATACTCAATTCAGCACCCTTTCTTTTTCGCTAATAATACTAATCAGCTCTTTATGAGCCTGCACAGACGGATATTTTAACAAAAATTGCATTTTTAACCATACCAAAATCCACAGGAATACATTCATTACGCAGATTGCAAGGAGATATTACCCACCGATTTTGCGGCGGGCGGCAAGTGGCGAGTCCGCCTGCGGAGGAGAGGTGAGATTTTTTTGACGGGATTTACAGGATGGGATAAAGATATGGCCTGTGGCGAGTGGCAGAGCTGCAAGTCCGCCTGAGGCGGATGGCAGAGTGGCAGAGTGGCAAAATCATCATTAGTGAAAAATCAGCGCAGATTAGCGGCTGAAAATTCTCGCATTAAAAAACCTTAGTGAATCTTAGCGCTGCTTAGTGGCTGAGATATCTCAGTGCTGGTCAGCGGATGAAAATTGTACTGTGAGCTTCGGGCAGGGCGCCAAGGTCATAGATAATTTGAAAGTTTGTGAACATCTGATTTGATATTATCGCTAAATCCGATAAACTGAATGTATGTAAAATAAGGCTCAATCAAGAAAGGGGTAAATATGTCCCGATTAGTAATAATATCAAACAGGCTTCCGGTAAATGTTACCAAGCAAGACGGGAAATTCGGATACAGAGACAGCGTAGGCGGCGTGGCTACGGGGATCTCTTCTCTCACCGACCACGGCGAGAAGATCTGGTTCGGCTGGCCGGGCATACCGGCAGAAGCTCTAACTGAAAGAGAAAAGAAAGAGGCCTCTGAAACGCTCTCGCAGAAAGGCTGCTATCCCGTATTTCTGTCAACAAGCCAGATAGACAACTTCTACTCCGGATTCTGCAACAGGACGATCTGGCCGCTTTTCCACTACTTCTCAGAGCTTTCGATATATGATGAATCGTTCTGGCAGGCATACAAATCATCCAATCAGCTTTTCTGCGATGAACTGATCAAGCACGTAAGCGAGGACGACTTCATCTGGGTTCACGATTATCAGCTTATGCTCCTGCCGGAGATGATAAGGGAAAAGCTGCCTGAGGCGCAGATAGGCTTCTTTCTGCACATACCGTTCCCCTCATTCGAGATTATGAGGGAGCTGCCCAGAAGAAGCGAGCTGCTCAACGGCATACTCGGGGCAGATCTAATCGGCTTCCATGAGTATGATTATGTGAGGCACTTTCTGAGCAGTGTTTACAGGATATGCGGCTGCGAGCACAACCTGAGCAAGCTTCAGATTGACAACCGCCAAATAAGGGTGGATGCATTCCCGATGGGGATAGACTACGAGAAATACGCCTCAATCCCCGCGAAATTCAAAAACAAGCCGGTTGAGGAAGAAAAGCCGAGGATAATACTCTCGGTTGACAGGCTTGATTATACAAAAGGCATCCCAAACAGGCTCGAGGCATACGAAAGCTTTCTCAGCAAATACCCCGAATATCACGGGAAGGTGCGTCTTGTTATGATTGCCGTGCCCACGAGGACGGAGGTAGAGGAGTATGCAAGCCTAAGGGAAACAATCGAAAAGGACGTTGGACGAATCAACGGCAAGTACAGCACTGTTGACTGGACACCGATTTCTTATATGTTCCGCAGCCTTCCTTTTGAAGAGCTCTCGGAATTCTACTACCGCGGGGATGTAGGGCTTATTACCCCCCTGCGAGACGGGATGAATCTAGTGGCGAAGGAATTTATAGCCGCCCAGAAGAACAAAGAACATCAGGCTGTTCTGATTCTCAGCGAGATGGCAGGGGCAGCAAGCGAGCTTTCAGAGTCTATAGTGATCAATCCGCACCACAAAGACCAGATCGTGGAAGCGATAAAAACCGCTCTCGATATGCCCCAGGAGGAGAGGGCAAAGAGAAACAAAATGATGCAGGGAAGGATCTCGAGATACACAGTCGGCCGGTGGGCAACAGAGTTCATAGTTAGCCTGAAGGAGATAAAGAAAGAGCAGGGAAGGCTCAGAACCAAATACTTCACTCGTCAGCATCAGCAGAAGGCTGTGCAGGAGTATAACAAAGCTGAAAAACGGCTCATTATGCTCGACTACGACGGCACCCTCGCTCCATTCTCAAGACTGCCCGAAGACGCAATGCCCTGCAAAGATATAATAGAAACGCTCAAAGGGCTCTGCGCGAATGAGAAGAACACCGTTGTGGTAATAAGCGGAAGAGATAAAGACACGCTCTCCAACTGGCTCGGCAAGCTGCCCCTGAATCTCGTTGCAGAGCACGGGGCATTCTATAAGAGCGCAGGGGGAGACTGGGAATCAGCCGTGAATGCTGAAAACAACTGGAAAGAGATGATAAAGCCCATTTTGGAACTAACTGTTGACAGAACCCCAGGCTCGCTTATAGAGGAAAAGTCTTCCTCGCTTGTATGGCATTTCAGAAAGAGCGAGCCGGATCTTGCAAAGCTGCGTACACAGGAGCTTAAGGATACGCTGATGATGATGGCTGCGAATCTCAATATCGGGGTTTTCGAGGGCAACAAGATCGTTGAAGTTAAGCCGGTGAGCGTGAATAAAGGTCAGGCCGCAGGATACTGGATAGCAAAGGAAGACTGGGCTTTCATTTTCTGTGCAGGCGACGACTGCACAGATGAGGATATGTTTGAAGCTATGCCTGAAGGAGCTGTTTCCTGCAAGATCGGCAAAGGCATATCTGCAGCGAAATATAAACTCAATAAGCCCCAGCAGCTTCGTGAATTTCTAAAAAATCTTAAATAACAACACAACCATTTGAGGAATCAATGCAGAATCTCGACTACGGAATTATAGGCAACTGCAAGAGCGCGGCATTAGTTAGCAAAGACGGCAGTATAGACTGGTGCTGCCTTCCGGATTTTGATTCACCTTCGGTATTTGCGAAGATACTCGACAAGAATATCGGAGGGAGTTTTTCTTTTGAAGTTTCAAACAACTACCAGATAACCCAAAAATATATCGATAAAACAAACGTCTTGGCCACCGAATACAGCAACGGTGAAGATGCGTTTTGCGTTTACGATTTTATGCCCAGATACAAAACTGAGGCAGGATTTTATCACTGTCCGCCAGAGGTTGTCAGATTCATCCGGCATATTAAAGGCCAGCCTGAGGTTGTAATCAAATGCGACCCTCGCCCCGCCTACGCCAAGGACGAAACGGTAGTAAGCAAGAACGGCGAATATATAAAATACTCCACAAAGAAAGGTGCATACGAGTCTGTTTATTTATACACGGATTTCAGCTTTGATGATGTAATCGCCTCCAAGCCTGTAAAGATAACCACAAACCACTTCCTTCTGCTGGGCTACAATCAGAAGCTTTTCCGCCCTGACTTAGACTGGATTGAACTGGAATACCAGCGAACGAGAGTTTACTGGATGGGCTGGGTTTCTAAGACAAAGGTTTACACAAACTATCAGAAAGAGGTTGAGAGAAGCTCGCTTGTGCTCAAGCTGCTAGCATATCAGAAAACAGGGGCGATTCTCGCAGCCGCCACGACAAGCCTCCCCGAATCAATCGGCGAGGTTCGCAACTGGGACTACCGCTACTGCTGGCTCAGAGATGCCTCGATGACAATCAGCATTCTCACAAGGCTCGGACACTACAACGTTGCAAGGCGGTTCCTCAGATTCCTGCTTGACATAATCCCGTACAAAAACGAAAAGATTCAGATAATGTATCCGATAAACCACCGCGGCGTGCTGAAAGAAAAAGAGCTGCCCTGGCTGGACGGGTATGAGAATTCAAAGCCGGTGCGCATAGGCAACGCTGCAGCAAGGCAGAAACAGAACGATATCTACGGGATTGTGCTCGATGCTATATGGGAAAGCCTCGTATTCTTCCACGACTCCATAGACAACAAAGAAGACCTATGGACAGTTACCAGAACACTCGCAAGGCATATCAAAAACAACTGGCAAAAGCTCGATTCAGGGATTTGGGAATTCCGCACCGAGCAGAAACACTTCACCTTCTCAAAGCTCCTTTGCTGGGTTGGAATGGACAGGGCTGCCAGGATAGCAAACTTCTTCGGGAAAAGCGAAGAAGCAAACAGCTACATAAAACTGCGTGAGGTGATAAAGAAAGACATCCTCAAAAAAGGCAGAGACCCGAAAACCAACACTCTCACCCAGTTTTACGGCTCAAATTCTATCGATGCGGCTAACCTTCTCGCTAATGAATACGGCTTTCTTCAGGCCAGCGACCCAACTTACGTAAATACTGTGCTTGAAACTCATAAAGACCTATGCAGAGACGGGCTGATGTATCGATATAAGACATCCGACGATTTCGGCACTCCGAAATCCAGCTTCACCACCTGCACCTTCTGGATGATTAAGAGCCTTTTCCTTATAGGGAGGCGAAAAGAGGCAACTGAAAACTTCGAAAGGGTGCTCAGCTACGGCAATCATCTCGGGCTCTTCAGCGAAGATATAGATTTTCAAAGCAAGCGTCTGCTCGGGAATTTTCCGCAAGGTTACTCCCATATCTCGCTGATAGATACCGCACTCACGATTTCTGAAAGCCCGTACTGGCTCAAGAACGCAGACGACTTCAAGCCGTAATGATTATTCCTTAAACTGCCCCTTGCTGCGGCGTGAATAAAACATCATCCCCGCAGCACTGACGTAATTGCGGAAAATCTCCCATTCGGCTTTTATCAGCTCCATGGAGTTCTGCCAGCTGTCCTGATGTTTTTCGGTAAGCGCGTCTTTTCGGTTGCTGCAAAGCTCGGTGTACTGCTGCAAAACGGCATCACTGCATGCATCAATCGAAAACTTCTCGGCTGTTTTCTCTGCGTTTTTCCGCATATCGTTCTTCTCAGTATCAGGCAGCTCTTTGAATTCGCTTATTACTCCGGCAAATGAATCGGCATTTTCATTCTGCACCATAAGCCCGTTTTTTCCGTCCTCAAGGATATCATCAACTCCCGGGGCATTCAAGGCCACAACGGGCGTCCCCGAGGCCATAGCCTCTGCGAGAACCATACCCTGAGTTTCTGTTTTGGATGAGAATGCAAACACATCAATAGCATCATAGGCATCATACAGCTTTTGCCCTGACAGCATACCGGTAAAAACGACCCTGTCCGAAACGCCCTCCTCTCGAACTTTCTTCTCTAACTCGCTTTTTTGCGGGCCGTCTCCAACAGCGAGGAAACGGGAATTAGAATTTGCCTTGAGCACTTTTATCACAGAGCTGAGCAGGAAGTCTAAATTTTTCTCCGGAGCGAAACGGCCAATATGGCCAATCAGAAAGCTGTCTCTCGGCAGGCCGCAGCTCTCTCTAAGCTCTTGCCCTCTGCCCGTTTTGAACTGCTGAACTTCAATACCCGAAGGGATTACGACGATCGGAGTTTTGACTCCCCTGTTGAGAAGCATATTTTTCACCGCCCTGCTCGGGGCTATTATCTTATCGCAGAGGTTCGAATAGCCCTTGGTAACTGAACGGACAAATCGCTTCACACGCTCAGAATCTGCATTGATATAATGTATATACCGCTCATACATCGTATGGTAGGTAAATACGAGCGGAATCTCTCTTGCAGCGGCAATGCGCAGGGCTGTGCTGCCGATAATGAAGGGGAAGTGTGAGTGAACGATATCGGGCTTGAAATCCTTTATCCTTGAGCGTATCTCCCCGGGCAGGGGGATGGTTACAGGGAAGTTTGTGTCGTTGAAGTTGTTTATAGCTGAAACCCTCATCACATCCTGCTCGTCTTCTACAGGCTTATCAGATTTTGGAGCAATAACCAAAACCGAATGCCCCTTCGCTCTGAAATACTGAGCAAAGGACTGTATGGATTTCTCAATCCCCCCCACATAAGGGGCATAGCTGTTGGTTACCATAAGAATACGCATAGCTTTCAATCCATCCTTTCCGCAGAGATCTCGCCCGCGTTCGGATCTGCTGTTTTTTGTTCGAATCCGGGAATCTTCAAAACAACTTCAGGTGCTTTTCCGTTCCAGTTTGCTTTGAATTCAGCAGAAACTGAATTCTCTTCAAAATGCAGCGTAAGATTGATTGTTCCCCAGAGAGTTGGGGCAGGCCCTGCGCTGATAATCTCACCTGCCTTTGTCCAATCAGGATGGATGCCGGCTCCGAGAATAAGCTGATTATTTGTTTTCTGCTCATAAACAAGACAGCTTCTCATATAGTTCACCCATTCAGCTGCCGCCCAGATATGCTGGCCGTCTCCCATGCAGCCGCCTTCGGTTATCGGGTGTACCGCCTCCGGCCACTGCCCTGTGGGGCTGGCAAGCCTTTCAAGCGTTTCAGCGAGCTCGAAATGCCTTTTATCTCCGGCTCTCAGGAGAATCTGAGCTATGTGCAGAGTTAGGTATGGGTTTATCCCCGAATGAGAGATATCAAGGAAGAATCCGTCCTTTACCCTGCAGCTGTTCATTAGAAATTCCACCGTAGCAAGAAGCTGGGAGTCTTCTGGATCGACAAGCTGGAGGGGATATCCGCATACAACAGAGCCTACTGCACCTGCATCAAGCCGTCTGTAAGGCGATACGGGAATCGCCCGCTGATTCAATTTTGCACACACCTTCTCAATGCTTGAATCTATTGCCCTGCGGAGTGTACGTGCCTGCTGATGATACTTTTCCGCTTTGCTTATCATCCCCGAAGATTCTGCAATCTCAGCAGCGCAGTGCAGACCGGCAAGCGCCCAGAAATCGTCCCAGTAGTAATGGTCGTTCGGGCCGAAGTGCTCTGCACTGAAACCTGCCGGCAGCAGGCCTGCGTGCATTGAGTCTTTATCCGGGTTGGTGCATTTCCTGCAGATCCAGTCTGCGGCTTTGCATACCGATTCGAAAATATCCGCTGAAAGCGGCCGGCCGGTCATCTTCCAGTTTCTGTGGATGATCCATATTGCCTGACCGTTGGAATCCCATTCGCCGTCCTGAGAGCGGAAATAGCCGCCTGTCTTCTGTCTTGAAGGGTATGAATTCAGCACCGGAGCAGCGAGATGGGAGAGGTTTGCGCATAGCAGGGAATCCAGAATGAACGAGGCATCCCTGAACCAGAAGCGTTTGTAAGTAAACGGGCCAGGATAAACATCCTCGCCTGCAACGTGAAGTGCAACGCTTCTCAAGGCAGTTTCGTAAAGTCTTTGCTTCTTCTTATCGGGAATAACTATCCTGCACCTGCCCTTGAGCGAATCTTTCCATGAAATAGCCTTGCCCGCCGGCTTGTTGCCTTTCGGGGAAGACCTGTCGCCAAAGAAGGTTTGTTTTTTCAGCGGGATAAAAAGATTCATATCGAGCTGGCCGTCTTCATCCGGCTCGAAAACAGCGGCCGCTGTGGCCATGCCCACCTTGCATTTAACTGAGTCTTCAGTTTCGCCGGACTTGCCGGCAAGCCTTGTTGAGACATCGCCGTCTGCATAACGCTGCATATAGTTGTTATCAACCCGCCTGTCAAACAGGACTGAGGTTTTGTCGTTAACCTCCCATCTGCGGGATGAATCATCCAGCTTTACCGTATGCACGAAGCTCACGCCTTCGGGATTGTATGGACGAAGGGAAACTGCAAGCCTTTCAGAAGAACGAACACGCAGCTTCACATCGCAAACATATTCGCCCTTTCTCTGACGAACCTGAACAGCGGAGATAATTTTGCCCGAATCAAACTCGGACTTTGTAACCACAGCGAGGTTGCCGAAAAAGCAGAGCCTCTGCATTGTTTTCCCGTCAGTCTTTGAAGACGAAAGCACATTGCCCTGTTTATCGACAAGCCAAAAATCCAGAGACCAGCCGTCCCAGTGGGGTGTTACCATACCAGCCGGATCTACGATGGGCAATTGCCCCAGCCCGGGCAGGCCTGCTGCTGTCCAGTTACGATGGGTTAGGTTGATGTACGTTAGAGAAAACGCGCTTGGAACGAATGACTTATCAGAGGGATTAAACTGCCTTTGAATCCAGTAAGGCCATACCCAGTCTGAATTCTGCGGGATCGCCCTGCTGTTGATCAGACCGCGTGAATGAAAAACTATATTATCTCTTATCAGCTCGATAGGACCGGCCACTTCAGAAGGCTGAGAAAACCTCTGAAAATAAGACCACAAAACTACAGGGTCTAAAAATCCGTGTCTTTTAGCTGCGTATGATATTAGAAATTTCCATGGAAACCATTTCAACCACATAGAAAACCTTATTTGCTTTGAATTTTATAGTACCAGCGTTGTAAGCCTAAAATATCTCAACCATTTTCTATACCTTTATAAGGCTTAATTGTTCGCCTTTCTGCTCCTGTTTAATCCAAAAAAAAAGCTAAAGCAGTTTGTATGCTCAGTTTTCCGGACATACCCCAAAATTTCCCTTACTTTGCACAATTTTGACAATTACAACTGTAAAAAAAGTATTATGATTTTCAATTCAAGGTATAACGCCGCCATATATTCCGCAACAGCCTTAGCATATACAAATTGAGCAGTTTCTAATAAGTCAGCTCTTCTGCCTGCTCAACAAAATCCTTAATATCTACCCTCTCATCGCTGTTCAGGTCAGCATTATAACAGTCATAATAAGTCGAACACTCGCCGTTAAGCCAACTGGCAGCTAAAAAAAATATGTCATCCATATCTACCTGTCCGTCGTTATCAAGATCTTCCTGTGTCGAATATACCTCTATTTCGTAAATACTCGGCGAAAGCAGAGCATTTATTACATACAATCTCATGCGATCTGATGAGACTGCTGGAAAGATGTCTGTCTTGTCAGATCCGATCAACCCCCCAAAAAAGGCATCTTTCCAGCCCCCATCATAATACTGCAATTTATAGCCCTGAATCCGCTCTCTGAACTCTTTTATTTTGACCTTGTTAAACGTTACCTTCCGTCCAAAATCCAAAGAAAGCCACGAACCATTGAGCTCACCTGCGCCCGCATTCCACCTTGTTTCCGGATCTCCGTCAATACTCTTCTTTGGTGAGTAATCCGAATCCCAGCTGCTTGAAGCGCTCGTCATCGCACCGGTCGCCAGGTTTACCTTGGGTTCAGGCCTGATCGGCTTTGAAATTTCACTTTTGGCAAACCCGTCTATCACCAGCATACTGTTGCTGCTCGCAGAATTCTTCTGGTCGGAAACAACCACGCTCACGTTATGATTGCCAAAGCTGAGATTATTGGATTCATACAAAAGCTCATGCATTTTCATACTGGGATTATAACAGTCCACACTGTCGATTTTATGCGGGCCAACATAAATATTCGCTATCCCCCCGTCAGCTCTCCTCGAACCGAATATCCGAAAACCACTGCCCTCAAAGCTGAAACTCAGAGTACCTCCAGCCTGATCATTGTACATCGCGCTGTTCCCGTAGAGCTCATCGCTGTTAAAACTCCTCCATCCTGGACAGTAAACACTCTGGTCTTTGTCATCAACCATAGACCATCTGCCGATCGGTTTCACACTCAAATTATCAAACTGGTTGAGATCGAAACTGCTGCCAAAGCAGGCCTGACCAGCCTTTCGCCTGGTATCCTCTATCTCGCAGATTTTTTCCGAATCAAGATAGCACCTGATCTGGCCGTCTATAAATCGAATTTTCAGATTGTGCCATTTACTGCTGTCAAACCCGCCTTTACTGCCTCTTTCTAAAACATTATCATCCGCAGCCACATCATCATACGTTACCTTCCAGCTGCCGGCTTCACTGATCACAAAACAATACCCGCTCTTAACCTGATGATCGCCCTTCCTGCCGCCAACATATACAAACCCATCCTCGATAAAAACATCCGCGCTAAATTCATAATCCCGCCAAGTCATATCGCCAAACAGGGACATCGCCGCTGACGGATTCACCTGCGGCCACCAAAGATAACTCTCGTTCACCCTCGGCACGATCTGCTCCAAACACTTGCCTTCTCGACCGCCTTTACAAGCTGCCGTCTCGAATGTTCCCTGCATATCCGATAAATACTTTGCTGTCGCTCCGTCGTTATACTCCTCGAAGTCCTCGCTGTAGGGCATCGGAAAAGGTTCATAAGAAGGTATTGCGTTTGAAGGCTCACCCTTGCGCTGTCCCGCAGCAGTTGTTACCGAATACATCGCGTCAGGTAATGTATTCAGGGTAAAACTGTTGTTTGTTACCGTAATATCCGCCGTCTTTACAAAGTGTCTGCTCGATGTTGTTCTCCACACGTGAACGGTATCCGCCGAAACTCCCGTTAGGTTAAACTCTAAAGTTTCAGGATTTTCACTGTAAATTATCGTGCTCCAGTTATCAGTATCCGGGTCTTTTAAAGTAACATAATTACCCGAACCAGACAAATACCCGCACCCGTCTTTCAAATATTTCCAGCCGATTTCGGTAAATTGGGTATAATGAGCGACACCCCAAACTGCCGGGTAAATTTCATAATGATTCGACCAGGGTCGGTCCGCTTTTATTAACCCCGACTTAGTCCAATTCACACCCTCAGCGCATCCGTCAACAACGTTCCAAACCTGCATATTGGTTATTTTGCCTTTAATGTAAAGCCTGTTCATCCGCTCCACGATGCCGGTAGCCGCATTCCATGTACCATGTCCGGCAGTGTCCCCGCTGCTCCACAGCTTCTTGCCCGTATCAATGATTTCCTGTGAAGGATATGTGCACGGAGCGTTACTTGGCTTCTGGTCGATATTATGTCCCCCGCAGGCATCGACCATCGGCTCATACTCCGGATGCGTCTGGAATACCTCGAATATCCTCCATGCCCACCAGCCCCCGTCAAGAAGCAGAATATTAAGGTCATAGCCATGAGAGTTCATGGTAGGGATAAAGGTATTTTTACACCACGAAAGGTTCTCCACGATCTCATCGTAATCATTTATCGTTTCGGTTTTCGTAGGAGCTATCCAGTCCAGCTCCACACCCCATTCATTTTTGGCTTCATCCAAGAACGCAACAATATAATCAGCCGTATCCTGTGAAAACTGGCCGGTAAACCAGTACGGAAACGCAAACAGCATACAATCCAGCACGATATCGGCATTACGGCTTTTAGCCTCTTTCATCAGCCAGAATTCATAACCTCTCGAAACAGGATCACTAAGCTCATCTCTGGTTATTGCGTGAGATGGTTCCGCACCAGAGGTCGAATTAAACCCCGAACCGATCTCCACCCTCAAATGCTGCAGAGATGCACCGAAATTAGGTTTGAAAAGCATATCCAGTATATCACTGCGGTATGGCTCCTCGTAATCAATCAAAAGCCGCGAATTACCACCGGAACTCCACGCACCCATTCCGTCGAAACTCCTGCCCTCACTGGCACCATTCACATTGATAACCGCCGACCCGAAGGATGCAGTTACAACAGACAACAAAACCGAAAGTATTGATAATAAATATTTTCTCATACTCCTGTTTCCCATAAAAAAATTTCGTCAAACAGAATCTTCCATTCACTTCTCTATCCATTGATTTACTTTGGCAGCCTCATACTATTTCAAATTATAAAGCTCAACAGACTATGTGTCTATGTCAAGTGCCGGTTTAAGGTTGACAATTTTCTTTTTTTTCCTATTACGCTGCTGAATGCTCCGCCTCTGGTATTAGATATTCTAATGCTTGAAGCAGGCGGATTTTGAGTTTCGAAAAAAATATCGCAGATTCGCGGCTGAAAAATTCCTCTCCGCCATTCCCATATTAAATATTTATCCTGTGAATCCTTGCCCCGCAGCAAAAGCGGTTCGGGGCTGTAAATCCTGTCAAAAAACCTCTGCGTAATCTGTGGATTATATGTGTCCACAGTTGTGAAAGTGTTTTCATACTCTTCGAGTTTGGCTTTTGGTAGTGAGTAATCCTTCCCTCCCTTCAGCACAAAAGCGTATCCGGAAGGCTCGTCCACATTACTCTTTTCTTTTCTTATTCTTTTAGTGACTGATTTTCGGACAGGTTCCTGTCTGGTTTTCGGGCAGGTACCTGCCTGATTTTCGGACTGGTCGGATTTTCCTACCGGTCGGGTTTTCAGACAGGTACCGGTCTGATTTTCGGACTGGTCCGTTTCCCCTACCGGTCGGGTTTTCGGGCAGGTACCGGTCTGATTTTCGGACTGGTCGGTTTTCCCTACCGGTTCGGTTTTCGGGCAGGTTTTGTAAATGTTTGACTTCCCGATACCCTGCTGCTGAACCTCCAGAAGTCCTGCGTTTTTCAGCCTCTGAATAGAATCGCAAATCGTAGATCCGGCAAGCCCGCTTTTTTCCTGAAGCTTCCTTCTGCCCGGCCAAGCCTCGCCCTGATTTTCATAATTTTGGATAATCGCAAGGATTATCTTATCGCTTGCCCGCAGGTCTTTCCGTGCTGCTGTATCGGCATCTAATTTAAAGAACATCTTCAATCCGCCTCCTTTTTATTCTCTGCTGTCTTTGCTGAAGCTCAGCATTTGCAAAGCAGAGGTTGAAATCGTATCTGTCTGGTGTTATCAGCCTGAATCGCTTTTGCCTCGCCTCCGCTGCCGTTTCAGCGAGGCTTGCTTTAACTGCCTCCAGTTCAAATTTGTATTTGCGTCCAATCCTGAGACAAGGAATCTTCCCCGCCTCCACTTGCTCTTTGATCCAGCTGAGCGGCAAGTCCAGCTCATTTGCAATTTGGTTTATGTTTTTCAGTTTCATAATACCCAAAGTTTAACAACTGCTTTGGGTATCAAGTGGGGGTGTTAGGTGGGTTTTTTGGTGGGATGGCGGGGTTTTTTATTTTTTCAGCGGGAAATTTAAATAGGGACAGTTACCCATTTATTGATGCGTGGCAGAGCTGCAAGTCCGCCTGCGGCGGATGGCAAGTAGCTGAGTAGCGAGCAATTAAATCATTAGAGAAAAATCAGTGCTGATTAGTGGTTAAAAAAAATATCTCCCCTCTGTGCCCCTCTCTGTGGTTAATATATATCTTTTCTCTCCGTTCTGCTGTCCACTTATTTCGCCCCGCCTGCGGCGGGCCTACATGCGTGGCTCGGTTTAAATATCTCGTTTTGTGAAATCGCTGCGAAATACTAACGACAATCAG
The DNA here is from genome assembly GCF_002117005.1 of Sedimentisphaera salicampi. Taxonomy (NCBI): domain Bacteria; kingdom Pseudomonadati; phylum Planctomycetota; class Phycisphaerae; order Sedimentisphaerales; family Sedimentisphaeraceae; genus Sedimentisphaera; species Sedimentisphaera salicampi. The sequence goes on from NZ_CP021023.1 coordinate 1,489,189, forward strand.
AGCCGTGCGTGGAGTCCGCCGAAGGCGGACGGAGCAAGCGGATAGATTCGTTGCTCGTGGCAAGTGGCAGAGCTGCAAGTCCGCCTGCGGCGGATAGCTCGTGGCAAAATCATTAGTGAAAAATTAGTGCTGCTTAGTGGCTAATAAATCCTTAGTGTATCTTAGAGCTGCTTAGCGGCTAATAAATCTCAGCGGAAGATTAGCGGCTGTAATATCTCAATGCAGCTTAAAAAATATTGGACACGCAGATTGAGCGGGTAAATTTTATTTTGCAGATTTGCGGTTTTTGGTAATATACAGCGTTGCGTGGCGGGGAGCTTGGAGCTTCCTGCCGGCAAGCATAAAACATTAACTCAAACAACGCGGAGAAACAGAAATGAAGAAGATTCTCACAATCCTCGCAGCGATGATGATCATTGTCAGCGTATCGGGCTGCAATACCTTCGAGGGCTTAGGCGAAGATATAGAGCGTGCCGGCGAGAGCATGCAGGGCGCTGCTGATTAAGGCTCAAAGCTGAAAATATGATTTCAAAAGGCGGCAGGCAGAGAGGCACTCCATTTGCCTGTATTCGGAGGTTTTTGCGCCCGCTGATAATTAACAGGCTGCGGGGAGGGGATTTCAAAGCCGGCTGAAATCATTATAATCGGGGAAAATGAAAGATTTAATGCGAGGTTAGATAATGAGCATTCAGCAAACAGCAGAAAAAGCGAAGGCGGCTTCAAAGCTGATGGCCGCTGTGGATACAAACACAAAAAACGATGCCCTCGGCAAGATAGCTGAGGCCCTCGAGGCAAATACAGATGCAATCACTGCGGCGAACAAGGAAGATTTAGAGCGAGCAGAGAAGGGAAATCTCGCCCGTGCTCTGCTCAAGAGGCTCAAGTTTGACGGGGATAAAATAGCCGGCGTATGCCGCGGGCTGCGGAGCCTTGCCGCCTTGGAAGACCCTGTGGGCAAGACGCTCGCCTCAACAGAGCTCGACAGCGGGCTCGAATTGTACAAGGTGGCCTGTCCTCTGGGGGTTGTGGGGGTGATATTCGAATCCCGCCCCGATGCGCTCGTGCAGATCTCCTCGCTGTGCCTGAAGAGCGGGAACGGCGTACTTCTCAAGGGCGGCTCTGAGGCAGCGAAAACCAACCGCATCCTTGCCGATATAATCAGCAGGGTGAGCGTGGAGGCGGGGCTGCCGGATGGTTGGATCGGCCTTCTGGAAACGAGGGAGGATGTTTCGGCGATGCTGGGGCTGGATAACTGCGTTGACCTTATCGTGCCGCGCGGCTCGAATGAGTTTGTGCAGTTTATAATGAACAACACGAATATCCCCGTTCTCGGGCACGCCGACGGAATCTGCCATGTGTACGTTGACCGGCAGGCGGATTTGGATATGGCGGCGGAGATTACCGCTGATTCGAAATGCCAGTATCCGGCGGTATGCAACGCAATGGAAACCCTGCTTGTGCATACAGATATCGCAGAGCAGTTCCTGCCGGCAGCGAAAAAGGCGCTCGATGAATACGGCTGCAGGCTCAAGGGATGCGAAAAAACGCAGAAGATTATCGAATGCGAGCCGGCAGACGAGGACGATTGGCAAACCGAATATCTCGATTATGAGCTCTCGATTAAGGCAGTGAGCCGGATGGAGGATGCGATAGAACATATCAATAAGTACGGCTCCGGCCATACCGATGCGATTGTGAGCTCTGATGAGGCGGCGGCGAGGAAATTCCTCTCGCTCGTGGATTCGGCGGATGTTTTCTGGAATGCAAGCACACGCTTCAGCGACGGCTTCCGCTACGGACTCGGGGCTGAGGTGGGCATAAGCACCAACAAGATTCACGCACGCGGACCAGTGGGGCTGGAAGGGCTGCTGATATACAAATGGCTGCTCCTTGGGAACGGACAAACCGCAGGCGAATACGCCTCCGGCCAGAGACAGTTTACCCATAAGACACTCGGGAAAGACTGCCCCCTCTAATTTCGGGCGTGTGCGAAAATATTTTTTGGCAAAGCTTTTTAAAGCCGAATCTATCCGCTTGTTTTCCGCCTTCGGCGGACTCCACGTGCGGCTCGGTTTAAATGTTCGCCTCGTAAAATCGCTGCGGAATACTAATGACAATCAGAGCCACGCATGAATCCGCCTTCGGCGAAGAAATAAGTGGACAAAAGGCAATGATAAGGCAAAAGTTTTTTTGCTTCTATAATTTCCGCTGACCGAGTCCACCTTGTCCACTCGCTAATCTGCGCTGATTTTCACTAATGATTTTGCTGCGGCAATCCGCCGCTCGCCACAAAAAATTGTCGCACACTTTCGGTCAGCAACGAGATTTTCGGATTGTAAATTATTTGCTTTTTGTTACAATCCCCGCTTCTAATCGGGCTGTGGCGCAGTTTGGTAGCGTGCTTGACTGGGGGTCAAGAGGTCGCAGGTTCAAGTCCTGTCAGCCCGATTTTGTCCAGAATCATAGGCAGCAGATGAAGATTTTGTCTCATCGGCAGGCTTATATTTTGGATTTAGACGCATTTTCTGCGCCCCTGCATTTTTCCGCCAGTTTTTTAAGTCCTCATAAAGCTCATTAACCTTTTCGGGCTTCTTCTCGGCAAGATTGTTCTTTTCGTTGAGATCGGCTTTTAGGTTATAGAGCTCAAAGGCCGCTTCGGTATGTATGCCGTCAATGCTTTTTTCGAACCACTCAATGAGCTTGTAATCTCCCTTTCTCACCGCACTTGAAGGGGCAACGCCGTCGTGGTGGTAATGCGGATAATGCCAGAAAATTGCTTCGCGTTTTAACATTCCGCTCTGCTTTAGCAGCGGCATAAGACTTTCCCCGTCAACGGTAAGGCTGGAGATTGATGAGCGGGCGATTTCTGCAAAAGTTGGGAGGAAGTCTGTGCTGATAACCGGCTCACTGCATACGCTGCCGGGTTTAATCACATCAGGCCAGCGAATAATCAGCGGCACACGTATGCCGCCCTCATAGAGATCGGCCTTGCTGCCTCGCAAAGGTCTGCAATCTTTAGGCCCTAAGTGGCCGTTGTCGCTGTAAAAGACAACCAGCGTATCGTTTTGCAAATCAAGCTCTTCGAGTTTTTTTAACACAGAAGCGAGGCTCTTGTCAAGGGTTTCGAGCATTGCAGCCTGAACAGGATTATTATGGCCATGGCCCGTATCATTATCTGCCCCGGGCTTAGCCCGATACTTATCAATCAATTCCTTTCGCTCGATTTCGGGGTCGTGAATTGAATTATGCGAGATATAGCAGAAGAAGGGATTTTCCCTGTTTGCCTCTATGAAGGAAACTGCCCGCTCTGTAATCTGGCGAACGTGATGGGCATCGTTTTCATAGGGGCTCTCAGGGCCTGCTCCGGGTTTATGGGTAGTAAGCACATCCTCAAAGCCCTGCGACCCCGGATCGCCCGGCCGGCCGAGCCGGTAATCTTTATCCTTGTTCAGATGCCATTTGCCGAAATGGCCTGAGGCATAGCCGGCCTTCCTGAGCAGCTCGGCAATTGTTACCTCTTCAAGCGGGAGACAGGCTGTCCAATCGGGCGTAAGCAGCTTTTCGTCGGACGGACTGCTCGCCTTGATATATTGAGTAAGATGGAGCCTTGCGGGGTATTTGCCCGTCATAATGCTTGCCCTTGTGGGAGAGCATACCGGAGCCGCTGCATAGGCATCTGTGAATTTCATCCCCTCAGAAGCGAGCTTATCAATGTTGGGCGTTTCATAAAAAGTGCTGCCGTAACAGCCTGCCTGATGCCAGCCCAAGTCGTCTGCGAGGAAGAAAATGATGTTGGGCTTGCCCCGCAGCTTCTGACTGCCAAAAACAGAGCCGCAATTTCCGCCTGCCAAAAGGAATGAAGCTGCTGCTGCACCTGAACTTTTCAAAAATCTTCGCCGGCTGAAAATCATAATCAAATCCTCATAGAATTAACTGAAAAAACCACAATCTTTTCGGAGTTAAGAATTCATCAAAACTTTAACAACCGCTTTGTGAATCTCCCCATTGCTCACAAGCGGAGCGTGGGCATCTTCGGGAAAAAATATAGCAAAAGACCCAGGCCTCACCGTTTCCCAAATCTCGGGCTCATCTTTGAAAAAAGCAACATCCTTTGCAGGGTCATACGGCTGGCGAACAACGCTGCAATCGGAGATCTGCTTCCATCCCATCTCTTCGGTTCCGCTGATCACATATTGGATATCAATATATTTTTGATGCGCCTCCAGCCTCGCCTCTTCTCTTGTGCGGCCGGATTCCTTTGCAATGTTGCAGAATAAGCGATTCCCATCAATCTGATACTTGCCCGTGGATAGTTCAGCCAAACCGGGCTGTTTCAGAAAAGCAAAGGCCTGCTCGAAAAACGGGTTCACAGAGTAATAAGAATCTGCCTGCTCTAACGTATTGATAATCATATCTTTCCTTTCCCTTGTTAATTATTTTTAAGGCATTCGAATCAGTCGGATACATTTTGCCTAAAACAGCCGAAAAAACAACAAGAGTTAAGCAAATCCGCTTTCACCCCAGTTTGATTTTCAGCCAGCTTCAAAATCATTTGCCGGCAAAAATCCTATCGACGGCTCTGCATCAGAGTCAGGCTTAATCAAAGCCCGATTTGGTGTTCACCACTTCGCCCCCTTTTCCAGCTCGCTCATTTTCGGCAAGTTTTCAACTTTCTCCAGCGATTCTTCCCAAAGCTGATTCAAGTTCGGCAATTCAACCGCTGCGCCGGAGCGAGTAAAGATCGGAATCTGATGCACAGAACACCGCACTTCAACCCGCTTTCCGCCTTCATATTCCCTGCCTGTCCACGCATCTACCCAGCTCTCGCCTGCCGGGAGATAAACATTGCGGGCAACCTCACGCCCCGCCTTCCAAATCGGCGAAACGAGAATATCAGGGCCGTACATATAGCTCTGCCAGTCGTCCCAGCAATCCTGCTGGTCCGGGAAGGTGAGAAACAGAGGCCTGATCACAGGCGTTCCTTTTTCTTGTGTCTGTTTTGCAGATTCGTAGGTATAGTCGGCCAGATGATCGTGCAAAGTTGCATACAACCGCCATACCGCTGTGATTTCTCTGCCGTTTTTCAAGTCCCAAAGCCCCTTGTCATCGCTCGGCCCAACTTCCATAATTGGCGTAAAGCAGCTGAATGCAAGCCATCTCATCATTGTATCGGGCTGATCCTCATCGTAGCGGTAGCCGCCTGTATCCGAGCCCCAGATTGGATAGCCGATCACGGAAGAGCGAAGAGCAGCCACAATCGCTGAGCGAAGCCCCCATGGGCCTTCTCCGGTATCGCCGCCCCAGAAGGCAGCATATTTTGCGCTGCCGGTGTATCCGGCTCTCGGGAGCAGGCAAAAATCATCTCCCCGCACCTCTTTACTAATCTCATAAACAGCCTCTGCATACATACGGCTGTAGTCGTTATATGCCTCGAACCAGTCTCTTCCATCGTCTATTGTACCGCAGCCGCGCTGGGCATGGTCTCGTTCTTCGCCTCTATCGAGCTTGAAGCCTGCCACGCCGTCTTCGAGCAGTTTTTTGATGTAGTTCTCCTGCCACCATTTCGCTGCCTCGGGATTCGAAAAATCAATACAGTCGTTAGTTCCGGGCACAATCCAGCCGTTCTCGTCGGCCGTCTTTTCCATAACAGGCCCCTTTGTCCAAGGTGAGAGCCAGAGCATAAACTTAATATCTTTCCGGCTAAGCCACTGTATCATTTTTCCCGGCTCAGGGAGTCTTTGCCTGTCCCATTCGAGCTCGTCGTATCCCCAAGGGCCTTCTCCCCACGGCCTGTCAACCCAGTAAACACCGAGGGGAATATCCAGCGCCTCGCACATAAGCACATCCTCCACCAGCTCACTGTTATACGGTGCGTTTGCCTCGCAGCCGTCGAAATAGCTGTCCCTGTGGTGATGGTTATCCCTCCACCGCCAAGGCTTAAATGCCCATTTCGGCGGCAAAAACTGCGGACCAGTATCCATCATATGATTTTCAACCGCCTTGCGCACCCCTCCGGTATAGACAGTAACCTCCAGGGGTTCGCCGTAAAAATAAAACGATACCTCGCCCTCGTCGCCCTTGTCTGGGAAGCTCCAGCGCCCTTGCCATGTGCCGTGAACGAACAGGCCGTAGCCCCTTGAAGATATGTAAAACGGGGCGTAGAGCCCCAGAGACGGCTTCACCCGCATCTCTACAGACTCGCCCCGCAGGTTCATAGCCTGAGTGATGCCCTTCTGCCAAGACAGCCCCTGATCTCCATCAACAACGCGCTCCATCATACCGGTGAAATATTCTTTCTCACTTGCACGTATTTTCATACCAATGCGGTGAAGGCGGTAGTCGTTATCAAGGTCTGCCGTGATTTTGAAGCGGTTGGATAAAGATTTTACCGAAACCGTTCCTTTACGGCTGCCCAGCTTCCAAACCCCCGTAAAGCCGCCCTTATCTTCCCTCAGGGATAAAGGCTCGCCTTCAATGTCGTAGTTGATATCATCGATTCTGACAAAGAATTCTTCTATCTCAACAGCAGATTTCAGTTTATCTCCCGAGAAGCTCATTTGCAGCTTCTGATCGCTGCCTTTAAGCTCCAATTCAAACCCAGCTTCAGCGCTGCATACAAAAAGAGCAAGGGCAAAAATAGCTGCACAATATAAACGCATTTTCATTTTTCTAACCTTTCATTTTTTAGGTTTATTATCAGGCTTAAAGCTGCAGAATATTGCAATCGAGCGGAATCTCATTGCTTTCTGAGATAAATCCGCCAATCGAAAAATGCCTTCTTATTCCCCTACAAGCCAAGCCAGATTGAACGCATAATACAAGCGGCTGTCGCTTAAATGAATCACCCCATCCGGCGTATGCGCAGCCGCCCAGTAGGCCTTGTTCTGTCCGTGGGCAGCGTCCAATGTTATCTGCTCGTTCCATGGGCCGGCGAAATATTTCTCCTCGCCTTCACGAACATCGCTGAGCACCCGCTTTACCGGCCACGTTTTGCCGTTATCCCAAGAAACTGCAGCGAACGTACCGTAAATGGTCGTCTCATTACCGTTGGCATCTTTGCCATTGATCCCGTCTGAGGCAATGCTGATCAAAACAATCGGCTTGCGTCCGAGCCCTTTGGGATCCAGCTCGCGGCAGGCATAATCCAATCTAATCAGCTCACATCGCTGAACAGTACCAATCCCTGGAAACTCAGATTTCTGATTAATGAAGGTTGAGCCGTGGTCTGTGGATACGCTCACAGGCATAGCGCCAAAGGTTTCGCCCTTATCTCGGGAGAACGCCAGAATCCTGCCGTCATCAAGCTCAATGCCGCTTGTATGAATCCCCGGAGGCCCGTTTCGACGTGTACTCACAAACCACGTATCGCCTCCGTCAAGGCTGATATTTGCGGTGGTTCTTGTTCCCTCATCAAACCCTCCATCGGTAAATGAAAGCAGAGTGCCGTCTTTCATTGTAAAGGCGTTGCCCTGAGGCTGATTGCCGTCATTATCCAGATGGAAAGAGTTTCTGCCCTTCTTGATTACCCTGGGCTCTGTCCATGTTGCTCCATTATCGGTACTCTTCCGAAAAGACATAGCCAGCTTAGACCAGCGTCCGTCGGTGCAGATGCCGTTGAGCAGATAGAGGGTGAAAGGCTCTTGGAAGCTGTTGTCTAATCGAACCTTATTATTCCACACCTGAGTTCCGTGCATATTGCGGTCTGCCTCTTTATAAAACTCTGCAAGCTGCTCATCCCAAACCAGCTCCCCTGATTCCTGTCTGCGACCTCGCAGGGCAAGGGTTGTGAGTGCCTGGCTCTTTTCGCTCTCGCCAGTGAACCAAATCATAAGAAGATCACCGTTCTCCATCCACGTAAGGGTTGGGGAATGGTTGTGGGTGTAGAGCGGGATACTGAACTGCTCTGCGAGTTCGTCCGAGCCGTACTCCTCGTGCATATCGTATAAAGACTTCATCTCGAAATAGGGGTTGGGGGTGTCTGAATCCCAGTGATGCTTTTCCTGAGATACATCCTCAGCCCAACGCTTTACCGGCTGAGTGAGGGTGGGAGAAGGCAGAGAACGCCCCTCAGGCACGCGGACAAGCCTGAATCCCATCAAAAAATGGCTGTCTGTCCGGTTAGAGGAAGAGCGGTTTGCTGAACGAAGAGTCTGGATATGCACGTTATGACAGCCTCCGCGCACCGCCTTGGAAGAACCGCTCTTATAGCCGACAGGGTCAACAGTATCTGAAGGGTCATAAGGGCCGTACCAGTCCAGCGTCAATTCCTGAACCCCGAGCATCATATCATATATACCCCAAGCGTTAGGGCCTTCCTGCCCCACCGTCAAATCTACATCCTCAGGGGTTGACCATGCGATATCGTCTGCGTTGCGGTTGCCGCGGGTAATCAGCCAGTCTGTTATGATTCGCTGCTTTTCGGCCAATTTACCAACCGGATTCATCTCGTAAATATCGCCCTCCCTGCCGTCGTTGTAAGGCGTACGAGTTCCTGCGCGGCAGGCATACTCCCATTCGGCCTCTGTCGGCAGACGATAATCATACTCAGAATCCTTAGCCGAAAGCCATTCGCAGAAGGCTGACGCCTCATTCCAGCTCACGTAAACAACTGCTTCGTTATCTTTCTCGCTGAGCCCGTATGCCTTGCCCCGCATAGCAGCATGCCCCGGGTCATACATCTCGTATTGGGCGTTGGTAACCTCATACCTGCCGATTTCGAAATCCTTTGTAATCCTAACCTTTCGTGCAGGGAGTTCATCCTGAATGAAAATCGCCCGCTCTGCGGTGATGCAGTCGGCGGATAAATCAGCTCCCATAACGAAACTGCCCGCCTTTACAGGTACAAATTCCAAGCCCATATCGTCGATACACGCCGTTTTTCCGGAAACGGCATTTGCGAGGATCAGGCACAACAGCCAAGCTAAGATTTTTTTCGTCGTTCTGTCCATAAGAATTGTTCTCCTAAATTTCAAATCATTTATCAGTTTTGTTCAATTATATTCACAAACGTTTTAATTTTATCTCAATCTCTTTGAAACTGGCGATGTCCAGCCAGACAGTAAGATTATTGCCTTCTTTATTCCGCTGATGCCCCAAGCGATAATCTTTCCCTTCTTCCATCTTCTGATTATCAAGCCAAAGCTGCGCATTATCTGTGCCCCAGTTTTTCAAAACCAGCGCAGGATTAAATATAGGGCTTTCTTTCGAGCCCAAGAGTTTGCAGCAGAAATCAGATTCAGGCTTATCGCTTCGGCAATCAATGATGTATGCCCGCTGAGATGGGTCGTAGCCTTCGTTCTGATGCGCCCGGCCGGTACTCACGATCTCAAGCTTTGGGGCATTCAGCCAAGACCTGCCCAGCCGAGCAAGCTCATCAGAACTGCAGTTGGCCGCTCCAAACAACATACTCCACGTATTACTCCACGTATTACTACCTTCCCGAATCTCGTGAGGCTGCCAAATTAAAGACGAAAACGCCCCATCCTCAAAGCCCGGCTGCTCGGGCGGATGATGAAAAGCAAACTCACCCTTTTCCGGATCAGCTATAATAAATGGAGAGGCCTCGTTATTCACATTGAAAGCCTGCAAAAAGGCTCGCTCCGGAATGCTTTCAAAATCCTTCTGCCCTGCTGCCCATTTGAATTGTGCTGATTGTCCTTTCAGATTCGCCAGCATAAATGAGCCGTCTTGAAAATCAGACTCATCCTTTTGCGGGAGGTTTTGCAGTATGCCAGCCTGATAGACCCGCCTTCCGCTCAGCGACGAGCGGCAGTGGAAAACAACTTTTCGAGCACCTATCGAGTCGGGGTAAAAGGTATAATACTCATCCACCCAGTCTGACCAGCCCGTCAGCGGGTTTGCTTCAGTGAGCAGGGAATCTTCATCAACAGGCGCATGCCGCACATGTACTGCAACACGGGCATCACTGTCTTCAATAACTCTCGCCCGAGAATACAGGCAGCGCTTATCTAAAAGCGGCGAATAAAAACTCTCCGCAGGCTTCTGATTTAAGCCCTCCTGCATAAATGCATTGATATACCACAACCCTTCTTTCACTGAAAAGGCGGGCACAAAGCTGTTCTCTCGGCAGAAAATAAACCGGCTTGCGGAATTATCGAAAAGGATTTCCACATCAGGCTCGCCGCTCACCGGCCAAGACATCTCATTTTGGCCTGAATCTATCTTTGTATAAAATGCGCCGAAATTTTTCCGTTTTGGGCAAGACCCAGGAGCCTCATTCTTCGCAGGTTCAATCTCAAACTGCACAGAGCTTCGAAATTCTTTCTCAACCCACACAACCAAATCGGTTCTGCCCGGGTGAGGCTCAAACCCAGTGCGAAGAACGCTTGAGCCGAGCTTTTTGCCGTTACAATGCACAACAGCTTCTTCTGCTCCCCAGCCTCGAATCAAAAAGGCCGGATTAAAAACAGGCCTGTCCTTGTTTGCGGCAAGCGTAAACTCAAGCGTAGAGGTCTGCGATTCTTTTAGCGATTGAATAATATACGCCCGCTGCTTGCGGCTGTATCCTTCGTTTTTGAAACCATCGCTCAATTGCCCAATCACTGGGGGATTATTCCAGCTCTTGGCAAGGGGCACAAGCCCCTCAACTCCCTGATTTGTCATACCGGTTAGCGTTACCGCTTCGAAGGTGTTTTCCGATGTCTGTTTAATAGCATCAGAATCCTCCAAAGACTGGCTCAGCGAAGAATGGCTCGGACGGTCTGGAATCTGAGTTCTGCGTCCGTCGTTTGGTATTTGAGCTGCAGGCCAATGATTCCACCACGGAAAATGCTGCCCCTCTACTATCGCATCCGGCGAGAACAGCTTTAGATTATTCTCCGGCGGGAAAATAATAAACGGCTTATAACAGCTCTTCAGGTTCACCAGTTGGATAACAGAGTCTTCAGGCTTTGAGACTTTTCTATCCGGCCGCTTCCTCCATGAATAAACGCAGCTTTCACCTTTCAAGTTTGCAAACACCATCGCATCCAGCTCGATATTATCCTCCGGAGCTGTCCCGGGCTGATTCAGCGCTATCGTCTCCTGCCATTCATGCCTTAGATGATCAGTCCAGAGCTTTTGATGCCGCGTTGCAGCGGCGTCGGGGTAGATGTAGTAGTATTCATCTGCCCATTCACCAAACGACTGATCATTATCCTCCATACCGAATATATTGTATTTGATATCGCTTATGGCGTATCGCCAATGAACCACCGCCCTTGCATCGCTGTTTGCAATAAGCCGCACGTGAGAGTAGCGGCATTGCTTATCGCTCATATGCTCCGAACAACCCCACGGGCTCTTATCCCCTCCAACGCGTTCAAGGCTTTGATCTGCCATCAATCTGCCGTTTTCGCTGCTCCATACAGCTCCGTAACCGGTTCCGTGCCAGAAAAGCATTTCAGCGGGATGCTTATCAAACGCCACAACAATATCAGCATAAGGGCCGATCGGCCAATGGGCGTCCCATTCGGGGCTGTAGGATAGGGTGGTGTAAAATGCGCCGAACTTGTTATTGCCGGAATTTGCGCCGGAAGGCATCTGGCGGTATTGCAGCGGCTGCTTCACATCAGGCTTTGAGCGGCTGTAATAAGCTTTTATTTGAGCCTCGGTTAAGTCATAATCGAAGATACGAACCTCATCAAGCAGGCCGTCAAAAACCATTCGGGATTTGAGCCGGTCGCTTGCTTCGCGTTCGCTTTGCACCGGAGACATCCGGCAGTGATTCTGCCCAACCAGAAGATCGCCCCCGCCAGCAGAAAGCCTTCCGTCCGCAGCATTTTCAGCAGCTAATTTCCCATCAATATAAAGCTTCATTCCGCTTTGGGGGCTATATACTGCTGCAATATGAACCCATTTCAAAAGATCAACAGGCTGTTTTGTTGCGCAGCTTTGCTCTTCGCCGCCGAGATTCAGCCGGAAACCAATCCTGCCCTCGTGATTTATGCCCAGAAATAATCGGCTTTGGCAGCCTTCATCATTAGAATCAGAGGCGGGAGCGGGCTTTTGGCTAACAATACCAGCCCAATTCCATGAATACGTCTGCGGAGCTATCCATGCATCAATTGTAAACGCATCAGCGAGCTTTGGGGCGTATTTGGCCTCGCAGAGAATTTTCGTCGTTTGGCCGTCAAAAACTATGGCCTTTCCGTAAACGCCTTCTTCATAACGATAATACCCCTCTATGGGTTCCTGTCTGCCGGTGCAGGCGTCTTTAACATAGCCAGATGAGGATTCGAATTTGTACCAAAGACGCGGAGCGGCCCCTCCCTCGCACGGAAGCGTTAGAGGCAATATTTGAAACAATATGAGGATCAGAAAGCGATACATCAATCCTGCCCTTTTAAGTTAATCCTATTTTCTCGTCTCATTTGCCGGCCAATCGTAAAATCATTAAGTCTGGTTAAAACAAACGCATTAAAATCTAAGCGATTTATTGCTCTCTTTATTCTTCATCAATCACCATAGGCTCTCTGAGCCATGCTAGATTGAAGCGGTAATGCTGAGCGCTGGAAATAAGATGTATAACGCCGTCGGGCGTTTGTGTGGCAGCGAGGTAACCGCCGGGCTCGGCATGTCTTTGGTCCATAGTGAACTTGCCTGTCCAGCCTGCGCCGTAGATCTCGCGGGGCGGGTCGCCGGCGGTGATCAATTTCTTCACAGGCCAGCTCTTGCCCTCATCAAATGAAAGCGCAGCATACATCCCGCACATACAATGCTCATTACCTTCGGCGTCCTTCATAAGCATTCCCTTAAGGCAAGGCCAACCCTCCTCTTTGCTTTTGCGTGTATCAGTAAAGGAAACAAACAGAAGCGGGCCTTCATCCAACCGCATTAAAACCAACCTCTGCCCGCTGCTTATCGGGGGAAATTCGCTGGCCGAATACTTCCACGTTTTGCCCATATCCTCGGAGATGCTGCAGGGCATATATCCATTGATGTTGTTGCTTCGGCCAAATGCCATTAAGTTTCCATTACTCAGCTCTGCAACACCTGCGTGTATGCCGGCAATGTTATAGCCGGTATTGCCCTGTTTATATTCCGGCTCCCTGCCATCCATCTGGGGTATTGCAGGGTCTGTCCATGTTTTCCCGTGATCTGTGCTGATATGCACAGCAGTGCCGTCGCTGCCTCCCGAGCCGGCATCACAGGCCTGAACCATCACCCCGTCCGAGGTCATTATCGTACCGCTGATTACCTGATTTCTGAATCCGTGTTCGGGGCTGATTAGCCTCGGACGAGACCATGTGCTTCCGTTATCGGTACTGGTTCGCAGGGTTATGGCGAGATGACGCCAGTGATACGCCACATCCAGCCCGTTGAAATGATAGAGCGTTCCGTTTCCGTCGTTAAAAAGGGACGAACCTGTCATATTCCGATCCGGGGCCTTATAGAAAAGCGAGGCACGTTCCCACTGACTGCTTCCCGCCCTCAGGCGTGAGCTGAGGATTACCATATCGCGGTCCTTCTCGGATTTCGTCGAAAACCAGACTGCCAGCAAATCCCCGTTATCGCACCAAGTAATGCTGGGGCAGTGATTGTGGCTGTAGAAGGGTTCTCCGTCGTTTTCAGCCGGCCTGCGCAGATACTGAATCGGCCCTTCGAAGTAGGGCTCGGTTTGATCAGGCCCGTTAGACCAGTCATAATCTTTCTGAGAATCCGTTTTCAAGCAGCGCGATTTCTCCGTCTGCGGGAGCGGTTCGCTGCCGGGAAACTCTGCCATCACAACGCGAAATCCGATCAGCCAGCTTGTGTCTTCGGGGAGCGTTCCCATGCGGTTTGCGGAGCGCAGATAATAAGGATCAGTGCTGTGGCTCCCGCCTCGTGTTACTTTCATAATCCCGCCTTCACGTCCAACCGGATCAATCTGCTTTTCTTCCGGATACTCCCCATACCAATCCCAGCACCATTCTTCCACATTTCCGTGCATATCATAAAGCCCCCATGGGTTTGCGGGAGTTTGCCCAACTTCAAGTCCAACGGGCTTATAAGTTCTCATATGCTGCTGGTTCTTATGATAAGCTTTCGGCAAACTGCTGCCTGTGGAAAAAGAGGTCTTTGTTCCAGCGCGGCAGGCATATTCCCATTCAGCCTCTGTGGGCAAACGATACGGCTTACCTTCCTTTTCGCTGAGCCATTCACAAAACTCGCCGGCCTGCTCCCAGCTTACAAATATCACAGCTTCATCATCTTCTGTAGAGAATCCTTTCTTCCCGCGCAGCTTCTTGTGGGATGGGTCAAACTGCTCATACTGAGCATTGGTTACCTCTGTGGCAGACATATAGAATGAAGATGAAATCTTCACCTTATGCACGGGCAGCTCGTCCCAGCCGTAATCGCCCTTACCCTCGCCCATCATAAAAGAACCTTCCGGAATGGACACCATCTCCATTCCCAGAGAGTTTTCAAAAGCCTCGCCATTATCCTGCCCGGCAAAGCTCAGCGTAATTACCGCTAAGTAAGCTGTAATCAAAAACAGCAAGAAGGAAAATTGATTTGAAAACATCATCTTATACCCCTGTAAAAAATTTTAATTAATGTTCAATAAAACATCACTTTTTCTCATTTTATTTAGGCAAATTATTCGTCCGGCTGCTTTGCCCCGCTGCCTGCAGATTCAGGCAAACTTTTCTCAACCTCCGCGAGCACCTCACCGCTGAGCGGCCTCTTTGCTGTTATTTTTATTGTATCCCCTTTGATTTCGGCAAGGCAGTAATGCCCGTCTTTTTTTGTTCCGCCCTCGCCTGTATTAACATAGAGCACATCATCAACTGCCTGATCGGCATAGGTGTGCCAATGGCCCCCAAACACAACCGCAACACCATACTTCACCGCAAGCGGGTGTATATTTCGTCTCGCCGAGGAATTGCCGCTGCCGGCAGAATAAGCGTTTTTATGATACACCAATATCCGCCAAGGCTTCTTGCAATTTTTAAGCCCCTCTTCAAGCCACTTCCTCTGCTTTCCGCTTAAGCTCTGCTCTGAATCAAGCACCCACACCTTCATTCGGCTGTAGGTGAATGAATAATAGCCCTTTCTTTGATAAGGATACGGCCAGTATTTCCGGAGAGAAGCCAGATTGTCGTTATTCCCCATGCAGCCCATTATTGGCAAAAGAGCCTGCAGCCGAGCTGTGTTATCATAATCCTGATTGAAAACTAATTCCTGCCATCCGCTGTATATGCCGTCTTCGATCCAGTCTCCTGTCATAAGGCAAAGCGTCTGAAAGCTGCCGTCTTTTTCTATTTCTTCCAAGATCCCGCTGCAAAGCCGGTCATAGTTCGCCGCAGACTTCTGGATATCTCCATGAACGATGAACTTCAGGGACTTGTTTGTGTTCTCCTTCGGAGCGGTAAGAAAGCTTCCCTCTCGATGATTGTTCTGCCCGTAAACGGTGTAGTAATACTTTGCCCCCGGAGCAAGTTTAGAGATAGTATATTGATACTGATTATCTCCGTATGGATGCACCTTTGCTTTGCCTTCTGAAAAGGCTTTATCCCTGCCCCACTTCAGCGAGCAGGCAGCGGCTGATTCCATCTGCCAGCAAACCTTCATCCCTGAGGCATTCTCGGGAAGAATTAGATAAGGGCCTTTCTTGAATTCGATACTCAACTGCTGCGCCTGCCCAAGCACAGGCAATAAGAGCAGAACTGTTATCGATAGAATTCTTTTAAGCATAATGCTCCTAAGCCGTATAAATCCAGAATCAGACTGCCTCTTCCGGCGATTCCAAGAGGACAGTAAAGGCATCCATCCGCTGCTGATATTACAGCGGAGGATGCCTAAGGCTTTAGTTAATAGGTTAAGGGGTCCATATTGCCGCTTCAATATATGAATGCGTACGTTCTTTTGTTGCGATGTAATACATTGCCACCATATCCCCGTCTGCATTTTGTGTAAGCTGGGGGTATCCAAAATCATGGCTCAGCGGCTGATCGCGAATCACAATCTCTTCGCCCCAAGTTGCTGCCTGATCTTCGCTGAAACGAACGATCAACTGACGCAGCGTTCTGTTTCCGTAGCAGCAGGCCAATCTCCCGTCAGACAAGAGAGCAAGCGCAGGCGGGTTACCGTTGTCAAGGCCGGTAAGCCCTACCTCACTGCGGAACGACCAAGACCTGCCGTTATCATGGGATATATACGAATCAACCCAGCAGTGCTGGTCTCCATCAAACGGATTGCGACGACGAGCCGCAGTAATCAGTGTACCTTTGCTTGTTCTAACCGTCGATGGCATAACAGCCCGATAACATTCCTCCTCTTCTGGATTATCTGCCCACGGTGCAATCCAAGCAACAAACTGGAACGTCTTCCCGCCGTCTCTGGTTTCCACCATAAACGGCTTGTCTCTGCGCGTATGATTGGGAATTCCTCTTCTTCTCGCTGCCATAAAGATCTGGGCAGACATCGGGCCGGTAACTAAATACTCCGTTCGGGCAGTGATTTGCACGTCATCAAGATTTTCATCTTCATTCAAGCCGTTAAATCTGTAAGGGCCGGTCCATGTTTTGCCCCGATCGTATGAAATAAAGAACCGTCCTTTCGAATCGCTTGTCCCGTGGTAGCCCGTAGCGGCCACACGCATTGCAAAATCCTTATGCCCGAAATGGATGCCGCCCGGAGAAGGCTCGGGTTCTTTCCCGTCACCCACGTAATTATCAGGATCGTAACTCTTCCACGTATATCCGCCGTCCATACTTCTTGCAAGGCGGCTCAACTGCGGCTCGCCGATATCATGAAAACCGCCTTCTTTGTTATGAGGACCGTCGGTTAATCCGACCAGTATCTCTTTTCCGCCGTCCCAAGTCCAAAGGCCGTTGTTTGCCGGCCAGCCGTAATAGCGGCCGCGCTTGCTTGCCACAACCACATGCTTTATATCCGAAGAAACAACGGGAGCATGGAAAACGGCCTTCTCAGGTATGATATGCAGTTCTTCGCCCGGCCAGCTCCAAGACAAACGCAGATGAGACTTGCCGCGGCTCCTGTTGTAGGTAATCTCAATCGGATACTTCCTGCCCTTCTCCATCTTCATCATTCTGCGGTGAACGCCGGTTTTATCCCATCCGTCAATCAGCTCTTTACCGTCAATCTTGAGCGTTCCTCCGTTTGCAGCACGCATCACAAATGTAACCTCGCCTGAGTAAGGGGCCTCGATATAGCCGTGCCAGCGGGCAGACCAAGTGCTGCCTTTCTCCTCATTATCGCTCCAGTCGTTATCAAGGCTGCTCAGAACTGACCTGCCCTTCAGACGCGACAGATCAGGGTCGCCATACCAAGTTCCGATAAGCCCTTGCTCAAAGCCCTTTTCCATGCTATGCATAGAGGCGCCTTCCAAACGGCTCATTGCCGGCAGAACAAAAAGCCCGCCCGCAACTGCTGCACCGCTTTGACGGAGAAACATCCTTCTGTTCAATCTTTTTGCATTTCTCATCTTCGTTTAACCCTTTCTTATTTCATTTATCGTGAATACTTTTTTAACTTTCACAATTTCAGCGAAGCGGGCAGCAAAGCTCCCTCCACGCTATGAATCTCTGGCTAAAAATTTATCAACCTGCACCTCAAAACATTCATCAAGCCAGTGAGAGGCAAGCAAGACATAATCATTCAGATTTATGCGGCCGTCGCCGGTAAGATCAATCTTTGAAAATCGCCTATTGGAAATCAGTGAATTAATTTCGCTTTTGCTTAAAACATAATTGTACACCCTGAAATCATCGATAAGCCCGATATAATCATTCGCATGGCTTCGCTTTGCCCCGATGTCAAATACTGTACTGCGAACGCCGGCAAGTGAACCATAGGCATCGTTTTTTTCGGCAACCTTCTCCCCGTTGCGGTAGATGGCCATAAAACCCTCATCAGCATCTTTCACGAAGGCGTAATGTACCCATGAGCCCTGCCAGTCAGAAGAGGCTGCATCCTCCCAAATCAGCGTATCTCCAGCCGCATGCCAGACCACATTCCCTGAAGAATCAGGCACCCTTGCATTCACGTACGGATAATGGCCTGCATCAAACAGCCAGTTGTTATGGCTTAAGAAATTTCCTCCTTTTACCCAGCAGGTAAATGTTACCGCTTCTCCAATATTGCTTAGCGTGGCGTTAGGAGGGTTTACTACAGTGTCATTGTCAAACTTCAGACATCTCCCTTTCCAGCCCTCTGAGCTCCAATCGCCAGATCCGGAGATATTGCCATCCATATTATGCCCGGAAGAATCGGCAGCAATGTTTCCTTCAGATTGATCAAATTTATACCACAGCATCAGTTTATCCGGATCTGGGCCTGGGTCGTCTATGGTTAAATTATACACTCTGAATTCATCAATCAGGCCAATATAATCATTTGCGTGGCTTCGTTTTGCGCCGATATCAAAGCCGGTGTTGGGGATACTGGCCAGAGAACCGTTTGCGTCAGTTCTCTCTGCCACTTTCTCACCGTTGCGGTAAATGGCCATGTGTCCCGCAGCGGCATTTTTCACAAATGCGTAATGCACCCAGCTCCCACGCCAGTCCGCGGCGGTGGAGTCTTTCCAGACGAGCGTGTCTCCAGCCGCATGCCAAACCACATTGCCCAAAGCATCAGGCACTCTTGCGCTGATATATGGGTCATCTCCAACATCAAAGACCCAGTTATCCCGCCCGCTTGCATCTCCACCTTTAAGCCAGCAAGTGAAAACTACCGCCTCACCGAGATTGCTCAGCGTTTCCGGCGGCGGGCTGACTGACGTGTCATCGTTAAACTGCAAGCAGTTTCCTTCCCAGCCTTGATCGATCCAATCTCCATTACCGCTGACTTGGCCATCCATATTTCGCCCCGAAGAATCTGCGGCAGTTTCACCAGCAGACTCATTAAATTTATACCGTAAAAGCAAGTTGTCCGAATTGAGGGAAGGCAGCAGACAGTCGCCTTTTTCAAGCCAGCCTTCTGAAAATTTCATTAAATCGCCATTTTCCACAACACAGTCATCATTGATATCCGCCTTCAGCGGTTCTTCTGCAGCGAGAACTACATAATCATACGGCCGAGCGTTGGAGAAATGTATTGCCAAGGTGTCAATTTTCTGGGGCTGATAGGAACTGCTGGTATCGGTAACGCTGTAGCTGAGGCCGTTGAAAGAGAACGTAGTTTTAATCCCCTGGCTGACACGCTCAATCTTCAAAACCAGCTCAGCCCATTGATCGAACCCCAGCGCAAAGCACGCCGGAACAGGGTCAAAAATTCGTGTCCATGATCGAGGATCGCAATCTCCAAGCAGTTCACGGCTGCAAGGCCAGGGTTCAGTATCAATTTCGTCAATGAAAGGCTCATCTCTTTTCCAGCAGCTTACGTTGGTATGGGATTCACGAGAGCCGTCGGATTTATGTTCCCAAAACCGCTCCGTATCGCAAATGTGTGGATGAAAGCGCCACTGGTATCCAAGGTAGCCGGTGAATATGCCGTTTTCTTCGCCGTAATTATCGCTGCTGATGTATCCCTGACTATTTGAGTCGAACAGGCCTATCCGGAAATCTCCCGTTCCGGCAAGGCAGGTAACGTCGTCATCGAAATCGCAGTCTCCCCCGCCTGAGATATTATCATGGCAATCACAGCCCAGCTTATCGCCGCGGCTTTGCCAGAAGTAGCGCAGAGTTAGAGAATCTCCCACCTCTTCAAGGCTTTGCTCAGGCAGATGAGCTGTGAGCTGGTGGGGTTTGCCCGGATACCAGACCAACTGCCCGCGGTCGTTTAATTCCAGCCGCTGGGGGTTATGCGAGTGATACCAGGCCATTGAATCGAATTGCACCGATCCAAACACCAAGCCCGCACTCAAAATCAGTCCTAAAAGACAAATTGCTTTTTGTTTTTTCGTTTTCATAAAAAACCCTTTCAGGCTATTTTTCATTTGCCACATAATACAGCCCAAGGTCGAAGGCTGCTCGGCGGTCGGGCGCGCTGCACTGAACTGCAACGATATTCTCTCCCTCCCTCAAAGCGCCAACAGCCTCTGGGACTGCTATATGCTGATAGTGCCGTTTGCAACGTCCGCGGAGCTGTTTTACCTTTATCCCATTAATAAAAACGTCTGCCTGACCCACGTTGTAAAACACCTTCATTCGCAGATCTGACGGCACTTCTTCGAGATTAAAGGTTCGCCTCAAACGCAGGTTTCCTTCCTCCCATGTTGTTCCTTTCGGGATGTATGTATTCTCTCGCTCAATGAACGGCGCCTCTCCAGACGACCAGCTTCGATCATCAAAATCAGGCTTATGCCAGCCTTCATGCTCTGAAGAGCGGGAATACTTCCAAAGCTGACGCCTTTCTTCCGAATCTTTCATAATCGTTACAGAAGGCCCTGCCGGCTCATAAAAACGCTGATGCAGTTTTGTCATTTTTTCCGGATCCAGCTTAATCACCTTTCTGTCGTATGTGAGCAGGCCGTTGACCTCGCCTTCCACATCCGTAGTCTGCGTGTATATCGCTGCTGCAAGGCCCTGGCCTTTCAAGCCCCATGTATCATCCATCAGAGAACGGTAACGCTCCCATAATTCCTGCTGACTTGAGAAATTCCTGTATCCCCAGTTCTTCTTGTCTCTCCATAGATGCCCGGGTACAGGCCATCCGAGCCCGCCAAATTCGCCAAGCACCGCTGCCCTGTCCGGATCCGATTCAATCCCCGGGCCCGGATAAACATGGATATCGTACACATCGCCAACACCACGGTCTGCCCAGCCGGAAACGGCATTGCAGATGCGCGTGGGATCATAGTTTTCAAGCCATTCGGTCATTGATTCGGTTTGGTATTGTCCCCATCCTTCGTTAAAGAGCACCCATGCAGCAATAGAAGGATAATTGTAATAGTTGTCCACCATTGCCTTAAGCTCAGTTTCAAACTGCGCTGCTGAAGCATCATCCCGCACGGCGTCTTCAGAGTCTCCTGAGCCAACCCGCAATTCTCCATCGGGGTTTGCATTTGGCATATCCTGCCAAACGAGCATACCCATCCGGTCGCAGTGATAATAGTAACGTGCCGGCTCAATTTTCACGTGCTTTCTAAGCATATTAAAGCCCATGCTCTGGAGCACCTCAATATCATACTTCAAGGCCTCATCTGTTGGAGCTGTGTACAATCCGTCCGGCCACCATCCCTGATCGAGAACACCGTATTGGAATATGGGTTCTTTGTTTAAGGTAAGGCGCATAAAGCCGTCTTCATCGCGTTTCATCCCAACCTCACGCATTCCGAAGTAGCTGGAGACCTTATCAACAATATTCCCGTCTTTTCGCAGGGTAATTTTCAAGTCGTACAGGAAAGGGTCATCTATGCGCCAAAGGCGCATCTTGGGAACAGAAACAGAAAAGATTTTCATATCCCCGCTTTGCGCCGCAACCGCAGCGCTGGAGAGCCATTGGCCATCCATATAAACATCAGCCTTTATCACATTGTTATTAAGCTCGCTTGCCTCTACGCTAATCGCCAACTGCCCTGTATCAATGTCCGGGGTAAGCTTGAGCGATTCGATAAAGCTGCTGGGAACGCTCTCAAGCCATACGGTCTGCCAGATTCCTGTAACGGGCGTATAGTAAATGCCTCCGGGTTCTGTTACCTGTTTGCCCCGCGCCTGCGAGCCTTGGTCGGTGGGGTCCCACACCTTAACAACGATCTTCTCACTGCCACCTCCGCTGAGAAAATCTGTTATATCAAACGTAAACGGATCGAATCCGCCCTTATGCTCGCCGGCAAAACGGCCGTTTACCCAAACCTGCGCATGCCAGTCAACCGCTCCAAAATGCAGCAGTATCCGCTGGTTCTGAACATCCCATTTCTTCGGCACTTCAAAAGTACGCTCATACCAAAGACATCTCTCAAGCCCCGGGTGCTCGCAGACGCCGCTCAATCCAGATTCAGCAGGGAAGGGCACGAGTATCTTGCCTTCATATTCCCCAGGATTCTCAGCACCGGCTGAGGTAATAGAATAATTCCACAACCCGTTAAGATTTTTCCATTCTTCCCGCACCATTGCCGGCCGGGGGTATTCACTCAAAACATTTTTTGGGTTCACCTCACTGGCCCATGGGGTTTCGATTTTATCCAAAACCGGCTCCCAGCCGTTTTGTCCTGCTGTGAGCAGTCCCGGTAAACCTGCGATAGCAAACAGCCAAATAATATTAATCTTCATTTTTAATCGTTCTCCAAAGAAATCAAATTTCATCAATACAGTTTGCAGCAGCCCTGCTATTCATCGCTTTCCAGATAGCTTTCATTCCTGTATTTAGACCACCCGTAAATGGTCATATGTCGGATTTTTTTATCGGGCTTAAAGAAGAAGCTTGCAAAATACCCCACAACAATCACCACAAGATGGCTGTACACACCCATCATATACTTATGCTGATTGAAATTTAAATCGCCTAAATCAAGAAGAAGTGTTTTCTCATGGCCTCCTAAATCAAATTTAGTAGAGGTGAGAAGGGCATAAGCAGTAAAAAGGATGCAGGCAATAATTCCGATATTCAGCCCCTTTCGATTGGTTCTTTCGGTGAGTATGCCTAAGAGGAAAATACCCACAACACCGCCGGAAAAGATTGCATACAATCCAAACACAGTGCCGAGAATTGCCTGACCTCCCAAGAGGACATAAAGACAGGCAAAACCAACTGACAGAATACCGCATACAAGGATAATCAGCTTACCCATTCTAAGGCTCTTTTTGTCTGTGAGATTCTTTTTGAATCGCTTGTAGTAGTCTTCAACACCTACCGCTGCCAGACAGTTCAAATCTGAATTCAAGCTAGACATAGCCGCTGAAAATAATGCAGCTATGATCAAACCGGTTACACCCACCGGAATTTGCGTCATAATGAAATATGGGAATACCTCATCGCCGGCAATTCCCTCCGGCAATGCCCCTGCAGGAGTGCCGTAAAAAACCCAGAGCAGAGTGCCTATCAATATAAACAGAGTCCAAAGCGGAACGCACAAGAATGCTCCCGTGAGGGCAGCCTTAACCGCTTCCTTATCTGATCTGGCAACTAAGAACCTCTGCACGATTGTCTGGTCTGTACCGTATTTCTGGAGTGCGTAGAACACGCCGTTAATAGCCATTACGAAAAATGTAAGCTGGGTAAAATCCCAAGCGTATGGGCCGAGGCTCATCTTTCCGCTCTCCCATGCAGTTTCCATAACCCCGATTGGCCCCTGCTCGGGCTTGAACAGCAAAACAAGAAAACAAACAATACCGCCGCCGAAAAGAATCAGCCCCTGAATAACGTCCATCCAGATAACGCCTTCTATTCCGCCCACAAGGGTATAGATAATTGTTACAGCACCAACGATGATGATAACCAGATATGTGTTCTGGCCTGTCATTGCAGCAAGCGCCAGACCCATAAGGTAAAGAACGGTTCCCATTTTCGTAAAGTGCATCACGGAAAATCCCACAGAGCTGTAAATACGACCGAAGAAACCGAAACGTTTCTCAAAGTATTCATAAGCGCTGAGTCCGATAAATCGCCGGTATAAAGGAACAATAAACCATATCGAAACAATCAACGTGATAGGAACAGCCAACCCCTGAACCAATAGGATCCAGTTGCCGTCAAACCCTTGGCCCGGGTAGGCAAGAAAAGTAACACTGCTGATCAAAGTGGCCAGTACGGAGATCCCTATCGCCCAGGACGGTATAGACTTATTACCTTTAAAATAATTACTCGTAGATTTGCCTCGCTTGGCAAATATATTGCCCAAATAGGCAATCAGAGCCATATAAATAATAATAATTGACCAGTCAACCCAATGTAGTGTTTCAGTTGGCATAAGATTTACCTTTCATAAGAATCTCGCTTATTTTTTGAGGCCAGGCATAACTTCCCGGCTTAACTGTCAGAATTTGATTCGGGCTTTCCTCCACGCGCATTTCAACAACACCTCCAGCTTCCTGATGCGAAACTCGGAGCTGCTGCCAGCCCATTTTTCGAACAATCGCAGAAGAGGTTGCTCCCCCCTCAATATACAAATGAATCCTTGGGATATCAGAAAGAACCTCGTAAACCAGCAATGCAGTTAGAGCTGTCAGCCGACGGGCGCATTCAGCTCTCTTTAATTCGGGCTGATCAATGGCTGCAATCGCAATACTGTCTTCTCTCAGGGCAGTTTCAATTTCAGATGCCCATTGCTCGATATAAGTTCTTACATGCCCTGTAAACCGCAAGGCGTCTAAAGGCATTCTTCCTGCTTTGCAGCCGGATTCTTCGGCATTGCGAAGCATTCTTCGGCTGTAGTCCGAACTGCTTCCGAAAACAAAGAATGCCGGAAATTCGCTGCCGTGGAACGTTTGCTCCTGAATTGGATTGGCTTGCATACCTCTTGCTTTGAGCAGGGCAGAAAAGAAATCAGCAGCGCCGGCAGGAATCGTTTGTTCATCAACACTGCTAGCCCACCAGCGGCAATCATCATCAGTTTCCGCCTCAGCAATCCAAATCCCGTCGCTGGGGATATACTTGCCTCTGCGGAGCAGTCCATTTTGTGAAGCGGTTCGAAAATCCAACAGCTCAGCAACATTCGAGGAGATGAAAGGATATTCATCGTCTCTGGCAAATCCTGTTTCGCTCAAAGGCCTGCCGTTAATATAATACACCCCTTCGCTTACAACCCGCCCTCTTGAAGGGTTGGCAGGGGAGAGCAGAATCCTTCTATATTCAAATGCCTCCAGAAGCGCTTCTAATTCTGCTTTAACCTGCCCGCGCAAAACCGAATCGGTTTTTTTGTAAATCCAGTCTATACTCAGATCAGCCTCCTTTATCCGGCAAGCAATCTCCCTCACTCTCGCTGCGGCTTCATGGGCTGAACACAGTCTTGAATCTGTATCAACCACTATAAGCTCAGCATTTTCGGTTGGAGCGAAATGCGTTTGCACTTCAACGTTCATACCGTATTCCCGTCCAATGCCGGCAATTTCGGCGGCTCCTGAAAAATCGTCTGCTATCGCAATCACCATTCCACTTGTCCTCCTTCGGCCATCTTCGCTGCATACTCAATCGCATGCAGCAGGCTTTGTTCGCTGGCCTTGCCCTGCCCTGCAATATCAAACGCCGTTCCATGATCTACCGACACTCGAATTATAGGAAGCCCGAGCGTGATATTGATGCCATTAACTGACTCCCACTTCTTCATCTTCTCATCCCAGAGAAAGCCCAAAACCTTCAGCGGGATGTGTCCCTGGTCGTGATACATCGCCACTGCAATATCGTACTGCCCGCCTCGAGCTTTGGAAAATAATGTGTCCGGAGGTATCGGCCCTTCAGCGTTAATGTGCATTTGCCTTGCCAGCTCAACAGCCGGAGCTATTTCTTTTTCTTCTTCCCAGCCAAACAGGCCTCCATCGCTTGCGTGCGGGTTAAGGCCGGCAACCCCAATCAAAGGCGACTTAATGCCAAAACGCAAACAAGCCTCATTGGCCAGCTGAATGACTTTAAGAATCCTTTCCTTTTTAACAAGATCGCATGCCTTGCGAAGCGAGACGTGGGTGGAAACATGCACGACCTTCAAATTCCCGTCAACCAGAAGCATAGTATAATCTTTTGTGCTGGTGTATTCACCGTAAATTTCTGTATGGCCTGAGAAGTGGTGCCCTGCCTTATTTATTGATTCCTTGTTTATCGGTGCTGTTACTGTAGCATCAATTTCGTGGTTCATAGCCAGCGATATTACAGTGGTAACTGCATCAAAAGAAGCCTCCCCTGCCATTGCCGAAACAGCGCCGAGCTTGAGCGATGCGATATCTACATTCTTCAAATCAAGTACATCAACAGCACCAAACTCAAAACGTGCCTCGCTCACTTTGCCAACCGGATTAACAGCCGTATCAACATTTGCGATTTTCACAGCCTCCCGAATCACAGCGGCATCCCCCACCACTATCGGCCGAGCGAGCTCATATACGGACTGCTGAGCCGATGCTTTGGCGATCACTTCCGGCCCTATGCCGGCAGGGTCTCCCATGGTAATCCCAAGAATCGGTTTTGTGCTGCTGCTCATTTCTCCGCTGCTCCCGAAATAGGCTGAAAAACACCTTCACTTTTCATCTGCTCTTCAATCTCGGCTCTCTGATGGTCGCTTAGCATCTCCAGGGGCGGAAGCACCATTCGGCTGCAAAGGCCGAGCACGCTCATCATAGTTTTAAGAGCCGCAAGGGACTGCCCCAAAGACCGCCCTTTCTGATATATCGCAGAAACCATATTCGTCTGCTCCTGGAGATTTTCTGCGACAGAGTCATTGCTCTGGCGGGCGTTATCGAATAAATCCTTATACATCTTAGGTACTAAATTGCCCGAGCTGGGAACTATGGCATCTGCACCAAGCCTTGCGGCCTGTGAGCTCAAGGGAGCGCAGCCAACTGCAAATGAAAAGTCGTCCCGTCCGGAGAGCATGCCAATTATTTCTTCCATGCGTTCAGGATTTTTCTCAGAATCTTTAAGCCCCACGATATTTCGATGAGTGCTGAGCTTTTCAACAACCTCCACCGGAATAGACATATGGGTGGTTTTAGGGATATTGTAAAGCATCAGCGCACCTTGCACTTCCTCAGCCAGCTTGGAAAAATAGCTGCACATTTCCCCGCCGTCGAGTGGATAATACCACGGCAGATGAGCAACCACTGCATCAGCACCCGATTCCAAATAACTCCGCCCCGCCTGAACGGACTGGGCAAAACAGGTATCCGAGATCCCCGCATAAACGACTGCACGGCCGTTTGTGTGGTTAGCAACAGTATCCACCAGCTTCTCTTTCTCGCTTTGCGCTATTGATACCGACTCCCCTGTTGTTCCCAGCACAAAAACTCCCGATACACCACCCTCGCAAAGGTGATCGATAATTCTCCGCGCTGCAGAGAGATCAACTTCCCCCTGCTCTGTAAAGGGAGTTGCCATTGGAACTATAACTCCTGAATATTTTTCTTTAGCATTTGTTTTCATATTTTTCCCTGTCAAGTTTCATCTGCCTGTGGTTAATGAATATCAATTTGTTATTTAATCTGCCGAATCTCTGACTTGCTGAAGGTTAATACTTTAAAAGATGCTGATAGATTTTTTCCGCATCCTCCTGTGTTAGCTCTCGAACATTATTCTTGAGAAGCCTCGTTACAGACATAGCAGATTTCGCCATAGCCGGCACATCACTTTTGGCAATACCATACTGCGAAAGTGAATCAGGAATCTTGCATCTGCGGCAAATCTCCCGAACGCGTTCAATGCCAAGCAGCCCCGTTTCCATATCAGAGCTTTGCGCCGGGCAGCCAAGAGCTACTGCAATTTCAGCATATCTCTTCGGCGCAGCGGTTAGATTGAACTGCATAACCTCCGGCAGCAATATAGCATTTGCCGCTCCGTGGGCGATATGGAATTTCCCTCCAAGCGGATAAGATAAGGCATGCACTGCTGCCGTGTTTACCGGCCCAAGACAATACCCGCCATACATACTTCCAAGCGAAAGAGCGCTTCGGGCATCCATATCCTCGCCGTTTGAAAAGGCAGTTTCTATGTTCTTTCCGATCAGCTCAATGCCCCTGATGGCATAGGTGTCAACAAATTGATGTGCATGCAGATTAGCGTATGCCTCAACACAATGAGACAAAGCATCCATACCGGTAGCCGCTGTAATCTCGGGAGGAATCGAACGCGTTAGTTCGGGATCAACGTAAACAGCATCTGGCACAAGATACGGGCTTATCACCCCTTTCTTCAGGTCGGCCTTTTCATCAAGCAAAATAGCATTCGGGGAAACCTCGCTGCCGGTACCGGCGGTTGTCGGAAGGCAAATCAGCATTTTCTTTCTTGACCTGATCTTACCGGTTCCGAAAAGCTCATCAATCTGCTGTCCAGATCCCGGCACTGCGGCTGCAAGCTTGGCTGCATCAAGAACGCTTCCGCCTCCGATGCCAATCACCGCATCAATATGGTCTGTAACGTCTTCAAGAAGCCGCTCAAACATATCGATAGTGGGCTCTGTGTTAACAGAATCGTCAATCAATACAGATATCCCCGCCTGTTTGACTGAAGCTGCTATCGATTCGACCATCGGACGAATTGCCTTCGCCGTTACCAAAAGTATTCCCGTGCAGCCGCGACTGCTGAGCATATCTGCAAGCTGAGAGGCGCACCCGCTGCCGAATACCAGCGTTTGCGGGTGCGCAGTTTGTACAATTCTCTCAATAGAACTATCCATTAACCATCCTGTCTTTAATCTCTATGCTTAATCAGCTCTAATCATCAATTTCGCCGTTCTCAAACTCAACGCGGCTAATCAGCTCACCGTCAGAGCTCCAGCGTTCAGCGATTCCGTCGCATTTGAAATCACGCCATTCGGAGCGGGCTTTCATCTGACCATTCGGCCAGTACTGAGTCCAGTAGCTAGTGCCGTCGGCCTGATGGTCCCAGCGCCAACATACCTGACCATCTTCAGACCAGTATGTTTCCTGACCAATCTTCTTTCCTAATTCGTATCTTGCTTCACGCTTTTTACTGCCGCTTGGGTAGTACCAGATTTCCTTTCCGTGCAGAAGGAAGCGGCCGTCATCGGCAATTCCGCCGGAATACTCAAGCTTCAGCGTTCCGTCGGGATATGTTTCTTTGTATTTTTTCACATCCTCAATCGTTTCGGCGGAAGAAGACATAATCTGTTCTTCAGAATAAGATTGATTCTCATTTTCATCCGAGAGTATCCAAGCTTCATTCAGCTCGAAATGCAGACACGGTTCAGTCATTGTGGCGATCAGATGGATCATACCATTCGGCGCCTGACGAGCTACTGAATACCCAAGAGTTTCATGACCGCCGTGTTTATTGGATCTCTCGTGCTGCTGGTCTCCAACGAGCGGTTTGATTATCCAGCTCTCGCCATCATCTTCAGACAGGGCCACATACGAACCATCCTCTTTGATGCCGTCTGGTTTGTGGCCGTCGAAGTGCTGATAATCCCCCGCAAAAAACAGCCTGCCGCTCTCCAGACGCAAAACGCTCGGCCTTTGGTTCGTACCCTGAGCAGCAAACGGTGTTTTGCTCACTTCCCAAGTTTTCCCACCGTCTGAAGAAACGGCCTTGGGCATATATCCATCGATATCGGTGTTCTTTCCGCCCATCCCGAGAATCGTTTCGCCGTCGCTGAGCAGGGCGTATGTGGTGTGGCGTCCTGCGCTGCGCCCGCCGGTATCGTACCATGTTTTGCCTTTATCTGAGCTTGCCCATAAAACTGAGCGACCGCCCGAACCATCGCTGGCAACGTACATCGTGCCGTACTTATCACGCAGTGCTGTATTTATAGGCTGTTTGGAATGAGCGCCGATTTCTCCTTTGAAATGTGGAAAATGAACTTCGCTCCAATTGGCTCCGCTGTCCTTAGAGGTTCTCCACTGGAACGGAAACGCCCCTTCCAGATTCGGGCCTCCCCAGAAAAAGTACATCGTATCGCTGTCTGTCCAAAGCATCGGGGCATGGTCGTTAACAGCGGCAAAATCAAACATCGGATCCGGCATATCCCACTTATCCGCCCCGAAGCGAAGCCTGCTTGCAGCAAGTGTTACGCCCGGTTCGTATTCATCATAAGAGGTGTATGTGATAAGCAGAACATCCCCGTTCGGGCAAACCTCCATCGCAGGGCTGTGATTATGGCCTCTGAAGGACGGATGCATCCCCGCGCTGTCGATCTCCTCATTGGAGCTGTTGTCGAAAGGTACCGGCAGCAGATAACGTTTGCGGAAATAGGGCTCAGAAGGATCAGGTCCGATCTTTGCAATACCCTCATTTTTGCGAATGCCTTCCCGCACATAAGGTTCTTTGACAGGCATCGGCTTTGTGTCGGGCATCGGAGCCTGCACAACCCGAAATCCGATCCAGTGACTCCCCGGGATCTCTTCTTCAGGGCCTTCCACCATCGCTGCCTCTTCCTGTCCGTATGAAAATGCATCTTCAGGGATTACATGTAAATCCTCGCCCGGCCAGCTCCAAGACAAACGCAGATAAGTCCTGCTTCGATCGCGGTTGTAGGAAAGCTCAATTGGATACTTCTCGCCTTCCACCATATCCATTTTTGCCCGGTAATCGCCTTTTTCGTCCCACTCATCGATAATTTCCTCTCCGTCAATGATGAGCTTTCCGCCGTTTGCAACCCGCATGGCAAAAGTTACTTCGCCGGTGTATGGGGCTTCAATGTACCCGCGCCAGCAGGCAGACCAGTTCCGCCCTTTGTTTTTATCGTTAATCCAGTTATTATCCGGACGGCTCAAAATCGACTCACCCTTAGGGTTGGTTAAATCAGACTCCCCGTACCACGTGCCGATAAGGCCGGTTTTATACCCCTCTTGCAAATCTATGTCTTGCTCGTCTTTACTGCTGCCTTCAATCACTCCAAATGCAGGGGCAATAGAAGCTCGGCTGCTGGAGGTATTGAACATCTCTCGCTCTTCATAGCGGCTGTCGTTATCAGGGCAGCCGCCGCGGATTACACGAGCCATCCCGCTCTCCGAGCCTACTGGATCAATTTGCGGGTCTCTGGGATAATCACCGTACCAGTCGTAGCACCACTCCCTTGCACCTGTATGCATATTCTTAACGCCCCAAGCATTGCTCCACTCATGCTCGGGCTCATCATCACCGCTGGCATACAGCGTTGTGGTCCCTGCGCGGCAGGCATATTCCCACTCCGCCTCAGTGGGCAAACGATAGGGCTTGCCCTCCTTTTCGCTAAGCCACTCACAAAACTCAGCTGCATCATACCAACTCACGCCGCAAACATAATCTCCGAATTTGCCCTCAATATCCCAGTCCGGGTCAAACTGCTTGTACTGCTCAACGGTTACTTCCGTTTGGGAAATATAGAAGGGCTCGCTGATGGTAACCTCATGGGCAGGCCATTCATCCCAGTAATCCCTCGGCAAATCACTTCCCATCTGGAATGTACCTGCGGGAATGCGTACCATCTCCATATCAATTGAGTTGGCTGCTGTTTTTGATTCAGCAAGCGATGACGGTGAAAAACATTGAATAAAAATAAATAAAATTGCAAATGAGACTGAGTTAAAAGTATGTCTTAACATTTAATTTCTCCCGACTAAAGTCTAAAATGTTTTTTTCTTTATAATGCTAAAGAGGCCTTCGCTGCAGACCGCCTTGGATACATTGCTAACAAACAATGCTCGAATATTCTTTTTTGATGTAAAAAAAGCGGCAGATTGAAAAGGGGAGTTCGATTTAAGAACAGGAATAAAGGCAAAGCAGCACCCAATTTTGCAATTCGATTATTTGCTTGCTGCTGAGCAAGAGAATATCTCCCTAAGACAATGAACATATAATTCCAGCTTCCTTCCGCTCTTCTTGTTTGCAATAAAACCGTGCAAAGCCTTTCAATTAGAAATTAATCTTTTTCCCGTGCAGCTTTGCAGTGCGCCATAATTTTTTTTTGTTTAATATGGGCTTATGGCGGGGTCGAACAGCTCGCCGCAATAAGCCCTGATTTTTTAGATCTTCTTCTAAGCCTGCATATGAATGCAAGAGCTGTTGTATTCACAAAAGAACAGTGATGCCTTAGAATGCCGGGAAGGCCGGATATGATTCTGACCTTCCCAGCAGGGTTACTTATTCAAACTTCATCGCTGTCATTTCAAAGCATAGTTCTTATAAATTGATATTACGGACATTCCGTTGCTGGAACACGGCCGCAGTTAAGCCATTTTGCTGCCAATGCAGCTAAATCCTGCACATCAACGATGCAGTCATCGCCTGCGAGGTCATATTCAGCGTTATAAACGCATGTCCAGCCGCCAATGACGCCGTGGTAATCCTCAAGAACATCTTCATAGCTCATCGCATAGTTTAAGATTTTAATCTCATCTATACGTCCCACAAACTGATCATCACGGTCAAATGTATCGCTGGCTCCGATCAGGTTATCATTGCGTTCTCCATAATCAGGACGCTCGGTGTCGTCGAAATCACCATCTTCGATAACCTCCCCGTCTGCATAAATTTTCCAGTTCAGATCCTGATCAAGCGTAGCCACGATGTGAACCCATTGGTCAGATTTTTCTTCGAAGAAATTATCGACTCTTATGTCTTCGTTGCCGAAATAGACGCGAAGGTCTTGGTCGCTGCTGTAGCGACGCATTACGATATCACCCACGCCGCCGGTTAGATGCAAGATTCGTGCATCACGGTCTGAAGCTTCGCCGTCTAAGTAAACCCATGTAGAGAGAGTCATCCCTGAAGTAAAATTCTTAAAGCCTTCAGGCACTTCTACGATCTGGCCTAAGCCCTCAGTATCTGGGAATTCCAGCGCAGTGCGTCCTGCAGCGTCTCCTACATTCACACCTTCTACGTAAACCGGCGGGTCAATCACTGGCATAAATCCGTCGTAGTTGCCGGTGGTGTCGGTAAGGTCGTTGTCGAATTTCCATTCAGCAATCAAGCGCTCAACAGTGAGGTATGCCGGTTCGGTTTCTAAAGAAGAACCAGCACTGTTTTCTGCAACGCAAGTGTAAGCCCCATCATCGCCGGCCGCAGCATTGTTAATGGTCAATGCAACCTCATAGAGATCGTTTCCAAGAGATGTAATAACAGGAGATGCACTTAACGCATCACCATCCAAATACCATGTAGCTCCGCTTACGCCCGCATTCGACGTGAAAATTGCGGTAAATTCTGCCGTCTCGCCCGGCTGAACAGACTGAACTGCCGGAGCTGGTTGACTGTCAACTACCGGAATAGAGACAGTTTCAAACTGATAAACAACAGTGTTCGGATCCCCGCCGCTGGTCTTTTCTATTGCCCATGAATAAGTTTGGGGAGCCTGGAGGGGAAGGAAGCTGGCTGGAATATCAACACAAACCTGCGTACCGTCTGTTGCAATGGTGCCGGTTGAGTCGATCTTTGTGAGCATGGTGCTGTAATTGTTCACTGTGGCATCGCCTGCTCCAAAATATACATCAGCAGACCCATACTTATAATTATCCCAGCAAAGCTGCGATAAATTCAAGTCGGCAACCTCAGCGTTATTCCCAGGCGATGGGTTTACAGGGCCGGTTGCTGCTTCAATCCGCACTGCACCATCGCCCAAATCGCTTAATACCAGAGCGTCATATCCGCTCTGAAGCTCAAACATACCTGCGTCGTACCAATCCTGGGCATCATAACTGGGAGAACCCCCGCCTTCACCAAAGCCGCTCTGGATTATCATAACACCGCCGCCGACATATATCTTGCAGCCTTCATCTGTTTTCGCCTGCATGGCATAAGTTGTAAAAGTTCCCTCATTCAGCCAGATCTCAGCCGGGCCGTCGTTATCAGGAAACTTATATCCATCGCTTTCATTAGTACTGGTAAACGTGCCGCCGTCAAGAATAAGTTTGGATGGTACGTCAGTTTCTATACGGTCATGATCAGTGCGGTCATCTGTCGTTATCGAACCGCCTGCAGCTATCCTCAAAATACCGTCTGCCGGATCGGCTTCATCTTGTACTGCTGTCCGCTCTGTCCATACTACATCAGTATTGATAACTGTTTCAGCGTAAACACCGAACGAAAGAGCCATTATTGCCGCAAGGGCAATCAATACATATCTTTGATTAAACATTTTCTTAGCCTTTACTTAAAAATTAACATTAAATCATGCGTAAATAAACTTCGCATTTTCCTGACATTAAAATTTCCCCATAGGCATCACTCTCCTTATAAAAAACTTCATTACCTTCGAATCCACAAGATTGAATGCATACGCCAGTTCACATGCGTAAATGTGAGATTACCAGAAATACGGACGGCTGTTCCCTGATGAATGGGAGTAGTGTCCTTTTCTTCCTTCATCGCTCATTACAGGTTTGTTGTCTGTGCCCATTACTTCCGGGTCAACCCTCTCGACATGACCATCAATATACCCGCGGTTGGCGCCTTCGATTGCCCTCAAGATATCTTCGAGCCTATAATCGCCGCTTGAAGTTTCTATAGAGCCGAACTTGCTCCCGCCTTCGGCATGATTTACATTACCCCAGCCTTCATTTGCGTTGTAGATGTTCCAGTCCGTAGTTATAAGAGCGTCTGAATCGTTCTTTTCCACTTTCGGCAGAGCAGCCTTAGGGTTCCTGTCGTTCCAGCCTTCCGGGTCCTGCGGGTCGTAAAGGCCGGGCAGATACAGAAGGCTTGTAGCCCACATCCTCTGCTCTCCGCTTTGATCCCATACAGGTCGAACTGGCTTCTGGTAGATCGAGTTGTTCCCCGGACAGCTGATAACATCCTTGTCTTCCCCAATGTAGGGCAGAAGCCTGTCAACAAGCGTCACAGACCATTCATACGGGATGGTATAATCTATCCACTCACCTCTGTAGTACAGCTGGTTTTTCATAAAGCTGTGGTCGTTGTTTGCTGCGTATGTGAGCGTGGCAGTAACGATAGACCGCTGGTTTGAAGCACAAACTGTATAGCGTGCCTGCTTCCTCGCCTTGCCTAATGCCGGCATGAGAATAGCCATAAGCAAAGCGATAATCGAAATTACAACCAACAGTTCGATGAGGGTGAACCCAAATGTAGGGCGAGTTTTTTTTGTGCGAAGAAATGACATTGTTAAAGTCCCCTTTGAAATGAAATTTATTTTTTTAATATCCATCTTGCAAATCCTGCATATTTTCAAAACTCAGTTATCTGACTTGAATAATAACATATGCTAAAACGTATTTGCGGTCAAGCAAAATTTCAATTTTTTCCTGATTTTCTCTCACTTTCCAAAAGCAAGCAGGCTTTTTTAAGCCCTAACACAAGGAATTATAAGAATTTACAAGAAATGCTAAAACGTATTTGCTTTTAAAAAATATTTTTGTTTGCAGTTTTTTAAACCGAGCTGATGCGGTGTGAATCGAGAAAACCAGCGGGAATCGCAAAAACGTATTTACAAAGAAAGAAAAAACTATCATCGTTCTGCTGGGGACTCCTCGGAGCCCGGGAAAATCAGCATAAGCTTCGAGAATATCCCGCAGTTGAACTGGCTTATATCTATTCAAAGACTTGACTGGAGCTTTCGCTGCGCATCTGCGTCTGAGAGGCTTTT
The DNA here is from genome assembly GCF_002117005.1 of Sedimentisphaera salicampi. NCBI lineage: Bacteria > Pseudomonadati > Planctomycetota > Phycisphaerae > Sedimentisphaerales > Sedimentisphaeraceae > Sedimentisphaera > Sedimentisphaera salicampi. Next base: position 1,524,251 of record NZ_CP021023.1, read on the forward strand.
AACCCTCCGAAAAACTCCACTTGACGGCAAATCCCCTGGCCTGCAGGACTATCCGTTTTTTATTGAATAACCGATTCCCCCTGAGTTTCTCCATACCTGTCTCTGATTTCCTGCGGGAGGTATGGAATGTAATCAGAGCGCTCGCTCTGGCTTGCTTATCGAATAAGAATCATTAGTGGAAATTCAGCGTGAATTGATGATTTGCAGCTGTGGAAGGGAAGGATTCTGGCTCCAAGGCAAAAAAAACTGAGACTATTCAAAGTTTTATAACAAATGAAAATGGCTTATTGCGGGGCTGAACAGCTCGCCGCAATAAGCCATAATCTTTTAGTTATTATTTAAGCCTGCATATAAATGCAGCTTTTTTATTTACAGGTTGTAGTAATCGCAGGCATCTTCAGGAACATAGCCGCAGCCCAGCCATCCCATAGCCTGAACAGCAAGGTCTTCAAGGTTCACGCGGCAGTCTCCGTTTTCATCGCCGGGCAGCCGGTCTCCTTCATTACAAATCGGTTCAATGGTATCAAACGACCAAACCACGTTCGGGTAAATCTCACCGTCAATAACGGCATCAACCCTCCAGTAGTATGTCTCATTGTAATCGACTCGTCCGATATTCAAGCTGTTTCCTGTAACATCGCCAACTTTCACGCTTGGATCAGCGTTTTCTACGAGTGTTTCATCATTGCTGAAGTAAACTTCATATTTTTCCGTAGAGTAGTTATTTGTCCACTGGAGCGTAACATCGACCGGATCAACATCATCCTCGGCCAGACCATTCGGATCAATGAAATCTTCCCTGTAGATGAAGCTATGGAAACTTGCAACGTTGCCTGTATAAACAGTTTCGTCTCCTGTGGTCTCATTTGGGTCAACAACGTCAACACGCCAGTAGTATTCCTCATTAGCGGTAAGGTCTTCAGCAAGATCAAGTTTAATTCTCCCGTTCTCACCAGGTGTTGTATCAGGACCGTCAACAACGATCGGTGAAACACCTGTAAGATCTGATTGATCTGAGAGGAAAACCTCATAATAGTGGCTGTCTGCAAGTTCCTCAGTAGGAACATGCCAACTCAGATCAGTATCAATCGGCACCTGAGTGTCGCCGTCGGCAGGACTCTTTGCTACAGCATAGTAAGATTTGGCAGTAATTGTGAACCAAGCGCCGTCCCATTCAGAAATCACAATGCGGCCTGGTACGTTGAAGTATTCATAAGCGGTAAGAATACCTTCATCAACCCAGTCCTGAGCCTGGCCGTCGCCCTCGCCGTCGTCTGTGTAGTTTCGGGCAATCTTGAGAGTTGCAAGGGAAATATCGATATTGATGTCCTTGTATCCGCCCTGATCTGCAACGTCCTGAGGTACGGCTGAGTCGATTTTAACATCGTTATTAACCGTCATAAGACCGTTGGCAAGAGTTAAATAAGCTTGACCTGCCTTCATTTCATGAAGCATGCGAAGCTCGCCGTCAACATAAATCTCTCCGTTTTCCATCGTGCAAATTGCTATAACTCCGCCGGGGTAATCAGGGTCAAAGTCGCCGTCGTCTCCAAAGCGGAAGTCGTCATCAATTTCCAGATAGGCTCCGGGCTTTACAATCAATTCGCCCATTTCGTCGCAATCATCTCCAAGGCGGAACCGACCTGTACCGCAATAGACAGCGGGATCGCCGCTTGGCGTACACAGAACAGGCAGATATTCGTCGTAATCCTCGTCCTGGCCAATGTCTATATAGGCGTTGTCACTGTAGTCCTCCATGTCATCAGGCTGACTCCAATTCTCCCATGTCCTCCACAGGTAGTCTCCAGTGTTGTTTTCCCAGTGCGGCGAGGCAAAAGTAATGCCTGCTGCTGCAAAAACAACTAACGCGATCATTAGATAATTTTTTCTTGTCATCATAATTGACTCCTTTAAAAATACATTAATTACATAACATGCATAACAACATTCCATTTTACTGGAATAAAGAATTCTCCATAGGCATCACTCTCCGTATTAAAGCTAACAATACTATTCATACACGCAGGATAGACCGAATAAGCCAACCCAAACACGTTCTTCTAAAATCACCAGAAATAAGGACGGCTGTTTCCGGATGCATGGGAATAATGTCCGTCACGGCCTTCCTCGCTCGTTACCGGCATATCGTTTTTACCCATAACCTCCGGGTCAACCTTCTCAACATGCCCGTCGACATACCCTCGGTTTCCGCCTTCCATAGCATCAAGTATATCTTCCAGTCTGTAATTTCCGCTTGATGTCTCGATAGAGCCGAACTTGCTCCCGCCTTCGGCGTGGTTGACATTCCCCCAGCCTTCCTGCTTGTTGAAGATGTTCCAGTCTGCTGTGATAAGGGCGTCTGAATCGTTCTTTTCCACTTTCGGCAGAGCAGCCTTAGGGTTCCTGTCGTTCCAGCCTTCCGGGTCCTGCGGGTCGTAAAGGCCGGGCAGATACAGAAGGCTTGTAGCCCACATCCTCTGCTCTCCGCTTTGATCCCATACAGGTCGAACTGGCTTCTGGTAGATCGAGTTGTTCCCCGGACAGCTGATAACATCCTTGTCTTCCCCAATGTAGGGCAGAAGCCTGTCAACAAGCGTCACAGACCATTCATACGGGATGGTATAATCTATCCACTCACCTCTGTAGTACAGCTGGTTTTTCATAAAGCTGTGGTCGTTGTTTGCTGCGTATGTGAGCGTGGCAGTAACGATAGACCGCTGGTTTGATGCGCATACTGTGTAGCGTGCCTGTTTTCTGGCCTTGGACAAGGCCGGCATAAGGATTGCCATAAGCAGCGCGATAATCGAAATTACAACCAACAGTTCGATCAGAGTGAACCCAAATGTAGGGCGAGTGTTTTTTGTGCTAATAAATGGCATTGCCAAAGCCCCCTTTAAAATTAAATCCTGTTTTTACTAACAATAATGCAAATCCTGCATTATATTCAAAACTCAATTATCTGATTTTTATAACAATATATGCTAAAACGTATTTGCTGTCAAGCAGATTTTCTAATTATCTTCAATTTTCTATTGCCTGCTCAAAAGTAAAAACCACTTTTAAGGCCTAAATCAAGGCATTACAAGAATTTACAGTAAATGCAAAAACGTATTTGCCTTAAAAAGCTATTCGTTTTTTTCGGCTTTTTGAACTGATTCTTGGGGCATGCAGCGATAAAAACTGCAGATTGTGCAAAAAGGTATTTTCACTAAAGAGCTGCGAATCTTTGAACTGAGCAAAGCTTTCACTTTAAGCCCCAGCAAGGGGAATCAGGCTCTGAGAAAAAATTTGGAATGCCCCGCTCACCTTCCCTGCCCTGGTGTTCACAGCCTTGGGCTTGAAGCCTTTTGCGGATTCTTGCGTGGCTCTGATTGTCATTGGTATTCCGCAGCGATTTTACGAGGCGAACATTTAAACAGAGCCGCACGTGGAGGCCTGCCGCAGGCGGAGAACACGCGGATAGATTCGGCTTTAAAGAGCTTTGCCAAAAAGAATTATCGCACACAAAAACAGGGGAGAGGCATATTAGTTGTTTACAAACGGGTTTGATTTCTTAGAATTTCCTACCTGCGCTTAGGGTTAATCCATCTTGTTACAGTCTCACAGTATGCGCAAGAAAAAAATCTTAGCCGGTTGGGCGGAACCGGCAGTTATAAGATAAAACAAATAAGTGAAAGGATTGTTTTATGATTCAATGGCCAAAATCTAATGACGCACTGGGCACCGTAAACCGCGGCAACCCGTGCGAGTCGGGTCTATGTACTCTGTGTCTGTCTTCATGCAAAGGCAAATGCGAAACCTGGATGTCTTCTCTGGTTGGCAGGAAACTGCTTTACCCAAGGGAATTCGGAAATATCACATCAGGTTCAGCAAATGTAACCAGCCTCGGGCTGGGCTATCATTCCCTTCGGATTCAGGGGTATGCATACGGTTCAAGGGGACTTGCAGAAGGGCTCACCAAAGATCCTGACGACTGCATCTTCCCGAATGTAAACATCGAAACCGAGTTCGGCAATGAAATAACGACCAAATGCCGCCTGCCTATTATGACAGGTGCTCTTGGCTCAACATTTATCGCCGCAAAATACTGGGACTCATTTGCTGTGGGCGCTGCTCTCTGCGGATTTCCAATTGTTATCGGCGAGAACGTTGTAGGCGTTGACAGAAAATCAGACTACTCAGACGGACGCATCAGATCAGCCCCCGAGCTTGAAAGACGAATTGACACATTCCTGCGATACTACGACGGCTACGGCGCTGTTATCGTTCAGATGAATGTAGAAGACACCAGAAACGGCGTAGCCGAATACATCGCTGAGAAATACGGCGACAAAGTGATCCTTGAGCTCAAATGGGGACAGGGCGCAAAGGATATTGGCGGTGAGATTCAGGTGAAAGACATTGAATACGCCAAGTTCCTCAAAGACAGGGGCTATGTTGTAGATCCGAATCCGTACGACCCTGTTGTAGAGGCTTCTTACAACGACGGGTCTCTGCGTTCTTTCGCAAGGCACAGCCGCCTCGGAGCTACAGATATCGATTCAGTTGAAGGCGTTAGCAAGGGCTTTATGGATAAGGTTGAATACCTCCGCAAGCTCGGCTTCAAGAGAATCTCACTTAAGACAGGCGCTTACGGAATGGAAGCTCTGGCTCTGAGCATCAAGCTCGCATCAGAAGCCAAGCTCGATCTTCTTACGATCGACGGCGCAGGCGGGGGTACCGGTATGAGCCCGTGGAATATGATGGACCACTGGGGCATCCCGTCTCTGAGTCTGCATGCCAAGGCATACGAATACTGCAAGATCCTCGAAGCACAGGGTATGAAGGTGCCGGATATATCATTTGCCGGCGGATTTGCAAGAGAAGACCACCTCTTCAAGGCAATCGCTCTGGGCGCTCCGTTTACCAAGCTGGTATGTATGGGGCGTGCTCCGATGATTCCCGGGTATCTGGGAAGCAATATCGAAGGCGTTTTCTATCCCGAGAAGAAGAAGCAGCTCAACGGCCACTGGGACGAACTGCCTAAGAATGTAAAAGACATCGGAACAAAACCTGAAGAGATTTTTGCCGGCTGGGAAGCCGTTAAGGACAAAGTGGGTGCGAATGAGATGAAGAATATTCCATTCGGCGCTATCGCTATGCAGGGATATGCAGACAAACTCGGCTGCGGCCTTCAGCAGTTTATGGCAGGTGCGAGGAAGTTTAACATCAGCGAGATAGACCGCGACGACCTTATGGCAGCCAACAAGGAAACAGCAGACGAAACAGGCATCAAGTTTATGAGCGAAGCTCAGGACGATGCAGCGAAGACCATCCTCAAGGGCTGAGCGGCTAAAATATAACCAAACACCAAACGGCAGGGCAAACACGCTCTGCCGTTTTTTTTTCGCTTCAGGTTAGAATCCCTGCAATCAGCGGGACGTTTGGATTATATCAGCTTCGCCCCGCAGCGCCGGCGCAGTTATCTCAAGCCAGAAAATGGCGTCTTGCAACGGCAGCAGCTCCGATCATCCCAGACTCTGTTCCGAGGGTTGAGAAGGCGAGGTCTGTTTCGCCTTTTCTGCTCGGCCAGCAATATTTATCGAAATAGAATTTGATTTTATCGAGCAGGAAATCGCCCGCTTGAATCATCCCGCCTGCAAAAATCACCCTCTCGGGGTTGGCAGCGTTCTGCAGATTTATCGCGAGCAAAGCAAGCACCTTCGCCGTTTCGTCCACAATGCTCAGGGCAAGCCTGTCGCCTTTTTGAGCTTCTGTAAAAACGGCCTCACTGGTGATCTGGTCATAAGCCGAGAGCGAGCTGGTTACCCCTGCCTGAACGAATTCCTTCGCCCGCTCGGCAGTATTTGATGCAGAGGCATACGCCTCAGCGCAGCCTCTTTGTCCGCAGCCGCAGAGCCTGCCGTCGGGATAGATTATGATATGGCCAACTTCGCCTGCACTTTCCCTGAATCCGTGAAGGAGGTGGCCGTCGCAGACAATCCCTCCGCCCACGCCTGTACCGAGGGTTACGAAGGCTATATCTTCGCTTTGTTCGCCCTTGCCGCATTCATACTCCGCCCAGCAGGCGGCGTTGGCGTCGTTTTCGATAACCACCTCACGCCCGAGCTTGCTGCTGAAAATATCGCGTACAGGGCAGTTTTCAAATCCGGGAAGGTTAGGCGGATTTATCAGAATCCCTTCGCTCAGGTTTGCAGGCCCGGGAAGCCCCATACCTGCTATGCAGATATCATCAAGCTGCAAGCCGTTTTCTGAGGCGAGCCTGTTATGCTCTTCTGCAACTCTTTCAAAAACATCTTCCGGCCCTTTTTCCGGCATTGTTTCGATAGAGCTCTTGCAGAGGAGCCTGAAATTATCATCAATTAAACCAACCTTCACGTTGGTACCGCCTAAATCTATTCCCGAATAAACTCTCATATAAAAATTTCCAGATTAAAAATAGTTATCTTCTGCCTTCTGTATTAAAGACTAACGTTTTTCTTTTTCGCTTTATTTGGTTTGTAGTTTGGGTTGGGCTTCATTTCCTGCGCACCCACTTCATCCCGCCAGCGACAGAGATCTTCGTAGAGCTCTTTTGTTTTCTCCGGCATCTTTTCTGCAAGGTCGTTCTTCTCGGAGATATCCCTTTCGAGGTTGTAGAGCTCTTTCTTGCCGTCTTCGAGATATTCAATGAGCTTGTAGTCGCCCTTTCTTATTGCACTTGCAGGTTTGGTTTTGTGGTAATGCGGGTAATGCCAGTAAATTGCCTCTCTGTCAATAGGCCTGCCTTCCTTTAGAAGCGGGCAGAGGTCAACGCCGTCGAGTGTTCTGTCAACTTTGTTTATCCCCGCCATTGAAAGGATTGTAGTGTATAAATCGTGGCTCGTTGCGATTTCTTTTGTTTCCTCGCCGGCTTTTGTTACTCCAGGCCATTTGAAGATAAGCGGAACGCGTATTCCGCCTTCATAAAGCGTTCCCTTGCCGGCACGGAGGGGATAATTATGCGTCTTGCCGAAAAGACCGCCATTATCAGAGAAGAATATCACGATTGTATCCTCAAGGTCTTCGTGCTTCAGGAATCTTAGCATATCTGCAACGCTCTTGTCCATATCGGCCACCATCGCAGCATAGTCCGCTCTGTCCTGATACCTCGGCTCGAGACGGTCAAAGTATTTTTTGTACTTCTCCTTAGTATCGCTTGAGCCGTAAACCGGCGTATGCACAGTGTAGTGCGAGAGGCAGGCAAAGAACGGCTTGTTTTGCTTTTTGCTGTCTCGGATGAAGTCCTGACACTGACGGGTGAGAGTTACTGTGCCTTTGGGGTCTTTGTCTGTTCTCTTCTTGTTGAGGCTCCAGTTTTCACCGCCGCGGTCGAATCCCATTTCTGTAGGGTGCGCACTGCCGCCCTGATGCCATTTGCCAAGCCAAGCGGTGTTATAGCCAATTTCCTTGAGGGCTTCTCCGATGGTTATCTCTTTGTCGGGAAGGCGTTTCTGCCAGTCTGGAATTTGCAGCTTTTCGTGGGGGTGTTTATGCCCGGGTATCCAGTCTGTAAGATGAAGCCTTGCAGGGTGTTTGCCTGTGAGTATGCTTGCCCTTGTAGGCGAGCATACTGGGCAGGCTGCATAGGCATCGCTGAAGCTCAGCCCTTCCCTTGCGAGCTTGTCAACGCTCGGGGTATGGTAAGATTCGCTGCCGTAGCAGGAAACATCGCTGTAGCCCAAATCATCAATTAGAATCATAAGTATGTTTGGTTTTTTGCTCTGCTCTGCAAATAGATTTCCGCCTCCGATCGAAGCGGCTAATACGCCTGCGCCAGCAGTTTTAATAAAATTTCTCCGTGATAACATAGTACAAATCCTCGTTAAAATTAAAAATCAATCAGCAAGTCTTCAGCCGGCATTCTTCCGGACGGTTCTTCCATCGCCTGAATCTGCTCGGGAAGCCTTGTTTTATCGCCTTTCCGCCCCACTGCAACCGCAGCAGCAACTGCATAATCATCGCTTAGCCCAAGAAGCTCTGCTGCCTTCTGCTGTTTGAAGCCAGCCATTGCGTGCATACTTATCCCCATCATCTGCGACTGAAGAGCCATTGCCATCCAGCTTGCGCCCGCATCGAAAAACGCCCATTCATTCGGGTTTCCGCTTTGCATATATGTTTTCTTATAGACAATGTAAATAAGAGCGGCCGCACCGCCTGCCCATGCCTGATTTGGCTTTACAAGAGTTTCCACAAAGGCCTTCTTTTTCTCCTCGCTCAGGGCAACTGCAAACCGCCAAGGCTGCTCATTATAGCAAGACGGGCTCCACCTTGCAGCCTCAAGGATAGTGAGGATCTGCTCCTGAGTTATAGGTTCATCTGAGAACGCCCTTGGCGACCATCTCTCCAGAAATACTGGATTTATATCTTTATCCGCTTTTCGCTGCATCTGAGATCTCCTTCGAAATCTAATTTAGTCCGTACTCTTTTATCTTCCTGTAAAGCGTTCTCTCGCCTATGCCGAGGATACTGGAGGCCTTTTCTCTGTTGCCCTCGGTCATTTCGAGAGTGCTCTGGATTGCCTGCTTTTCAATCTCCTCAAGAGACTGCCCTGCCAGCAGCTTCGGCTCTGCCTCGGGCTTGGGGCTGCTGAGCTTGGGCATTGAGTTAACCTCCGGCGGAACATCCCCGGGCTCAATCACGTCCGACTCGCTCATCAGAGCCATCGTCCTAACAACGTTTCTAAGCTCTCTTATATTTCCGGGCCAGGGGTAGCTCAGAAGTATATCCATACAGTTTTTCGAGATGTCCTTGGTATCCACTCCCAGCTCAGAACAGGCCTGTTCGAGGAAATAATACAATAAATCAGGGATGTCTTCCTGCCTAGAACGAAGCGGAGGCAAAACAATGCTCACCCCCTTGATCCTGAAGTAGAGGTCTTCCCTGAATTTTTTCTGCTCTACGAGCTTGGAAAGGTCGCAGTTTGTTGCGCTTACTACCCTTACATCCACTCTCACAGGCTTGTTCGAACCGACTGGAATGATTATCCCATCCTCAAGCACGCGAAGGAGCTTTGCCTGCATACTCATCGGCATATCGCCAATCTCATCGAGGAATAAAGTGCCTTTATCGCCCACCTCGAATAGTCCCTTTCGGTCTGTGGCGGCGCCGGTGAAAGCACCTTTTACATGGCCGAAAAGCTCGCTTTCTAGCAGTGATTCATTCAGCCCAGCGCAGTTTATTGGGCGGAATTCGTTGCCCGCACGGTTTGAGTTCATATGTATAGCACGGGCAGTAAGCTCTTTCCCAGTTCCCGATTCGCCCTCTATCAAAACGCTGAGATTGGTGGGGGCGGCCTTGCTTATCACCTTGTAAATATGCCGCATTGCGGGGGATTTGCTCTTTACGCCCTCGAAATAAAAGCTGCGGTCTGAACCTGCCTGACCGGATCGGGCGGCCTGAATTGGATCGGGCGCGCTGAGGCTGAAACTCTTATTGAGCCCTTCAAAAAGCTTTTCGAGAGATTCACGAGTTACTGGCCTTTCGAGAAAATCATAAGCACCGAGCCAAATCGCCTGCTTGCAGGCATCAATTGAGGCAGATGAGGCAAGCATTACAAACCTCGCTGCCCTGTATTGACGCTTAAGCCCCTTGATAAGCTCAAAACCGTCTATCTCAGCCCCGGCCATCATATCCGTAAGCACCAGCGGAGCCTTCACGCGGTTCATCACATTAGCCGCATCTTCTGCGCTCTGGGCGTAGTAAACCCTTTCGCAGAGCCCCTCAAGAAGACTTCCAACGCGTTCGGCGCGTCTGGAGTTTTCGTCAACTATAAGAACTGTTATGCCTCTGTCTTTCATCGATTTATATATTCTCCGGAAGTTTTATGCCGGCAAAATAGCGGGTACAGCATTCTCTATCAAGCCCGAAAATTATGCCGGCAGAAACTTTGGCTTTGCAGTAAAATTATTCAAAGGCATTAGTATAAACTAACGCCCCTGTTTTGCAATATACAAGCAGATTATCTTGTGTTTTAAGGGTTTGAGAGAGGAAAAAAGAAAAAGCTTTGAAAAAATTTTCAAAATTTTTGATTTTTTTCTTGTTCGGTTTTTGTTCGGTATTATAATACCCTTCAGTTGGTTAATGAAAACTTGATAATTCAGGAGCTCAGCAAATGGCTAAATCAAAGAAAAATACCAAGAAAGAAAAGCAGGATGAGGGTAATCCAAATCTGCAGCGCACAATAGAAATGATCGAAAAGCAGTACGGTGCGGGTGCGATTATGAAGATGAACGAATCTCGGCACCTTAACGTACGCAGCGTCAGCTCCGGTTCGCTTTCTCTGGATATCGCCCTTGGAGGAAAGGGGATTCCAAGAGGCAGAGTGGTAGAGGTGTTCGGTCCTGAGGCATCCGGAAAAACCACCCTCGCTCTGCATATGATCTCAGAAGCGCAGAAAGAAGGCGGTGTAGCGGCGTTTATTGATGCCGAACACGCTCTGGACACCACATGGGCGAGGAAGATTGGCGTTGATGTATCAGGGCTGCTGGTGAGTCAGCCGGAGACAGGCGAACAGGCTCTGGATATTGCAGAGCTTCTGGTGAAGAGCAACTCCGTTGATATTATCGTGGTGGACTCTGTGGCAGCGCTTGTGCCCGAGGCGGAGATCACAGGCGAGATGGGCGATAATCACGTTGGGCTTCAGGCAAGGCTTATGAGCCAGGCGATGAGAAAGCTTACAGGGATTATGAGCAAGAGCAAAACGATCCTCGTTTTCATCAACCAGATAAGGCAGAAAATCGGCGTTATGTTCGGGAATCCTGAAACCACCACCGGCGGGAACGCACTAAAATTTTACAGCTCTGTGAGACTTGATGTAAGGCGAATCGCCACGCTTAAAGACTCCGGCGGCGAGGCGTACGGAAACCGCACGAGGGTTAAGGTGGTGAAGAATAAGGTGGCCCCGCCATTCCGTCAGACAGAATTTGATATCCTGTTTACCGGCGGGATAAACTGGGTAGGCGATATTATAGATACTGCGGTGAATAAAGACATCATCTCAAAAAGCGGGGCATGGCTGAATTACGGCGACATAAAGCTCGGGCAAGGCAGAGACAATGCAAAGCAGTTTATGCTGGAGAACCCCGAGATGATTGACGAAATTAAAACCAAGATAATCTCGCAGGAAGGCCTCCTTGAAGAGGATAATGAGGCAGAGGCTGTTAAAGAAGAGGAGACTGCTGAATAATAAAAAGGCAGAAGGGTGAAAAAATCTGAAAGGATTCTGATTCTTTCACCCCTTAAAAAGCATACCAAAAGAACCTTCGTTCTTTTAAGTTACATAAAACTAATTCGGACAGGCAAAAGAGGCGCCTCGCGTGAGGTGAGCCTCTTCTGCTTTTTTAAACGCTTCTGTGATTCTCGCCCCTGAGAAACACTGAGATTTATAAGACACTTAGCACCACTGAGATGCTCTAAGGATTTTTGTCCAGTAGCCAAAGCGATTCGAGGCTGTTAACCTTGTCAAAAAATCTCCCCTCTCCGCCGCAGGCGGACTATCTGTGTAGAAAAAACATTCTCCACATCAGAGCAGGATTATGTATTGCGGTGGCAGCGTACTTGCCGGCATAGAGCTTTCCCTCATTTATGTACCTGTCCCCTCCAATGTAAATATATATTTAAACCGAGCCAGTCCGCCGAAGGCGAAGACAAGCGGACGGACCGGCTGAGGCGGGCCTCCACGTGCGGCTCTGTTTAAATGTTCGCCTCGTAAAATCGCTGCGGAATACTAATGACAATCAGAGCCACGCAAGAATCCGCCAAAGGCGGACGGAATAAGTGGATACAGACCAATTGAGAATATGCAGAAGACAAAGGCATAAGTTTTTTTTTCGCAGAATTTTCACGCTGCCCAGCCGGGCGAAAACGCTGGTTCGCCCCTGCTCGCCAACAAAACCCGCAAACAAAAAATCCTTTGCGAGTTTTCCGCCGCAGGCGGACTGGCGCAGCAAATAAACAGCAATAAATTCTGCAAAGCATTGCAGCATGATGATTTGCATTTTGCCAAAAAATATTGTTGCACACCTCGTAAAGGCAAGCCGCTGATTTTTCTTTTATTAAGCCCTTTTTGTTATAAAATATATTATCGTTTGCAATTGACAGTTTTCAGTTAAATCAAAACGGAGCGAGAAATGGCTATAGGTTTTATCGGTGCTGGAAATATGGCTGAGGCTATAATCAAGGGGCTTATCTCTAATAAGGTTTACAACTGCGATGAGATCAATATCAGCGATATCAGCGACAACCGCCTCGAATATATGCAGTCTGCCTACAGCATAAATACATTCAAATATAACAATCTTCTGGTAAGTTCAAGCGATCTTGCAGTGCTGGCGGTTAAGCCGCAGGTGGCGGGGGAAGTGATGGAGGCTCTCGACGATTTCCCTGTCGATAAGCCCGTTATCTCCATCGCAGCTGGGCTGAGGATTGAGAAAATCACAAAACTGCTGGGCGATAGGCCGGTGATTCGCGTTATGCCGAACACCCCCGCCCTTGCCGGCTGGGGAGCGGCAGGTATATTCGCTAACAAAAAGGGCGAGAAACACCTCCCGCTTGCAAAAAAAATCTTCTCTGCAATAGGCGAGGCTTTTGTGCTTTCAAGCGAGGATGATATGAATATCGTAACTGCTTTGAGCGGCTCGGGGCCTGCATATTTCTTCCTGCTTATGGAGGAGATGATAAACGCAGGGATCGAACTCGGGCTTGACGAAAAACTGGCCTCAGATCTTACGATACAAACTGCGATCGGCGCCGCAATGCTTGCAAGACAGGGCAATAATGACAGCGAAACCCCTGAAGACCTGAGGAAGAAGGTTACTTCCCCGGGAGGCACTACAGAAGCTGCCCTGAAAGAATTGGAAAACAATCAGCTCGGGGCATTGGTTATGCTTGCCGTATCACGGGCTAAGCAGAGAAGCGAAGAGCTTTCAAAGGTTTGATAAGCGGAGGGATATCTTGCCGGAAGGGTACACTCAAATCGGAAAAATATTGATTATCGCAGGCCTTATAATCGCCGCAATTGGCGGGATTATGGTGTTTGCCCCGAGGCTGAACCTCTTCAGACTCCCGGGCGATATAAACATCAGCGGGAAGGGCTGGAAGATATACTTTCCGGTGGTGAGCTGCATTGTTATATCACTCCTGCTTACGCTTATCTCCTGGATAATCAAGTACTTCAGCGGTAAATAATGGACTTCACAGCAAACCTTGAAGGGATTGAGATAAGGGTGGTAACATCCCCGCGTGCCAAGCATCTCCGGCTCACTGTTTCGCAGAACGGGGCGAGGCTCAGTGTGCCTCGAGGCGTTTCCAGCCGGCGGGCGATTGAATTTCTCAAAACAAAACGGGACTGGCTCCGAAAATCGTTTGCGAAAGTAGAAAAACGCAAGGAGAACCTCAATTCTCGTTTGAAAGAGATGCCGAGGCTCGATCTGTATCAGCAGCAGGAGGAGATCTTCCGCAAAGCACAGCGGCTCGCAGACCGATTTGGGTTTGATTACAGCAAAATCACATTCCGCTGCCAGAAAACAAGGTGGGGAAGCTGCTCATCGAAAAACAATATCAGCCTGAATATCAATATGGTTCTTCTGCCTGAATACCTGCAGGATTATCTTATCCTCCACGAACTCGCCCATACAAAGGTTAAATCGCACTGCAAGAAATTCTGGCATCTATTGGATGACTGCTGCGGGCAGCGATCTGCAAAGGCCCTCGACAAGGAGCTCAATTCATACTCTATCCTATTCACCCCCGAACAGATATGGCAGCTCCACGAGGACAGAGCTCAGCCGAACATTTCTCAAGAAACTGAGTAATTGAAATGTGCCGCAAATGCGGTATAATACAATAACTCTTGGGGGCGACTGGCTTCGACCGGATAAGTTGACTCTCAAGCGGCATGTCCAGGATGGCAGTTGGCCTGGTAAAAAATCTGCTGACTATTTTTTATATGGCAAAAATAACTTTGCTATGGCTGCCTAAAAAATTGCAGCCCGTCAACCTGAAAGCTGCCCGTGCTTGAAGGTCTTGGCGCCAAAACTTACGGGATAGCCTGAGAAAGCTGCCTTCGGTTCTCAGGTGAAATTTAGAGGGCTGGTTTCTGCGAAGGCCTGTTTCTCAGCCTACCGCGGAAACGAGAATTAAATGAGAAACTAAACATGTAGAAGCTTGGGATGAAGTATCACGGGACGAGGGTTCAATTCCCTCCGCCTCCAGTCGTTGTAATATAAAAAACGCTTATAAAACAATGAGAGATATATCAGCAGCGGCATAACCGTTAGAAGGCTCTTGCAGACCTAAATTAAATAAGCGTTGTGAAGCTCAGGGAAAAATATTTAGTCGTCCCTGAAAATCAAAGTTTTCGGGGAAATTCTTGAATTATATCAGTAGGGTAAAATCTTTTCTGTAAATTGTGTTTAATATTACTCTCTGGGTTCCTGTTTGTCAGGCCGATGCTTTGCATTAGGCATACCTCAGATTCGATCTCACCAAGGACACCCCTGCCATCTGCTGAGAGTTCCTGCTGCCGAGCCTGCATTGGGCTCTCACAGCCAAGTTAATAAACATTCAGGGCAAACCGAAAAGCAGAAGCTCCCCTAAAGAAGCTTCTGCTGATAATTTTGTTTGTAAGCTTAAACCTTAGCTTACTTTGGTTTCTACGAATTTCACAATTGATTCAACGGTGAAAAGATCCGGAAGCTTGTTGATATCGGGATCTGCCTCAAACTCACTAAAATCAGTATGCGGCATTTTGTCCTTGAGCTCAGCGAGGCCGGCTTCTGTCAGTTTGCCGTCCTGCACATACTCGCCGTTTTCCATGATTGAATCGGCAGGAAAAAGCTCTTCCCTCGGAATCTTTATATCAAAAGCCTTCTCAAGATTGAACGTAATATCGAGAAAATCGATGCTCTCAGCTCCGAGGTCTCCCATTAGAGTAGCTTCAGGTGTTACCTCATCGTCATCGAGCCCGAGTGCATCAGCGAGAACTTCCTGCACCTTCTCAAAAATTTCATCACGACTCATCGCCATTTCTAAATCTCCTTACTTTCTGTTTATTGTTACTGCGTAAGCAGCTGCCATCTTTTCTTCAAATTATCGATTACTTCCTTATCCGCACACCCCATCTCGGGATTATCATCAGCAAGGTTGAAGTGCTTGAGGTCTATCCTTGCCTCAACCACCGCCTCGTCCCCAGCCACGCCGGAAGCCTTGAAGCTGCTGGTCTTATCTTCCAGGCTCTTAACCTCAACGCTGTATCTTATCGTGCTCCCGGGAGCCGCAAAGGATTTGTATTTTACGTTTCTGGCCTTCTTTAGCAATACCATGCTGTTGGTGAAGCCCTGATATTCCCTCACAAGCCACGAGGCAGATTCAATCATACCCTGCAGAAGAAACACGCCGGGGAGTACGGGAAATGCAGGGAAGTGGTCTTGGAGGTATTCCTCTGCAAGAGCTACGTTCTTCACCGCTTCCAGACGCCGGCCTGAATCTATATCTGTTATTTTATCTATTAACGAAAACTTCATAATCTCAGAGATTCTAAAAAAAAGATTATACCTTTCCAGCATTTTTTCTTTTTTTGCGGCGAATATATGCGGAAAATACACTTCTGCCAGGCTCAAGTTTATGATTTCTGATAAAGCAAACCAAATTAAAGAAAAAAAACAAGCAGCAGATTTTTGTAATCAGCAAAACACTTTAATTTGCTTAAGCCAAAGTTTCAATATTTTTTATCATCAGCAGGCGAATAATTTTAGTCGTGAAGAATTGAAAAACCTTAAATTCTATTTGTAATCGTAAGATTATATGTTAAATTATTGGCTGTGAAAATTTTTTAGTTTTAAATTACGGAGAGTTTATGCGTTCGGTAAAGCTGTTCTTATTTTTGGTTCTTATTTTAGGCATTTTCAGTGTCAGCTCGTTGGCAGCCTTCAGACAGTTTTCAGTGGTAGATCTAAATTTTCCTTCCGGAGATATGGAAAGAAAAGCTCAGGAGGGAAGACTCGACGGGTACAATTCTATAGCCGAGGAGGTAGAAGCAAACGGAGAGCTCGCCCGGGCAGAAGCAGCAGCACAATGGGACATTGCCCCTAGTTCGGGGAAAATTGAATTTACCACATCCAGCGTTTATGCCGGCTGGGAAAGCAGCGGAGTTGGCCTTGATACCTGCTACAGCGCTGCCAACTACGATACATTCAGTATTGAGGCTGGAAACAGCGGCCTTTCTGAAGGCGCATCAGCGCAGATCGGTGTGAGACTGGATATCACTGCCGCTGCGTCTTCAGAAGCCCTCAAAGCCGAAACCGGCCTCACAGAATTCAACTACTGCCTTTACCGCAGAAATCCTGAACCCGGATATCTCGGCTATACCTATGGAGATAAGCTTTTCGATGCGAAGTTTAAGGTTAGCTCTTACGGATTCACCGAACAGGCGGAAGTACAGGGAACTCAGGTACTGGATAACTACACTGAGTACGGAAACGGCCAGGGCAGCGAATATGAAACTTATTCTTTCGATATCATACTTGATGTGATTGTAGGAGAGGATGTTGAGCTGATGATGGGAATCGCTGACTCATTGGATGGTGATGTGTATGAGTATGAATCGGACACGTATGATAACGGGACGAGCCAGAAGATAGGCAATGCGCAAACAGATTACCAAACCGCCGGCAGCACTGAGATGCAGTGGAGCTTTTACGAGGCTGAAGGCTCGGAGGGGATTGCCATTGATTCTGCAAGCGGATATGGCACTATAGTTCCCGAGCCAGCCTCAATCAGCCTGTTTGCCATGCTTTCAGCGGGGCTTATCCGAAGGAGAAGCAAGGCCTGATTTTGCCCTCGGAATGAACACTTACGTCTTAAAATTAAAAAGCCCCGAAGAATGCCTTATTCCCGCGGGGCTTTTTATTTTTTCGCCGGCCGGCTATGAAACCTTGTTTCTTACCTTCCAGCGAGCCTTTCTTTTCTTGCTGCCGACTTTACGCCTGCGTCTTGGCTTGCTCATTTATCGCTCCAGTTTATCGTTCTGCAATTATTTCTTATTTTATCTTTAGAACTGGGAGGATATCGGTTACACTTTAAAAAGCAAGAACTTTTTTAATTTTAAAAGGAGCAGGTTATGATTCAATGTAAAGACTGTAAATACTGCAAAGAAGGGGCAAACGGGGAAATGATTTTTCTTTGCAACCCCTTCAAGTATATCGTAGAGCCGGAATGCCTGCAGAAATGGCAGATTATGAAACTCAATGAGCTGCTTTCAATACAGACCTCGCAGGCAAGGGCAAATTCCAAGCTAAACGATATACAGGACAAAATCATTAAATATGTGGAACGTGAAATAGACGACATGGAAGACGCTGATGGCTGGAAATACCTTGATGACCAAGAAGATGACCCTGAATCACCAGACTGGGATGAGGAAGATTACGAAAAATATGATTTCTGATAACACTGATTTTTTTGAAATAATTTTTTTCCTAAGGACGTCTTTATAACCGTGAACGCCGGAGATATCAACAAAGAAAATCTAATAGCTGGCTGCAAAAAAGGTGATCAAGATGCTTACCGGCAGCTTGTTGATATGTATTCCGACAAAATATATGGGTACTTTGCGGCCTGTACAAGAAATCCCGAGGCGGCAGAAGAGCTTTTGAGCGAGTTTTACCTTAAACTGCTTAAAAGCATCAAAAGCTATAAAAACGGCTCCTTTGAAGCGTGGATTTTTAAGATTGCCGGCAGCGTTTACTACGATTATTTAAGAAAAATCATCAGAGAAAGAGAGAACTACAGCAGGTATTGCGAAGAAAAAGAATACTTAGACCGCCGGCAGGATTCAGCCGAGCCGGAGACGGATGTAGATAAGGCGGTCTCGGAGCTTGATGAAGACAGCAGAAACCTTGTAATGCTCAGGTATTATTCGGATATGAGCTTCAAGGAGATAGCAGAGGCAACAGGCAGACCTGTGGGAACAGTTCTCACGAAAATCCACAGAGCACTTAAGAAAATGAAGACGGTGATAGAAAATGAAAGCAGATAACGAAAAAACAGATTTCGAAAAAATCGGCGAGATTCAGCCGCTGGAACGGGAGATTTTCGAATCTTCCCAGTTCAGCAAGGCGGCAGACTTCCCTCTCAATGAAGATGTAAAATCTTCGCTGAAAGATAAAATTGCAGACAGGCTGGCGAAAGAGAGGAGAGCAAGATTATTCACTCGAAGCGTTTGGGCAGCAGCAGCGATTCTCGCTGTTGTATTCTCCGTTTCAGTAAGCCTTATGCATCCAGGCAGTGCCGCTCCGGAGAAAGCAGCAGAAGCAGAGGTGGCTCTGGAAGCTCCCGCTAATGAATTCTGGCAGGCAGACAGCGATCTCAGCCTTCTTGAAACAAAACTGGAAAACATAGAATACAGCCTTGCAGATAAAAACGGAGCATCCGGAAAAATAGAAGGCGAAATTGAATCGATAAAACAGCAGCTCAGCTCTGAGCAATTCTGGAAAGGATAGGTAAATGAGAAAAACAGCTTTATTTCTAATTCTTACAGCATCTCTGCTGATCGCGGCTGATGAGGTCTTTGATGAGCCCGACGGCGGCAAACAAAGAGGCAGAATGCAAAAGCAGCAGACTGGCAAAATGTATAACAGAATGCTCGAGAAGATCGCCGAAGAAGATAAGGCTCGAGCAGAAAAGCTCAGAACACTCAGAGAAGAAAATCCCAAGGAATTTCACGAAGAAATGAAGGAAATGTTAAAGGGGAAAATGGGCAGGCCGGATTTCCGCGGCCATGATGATCACCATCGGCCAGGTGAACGCCGCTTTGAGCCGGGCGAGAGGTTCAGAGCAAAATTCAAGGAAAGATTTGCCAAACGCAACGATGAATTTATTGAATGGCTCGAGGAAAACTTCCCGGAAGAAGCCGAAAAGATGGAAAAGGCATTCGAAGCAGACCCTAACTCAGCCTTCAAAAACACAGCTTATATAAGAAACAAGTATCGGCGGATCTTTGAAATTGAAAAAAGACATCCTGAAATGGCAGAGCTTATGAAAAACGATCTGGAGCTAAAAGAGCGAAGAGATCAAATCACAAAACAGCTCCGCTCGTGCGAGGATGAGCAGGAAAAGAAAGAGCTCAAGAATGAGCTTAGGGATATTGTTTCAATGAGATTCAATGTGATACTTGAAAAGAGGCGTCTGAAGCTTGAAGACCTGAAAGAAAAACTCAAGCAGATTGAGAAAGAAATAAATAAACAGCAAAACGACCTCGAAACCCTCGATGACCAGCGGGACTCCTTGATAAAAAGTCGCATGGAAGAGCTCGTAGAGGAATCAAAGAAGCAAAAGGTTGACTGGGAATAAAAGCAAGAAAACCAATCTTCACCAGCTATAAGCTTGCAAGACAGAATCTTCCGGTTCTGTATGGGACAAGCTAAGTGAGACTGCTTTTAACCTTGTATTCATTTAGAAGGGTCTTTGCAAGAACGTTTTTTGCCCTGCCATTTTTGCCCATTTCAGCTCCCTAAAAATGCGAAAGTGGGCAGGAAACTTTCGGTATCGGGTTTATCTATCGTCCGATGCTGTGGTATTCGATGCCGCAGCCGGCGACGAAGTCCGGGCTGTAGAGGTTTCGGCCGTCGAAGATTACAGGCCTTGAAAGCTTTTCTCTAATCGTATCAAAGTCCGGCGATCTGAATTCCTGCCAGTCGGTAAGCACTGCCATCACATCCGATCCCTCGAGCGTCTGGTATACATCCTCGCACATTTCAACCGCTTCACCAAGCTCTCTTGCGGCATTTTCCATTGCCTCCGGGTCAAACGCCTTCACTTTCAGCCCTGCCTCGGTGATTTTCTTCAGGCTTCTGATTGCCGGCGATTCTCTGATATCGTCTGTTTTGGCCTTGAAAGCGAGCCCCCAAGCGGATATCTGGCTGAGACCGTTTTCTCTGCAGTATTTGATTATCCTCTCAGCGAATCTGTCCTGCTGGCGGTAGTTTGCAGCCTGCACAGATTTGGCGATAGTCATCTCAATGCCCTGCTCATCCCCCATATACGCAAGAGCCTTCACGTCTTTCGGGAAGCAGCTCCCGCCGTAGCCGAGACCTGCAAAGAGGAATTCCTTGCCGATCCTTGAATCCGAGCCGATGCCGATCCGCACCTTCTCGATATCCGCTCCAAACTGCTCACACAGGCCGGAAAGCTCGTTCATAAAGGTAATTCTCGTGGCGAGCATTGCGTTAGCGGCGTATTTGGCCATCTCCGCGCTGGCCGGATCCACAAAGATCATCCTGCTGGATTTACGCATAAACGGGGCGTAGATATTCGTCATAAGCTCGAAGATTTCAGTTTTGGTTGTCCCTATGATTACCCTGTCCGGCTTGAGGAAATCCTGCACAGCGGAGCCTTCCTTCAGGAATTCCGGATTGCTTACGTAATCGAAGGGGTGGTTGGTGTTTTCCTTGATGATATCCGAAACCACCTTATGCGTGCCCACAGGCACGGTGCTCTTGGTAACGATTACATGCCGGCCTGTCATATACTTTGCGATAGCCTCCGATACCGCCTTCACCGCAGATATATCCGCCGAGCCGTCCGGGCTGCTCGGAGTTCCAACGCCGATAAACGTTACGCCGGAATTCTGCACGCCGTAGGCGATGTCCGTGGTGAATTCGAGCCTGCCGGCTTCGCTGTTCCGCTCTACAAGCTCCTCGAGGCCGGGCTCGTATATCGGGATAATGCCCTTCTTTAGCCCCTCGATCTTGTTTCCGTCTTTATCAACGCATATAACGTTGTTCCCGCCTTCTGCAAGGCAGGCCGCCGCTACAAGCCCTACGTATCCGACACCGACAACTGATATCTTCACTTTTGCTCCTAATCGTAATTGGAAATGCTGTTAAATTATTATATGAAAATTATTCTGATAAAGATAACCAGCAACCGTTTCCCTGTCAACAAAACATTTCTGTTGTTAAGCATACTGTATTAAGATAAAACGCTCACCAAATTTCTACGTTTTTATTGAGCTCATCTCTACCACAGCTATGGGCATAAACACAATCACGGGAAGCGCTGCCCAGAAATCAGGCATTATTTTTCCCATAATCGGCTCTGTTGCCACTATCTTGCAAGCGAAGGTGAATATAAAGCAAGCTGCGGTTATGCTGAAGCTCTTTAGTGCAGCAAATTTCATCTGCTTCTTGTCTCTGCAAACAAGCACAGGCAGGGCGACCATCAGCATCACGAAATTGATAATCGGGTCGGTAAACCTTGAATACCTCTGCACATATAGCCTCGCTCTGTCGCGCACCCTCGCTCCGCTCTCAGCAAGCCTTGCAAGCTGAGCAGAGCTGAGCAGGTCTATATTCTTCTGCTTGTTCCGCACGGGTATGGTTTCCGGGGTTAGGTCGGTATTGTAGCTGTAAACCATTTTCTTTGTGGTATCAAGCCTGCTGCCGGACTGCTTGCTGAAGAGCTCGATTTCAGTTCCGGCCTTGTACAGAGGCTTATTTTCTTTGTCTTTGCCTGCCTTAGAGTAAAGCTTCCATTCGCCTTTGCCCTTATAAACAGCCATATCAGCCTTAATCCAGCCCTCTGCTGTGTTTCTGGTGCCATCCTCGTCGCTTAATACTACAGTAAGATCTTTCATATTCTTATCTGCCTCTGAAAAACTGCCAGCATAAATAATATTCCCCGAGCTGTCTGTAAGGCATTCAACGCTCATCTCGCTGGCTTGATTTATGCTGTCGTGAGAGCGGACAATCAGATTGGCATAGCCCGGAATGATTATCTCTTGGTCGATTATCAAAAGCCCTGTCATGAGGGCAGCGGCGGCAAGGATTGGAGCTATAACTCGTTTTAGGCTTATCCCCGAGGCCATTATAGCCACAAGCTCATTGTCTCTTGTCATTCGCCCAAGGGTAAAGGCGGCAGCGAAAACCGCTATCACTCCCGCAAAATCACGGAAATAAACGGCGCTTTGAACTGCGTAGAAGGTGAATATATTATTGAGCATGGGCAGGAGACCTTCGGTTTCTGCAAACTCATCGAAGTTTACAAAAAGGTCTATCAGCATCCTGAGGCCTACAAGGACAGCCGCAGAGATGATGTATCCGGCGAAAAAATTGCGGGATATGTATTTATCGATTGTTTTCATTTTCGCACGGACTCTCCGAAAGAAATCCGAATCAGCAGAAAAATTCCACTATCCCGAAGATTATCAGTGCCAGAAGCACCATTACCCCAGCTGCGCATAGCGAAAGACGCACAGTTTCCCTGAAAATCTTAGGTCCGTCGAAAACGGGATTCTTCTCGAGCCTCACAATAAAGCAAACGATAATCAACAGGGGAATAGCCCAGAGAAACTGCTGCGGATTGCAGCCTATATCGATAGGGGCAGTGAAAGAAGCTATCATTTTTTCCCCTTTCCGGCGGCTCTGTTTTTACTGCTTTCTTCATCGAAAACGCCGTCGCCGTGCAGGGCAACAGCTGAGGCCTTGAATATGCATATCAGATTTAAGAGCCCTGCAAGGCCGGTATAGAGCTGGCCTATTTCAGCGGGCTTTCCGTAAACAGGGAAGTCTCCTGAAGCAGTGATATTGCCTATAAACGCCACAACGGGCGAAAAAACCATCTGCGGATAATACCACCATATTGAATTCACCCTGTCAACAACGCCGATAGAGCCGATATAAAGGCCTGCAATAAACAGGACAGTAAGGCTCACAAACACCGCTGCGGCCTTCTTCTTCTGTCTTACCAGAAAATAGCCGCCGCCCGGGACTACCCAGCCCACCAGTGCAACTGAGGCTGCAAACATAATCCTGTCGGTGAATGTTGAATTTTTCTGAGCCAATTTACGCTCCTGAATTAAAGACCGCGTTCAGAAAAGGCCTCCGTCAGCCTTCATCCTGAGCTTCTGGGGCTTGCTGCTCTTGATCTTCTGTAAACTCAAATCCCGTTCTTGCAGCGATATTTTCCGGATTAAGGAAAACAAGGGCAGACTCGCCTGAATACACAGATTTAATGCGGTCTGCTTCGCTCATCTTATCCTCAAGCGGCTGAGCAGGTGTTATATCAACGCTTTGCACAGCATAAACCGTTTCCTTCGATGGCACCTTAACCTTTGCAGGCAGATCCCCGTCGGCAATTTTATACATTGCTTCGTAGAGATTGTGGTCTTTGAGAAGGCTTACATAAGCCCGTCTTCCTGCAGCACGCAATCCGCTTTTAACCTTTGTTTCGTAGAGCTGGAGCTGAGAAATACGCGATTTATCCGAAAGCTTCTTAATCGTAAGCCCTGCGTTGTTTTTCTCGTTGAATTCTTTCAAGAACTCGCCCCAAGACTTATCCCCGGCAGATTCAAGAAAGGCGTTTGCCTTTTGCTCTGCTGTATCCATAGCAGCGAGTGTTTTATAGTCTTCGCTTACCTCTTCTCTTACTGTGTAGAATTCTTTCTGGGCATCAGTTTCGTTGATAAGCGAACCGGTTATCTCGAAGGCAACCTCTATATCTTCAGGCACGTAAGATTTTTTGAAATCTACAACCCTTATAAGAGCCTTGTTCTGCGGCCACATATTCTCAAGCGGTCCGATATTTTCATAGACCTTCGGTGTTTTGCGGTCGAATTCGCTGAGATTTTCTGCTTCAAGCCCCTTCACAGAAAAGGTGAGCTTTACGATATTCACAGGCAGCCTTCTTTCTTTTGAAAGCGAAAGCCTGCCGAGGTTGCGGTCTGAGGTGAGCCTTTCCTTGTTGAGCCAGCCTGTACGTCCGGAATAAATCTTTATGCCGTACTTCTTACTCACCTTCTCAGCGGCATCCTTGTAGCTTCCGGAAAGCTCCTTGAGCTGGTCGCCGGAAAGATTATCAAGGTTTCTGTCTTCGTAGCCGGCCTCGATTATATCTGTAAGGTCGTTGAAGATATCCTTCATTAAAGCGTCTTTGCGCATGTTGATAATATCGTTTTCAACCTGCCTTATAACCTTGGAATATGGCTGAGTTACCTCAACCTTCTCTGAATTCTCATCTTCGGGATTCTTCGGCTGCTCACGGGTATATTTGGATTTGTTATCTGAGTAGTACTCTTCCTTTTCGCTCTCAGTAGGCTTATCCACGACAGCCTTAACATCATCGCTCTGAACAACAAGATAATCCAGCTTTACTGTATCTTCGATCTTGTAGCCGAAACCATATGGGTTATCGCTGCTGAAGCTCTGGTCGGTAAAGTTCTTATACTTCTCGAAAAGCTCTTTCATCTGCTCCTGAGAAGGCTCTGGCGTCTGGTCAGTGTACTTGCTTGCTGGAAAATGAACGTACTGGGCAGAAAACTTCTCGTTTTTAAAACCTGCCGCTGCCTGCAGATCTTTTGCCGTTACATTGCTGTTTCTAACGGACATATCTACATAATTCACAACCGAAAGCATCTTAGCAAACACTTCCACAATGTCTTCCTGAGGGGTCTGCATCTTTCGGCTTGCCCTTTTTATCATCGTTGCGGCATTTTCACCCATATAACGCTTCATAAGTTCCAATGCATTACTGGATGAAACAGAAGCCCCGTATTTGTAGGCCTCTTTATTGAGCATCATCCATGCGGAGATCGGATCAATCTCTTCTGCATTGAAAAACTCATCGACAACCTTCTCGCTCACCGTGAGGTTGCCCTGCATTGCAGCATACTTGAGCTGTGTTTCGAGCATTGAAGATGTGCCGCCATCCGGGAACAGCAGGTTCGCTATTATCAGCCCGTTCAGGCCTGTCTGCTGAAGCAGACGCCCCCCGCCTACCGCACGGAGCACTTCAAGCTCATTTGCCGCTGACACCCTGTCTTTGGCACGAATTTCCGTGCCGTCGTCAAACGTGGCGACAACCTTATTGCTCGGCCCGCGGGCAGAAAGAACCTGCTGAAGCGCAGTTCCGCCGAGGAAGGCTATCATTATTAACACCAGCAGCCAAACCATTATGGTATGGCGTCTTTTCTTAAACAATCTTACGATATTCATTTATCTTTTGACTCCGATATTTGCTTAATCAGACAGCTTATATCACGTTTCGCTACGAATTAGCGAATTTCAGAAGTATATGCAAGAGAACCGAAGATTCAAGACAAATACGCCGCAATGAAAACGAAACTTGAAATTATCCTGAATTTAATTTTCGCATCGCCTCCCTGCTATGGCTAAACCCACCCTTTTTCCTGACTTCGGCGGTAAATTTTCATAAGTGCCTGTCAATAAAGGACTCGATTTTTTGCGCAGGCACTACAACCCTGTTTTTTTGAGTTTTTTCAGGGTCTGTGTTACATCTTATAGGGTGTGGTATCTGCGCTCAGATTAACTGTTTTGTAGAGTTTCCTTGCGTCCTCGTTAATCTTTGATGGCAGCACATATTTGCATTCGCTTTTCTTATCCCAGAGGATGCTAAGCTGCACGTGGTTTAGCGCATTTACCATTCTTGCCACAGACATCGCCTCGAATCTTAGCCTAACCCTGTATGCCAGATTCCTCGCGCAGGTTAGAGCGATAAAGCATATCAGTATATGGGCTTTGATTCGTTTCGGTGTCCAGTGATATATCGGCCGTATCTTCAGGTCGTGCTTGCTGATCCTGAAGCACTCCTCAATTAGCCAGAGCTGCTTGTAATGCTCTACTACTGCCGAATCATCCATATCCTTAACATTCGTTATAACGCCGTGAAGGCCATCAAATTTCGCTGCCTGAGCATATTTCTCTTCATTTATCTCGCAGTTTACCTCGCCGGTAACTCGCATAAATTTCTTGTAGCCGTAGTTGCTTATAAGGGATTTGGGGTTACTGCTCTTTTCAAGCTTCTCACGAAGTTTTCTTATAGCTTCGTCCCTGTCGTGTTTATTCTTTTTGGCGAGCTTGTCGCTGTAGGTAACAATTAGCCTTCTGTTCTTGCCGTAATCAAAGCTTCTGAGAGGAGCAACGGATTCTGTAATCTTTGCTTTCCATTGATCAGTGAGGCTTTTTAGCCTCGCTGCTACGATATATTCCACTTTCTGCTCTTCAAGGTAATCCAGATTAGCCTTGCTCAGCATCGCACTGTCTGCGGTAAATATAACACGCTTGAGGTTGTATTTCTCTTTGATCTTAGGGATAACAGTGTGCAGAGTATGCCCTTCATACTGATTGCCGGGGAACACCTCATAACCAACTGGAAGCCCCTCTGAGGTTGAGAGAAGGCCAAGCACAACCTGCGGCTGATTGAACTTCATATCCTTGCTGTAGCCGTTCTTTTTGAGCTCATCTTCAGTAAATGATTCAAAATACAGGGTGGTGCAGTCGTAAAACAGAAGGCTAATCTCATCTCCAAGAAGACCTTTAGCAGCCTTGTGAGCGTGGTTTTGAGCCTTGTTGATAATATCGTCTGTTATTCCGTCCATCATCCTGTAAACACTGTCAAGAGAGAGGCTGATGCCGAAGTCTTTGGAGAGATCCTGAACACTGTTGCGCTTGCTGACCGGATTTGCAAGCCTTGCCATGGTAATGTGGCGAAGGTTTCTGCGAGCAGCCTCTTTGCGTTTATCAAAAAGATTGTTAAATCCGAGCTCGTCATAGATGCTTCCGAACACCTCATGGATGCCGGTGGTGATGCGTGCCTGCTCCTTAATATCCTTCAGATTTACGTTTATAGGCTCATCATCGATCTTTTTGCGGGCTTCTATAGCAGCCTCTGCAAGCTGCTCAGGCTTGAAAAGTGCCGGCGTTATCTCCGCCTCAAGTTTAGCCTTCTCGAATTCGGCGAGATCTTTGAGACGGGTAACATCCTCTTCTGTGAAGGCAGTGCCCATATGACGTACTATACGCTGGCGAGGCTGATTCTTCTCGTTGCGATAGCTCGCAACAATCTGAACAGATCTCTTTGGGCTGTTTTTTGATTTTTTTACTCGTATAAACATAAACACAGATTATACGAAATAAAAATATTATGTCAATATAAAAATAAAATTAGGCACTACAAGGAAGCCAGCCCAAAACACCACCCGTAACAGCCTCAAAACGCACTTTTCGATGAGTTTTCCGCAATACAACCGCCGAAGTCAGGAAAACGAAACTTGAAATTATCCTGAATTTAATTTTCGCATCGCCTCCCTGCTATGGCTAAACCCACCCTTTTTTATTACTGTAAAAGCTTTATAAAAACTGAATTTTTGAGATTGCCGATTAGACCCTTTGGACGCAGCGAACTCGGTTTGCTCTGGTGAAAAATCCGCTTGCGGCAGCGGAACGAGAAAACCGGCTAACAGGATAACTCTGCGAAAAGGCTTTAATCTTTGAGATTGCTTACAACCCACTTCCTCGCAGTGAGGCTGGGAGAGCGGATGAACGGGGCTGGATTGCATCGGGAATTTTCAGCTCAATCCGACCGCGTACAGAATTAGTAAACACCGCCGCATCGGCCTTGAGGAGGTCTTGGAGGTAAAGCCTTTTTTCCTTCGCATTTCTCTGTTTGATATAAACTTGTCTTTCAACCCCCGGCAGGAGTCCGGACTCAACGGGAGGCGTGAAGTATTCCTCTCCAAATCGCAGGAAGAGATTCGAAATCGAGCCCTCCAGAAGCTCGCCGGCTCGTGTATGGAGTATGTGTTCGGAAAAATTTTTCAAATCGAGATTGAGCCTTCTGGAGGTTTTGTGCAAAGTGAAAGCCTTCGGCCTTTCCCGCACTTCACGAAGCCCAATCCGCCCCTGCTGCCAGGGGATAAACGGGAAAACCTGCACAGCAATTTCGCCTATTGAATTAACCGAAAGCCGCACGCGTTTATCGCAGGAGGGGCCTGGTGCTTCTGAGATAAGCTTTTCTCTGAGAGCCTCCCTGCTGCAGGGGATCTTGAAAAAGCCAAGAGATTCTGCAATCCTTTCAAGGTGTTCATTCAGGCGGGCAAACTCCCGTTTTTTGCTGTCCCAGAGGATTGATTCAAATACGCAGAATTCGCTTTTTGTCTCGATAAATTTGGCTTTCAGAAGCGTTTCTTCATATTCCTCTGCCGGCTCGGAGCATACGGTTATCCCGCTGCCAGCCCCCATCCGGCCTTTGCCGTTTTCCAGTTCAACCGTTCGTATGGCGATTGCATGGAGCATTCGGTCTTTGCTGTTGAGTCCGATTGAGCCTGTGTACAGCCCCCTCTCAAAGCTTTCCACACGGCGTATAATCTCCATCGTGCTTTTTTTAGGGGCTCCTGTTATAGATCCGCACGGGAAAAGCGCCTCGATTATTTTCCGGAAAGACTTCTCCCGCAGTGTTCCGCAAATTTTGGACGTCATCTGATAGAGCGATTTATACTCCTCCACCTCAAGCAGCTCGGGAACGTGCACATTATCGCATATCCTGTTGAGGTCGTTGCGGAGCAGATCAACAATCATAACGTTCTCGGCAATATTTTTCTCATCATTCTTGAGGAAATCTTCGCCCTGGTCAAGCCTGCAAGTACCTTTCATCGGCCTTGAGTATATACTGCGGCCTTCTGCACAGAAGAAAAGCTCAGGCGTTGCCGAGATGATGTGTTTGTCTTGCAGTTTTATGATGGTGTTGTAGGCTGTTGGCTGGGTTTTCAGTGAATGAATGAAGAAGGCGAGCGGGCAGCCGAAGAAATTGAACTCAACGCTCGTTGTGTAGTTCACCTGATAAGTTCTTCCCGCCTCAAGCTCGGATTTAATCTCCGCAATGGCATTGAAATACTCACTTCGAGACTGGGAAAGCCTGATCCCCGTAACAGCAAAATCATTGCAGGGCCTTATTTGAGGCCTTGAGTATGATTTGTAGAAAAGCAGGGTGCCGAGGTTCGTACCTCCCGCCTGATTAACTAAATATTCTCCGAGCCGGTAATTCAAAACCGAAACCACATACCCGCCTTTTTCCGCATATTCCTGCGCAAAATTAAAGGCCTCTGCGAAATTCTCAGAGCTCAAATCTATCACTTCCTCCGGCGAGCTGAATTTGACCAGCCTTCCCGGGAGTTTTGTAATTACGGTAAAGTTATCCACAGCTAATCCAAAAAAGAAACAGGCAGGGAAACGCTCCGGCCTGTTTCAAGTTTTATTTAATTTAAGGAGAACAAATTAAATATCTTGTTATTTTAAGTTAGGCAAATATCTCTTCTCAGCGTTAATTATCAAGCCTCCAGAGATACATAAGCTCAGGTCTGCTGATTTTCTCCAAGGTTTCTTCTGCCCTTGGGAAAAATCCTGTTTCTTCTGCGGTATTCCTAAGCAGATAATCAAGGCTGAAGGTTTCTCTGAACCCGAAGACCTCGGGATTCTCAAGCCCGTTTTCCTCAGCAATCACATCTCTGAGGTCTTCAAGATAGCTTATTCCGTCTATCAGGCCGTTGTTCACCGCCTCTTCGCTGTAATATATGCTTCCGTCAGCAAGCTTGAGCACCTGCTCTTTTGAAAGCTTATCGCGTCCTTCGGCCACAATCGAAACAAAACGCTGGTATGGCGGGTTTATCAGCTTGTTCTGCACATAATCAAGCTGCTCCTGCGTAAGCTCTCCGAACATCTTGGGCCAGTCTTTCTTCTCCCCCGATTTTACGGTGATATTCTTAACCCCGAGTTTTTCGTTCATAAGGGTTTCCAGATTGAAAGACTGAAGCACAACGCCAATAGAGCCGGTAATCGTTGTGGGCTCGGCGTATATCTGGTCGCAGGCAGCAGATAAATAATACCCGCCGGAAGCCGCCACACCGGACATATAAGAATATACGGGAATATCGGTGTCTTCTTTAAAGCTTTGGATGTAATGGTGGATCTGATCGCTCGCTGATACAGAACCGCCCGGAGAGGTTACCCTAACAATCACAGCGGCGACAGAATCATCCTTTTCAATCTTTTTGATTCTGCTCTTGAACTGCTGGCTGGTTTGGAAAGTAATCAGGTTCTGCACGTCTATAAGTGCGATTCTTTCGTCCCTCTCGCCTTCAATGACCACAGTTTCGTTGAAGCCGCCTCTTGCGAATCTTGAACCCTTTTCAATATCAATCAAATCATCCTGACTGAACACTGCGGCAAGAAATGCCACGATAAACAGCACCACCATAATAAAATACGGCACTGTAATCACCATATAGATGAATTTCAGCGCAGACCAGAGCCTGCCCCAGAAACCCTTTTTCTTTTCCCCGGATTTTTCTTTCTTCTTTCCGGTCTTTTTGCTGCCGCCGGAAGTTGGCTCCTGCTTGCAATCAGAGGCATCAACGCCTGCTCCAACAGCTGCGGCCTCCTCCTTCTGCACAGAACCGGAAGGTCCTTCAGGCTGGGTTTCTTCAGGTTCAGGGGTTAGATTTAATCTTTCATTTTCTGATGAATTATCCTGCCCCTGCCGGCCTTCCTGCTCTTCGAAAGGCTGGTTCTCATTGTTATTTTCGTTTTTGTAATCATCATCCATTATCTTTGCTCCTTAAAAACATTTTTATAGATTCCATGCCTTAGCGAAGGCCTTGAAACTCCTGTCGTAGGTTTTTTCCACATCATCAGGGAAGCAGCATGCGGGCAATTGCTTCATCCGCAGATGATACTGAATACAATCACAGCAAACTCCCTTTCTAGGGCAGGGTTCGTAGGTGCAGTTGCAGTTTTTCAGATTATCTTGTTTTTTGCATTCCATAATTTCTCCTGCTGAACCTAATTTTAATATTTCGCATACCGCTGCATATCCCGTTTGAGGTCTTTTTCTTTGATAGCAGCGCGTTTATCGTACTTCTTCTTTCCCCTTGCAAGGGCGAGTTCAAGCTTTGCTGTCCCGCGGTCGTTGAAATAAATCGCAAGAGGAATCAGCGAATAGCCCTTTTGCTCGAGTTTTGTGTGCAATCGCTTAATCTGAGCCTTGTGAAGAAGCAGTTTTCTCTTTCTCTCTGGATCGTGATTGTTGTATGTAGCTTCTTTATAGGGCTCAATCTTGCAGCCTATGAGAAAACATTCATTATTGTAAATCCTTGCATAAGCTGCGTTTAGATCGGCGCTTCCCTTTCTGAGCGATTTCACTTCACTGCCTTTTAATTCCAGGCCTGCCTCGATTTTATCAAGAATCTCGTAATCGTGAAATGCTTTTTTGTTTTTTATCCTGGGCCAGCGTGATTTCTTTTCTTCTTTTGCCATCTATCTTAATTTACTTTCTAACCGGCTTTTTGCAAAGAACTAATTTGGAATAAACACCATAAAAAAAGGCCGCTTGGAAAAAATGCTCCCAATACGACCTTTTCTGTTAGTCAAATTTGAAATTATTCCTGCTCGGAAGCATTCTCCTGAGTTTGCTCTTCGGCATTTTCTTCCTGAGCATTTCCGGCCTCGGCCGGCTCACTCTGCTGGGTCTGCTGGTCGTCAGCTTCAGCTTGAGTTTGCTCATTTTCAGGTTCGGGTTCGGCCTCAGCTTCAGTCTGCTCCTGCTGCTGAGCTGCCTGTTCGTTTTCCACCTCGCCAATCTCCGTGGAAACATCAGGTGTTTCGCCGGTTTGAGGCTCTGGGGCAGATTGCTGTTGTGCCGGCTGCTCGCCGCCTCCGCCGCCGAAGAGATTGCTGAAGAAATCAGTTAAGAAATTCGAGCCGCCCGTTTCTGCTTCTTCAGCAGGCTGAGCCTGCGGCTGAGGAGTCAGCATTTCGTTCGGCCTTACGAATTTATCCATCTCTACCACATCAGGATGATTCTCGAAGTCCTTAGTGTATTTGCCGATCTTGATCTTCACCCTCACCCTGTATTCATCATTAACAAGCATTCTCGCCCTTGCAGGGCCGAAGGTTGGGAAATCGAAATCGAGCCCTCTGGGTTCTTTGAGCATAGCAATCTTTGATGGATTCTGCTCAATCTCATACATCATCAGCGAGAAGGCCTTTTTCACAAGCATTGCTCCTGAATACACGTAATCGCTGTCCAGACGGATGGGGTCGATATCTCCAATGAACATATTGATTCCGGTAATGATGATTTCCTTGCGTCTTTCAGCTTCATTTGCGTAGGTTATATCATCGAAGTCGCCCGGGAGGGAGTATTCCATTTCAACCCTTCCTCTGCCTGCTGTTCCGCCGTATAGGCCGAAGTTTGATTGTTTTTCTTCAAAAACAAAGGCATATTTGCGTGCAAGGCGGTTGTTATCCTGCCCGAACACTGCGGCATTCATCCAAATTGCTTCCCCGTCATCTTTCTGTCCCCAGGAAGCGATGGAGTTCTGATTCTCAGATACATACTCTCCCATCTCGTCCTTCTTTATCTCGGGAAGGATGTCTGTGGAGGTATCAAAGCTGATCTGCATCTCCTGAAAACGGTCGAAAATAAGCTCATCTGCCGGTGCAGAGGCGTTGTTATAGCTGCCGCAGCCGCCTGCAAACAAAACCATAACCGATAAGGCTAATACGCTAAGCGATAATCTCAAAGCAATCCCTTTCTTTTTACAAGGAAAACTTGCTGTAAATAAATACAGGAGCATTTTTCAGCTCCTGTAAAGTTAAACTCAAACTTCTTTAGAATCAATCCAGCTCATCATTTTACGCAGCTTTCTGCCTACTACTTCAAGCTGGCAGTCATGATCGGCTTCATACAGGGCCTTGAATCTTTTCAGGCCGTTATTGTACTCATCAATCCACTCTTTTGCAAACTCTCCAGACTGAATTTCTCCAAGAATTTTCTTCATTTCTTTCTTGGTTTCGTCTGTGATGATTCTCGGGCCGGAGATCATATCACCCCACTGAGCTGTGTTTGAGATGCTGTATCTCATATAGTTGATTCCGCCCTCATACATAAGGTCAACGATGAGCTTCACCTCGTGCATACATTCAAAGTATGCGATTTCAGGCTGGTATCCCGCTTCCACAAGGGTTTCAAAGCCTGCTTTTATCAGCGATGTAAGGCCGCCGCAGAGGACTACCTGCTCGCCGAAGAGGTCTGTTTCTGTTTCCTCTTTGATGGTGGTTTCGAGGATGCCGGCGCGTGCGCCGCCGATTCCATTGCCCCACGCAAGAGCCACTTCTCTTCCCTTGCCTGATTTATCCTGCTCTACCGCCACAAGACACGGAACTCCGCCGCCTTTAACGAATTCGCTCCTTACAAGATGACCCGGGCCCTTCGGGGCTATCATTACCACATTGTTATCCACCGGCACATCGATAAGGCCGAAGTTGATGTTGAATCCGTGGCATACGCCGATTGTCTGGCCGGGCTCGAGATTAGGTTTGATGTTTTCGTTGAATATCTTAGCTGTAATCTCGTCAGGAAGGGTCATAATGATAAGGTCTGCGCCTTTCATTGCTCCCGGAATGTCTTTTGGTTCAAATCCGTGTTCCTGGGCAAGCTTATAATTATCAGAGCCTTGAACCTCTGCCACTGCCACTTCAATCCCGCTGTCTCTGAGGTTTTGCGAGTGGGCATGCCCCTGGCTTCCGTAGCCAATAACCGCCACCTTGCCCGATTTGAGGGCATCAATAGGTGCATCATTTTCATACAATACTTTTGCCATTGTTATCTCCTGTAAACAAATTTTTTCTTAATTGCTAATTTTTTTCGCCCTTGCGATATCTGGGCATAGCGATAGTGCCCGTTCTGGCAGTAGCTTTTATGCCGTAATGCCGGCAGGCATCTATAAAGGCTTCCATTTTACTCTCAGGACCTGAAATTTCAACCATAACGTTTTTCGGCCCTATATCCACCACTTTGCCTTCAAACATTGAAACAAGAGCCTGAATTTCGGCCCTCTTTTCAGGCCGGCAATGGATATTTATGAGCATAAGGTCTCTTGCCACGATATCTCTTCCGGCAAAATCCTGAATTTTCACGACAGAAACAATCTTTCCAAGCTGCTTTCTAACCTGCTCAAGCACTTCGTTTCCGCCAACTACCACGATAGTCATTCTGCTTAGGTTCGGGTCGTCTGTTCTTCCAACTGCGAGGGAATCTATATTAAAAGCCCTTGCAGCAAACATACCGGCAACGTGCGCCAGTACTCCAGGCTTATTCTGAACCAGAGCGCTTATTACGTGCTTCAATTTCAATCTCCCAGAATTAAGGCATTTTTTCGAAAATTTCCAGACCTGCCATTTCGTCGAGAGCTTTGCCCGGCGAAACCATAGGCCACACATTTTCCTCGGGCTCTATGCGGCAGTCCAAGACAAACGGCCCGTCGTAGGAAAGCATCTTTTCAATCGCTCCTTGCACTTCATCCTTTTTCTCGATGCTTATTCCGCCTGCCCCAAGAGCCTTTGCCACATCCGCAAAGTTTGGATTCAAGAGGTGGCTGTGGGAATATCTTCTCTGGTAGAAAAGCTCCTGCCACTGCCTTACCATCCCCATATATCCGTTATTCAGCACCACTGCTTTCACAGGCAGCTTGTACATTACCGCTGTTGACAGCTCTGTCATCGTCATATTGAAGCTGCTGTCTCCATCAATATCTATAACTGTGCTGTCTGGTCTTGCAACCTGAGCGCCGATAGCTGAAGGAAGGCCGAAGCCCATAGTTCCAAGCCCGCCGCTGGTTATAAACTGACGGGGATACTTGTATTTATAGAACTGAGCTGCCCACATCTGATGCTGGCCTACGCCTGTTGTGATTGTGGCTTCTCCCTTTGTCTGATTCCAGAGCTCTTCGATTACGTATTGAGGCTTTATTGAAGTAGCGTTTTTATCGTAGGTGAAAGGATGAGCCTTCTTCCATTCGCTAATCTGGGCAAACCATTCCCCGCGGTCACTGTATTCAAGCAGCTCTGTTATCTCGGGGAGAACGAGCTTGGCATCTCCTACCACCGGAACGTGAACCTGAACGTTTTTGGATATACTTGCGGGGTCTATATCTACATGCAGGATCTTTGCATTCGGGCAGAACCTCTTTAGCTGCCCTGTAACCCTGTCGTCGAAGCGCGAACCCACAGCGATGAGCAGATCGGAATTCTGAACCGCCATATTTGCGTAAGCCGCTCCGTGCATACCGAGCATATCCAGCGAAAGCGGGCTGTTCTGGTCGAAAGCTCCCATGCCCATCAACGTAGTTGTAACAGGTATGTTGGCCTTCTCGGCTAAATCTGTGATCTCTCGGGAAGCATTAGAAATAATAACTCCGCCTCCGATATACAGAACAGGCCTTTTGCTCTTGTTTATCGCATCAGCAGCCGCCTCAATCTGCTTTTTATGCCCTTCAACTCTCGGTTTGTAGCCCGGCATATCAATGTCGGAGGGGGGATTGAGCCTTCCTGTGCCCACAGAAACATCTACCGGAATATCAACCAGAACAGGTCCTGGGCGGCCTGTTGAGGCTATGTAGAAGGCCTGCCTGAGCTCTTCGGCAAGGTTGTTTACGTCTTTTACTATAACGTTGTGCTTAGTGATCGGACGGGTTATGCCCGTTGTGTCAACTTCCTGAAAGGCATCGCCTCCAATAAGCTCAGTACGAACCTGCCCGGTAAGGGCAACCATTGGCACAGAATCCATCATAGCGTTGGCGATTCCCGTGGTGAGGTTTGTTGCTCCCGGGCCGGAGGTTGCAATGCAAACGCCGGTCTTCCCTGTGCACCGTGCATAAGCATCGGCCATATGAGCTCCGCCCTGTTCGTGGCGGGGAGTGATAAACCTTATGTCTGAATCGTAAAGTTTATCAAATATAGGAAGGACTACACCCCCAAGATAGCCGAACATAGTATCTACACCCTGCTCCTTGAGGATCTCAACAATAATCTGCGCTCCCTGCATTTCAGGGGCATTAGAAGAATTTTTCATTATATTCTCCTGACTAACTTTATTTTAGCTATATACAGCCCAGCAGTACGCACGGCCGACAGCCTGCGCCCCTGAAAGCCTCTCTAAAAGCAAACAGAGCATCGCAAGCCCGCAAGACCAAATCCGCTGAGCCTTTTATCACATCCGGTTTCGTGAATCAGGCGTCTCAGACTGCCTGTTTACAGACTGAAACACAGATAATTATAACGTAAGTATGAACTTGTCAAAGAAAAATAAGTATGAAATTTGAAGTTTTTTATTTTTTAAAGGTTTGATTTGCAGGTTTATATGTTAATATCTCAAAATAAGATGTTTGCTGAAATTAACAAGTTTTTTACAAAAAGGAGAGTTATATGAGTAATAATTTAGAATCAATTCTCGGAAGCGAATCGCAGGGGCTTCTCGAACACCAGTGCAAAACGATTGATAAGCAGATGCTCCATCTTCCCGGCCCTGATTTTGTTGACAGGGTGGTCTCTCAGACAGACCGCGGCCCGAGAGTTCTCAGAAATCTGCAAAATGTGTTCGATCACGGGCGACTGGGCGGAACGGGTTATCTTTCGATCCTTCCAGTTGACCAGGGGATTGAACACACTGCGGGGGCTTCTTTCGCACCGAATCCGATATACTTCGACCCTGAGAATATCGTTAAGCTTGCAATTGAGGCGGGCTGCAATGCAGTAGCCTCAACGTTCGGGGTGCTTGGGGCGGTTTCAAGGAAATATGCCCATAAGATTCCGTTTATAGTTAAGATAAACCACAACGAACTGCTCACCTATCCAAACACATTCGACCAGAGGCTGTTTGCGAGCGTGGAGCAGTCTTACAATCTCGGCGCTGCCGGCATTGGAGCTACGATTTACTTCGGCTCGGAAGAGTCTGACAGGCAGATTGAAGAGATTGCAAACGCATTCGAAATCGCCCACAGCCTCGGGATGTTCACTGTGCTTTGGTGTTACCTGAGGAACAGCGATTTCAAAACCGGCGGAAAAGACTACCACACCTCCGCTGATATGACCAGTCAGGCTAATCACATCGGCGTTACAATAGAGGCCGACCTTATCAAACAGAAACAGCCAACGCTCAACGGCGGGTTTAAGGATATCGGCTTCTCAAAAACCAGCGATCTGGTTTACGATAAGCTCACAAGCGAGAACCCGATAGACCTCACGAGATATCAGGTGGCCAACTGCTATATGGGAAGAGCCGGCCTGATAAATTCCGGCGGCCCTTCAGGCGAAAACGACCTCCAGCAGGTGGTCAAAAGTGCTGTGATCAATAAGCGTGCAGGCGGAATGGGGCTTATCAGCGGCAGGAAAACATTCCAGAAGCCAATGGATGAAGGAGTGAAGATTTTCCACGCAATCCAGGATGTTTATCTGGATGATAACGTAACAATCGCTTAGAGCAATGCTCAGAAAAATATAATCAAGGGGCGGCCGGTCAGGTTCGCCCCTGCTTTTTTGCGCAATAGTCGTTTGCAGAAATGCTGTTAATCCTTGCCCTGCATCCATTGCAGTGCGGGGATCCTGCACTTACTGAAAAGATGCATAAATCTGTCAAACCTATGCAACCTGCTGATTGTGCCCTTCTCTTTCCATTATCCCCGCTATCTTGGAGGAAAAAATTAGAGCAAATCCGTGTAATATCTATGCTGCCTATGGACTATGATCTGAGTAGTTTTTCAAATATTTTTCATCAAAACCTAAAAAAAGGCTGCAAGCTTAATGCCCGCAGCCTTTTGATAATCGTGCTTAAAAGCTAATCAGCTTATTAAAGCTCTTTGATGTCGTTCACGAGAACGTTGTCTTCTTCGCTTTTAACCCTGATATTATTCTCGCCTGGAGAAAGTCTCTTGCCAGACCAGTCAGCGCCGATTCTTCTTCCTACCGCATCCCATTCATCAGGGCTTCCGCCGTCGAACGCACAGTAGATATTGTCACTCTGGATACCAACGTCCGGCCTCTTCTCAAAGGAAGTATGGCCGTCTGCATAGAGAACATTCTGGCCTTCACGCTGGTGAGCGTTAGAGTTGTTGATTTCCCTTTTCCACTTAGTGATGCTTGACCAGTCGTCATCCTGAGGATTCTGACCGAGGTTGAGCTCGTCAATCATGGTGATGTAGTTGTCGTTGTCCGGGCTGCTTCCTTCTTCAAGGTTGTTATCGTACCATGGACTTCTGTCTGCAAGAACTGCCTTGCCGGACTTGCTGCTTGCAGTAAGAGGGAAAGAGTAGTTCGCTGCATCCTGATATGGATAGTGATAAGCATAGCTGCAGCAGTTTCTCGGGCTCTCTGTGCTGTTTGAGCTCAGGTTGCCGTCGCCGTCGCCGAAGTCCCAGATGTCTGTAAGTTCAACGATGTTGGAACCTGCGCCTTCGTCCATCTTTTCACCAGTAAATTCAAACTGGTTGCTTGAAGGACATACAAACTGCTTTGGCGATACGTCCGCTTCACGAATCAACAGATAGAGAGAAGCAGAAACTGTAACCTCGTCATCATCGGTCCAGTTCTTGTCAACTTGATTCCAGTCGTTCATGTAGCCCTGAGATGTCCATGAGTTGTCTCCTTTGCCGCCGGCGATGGGGTAGTCCTCATCGTTGTCGTTGGCATAGAGAACGCAGGCCTTGCCCAGACCGCTGAGATTCGTACCGCACACAAGCTGCTGTGCCATACGCCTTACCCTGCCCAATGCAGGCATAAGAATTGCCATGAGCATAGCGATAATCGCGATTACCACCAAAAGCTCAATCAATGTGAAACCTTTTCTTTTCATTGTAATTGCTCCTTACATTAAAAATGTACTGAATCTGTCTAATCATTCTCTGGCGAAAACTAAATTTTACAAAAAATTCCTGGCGTACAGTAAAACAGACTCATTTTAAACGCCCGTCAGAGAATGGAACGCCCTTTATGTTTTTTGCTTCAATTATCCGCACGAAGCAAACGGGGCATATGAGGAGCAAGAGAGGTGAGATAATAGAAAATAATGATTTTAATATAATGGCTTTTGGAAATAAATGCTTTAGCACATCTCTCTTCTCTCATTCGCCAAATATATTTTTACCACTTCCCCGTTTCAATGTCAAACAATTTTATCAGGCTTTTGCTGCTTTTTTTGATTTTTTTGGGGCTTTCAGCAATAAAAAGCTGATTTCCCTGAAAAAACGTTCTTGCAGGCTCTAAACTTTCTTGCTTATATGGTTGAGCAGCCCGCCGTCGCGAACGATTTCAAGTGCGAAATCCGGAAGCGGCTTGAAATCAATCTCACTGCCCTGAGTTTTGTTGAATATTTTGCCGTTTTCGTAGTCTATCTTGAGCTCGTCGCCGTCGTTTATGTGCTGAGAAGCGTTTTCCAGCTCGATCGGGTAGAATCCGCAGTTGATGCAGTTGCGGTAGAAGATTCTTGCAAATGATTCGGCTATAACCGCTCCGAGGTCGGCAGACTGAATCGCCCATACGGCATGCTCTCTGCTCGACCCGCAGCCGAAGTCGTGTCCGCCTACAATTACATCACCCTCTCCCGCCTTATTAACGAATGCAGGATCCAAATCTTCCATGCAGTGTTTTGCAAGCTCCTCGCGGCTGTCTGTATTGAGATATCTCGCGGGGATTATTTCGTCTGTATTAATGTGGTCTCGCTTGTAAACGTGGGCTTTCGCCATTTTTATACCTCTGTAATTATTTTTGATTTCTCTGAGAGTCCGATTATATAAAACTACTCACTGATTTCATCATTTTTTTCTTGCATATTTTTGGCCGGATTCAAAGACAGATTGTATCGGCAAATGAAAAACCTCTTCGCAGAGAATGCTTAGAGTGTCCGCCGCAGAGGGGGAGGGATGTGATAAATTAGACAGGATTAACAACCCCGAACCGCTTTGGCTGCGGGGCAAGGATTTACAGGATGAGATAAAGATATGGCCTGTGGCGAGTGGCAGAGCTGCAAGTCCGCCTGCGGCGGATGGCGAGTGGCAAAATCATTAGTGAAAAATTAGTGTTGATTAGTGGTTAGTAAATCCTTAGTGCTGCTTAGCGCTGCTTAGTGGCTTATAAATCTCAGCGGAATTTAGCGGCTGCTTCTCATATTTAATAACCTCTGTGTAACCTGTGGATTATATGTGTCCACAGCTGTGAAAGTGTTTTCATACTCTTCGAGTTTGGCTTTTGGCAGTGAGTAATCCTTCCCTCTCTTCAGCACAAAAGCATATCCGGAAGGCTCGTCCACATTACTCTTTTCTTTTCTTATTGTTTTATGGTCTAATTTTCGGACAGGTTCCTGTCTGGTTTTCGGGCAGGTACCTGCCTGATTTTTGGACTGGTCGGATTTTCCTACCGGTCGGGTTTTCGGGCAGGTTTTGTAAATGTTTGACTTCCCGATACACTGCTGCTGAACTTCCAGAAGCCCAGCGGATTCCAGCCGGTTTATGGAGCTGCAAACAGTTCCAGCGGCAATCTCGATTTCTTCCGGCGCAGGATCTCGGCGCTGGAAGATTTCGCCGGCAGGCTGCCTTTAAGCTCTCGATGTCCGGATATGCCTTTGCCAGCTTCGGCTCGGGGCTATTCTCTCGCTTGCCTCTCAGGGGCTCTGAGTTTCGCTGTGCAGCCTTAATCAGCTCGGGGGCAGCCTCACCCCTGCTCTCCGCTTCAACGTCCCACACAGAGCCGCAGAAGCCGCAGGAATGGCATTTGTACATCCAGAAGCCAGCCTCGTTCTGGTAAATGCCCGCTGAGGGGTGCTTGTCTTCGTGAAACGGGCAGCAGCAGGAATCGCCTTTAAGCTGAGCCCCGGCGGCCTCAAGCTCTGCGGCCAACGCCGCCCGGTCCCTCTTGCGAAGGTCTGCAAAGCCCATCAGTCCAGCCCTCGCTTTCCGAAGGCAATCTCGAGATCTTCCGGCGTAGGATCTCGGCGCTGGAAGATTTCGCCGGCAGGCTGAGCTTTTGGCTTCAGGCTGCCTTGAGCTCGGGAAAGCCAGCTGCCGAGGAAACGGGGCATCCCCGCTGCGGTCTTCCGTTTGGCCGGATTATCCCGCAGCCACTGCTGAGCCTTGCGAAACTCGCTGTCAATATCCACTTCTGCGAAGGTGTTTTCATACTCTTCGAGTTTGGCTTTTGGTAGTGAGTAATCTTTCCCTCCCTTCAGCTCAAAAACATATCCGGAAGGCTCGTCCACATTACTCTTTTCATAGTTCTTTTCTTTTACGTGGGAATTTCTCCCACACTTTTGTGAACGTTTTTCCCACACCTTTGGGAAGTTTTTCCCACAGTTAGGCGTTGGGGGTGTAGGAGTTTCTCCCACACTGCTGTGAACGGTTTTCCCACAGTCAAGCGTTGGGGGTGTGGAATTTTCTCCCACACTGCCTTGGAAGTTTTTCCCACAGTCAGACTTTGGGGGTGTGGAATTTTCTCCCACAATGCTGTGAACGTTTTTTGGTACTCTTCGAGTTTGGCTTTTGGAAGTGAGTAATTTTTTCCTCCCTTCAGCACAAAAGCATATCCGGAAGGCTCGTCCACATTACTCTTTTCTTTTCTTATTCTTTTATGGTCTAATTTTTGAACCGGTTCCGGTCTAATATTTGTACCACTACTGGTGCAGTTTTTAGACCAGTCCGATTTTTGAACCGGTCTATTTTTTAGACCACTACTGGTGCAGTTTTTAGACCAGTTTGGTTTTTAAACCGGTCTATTTTTTAGACCACTACCGGTACAGTTTTTAGACCAGTCTGGTTTTTGAACCGGTCTCATTTTTGTACCGGTTTTATATGTGTTAGATTTGCCTTTGCCCGTTCGATTAACTTCCAAGTTTAAATAGGGACAGTTACCCATTTATTGTGGATTAAATCTTTTTCCTCTGCATCCTTTTGTCCACTTATTCCGTCCCGCCTGCGGCGGCCTACATGCGTGGCTCGGTTTAAATATCTCGTTTTGTGAAATCGCTGCGTAATACTAAAGACAATCAGAGCCGTGCGTGGAGTCCGCCGAAGGCGGACGGAGCAAGCGGATAGATTCGGCTTTAAAGAGCTTTGCCCAAAAATATTGTCGCACACCCTCCGCTCATTAGCTGGCGAATTGTTTTGCTTAATCGAGCTTGTTCTGCTATAATCCCGCACCCGCAGGAACTCAGCATTTTATCATTTAAAGAAAACGGAGAAATATTATGAGCCGCAATATTGCTATAGCTGGTGTTACAGGCGTTGTAGGCCAGGAATTTTTGAGACTCATAGAAGAGAGAAACTTCAAATTCGATTCGCTCAAGGTGCTTGCAAGCTCACGTTCGGCCGGCAAGAAGATTCAGTTTATGGGCGAGGAATATACGGTAGAAGAACTGACAGAAGACAGCTTCAAGGGTGTTGATGTTGCGCTTTTCAGCGCGGGCGGTTCGCAGAGCAAAAAATTTGCGGATGCGGTCGTGCAGAGCGGAGCTGTAATGATAGACAACTCCTCGGCCTTCCGTATGGACCCAAATGCGCCGCTCGTTGTTCCGGAAGTTAATCCCGAGGCAATCAGGGAAAACAAGGGGATCATCGCAAACCCAAACTGCTCTACGATTATTGCCCTTGTGCCGGTATGGCCGCTGCACAGGCAGAACAAAGTTAAGCGTATGGTGATAAGCACCTATCAGGCAGCCAGCGGAGCGGGAATTGCAGCAATGAACGAGCTCAAGAAGCAAAGCGGCGATATCCTTGAAGGCAAAGAGCCGGTATGCGAGGCCCTGCCCTATCAGGCTGCGTTTAATGTTTTCTGCCATGATTCCAAAATTGGCGAAAGCGGCTACAACGAAGAAGAGATGAAAATGGTAAACGAGACCAGAAAAATATTCGATGATTCGCAGATCGGGATCACCTGCACCTGCGTGCGTGTGCCGGTAATGCGGGCTCACAGCGAAAGCATCAATCTCGAGTTTGAAAAGCCGGCAGACCCTGCATGGGTTCGTGAAGTGCTGAAAAATGCCCCGGGCGTTACAGTAATCGACGACCGCGAGAAAAACCGCTTCCCGATGCCCGCCATAGACGCAGACGGTAAAGACGATATCTACGTGGGAAGAATCCGCCGCGATGAGTCTATCTCGGGGGGCAGAGGAATCAATCTCTGGGTCTGCGGCGATCAGATACGCAAGGGAGCTGCTTTGAACGCCGTGCAGATAGCAGAGGCTATGGATTTCTGAGAAGCTTGAGATAAACTTTTATTCAGCCCGCCTCTCCGGCGGGGTATTCTAAGAAGGCGAGTATGGTAAAGCAGCGCATTATTTTCGGCATAATTATGGCCGCAGCAGCTATGCTCCTCTGCTGGCTGGACAGCGTGCTGATTTGGCGAACAGGCGGGGAGCAGGTGCAGGGGTTTATCTGGGCTCTTATCGCAGAGGCAGTTTTAATCACTGCGGTTAATGAATTTTCAGGACTGGTAAAAGGCAAGGGTGCGAGGGTGTTTCCCATTGCTTCAATGGCAGGGGCAACCCTTTTCTGCCTGAGCTACTTCCTCAAGCAGTTCGGTTTTGCATTCGGCATCTCTCAGGCATACCTTCATCTTATCATTATGTTTGCCGCTGTGCTTTCGGCTGTACTGCTCTCTTTCGTTGCTCAGGGCAGAACAAAAAGCAACGAAGGAACAATACTAAACTGCGGGGCAACCGTGCTCACTGTGATGTATTGGGGGTTTTTCAGCTCATTCTTCCTGGCAATACGAGTGGAACACAGCATTTCGGCATTGATTGTGTTTATTGCTGTGGTGAAGATGTGCGATGTGGGGGCATACACATTCGGAAAGATGTTCGGGCATACAAAATTTGCCCCTGCAGTGAGCCCTAAGAAAACATGGGAAGGAATGATTGGAGGCTGCATTTTTTCTGCTGTCTCAGGTGCTGCATTTTCCGTTATATTCTCTGTGATGCTCTGGTGGCAAGGGGTGATTTTCGGGATAATATTCGCCTTTGCAGGTCAGCTTGGAGACCTCGCCGAATCTATGCTTAAAAGAGACGCAGGCATTAAAGACTCCGGCGATAAGCTCCCGGGCTTTGGAGGAATCCTCGATATAGTAGATTCCCTCGTGTTCACCGCCCCGTTTGCGTATCTGTTTTTCAATATCGTAAGCTGATATTCGCAGATTTTGCTTAAAAATTATTATTTGCAATAAGCTGGGCATTTTA
Organism: Sedimentisphaera salicampi; assembly: GCF_002117005.1. Taxonomy (NCBI): domain Bacteria; kingdom Pseudomonadati; phylum Planctomycetota; class Phycisphaerae; order Sedimentisphaerales; family Sedimentisphaeraceae; genus Sedimentisphaera; species Sedimentisphaera salicampi. Next base: position 1,568,111 of record NZ_CP021023.1, read on the forward strand.
CAGAAAAACCGCTAATTTTATTAAGATATTTATAGTAATTAGCGGCTTGCTCACAGATTCGGATCAGTTACAATAGGACTTATATCTCGAAGTTATACATCTGCGTTGTGGCTTGCTCACAGATTCGGATCAGTTACAATAAGTAGAAGTGCCGGACACTGTGCCTGTTGTTGTGGCTTGCTCACAGATTCGGATCAGTTACAATTGAATCGTTCAAGTATATGGACAGAGTTGAGTTGTGGCTTGCTCACAGATTCGGATCAGTTACAATATGGTATAGTAACGTGGCAGAGGAAGTCCAGTTGTGGCTTGCTCACAGATTCGGATCAGTTACAATCATAGTATTATCACAAGCTGCATATCGCCGGTTGTGGCTTGCTCACAGATTCGGATCAGTTACAATCAAGGTATCTATAACCTTGTAGATTATTCAGTTGTGGCTTGCTCACAGATTCGGATCAGTTACAATCGACAGCAAGGAAGCTGAAGAATTCGGCTGGTTGTGGCTTGCTCACAGATTCGGATCAGTTACAATTTCGAGTAAATACGAAATGAGCGATGACCAGTTGTGGCTTGCTCACAGATTCGGATCAGTTACAATCTAAAAGCTTCTGAATTTGGAAAGCTTCACGTTGTGGCTTGCTCACAGATTCGGATCAGTTACAATATAAAAGGTCCTTCTCGTTCTATGCTTGGGTTGTGGCTTGCTCACAGATTCGGATCAGTTACAATAGAGCGGGAAACGAAATCTCCGCCCATCGGTTGTGGCTTGCTCACAGATTCGGATCAGTTACAATTTTACCGCCGAGACGCTCACGCCAACCTTGTTGTGGCTTGCTCACAGATTCGGATCAGTTACAATACACAATATATCAATAGATATGGCTTCCCTGTTGTGGCTTGCTCACAGATTCGGATCAGTTACAATCTAAAAGCTTCTGAATTTGGAAAGCTTCACGTTGTGGCTTGCTCACAGATTCGGATCAGTTACAATATAAAAGGTCCTTCTCGTTCTATGCTTGGGTTGTGGCTTGCTCACAGATTCGGATCAGTTACAATACCAATCGGGAAGCTTCCAGGTGTATCTTTGTTGTGGCTTGCTCACAGATTCGGATCAGTTACAATCGGACTCGCTTGTATCTACAACATCAGTCGGTTGTGGCTTGCTCACAGATTCGGATCAGTTACAATCCTGAGATGGAAAGTCCGCAGGAGTCGGATGTTGTGGCTTGCTCACAGATTCGGATCAGTTACAATGCATTGACTGAGATTAAAACTATATCCCAGGTTGTGGCTTGCTCACAGATTCGGATCAGTTACAATAGACCAAACCCGCCAAAGACCACTGTCCGCGTTGTGGCTTGCTCACAGATTCGGATCAGTTACAATGCTTTTTACAGTGGTTTGATAAGTCCGGAGTTGTGGCTTGCTCACAGATTCGGATCAGTTACAATAAGCTTTTTACAGCGACCCAAAAAATAACGTTGTGGCTTGCTCACAGATTCGGATCAGTTACAATCACGTTGTAGTGGGCAGCAAAAGCAAGACAGTTGTGGCTTGCTCACAGATTCGGATCAGTTACAATGCCTATCGGTTAAACTCGCACCACCGGCAGGTTGTGGCTTGCTCACAGATTCGGATCAGTTACAATGGTGTGGTAGCAATAAGGAACGAAAAATATGTTGTGGCTTGCTCACAGATTCGGATCAGTTACAATCAGGAAGCTTCTGTTTGCAATAGCTGCACAGTTGTGGCTTGCTCACAGATTCGGATCAGTTACAATTTTATCAGATATTTTCTTGTTCAGCCCGTGTTGTGGCTTGCTCACAGATTCGGATCAGTTACAATCTTATTGAGCTTTTCCATCGGCGTTAAAAGTTGTGGCTTGCTCACAGATTCGGATCAGTTACAATTGTAGGTAAGCCAGACACCTTAAATGTCGCGTTGTGGCTTGCTCACAGATTCGGATCAGTTACAATGATGGGAGCTCAGCTGATGAGGAGGTTTTTGTTGTGGCTTGCTCACAGATTCGGATCAGTTACAATGCTGGTCAAGCTGAATCCGGCGAGTTCTCTGTTGTGGCTTGCTCACAGATTCGGATCAGTTACAATGAGTCGTCCAAACATTAAGCCGCTTTGTTAGTTGTGGCTTGCTCACAGATTCGGATCAGTTACAATAGATTTTTGCTTTTCTTTCTCGGCTTCACGGTTGTGGCTTGCTCACAGATTCGGATCAGTTACAATAACATTCCAATAACAAAAAAAGGGGTAGAAGTTGTGGCTTGCTCACAGATTCGGATCAGTTACAATTGATGTTAACTGGTCCGACTGACACCGTGGTTGTGGCTTGCTCACAGATTCGGATCAGTTACAATAAATCCAGCAGCTTCACTACCTTTATCAAGTTGTGGCTTGCTCACAGATTCGGATCAGTTACAATAGGTATCAAAATGTACAAAGAACTAAAATTGTTGTGGCTTGCTCACAGATTCGGATCAGTTACAATAATTTTCGATTTGGTCAATTGCTTTTATTTGTTGTGGCTTGCTCACAGATTCGGATCAGTTACAATTTGGTTACCAAGAACGCTGGGCAGAATATGTTGTGGCTTGCTCACAGATTCGGATCAGTTACAATCGCAGACTTAGAGAAACGTGAATCTGGTCGTTGTGGCTTGCTCACAGATTCGGATCAGTTACAATACATTTTTCATAAGAATCTGTGCAGCAAGCTTTTAGGCAGGATAGGCAGTTAAAATAATTCAAGCTGCTTTGGGGCTGGAGGTGCAGGTTTGCGCATTTTTCCCCAGAAAATGTGCATCCTTTCATACTGTTTATCAGTGATGGTGAGGATTCGAACTTCTCCATCAGGGGGAAGAAATGATTTGATTCTTTTAAGGTGTACATCTGCATTTTCTTCACTTGAACAGTGCCTTTCATACACCGAATATTGTACCATTGTGAAGCCGTCTTTTAAAAGCTTTTTTCTGAATTCGGAGTAATCTTTTCTTGCCTTTTTTGTATCAGTAGGCAAATCAAAAAAAACATAAATCCACATCATCCTGTACCCGCTTAATTCCATTGTTAGTCCTTAGAAATCAGGAAGCTCCAAAGAATCTTCCTCGCCCGCAAAACACTTATAGAGAGAGGCTGCCGTTTTGTGAAGACCCACCATTAGCGGGCCGGAGCTTTGCGATATTGTTACCGATTTGTGAAGTGTTTCCAGAAGCCTAGCTTTATGAAGCTGAGAAAGCTTGGCAAAATATTCTTCATCAGGATTTTCCCGCCACATCAATCTCACCTCTTTCTCAACAAAACCCCTGAAGGGCTCCATAATATCATCCGCAAGGCAGTATTCGTTGTATCTGTTGCAGTGGTGAAGGCCCAATGAGGGAAGCAGGCCGGAAGAGCAGATAGCCCTTGCCACTGCCGCCCTTAATATCATATATCCATAATTGAGCAGGTTATTCGGCGGTGCTCCGCCTCTTAGCCTTTTGAAATTTCGAGAGCCCAGAAAATATTTCCAGTAGAGCTTGCTTGCCCTTGCCTCAACATTCGATTTATCGCCCGAACGCACCTTTGCAGCGAGCTGCTCTATTGATTTGGATGCACGGGGATTTTCTGTTTTAACAACCGCAGCCTGATGAGATATTTTGGCCTGAACAAGCTGCTTCCAAAGCCTTTTCTTAAGCGGCAGTGATGCTTCTATCTGGTGGCGGTGTCTCTCTGTCTGGATACTGTTGGAATCTATGGCAAGCAGCATGCCTGCCGGATGATGCTCGCCATTGCACAAAACCACCGCAGCCCCGAAATCAAGCAGTCTTGTAAGTACGCTGTGGGTGTAGGTTGTGGCCTGATTATCTATCAGCAGCACCCCTACATCCTCACAGGGTATCTGTTTTTCAGGCAGATCATTCCTTCCAACAATCAGCTGGCCGTTTCTAATCCTCAAAGAGCATGGGCTCTCAGATATCTCTATTATCCTTTTAATCATAACTGCTCAGTCGTTAGCGGGATTGATATTCCCCAGCGGGTCCACTGTTACCTTGTATCCTTTCAGAGTGTTAGCGTTTTTTCTTTGCACAATTGGAGGGCTGTCCGAAGATTTTCCTGCTCCGGCAAATGTTGCTGGTCTTAATATTATTACTTGCTGATTAACGATAAGAGACACCACCTGTACTCTATGGAGCTTAAATGAACCGTCATCCATTTTCATCATAAACATCTCATTTTTCGCAAGCGAGCAGATAAATTTTTTCCCGTCTCCGTAATCCCTGCATACAATGGGTCGGCCTTCTTTGTTTCTTCTTGCGGCTTCGAACAACGATACAACTTTCCCCTCCCTTTTGGTGTTTCCCTTTTTGTCCGTAAATTCGAATATCTCGATATGGTGGTTGCTGCCAAGAGTAACGGCTTTGTATGGTTTGCCTTCTTCATCTTTAATTTTTGCAACATTGTTGTAAACTGTCCTGATCCTTACCTTTTTTATAGGCACTCTGGCGTCTTTCCTGCTCTTCATATACACAGGCTCTTCCCAGACTTTTTTGGGTATTGATTTAGTTTTGCCCTCAGTGTGTATCCCGTTTTCTCTGAGCCTTTCAAGAAGTATCTCCCGCACTGTCGGGTCAACCACTTTATGCACCATAGGCAGAGTAAGGCTCTCGAGGGGTTTTCGGTACACGTAATATTCATCGCCGTTTTCATTTGTTATACCCGTAGGCCCGTAAGCCGTGTCTTCATGGAGCCTGCCTGATACCTTCCTGCGCACCCGATGGGAAACATTTATAGAATTAATAGACTCTTTAAGCTCCTGCCTGAAACCTTTCCATGGCTCAGTCATTGCCAAATCTTCTGTCCTTTTCTTTGTATATGCAAGGTCTCGAAGATGCTGCTGATTGGTAAGCGCAGTAACCGCCGCATCAACTGCGTGATGGCGGTGGTCATCTCTGTTTTTCGTGCTGCCGATTGTGTTTAGTATTGAATTAAGCCCCCATGCTCTTCTCAGATCTGAGGTTATTTTTCCCTTAGTTCCAATAACCGTGCACCCGAGCTGCTTAAGGTATGATGTTACCGCTCTGCTTATGTATCTGGTGTCGTTGATTTGTCTTTCGATGAAGTTGTCGAGCTTAACTTCTTTCTGGTTAAATTTAGATCTTTTCGGAAAGGGCAGAGGCGCAATTCGCTGCCGAATTTCTTCGTACTGCTCTGGTTTGCTGGAATAATATTCGTATGGTGTCTTTTCGCCTTTTCTCCTGTTCTCATCTGCATAGCATAGCGTTTTGTTCATGTAGCTGTCGTCCAGGCATCTTGAGTATGGAATGATATGTTCAATCTGAACTCCAGACTGAGGACTGAAAAGTAAATGCTGGGGAACCGGCTTGCCTGTGTAGGGGCAGGTTTTTCTGCATTCGATCCAGAGCTTGTATTTTATTATGTCTTCTCTTGCAGGCCTTGAGAAACCGAATTCTTCTACAAGTATTTTTCTTGCCTCTTCATTTTTCTGCTCGTTTTCCCAGTTTTTCTTTCTTATTTCATCTCTTTCTGCCTTAGAGCCCTTTACGTCTCTTGCCATCTCCACTGCTATCTTGTCCGGCTTGCCGTATGCGGAGATTACAGCATTCACAACCTTCCTAACCTCATTTATGCCCTGATTTACGATTGGGTTTCTGAAATCAGGCGGGAGGGGGAGCCTGTCTAAAATTTCCGTTTTCTGCTCGCTTGGCCATCTTCCATAAACTTCTTTTACCGCATCTGATGTTAAGAATCCTTTTTCCATATAAGGTAAAAGCTTGAGTATTGCCTTTTTTGAGTGGTTGGTGTAGCCGTTGGGCAAGGGGATTTTCGATATTTTGATTGCTTCATCCCTGCTGTAGTTATAGTTTTCGCATATCTCTGAAATGAATTCCTCATCATCAATTGTCTGGTCGATAAGAATATTGTTGATATCGATCTTTGCTTCCTCATCAAGGCCTGCAAAGATTTTCTTGTTAATATTTTTAAGCTTGGCCTGAAAGACATCGCCTTTTAAATGGGGATTTTTCCTGTTTGAACTGCCTTCTTCTGTGTTGAATTTTTGAGAATCAATTAGCCCGAGCTTTTTTCTTATGCTCTCGAAAGTTGCTTTCTCCTTGGATAATAAAATTTGGGTAATAGTATCTCTCTGGTCTTGAGAGAGTTCTTTAATCGTGCCTTCTGGATTGTGTATCTTTAAGTTATTCACGTCTTGGAGTATGCGAAATCTGCGAGCGAACCAGTCTGCCCGCTGGCATACCTTTTCATCTTCCTCAAGTTCGCAATCTTTTATTAAATCATCGCATGGTTTAAGCGGCCTTTGGTAGAATATAGTTTCATCTTTTACTTTTGTTTTAAGGCGGTCAGTAAGAATCTCAGGATAAAACCTGCTTTGAAATTTCCAGATTTCCTCGAATTCGTGTTCATACATTGAGCGAAGTGTGTAATTATCCCTGATTCGTTTCTTTGAAGTGTCCAAGGAGGCAAAATATGCCCCTAAGGTTTTGAGCCCCGATTTGTCTATTTCATCCTGGAGTTCATTAGCATTTTTTATCACCTTGCCCTGTTTTTCGTCGCCCGATTTGCGATTGCTCTTGAAGCCTCTTCGCTGGTTTATATGGAATAATACTCGCCCAATCTGGTGAAGTGATATTTTTTCCTGTATAGCCTTAGCCCTCAATTTGTAAGGGTCTTCTCTTAAAAGCTCTGAAAATTCTATATCTGAAGCGGGCAGCAGGCCGTTTCTCTTTAACATTCTTACAAGCTTGTCCCTCCTGTATTTCATACGAGCCCTGTTTCTTCTGCTTCCCCTTGCAAGTCTCCGAGTTTCATTTTTGGACTTTTCTGCCCCTTTTGTATCTCGGTCAACTCCTTCAGGGAAAACCCGTACACCTGTACGCAAAATTTCATTGTTTTTTTCATCAATAAGAGCCCATCCAACACTGTTCGTTCCAATGTCCAATCCAAGCGTAATCATAATACTTAAATCTCCTGCGATAAAAATTGAATATATTTATACATACATCTTGACATTATAATATATATTCAATATAATTCAATTATTGTAACTGATCCGAGTCTGTGAGTCTTGTCATAACAAGTAGTACTTTTAGTACTGCGCAGGCTCTTGCCCCGTAAATCCTAATCGGGTTTACGGGGTAACTTGTTTTTGCATTTCTGCGTTTGCCCCTTTAAAAAAATATCACTTGACCTTGAGTCTTTTTTTCAGATAATCACGTTTTCCATTTGCCTGAGCGGCGGTCGTTCGGGCAGGTTGAATTATTTAATCGGAAACAGGTTAGATTATTATGCCTAAGATGAAACCCCACAAGGGATTGTCCAAGCGTGTGAAGATCACAGCGAAGGGCAAGTTCAAGTATAAGCGTGCCGGCAGCAACCACCTTATGAGTGCGATGAGCCCGAAAAGGCGCCGCAAGCTCGGCAAGGACGGATATATCAGCGATGAGTATGCAGACAAATGCCGCGATATGCTTGGATTGAAGAAAGCGAAATAGTTATTTGCCGGCGTTTTTCCGGCGGGGAAATGCTGCTTCTCGGCTCCTACAGCTTGCCGCCAGCAGCGAAAATTTAATGAAAGGAAAGCTGAAATGCCACGTACAAGAATAGGCGCTGCAAAAAGGCGCAAAAACAAAAGGATTCTAAAGAGCGTTAAAGGATACAGAGGCCCTTCAGGTCGTCAGATACGACTTGCAAAGGAGGCCTCGGTTCGTGCAGGAGCAAGGGCAACAACCGACAGAAAGCTCAGGAAACGTGATTTCCGCAGGCTCTGGATAACACGTATCAGCGCCGCCTGCAAAAACAACGATATCTCATACAGCCATTTCATTAACGGGCTGAAAAAGGCAAACATAAACCTCAACAGAAAGATGCTCAGCGAGATAGCTATTGATGATCCGGCAGCTTTCAAGAAGATTGCAGAAGAGGCAAAAGCTGCTCTTTAGTTAATAAAGCCCAGAGCCATTTTATGCTTAAAGATTTTGAAAACACCGGTAAAGAGGCCCTGCAGGAGCTTGAAAAGGTTCAAAGCAGCGAAGCCTTAGAGCAGTACCGAATTAAATATCTGGGAAGAAAGGGACTGATTACCAAGCTTCTCAGCAAGATTGGTCAGGTGGCCCCGGAGGACAGGGCAGAGGCCGGCAAGCTTGCAAACAAGATTAAGAACGAAGTGAATCAGGCCTTCAAGCATAAGCAGGAGAGCCTCGGCAGCGGTTCGGGCAAGTCCGAGAAGCTTGTTGAAGATGTTACCCTCCCCGGGCTGAAGCCGGAGGTGGGCAAGCAGCATGTAATCTCGAGCACTGTAAACGAACTTCTGGATATATTCGGAAGAATGGGCTTCGGGATCGCATACGGTCCGGAGGTTGAAGATGAATGGCACAACTTCATCGCCCTGAATATCCCCGAAGAGCATCCCGCAAGAGACCCCGCTGATAATTTCTATATAGACGACAACACCCTGCTCAGAAGCCAGACATCCACAATTCAGATCAGGGTTATGGAGTCTCAGAAGCCCCCGATAAGGGTTGTGGCTCCTGGAAGGGTTTATCGGCCGGACACGGTGGACGCAACGCATATGTTTATGTTCCACCAGATTGAGGCGCTTGTTGTTGATGAGGGTGTTTCAATGATAGACCTCAAAACAACTGTCGATCAGTTTGTACGCACGTTTTTCGGCGAGGATACCGAATGGCGCTTCAGACCGAGTTTTTTCCCATTCACTGAGCCAAGCGCTGAGATAGACCTTCTTTTCCACAACAAAGACGGCTCGGAGCAGTGGATTGAGATCGGCGGCTGCGGGATGGTAGATCCAAACGTGTTTGATTCTGTCGGTATAGACAGCGAGAAATATACGGGCTGGGCTTTCGGTTTGGGCATCGAGAGGCTCGCAATGCGGAAGTTCGGGATTTACGATATAAGACTGCTCTACGAAAACGACCTTCGTTTTCTTGATCAGTTTTGATTTTACAAGGCTTGAGGCGGCCTGATTTTATCGGATATGAATAAAAAAGTTATTTAGTTTAAATAATTTCTTTGTTCTCATTAACCGATAGTTTATAATGCTTGCAACTTAAAGTATAATATTACGGTGAACGGAGTCCCCGGATGCTGGTTTTGAGCAGACAAAAAGATGAATCTATAGTTATCGGCGACAATGTGGTAATAAAAGTTGTTGATGTTAAGGGCGGCAAGGTGAAGCTGGGAGTTCAGGCCCCAAAGGATGTTTCTGTGCACAGACAGGAAGTGTACGACAGCATACACGAGAAAGATTCAGAAAAGCAGTAATCGCTGTTTCTCTCGATAAAAACGATTTTTTCACACTTCGCTTAACTTTCTGAAAGAAAATCAAAACATTTTACTTGATTTTTCCATTCCTCAAATTTATTATCTAACCGTTTCCCTTTGTTGGGAAACAGTTTACATAAATTTAATAAGTGTAATAGCATTCAGACCTTGTGGTGGTCTGTAATAATAGTTGAAATCAAAAGTAGGCAGAAAATTTGTATCTACAGGAACTAAATATTGAATAACTGTTCAAATATACGTTTTTCATCCTTCTATTTGAAGCCTTTCCGCAGGCCTTAGTGCCGCTGTGCGCGGAATTGTGTTCTCAATAGGCCCTGCGGGTCTATTATACTTTTCACCACGCCGGATTGTCTATTGCACTTTTGAGTGATTTTCAATTGAAAGGTAATCTGGTATGTTAATAAATATATTAGCAGTCTCGCCAATATTAGTTGGCGGCGGCGCTGCAGTTGTTTCGGCAATTGCAACTTTTGCCGTAATTCATTCGATCGCTGTTGCAAAACAGCAGACTTTAAAGCATAAATTAGACAGACAAACCGAAGAAGCAAAAAAAGAAGCTGAAGAAATCCTTAAAACTGCAAGAATCGATGCCTCCTCCGAATTTATGAAAAGGCGGGAGGAATTCGATAAGGAATGCAATCAGGTTCGAAAAGAACTGCGTGATCAGGAAAAAAGGCTCAGCAAAAGAGAAGATGCAAACCAAAGACAGACTGAGCTCTTTGCCGAGAAGGAAAAAGAGATAGCAGTTTCCCAAAACGAGATTCAGGAAAGGCAGAAACGACTTTCCGCAAGGGAATCAGCCCTCACAGACATTATTGCCGAGCAGAAGAAGGTGCTTCTTCAGATTACGGGGATGAATGTTCAGGAGGCGAAAGAGCTGCTCCTGCAAAGGCTCGAAGATGAGTGCGAACACGATATGAATGTTGTGATACGCAAGAAGGTTGAGGAAGCAAACGAAACTGCTGAAAGAAAAAGCAGGGAGATTATCAGCTCCGCTATCCAGAGATTTTCTGCTGAGCAGTGCTGCGAATCCACTGTATCCACTGTTGACATCCCCAACGATGATATGAAAGGCCGTATTATCGGAAGAGAAGGCCGGAATATCAGGGCATTCGAAAAGGCTACCGGCGTGGATGTGATCGTTGATGACACCCCGGGGGTTATTGTAGTAAGCGGTTTTGATCCGGTTCGCAGGGAAGTGGCAAGGCTCACAATGGAGCGGCTCATCCAGGACGGCAGGATCCATCCTACCCATATTGAAGGGCTCGTTGAGCAGACGAGGAAGGACGTTGATCAGCGTATGCTCCAGATAGGCAAGGAAACAGCCACAGAGCTGGATGTTCGCGGGCTTTCGAACAAAGTGCTCGGAAAGATCGGCGTTTTGAAGTTCCGCTCAAGCTACGGCCAGAACGCCCTTCAGCACAGTATCGAGGTGGCGTATTTGTCTCAGGTGATGGCTGATGAGCTCGGGCTTGATGGAAGTATGGCAAGGCGGGCAGGCTTCCTGCACGATATCGGCAAGGCCATAGACCACGAACACGATGGCGGCCATCCGGCAATAGGTGCTGAATTCCTGCGGAAATTCAACGAGAGCCCCGTGGTTCTCAATGCAGTAGCGGGACACCACGGAGATATCGCTCCGGACAATCCATACACGCCTCTTGTAGCTGCGGCAGACGCCATAAGCGCCTCAAGGCCCGGTGCAAGACGCGAAACCCTCGAACGCTATATCAAGCGTTTGCGTTCGCTCGAGGAGATTGGAAACAGCTTCAAGGGCGTTTCAATCACCTATGCGATTCAGGCAGGCAGAGAGATTAGGGTAATTGTTAATGCCGACGAGATTGATGATAATTCCGCTGAGAAGATCGCACGAGATATAGCAAATAAGATCGAAAACGAAATGACCTACCCGGGAGAGATTAAAGTTACACTCCTGCGTGAGGTTAGATGCGTGGAATTCGCTAAATAAAACGCAGATAATTAAGCATTCGCAGTGCAGGGGCGGGCTTGGGCGTTCGCCCCAAACTGCGATACTGCTCTAATATAATCCACTGATTACACAGAGAATTTTCAGCCGCTAATCCCCGCTAATTTTTCACTAATAATTTTGCCACAAGCCACAAAAAATTGTCGCGCAACCGGGATATTTGCGTTCTGCTTCTGATACGAAACCATAAATTTCAACACAAAAAAAAATATTTATGTAATTTTTGCCTTTCAGAGATACTATTAGTAACAAGATTAAATAATTCTAAGAGGTGATTATGAATAGACGGAATTTTTTGAAGGCGGCCGGCTGCTTTCTCGCCGCTTCAGGAGGCCGAGTTTTTGCGGGCAAAAGTGAAAAGCCTAATATAGTTTTTATCCTGGCAGATGATCTTGGCTATGGAGATGTGGGCTTTAACGGCCAGAGCAGGATCAAAACACCTAATATTGACAATATAGCAAAGCAAGGCGCGGTTTTTACAAATCATTACTCCGGCTCCACGGTATGCGGCCCTTCGCGCTGCTGCCTGATGACCGGCAAGCATACAGGGCATGCCTCAGTTCGCGGGAATCCCCGCTGGACTTCAGACGGAAAGCCTGTTGATATCAGAAAAGAGGAGCCTACAGTTGCAGAGGAGCTCAAGCGTGCCGGCTACAACACCTGCGCAATCGGCAAATGGGGGCTTGCTGAAAACTTAAGCCACGCAATGCCCACTAAAAAGGGATTTGATGAGTTTTTCGGATTTATGAGGCACGGCCCCGCCCATCATTACTACCCCGAAAAGGTTTGGCGCAATGAACATCAGGTAAGCCTGCCGAATAAGACAAAGGAGAAAGAAGGGCTTTATGTACACGATTTGTTCACGCAAGAGGCCTTCAAGTACATAAGCAAGCAGGACAAAAACAATCCGTTCTTCCTGTATCTTGCATATACCATACCTCATTACGAGCTTACAGTGCCCGAAGATTCAAAAGAGCCTTACCAGAAACTCGGCTGGAAAAAACGCCCTATGAAACAGGGGCATTACTACCACGATAAAGAAGGCCATACTACTTATGCCGGTATGGTTTCAAGGATGGACAGGGATATTGGCTCTCTGATGGAGCTTCTAAAGAAGAAGGGGCTTGATAAAAATACGCTCGTTATTTTCACAAGCGATAACGGCCACCACTACGACAAGGGCTTTTTCGACAGCAATGGGGTGTATCGCGGCAAAAAACGAGACCTCTACGAGGGCGGTATCCATATTCCGTTTGCAGCACGCTGGCCGGAAATGATAAGGCCGGGAACAAAGTCTTCGCATATATCAGCGTTTTGGGATTTCCTTCCAACTGCCTGCGATATTGCGGGGATCGAGCCCAAGGCTCAAACCGACGGAATCTCATATTTTCAGGCCTTGAAGGGCAATACAAGAGCTCAGCTTAGTCATAACTGCCTGTATTGGGAATTTAATGAGCGGCAGGGGCCTGTTCAGGCGGTGCGTAAGGATAAATGGAAGGCGGTTCGTTATAAGGGCAAGCCCATTGAGCTTTATGATTTAAGCAAAGACCCGGGCGAGAATAATGATATCTCCGCTGAATACCCTGAAAAGGCAAAGCAAATGGTAAAACTTATGGAATCCAGCAGGACAAAAGACCCGAATTTCCCCTTTAAAAAACTCCGCTGAGGATTTTAGTAAATAACAATTAGCGCAGCAAAGCGTTGCGCTTTAAAGGGGATTAAAATCCAAGGAAATGCCGGCTCAACTAAATAAAGGAGCAATAATAATGAAACGCAGGAATTTTTTAAAGGCAGGTGCATTAGGTATTGTGGCGTCGCTTGTGCCCGGCTATGCTGAAAACGCAATTAAAAGCCCCGCTAAAAAACCAAACATCATCTCCTGACTTCGGCGGTAAATTTTCATAAGTGCCTGTCAATAAAGGACTCGATTTTTTGCGCAGGCACTACAACCCTGTTTTTTTGAGTTTTTTCAGGGTCTGTGTTACATCTTATAGGGTGTGGTATCTGCGCTCAGATTAACTGTTTTGTAGAGTTTCCTTGCGTCCTCGTTAATCTTTGATGGCAGCACATATTTGCATTCGCTTTTCTTATCCCAGAGGATGCTAAGCTGCACGTGGTTTAGCGCATTTACCATTCTTGCCACAGACATCGCCTCGAATCTTAGCCTAACCCTGTATGCCAGATTCCTCGCGCAGGTTAGAGCGATAAAGCATATCAGTATATGGGCTTTGATTCGTTTCGGTGTCCAGTGATATATCGGCCGTATCTTCAGCTCGTGCTTGCTGATCCTGAAGCACTCCTCAATTAGCCAGAGCTGCTTGTAATGCTCTACTACTGCCGAATCATCCATATCCTTAACATTCGTTATAACGCCGTGAAGGCCATCAAATTTCGCTGCCTGAGCATATTTCTCTTCATTTATCTCGCAGTTTACCTCGCCGGTAACTCGCATAAATTTCTTGTAGCCGTAGTTGCTTATAAGGGATTTGGGGTTACTGCTCTTTTCAAGCTTCTCACGAAGTTTTCTTATAGCTTCGTCCCTGTCGTGTTTATTCTTTTTGGCGAGCTTGTCGCTGTAGGTAACAATTAGCCTTCTGTTCTTGCCGTAATCAAAGCTTCTGAGAGGAGCAACGGATTCTGTAATCTTTGCTTTCCATTGATCAGTGAGGCTTTTTAGCCTCGCTGCTACGATATATTCCACTTTCTGCTCTTCAAGGTAATCCAGATTAGCCTTGCTCAGCATTGCGCTGTCTGCGGTAAATATAACACGCTTGAGGTTGTATTTCTCTTTGATCTTAGGAATAACAGTGTGCAGAGTATGCCCTTCATACTGATTGCCGGGGAACACCTCATAACCAACTGGAAGCCCCTCTGATGTTGAGAGAAGGCCAAGCACAACCTGCGGCTGATTGAACTTCATATCCTTGCTGTAGCCGTTCTTTTTGAGCTCATCTTCTGTAAATGATTCAAAATAGAGGGTGGTGCAGTCGTAAAACAGAAGGTTTATCTCTTCGCCTAAAAGCCCTTTAGCAGCCTTGTGAGCGTGGTTTTGAGCCTTGCTGATAATATCATCTGTGATGTTGTCCATCATCCTGTAAACGCTGTCAAGAGAGAGACTGATGCCGAAGTCTTTAGATAGATCCTGAACACTGCCTCGCTTACTGACCGGATTTGCAAGCCTTGCCATGGTAATGTGGCGAAGGTTTCTGCGAGCAGCCTCTTTGCGTTTATCAAAAAGATTGTTAAATCCGAGCTCGTCATAGATGCTTCCGAACACCTCATGGATGCCGGTGGTGATGCGTGCCTGCTCCTTAATATCCTTCAGATTTACGTTTATAGGCTCATCATCGATCTTTTTGCGGGCTTCTATAGCAGCCTCTGCAAGCTGCTCAGGCTTGAAAAGTGCCGGCGTTATCTCCGCCTCAAGTTTAGCCTTCTCGAATTCGGCGAGATCTTTGAGACGGGTAACATCCTCTTCTGTGAAGGCAGTGCCCATATGACGTACTATACGCTGGCGAGGCTGATTCTTCTCGTTGCGATAGCTCGCAACAATCTGAACAGATCTCTTTGGGCTGTTTTTTGATTTTTTTACTCGTATAAACATAAACACAGATTATACGAAATAAAAATATTATGTCAATATAAAAATAAAATTAGGCACTACAAGGAAGCCAGCCCAAAACACCACCCGTAACAGCCTCAAAACGCACTTTTCGATGAGTTTTCCGCAATACAACCGCCGAAGTCAGGAAAAATTGTCGCGCAACCGGGATATTTGCGTTCTGCTTCTGATACGAAACCATAAATTTCAACACAAAAAAAAATATTTATGTAATTTTTGCCTTTCAGAGATACTATTAGTAACAAGATTAAATAATTCTAAGAGGTGATTATGAATAGACGGAATTTTTTGAAGGCGGCCGGCTGCTTTCTCGCCGCTTCAGGAGGCCGAGTTTTTGCGGGCAAAAGTGAAAAGCCTAATATAGTTTTTATCCTGGCAGATGATCTTGGCTATGGAGATGTGGGCTTTAACGGCCAGAGCAGGATCAAAACACCTAATATTGACAATATAGCAAAGCAAGGCGCGGTTTTTACAAATCATTACTCCGGCTCCACGGTATGCGGCCCTTCGCGCTGCTGCCTGATGACCGGCAAGCATACAGGGCATGCCTCAGTTCGCGGGAATCCCCGCTGGACTTCAGACGGAAAGCCTGTTGATATCAGAAAAGAGGAGCCTACAGTTGCAGAGGAGCTCAAGCGTGCCGGCTACAACACCTGCGCAATCGGCAAATGGGGGCTTGCTGAAAACTTAAGCCACGCAATGCCCACTAAAAAGGGATTTGATGAGTTTTTCGGATTTATGAGGCACGGCCCCGCCCATCATTACTACCCCGAAAAGGTTTGGCGCAATGAACATCAGGTAAGCCTGCCGAATAAGACAAAGGAGAAAGAAGGGCTTTATGTACACGATTTGTTCACGCAAGAGGCCTTCAAGTACATAAGCAAGCAGGACAAAAACAATCCGTTCTTCCTGTATCTTGCATATACCATACCTCATTACGAGCTTACAGTGCCCGAAGATTCAAAAGAGCCTTACCAGAAACTCGGCTGGAAAAAACGCCCTATGAAACAGGGGCATTACTACCACGATAAAGAAGGCCATACTACTTATGCCGGTATGGTTTCAAGGATGGACAGGGATATTGGCTCTCTGATGGAGCTTCTAAAGAAGAAGGGGCTTGATAAAAATACGCTCGTTATTTTCACAAGCGATAACGGCCACCACTACGACAAGGGCTTTTTCGACAGCAATGGGGTGTATCGCGGCAAAAAACGAGACCTCTACGAGGGCGGTATCCATATTCCGTTTGCAGCACGCTGGCCGGAAATGATAAGGCCGGGAACAAAGTCTTCGCATATATCAGCGTTTTGGGATTTCCTTCCAACTGCCTGCGATATTGCGGGGATCGAGCCCAAGGCTCAAACCGACGGAATCTCATATTTTCAGGCCTTGAAGGGCAATACAAGAGCTCAGCTTAGTCATAACTGCCTGTATTGGGAATTTAATGAGCGGCAGGGGCCTGTTCAGGCGGTGCGTAAGGATAAATGGAAGGCGGTTCGTTATAAGGGCAAGCCCATTGAGCTTTATGATTTAAGCAAAGACCCGGGCGAGAATAATGATATCTCCGCTGAATACCCTGAAAAGGCAAAGCAAATGGTAAAACTTATGGAATCCAGCAGGACAAAAGACCCGAATTTCCCCTTTAAAAAACTCCGCTGAGGATTTTAGTAAATAACAATTAGCGCAGCAAAGCGTTGCGCTTTAAAGGGGATTAAAATCCAAGGAAATGCCGGCTCAACTAAATAAAGGAGCAATAATAATGAAACGCAGGAATTTTTTAAAGGCAGGTGCATTAGGTATTGTGGCGTCGCTTGTGCCCGGCTATGCTGAAAACGCAATTAAAAGCCCCGCTAAAAAACCAAACATCATCTTTATCCTTGCTGATGATATGGGCTGGTCTGATCTCGGGTGCTATGGAAGCGAGATATCGACACCCAATCTTGACGCCCTTGCCAAGGGCGGAATCCGTTTTACGCAAATTCACAACACCGCAAAATGTATGCCCTCACGTGCGTGCCTGCTCACGGGACTCTACGCTCAGCAATGCGGCATGGATAAAAGGCCGGTTCATTTCTCCAAAAACAGTGTAACCCTTGGCGATGTGCTTAAAGCAGCCGGCTACAGAACACTGGCGGCGGGCAAGCATCACAGCCTTGACAGCCTATACGATCAGGGGTTTGATCGATACTATGGCCTGCGCGACGGGTGCTGTAACTATTTTAATCCGGGCAGGCAAAGGGCCGGCGAAGGTGTACCCGCTCAGAAAAGGCCCGGCCAACGCGTGTGGGTTATCGATGATAAGACCATAGTTGGTTACACTCCTAAAGAAAAAGATTTCTACACGACAGATTACTTTACCAAGTACGCTCTCGATTATCTTGAAGAGTATAAAAATGAAGAAAAGCCTTTCTTCCTCTACTTGGCCTATACCGCTCCTCACGACCCGCTGCAGGCATGGCCGGAGGATATAAAGAAATACGAAGACAGATATAAAGATGGCTGGGAGGTTCTGCGTAAGGAAAGATACCGAAGGCAAATTAAGCTTGGCCTTGTGGATGAGTCAATGCCGCTTTCTGAACCTACATATGAAGATTGGGATTCTTTGAGTGATGAAGAGAAAAAGACAGAAGCACGTAAGATGGCAGTCTATGCAGCAATGATTGACTGTATGGACAGGAACATCGGCAAGCTGATTGCTAAGCTTAAAGAAGTGGGCAAAGACAAAAATACGCTAATTGTGTTCGCTTCCGACAATGGCTGTTCTGCTGAAGTAGTTCGGCTTGAGAACCAAATCGGTAAGATCGGAAGTATGACACGCTGGACATCGCTCGGCGGCAACTGGGCTAATGCAAGCAATGTGCCGTACCGTATGTTTAAGAACTACAGCTATGAAGGCGGCATCTGTACGCCGATGATTGCTTGGTGGCCTGGAGTTATAAAAGAGCCCGGAAGCATCACTGACCACCCGGGGCACTTTATTGATTTTATGCCTACGTTTATAGAGGCTTCAGGTGCTTCTTATCCGACCGAACACAATGGTTTTTCCATCACTCCTTACGAAGGCGAAAGCCTTTTGCCGGTTCTCAAGGGTAAATCTGCCGGCCGCAGAAAACCGATATTCTGGCAATGGGGCAAGGGCAAAGCAGTGCTGAAAGGCAAGTGGAAGCTTGTCGCATGGGAAAAGAAGTGGTCTCTGTATGACATGGAAAACGATAAGACAGAAACCAACGACCTTTCGGCAAATTATCCGGAAGTTGTTAAGGAATTGAAATCAATGCACGCCGAGTGGCTTGTGAATTGTAAAAAAGCGGTAGTTAAGTAACTTAGAAATTCAGGGAAAAATAAAAAGATACCGCTGCTCAGCTTGGTGCTGCAATATTTTCAGCTAATTGTGTTTGAAATCAGCGGGAGAAATGTTAGAATGGGAAATTGGCCGGGGGAGCTCTTATTAGAGCTGAGAGGCCGCATCAGCGGCGACCCTTCGAACCTGATTGGTTAAGACCAGCGAAGGAAGGCAAAAATAAGAAAAATTTGCACGTCCTTTGCGGGCGTGCTTTTTTTATGGGAAAAATGAATATGGCAAACATAACCGAAAGACAGGCCATAAGAAACAAAAGATTAAAAACAGTTTTGCAGAACTGCTGCATAGGTATTGCAGGCCTCGGCGGGCTGGGGAGCAATGTTGCGCAGATGCTGATTCGCTCGGGTGCCGGAAGGCTTAAAGCGGCCGATTTTGACAGAGTGGACAGGTCGAATCTATACAGGCAATGCTACCGGCTTTCTGATGTCGGCAAACTTAAAACAGATGCAATAGAGCAGCTTGCCTCGGATATCGCCCCGAACTGCCTGATAGAGAAACATAACGTCCGCATAGACAGCACCAACGCCTGCGGGATTTTCAGCGAGTGCGATATTGTATGCGAATGCCTCGATAAGGCAGAAAGCAAGCAGGAACTGATCGAAACGCTCCTGAAGGCCGGCAGGTTTACCGTAATCGCAGGCAGCGGAGCGGCCGGTTTTGGCAAGAGCAATATGGTAAAAACAACCAAAATCTCTGACAGGATGTATGTAGCCGGCGATTTGGAAAGCAGCGTGGAGCAGATGGGCAGCCTCTGGGCTCCAAGGGTAGCTTTAGCAGCGGCGCATCAGGCAAACTGCGTTTTAGAAGTTTTAGAGGAGAGATTATGCGAATAAGAGTAAACGGCGAAAATATGGATTTTCCCGAAAATGAGGCTCCAGCAACTGTGAAGGAGCTTATAGACCTCTTCGGCCTCAACAGCGAGGCAGTAGTAGCGGAAGTGGACGGGGAGATTGTGGAAAAACGCAATTTCGAAACCGCCATTATAAAAGATTCACAAAAAATAGAGCTTATCAGATTCGTAGGAGGCGGATAATGAAAGATAAACTTGTAATTGCAGGAAAAGAATTTGATTCACGTTTATTTATCGGGACAGGGAAATTCGCTTCAAACGAGCTCATGAGCAATGCGATAGAGGCAAGCAGGTCTGAGATGGTAACCGTTGCGCTTCGCAGGGTGAATATAGAAGACAGCGGCGACGATATGCTCTCGGCGATTATGCGGGAGAACGTTCAGCTCCTGCCAAACACCTCTGGAGCGAGGGATGCGAAAGAGGCTGTTCGTCTTGCAAAGCTTGCACGTGCGGCAAGCGGGATTGAATGGGTTAAGCTTGAGGTAACTCCAGATCCGTACTACCTCCTGCCGGATCCTGTGGAAACGCTCGAGGCAGCGAAACAGCTCATTGATGAGGGCTTTATAGTTCTGCCTTATATAAATGCGGATCCAGTTCTCGCAAAGAAGCTCGAGGATGCAGGCTGCCCTGCGGTTATGCCGCTGGCGGCGCCGATCGGCTCAAACAAGGGGATAAAAACCCGCGATCTCGTAGAGATAATCATATCGCAAGCTTCTGTGCCTGTGGTGGTAGATGCGGGACTCGGGCTTCCCTCCCATGCCGGTGATGCGATGGAGATTGGGGCAGATGCAGTGCTCGTGAATACGGCAATCGCAGTATGCGATAAGCCTGTGGCAATGGCTGAGGCCTTCCGGAAGGCTGTGGAGGCCGGGAGGCAGGCTTATCTTGCAGGCCCGGGGTGTGTTAGCGAAACAGCTAACGCCTCAAGCCCGCTAACCGGCTTCCTCAGGGACTAAAGGAGAGATAAATGCAGAACAAGAAATTCAGCGTGCCGGAAGAAATATTCAATCCAGAAAGCAAAATCTCGCAAACTCTGCAAAATACCAGCGACAGCGAGGTGGTTTCTGAGCTGGAAAGGCCTGCGGGGTATTCGGCTGTAAGAATTGCCCGACTGCTTTCTCCTGCCGCTGAAGGCTATCTGGAGGAGATGGCAAGGCAGGCAAGGGATATTACTCTACGCCGTTTCGGCAGGGCAAGGCAGCTTTATGCACCTTTGTACGTATCCAACTACTGCAAAAATAACTGCGCATACTGCGGATTCAACTGTACACATAAGATCAAACGTACGCGGCTCAGCATAGAGCAGGCGGTAAGGGAGGCCGAGGCTATCCGCTCAATGGGTTTTCGGCATATCCTTCTGCTTTCCGGCGAGGATCCTGATTATGCGTCTGTGGAATACTTTGAGGAGCTTGCACGCAGAATCCGCAAATTATTTGCAGCGATAGATATCGAAATCTACCCATGCAGCGTGGAGAGCTACCAGCGGCTTTACGATGCAGGCATAGACGGAATAACGATATATCAGGAAACTTACGACCCCGATATATACTCCAAACTGCACACCAAGGGCCCGAAAAAAGATTACCACTGGCGGCTTCATACCCCCCAGCGTGCAGCTGAAGCAGGCTTTAGAAGAATAGGGCTCGGTTCACTGCTTGGGATAAGCGATTGGAGAAGAGAAACCCTCGCGATGGCAGAACACAGCAATTTTTTTATAAAAAATTTCTGGCAGTCTCAGGTTTCGATTTCATTTCCGAGAATCCGGCCTGCTGAGCAGGTGGAGCCGCAGGATTTTGTGAGCTTTGTCTCCGACAGAGAGACCGTTCAGATGATGCTTGCTCTGAGGCTATGCTTCCCGGATATCGGGATAACCATCTCCACAAGAGAGACGCCCCAGTTCAGAGAAAACACTCTAAATATCTGTGTAACAAGGATTAGCGCTGGTTCGAAGACCAACCCGGGAGGGTATGCAGGCAGCGAAGATGAAACTGTATCTCAGTTTGAGATAGACGACGACAGAACGCCTGAGGATGTTGCCAAGGTGATAAGCAAAATGGGTTTTGAGCCGGTATGGAAAGACTGGGACGAGGGATTTCAGAATTAACGGATATTTATACCGTTGCAGAAAATATTTATTTTTTTTTGTTAAAACACAAAATAAACTTGAAATATTACGTAGGAAGTGTATTATAAATTGACGTTTGAGAAACCAGGCGAATCGATTAGCCGGTCGGTTCCCGTTATTGTTAATAGTTTTTAGATTTTGCGGAGGGTTACTAAATGAAATTCAGCAGATCTACAGGTTACGGTTTAATTGCGGCAGCTTACATTGCTAAGAATGGTGATCCGAAGACGGCTATTCTTGCATCAAGCATTGCCAAAGAATTCGACATTCCTCTCGAGTATTTGCTTAAGATTCTTCAGAATCTTGTAAGAGCAAATGTTCTCAGAAGCAAGAGAGGTCCGAGAGGCGGTTTTTATCTGGCAAAGCAGCCGGGCGATATCAACCTGCTCGAAATTATCGAAGCAGTTGACGGCCCAGCTAACAGCGAGATTCAGCTGCCGGAAAGATGTGATGAGCTTCCATATATGAAGCACATTACAGATGCTTGCAAAGAGGCAGTTGACAAGACAAAGAATGTCTTGGTAAATGTTAAGCTTTCTGCAGTGATCAAAGGTTAATACTTTTCTTCGATGGAAATATCAGACTTCCAAAGATTTATTGAAGAAAAGTATGGCGAAGTTGACCGGAAGCGCGGCACTAACGCCACCTTCCTCTGGTTTATAGAAGAGGTTGGTGAGCTTGCTACCGCGCTCTCCGGCGACGACTTTGAAAACAAGCAGGAGGAGTTCGCTGACGTGTTTGCATGGCTTTGCACACTGGCAAACATCAACGGCGTTGACTTGGAAAGCGTCATATCTAAGTATTTGGACAACCAGGTAGAGGGATTCAAGTAGTTTATGCATTGGCCGGAATGAACAGAGGGCCGGTGCTGTCTGTGCATACGTTCTTTAAAACATACGTTAAAAAACTGCTAAACATGTGTTTAGGGTTGTTAAGTGTTTATTAACTTTATTTAAAACCGGGGGTTTACTCTATGGCAAAGAAGACTGCTAAGAAAACTGCCAAAAAGACATCAAAGAAGACATCAACCAAGAAAAGTGCTGCAAAGAAGACAACCAAGAAGAAGACAACCAAGAAAAAACCAGCAAAGAAATCAGCACCAAAAGAGCCGCTTATTGTAGCGAGCAAGGTTAAGGCCTACATCAAAGAGGGCGGAAAGATGACGGCATCAGAAACTCTTGATGCTATCAACGAAAAGATTTACGCTATGCTTGATGATGCTATGGGCAGAACAGATTCTAACAACAGAAGCACTGTTAAGCCTCAGGACCTTTAATCAAAATTTTAAAAGCGGGGCTTATTTGCTCCGCTTTTTTTCTACTCCATGAAGCTCAGCACCCTGTTTATCTCCAGATTGGTATTTTCGCTTGCGGTATTGGCAACGATACTCCTTGTGTATCTTACGCACGCTCCAATGGAGCAGCTCAAACAAGATTACGGGGGATTTATCCATGCTCTGGGGGATAAGGCACTTCATCTGCTTGCCTACGGCGGGGTTGCATTTCTATACTTTTTAGCTGCGAGATTCGCGGAGTTTTCGCGAAAGGCCCTGCACCGCCTTTTGGCAGCACTGCTTGTTTTTACGGCAGTGGATGAGGGGACGCAGGCTCTTGTGGGCAGGAATGCAGACTGGCTGGATTTGCTCTTTAATCTGGCAGGGATAATTATTGGTTTGTTTTTGAGCAAACTTTTCTATATCCTCAGCAAAAAGACTGTTCAGCGATTCCTGAGCAAATAACCGCTGCTACCATCTTCCTGAGTGTTTATTGAGATTCAGGGAGGCGGCAGGAGATTTCTGCGCTTTCAATTCTCCTTCATCCCTGAAAAACAAATCTCTTGAATTAATATTCATCAGCCTTAGAGTATTCAAATAAACCTTTTTCAGGAAATATGAATATGTCTAAAACTAAAAGCAGTTTCAGAGGTTTCTTTGACCAGCCTCTCAGCGGAGATACAAATTATTACGCAGGCAGCAGGCGGGCTCCTTTTGCATGGTACGGCGGGAAGTATTACTATTCACAGTGGATATTAGAGAACTTCCCCGAACACCGCATCTTTATTGAGCCTTTCGGGGGCGCTGGCAACATACTGCTTAACAAAATCGAGAGCGAAGTAGAGATATTTAACGATTTGGACAGCCGGATCACAAATTTTTACTACGTGCTCAGGGAAAAAGAACTTTTCGCAGAGCTGGAACGAAGACTTGCTCTAACCCCATATTCAAGAGAGGTTTTCGAGAAGGTTATTGCAGAGCCCGAACCCGAAGAGCCGGTACACAGGGCATACAACTTCTTCATAAAATGCAGGCAGAGCATGGGGGGCACGGGAATGAGCAAGCTCAGTCCTGCAAGCTGGGTGATGAGCCTTAGAACGAGGCGGAAGATGGCTGAGCCGGTATCGAAGTATCTATCAACTATTGAAGGGCTCGAACCAATCGCAGAGAGGTTCAGGAGCGTGGTAATTGAAAACTTAGATGCCGTAAAGCTGATCACCAAATACGACCGTGAGGACAGCCTGATATACTGCGACCCGCCCTACCTGCCTGAAACGAGAAACCAAAACACAAACACCTACGGCTTTGAGATGAGCGTTGAAGAGCATACCCAGCTTCTTGAGAAACTCAGAGAGTGCAGAGGCAAGGTTATTCTCAGCGGATACAATTCGAAGCTTTACACAGAAAAGCTCAGTAACTGGCGAAAAGATGAGCTTGAAACGAAATCGTATATGAAGAATTCAGGGCAGGCCAGAACGGAAGTGCTTTGGATGAATTTTTAAGTAAATCAGGAGGCTGCAAATGAAAGACAGGATAGTTTTTTCTACAGATTCAGGCAGGATGTGCCCGGAATGCGGCAAGCCCTTGGATGAATGCATCTGCTCTGAAATAGAAAAGCCCCGCCCAACAGACGGAATCGTTCGTATAAAACGGGAAACCAAAGGCCGCAAAGGCAAGGGAGTGAGCGTGGTTACAGGGCTCGGACTAACTGATTCTCAGCTTAAAGACCTCGCCAGCGAACTCAAGAAAAAATGCGGCTGCGGGGGAAGCCTGAAGGATGGGCAAATCGAGATTCAGGGCGATAAGAGGGACGAGCTTGAGAAAATCCTCAAAGAAAAAGGATACAAAGTAAAGCAGGCTGGCGGATAAAAGACCTTAATCAAGCATCGTCTTGAGCCTTCCGCATACATCCATAACGCTTTCTTCGCTGAATTCCGCAAAGCTTTTTTCCGGCTGAACCGTTATCTCGGCCCGCCCTCCCAGCGGCGAGAATCTGTTCGGCTCTGTTTTGCCGAACACAGCGAGCACCGGCAGACCCATAAGCCCTGCCAGATGAGTTACTCCCGAATCATTCCCGAGAAAAATGTCTGTATGAGTAAGCAGGCTTACTACCTGATCTATATCAAGACCAGAAAGCACAGCACCTGCATGTTCAAGGCGGTTTATATCGGAGCTGGAAAGCCGCTCCTGCTCAACATATCCGAGAAGGAAAATTGGTTTGAGCCCCTCTGCGGCAAGCATTTTCGCAGCCTGAATAAAGTTTTCAATATGCCAGCATTTAAACTCCCCGCCGCTGCCCGGACAAATCACGGCAAGCCTTTCCGAGCCTTTCAGCTCAACTCTGCTGGCATGGAGTATCTCACGGCCGGCATGCACGTCGTTCAGGTTTGGCGATATAAGCGATTCGTGCTGCTGATGGAGGTATTTATGCGGATTATCAATCCCGAAAGCCTCTAAAGACACCAGCTTGCGGTTGAAGAAACTTTCCAGATAAAAATGGCTTATATGCCCTTCATAATCGCCCGGTGCGGCGGCAGGAATAATCGATATCTCAGGCGTGCAGCTTAGGCAGGCAGTTACCGCAAGATTTGCCTCGAAATCGCTCCCTTCCTCGCCCATAAAACTGATTATCCAGTCGTAGAAGCTGAATTTCTCTGCAAGACTGCTTTCGACTGAGGGGTCGAAGTCTTTGCTTGGGAGAAAAAGCCTCGATATGTTCGCTGAGGCGATATCGCTTATCCTGTCTATGCTTGTTCTGCCCGGAAAGAAAGAGATGTTCTGCATCTGCCCGCAGAAGTGTATGCTGGAGAGGCCAAGCTGAGATTTTAGAAAATCAGCAAGCTTGAGGGTTAATATACAGTCGCCCAAGGCTCCCGGATGGAGTATCAGCCCCCTGCCCTGAGGGATTATGTCGTCGTAATAGTAAAACATTTCCTGCCTGAAGTAAACTTGAGAAATCAGCTCAGCGAGTATTACTCCCGTATTTCAAATAATAATCATAAAAACTTCAAAAACAATACGTCATTAAGAAACTTGCATAAAAAACCGCTTATGCGTTTAATAGCTAAAGCCTTCGTCTCGTGCTCTTTTTTATTTATTTGCAGGCTCAAATCTGTGCGAACGCAATGTTTCGCCCCCACTTCCCACACAGAGCCTCAGCTTAAACCAACGAATCTCAAACAAATTTTCGTGAGCTGTTAAGATGTAATCGCAAAAACAAGGATTAAATCCGTACAATTTAGATAATACGCAGATTTTACAGGGACGTACTCAAAAAATGCCGCAATTGGGCAGAAATGAGTTGTTGAGCTCGAAACAGGAAATATAATTGGCTTTTTAATGAACCAGACAGCCAAAAAGGCGTAGCTTTTTTATATGTTATCGTAACAAATTGTGTTATTATTTAATAAATAAATTGAATTTTTCCGAGAAAAATACAACAAATAAATTGGTCTTTTCCCTTTTTGTTTTGTGCAGCCTCTGTTTATACGGTGCGGAACTTCTAAACGGCAGTTTTGAGACTTTTGATGAAAACGACCCAAACGTGTTCGAGCAAACATGGGAAACCACCAATTCAGTGCGCTGCGTTTCTTCATTCGGGACTGAGAACGTAACTTTCGAGCACAGTCAGAACTCGCAGGTGGAGTGGCCTTTAAACCCTGCATATGCTGTGCATGGCGATTACTTTGCGGTTCTTTCAACCGGAGACACCGGCTCAAGCGACAACGATTCAATTATGGCAGAGATACGCCAGAAAATTAAATTTGAGCCCGGAGAGGTGTTCGGAGGGGCATATTTTTTTGCGACAGGCGATTATCTCGGCTGGAACGACTATGCAAAAATAACACTCAACCCTGCAAGCAGGGAGAGGGAAACTGAGCTTTCACCCATCCAAATTGAATTCCATAACGGAAAGACTGAGATAGATGTGCAAACTGTGGGTGATTTTCGGTCTATGGAAAACTGGAACACCTTCGAATATGAATTCACCGAAGATACTGCCGGGGAATACTACCTCACCTGCGGGGTTTACGACCGAAACGACCGTATTTACAAGAGTTATTTTATGCTCGATAACTTTTATGCAGGCCTGCCGCAGAGACTGAGAATAAAAAACAATTTAAGCCTTTCAGACTCTCAGATAATTTCCAGAGAGATGGATATAAGCAGGAAAGACGACAGATACCCAAACGCCAAAGACGGATACGACCTCTCAGACAAGTGTTTATGCGATACAACTGAGGAGGCAGTTATTTACTCGGATGTTACTCATTACAACGACCCCAACGAGCCCAACAGCTTATCGCTTGACGTGCGTTCAGAAGGCAGCACAGCCCCATACTACCTCAAACTCAGCAGCGAGGGAAATTTTGCAGAGCAAACTTCCAATAATCTGAAATTCACATTCCATGGAGAGGCCCCTGCATTCGGCGGCAGTTCAATTTTATTCCAGCAGACAAGATGCCGAGGCACATCAGAAGACCCGAACGGATTGAATGAATTCTATCCAGTTTATGATGTTCGGGCTGCAATCGAGAAAAATGAGGGGGTTATACCGCTTAAGAGTCTGCCTCCCGGGCAGTACATTCATTCAGAGCCATACGGGAGCGGAGTATTGTATATCGGCAACCGCATCCTCGCAGACTTCAATCAAAACAACAAAGCAGATATGGAGGATTTTTCCATACTTGCCCGCAACTGGATGAATCATCAGAGCCCCACCGGCTCTCGGCACTCAACAGCAAACATTTCGGGGGATAACGGGATTCCAGACTTTGTGGAAGAAAAGGCTAAGATAGACTTTTGCGACCTGAATGCTTTCGCCGAAGACTGGACAAAACAGTGCAGGCAAATCGAAAAATAGGTTGTATCTTTCTTTGATTTCAGTCATTTTTGTTTCTTGTCAATTTAATCTTGGCAGTTTTTCTTTGCCGGCATATCTTGAAAAGAACTGAGGAAAATTTATAATTACGGAAATATGCATTCGGAGGAGAGGGTGCATCTGAAATCAGGCGGAAAATGCCTGATTATTGTTTTTTAACACTAAGGGAATCTAAATGCAAAAAGATAAAGGCAAGAAGCCCTACCCCGTAATTCGGGCAATTGAATGCAAGGCCTGCGGGAGATGCATACTCGACTGTCCGGTAAACGTGCTTGAAATGGGCAAAGAGCTCAATGACAGAGGCTACCACTTCGTAAAATACAAAGGCGACGGATGCATCGGCTGCTGTAACTGTTTTTATACCTGCCCTGAACCGAGTGCTATCGAAGTTCATTTGCCGGATAAAAATGATAACAATAAAGGCTCCGGCGAGGAGTCATAAGTTAGGGAGATATAAAGAATGGCTACACAACTTGCAAAGGGCAACACCGCAGTAATCATAGGGGCGCTTTATGCCG
This sequence comes from Sedimentisphaera salicampi, assembly GCF_002117005.1. Lineage (NCBI taxonomy): Bacteria > Pseudomonadati > Planctomycetota > Phycisphaerae > Sedimentisphaerales > Sedimentisphaeraceae > Sedimentisphaera > Sedimentisphaera salicampi. The sequence continues at coordinate 1,596,060 of NZ_CP021023.1, forward strand.
GCTGCGACTGCTACTTCGGCTACCCTATAACACCAGCAAGCGAAATCCTCCACGAGGCCTCACATTATTTCCCCAAGCTCGGGCGAAATTTTGTACAGGCCGAGAGCGAAGAGGCTGCAATAAATATGGTTTTCGGAGCCGCTTCAACAGGCAGGAGAGTGATGACAGCCTCCTCCGGCCCGGGCATAAGCCTCAAGCAGGAAGGCATATCATACATAGCTGGGGCAGAGCTGCCTGCTGTGATAGTGGATATTATGCGTGCTGGGCCTGGACTCGGAAATATAGGTCCGGAGCAGGGAGACTATAATCAGGTGGTCAAAGGAGGAGGCCACGGGAACTACCGAACGATCGTACTCGCTCCAAACAGCGTACAGGAGATGTGCGATTTTACAATGAAGGCATTCGAGCTTTCCTTTAAGTACAGAAATCCAGCTTACGTGCTCGCAGACGGTGTTCTGGGGCAGATGATAGAGCCAGTGAGATTCCCTGAGAAGGCAGCGGAGCCGAAGATAGACAATTCGTGGGCGGTTTCCGGCAATAAGGAAACTATGAAAAACCTTATAACCTCCATCTTCCTCGATTTCAGCGAGCTTGAAGAATTCAACTACAGGCTTCAGGAAAAATACAAAAAAATCGAGCAGAACGAACAGAGCTGCGAACTTATCGATACTCAAGACGCAGATGTTGTGCTTGTTTCATACGGAATCAGCAGCCGGATAGCAAAAGGCGCAGTTGAGCAGGCAAGAAAGCAAGGCATCAAAGCGGGGCTTTTAAGGCCTCTAAGCCTTTACCCATTCCCAAAGGATGAGCTGAAGCGAATCGCTGAGCGAGACGTTAAATTTATCTCAGTGGAAATGAGCAACGGCCAGATGACCGAGGACATAAAGTCCTCAGTTGAATTCCGTCGCCCTGTTCATCTTGTAAACCGGCTCGGCGGTAATCTGATAACTATGGAAAAGGTAATGGATAAAATTGCGGAGCTTTCCGCTTGAAGGTATAAAAATGGCAGAAAAAGTAATAAAAAAACCGTCCTCAATGTACGACGTTTTTGATCGCAAAGGCGGAGCAGCTCCCACAGCAACTCACTACTGCCCCGGCTGCGGACACGGAATCATACACAAACTTATCGCAGAGGCGATTTCCGATTTCGGCGTGCAGGAGCGAACCGTAATGATCAGCCCTGTAGGCTGTTCAGTTTTCGCATACTACTACTTCGATACGGGCAATCTGCAAGTTGCTCACGGGCGAGCACCGGCAGTCGGCACGGGCGTATCCCGCGCTGAGGATAATTCGGTTGTGATCTCATATCAGGGCGACGGGGATCTTGCCTCGATCGGGCTGAACGAAACTATGCAGGCAGCTAATCGCGGGGAAAAGCTTGCGGTGTTTTTTGTAAACAACACGGTTTACGGAATGACCGGCGGCCAAATGGCACCAACCACCCTTGTAGGCGAGCAGACCGTAACCTGCCCTGAAGGAAGAGACCCCAGACAAGCGGGATATCCGCTGAAGATGTGCGAGATTCTCAGCAGTTTAAATGCACCTGTACTCATTGAGAGGGTTTCTGTTTCGAATATCAAAAAGATCCGCAAGGCAAGGAAGGCGATCCGGAAAGCGATTGAAATCCAGCGGGACGGAAAGGGCTATGCCTTTGTTGAAATTCTCTCTAACTGCCCCACAAATCTCAGGCAGGATGCGCAGTCCAGCATGAAGTTTGTGGATGAGCAGATGGAGAAGGTGTTCCCGCTTGGCTGCTTTAGAGACAAAATCGAAGAGACACCGCCGCTTGGACGGATGGAAAGCTGTTTCGAAAAATCCAAAATAGACGCCCTTTTCAACCTCGAAACCGAAAACGCCCCCAACCCCGCAGACGACAGCAGCTTTGAAGGCTTTGGGCTGAAGATAGCAGGCTTCGGAGGGCAGGGCGTTTTGAGCATGGGAGTGATGGCGGCAAGGGCTGCCTGCGCAGACGGAAGGCACGTATCGTGGTTCCCCTCTTACGGTCCTGAACAGCGCGGCGGAACGGCCAACTGCTCAGTAGTGGCAGCAGGAAAGGCTGTAGCCTCGCCTGTGGTCTATCATCCCGATATACTCATAGCGATGAACAAGCCCTCGCTTGAGAGATTCGCATCAGACGTGCATAACGGCGCCTACATCCTGTACGACTCCACAGCAGAAGGACCGAAGCTGCCTGAAAATGCAAGGGGCATAGCTGTTCCAGCGATTAAAACAGCAGAAGAATTGGGAAGCGCAAAAGCAGCAAATACCTTTATGCTGGGCGTTATGATAGAGGTATGCGATACGGGAATCTCGCCAGAGAAATACGAGCAGGCAATAAAGGACAGCTTTGCAGAAAAAGAGAAACTGATTGATTTGAACCTGAAGATCTTTAATCGGGCAAGAGAATGGGCGAAAGAGAATTCGCTCTAATCAGCCGGCAGGTTTCTGCCTTGAATTGAGGATAAGGCTCGCTGCGAGCAATACTATCCCGAGCCCGAGGCGAATCATCGTTTCAGGGCTCTGGGACTCATACTCCCCGAATACAAACAAAGAAACCGCCACAGCCAGCGGCATCTTGAGGTTGTTTGAGATCGCAGCGTTTGTGATGTTTGCGATTCGAACGCCTTTATTCCAGAGAAAGAAACAGAGCCCCGAGGCGATTATCCCGAGATAAAGCAGCGCCGCCCACTGATTACCGCTTATCTGAGCTATCTGAGGCAGGCTTCCCCGAATAAGAACTGCTATGAATGTTATCGCTGCTGCCCCGCAATAAGCGGCAGCGAAAATCTCCCTGTCTTTCACGTTCGCAGGCTTGAGCAGTTTCCTGTAGAGCACCTGACCGCCTGCAAAGCAGAGGTTCGAGAGCTGAACGAGGAAAAAGCCCTTCTGAAACTCAAACACGTTCAGACTATCCCACGTTACAAGCGCAGAGGCGAACACAGCCATAAGCACAAACAGGTAAGGCCGCAGGACAAACCGGCGTTCTGCAAAATCGCTGATAATCTCTACATACAGCGGTGTAAAAATTGTCATAGCGGCAATCTGATACGCCTTGAGGTACTGAAACGAATAAATGTATGCAATATACATAAGCCCAAACTGCAATGCCCCGATAAGAAAAACCTGCACACTCATCTTCGGCCTCATGCCCTTCACCCGCAAAAAAGGGAGAAAAACAGCAGCCGAGAGAAGAAGCCGCAAAAAGGCCACTAATGCAGGGTCGAGGCTGGACATATTTGTTTTGATAAGGCCGAATGAAAAAGACCAGATCAAAGATACTGCAATAAGATAAATCATAAATTCTGAGTTAAAAAAGGCCGGCATTGCCGGCCGTTAAAAGCTATTCAGTGCTGAAGGAATACGAAATGCTGTGTTTATAAACCTCTCCCGGCTTCAGTACCGGTGAAGCAAAGTTCGGAGTGTTTACCGCATTGGGAAATTTCTGCGGCTCAAGGCACAATCCGCAGTGCGGGTTGTAAAACGCTCCATCCTTGCCCTTGAGGTTTTCAACGAAATTAGCCGCATAAAACTGCAGGCCGGGCTGATTGGTATAAACATCCATTTTCCTGCCGGATTTCGGCTCATAAACGCTTGCAGCAAGGCCGTACTGATTTTCCGGATTGTTCAAAACGAAATTGTGGTCAAATCCGCTGGTATAGTCTTTAGCGGCCTTTTCTGCATCCTCGCCGATTCGCTTTGCTTTCCTGAAATCAAAAATAGTTCCTTCAACAGACTTCAGCTCGCCGATGGGGATAAGGTTCTCATCCACTGGCGTATATTGATCCGCTTCAATCTTAAGCGAATGGTCGTATATTTTCCCTGAATTATGCCCTGCAAGATTGAAGTAGCTGTGGTGAGTTAGGTTTACTATGGTTGTTTTATCACAGGAGGCCTTGAAGTCAATCTTAAGCTCGTTTGAGCCTGTGAGTGAGTAAACAGCTTCAACGTTCATCTCGCCCGGATAGTTTTCCTCGCCGTCTGGGCTGGTGTAAGTGAGTTTGAGGCAGGCAGAACCGCCGCTGGTAAAGCCTTCTGCATCCCAAATCTTCATATTGAAGCCCTCTTCGCCTCCGTGGAGGGCATTCGGGCCGTTGTTAACCGCAAGCTGATACTCCTTTCCTTCAAGTGTAAACCTGCCCCCGGCAATCCTGTTTGCTGCTCGGCCGATATTGGCCCCGAAATAAGGAGACTCCTTGAGATACTGCTCAAGATTATCGAAACCGAGAACAATATCATTGAACTTACCGTTCTTATCGGGCATATAAAGCGAAACAAGCGTTCCGCCGAGAGTAATTATTTCAGCTTTAGCACCGCTGTCGTTAGCGAGCGTATAAAGCTCAACCGTTTTTCCTTCAATTTTGCCGAATTCCTTACTGCTTACCTGCGGCATTTTTCTTTCCTCTATTAAACTTTCTGATAACCGTTATTCCTGTATCCGTCCATAAGTATGATAATCTTCCGGTAAATCTCTTCCGGAAGCATCTTTCTGAGTATGCTCTTTGCCTCGCCGATGTTTGTTCTCTGTGAGAAGTGGGTAAGAATGATTTTTTCGCTCTCCAGCGGGGCGAGCATCTCTTCAAGCTGGGAAATGTGCATATGCTTGCCTGCCTTTGCCCTGTCCAGATGGTCCTGCTCGAAGAAGGTGCATTCAGTTATGAAAACCTCGCTTCTCCTCACCAGTTCGTTTGAGGCGTAATCGGAGTATGCGGTATCGCCGGTGTAGCTGACAAGCGGTATTTCGAGCTGATATGTAATCTCTATGCCCTTTTTCTTGAGCTCCACAATCTCCGGAGAGCTGAGCCCCAGATATTTTTCTTTGAGCTTATGCCTCACCTCCACAACGGTATATCCGTATGAATCTCGATTATGGCGAGTTTTGAACGGCACAACATAAAGCCTCGGCTTTAGCGGGTAGTATTCTCCCGCCTGAACCTTGATGTAATTAGCCTCAATCCGGCTTCCGTCGAGCTCCGACCAAATCTCAGCTAGCTTTTTGAGCTTGTCTATCACAGAGCCCTCAGCGAAAACAGTGCCCGGAGTTTGGTCAGAAAACTGCCTGTGCGAGAGGTAGTAGGCAATCCCTGCTGAATGGTCTATATGACCGTGGGTTAGCAGGAGATTGTCTATAGGTATAATATGTTCGGGAGCTTTGCCCGCATCAAAGCAAACGCCCAGCTCAGGTACTGCAACAATAGACTCCTCACCAGCCACCGAATAGCCGAAAATATTGTATTTATCGGTCTTTACTGTGCTGAGCATATGGCTTGGCATAATGGTATCCGTAAATAATTTTTCAAAAAGAGCCCCTCTGCCCGAGTTTGAAACGGGATTGGAGAATTGAAGTTATCAGTTTTTAACTTAGCCGTTCTCCTGTTCGGAAGAAGAGTCCTCCCCGGAATCACTGCCGGTTTTGGGCTCCCATATCTCAAACACCTGAGAGAAATGCACAACCACTTTGGATGTAGCGGGATCTGCGATTATCTCGCCCTTGAAACCGACCGTTTTCCCAAGCATATCCATAGCCCTTGCTTTCACTGAACTGTTTGCTGGCTCGGCATAAGCCTTGATAGAGCCGCTGCGATCCTTTACAGCAAAGCGGAAATCCCTATCTTCTCCAGTGTAAACATAGCTCTTTGCTAAAACGCCTGTATAGGCATAACCCTCTTCACGGGTGATTTGGTTTTCCTTCTGACTGTATTTCTTTCTAATTTCGCTTCTTCTTCTTGCAAGCTCTGAATCCTGATCTCTGAGCATCTCATCAGCAAGCTTGGCCGCTTCATAGCGATTTACCTCGCCAAGAAGAGCCTCTGCATAAACTGCTGCCCTGCCGCTCTGCTCGCCTTCTATGATCTTTTTGAGCCTTTTCTTAACAGGCTTGTAATCCTGCACTTCGATAGGCTTTTCCTTCTCCTTTGAAACAAGCTCTGCGCAGCGTAGATACTCTTGGTATGCCTGCTTGCGTTTTTTTGCCTGCTCGGGAGTGAGCTGCGGCTTCTGTGGCTCGGGCTTTGCTTCTTTGTCTTGGTCTTTTTCTTCGCTGCTGGTGCCGGCTTCACCTTCGCTCACCTCTCCAGCGCCATTTTCACTGTCGTATTCAGCAGAGCTTCTCTGCTGGTCTTGAGAGGATTCAGCGGAGGCTTGGCTTTCATCTGCCTGCTCGCCGCTTTCTTCCGAACTCTGCTGTTTTTCTTCTGATTCAGCAGCTTCGAGGTATGCGCTGTTGATCCAGTATGAAGCGCCTCTTGGCGGTCTGATTTTGTAGTAGTCTCCGTCTATGCCGATGATTTGAACTTCCGTCCCGCTGTTGAGCTTTAGCTGGCGGGTTGTTGAATGCACGGGGGAAACGTAAGGTGAACCTGCCCATACATTTACATTGCTCGCCTCAACGACTCCGCTGCCGGAATCGCTCTTTTTCACATACTGCTTTGCGATAAGGGAATAGCAGGTATCCAGCGGCTGAATCCTGGACCACCCGAACCGTTCTGCTGTTACAGTTACTTCCTCCGGCGATGAAACCCTTGCGCAACGGTAGTAGTTCATTCCTGCGCCTGATCGCACGAATACATTTTCGCCGGCAACTTTTGCCTTATAAGGGAAATCGTGCCCTGTGGCCATAACGGCCGCAGAAACGAAAATAAGTGCAGCGAGAAAACTTAATTGCCTCATTTTTTCGTCTCCAGTTATAAACCAGTTCTATAAACTATTTACGCCCGTCTGCTGGACACAGAAACTGCAAATCACAATACAGACAGGACTTAAGGGTAACACGAAGCTTGCAGTTGTCAAACCTTTTTCTCTGAAATTTGAAAATCTCAGGCCTTAAGCAAAGGCTTATCACGAGCGGTTGCTGATAATCTCGCTGGTAAAGAGATACACCTTTGTGTCTTTGTCTTTCCAAGCATCAGCGGGCAGGCCGGCCTTGTGCGAGCAGCAGTATGAGAGGAACTGCTCTTTGCTCCAGCCTGTTTCGCTTATCACCTGCGGGAGAAAGCAGCCTGAAGCGAAACCTCTTGTGATGTAGATCCCGTCTATACCAGGCCTGAGCGAGAGCGGGTTATCAGTTTCCTTGAGCTCTGAAAGCACGCTCACCTCAACCTCAAGCTCTTCAAGCTCTGAGGGCTTTAGCCTTCTGCCAGCAAATCTCGGATCAGAGCTTACGCTCGATCTTGCCATACTGCAAACAGTCTTGTAGAGAGGCTCATCCGAGGTAAAACAGCCTATGCAGCCCCTGAGCTCTCCGCCGGTTTTGAGCGTAACAAAACAGCCTCTGCGAGCTGAAAGCTCGGTATCTTCCGGCTTTACGGGGGAAAAAGGCTTTCCTGTAATCTCCGCCTCTACGGCATTTTCTGCAAGCTCAATAATTTTTTGTCTGCTCTTTTCTTCCATTTTTGCCACCTAAATTTCAAACACCAATCTCCCTTACAATTATAGCATCTGAGGCGCCTCTTCCAAGAGCAGTTTTAGTTCCTTTTATTTCTAACAGCAGCGGCCCCGCAGAGCTGTTCTGCAGCACCTTGATTGCTGTACCTGGAACAACACCCATCTCAGAGAGCCTTCTCTGGAGCCTGTGGCCGGAGCTGATAGAGCTTACTATCGCCGTTTTGCCGGCTTTTATATTCAGAAGAGTTTTCTTATTGTTCATTTCCGAGTTCCTGTTAATCAACGGCCGAGAAATATAAGCGCCTTCCAAACAAATACAAGCCTAAAATCGCCCTTGCAGCCACAGAAATGGAAAATTAAAAAAGCGGCCCCGTTTCAGAGCCGCTTATTTAATAAATTTTAAATCTTATCGTGGAAAGTTCGGGCGAGAACTTCTTCCTGCTGCGCCCTTGAAAGGCGGTTGAAGTTCACCGCATATCCGGAAACCCTTATAGTGAGATTTGGATATTTGCCCGGATTTTCCATGGCGTCTTCGAGTCGTTCCCTGTTAAGGACATTGACATTCATATGATGGCCGTACTGCTTGAAGTATCCGCCGATAATATTAACGAGGTTCGAGATTCTCTCGTCCTCCTCGGCTCCGAGCCCCTGCGGGGTAACGCTGAAGGTGCAGGATATTCCGTCAAGGCAGGCCTCATATGGCAGCTTGGCAACAGAATTCAGCGAGGCAAGAGCGCCTTGGCTGTCTCTGTTATGCATGGGATTTGCTCCTGGAGCGAAGGGTTCGCCTTCTTTCCTGCCGTCCGGCGTGGAGCCGGTTTTCTTCCCGTAAACCACATTCGATGTGATTGTGAGGATTGAGAGCGTTGGTTTTGCGTCACGGTAGGTTTCGTGCTTGCAGAGGCGGTTGTAGAAGCCTTCAACAATCTGCTCAGCGATTGAATCCACGCGGTCGTCATCATTGCCGAATTTAGGGAAATCGCCCTTGATTTCGAAATCTCTGATCAGGCCTTTCTCATCACGAACCGCTCTAACCTCAGCGTGCTTAATCGCACTGAGCGAATCGGCAATAACGCTCATTCCCGCTATGCCAAACGCCATAAACCGCTCTGCATAGGTATCGTGCAGCGCCATCTGGAGCTTTTCGTAGGCGTATTTATCGTGCATATAATGGATTACGTTCATTGTGTTTACATACAGCTCGCACAGCCAGTCCATATAGCTGAGGAATTTCTGCATAACCTCATCATAATTTAGGATATCACCCTCAATCGCTTCGCTCTCAGGGGCCACATAATCGCCTGTGATTTCATTTCGCCCTCCGTTGAGAGCGCAAAGCAGCACCTTAGGAAGATTCGCTCTGGCACCGAAAAACTGCATCTGCTTGCCGATTTTCATCGCTGAAACGCAGCAGGCTATGCCGTAATCATCGCCAAACCCTCTTCTCATAAGGTCGTCATTTTCGTACTGGATAGAATCTGTGTCAACCGATATCCTAGCGCAGAACTTTCTGAACTCCACGGGGAGCTTATCAGACCAGAGAACGGTAAGATTCGGCTCTGGCGAGGGGTTTAGGTTGTTGAGGGTGTTGAGTATGCGGAAGCTGCTCTTTGTAACAAGCGTCCTGCCGTCTTCTCCCATGCCGCCTACGGCTTCTGTAACCCAAGTTGGGTCGCCGGCGAAGAGCTCGTTATATTCAGGTGTTCTGAGCTGGCGGGCAAGGCGAAGCTTCAAAACAAAATCGTCAATCAGCTCCTGAGCACCGCTTTCGTCGAGCAGTCCTTTAGCAAGATCACGTTCAATGTAGATATCGAAGAATGTGCTCGTGCGTCCGAGGCTCATCGCAGCGCCGTTCTGCTCCTTAATAGCCCCGAGATATGCAAAATACGTCCACTGGATGGCTTCTTTAGCGTTTCTTGCGGGTTTGTTGATATCGAATCCGTAAGATTTGGCCATCTGGCCGAGTTTTTGGAGGAAATCAACCTGCTTAAATAGCTCTTCAAGCAGACGAATCCTCTGCTCTGTCATAGGGCCTTCGCCGATCTGGTCTTTGTCTTTGAGCTTCTCGTTCATAAGGAATTCAAGGCCGTAGAGTGCGAGCCTTCTGTAATCACCGATAATCCGGCCTCTGCCGTATGCGTCCGGCAGGCCTGTTATCAGCCCGCTCCTGCGTACTGTACGCATCTGCTTGGTATACACACGGAACACACCGTCGTTGTGGGTAGTGCGATAGTTATTGAAGATGTCTTCAAGCTTATCGCTGAGCTCATAGCCATAGGCCTCGCAGGCCTGCTGAGCCATCCGGATGCCGCCAAAAGGGCTAACCCCTCTCTTCAAGGGAGCGTCAGTTTGAAGACCGAATATAAGCTCTTTTTCCTTATCGATATACCCCGGCGGGTACGCCGCTATGCTCGATGCCCTTTCAGTATCAATGTCCAAAACACCGCCCTTTTCCTGCTCGAGCCTCTGAAGCTCTTCTACTTGACTAAGCAGGTCTTTCGTGCGCTGCGTTGGTTTTTCGAGGAAACTGCTGCCGTCTTTGTAGGGAGTGTAGTTGCACTGGATAAAATCCCGCACATCTATCTGCGATTTCCATCTTTCTCCCTTAAAACCTTCCCAGGCTTCTCTCATAATTATACTCCTTCGGTTAAACAATATTAACGAACGACTATCACTTCAGCGCATACTCCGAGCCTCTGCTCTTTTTAGCATACGCTTTAGGGATTGAGCCTGATTAAACTCTGGCAAAACATTCCCCGGCTTTTACCAGGGAAAAATAATTTTTAATTCCTATTTCTGCTGCCTGCCGAAAGGTGAGAGTTCTCTGAGCCTTTTTATAACAGGCGGCATAACTTCAATAACTTTATCTATTTCTTCTTCCTTGTTGTATATACTCAGACTGAATCTTATAGATCCGTGTGCGGCTGTAAAGGGCACACCCATAGCTCTGAGCACGTGGCTCGGTTCCAAAGACCCGCTCGTGCAGGCGCTTCCGCTGCTGGCACATATCTGGTACTTATCCAGCATAAGCAGGATTGCCTCGCCCTCAATGTATTCGAAACTGATGCTGGTTGTGTTCGGAAGCCTTTTCGAGCTGTCTCCGTTCACAAAGGCATCGGAGCATTTTTCAAGCAGGCCGGATTCAAGCTTATCGCGCAGCCTCTTCACTTCTCTGTTTTCTCGGTCTATATTTTCTTCAGCAAGCTGGCAGGCCTTTCCAAGCCCGATTAACCCTGCGGTGTTTTCAGTGCCGGCTCGCCGGCCGCTCTCCTGATGGCCGCCCTTTATAAACGGCCTGAGCATAACACCCTTTCTCACATAGAGCAGGCCAACGCCCTTCGGTCCGTGGAGCTTATGGCCGGAAACGCTCAATAGATCTATATTGCTCTCGGCCATATTAACCGGGATCTTTCCTACCGCCTGAACGGCATCTGTATGGAAAACAGCACCCGAATTATGGGCTATTTCCGCTATTTTTTCCACAGGGAAGATTGTTCCGGTTTCGTTATTAGCCCACATTATCGTAACGAGGGCAGTATCTTCGTCAACCTCTTTCTCGAGCTGGTCGAGATCGAGCCTTCCCTTCTCGTCAACATCAATCTCCACAACATTGTATCCGTGCGGAGCCATAGACCGGCACATAGTAAGTACTGCGGGGTGTTCAACCCTGCTTGTTATAAGCTTTCTTCTGTTCGGAGTGGCGGCGAGTATTCCGCTAATCGCCCAGTTGTCGCTTTCTGTCCCGCCTGAAGTGAAGGTTATTTCCGACGGGTCGCAGCCGATAAGCGATGCGCAGCGTTCCCTTGCCTCTGTTAATTTTCCGCCCACCTGACCGCCGAATGTGTGCATACTTGAGGGGTTGCCGTAGTATTCTGTAAAATACGGCTTCATCTCCTCAAACACCTCTTCAGCTACTCGGGTTGTGGCGTTGTTGTCTAGGTATATAGTATCCATAATGTTTCTCCTATTGCTTGCCTTCGGGAGCGAATTTTCAAGCTTAAAAAACGGTTTATTTATTCTCGTAAACGTTAATATCCTCGCTTACATACTCCCTTAGCTTGGCCTGAACCACGTCGGTAAGCGTGAGCTCTGCCATTTTGCAGTTTGCGCACATCCCGCGAAAAGCGACAATCACATCATCTCCCACAACATCAATCAGATCCAGATCTCCGCCGTCTGCCTTGAGCGATGGGCGAACCTGCTCATTGATAATCTCCTGAATAAGCTGAATCTTCTGGATGTTGGTAAGGTTTTTGGGGCGTTTGCTCTGCTGCTCTCGGGGTTCTTTTTTCTCCCCGCGGACTTGCTGGATTATCCTTTCAATTTCGCCTGTGCAGCCGCCGCAGCCTCCTCCGGCCTTGCAGTAGTTTGTTACCTGCTCCACCGTTTCGAGCTTGTTCTCGCGAACTACGTCTTCAATTTCGGTGTCTGTTATGCCGAAGCACGTACATACCACATTCCCTTCCATCTGGTGGGTAACCGTTTCGCCTGTGCGATAGTTTTCTATTGCCGCTTCAAGGGCTTCTTTGCCCATGACAGAGCAGTGCATCTTCTCGTCTGGAAGGCCGCCAAGATAATCGGCTATATCCTTGTTGGTGATGTTCTCTGCTTCTTCGAGCGTTTTGCCCTTTATCAGCTCAGTGAGGGCTGAGGAGGAGGCAATCGCAGAAGCGCAGCCGAATGTCTGGAATTTCACGTCTTCAATCCTGCTCTCTTCATCGAGTTTGAACGTAAGCTTCAGTGCGTCCCCGCAGGCAAGCGAGCCTACCTCTCCAACGCCGTCGGGATTTTCCACCTCGCCCACATTTCGAGGATTGAGGAAATGTTCTTTTACCTTTTCTGTATAGTCCCACATATTTTTCTCCTGTGCAGGTGTTTTATCATATTTTTTTGATTTTTTTTATCATAGCCTGCCTGAGCTCGTCCGGCAGCTTTGCCCAGATACATATATCTACATTAAAAGGCATCTCTTGGGCAAGTTCTTTTTTAATCTGCCTCAGTTTCTTTTTATCCGGCTCGCTGTCTCCCATTAAAACCACGTCAATACCCGGTGAAAGCTCGGGGAGGCCGTCTTCTTCCGCAAAGAACCGAATTTCACATTCCGGCATAATCCTCTGGAATATACCCTTGATAGTATTTAATTGTTCAATTGTAATCTTTTTCATTTTATGCCCCCTGAGCAGAAAACAAAACAGCATTGCTTTTTTAGTTTAAAAGTAGATGATAACAAAATTGCCTTCTGTTTTACAGGATTTTTAGCTCTCGGGTGATTTGAGGGCTAAAAAATCCTGCAAGAAAGAGCAAACACTTTTTTAAGAGGCTTAAGAATGCTACACATATTACTGGAAAACAAACTCAAACCAAAACTTACTTTGTTAGCCCTTGTCTGCCTTCTGACAATTATATCTCAAGCTAAAAATTTCTTTATTGATCCTGTAAACGGTTTAGACAGCAATCCCGGCAGTAAGCAAAAGCCTTGGAAAAGCTTATCGCATATATTCGAGAATAATTCAGGTATGATTGAAACCAGATGCTGGGAATCCCTGCCGTACAAAAAGGGGAAATCTTTAATCAGCAAAAACACAGGAGCCGTGATTGCCCCCGGAGATACAATCTGGCTTATGGACGGTTTCTATGGAAGCCTTTATATAACAGACTACTACAACTCAGGCTTCATAACAATAGCAGCGAAAGCCGGCCACAAACCGAAATTCTCCGGAATACTTATTCGTTCGAGCAGTAAATGGGCGTTTAAAGGGCTTTACGTATGCCCTGAATATGGAAAAGATAAGAAGCTCGCCAATCATCTTATAAGCATTCAATCTCACGGCTTCAGAGGGCATGTAGAGGATGTTTTAGTAGAAAATTGCACGCTCAGTTCCACACTGGACAGCTCGCAATGGACTGCTGAAGACTGGAACAATCTCAGCCGCAGGGGCATTGCTGCGGAAGGGAAGAATATAACAGTTAGGGGCAATAAGCTAAAGAACGTTGATTTTGGGATAAACGCCGTCGGTTCAGATTGTCTTGTAGAAGGCAATGTTGTAGAAAACTTTTCAGGAGACGGGCTCCGCTCTCTCGGAAACGGAAACGTAATTCAGTATAATGTGGTGAAGAACTGTTACGATGTAAACAACAATCACGATGATGGTTTTCAGAGCTGGGCACGGAAAGATGGCGGCGGAGAAGTTAGGGATGTTGTACTCAGGGGAAATACATTTATAAATTATGAAGACCCGCAGCAGCCTCACAGGGGATATTTACAGGCTATTGGCTGCTTTGACGGGATGTATGTCAACTGGCGCATAGAAAATAATGTGATAATAACAGACCACTGGCACGGAATTACTCTGATGGGGGCAAAGAATTGTACGATAATAAACAATACAGTTATAGACCCGAATAATAAAAGACATGGACCTCCATGGATACAAATCACAAAACACAAAGATGGAAGGCCTTCTTCAAAATGTTTAATACGAAATAATATTGCCGGCAGGATAAGGCCTGACAGCGGAACAAAGGCAGACCATAACATAATAGCTGAAAATCTGGAAACTCTTTTCGTGAATGCCTCTGAATACGACTTAAGACTTGCCGAAACATCTCCTGCAATAAATGCAGGTTCGAGCAAAAAAGCACCCAAGAAAGATATTCGCAAAAACAAAAGATCTTCAGGGGATAAAGTTGATGCGGGGGCTTACGAGTTCCAACATATGCAGTGATTATTTTTACACATTTACAGGAAGCATTGGTTGTGAAAGGCTACTTTCCATTCAATTGATTTTAGGATATGAATCTGCCTCAAGCCCCATTGCTGTAAGCCGGAAAAGTTAGCTTATATCTATTTGGATTTATCGTCCTGAAATATTTAATTTCAAACTCCCTTCAATTCTACACCCTTTTATAATCCAAGCAACCGAATTGATTGATATTTCGAATTAACATTATACAATGGATTATTGAAGAGGATAATATCTAAAAGGGATAATAGACGTGTATAGAAAAGACATCACTGCGGTATTTCCGGGCTCATTCGACCCGATAACCAACGGCCACATAGACGTAATCGAGAGAGGGCTGAAGATGTTCTCGCGTGTTGTGGTTGCGGTAGGCGAGAATTCTGTAAAAACTCCGATTTTCACGGGCGATGAGCGGGTTGAGATGATCCGAGAGCTCTTTGAGGGCCGTCCTGAGGTGGTCGTGGAGAAATACGACGGCCTTACGGTTGAATACGTAAAGAGCATCAAGGCCGACGTAATGCTGAGGGGCCTGAGAAACCTTACCGATGTTCAGTATGAGTTTCAGCTTGCCATGACCAACCGCTCAGTTGCGGGTATTGAAACAGTTTTTGTAATGACGAGTGAACAATTTGGCTTTGTAAGCTCTACACTAATAAGGGAAATGGCGAGCCTCGGCGGGGACGTGTCCAATTTGATCCCTCATAATGTATTCAAGAGGCTTCAAACTAAAACCAGCGAAAGTTCGTAATATGTATAAGGTAACTGTTGAAGACACATTTTACGCAGAGCATGCAGTTAAGATGCCCGGAGGCGAGATTGAGCCGAGCCACGGACACGACTGGCGTGTTCGGGTATGTGCAGCAGCGAAAGAACTGGATGAATACGGATTTGCTTTCGAATTTAAGGATTTCAGAAAAGCCCTCAATATAGTTATAAGCAATATCGGGCAGAATCTCAACGAACTTGAATTAAACGGGCAGCACCCGACCACAGAACTTGTATGCAAGCATTTCTACGATAAAATGCAGGTCCTGCTGAATTCGGCAGAGCTTGAGTATGTGGAAATTGAAGAGGAAAAGGGCTGCTTAGTTCGTTACAGCAAAGATTGATTTTTTGCAAAGGCGGTGAAAAAATGTTATGCCAGAGATGTAAAAAGAGGCCGGCCTCAGTGCATATGGCCGAATATATAAACGGCCAGCAGAGAGAAGTGCATTTCTGCGAGAAGTGCGTTCAGGAAACCCTCTCAGAAGCCCTCAATCAGGGGTCTTTAAGCGAAATGATGGGCAAGCTGATAGGCTCAGTGAGCCAGTCTGACGGCGAAGATGAACAAAACAAGACACCGGAAGCGGAAAAAACCTACGAATGCCCCGTTTGCGGGGAAACATATTCGGGCTTTTTCAAAAACACTCTTCTCGGCTGCCCGGAAGATTATTTCGTATTCAATAACAGCATCAATGATGTGCTGAGCAATTCTGAAATAGAAAATCCAGTTCATTCTGGTAAACTCCCTTCAAAAAGCCTTGAAGATACTGTAAATGAGAATATCAGGCAGACACTGAATATTCGTATTGAAAAAGCACTTGAAAATGAAGACTACGAAAGCGCTGCTCAAATCAGAGACAGGCTCAGGAGCCTTTGATGCTTAAAGAAAATATGTACAAACTGTATCAAATGCCCAATGTAGTAATGGGCACGCAGCTAAATCTGAGGCGAAATTTAATCAATCACCGCTTCAGGAAGTCTGCCTGCACCTCCGAGCTGAACGATATTAAGGAAAAGGTTCTCAATGCCGCCCTTGAGCTTGATGTCTTCAAAGGCGGGACAGTTTTCAGCATGGAAAACTGCGATTTCGATGCCATAGAAATGTTTCTCGAGAAGGGCTTTATAGATGAAGAGTTTAAGGAAAGCGGCTTCGGCGTTATTCTCGTGAGCAGAAACCGCAAAATAACTCTCGTGATAAACGGAGAAGACCACATAAGCCTTTTCATAAACGGCCAGGATGACGACATATTCGAGAGCTGGGAAACACTCTCTGATATTGATGATGAGCTTGAAAAAAGGCTCGGGTTCTCATTCGGGCCTAAATACGGCTACCACTGCAGTAAAATATCAAACGCCGGCACCGGTTTTACCGTTACCTACTTCCTGCATATACCAATGCTCACCGCTGAGGCGGAGGATGAAGACCTCGACTTCTTCTGCGAGCAGTATAAACTCTCCATCGAAAACTCAATCAGAGATTCTTCCGGAATCTCCGATTATTCCAAGATCGAAAACGAGCAGAAAATCGGCATAAGCGAAGATGAGATAATAGTCCGAATGGAAACTGCGGCCGTTCAGATCTCCGAGCGTGAGAGATTCCTGCGTGAGAAGGTGATTCAAAAGAAAAGCATTGTTGTAGAAGACGGCATAAAAAGGGCGTGTGCAGTGCTTAAAAACGCAAAGCTTATTACCTTCCATGAAACTGAAAGGCATTTGAGCTTTCTGCGTCTCGGGATTGAAGCGGGCATTGTTAAAGGCCTTTCGCTTAAGAAAGCAGATTCTATTTTCAGCAGATCAACTCCTGCATACATCCAAAACCGCATCTTCGCAGCAGACCCAATTGAAGAAGACAAATTCAGGGCCGAGCAAATACAAAAACAGCTTCCTGAAAACATAAAATATGAAGAGATGTAAGGAGGGAAAAAGGGAATGAAAATTGGTATATTCGACTGCCCGTCAGGAGCCGCTGGAGATATGATCCTCGGCGCACTGATAGACTGCGGGGCGGATTCTGAGAGGATAGAATCTGCCTTGATGTCTCTTGGGGTAGAAGAGCTTGAAGGGGTTGAGATAAAAGAGGTATTCCGCAGCGGCGTAAGAGCGGTGAAGTTTGAGCCTTTAATCGGCCACCACCATCACCACAGCCAGGGTGAGAATCATCATCACCAGCATCGTCATCTTCCGGATATCGAGCGGATGATTGATGCAGCTGATCTGCCTGAGAAGGTTCAGCAGGATTCCAAAGCGGTGTTTTCAATGATAGCCAAGGCAGAGGCTCAGGTTCACGGAACAACGCCTGAGAAGGTGCATTTCCATGAAGTTGGGGCGGCCGATTCCATCGCGGATATCGTAGGCTGCTGCTTCGGTATATACCTGCTGGGATTCGAGAAGATGTACTGCCCGAAAGTGGCAATCGGAAGCGGAACCGTCCAGTGCGCTCACGGCGTGATGCCCGTTCCAGCCCCAGCAACTGAAATTTTAATCAGAGGGCTCAATGTGTTCAGGGGCGAGGCAGATACCGAGCTGCTAACGCCCACCGGCGCAGCGATTCTGAAATACTTCTGTTTGCCGGGCGAGCCTCCCGCCTACAACAACGTGCGCAGCGGGTACGGCGCCGGCAGCAAAGAGTTTGCTAAAATGGCAAATATAATCCGCCTTACAGAGGGCAGCTCGGGCGATGAGCAGCTTATGGAGAAGGCTGTGATGATGGAAACAAATGTTGATGACAGCACAGGCGAGCTTGTTGGTTCACTCGCAGGCGAGCTTGCAGGAAACGAAAGCTGCCTAGATGTTTGGACAGAGCCTGTGTATATGAAGAAAGGCAGGCCCGGGGTGAAGTTCTGCGTTCTCTGCCGAGCCGAAGACCTCGACAAGATAGCTGAAATTGTCTTTCGCAGCGGGATCACGCTCGGAATAAGATACCAGACAATGGACAGGATAACCCTCCAGAGGGAGTTTGAAACAGCAGAGATTGAAGGCTGCGAGGTTAGGCTCAAAAAAGGATTCTATAACGGAGAGCAGGTTTTCTGCAAACCCGAATTCAGCGACTGCCGAAAACTTGCAGAGATGAAAGAGTTATCACCAGCAAGGGCATTAAACACTATCACTGGACATCTTAAATGAACGAAAAAAACAGGAATCTCCTCAGCGAAATAACCCTTTGGCTCACAAGCGCTGTTTTGATTTTCTCAGCGGCTGCAAAATTCAAGATGGTTCTCAGCGAACCGATTGTGCCTGCGAATATATTTGAAACGCGGGAATTTGTAATCATTCAGACGGTGCTGATAACAGGGCTTGCGATTTGGCTTATTTGCGGGATATTCAAAAAGGCTGGCTGGCTGCTCGCTGTTCTGGCTTTCACCGCCTTCACGCTCGACAGCCTCTACAAAGGGCTCAGCGGGGCAGCGTCTTGCGGATGTTTCGGGGAGGTGGCAGTTAATCCATGGATTACGGTCTTTGCGATTGATGTGCCTATTGTGATTCTGCTTGTGGTTTTCAGGCCTCGGGGCGAGAAGCTTCTGCCACCGCCATGGCCGAACATCCGACATCTGGTTTCAACCGCATTGCCAACAGCACTGCTGCTTGCCTCTATCAGCTGGACGATGGTGCATTTCGAACCTCCCGCCGAAACCGAGGATTATCTCTTCGTGGAAGAGGAGAAGTGGGAAGGGGAGTATTTCGAATACCTCTACGATATAAGCATAGCAGATAAACTAGCTGAAGGGCTCTCAATTATGCTCTTCTACCACAACGACTGCCCGAACTGCCGCGAGGCGATTCCGGTTTACGAGGAGTTTAATCAAGTGATGCAGGCTTCAGGGCAGGATGTGAAGATCGCATTCATTCATCTGCCCTCCCATGAGAGCTCTGCTCCTGATCCGGTTCCGCAGGATACAACATGCCTTACAGGCGAGATTGTTAATGAGAGGCAGTGGCTCACGGCTACCCCGCTGGTTATAGTTATTGAAGACGGCACCGTGCTGGAGGTTTGGGAGAATGAAGTGCCTATGGATCTCGATAAACTGCTCAGCGCCGTTTTTGGTTAACCCGCCTGCGGATTTATTACAGCTAAGTATTTTAACGGCAGAAGGGTAAAAGCAAAGATGGACGCATGCATTGGTCGCCCCTGCGGGGCTGCAAGGATTCACACAAATAATGACTTTGAACAGAATTTACAGAAAAGATTCTGAACTGCCGCAAAGTAAACTACCACGGGCTTACGCCCGTGGCATTTTCAGAATAGAAGCTTCGCTTCCCCGCTGTCTTCTCTACCCTGATGTTCAATATATTTCCTTATTGTTTCTTCATTAATTCCGACTGTTGAAACGAAGTAGCCTACCGACCAAATACCGTCCTGATCCCAGTATACCTTATCAAGCCACGTGAATTTCCTTCTCAGGACTCTGCCGGTATTGGCTTTTAGCTTATTTACAATCTCACTCACAGAATATTTCGGCGGTATTGAGAGCAATATATGAACGTGATCTTCATCTGTGTTAATTTCCCTTATTTCTAAATCGGAAACCCTTCTTCCAATCCCTTCAACCACTTGTTCTAAATATTCGCCAATACCGCTTCGAAATATCTTTCGACGGTATTTGGTCGACATCACCAAGTGGTATCTGGTATAATATACGCTGTGTCCTTGCTTATTGTATTCCATAAGAGCATTATAATCGAAGACAGCGGATACTTCCATCTACAGGTTTACACCTGTAGAATTACGGCGGAAGGATTAAAAAACCCTCCTGAAAAATCAGGCGGGTTTTTAATTCAGAATCCTGATGCTATCTTATTGAATTCAGCTTCAGACTCTAATAGATTGAGCATTAAATTTTTAATACTCAATTCTGGTATAATCTTACTGAACTGTTGTCCAAGTTGCTACAAGAGCGGGATTATCCATCATCCATTGCCTTGCGGCCTCTTCCTTATCATCTGCGTTTGCCATAACGTCCATCAGCGAGCCGATCTGAGCGGTGTTGAATTTGATCTTCGAGAAGAACTCAGCCACTTCCGGCATATCCTGTTTGAATCCCTTCCTGCATATAGCCACAACCCTCTCGGTGCTTCCGTAAACGCCTTTGGGGTCTTCGAGGAATTTGAGGTCGTACCTTGCAAACTTCCAGTGCGGAGCCCATCCTGTAACCACGATCGGCTCTTTCTTGTCGATTGCTGATTTGAGAGAGGCCGTCATCGCAGGGCCGCTTGAAGTAAGCAGTTCGAGATCGAGGTTGTAATCCTGGATAGCCTGCTTTGTTTTCTTCATAATCCCCGCACCTGCATCAATGCCTGTGATCTGGCCTTTGATGCCCTCTTTGATCTGGTTCAAATCTGCAACACTGTCAATTTTCACATAATCAGGGACAACCAGCCCGATCTTCGCTGTATCGAACCACGTAACCAGCTCGTCGAAGTCCTCGCCATACTGCTCCCAGTAATGTCCATGGGTGGCGGGCATCCAGCTCTCTACCATAATATCCTGATTCCCCTCAGCCACAGAGGCAAAAAGCGGCCCGAGGTCTGCGAGAGTCATCTGGACGTCATAGCCCATATCCGTAAGCATTACTTCCATCAGATGAGCAAATGCAACACCCTCAGCCCAGTTGCCGTAGCTGAGCTTTATCTCTTTGGAGCCCTCCGAGCTTTCCTGCTGCTGAGCCTGCTGGCCGTCATCCTGTGCGGGTGTTTGTTTTTTGCAGCCTGTGAAAGCTGTTAAAGCCGCTGCCAAAAACGAAATCACCATAACACTAATTAATCTTTTCTTCATAACATTCCTTTCTAAATTAAAATCTAACTGCTCCAAGGCAGCCCGATAAAGGATTAAAAAGGCTGAAACATTTTCTATTCCCTGCGCATTAAAAGGGCAGCCCTCACAAGGCTGCCCGAAATCCTTTTATCGGATGATTAAGATGCAAGGTTTAGTTTTTAGAAGTAGTAGCCAATGTTTACGTTAAATCTCGTGTGCCAGCCTTGATCTTCAGAAGCTGCTGATAGTCCATCAGTCCAATTTTGGCCGGCAGTATGGAACCACGGGTGGTTCTTACCCATTGCAAGGTCAACCATTGTGAAGAACCTTCCAACGCTGAAAGACATACCGAGAACGTTTTGCTGAGTATCGTTGTAGTCAGACTTGTCTTTCAGAAGAATAGAATAGTCGTTGTAAACGGTAACAGTCTTGATCGGGCCGAAGTTTACGTCGAGATCTCTGCTGATACCAGCTACAAGCATTGTGCCATCCGCTGCTACTTGATACGGAGCATCGTAAGCACCCATTACTACGTAGTCATCGCTCACGCCTGCAGGATTTTCTGCATCGTAGCCATACCTGATAGCTTCAAGCTTGGCGTTCCACTTTCCGTAGTACCCGTCGAGGTGAGTACCGATAGCATAGTGATCGCCATCATCATTGGTCTTGCTGTTGTGAATCTGAGAATACTGGAGAGAAAGGCCGAGCTCGGTCTTGTCGCCGTCGCCGTGGTCAAGTGTCTGGGCTATTCTTGCATTTACCTGATTGCGCTCAGTATTATAGCTTTCAACACCAGGCCATTCATCGCCCTTTACAAGATCGTAAGAGTACCTTGAAGAATCGCGGCTGTCGCCGTAGTAGCTTCCTTCATCGCCGTAGTAGTAGGCAAGTTTCAGGTTTGTGTTGCCCATGTCCTGAATCCACTTAACACCAAGGTCGTAGTCGTCTTCAAAGCCTACGTAGTAGGGAAGCTGGAAGAACCAGTTGTGAGATGCGTAAGGCTGGATACCGAAAGGCACCTGATGAACACCGAATTGAATCTGTTTGGTGTCATCAAACTTATACCCCAGCCATCCGTGATGGAGGAAGTGGTAGAAGTGCCCCGGATCAGCGTGGTGGGTTCTGTAATACCTGTACTGGAATGAACCGATAATCGGGTCAGTTCCCTGAAGGTTAACATTAACGCCAATTGTGTCCAGCGCGAGCTCGCCGCCATGCTCGTAATCTTTTGCCCAGCTCTTGTAAGCGTAATTTGCTCTTATGAATCCGCCAATCTTGAGAGGGCCTGCGGTAATAGGGAGCACCTGCTTGTCAAACGAGGCGTTAGCATCGTCAGTCTCCCCGAATTTGATGCCGCTGAAAGCAGAATCAATATCCTGCTCACTCGCAGCAAACGCGCCTGCAGCCAGAAACGCAACCATCAGTGCGGCCGCTAAAGGAGTCTTTAGGGTCTTCATCAATGAATCCTTTCCAATTTGTAACAATATTCACTTTTTTTAAATTAACTACTTCCAGCTGTTAATCAGCTGCTGATTTTCTGCCATCCAAGCCTTGAGAGCTGCCTTTTTGTCGCCATCGGCATTAGCCATAGCGTCCATGAGTGTTCCAATCTGGGCATTATTGAATTTGATGCTTGAGAGGAACTCAGCAACCTTCGGCATATCTTCCTTGAAACCTTCACGGCAAGTCATACGGATCTCTTCAGCGCTTCCGTAAACACCCTTCGGGTCGTCGAGGAATTTGAGGTCGTATCTAGCAAATTTCCAGTGCGGAGCCCAGCCAGTAACCACGATAGGATTGTTCTTATCGATGGCTGATTTTAGAGAGGCCGTCATAGCAGGTCCGCTTGAAGTGAGAAGGGTATAGTCCAGGCCGTATTTTTCAATAGCTGTTTCGGTAGTCTTGGTGATTCCAGCACCTGCATCAATACCAGTAATCTGGCCTTTGAGCTTATCTTTGATTGAGTTAAGCTCTGTTATGCTGCTGATTTCCATGTACTCAGGGACAACGAGGCCGATCTTTGCATTTTCGAACCAAACGCCGAGCTGCTCGAAATCATCGCTGTACTGATCCCAGTAGTCTTTGTGGGTTACAGGCATCCATGTCTCAAGCATAACGTCCTGATCGCCTTTTGCAACAGATGCATAAATCGGGCCTACGTCAGCCATAGTAAGCTTTACTTCATAGCCCATATTTGTGAGCATCTCTTCTACCAGCTGCGAAAGAGCAACGCCTTCGGCCCAGTTTACGTAGCTGATTTTCACAACCTTTGACTCGCCGCCGCTGCCGGACTGTGCCTCAGCAGACTCAGAGCTGCTTGAAGAAGCGCCCTGCGACTCTTCGCCGCCGGTTGTCTGTTTCTTGCAGCCGCTGAATGCGATCAGCGATACCGCTGCAAACGATAGTAATGTGAGTTTAAGTAGTCTGTTTTTCATTTCGGATTTCTCCTTTCAAAAATAATTCTAACGATTACCCCACTTTTCACCCATAGCCTGGGTTACTCTGTCCAAGTAAATAGCAAGTATAACAACTGAGAGCCCGGCTTCAAACCCTAATCCAATTTTTAACTGGGTAATTCCAAAAAGAACCTGTTTTCCAAGTCCGCCGGCGCCAATCATTGCAGCGATAACAACCATAGATAATGAAAGCATAATCGTCTGGTTAATACCTGCAAGAATACTCGGAAGAGCGGAGGGCAGCTGTACCTTAACAAGCTGCTGAGTTGTTGTTGAACCGAAGGAAACTGCCGCTTCCATCACCTCTTCAGGCACCTGCCTCAAGCCGAGGCTGGTGAGCCTTACTGCCGGGGGCATAGCAAAAATCACCGTTGCCATAGCGCCGGGAACCTTACCGAGCTCGAAGAAAAGCACGGCAGGAATCAGGTAAACAAAAGCGGGCATTGTCTGCATAAAGTCCAGAATAGGCCGGATAACGGTTTCGCCCTTTTCGCTTCTTCCTGCAAATATCCCCACAGGGATACCTATAAGAAGGGCTATAAATGTAGCTACAAGAACAAGGGCGAGAGTCTGCACTGTAGCTTCCCAGAGCCCCATTCCGACAATTACAGCAAAGCCGATAAGAGTCATAATGGGGTAGTGGAAGTGTTTCCAGCCCTTAAGATACCACGCCAATACCACAAGAATACCTATCAGAACCCAAGGGTTTGTTCCGGTAAATGTGGTTTCAAGAGTATCGATAAGCGTACCAACGCCCTGATTGATTCCGTCGAAGAACCCCTCAAAGTTGTCGGTAAGCCAGTTTATTCCCTTTTCAAATGTATCGCCTATCTTAAGATTCATTATTATCTCCTTCCGATGACATTGCTGCCAGAATGCTGGCGCGGGTAACAATCCCCTCAAAGTGTCCGTCCTCGCTTATTACAGGAATAGGCAGAGCGGTTTCAGAGGCTGCCGGTATCATTTCGGCAATAGCGGTATCTGGCGTGCTTGTGTATGCATCTTTTATGATAATTTCATCAAGCTTTTTCTTATTCTCTTTAGAAAGCCTGATTGCATCATCAATTTTCACGTGACCGATGAATTCTCTGTTTTCATTAACAACAAACAGAGTTGAAAGTCCGGAGCGTTCCATCTGCCTGAGAGCCTGAGCGGGTCCGTCTTTATGAGAAGCAATCACTTCCGGCTTCCTCATAACAGTTTTGGCTGTAATCACCTTAGACCTGTCAACATTCTCAACGAAATCACGGATATACTGAGATGCAGGAGCGATAAGTATATCTTCCGGCGTACCGATCTGTTCAATGAAACCGTCTTTCATAATAGCGATCCTGTCGCCGAGTTTGAGTGCTTCGTCGAGGTCGTGAGTAATAAAGACAATCGTCTTGTGCATTTTAGCCTGAAGCTCAAGCAGCTCATCCTGCATATTAGTCCTGATAAGCGGGTCCAAAGCACTGAAAGCCTCATCCATAAGGATTATGTCGGTATCAGCGGCCAGAGCCCTTGCAAGCCCCACTCTCTGTTGCATACCGCCGCTGAGCTCTGCGGTTTTGCTGTCTTCATAGCCTGTAAGGCCAACAAGCTTAACGGCCTTTTCAGCAAGCTCGTATCTTTTATTCTTTTCAACACCTCTGATTTCAAGCCCGAAAGCAACGTTATTCAACACGTTCTTGTGAGGCAGTAGGCCGAAGTGCTGGAAAACCATCGACATCTTCTGGCTTCTGAGCTTATTGAGGTTTTTCTGGTCGAGATCCATTATATCCTTGTCGTCAACTATTACTGAACCTCTTGTCGGACTGATAAGACGGTTCAGGCAGCGAACCAGCGTGGATTTACCGCTTCCGGAAAGACCCATAATAACGAAGGTCTCTCCCTTCTGCACCTCAAAAGAGGCATCATTAACGCCTATGGTGCAGCCGGTTTTGGCCAGAATCTCTTCTTTGTTCATTCCCTTTTCAATCAGAGGGAAAACCCTTGAGGGATTCCTTCCAAAAACCTTGAAAAGGTTTTTAACTTGAATTACTGACATACCTGTCTCTCTTAATTTAATTTTCCAATTTCAAAGTAAACGTGCTAAGCTAATACTCGCCCACAATTCAGCGGCAAAGCCGCACGATATCCTCAGAAAAATAACTGACACGACTGCAAATTGAGCCTGTCAGAACACTAACTACCGCTAATAATGGGCAGATTAAACAGTATTTATAACACGAAAGATTTCAGTTGTAAAGTTTTTTATTGAAACTCAGCAGCCGATTATCAACTCAAAAACCCGCTTTAGGGCTTTATTAAATTATCAAAAAGGCCGTTTTGAAAGCGTAAACAACAGTTTTTTCTTCGCATTGCGAATGATTAGATAAAAAAATAAAAAGTTTTCTTGAAGCTAAAAAACAAGTATTTTTGGCAGTGTCCCAAATTGTGTGTCTGAAGGATCTTTTCAGCATTTATGCTTAGCTCCTTATTTCACCTCAGGGTACCCTGAGGTGAAATTTTCCGCCTTTCTTTTGCCATTGTATCAAGTTCATCCTTGCATGCAAACAGACTCGTAACTTTATACCTCATCAATTTCGTCTCACTGTGCTCCATTAAACGGGCGCAGATCAGATTCAACGCACTTTCTTCTGTAGGAAAGCTGCAGCGTATTTTAACGGTTCTCCTGATTATCCTGTTAAGAGCCTCTATCCAATTGGTGGTGTACATCATACGATGCAGTTTAGTCGGATATTTCAAATATGTGAAATAATCATCCCTCTCCTGCTCAGGGAAAATATTCTCAAAACTGCTGTACTTCTTTGCCCATTTCTTCACAAATTTATCCAGCTCGCATTTACCATCTTCTAAACGGTAGCTGCCATCTTCAAGCTTGAAGACCGCTTTGAAATCTGAGGCAACTTCCTTCTTGTCATTTTGGCGAACCTTGCTGAGTACATTGCGAAGCTTATGAATAAGACAACGTTGAAAATCGCTTGAAGGATAAACCCTGCTCACAGTTTCCGACAAACCCTTTAGACCATCTGCAGCAAAGCAAAGAACCTTCTTTACTCCACGCTCTTTGAGGTCTTTAAGAACTGAATGCCAGCCTTCGCTGCTCTCTTCTGGTATATTGTAAACACCTAATACATCTCGACTTAGGTCTTCCTTTAGCCCTAAAGCAACGTACATCGATTCATTGGAAACCTTGTCCCTGCGAAGCTTTACCTTTACCGCATCAATGTAAATGATGTACCAGTCTTCATCCAGCGGCCTGTTCTGCCAGAGCTTGCGGTATTCTGTGAAATTCGAGGTTATGCGAGATATGCTGCTCTTGGAGTAATTTTGCTCGAAAAGCTCCTGGAAAATCTCTTCGATCTTTCGAGTCGTAAGGCCTTTGCTGTATAACCTAAAGGCTAAATTATCATATTTGCCTCTCTGAGAATTTAACAGATCAAGAAAAAATGGCTGAAAATTACCAAGACGATCTCGGGGAATGTTTATCCTGAAAGTGGATTGCAATCCCTGGACTAAAGCCTGACGGTAACCATTACGCTTGTTGCTCGTGGATTTGTCTTTCCGGCAGCCGTTGACGTAACCCAAAAATTCATCCTGCTCGGCTTTGAGAATAGTCTCGAATGTAATCCGAATTGCATCTTCCAAACTTTTCCCGCTGTGGGCAAGAAAATCTTCAACCGCTTTTTCCAAAATTGTGTTATAATTCCTTTTCATAGGGGTTCCTTTTTGTTTAATTTGACTTTTTTTTAACATACTAAGCATATAGCTTAGAAAAGGAATCCCTTTTTCTTTAGACACACTAATTGGGACGGTCTCGTATTTTTACAAACAAATATCCTAACAAACAATACTTTAACAATTGATTCTTTTAATTTAAGACAATTAATACAAGACGACAGGAATTCACGTGCAAAACAAGTTAAGCAAACGGTATTTATCTTCTAATCATCCCAAACCGAACGCAGCTTGTAAAGATCGAGATAATTAATATGAGCAGTCCCGCTTATGGAGTACAACTGCACACCTTCACTGTCTGCCCGAGTTGGATAAACACGAGTACTGAAAACAGCCCTGTCATTAACAAAAACATCTAAAATACTGTGGTCAACATAAATATGGAATCTAACCGGCTCGCCAGAGGCATCAAATGGGGCGCTTAATAGGTTTGTCTCCGAACCAGTCTTATCAAGGGTTGAGTTTCTCTTATCTAAATTTATTGTACTTGCCAGACGGTCATAGTATATTAAAGTTTCTTCTGCGCCGTCAGGACTTCTTAATACTTTCACACCAACAATAGCAGAATCCTGAGGGTCTATTTCTGTTTTAATTTCAACCATCTTGCCGTAGGCTGGACGAAGCGTTTCATCTCCGATGCCGGTAGCCAGCGTTTGGTTTTCTATATTCAGGTGATACTCTCTGAGGTTTGCAAGCTCAGGGGCAGGCTGCTGTCTTAGAGTACCATCAGAAGCTGCATATAATTTGCGAGGCAGCGAAAAGGTATGGCGCCAACCTGCATTTTCAATAAGTGCAGGACATCTCTGCTCCGGCACAATCCCCATTATTCTCGGCAACCCGTCCTGAGGGGAAACATAAGCCGCAGGGGCAAGCATCCAGTTAAACACATCAAGCTGCCTGGGCTCGGGGTGGTCAGGAATGAAGTGCTCATTCTGCCATGTACCAACCCAATAAAGCTCTCTTGCCGGTCCGTCAGATTCCAGCGTAGTAATCAGAAGGATATGCTTGCCATTTCCAATCGGCAGAAAAACAGGCATTTCCCAGTAAAAACCTGAAACGTCGATATTTCCGCTGTACAGAGGATGGAGATACTGCCAGTCTCTGAGGTTGGTAGATTTGTACAGCAGTGCTGCACCGCCTGTACCATCTACACCTGAGCCTATAACCATATACCACCAACCGTTTTCCTCCCAGACGTAAGGATCACGATAATCCATATATCCTGGGGGAACATCACTAAGCACATGCCCCTGCTTCTGCCAAGTTTTCCATCCATCAACGCTCGTGGCAAGGGCCACATGCGCCTTACCTTCAATTGCTGTATAAACTAAAGTGGGTGTGCCGTTGTAATAAACCGCATTGCCGGACCAGCACCCGCCTGAATCTATGCCGGGCTCAGGGGCTATAGCATTAGGCATATGGTCCCAGTTGGCCAGATCAGGACTTTTCAGGTGCCCCCAATGTATATGATCCCAGAAACTTCCTGAAGGATTTTTCTGGTGAAAAATATGCCACTCTCGGCGTTCTGGGTCGTAAACCAATCCTGTTGGCTCATTGGTCCAGTTTGCTGAAGTGCCAGCGTGATATCCCGGGCGTGCTTGAGAATCAGATATAAACCTTTCTTTTGAAGGAATCAGGTCTGGTTCGCTTTCCAGAGGCAAGGCCTTTGAATAGTTTGCTCTGATTTCCTTGGCAGAAAGGGCTCTGTTGTATACCCTGAGCTCATCAAGTATGCCATTTACAGCGCCATGGGCATAAGGGCCAGACCATTGAGTATTGATGTCTCTGCCTATCATAAGATCATTCTCTGAATTTGGCGTAAGGGGCACGCCTGAGGGGGTTTGCGCTGTACCAACAAGGCGGCTGTTAAGATAAAGTTTAAGGCCGTTATTTTTATGAAAGGAAGCTGCGATATGATTCCACTTATATTTCGGCAGCTCCATCGTCGCCCAGCATGTGTACCAATTCCCATCTACAGAAACAGAAAAATTCCATCTTCCATACTTAGTAAGGCCAAGAAAATAGCCGGCTGTTGGATGTGTATATTGGTTTACAATCGCAGCATCATCTACAGGATAAGATTCAATTGCTACCCAAGACTCAACCGTAAGCTCATCGTCGGGAAGTTTGTCTTGAGTTATAGATTTTGTTATCCAGTTTGTTCCCCCGTCTAAGCGAAGAGCATTCCCATAAACACCTTTTTCCCATTCAGGCTCATAAAACGGACTGTTTATTCTCAGCATTGAATCCGAGACTTTGTCGTAAGTTTGGTATCCATTAGCTTCTTCAAAGTCCAAGACCACTTGAGCATCATCATAATTCATATCATTTCGATAGGGAGTTACATCAAACCCGTTTAGCCAATGACCCATAAAACCAGTAAAATCAACATAATCTACATAGCAGTCTCCATTTTCATCGTGAACTGAAGGAAATTTGCAGGTCGAGGTTACCGTTGAGAACTGCCAAGTAGTGCCCGTAACAACTTCCTGTTCAAAGACTTCGTCAATTCTCCAATAATACGTTCTTCCTGCTTCAAGTTCTCCTGTAATATAGGAAGTTCCCTGCTGTTCAGAACGAAGCTGCAGAGGAAATTCACTGCCGAGGTAAACCCTGTGGCTTTCTGCACCAGCAGCAGGTATCCACTGAAGAGATTTATTTATCCAAACTTCCTTTTCATAATGGGCAGGGGAAGGTTTAAGGGCAGCATTTTTATTAGGCAATGCGGCTAGAAGCTGATCGTCAGTGAGAATATCTGAACTGAAACGCAGCTCATCTATCAGGCCATTAAAAGTTTTTGCGCCGCCGGAAGTTTCCCTGCCTATAAACATTGATTCGTCATTCCCTTGATTCAAACGGCTTCCGTCATAAAATTGCTTCATACTGGTATCAAAGCTGTCGTCTGGGTTTAGGATACCGAAGGTTAGCCTGTCGGATACATTATTGTACCTCGCAACGAAATAATGCCAGTTTCCATCGGCATAATTTCTGCTGTTTAGAGTAACAGACTGGATACCTCCAGGAAGCATATTGATGTTGAAGTCGGCAGCCCCTCTTCCGCTCTCATTTAGCACCATACTGTAGCTGAAATCGCTGTCTGCCTGTAGAAAAATCTGCATTGGGCCGGCAAGAGACTGCTCGCCATTTGTCCTGAAGAACCCCTCAACTGTAAATGAACCTGAGAAGTCCAAATTATTTCCATATTGATCAGGTGGAAAAAACAGTACCCCGTATCCTGACTGCTGTGAGGGGGCATAAGAATGAACACCGCCGCTGAAACCGGCATTGAACATCTCAGCGGGCGGTGTCTGGTTAGACGTGGTGTACCCTGCTACTCCCATATACCAGAGATTATTCCCATGCCCGCTTGAATCTTTTACTACCGGATTTCCGGATAAAGGATCCATAGACCAAAATCCAACCGTCTCAGCACAGCCTAAACAGCAGACAAATTCAACAAAAACTAATATAAAAATCACCAGTCCCAATCTATGCATAATATTACCTCAGAAAATCTTATAAACAGTCGCTTTCAGGAACTATTCCGCAATCCAGCCAAGCCGCAGCAAAATGAGCAAGATCATTTGTATCTATAACGCAGTCATCATTATAATCATGAACTGTAAAAAAATCGCAAGAAGGCCGTTTTGTAGTAAATGACCAAACCTCTCCTTTTACAATAGTCCCATCTTTGAGGATATCATCAACCCGCCAGAGATAGGTTGTGCCCGGATTTAATGTTTCCGGAGAATAAACAGTTTGTGTTTGCTGTTTCTTAAAAGCAGGTGGGTCTGTTTGGCCAAAATACACATTGTAAGCGTATATATCTTGGCTTGATTCCCACTGTAACTGCACGTCCAAATCAACATCATCCTGCCTTGGTTTCGGCTGCGGGTTCTTAGAAGCAGGGAGATTGCCAATAAGATTGGTATTTGAAACAAAGCCCCCGCTCAGCCTTAATTCATCAATAAGGCCCGCAAACTGCCAACTTCCGCTGTAGTTTTTACGTCCGATGAGCATATTCGAACTTCCGCCTCTTCGCACCTCAGAACCTGAAGCAAGCTGCACATTCTTCTGTTCTACCTGCCCGTCCTGCGACAAAACTGTTAAAGAAATTTCATCGGAGGGGTCATTATAACGGGCAGCAAAATAATACCATTGCCCATCAGCATAATTGCCCAAATTCGTATCCGCAAAAATTATTCCGTCAATAGTCGAATCAATTGCGAACCTTAGACAGCCTGC
The DNA here is from genome assembly GCF_002117005.1 of Sedimentisphaera salicampi. NCBI lineage: Bacteria > Pseudomonadati > Planctomycetota > Phycisphaerae > Sedimentisphaerales > Sedimentisphaeraceae > Sedimentisphaera > Sedimentisphaera salicampi. Next base: position 1,627,118 of record NZ_CP021023.1, read on the forward strand.
TCCACCTTCATTGATTGATATTCCATAACTGTAATCATTCTCAGCCTGACGAAGAATTTGCTGAGGACCGCTTTCCGATTGATCCCCGTGAGTCTTGAAAAAACCTTCCACTGTAAAGGAGTCGTAATAATCAAATTCATTACCATATTGATCCTGCGGAAAAAAAAGCACCCCATCACCAAACTGCGCACCTGAATCATAGGAAGCGCCTCTCGGGAAATAACCATCGGAAAAGAGAGTTTGCGGAGGCTGCAGAGAATTTTCAGTAAAGCCTGCGTTACCGAAATACCAGAGATGGTCGAATTCGACAACATTTTCCCCCGACCCGCCGATCGTGCCTTGGCCAAGCCCAAATGCGATATCATAAACAGAAGGATTTGCAAGATGAGTCCACTCCATAGACCAGCGTGCAGTTGTCTGGGCAAAACAAACTGATACTGCAATTATCATCGCAATGAAAGCTGTTTTCTCTAACAAACGATTCAAAAACATTCTCCCTTCGAATTGCTTTTCAATTTTATCAGTTGGATTATTAAAATTTTTTCCATTTACAGAAATGTAATTTCCCGCCTTTCCGACAGAATCGCAGCTTAGAGCCGTCCTCAGTGTTGTGAGAGTGAGGTTTTATATGAAACATTAGAGTTTCAACTTTGCATCACCTCTGTGGAAACTTAAACAGCAGGGGGTTCCCCTGCTGTTTAAGTCTTAATTTCTATGGACAAGCTTCGGATGGCACAAGGTTGCATTTGAGCCAATTCGATGACATCACAGCAAGGTCCATTAAGTCAATATAGCAGTTTCCGTCAGCATCGCCCGGTAATGGCGGATCACATTGAGGAATAACAGTGGTGAAGCTCCAAACTTTACCCTGAAGAGTATTGGACATACTGTCAACCTGATCAACCCTCCAGTAATATGTGGCAGACCAGTCAAGACTGCCAGGGTCGTAAGTTGTAGAGCTCTGATTCCCCTGGAATGTAAGGTTATTGGGATCGGTGCCGAAATACACATCATGGCTTACTGCATCTTTCCCTGCATTCCAGCTCAGTTCGACATCAATATCAATACCCTGAGCCCCGTCTGCAGGATACGGGCTGTATGCCCATGGAGACATACCACCCACTTCCGCCGGCGAAAGTTTCTGGTCGTAGATGCTGAACTCATCAAGTTTGCCGACAAAATTCAAAGTATTTGACCATATATTCTGATAAGTAGAGGCCTTCACCTGAGAACTGGAATCATTCAAATCAAACTGTGCTGAAGCTAACTCAGATCCGTTTCTATAAAGAACGCACTGATTAGTCCATCCGTCATAGGTTGCTGTAATCATCTGCCATGTGCCTGTGGTAAAATCTACGCCCGATTCAACATCTGTCCGATTGCCGTAAAACGTAATCCCGCTCCATGGGAAAGAAGAAATATAGCGCAATGAACCGAACATATTAGGATCTGCTGAAGGGTCTTCTGTGTTTTCGCTTGAGGTAAACATCTGGTCGCCCATTCCAGCAATGATGGTTTCTTCATCAAGAGGCTGATCGATATACACAAAGATATTCATTGTCCATGAATCTTCGCTTCCCAGAGGCAGATTAACAGGGCTCTGATTCACTACAGAACCTCCCCCGTTGAACTCAAGGCAGTTCCCTTCAAAGCCCTCTGTCCATGTTGGATTTGCCCATCCGTCAAAGTTGCCGTCATTACCATTTCCAGAAGTGTCTTGTACGGTCTGGCCTGAGCTTTCATCCATTTTCCATTCAAGAACCTTTTGAGGAGCCTGACGTGTCGTGAAAGTCCAGACAGGGCCATTAACCTCAACATTCCCTGAGGCATCCAAACCATCAACCTTCCAGTAGTAAGTGGTGTTTTCTTGAAGGCCTGAGAGAGAATCATAAAAGCTCTGAGAAACATTATCAAGCTTGGACATACTGGTCTGTGATTCTCCAAGATAGACATCATAAGAAGCGATAACCTCTTCATCACCCCACCACTCAAGATAGGCATCCTCAGCCACAACATTCTCTTGACCGTCCTGAGGCTGGATCACGCTTACGCTAACCGGCACTGCACCCATAAGCTGCGTATCAGATACAATCCCCGAGCTGAAACGAAGTTCATCTATAAACCCGTTAAAATTCCGGCCGCCTGTAAAGTTTTCTCTGCCGATAAGCATATTCCCCGCTCCTTCATGAAGGAGCTCAGAACCGCCTGGAAGGGCCTGTGTTGCGGAGTAAACCGAACCATTCTCTTTCATTACAGTTAAAGAAAAACGGTCGTTGCGGTCATCGAAACGGGCTGCAAAATAATGCCATGTACCATCCGCGAAGTTCGCGACTCCCGGCCCCCCTGCATATACTGTGGTGATCTGGCCGGTTCCAGAGGCTATCGTGTTTACAGCAAACATTAAAGCTCCTTCACCGCCTTCGTTAAGCGTGATGTTATAACTGAATCCAGCTTCATCCTGAATCAGAATTTGCTGAAATCCATTTTGAGACTGGTCTCCATCAGTTTTGAAAAATCCTTCAATCGTAAAAGAATCAGCGAAATCGAATTCATTTCCGTAGCCGTCCTGAGGAAAAAACAAAACGCCGTCCTGACCCTGCATATATCCAGCATAAAACGATTCTTCGCCGCCAGAAAATCCATCGTTGAACATACTAGCGGGCGGTGTATCATAACCAGATACATATCCGTTTTCAGGGAAGAAATAAAGGTGATCTTCCGATTCTTCGACAGGCAATCCACCACTCAAGTTCCCTTGGCCTGTCTCAGTAGCGGAATCATTAACCACAGGATTAACTGCTCCGGTGTAATCCATACTCCAATGACTTATTGGAGTAGCAGCGGAAACCATAATGCTCGCCGCAAGCAGAAACAGTAATGAAACTAATCTATTAATTTTCATATATAAAACCTCTAACATGCACATAGAATTATTAACGAATACAACTGGTGCAGACAACTGCATCCGTGTTTCATCAATTTCAACAAAATCAAGCCTTGCGTTTTCTCGTGTAAAGCAAGCTGCCAATACCAAACAAAACGGCGGTAGTCGGCTCAGGGACACCTATAAGATCAGGATTGCTAAGCGTTTCATTTGAAAGCCTTACCTCATCAATCAAACCGGCAAAACGCTCAACTTCAGCTTCCCTGCGTCCAATCATAATATTATTGGTCCCTCCGCTGATGAGTATATCATTAGTGAGAGTCTGGTCTTTAAAATAGGCGTTGCCGTCTTCACTGTAAACAAGCAGGCTCATTTCATTAGCCACCTGATCATACCTTGCAGCGGCATAATGCCACATACCATCCTGAAAACCGGCTGCCCTGTCGTCTTTTGTCAAAACGAGGTTCACAAAACCATTGCCGTCATATCCCCAAAACTCAAGTCCTCCATCGCCTGAGGCTCCAGTGTTGAGCTGTAGATGGCTTGCGGCGTGCCCTTCTTTTGCCCAGAGCAGAGTCTGAGTTCCTGATGTATCCCCTATCTGCTTGAAAAACAGTTCGGCGGTAAAACTCCCAGAATCATATTCATTTCCATACTGATCAGCAGCATAAAACATATTTCCTCCAACTTCCCTGACAGCATTAAAATTGAAGGAGTGGGATGATGAAATCCCGTTGCGCAGGTTAGAAGGCGCAGCATCAGAGCTGAAAGCATTTTCTCCGCCCCCTGAGTCAGGATTCTCCATATCACCCCATACATACAAGGGGTCGTGTGCAGGATTTGGATCACCCGAGTTTCCTGCAATGGTTCCCTGACCTGCCCCATCAGCACTGTCAAGTATGCCGTGGGTATCCGTACTCCCGTTTATATAAAGCCCATCTGCCCACGCATCCATTTTCCAGTGGTGGACATAGGCAGCCGGAGCAGCGGAACTAATAACGCACACAATCATCAATAACATCAGCAAGTGATTCTCTCTTTTTAGAATTCTCATTTTCTTGCACTCCAAATTAAACGACAATTATTTTCTGAGCCCATTGCTCATTTTTTCCAAATCTCATCTTGGCCAGACAAGTCTGAATGCCTCTTCTCTCACATCGGAAGGAGAATCATTCCTCGAAATTTTTTCACCAAAACCTATGGTCTCTGAGTGGCCATCTAGAAAAACCACATTCCCCTCACCCCTATTCTTTTCTTCTCCGAAAACCTTATGGAAAGTTCCGAAATAATTCACAGGTCTTGACCGCAGAATATACAATGAGTTGTCATCCAAGCCGTAATCACTAACCCCCTGAATAGTCCATGCGTTCTCATCTGCAAAAGCCACAATCTCAGCAGGCTTATCGACACTCAGCATCTTTATGGTTCTCCCGCTGGCCTCTAAGCTGTCTGGATGTGAAGCAGGGGGCGGTACAGATGTAACCCACGGATTCCATTTATTCGATTCTACCCCCAGCCAATAATTCATGCTGTAGCTGTACTGCGGTTCAATAGGTATTGCAGGCTGATGGCCAGGATGGTGATCTGAGCCGTAGGTTTTGGCGAAAGAAGGAAATGAAGGGCATAAATGCGCTGCCTCATTTTCAAGATAAGGCCAAAGACCTCCATCAGGAGTTGCCAAACTGTTATGCCAAACGCATTGGGGCGGGCAAGCTGGGCCGGATTCATAAGAACCGTCGGGTTGGAGATACTGGCCCTTGCTTATATTGCTTAGATTCTCCTGCGAATAGAGCCAGTTATATACGTAAGGAAAATATCCGTCATTACTGTTTGCATACATTTGTATTGCAAAGCCATACTGCCTCAAATTAGAATTGCAGACGATAATCCTTGCGCTTTCACGTGCTCTTCCCAGAGCAGGCATAAGAATCGCCATCAGAAGAGCTATTATCGAAATGACAACAAGCAGCTCAATTAACGTAAACCCTTTTTTCGATTTGGTCATAATTAAATCTCAAAATTACAAAGACTAAGCTTACTAACCTTATATTGTAAAACTAAGTTTATCTTTTAAGCTCTTGCAAGTCAAGCAATTTAAAAAAAATTTCTAAGTTTTTTCAATTAAGCCCAAAAAAAACACCTCGTTTTCTAAAAGTTTACAGGATCGCAGATTATTAAACATATCTTAGCGAGCAAAAGGGAAGGGATGTTGTTAAAATTAAGCATTGACATATAAAAACGTTAAAAAAGCACAAAATTATTAAAACAACATACATTTATCTTACGGACAACTTAACTTTACTTAAAAGAAACATAATCAAAATTAAACCCTTTAGACTTATTCGCAACCAAGGATAGACAACCCTTTCAAGGCTTTTAATAAAATTGGGCTTTTCTGATAGCTTTACAGAATTAAACCAGCCTCTAAAATCTCCAATAAGCTTGACTTTCCTCAAAAGCTTTTTTTGTTTTGTGGCTCTCAAATAAAATCGGCTGGACAGGTATAATGTATAGGAAGCCTAATTTCATTTGGCAATTGTACTGGAATTATTAAAATACCCGTCTATGCCCGGAAAAAGCAAAAGAAAGAACAAGAGAAAGCGCAGCGCTGCTGAGCATTATATCGAATATCTCGGTGTTCGGTTTGCCGCGGGGGTGCTGCATACCCTCGGTGTTCGCCGTTCGCTGAAGCTCGCTATGAAGATTGGCGAGATTATGTGGGACCATTACCCCAAAGGAAGGAAAAAGGCTGTGGAGAATCTTCGCAGCAGTTTCCCCGAGAAGGATGATGAATGGATCAAGCAAACCTGCATCAAGAGCTTTCAGCATCTTGTGATGCTTGCCGCAGACGTTTTCTTCACAACGAAGCTCGTCCGCCGCGATAATTGGCGAGAGTATGCAGAGTTTATCAACGCAGAGCGGGCAAAGTGGATGATGGCCGAAGGCAAGGGGCTTATAATGCTCACCGGCCATTACGGAAATTTCGAGATTATGGGCTATCTGATGGGACTTTTCGGCTTCGAGGTGTACAGCATTGCCCGCCCGATAGACAACCCATATGTAAATAAATGGCTCTATTCGGTACGTGAGAGGCACGGCCAGCACATAATCAACAAAAAGGGAGCGGCAAAGGTGATGCCGGAGCTGGTGAAGAAAGGGGCCACGCTGGGCTTCATTGCAGACCAAAACGCCGGCAGGAAGGGCATATTCGCTGATTTCTTCGGCAAGCCCGCAAGCACATACAAAAGCATCGGCCTGCTCGCTATAACGGAAAACCTGCCCATTGTTGTAGGCGTATGCCGGCAGCGGATGGGTGAGTTTTTCTTCGAGATCGAATGCGGGCGGATTATTATGCCTGCAGAATGGCAGGATAAAGATGAGCCGCTCAAATGGCTCACGCAGGAATATACCAGTGAGCTGGAGAAGCTTATCCGCAAGGCTCCAGAGCAGTATTGGTGGATACATCGCCGCTGGAAGACGCGGCCGGAAGACGTGAAACGAAGGCGGAAAACCAAAGCGGAGGAAAATTGAGCGATTTTTGCAAAAGACTCATAGATCTGCTCGCCTCGCTTGCCGCCCTGCTTCTGCTCTGGCCTGTGATACTGCTTATTGCAGCGGCTGTTCGGCTGGAGAGCAGGGGCAATCCTTTTTTCCTGCAGGAAAGAGCCGGCAAAAACGCAAAGCCCTTTACGATGATCAAATTCCGCACAATGAGAGCCGATGTGGATCCTTTCGGCAATTCGCCCAAAACAAGCGACGACCCGCGGGTAACACGGACGGGCAGATTTCTGCGTGAAACGAGCCTTGATGAGCTGCCCCAGCTTGTGAACGTGCTCAAGGGAGATATGTCTCTGGTTGGGCCGAGGCCGCTTTATGTTTCCCAGATAGCAGAATGGAACGACAGGCAGAAACGAAGGCTTGAGGCCAAGCCCGGGATTACAGGCCTCGCGCAAATCTCCGGCAGAGGTTCGCTTACGATCGAGGAAAAGCTTGAGCTGGATGTGCAGTATATCGAAACACGAGGACTGATTACCGATTTGAAAATCCTGCTGCGAACATTTGCCGGCGTTTTCTCAAGATCGGATATATACGAAAAGAAATATTCACAGAATCAGCATACGCGGGGCGAGAAATAATGACAATCACAAACGCAAAGGCTGGTGTAACAGTATGAGAATTCTCCAAATACTTCCAGAGCTGAATCAGGGCGGCGTTGAACGGGGCGTTGTGGAGCTGAGCCGTGAGCTCGCTGCCCGAGGGCACGAAAGCTTCGTGATAAGCGCAGGCGGCAAACTCGCGGGCAAAATAAACGCAGAGGGCGGAAAGCATATAACAATGGACGTATGCTCAAAAAACCCGATCACAGCCCCGCTTAGAACATGGGGACTGCGGGGATTTATCAAGGGGCTAAAGCCTGATATCGTGCATGCGAGGAGCCGCGTGCCTGCGTGGATGTGCTGGTTTGCCCTGAGGGGGATGAAGATTCCGTTCGTTACAACCGTGCACGGATTCAACAGCGTAAGCGCCTACAGCAAGATTATGACCGGCGGCGACAGGGTTATCTACGGCAGCAGCGCTATCAGGGATTTTGTGGTAAAGAATTATAAATTCGATTACGAAAAACTAAGATACGTTCCCCGCGGCGTGGATATGGACTACTTCGATCCTGAGAAATTGGACACGGATTTTATCGAGGCGTTCAAAAAACAGTACGCCCTTGACGGCAGATTCGTGATCTCGATTGTGGGAAGGGTTACTGAATTGAAAGGCCACGAGGATTTTATCAGCGCAGTTGCCAGATACCGGAAAAAGCACCCAGAGGCAGTGGGGCTTATCGTTGGGCGTAAGGCAGGAAATAAGGGAGACTATTTCGAAAAGCTTCACAGTATGACCGAACGGCTCGGTGGAAAAGAGGCGTTCAAATTCGCCGGCCCTCAGGCGAACGTGCGTGAGATTTACGCAATGAGCGATCTAACAGTATCAGCGGCATCAAGCAAGCCCGAATCGTTCGGCAGGGTAGCAGCCGAGGCGATGGCTATGAACACGCCCGTTGTAGGAAGCCGGCACGGCGGAACGCTCGATATCATTAAAGACGGCCAGACCGGCCTGCTCTTCAACCCCAGAGATGCCGATGAGCTCGCAGAGAAAATTGAAACTGCGGCGAATATGAGCTTCACCGGCCTGCGGGAATATATTGATGACAACTTCAGCCTCAGGATTATGGTCGATAAAGAGCTTGAGGTTTATCACGAACTCCTTAGAGGACCCGCTGATATACTTACTTGACATTGACAGTTAATAAGGTAATATTTTTCTGCAATCATAATTTTAAGATTAAAAAGTCGAATAGGAACACTATGACTCCTAAAGAGCCGGTAAATATAATTACCCTGAAATGGGGTAATCTTTACGGATATGAATATGTAAACAGACTCCAAAAGGCTGTTGAGAGGAACTTATCCATAAAGCATAATTTTATCTGTTTCACAGACGACAAAACAGGATTGAATAATAGCATTCAGCCTTACCCAATACCAGAAATAGACCTTCCCCCGCAGCCTAAGGTTACAGGTTGGAGAAAGCTTTGCCTATTCAGGCCGGATTTACCTATAGAGGGAATCTGCCTTTTTTTAGACCTCGACATTCTTATACTGAATTCAATTGATAAATTCTTTGATTACGGCGAAGATGATCAGATACCTATAATTCACAATTGGATTGAACCTTACAAAACAATCCTCAGAAAGAGGCCAGAAATAGGAAACTCTTCAGTTTTCAGATTTGAGGCTAATAAATGCACCTTTGTTTATGAACAGTTTTTAAGAGAGAAAGAATGGGCTTTAGAGAATTTTCGACCTCCTCAAACTTATCTCACCCACTGCATAAGGCCGAAAATGATTTATTGGCCTGAGCAATGGGTACGAAGTTTCAAGAGACACTGCCGGCCTGTATTCCCTCTCAATTTGCTTCTTACCCCAAAGATCCCAGAAAATGCATCTATACTTGCTTTTCACGGCAAACCCGACCCGCACGAAGCACTAGCCGGATACAGAGGCAGAAAACTGAACCATTTTTCAAGACCAGCTAAATGGATTGAAGATTACTGGCACTAGGAAAATAAAATGGCTGAAAAAATAAAAAATTTGAATATAATTTGCTATAAATGGGGGGATCTTTATTCGCCATATTATGTTAATATATTATACAGAATGGTAAAACGAAATCTAAGCACACCTCACAAATTCCATTGTATAACAGACGATCCTGAAGGAATTTCTGACGGAATTTTTGTTCACAAATTGCCTGATTACGGTATTGAAGGAATTTGGCGCAAATTAATGACTTTTCAACCAAATTTCTTAGGGCTTCAAAATCAGTTTGTTGTGAGTATTGATATAGATGTTGTTGTTATTGGCTCTCTTGATTTTTTAGCAAACGAACCTGATAAAGATTTTATTGTAGCCAAAAACTGGAGCCGTAAAGGTGCAAAAGCAAGCGGCTGTTTATATCGTCTTAGAGTTGGCTCGCATTGCGAGATATGGAACAATTTTATTTCAAACCCTGAAAAGGCTATAGATAAATATCACGGAAAAAACCGTTTAATTGGAGAGCAAAATTGGCTCAATGCTCATTATAATTCTTTCAATTATTTTCCTTTAGATAAAGTGGTATCCTTCAAAAAACACTGCAGATCAAAAGGACACATATGGAAAATCGGCAGTTTTGAACTTTTTAATACTGCAAAATTCGGAAATGCTAAGCCTCCAAAAGGAGCCGCTTTAGTTTCTTTTCACGGTGAGCCTTCTCCTGAGCAAGTTTCAGATAATCATTATGGAAGGTGGAGACAGGCACCTTTTGTAAAAAAACATTGGAAATAAACCCTTAATTAAAACCATGCTGGGATTGTCAAAATGAAGATCGCATTCGCAAAATTCAAAAGAGCCCTTAAAAAAATCAGCAGACAACTTCGTCTGGCCTCAAAAGAAGATATCAGAGAAATCAACCAGAAACTCGACAGAATAATCTACTGCACCAACTGCGTTTTCAGGCACCAAGCTGGTCTTTCCATAACTGACAGCGATTTCCAACTTGAGAGACAGATAGTATTCAGGCCTGAAGAGGCACCAAAAAGCCAATTGACAAGATATATGTTTGCGAAGAAAATTGTTGAAAAGAACGATTCTATTCTGGACTGCGCCTGCGGTGTGGGTTATGGCTCTTTCATTCTTGCAGAGAAAGTGAAAATCGTTTTAGGCGTCGATCTTTCAGAAGGCAGTATTGAATGGGCTAATAGATTTTTCAAGAGAGACAACAATGATTTCAAACAAGGAGATGCTTCCGTTTTCAAGTGGCCAGAAAGGTTTGACAAAATAGTATCTTTTGAGACGATAGAGCATCTTGAAGACGACAAGAAACTAATAAAGAATTTTTATAACCACTTGGAAGACGGCGGCACACTTATCTGTTCTGTGCCCAATCAGAACATTCGGCCATGGAGCAGGGATGTTAATAAATATCATTTCAGGCATTATACCACTGAAGATATTCGCAACCTTCTCGAAACCTGCGGGTTCAAAGTTGTCGATATTTTGTACCAGTACCCGGGCGATAAAATTGAAAAAAAACAGGGAAAAGAGGGCAAGACAATAGTTTGCATAGCAAAAAAGAAGTAATAGTACATCAAACAGCAGAAATTCTCTTTAAAACTGCTTTTGAAATTTTTTCCTGTATTACCTTAGGATTACATATTTCAAAATCGCCAATATCACAATTGTAGCCCCCGAAATCTGAACAATTTTTTGGGATTATCAGTTTTTTTTCATCTAAATTATGATAATATTCCACTAAAAAGCTCCGGCTATCAAAAGCTGTCCTTAATGGCCTTATAGCAACCGTCGGTGTTCCTGAAGAAACGGCCTCCGTTATCATTGTTACACTGTCTTGAGTAACGAATGCAAATTCTGCTTTTCCCAAAAATGCCTGCACACATTTTTCAGGATTCTCTGACCACCAAACCGCTTTTTGAATATGCTGCGTATTTATATTGCTCCGCAGAATTTTTTCAGCCTTCTCGCCCGTACGACGCGAAGTGGTAACAAGCCATTTTATATTGTTTTTTTGAGCAAGTCGGTTCGCACCTTCGGCAATATTAAGCCAGTCTTCATCTTCAAAACAGTGACTTCTGGAACGGCCTCCTATTATAAGCGTCCAATAACGACCATCTGGAAGTTCATATTTATCAGCAGCTTTTTTTGCCGTATCAGGGGAAACCATTGAAGGTATAACATCTAGTATAATACTGTTATGGCTTCGCTCACTTTGTACCGGGGTAAGCACAGTATGGAACCACGACGCCGGATAATGTTTTCGCTCTCCTATATAAATATAGTGAGCTTTGTACTTTTCTGCAAAGTATCTTCCCGGAACAACGCTTTTACCGCCGCTTGAAATTATAATATCGGGATTGGGTGTTCCTTTTGGCAAGCCAATATTGCAAGAAGCTTTCACAACCGGCCACGGCAAATAACCAAGATTACCCATAAATCTTATGAGAGGCCTTAGGATGCCAGGCAAAGTCATTCTGGCATTTACTTCATAAAGCCCAGAATTAAGCTTTTCAGCTATCTCCGTTGCAATACCCCTTGATTGAGATATATGCCCTGGGCTGCCCTCATTTACAATCCAAATATTCAACGTAAATTCCACAAAACAATATTACAAAGAGTTAATTATTAATCATCAGTACCGTATTATTTTTCTTCATGCAGGCGACTTTATAGCCTATAGCCTTCAGGCTGCTGATTAAATCCGTATCCCACTGCTCCCTGCTACTGTGTTCAGTTATAAGGCATTTAGGGAGCATCTCTACTGGAGCTTTTTCAAAGAAAGGCAGCAAAGCCCTATCTTCAAAGCCTTCGACATCAATTTTAAGTCCATCAATTTTATCAACGCCCATCTCTTTCAGAGTTTTAAGCAAAGATTTAACAACCACTTTGGTGCTTATATCTTGATTTATGTCGCCTTCGCAAACAGTTGCACTGCCAAGCGATCCCACTGAGTAATGCAACTCAAGCTCCCCTTCTTCCCCCACCGCCGCAGGGATAACGGTTATCTTATCCTGAAGCTCGTTGAGGGATATGTTGTAGTTCAGTCTTTCTAAAGTTGGCGGGTTGGGCTCGAAAGAAACAACACTTTTCGCACCGCTCTTAGCAATCTCCAAAGAATAGAATCCTATATTAGCACCTATATCTACAAAAACCCCGCCTTTGCAGTATTTCCTTAGAAAATCAAGCTCTTCGGGATCGTATTTGGTTGAAGAAAGATATATCTTCCTGTCGGTAACATTATTCTGCAAGTTTAAGCGGTATTTAATGCCTCCAGATTCAATATCAATAATCGGGCCGAAATCTTTAATCCATTTGCTAACGATTTTTTTTCTGATGCTGCCTCTGCTTAAGCCAATTTTAACAAACGCTCTTAATAAACGGCTTCCACCGGCAGGCTTATATGTGCCCCAAGTTGATTGTAAATCCATCAATTACCTTGCTTAACTAATAACTATGTACAATTTTGGTTTCTATTATATGTTAATGAAATCGAAACACAAATCCCGAATTGAGCCTCTTTTTCGGCTTTTAATCGGGGCAGCTAATCCTATTTGCTGCGATACTTATGCCTTGTTTTTCTATTGTTTCTCTCTCCTGCATATTTTTTCTTCGCAGGTCTTTTACGTTTTGCAGATTTGCCCGGATTTGGGGATTTTTTCTTTTTGGGCTTCTGCATAATGAAGAGGTAGTTGAAGCCTCGGAGGAAGAAGTTCTGCTCGTCTGCTGATTTTCTGTAGTTGCCCATTTCGAGGGTTTTGTTTCGGCGGACAACGGATACTATATCTGCCGGCGTGAATTTTTCCCGCATAATTGAGAAAAGCTCGAAGCCAATCGGGAAGAAGCCCTTCTTCAGCTCAAATGAATCGCAGACATACAGCCCCATAAATTTGCCGGGCTTTAGAACGCGGTGAATCTCCGCTAACACCTGCCGCATTGATTGGTAATATTCATCTTCGCCGGCGTGCAGCTTGCCGATGCACCTCTGATCTTCGCTGTAGTCGATGTGAGTGGAATATGGCGGATCTACGAAAACGAAATCGGCCTTCTCATCTTCCAGCGGGAGCTTGCGTGCATCCACATTGAATATATCCGGCCGAGTTGGGCTTACATCATACCCGAGGGCTTTTCGGCCGAGGTCTCGGGCTACATCCAGCGTTGTTCCGCTGCCGCACATCGGATCAACGACGAGATCATTCTTTTTCGTATATCGCTCGAGCAGATTCCATATTACATAGCTTGGTGTGGCTCCAACGAAGCTGGTATCGCCCTGCTCTGGGCCGGCGTAGTTTTGCGAGGGGTAGTCCCAGAGCGTGGTAACTTCCCTCTGCAGAGCAGGCTTCTCGAAAACGGGCTTTTTGCTTTTCTTTCTGTTTGGTTTTTCTGGCATAAGGGGTATTTTAGCAATCCCCGCAGAATTGCCAAATGAAATAAGGATTCGGTGAAGGCAAGGTGTGCGGCATTATTTTTTGGCAAAGCTTTTAAAGCCACTAATTTTCGCTAATGATTTTTGCCACGGGCAATCCGCCGCAGGCGGACCTCCACGCACGGCTCTGATTGTCATTAGTATTACGCAGCGATTTCACAAAACGAGATATTTAAACCGAGCCACCCATGTAGGCCCGCCGCAGGCGGGACGAAATAAGTGGACAAAAGGCAGTGAGAAAGCAATAGGCTTAAGTTTTTTTCGAAGAATTTTCACGCCGCAAGGTTAATGAACATTCAGGGCAAATCAAAAAAACCGCCCTAAACAATTAAGGCGGTTTATTTATCTTTTATTTAGCCGAATAGTTATCAGCTTGAGCGTTTTCTTCTAAGAGAGAACAATCCGCCGATTCCAAGCAAGGCCATTGTTGCTGGTTCGGGAATTGTTACAGTAACAGGGTCAAAAGCATCTAATGCTCCTCTCAAAGAACCTCCGTCAACAAGAAGATTTCTACCAGTATCTCCACCCTCTGTTACTTCATATGCAAAGCTCACTGAATTTGTGTTCTGCAGTGTGTAGAGTACGGCAACATCTGCTTGATCCTCTGTGAGGGGAGGCACAATCCCTAACTCTCCAGGTATATTTCCTTCAGCGTCTGAGCCATCGAATATGGGCTGAGCGGGGTCGCTGTCATCTATAGCCAAAAAGGTATCTTGCGTAACTGTGTAAGTACCCGCCGTTTTCAAGGTTAATATATCAGCAGTTCCACTACTCGTTCCGTCAATGTCATAAAATCCGAGCATCCATTCGTAATCACCACTGGGAGAGAATGCTGTTTCGTAAGTATCATCCGACCATAGATTCAACGTAAGCTCTACAGATGAACCGTTTTCTACCTGAACCCTGATGTCGTCGCTTACAGAGCCATTATTGGATGGATTGTTGCTTGACCACGGAGCGTCTGCTTCAAGTGTTGCGTATATATCGATTGTTGATCCATTAGTGTAACTGCCAACCTGCCCAAATTCCATTCTAAGGTCGTCTGAGTCTGGGAAAGTATCCTGTACTGTGTCGCCAAAGTTTAAGTTTATCTCAATGAACTCTGCATGAGCAACATTGCAAAGCAGTGCAACAACTGCCAGTAGGATAACCACTCCTGTTTTTTTTGATAATTTTTTTCATTTCCACATCCTTTAATTAACAACATGGTTAAATATTATTCACTACATTTGACTCTTATACCACTTTAAAAATTCAAGTCAACAAAATTTTAAAAAAATTGGGTTTTTTTTGTTTCGAGAAAAAAAAAGTGTGTAAATCCAGTAGTTTTTCTAAAAAACCTTTGATTTTACTGCGGCCGTCAAAAAGTACTGGTCGGTAATGGTATAGATTAAGGGCAAACAAAATGAGAGAAGCTTTAATTGTATATGTGAAGAATCTCAATACCTAACAGTTCGATATCGAAAAAGCCTCCCCAATTATCTGAGGAGGCTTTATGCGTTTCTATCTTCTTCTGATTTTAATATTGTCAAATTCTGCTTCGCTGTCTATAACCCGAACGCCGGCCAAGCCGCTGGAATAGTCATCGTCTTTCACCTCAATCTGCTTTTCATTATTGATGAAAAACTCAATATTTTCGCCTTTCGCCATTACTTTCAGGTGATAGTCTTTCCCCTGCTTTAGGGGGATTTCTTTGCGGGCAAGCTCTTTCCAGTTTTCCCCGTCCATCTTGCCGAGGACTGCTATATTATTCTGCGGGATTATTCCGGCAAAATAGCCTTTCATCGCATCATAGCCCACTGCAGGATGATTAACCCTGAATATGAGCCCGGCATCTCTTCCGCCTTTAACCACCTTCACCTTTGCATAATAGACAAAATCATCCCAGAGCATATCCCTGATTACCGCCTTTTCGCCGCTGCGGTAGTTGTTGGCTATGCCCCAACCCGGATTGATTCCGAGAACTAATTTTTCGCTGCGCACATCGATAAAGCGATTGTAGCCGTAGTAAACCCAGTTATCCCAGCGTCCTGAGCTGAATGAATCGGTGAAATGGCTTGCCGATTCGGGCAGCTTCTCGCCTGAGGGCTTTTGCAGCACAGTGCCTTCGGGAGTGGGCTTGCCGAAGTCCGGAGAACCGTCTGGATTCCAGCCGAATTTCTCAATCCGCACATTTCGCTGCCATCCGTGCCGCTTGGAAATCTTGGAGTGATACATCATCCAGTCCTCTGTTCCATCCGGCGATTTGGTAAAGCAGCAGTGGCCCGTGCCGTAAACTTCGTCTGTTCCCTGAAAAACCGGCTCGTCTTTCTTTTTCCAGTTTTCAGGGTTCATCGGGTCCTGTCCCTTTTCTATAGAAAGCTGGGCGAGCTTGTAGGTTGGCTCCCAAGAGCCGCTGCACGAGTATATAACGTAAATCTTATCTTCATTTCTGAGGATTTGAGCGGCTTCATTCAGCCCTCGCTGATTTGCCTTCTCAGACACCTTCTCCCATACATATGTATCGTTCTCGGCCATCTTCACGCGGTTTGTCGCGGCTGTCCATGGGTTTTTCATCTCGGCAATATAAAGCGACTGAATATCATCATCATAGCCTTCCCAGCCAGACCATATCAGATATAGCTTTCCGTTCATTTGAAGCGGGGTTGCATCAATCGCCCAGCGATTATTCTTCTTCGTTTCAATTTCATCGCCTGTGTAAACGATCCCCATATCTTCATATTCGCCCTGCTGGTCTTGAGTTTTGCTGCGCAGAACGCCGGTTCTGTGGTCGATGTTTTTCCCGCTGTCTGCGGCGTAGTAGATATACCATTTGCCCTGAAGATAATGCAGCTCCGGCGCCCAGACCTGGCTTGTGTTCCATCCGGTGTCCGGGGCCTTCCAGACCACTCTTTTAACACCTTTGTCTGTAAGCTTGGGGGATTTCCAAACAGCGATTCCCTTATCACCCTCAGACTGACAGAAATAATAAAATCCGTCGGTATGCTTATATACGAACGGGTCTGCCCCTTCATAAATCGGGTTTACAAATGTTTGTTTGTAATCAGCTGCGAACAAATGCAATGCGCCGCACAAGGCAAATGCCGAAACGGCCAACTTGAAAAAGGATTTTTGCTTCATAATAGTCCTGAAAATTTGATTTACTTTTAGATGAGTACATTAAAAAGCCCCGTCTGTTCGAATGGCGGGGCTAAAATAGGGCTTTTGCGAAAATTATATAGTCTTGAATTTACCCCTTGCAGAGGCCTTGATAATCCTGTTTTGAGTCCAATGTTCTCTGTACCATGTGGAGGCGGGGAAATCGTCGTTGAGCTCTATCATCTTGGCCATCATCATTCTTCTGAACCTTTCAACCTCTTTCTTGTGCCCCGGGTCATTGACAAGGTTGTTCTGCTGATAAGGGTCTTTCTTATTGTCGTAGAAAACTTCTTTTCTTGGAAGATTGTCTCTTCCGCCGCCCCTGAATACGCCGTAAGTGTATTTCGGGCTTCTCATTGCCCGCCATTCGTGGCCGTTTGCCCATACTGCACATGCCCCTGTGTTCATAAGAAACGCAGCTTCCGGCTCTGCCGGACATTTCTCACCAAGAGCAGCATTCGCAAGGCTCACTCCCTCTACCTCATCAGGGATCTCAGTTTTGAGGCCAGCAAGGTCGAGGATGGTGGGCATAATATCAACAGTGTTCATACATACATCTGTGGCAACAGGCTTTGTTTTGCCTTTCCAGTAAACCAAAAACGGAACGCGTGCGGCTTCTTCGTAGAATATATTCTTCTTCATACGGCCGTGTCCGCCGAACATCTCGCCGTGATCGCTTGTGAAAACTACAATCGTATTTTCAAGCAGCCCTTGATCCTTCAGCGAGCTCATAATCCTGCCTATGTTCCAGTCGAGGTTGGCTGTCATAGCATAATAGCAGCGCATCCAGTTTTGGAGCTTTTCGGGGTTCTGATCTACGTTAGACCAGCCGTCGCCGTATGGGTCTTTCTTCTGAGAATAGTTCTTGGGCGGATCAAACTCGACATCCTTATACATATCCATATATTCCTCAGGGACATTGTTTGGCTGCCACGGGTCGTGAGGAGTGCCGTAGGATACGGTAAGATAGAAGGGCTTATTGCTCTTGGAGTTCTTCTTGATATAGTCTATGGCCATATCCGTCTGGGCATCGGGCTCGAATTTATTATCTTCGTAATGAATCTTTTCCTTAGATTCAGTATGGTAATATGCGGCGCCGCCGTAGTAGTCGTGGTGGAAGTTGTAGGCAGCCCAGTAGCCGTCGAAGCCGAGCCTGTGTTTGCCGCGGGGAATAAATGAATTGTCAGGATTGTAATGGTCTCCAAGTTCGTTGGCATACAAGTGCCACTTGCCGATATAGCCTGTGTTGTAGCCGGCGTCTGTGGCCACGTGGCCGATACACCTGTGGTTGGGGTTCATCCGGAGCTCATTTATCACCATACCGGTCGAGGAGGTGTATTTCCCCGTGAAAAGCGAAGCCCTGTAAGCCGAGCATACCGGCATACTTGAAACCGCCTGACGATAATTCGCCCCGTCTCTGGCCATCTTGTCGATATTTGGAGTATGCGCCTTCTCGTCGCCTGCATATCCGCAGGAAGCGTATCTGAGCTGATCAGCGAACAGAAAAACAATATTCGGTTTGTTCTCCGGCATAGCATAGCCGAAATTCGCCGCTGCTGTTGCTGCAACAGCAGCAGAGGTTCGCTGAAGAAATTTTCGCCTTGATATCTTATTCATCTATATTCCTTTCAATTTTGACAGACTCATCTTTATATTAAATAGCATCAGCAATGAAATTTTTACAATTTTTTATCATAATTTTTTCATAGAAACAATCTGCTAATCATTGAAAGGCTGATTTATTTATGAATCTCAACTTTCAAAGGATTTTTTATTCTTTCTTTAAGCTCGTTAATTTCTTCCTGCCACTGCTCTTCTGTTTCAATTCCCTGCTTTTCCCAGCCGAAGCCTGTATAGTAAACTATGGGTTTATCGGTGGGCTCAGTGATGATAAATGCATGGCTCTGATCGGGTTTATCAACCCTGATTTCCATAGTCTTTTCAGGCTGAGGCTCTGCAAGCACAGCTCCGGCGCCAAGATATGTGCCGTCAATCATCTCAGAGCAAAGGATGCTGGCTATTCCAAGCTCAGCGGAAGCCTTGCCGTTGTGCGTGGTAATCCCTACAGCAAACTGCTGAGAGCTTGCGTCTTCGCCGGAAAAAGAGCTTTCAATCTTCGTAAACCATGAATTTAGATCAATGGTAAACCTTTTAATTTCCTTCAGGCTTTTTCCGTTTCTCTTCCACGAATCATCGTAGGTGAGCTCGAAGATTGAGCGAATCGGCCCGTTTGCAATGCGTTTGTATTCATCGTAAACGCTGGAATGAACTCGTCTGCCGTTTTCCCAGAGCGATAGGCCGCCGCAGCCGGCTGATGAGCCCACGTGATACGGGTCGTAGCCCTCGCCGAAGTAGGAGTGATAGGTTCTGCCGTGCTGGGCGGTAAAATAGCGATTGTTTGTAGTGGGGTATTCAACCTCTTTGAGCCAGCAGTCGAAGCCGCTGTTTGCTCCTTCTTTTGCGAGCTTCGGGCCGTACGCCCTGAAACCGATCAGGTCATTTTCCCACATATAATCATCTTTTCTCTCAGGCACGTATCTGCTGTAAGTTCTTAGGTTTGGAAGAGTTATTTTAGCGTCTTTGATGATGAAGTATTTTTTGCTTTCGCCGGCATCAAGGCTGGCCTGAAAGAGAAACTCATCCATTTCCCCGTCGAGATCATTATCCACAAGCTGAGTCTGAGAGATTTTATAGTTTTCCGCCGAGATAACTCCCGCTTTGCTCAGATCTATCCCTCTAATTTCGTCCGGATCAATGGAAACAGCCCCATAGCTCACATCAACATTCGCATAATTGGAAACCCGAAGCTCCTGGGCTTCAGAAATCTTCTCTTCAACGGCAATCTTATACACCTCGGAGCCTGCAAGAAGGAACGCGCCTACGCCGTAAACTTCTGTCTGCTCTTCGGTGATATTTCTTGGGTCTGCCCCGATTGGCTGGGTGTATCCGAGCATACCATCTGAATGAACGTTGCTGCTGAGGCTGTTCCATCCTTTCATAATATGGGGCAGGTATTCTTCTCTCTCCAGCAGGCCGTGGTTTACGCCCCATGCGAGGGCGTATAAATAGAAGCCTGAGCCGCTGGATTCGGGCGTGCTGTATGTTTCAGGGTCAAGAAGGCTCGAATGCCAGAGACCGTCGGGCTGCTGGATTGAGGCAATCTTCCTGGCCATCTTCTTGTATAGATTTTCGAAGTAGCCGATTTGCGGGTGGTCTTTGCCGAGGTATTCCATTGTGCGCACGAGGCCTCCCATTACCCAGCCATTCCCGCGAGACCAGAAGACCTTCTCGCCGTTTTTCTCTCTCTTGTCGAAGTAGCGGGAGTCTCGGTAGTAAAGATTTTCCTTCTTATCAAAGAGCTTTTCGGTGGTATATTTCCACTCCTCAATCATAAAGTTTTCGTATTTCTTTTCGCCTGTAATAGCTGCCATCTTCGCCCAAACAGGCGGGGCCATAAACAGCGCATCGCACCAGCTCCATCTCTCCTGAGTTTTTCCGCTGAACGGAACGATCTCAACATCTGAGCGATTCTTGAGGATCCAGTCGAGCCTTTGGCGGGTTTTCTCAATCATCTTTTTCTCGCGGTATTTCTCATAAAGCTTAAGATACATCTGGCATACGGTAAAATCATCGGCGTGATACTTTCTCCGGTGGGGAGCCCAGTTGTTTCTCTCGCCCATCTCTATCAGATAATCAAAATATTTATCGTCTGCGGCCATTTCCGCCCATTCTGTCATACCTGCGTAAAGAGCGCCGTGTGTCCAGTCGGCGGTGTGATGGCGGGAGGGATTTTTAATCTGCCAATCTGCAACGCGCCTCATATAGTTTCGAACAGACCTTGCAGAAGGCTTTTCAGCCGAGAGGTTTCTTTCATCTCTTAAAACATCAATCTTTATTGCTGCATTGAATTTTGTGTAATGTTGGTAGTAATGTATCTGCTCCCACATAAGGGCGGGCCCGTCTTCGGGGTGATTGCGGATAACGTACGGACGGACATTCCCGTAGGCCGAGTTTTCGGTAACCGATTCGGTATTCCATGTTTTACCCAAATTTTCTGTCTCATAGCGATATATCTCGAGATTTCCGTTAATCCGCCTTTTTGAGAGGTAAACCACATTCGGATTAGAATGGTCGAGGGCAATTCCGGGGGAGTAATGCGGCTCCCGCTCTTTCTTGCCCTTCGGTGTCTGCGGGAACCATTTGCCTGCATCGCAGATCTTATTGTCAACCCATTTGCTGCCGTCCCAGCGGGCATAATGGTATCTGTGGTCTGTTTCTTCGGGCATACGGGCGTAAACAATTACCGGATTGCCACTGCTGTCCAGAGCTACATCCCAGTTCCAGCCTCTGCCCTTTTGCTTATCTGCCTTGTAAACAACGCTTGCCTTTGATTTTTCAATAGGCAGATTTTCTATAGAGCCTATTTTCTTATCCTCGGCGTTGTAGAAGTTTCCAGCCTTGTAATACATATAGTAAATGCTGTTCTCCGGCCACTGCCTTGGGTGGCCGTCGGTGAAGACGAAGTGGATTTCGTCCTTTCCATTTGAAGCTATTTTAGTGTAAGGCCGGACATTTCTGCCGTGTTCAGGGTGAGGGCCGCTTTTGAAAAGCTGCTCCGGCTTGCTCCAAGTTTTAACGTTATAAACATCATCATTGTAAGAAACTGTAGGCTCGTAGTTTATGCCTCTCCAGAACATATACACCCTGTTATCCTCTTCTGAGAGCATATAGGGATTCGGGTATGTTATTCCCCTGTTTTCCGGATGGTTGAAATTCTTGATTTCCTGCTCGACATCCCAAACGCTTATATCTTCCGGCCTGTGAGTTACCCGCATATACATCGGGCCTCCGCCGTGCTTTGTGTAGAACATGGCAATCTTTCCGGAAGGGGTAATAAGCACTGAGGGGTTGTTGTGGTCGTCCTTTTGGAATTTCGGGTGCAGGTTGTAAGTGTCTGTAATGCCGGATTCGATGTTATATTTGCCGGCAAATATTGAGCCGTCTCCAGACACCCAGCCGGTATAGACATTGCCGTTATAGCATACTCCTCGAGGATCGCCGAACCAGCACCAGCCGCCGCTGCCGCTTACGCTCACATAATCCTGAGAGCTCGCTGCAATAGAGAACCCTGAAATAAAAACAAACAAAAAGATAGTTAGCTGTCTCATTTCTTCCACCCTTTAAAAAAATGTAATTTATTAACTGCAACGGAAGGCTTTAGCTTCCGGCTTTTACTTTCTCTGAAATGGTCTGTTCTTGACATACAAGCCTATTCCTGCGGTCATATAAAACCGAGCTATTATTCATATATGAACTTTGTTGTTATATATTGAATATTTTAGCAGATGATTTTCAATTGTCAAAAGAGAAAACCGGCAAAAAAAAAGCAGCCGCCTGTGAAAGCAGCTGCTATGTATCTAACTGTTATTCAAATTCAGCCTTTATGCCTCGGGTTTTGCATAGGCATCTTTGCATCCACCTCTTTTCGCCAGTCAACGAGCATTTTATGCAGCTCTTTTGCTTTGCTGGGCATTTTATCAGCGAGGTCGTTTTTCTCGCCGATATCTTCTTTGAGGTTGAAAAGCTCAAGCTTTCCGCTCTCGAACCATTCGATGAGTTTGTAGTCGCCGCAGCGAACCGCTGAGGAAGGCGAACCGCCCTGAT
The DNA here is from genome assembly GCF_002117005.1 of Sedimentisphaera salicampi. Taxonomy (NCBI): domain Bacteria; kingdom Pseudomonadati; phylum Planctomycetota; class Phycisphaerae; order Sedimentisphaerales; family Sedimentisphaeraceae; genus Sedimentisphaera; species Sedimentisphaera salicampi. The sequence goes on from NZ_CP021023.1 coordinate 1,649,334, forward strand.
TTCCATAATGGGGATAGTGCCAGAAGATTGCTTTGCGCTCAAGCTTTTTCTCGCCCTTGAGAAGAGGTACAAAGCTAACGCCGTCAACGTGCTGCCGGGGCTGCAGGGGCAGGCCGGCTATCTCAAGAAGCGTGGGGTAGAAGTCCGTGCTGGTAACTGGGAAATCGCAAACAGACCCGGGCTCTGTAACTCCCGGCCATACTACAAACATCGGCTCTCTGATCCCGCCTTCATACATCCAGCCCTTTCCGCATTTGAGCGGGAGATTGCAGGTTGGGCGTCCTTCGGAGGTGGAGAGCCCCCCGTTATCGCTCATAAAAACGAACACAGTGTCTTCGTAGAGCCCTTCTTCCTTTAGAGCCTCCACAACTTTGCCCACAGAATTATCCATCGCCTCAATCATGCCGGCATACACTTCATGTTCCTGAACTCCTCTGACTCTTCTTCCGCTCTGGGTAATCCATTCGTTGGAAATTCCCATATTCTTTTTCTTCTCTTTGTATTTCTTCTTGAGCACCTGCTTTGTCTGAAGGGGCGTATGGACAGAGTACATTGAGAAATAGAGAAGGAAGGGATTGCCTTTCTGGTCTTTGCGCACCAGCTTTGCTGCTTCTTTCCGCAGCCTTTCGGGCAGATATTCCCCCTTGGGAGCTGGAAGGTCGTTCACTTTAGTGTAAGGGGCGAAATAGCTTCCCGGATTGCCGGCATGGCCTCCGCCAACGTTCACATCAAACCCTTGGTCTTCCGGCCAGAAGCCCTCAGGGCCGAGATGCCATTTACCGAGGAAGTATGTGTTGTAGCCGTTTTCATCAAACGCCTCTGCCATAGTCTTTTCTTCAAGCGGGAGACGCTCTTTGTACTCTGCGGGCAGGAGAGGCTTGTTTCTTGTCCAGTGCCTCTGAACATTGTAAGGCTGCGGGGCTCCGAACCAGTCTGTGGTATTGAGCCTTGCCGGATACTTGCCGGACATAATGCTCGCCCTTGTGGGAGAACATACAGGGCAGGCGGCATAGGCATCTGTGAATTTCATTCCTCTTTTGCAGAGGGCATCTATGTGAGGTGTCTCGTAAAACTCGCTTCCGAAACAGCTTAAGTCTGTCCAGCCGAGATCGTCTATCAGGAAGAAAACAATATTAGGCTTTTTGGCAGGCTTTGCGAATAAGTTTCCGCTGCCAAGGCCGGCAAGTGAAACCGCCGCAACGCCGGCAGATTTGAGAAAAACTCGTCTTTGCATTGTAATGCTCCTTTATTTGAATATCATTATTACTGCTTATAACCCGGATTCAGCTGCGGCATTTCAGCATCAACTTCTTTGAACCAATTTAACAGCTTATTAAACAATCTGTCAGTGATTTCAGGCTTTTTATCTGCAAGGTTGTTCTTTTCTCCAATATCCTCTCTGAGATTGAATAATTCCTTCCGGCCGTCTTCATACCACAAGATCAGTTTCCACTCATTTTCGCGAATTGCAGAAGCGGGCGAACCTCCCTGAGGGCTGTAATGCGGGTAGTGCCAGAAAATCGGGCCGCGGTCCATATTTTCTCCCTTAAGCAGAGGCACCAAACTTTTGCCGTCCTTATGCTGTTCAGGACGGGCAGGCAAACCCGCCATTTCGAGAATTGTTGGATAGAAATCATTGCTTATCACCGGTTCCTTGCAAACCTTTCCGGGCTCTGCTTCGCCCGGCCATTTGATTATCATCGGTTCACGAATCCCGCCTTCGTAAATCCAGCCTTTCCCTGCGCGCAGGGGCAGGTTGGAGGTCGGTCCTGGGTCGGCAGTAGAACACCCGCCGTTGTCCGACATTAAAAAGACGATCGTATTTTCATCCAGCCCCAACTTCTTTAAATTCTCAAGAACCTTGCCGCAAGCCAAGTCCATAGATTCAACCATACCGGCATACACTGCATGCTCCTGGGTGAGACGGGCTTTGTATTCACCCTCTTTGCCCCACTTGGTTTCAATGCCCATCTTAGCCCTCTTTTTTCTGTACTTTTCGGTTAAGTCTTCACGGGTAACGAGGGGGACATGTACAGAATAGAAAGACAGATATGCCATAAACGACTTGTCTTTGTTTTCTTTCATAAACTTGACTGTTTCATCTGCCAGCCGGTCAGGCAAATGCTCGCCTTCCGGGCCATCCTCAAGACGCGGATTGCCGTATGGGACAAAATATTTTCCTGGCCCGTATGGTCCGCCTAAACGCCAACCGCCTTTGTTTATGTCAAACCCCTGATGTTCCGGCCAGTAATCTGCCGTTTCGCCCAAATGCCATTTTCCAGCAAAGAACGTAGAGTAGCCATTTTGTTTTAAAGCCTCAGCCACTGTCAGCTCATCTAAAGGCATATTGTGCTTAGATGCTGCAGTTAAGATCGGCTTATTCACCGCCCAGTGCCTGTTAATTTTGTAAGGCTGAGGTGAGCCGAACCAGTCTGTGGTGTCCATCCTTGCAGGATACTTTCCTGTCATTATGCTTGCCCTTGTGGGGGAACATACCGGAGCGGCCGCATAGGCATCTGTAAATTTTATCCCTTCTCCACACAGAGCATCTATGTTAGGCGTTTCGTAAAATTCGCTTCCAAAACAGCCTAAATCTTTCCAGCCGAGATCATCTATAAGCAGGAATAGGAAATTAGGCTTTTTTGCAGGCTTTGCTAATAAGCTTCCGCTGCCAAGGCCGGCAAGTGAAACCGCTGCAAGGCCGGCAGACTTGAAAAAAGTACGTCTTTGCATTATGTTTATCCTTTATTTGAGCATTATTGCTTATAACCCGGATTCAGCTGCGGCATCTCAGCATCAACTTCTTTGAACCAATTTAACAGCTTATTAAATAATCTTTCAGTGATTTCAGGCTTTTTATCTGCAAGGTTGTTCTTTTCTCCAATATCCTCTCTGAGATTGAATAATTCCTTCCGGCTGTCTTCATACCACAAGATCAGTTTCCACTCATTTTCGCGAATTGCAGAAGCAGGTGAGCATCCTTGAGGACTGTAATGCGGGTAGTGCCAGAAAATCGGGCCGCGGTCCATATTTTCTCCCTTAAGCAGAGGCACCAAACTCTTGCCGTCCTTATGCTGTTCAGGACGGGCAGGCAAACCCGCCATTTCGAGAATTGTTGGATAGAAATCAGTGCTTATTACCGGCTTCTTGCAAACCTTTCCGGGCTCTGCTTCGCCCGGCCATTTGATTATCATCGGTTCACGAATCCCGCCTTCGTAAATCCAGCCTTTCCCCCCTCGCAGAGGGATATTAGAGGTAGGATGCCATTTAGCCGTGGAGAGGCCTCCATTGTCCGACATAAAGAAGACGATAGTGTTATCATCTATATTCATCTCTTTAAGTTTATCAAGCACCTTGCCGCAAGCAGTATCCATTGCCTCAACCATGCCGGCATAAACAGCGTGGTCTTGGGTCAGCCGAATGTTGCGATTTCTGTCGCTTCCATATTCTGTTTTCAATCCAAGAGCCTTTCGCTTCTTTTCGTACTTTTCCTTCAGATCCTCTCGGGCCATCAAAGGGGTATGTACAGAATAGAAAGAAAGAAACGCAAGGAAGGGATTCTTCTTGTTAGATTGGATAAATTCTATGGTTTCATCCGCCAGCCGGTCAGGCAAATGTTCGCCTTCGGGTCCGTCTTCCAGTCTTGGGTTATCGTAAGGCGGGAAATATCCATCACCTTTCGGCGCTCCAACTTCCCATCCACCTTTATTTATATCAAACCCCTGATGTTCCGGCCAGTAACGCTGCTCTGCCCCCAAATGCCATTTTCCAGCAAAGAACGTAGAGTAGCCAGATTGGTTGAGAGCCTCAGCAACAGTAAGCTCGCTCAAAGGCAGAGACTCCTTAAAGTCAGCAGTTAAAAGAGGTTTATTAACCGCCCATCTGTATTTTTCAAGCGGCACTTCCCCACCCGGACCGCCAAACCATTCGGTTGTATCAAGGCGAGCGGGATACTTTCCCGACATTATGCTCGCCCTTGTGGGGGAACATACCGGAGCAGCTGCATAGGCATCTGTGAATTTAATTCCTTCTCCGCACAGAGCATCTATGTTCGGTGTTTCGTAGAAATCGCTTCCAAAACAGCCTAAATCTTTCCACCCGAGATCGTCTATAAGCAGAAAAAGGAAATTAGGCTTTTTTGCGGGCTTTGCTAATAAGTTTCCGCTGCCAAGGCCGGCAAGTGAAACCGCTGCAAGGCCTGCAGACTTGAAAAAGGTACGTCTTTGCATTGTGATTATCCCTATGAAATAATAATTTTTAAATAACCAATTTTAAGATTATGTGCCTTGTGGTTCAATATTTATATCCTGAAAAGCAATGGATTTTCCGGCAAATCCATATTTCATTCAGAAACCTCAAAAAACTAATTCTTTCTATAGTTCTAATTGTATATCCTGAGAGCACCAAAAAAAATGACAAATTACGTAAAATAGTTGGCTATATACGACACGCATTTGCTGTTCTGTTCCATTTTTCTCATTAGGCTGATAGTATTTAAGATGTGTGCGACAATTTTTTATTCAAAAATTCGCAAAAACCACCCTGCCGGTGTTTTTATATTTTGCTTTTTTAATTTCATTAAAATTTGATTAAATTCCAAAATCGGCCGAATAAGTATTGACTTTTCACAATAATATCACTTTAATACCACGGAATTTAAAAATACGGGGAATGTGCGCTTGCGCATTTTTTATATATATATTATGCTTTAGATAAGATAAGGGGAATTCTGTGAATCTCATAGGCGAAGGATTTATCTTTATGCTCGTCGGGATGGGGATGGTTTTTATATTCCTTGTTCTGATGATTTTAGTAATGAACTTATCAGCAGGTGTTATCAGCCGGTTCTTCCCGGAGAAGGCCGCTGAAGAGAGCTCTGCTGGAAGCGTAAACGAAAAATCGAAACTGGCAGCTGTAATTGCTATAGCAAAGTCAAGGCAATAACTTTAAGAAAGGTACAGGAAAGCAATAAAATGGCGAAAAAGCAAATTGAAGTTATGATAACTGCATTCCGCGACGGCTTCCAGAGCTGTTACGGAGCGCGAGTATTAACAGAGGATTTCCTGCCGGCAGTAGCCGCTGCAAAAGAGGCAGGAATCACGCACTTTGAGGCAGGTGGAGGAGCCCGCTTTCAGTCTCTTTTCTTTTACTGCAACGAAAGTGCTTTTGATATGATGGACAGGTTCCGCGAAACAGCAGGAGCTGATGCGAACCTTCAAACCCTCGCAAGAGGGGTAAACGTTGTGGGGCTTGAATCGCAGAGCAGGGATGTTATCAATGCTCATGCAAAGCTCTTCAAGAAACACGGAATCACAACAATCAGAAACTTTGATGCCCTTAATGACGTGAACAATCTGGTATATTCAGGCCAGTGCATTCACGATGCGGGGCTCAAGCACGAAGTGGTTGTATCAATGATGGAACTTCCTCCTGGATGCAGCGGCGCTCATACGCCGGAATTCTACGAAGGGGTTTTGAAGAAGATACTTGATGCGGGCATACCGTTTGATTCAGTATGCTTCAAGGACGCCTCGGGAACTTCGACACCGGCTAAGGTGTATGACACGATGAAACTTGCAAGGAAGATGCTTCCCGAGGAGATCTCGCTTCGCATGCACACACACGAAACGGCCGGCAACGGCGTAATGTGCTACAGAGCAGCCCTCGACGGCGGAGCAGACGCCCTGGATCTCTCGATGTCTCCCGTTTCCGGCGGCACAGCTCAGACAGATGCCCTTGTAATGTGGCATGCTCTTCGCGGAACAGAGTACGAGCTGGGCTTTAACGCTGAGAAGGTACGTGAGGCTGAAAGAGTATTCAAAGACTGCATGAAAGACTACTTCTTCCCGCCTGAGGCAGGCAGGGTTGAGCCGGTTATTCCGTGGTCTCCAATGCCGGGCGGAGCTCTTACTGCAAACACACAGATGCTTCGCGATAACGGCCTGATGGACAGGTATCCAGAGATTATCGAAGCTATGAGCGAAACAGTTCGCAAAGGCGGCTTCGGCACTTCAGTTACGCCCGTATCACAGTTCTACTTCCAGCAGGCATTCAACAACGTTATGTTCGGCCCTTGGGAAAAGATAGCAGAAGGCTACGGCAAGATGGTTCTCGGCTACTTCGGGAAAACCCCTTGCAAACCAGACCCTGAGGTAATCAAGAAGGCCTCTGAGCAGCTCAACCTTGAACCAACTGAAGAGCTGCCCGTTGACATCAACGACCGCGACACTAGCAAGGGTCTTGAACAGGCACGCAAAACCTGCGAGGCTGAAGGCTTAGAGCCGACAGAAGAGAACGTATTCATCGTTGCAACTTGCAAGGATAAGGGCGTTACATTCCTCAAGGGCGAAGCGAAGCTCAATATCAGGAAGAACGAGCCAAAGAAAGAGAGCGGCTCAGATGACAAAGACGCACCTAAAGCATACTGCGTAAACCTTGAGGGCAAGCAGTACAACGTTACTGTCAAGGGTTCTCAGGCGGTAGTGAACGGCAAGACCTACAACTTCGACTGCTCCGAAGGCGAGGTTGATCAGGCAAGCTTCAAACGCTCTTCTAACGCAACCGCACAGACGGACAATGTAAATGCAAAGCTTCCGGGCAACGTTGTGAAGATTCTCGTTTCCGAGGGCGATGAGGTTGATGAAGGGCAGACCCTTATGATTCTCGAAGCGATGAAGATGGAAACGGAAGTTAAATCACATGTCGCCGGAACTGTTGAAGAAATCGCAGTATCAGTAGGCGACGGCGTTAAGGCAGACCAGTTACTCGTGAAGATAAGTATGTAAGGGGTGGTCAGTGAATAAATTACTTAACGAAAATAAAAAGACCGGCCTGAGGGCTTTTATATTTGTGATTGCAGCGGGGCTTATCACAGCCGGTTTTGCTTTCGCAGATAATGCCCTTAAAAAGGCCGAAGAATCCGTTCAGGAAGAAGCGGGAAATGTGCTGAAAGCTGCTGAACAAACTGAATCAGAAAAAGCTGCTTCGGAACCTCCCGAAGAATCCGGGGGCTTCAGCGAAAAGCTCGGCCTTCTCTGGAAACAAACAGGGATTTACAGATTCTTCAATCCTGCCACAGATGCAGAAAAGGCTCAGGAAAGAGCTGCGGCTGCTGAAAGGAAGCAGCAGGCAGAAAGCGCTGAAGAGCAGGAAAGCTTCTGCGGGGAAGGGCTTGGAAGATTTCTTATGATAATCGTGGGGCTTGTTCTTATATTCCTTGCGATAAACAAGGGATTCGAGCCTCTGCTCCTTCTGCCGATAGGCTTCGGGTGCATACTCGCCAACATTCCCGTCGCGGGGATTGCAGAGCCCGGGCTTCCGGGCAATCCGGACGGCTTTCTGTACATAATCTACGATATGGGCGTGAAAAACGGGCTTTTCCCGCTTATCATCTTTATGGGTGTGGGCGCTATGACAGATTTCGGCCCGCTTATAGCAAACCCGAAAATGGCAATACTCGGCGCTGCTGCTCAGTTCGGCATTTTCTCAACACTGCTGATGGCTCTTGCTATTACGCCTCTTGGCTTCAGCCTTTCTGATGCCTCGGCAATCGGAATTATAGGCGGTGCAGACGGTCCTACTGCGATATTCCTCTCCGGCCGGCTAGCGCCGGATCTGCTCGGGGCGATAGCTGTGGCGGCGTATTCTTATATGGCTCTTGTGCCGGTGATTCAGCCTCCGATTATGCGGGCTCTCACAAGCAAGTCAGAACGAGTGATTGAGATGAAGCAGCTAAGACACGTTACAAAGCTCGAAAAGATAGTGTTCCCAATTATCGTGCTGGCTCTCTGCGTTCTGCTTCTGCCTTCGGCATGTCCGCTGATTGGTGCTCTGATGTTCGGTAATCTCTGCAAGGAATCAGGGGTTGTGAACAGGCTCTCAGATACGATGCAGAATTCACTTATCAATATCGTAACGATAATGCTCGGGCTCGCTGTGGGCTCAAAGCTGGCATACGATAAATTCCTCACCATCCAGACGGTAGGAATCCTCGTTCTGGGTGTTGTGGCGTTCTGCATTGGTACAGCTTCAGGGCTTCTTATCGCAAGGCTGTACAACAAATTCGCCAAAGACAAAATCAATCCGCTTATTGGTGCCGCTGGTGTATCAGCTGTGCCGATGGCTGCGAGAGTTGCGAACAAGGTTGGTGTGGAAGAAAATCCGCACAATTTCCTGCTTATGCATGCAATGGGGCCGAACGTTTCAGGCGTTATCGGCTCGGCAGTAGCAGCGGGCGTGCTCCTCGCTCTCTGCGGCGGATAATCAATACTATCCCCAAAAATTCAAAGGCGGCCGTTTTCGAACAGCCGCCTTTTTTTTTGCATAAAGAAAACTGAGCTTATCAAACTGATTTAAAGTCAGCTCAGCTTGGAAAATATAAAAATACAGAAAAATATTGCAGATTGAGCAAATGATTTTACCATACAGGTGTTTGGAGAAAAATTTTCCGGCTTGCCCCCCTGCCGGCAAACTAAAACTTCATAATACAGTAGAAAATATTATAATGACTGCCTCACGAAAATTCGTGGGCAAATTTGGATTTAGAAAACGTTTGGAGAATTTATGAGTGAAGAGAAAAACATTCACGTTGACTCAGACTGGAAAGAACAAGTAAAGAAAGAGAAGGAAAAGCTTCAGCAGGAAGAAGAGAATCAGCAGCAGGGCGAGCAGGATCAAAACCAGATGCCTGAAGCGAGCTTCGAGGTGCTGGTGAACCTTCTGGCCACTCAGGCGGCATACGGGCTCGGGCTCGTGCCGGATGAGAAGGGTAACCCTGTAATGAATCTGCCCGTTTCCAAGCTGCATATAGACCTTATAAGCGTGCTTGAGGAAAAATGCGGAGAAAATCTCAGCGAAGACGAGAAGAAGCACATTGATGATACGCTAAGCCAGCTTCGTATGTCTTACGTTTATATGACAAACGCTCAGCAGCAGGGTGAAGACCAACAGGATCAAGGCGAAAGCACCATCCAAACCGAATAGCCTGAAATGGTCAAAACCGAAAAACTAAAGGCAGGGAACTAAAAAGCCCTGCCTTTTTCATTTCGCCTTCAGATAACTGGAAGTTTAATAGCTGATCGCAGAGATTTCTCGCTCCGCAACGACATTTTCCATATATTGCTCTGCCTCAGCTTTTATATCGCTGTAATACTGGCTGGCTGCGTTGGCTGTATCATCGATATCCGAGCTCTTCCATTTGCCGGTAAGCTTAATCTCTTGCTCAATTGTGTATAGAGACGGGGTTTCCTCAAGTCCGCCTGCACCGTCGTTATTTGCAATCCTGATGCTCACCTTATTCCATTTGCCCGCTAGAAGAGCTCCCTTGGGGACAGCATAAACCCTTCTAACATCCCAAGCCTGCTGACCTCGTCCGGTGCTGCCAACCTTCAGGCCGTTTATGTATGTATCATCGACATCATCAATCCTGCCTGCAAAAACCCAAACCTTTTTGTCCTGCCAGTCTACGGGGATTTTAACGTATGTAGTGATCCAGAGCGCCTCGCCTGCGGGTACATCAATATTGGTTATGCTCTTTAGTGATTCCCTCGGGGGTTTGGCGGGGTTTTCAGGAGCAGTTAAATTCGGCCATTTTTTCCAGTCCTTCCCTGCCCATGCATATTCTCCCGGGCGCGCACCATCGGCAGAATCTTCCATCTCAAGCTCTCTGAAATCTTCGAATCTGTGGAAGGTAAGATAATTTGCATTATGCTGGTTGTCTGCGCCGCTGTAGGCATCATCAAAGGCCGTTCTTGAAACTGCAATGATATCATCCCCCTCAATTAGCCAGTCTAAATACTGGAATCCGTGTTTCTTATCATCTTTGTGATACAGCAAAACGCACTTCATCTGCCAGTCTCTCAGTTTTTTTGAACTAAGCAGAGCAGCTGCGTTTCGCACTCTCTCGTTGTTCTTTGATTCGTGCGTATTTGCAGGCATAACAGCATTGGAAATCGTCCAGTAGCTTTCTGTTTCACTGTCGTAGCGGATTGTAAATTTCTTCCCGCCTCCGGGCATATTGACAAAACCGCTTTCGGGGTCGAATGTAAGTTTTCTGCCGTTCCAGCCGCATTCAGCTATTGCTGCCCTGCCGAGCCTGCGGTCGTCGGTATCCACGCGGAGTATATTGAGGATATTGTTATCAGGCCCAGCCACGGCATTTCCTTCCAGCCAGCCGCCGAAATTCCCGCCGAGCCAGTCTTGGTCTGCCCCGATTCGGTTGCTAACTCTCCAGTTTGAGGCATCGAGGAGATTGGAACCGTTTGGAGCTGACAGCATAAAGGCTCTGAAATGGTCGCCCCAGCCGCCGATCCCCATAGCATCCTCAAATCCTCGCCAGATCCTGCCGTGAGAATATATTACAGGCACAGGAGCTGTATGGTATTTCCCCCCGGTAAGCAGGAGACCGGAATTCTCGTCTTCTGGGGTGGTCCAGTTATCCCCCCCGTCATCGGAACGGAGGATAACCACATCGCCGTGCGGCCGGCTTGTACCCATCATATACAGAGAGCCGCTGTGCACGAAAATATTCGCCCAATAACAAGGCGCTTCGGAAATCTTCTGCCATGTTTTGCCCTGATTCTTTGAGCGGAAAACTAAAGTTTGAGGATCTGCCTTCGGGCCGAAATTATCACATTTTGCAATATAATCGCCATTTTGAAGAACCGCTATCCCTGGGGAGCCCACATAAACACCGGAATCGGCCTTCTTGTGATGTACTACTGTTCCGGGAACCGCCCAAACCATCGCTGCGGCGGTTAATACTAATAATGCTGCTTTTTTCATTTTTTCGCCTTTCCGTAATAAGCCTTATGATATTCTAATCAAGCAGGCCTTATTGTTAAGTGAAACAATTTTTTGGACTAATTTTCGCCCATGTGAGGCGTTAACTTATCAATAACCTTCTGCCTTTTTCTCTCTGTTCTGCGGCAAGCCTGAAGATAAAGCTCCTCCTGGCTTCTGAGACGCTTCTCGCCTTTTCGAGGGGTGTTTTTCCTATAGCTTCCGTCCGGGAGGAGAGTCCAGCTGCTTACATTATCCGCCATATGAGTTTCGAGGAAGCTCTTTAAGCGTTTTTTGCAGTGCTTTGAATCTATTGGCACAAGCAGTTCCACGCGTTTATCGAGATTCCTTGTCATCCAGTCTGCGCTTGAAATAAAAATATTCTCGCTGCCGCCCTGATAAAAGCAGTAAATTCTTGCGTGCTCGAGGAATCTGTCAACGATGCTTGTAACTGTGATATTCTCGCTGAGCCCTTCCACTCCGGGCTTCAGACAGCATATCCCGCGCACATTCAGCTTAATCTCAACACCCGCCTTCGAGGCATCATAGAGCTTCCCAATAAGCTTTTCATCCACCAGAGAATTCATCTTTGCTGTAATCTGAGCCTGCTGGCCGTTTTTAGCACGCTCTGTTTCCGCCTCTATCAACTGGGTTATTTTTTTTCGGAGGGTAATTGGAGACATATAAAGCCTCCTGAGGTTCTGCGGCTGAGAATAGCCGCTCACTGAGTTGAAGAAGGCCGTGGCATCAAAGCCTAGAGCCTCATTACATGTCATATAGCTTATATCACAATAGAGCTTGGCTGTTTTGTCGTTATAGTTTCCGGTGCCGTAATGGACATATCTAACAACGCCAGTTTCCTCCCTCCGAACCACCACGCAAACCTTGGAATGCGTTTTGAGCCCCTTCACCCCGTAAATCACCTGCACTCCGGAATTCTCAAGCACCCTTGCCCATTCAATATTTGAGCGCTCATCAAACCTTGCCTTGAGCTCCACAAGAGCGGTAACATATTTGCCGTTTTCCGCCGCCCTTTTAAGGGCTGCGGCCATGGGGCTTTTTGAGCTTGTCCTGTATATCACCAGCTTTATCGATAATACTGAAGGATCCCCTGCTGCCTCTTCAACAAACCGAATTACAGGATCGAAAGATTCGTACGGATGATACAGCAGAATGTCTTTTTTCTGAATCTGCTCAAATATGCCCGCAGAGGGATCAATCTGGTCTGAGGGCTGAGGATGCCAAGGCTCATTCTTGAGCGATTCAAAGCCCTCCACAGAAGTCATCTCCATAAACGCCTTCAGATCTAAAGGCCCGTCCAGTCGGAATGTCCATTTCTTGTCGCATCCAAGCAGCTCACGCAGAAATTCCTCTGCCCTCGCTGACACCCCGCTTTCAATTTCAACCCTGATGCAGTCGCTGCTCTTTCTCTCTTCGAGCACCTCTTCCATACCCGTAAGCAAATCAGGAGCTTCATCCTCCTGCAGTTCGATATCGGCGTTTCTGGTTGGGCGGAATGAACAGCATTCGAGAACTTTACAGCCTTCGAACCAATTTGAGATATGCTCTTTAACAGCATCTTCAAGGAGGATAAACTCGCATCTGCCCACATCGGAGGGGAGCAGTATAAAACGCTTAGTCTCAATGCCCAGAGGCATTACCGCATATTTATCTTTGTTCTTTTTTTCTCCTTCAATACGAACCAGCATATTCAGCTCGAGATTGTGTATCAAAGGCTTAACAGCATCCAGCTCTACAGCAGAGGGCGTTAGAACAGGGGCAAGCTCTCTTGAAATATAATCATCCAAAAACGATTTCTGTTCCGAGCTGAGCTCACTGTATCTCTTGCGCTTAAAGCCTTTGCCTGCAAGAGCGGGCTCAAGGGTTTTTGTGTAATGGGTGTACTGCTCGCAGTACATTTGATTAACCCGCTTGTTAATCGCCTTCAGCTGGGCGTAAGGTGTCATGCCGGAGGGGTCTTTTCTGCGTTTGCCCCTTTTCCGCATATACATAAGCCCGCCCACACGAACCATAATAAATTCATCAAGATTTGAGGCGGTAATGGCTGCAAATTTCAGCCTCTCCAAGAGCGGGTTATTCTTGTCGAATGCCTGATAAAGCACCCTGAAATTAAAATCTATCCAGCTCAGTTCTCTGTTAGTGTAAGGTATCTCTCTGCTCATAAATCAGCTCCTTCAGCTTTGGCGAAGTTCAGCAGGCAACGAATTTCACTTTATGCCCGTAAACCCTTTCGAACCATTCAGATTTCTCCTTCACCACGACCTTCTCAGCGGCTATATCTCTATTAGTTGAAATTTTGAACAAAAGTTCACTGTCTGTTCTTTCTATGCAAATATCTTCGGCCTTGAACTGCCTGCTGTAGTCCAGAGCATCTGCAACGCGGAGTATAGAGCCGAGCTTTTTTACGGTGAGCCTTGTATCTTTATCCAGAGATACATACTTATCATGGGAGGCCTTAGGCAAAGACCTCCTGTGATACCTTGCAACAAGGGCAGCAATTGAAGTGTCTCTATCGCTCAAGCCAAAAATATCGCTGTTTTCAATTAGATACTGACTGTGTTTATGATGGCTTCTGTTGCTGATATACTTTCCTATATCGTGCAGAAGAGATGCTACGACAAGTATGCCTTCATAATGGCGGGAGAGCTTATGCTCAAATTTCATTTCTTTGAAAAGCCTCAGAGATATATCCTTTACAAAATCAGCATGCTCACGTGTATAGCCGTATTTCTCCCCTACCCTCCTCACGGAATATTCCACCTGCTCCATAAAGCTTCTTGTCCATGCACCCCCGTTTGCAAGCTCATACAAAAGCCCGTCGCGCAGGGTGGAAGTGCCCACGAGAATAGAACGTATATGCAGCTCGCCTGCAAGGCAGGCAAGGATCTTCAGAGCTGGGGCGAGTGTTTCGGCATCTGCAAAAGACATATTGTATTTCTGAACGAGGCTTTCCTCGCTTTGATTTATAACAGACTCCACAAGCTTGTTCAGACGCGAGAGATTAACAGAAGAGATAGACTCTCCGTCCCAATTTTTATTGAGCATAGAGGCAGCGAACCTTGCATCTCCACCCAGCGCTAGGAGCTTCTGATTCGATGCTCTGCCCACATACTCATGAATCTGGCGAACGGTTTTCAAGATCTCAGCTTCATACATCTCGAGGGTTTCTTCAGGCCCTGCAGAAATATTTTCCACCCTTTCCCGAAGCCGGAATGCCCCGAGACGGTAGGTCTGCGAGAAGGAAACCCTCCCGCTGTCCATCCCTATAAGCTCAAGCGAACCGCCTCCGACCTCCACTACGAGCACCTTATTATTTGAAAGAAAAGGCTCCTCACTGAATGACTTTTGAAGACCGAAGAATGTAAGGCGGTTTACGTCTGCCCCGTCTATAACATCCACCTTTATTCCAACTGCCATATAGATGCGGTCAACGAAAGTTTCGCTGTTTCTCGCCTCTCGTACTGCACTTGTAGCCACTGCCTTGATTCTCTCAGGGCTGTCAATCCCGTATTCAGCGAGCACACGCTTAAATCCCCTCAGCACTGAAACGCAGCTTTCTGCTGTTTCGATGCTTATCATACCTTTCTTAAAAGTGTCCCTGCCGAGGTTGGTATCTTTGCTCAAAGTTTCTATCTGCCGGATGCCGTCTATTTTGATCTCAGCAATCACCATCCTGATGGAGGTTGAACCTATATCTATAACCGCCCTTGTTTCAGGCAGATTTTTTCCTTCAAAATCATTCATTTCGCTAACCTCTTCAAGCTGAATGAGTAATAAGAATCTCAGCTTATAATATTCAATGTATTTTTATATCATTAGCAAAGGCGGATTTCAAGTTAGGATTTCTCAATTACGCGTGTAACTGATTCAGTCTTCTTTGAAGCAGTGTCAATCACTGCAATAGCTCCCGAAAGCCTTAGATCCTCGCCTGCAACGTCAAATGGGAAATTCACCTGCGTACGCATTGATTTTATAACGTTTTCAATATCACGCCCTATTATAGAATGAAACGGGCCTGTCATACCGATATCGGTGATAAAACCCGTACCTTTGGGCAGAATCCTTTCATCCGCAGTTTGCACGTGGGTATGAGTTCCGAATACGAAACTCGCCTTTCCGTCGAGGTAATGAGCTAATGCAGCCTTCTCGCTGGTAGCCTCTCCGTGAACTTCCACTACTATGATATCAGCCTGCTTTTTGAGCCTGCCGAGGATATTATCGCAGTGTTCAAAGGGGCAGTTTGCAGGTTGCATAAAAACCCTGCCGATAAGAGAAATAATCCCCACTGAGGCCCCCTTGGCCGTATTGAAAATCACCTCCGCGCAGCCCGGTGCAGACCGGCTAAGATTCGCAGGCCTTATTATATCTCGGTTTTCTTCAAGAATTGGAACGATCTCCCGTCTTTTGTAGGCGTGGTCTCCGAGGGTGATTATATCAACTCCGCAAGCCTTGATGGATTTGTAGAGCTTTGGAGTGATGCCGGAGCCGGCTGCGCTGTTTTCCGCATTCGCTATAACGCAGTCTATTCCGTGCGCACTTTTAAGCTGGGGGAGAACCTTCTCGAGAACCTCCCTGCCCGGTCTTCCCACAATATCTCCAATGCAAAGTATATTAAGCTTCAAATTGCTTTATCTCCAGAACTGAGTTGGGTTTATAAAATTATTAGGATATACATAAGCTTAATTTTTGCAACAAACTAATGCTTCAAAGCAAATTTTCGCTGACGGCTGCAGGGTGTTTATCAGGGCAAAATTGATTTCTCGGCTGTGCTGAGTATACTTCGCTGCATATGAATAAAATGAAACTTTACATAGTCAGCTTCGGCTGCCAAATGAACAAACTGGATACAAGCCTTGTTGAGGCGGAATTCACAAAATCAGGATTTGAGCTCACGGATAACCAGACCGAGGCTGACGTTATACTTATGAACACCTGTTCGGTGCGCGAGCACGCAGAGCATCGCGTTCTATCCCGCCTTGGATATGCAAAACACCTCAAACGCAGCGGGCGGAAGGTGGTTGTGGGCGTGATAGGCTGCATGGCGCAGAGGCTCGGGAATTCACTGCTCGAACGTGAGGAAGTGGATGTTGTTTGCGGCCCAGGCCAGATTCCAGAGCTCAAAAAGATGGTGATTGAAAAGCTGGAAGGCAGCAAAGGCGGGGTTATAAACGTATCGCCGCAAATCCGGAAATCGCCTTCAGCCAAGAACTCAGCTATGCTTGATGAGTTTGAGCTTGAGAATTCGCCAAACCTCACAGAACATAAGAACAAGGCGTTTGTGCGGGTTATGAGGGGCTGCAACAACTTCTGCAGCTACTGCATCGTGCCTTTTGTACGCGGCCCGGAGGTATCCAGAAGCCCTGATAAAATCCTCAATCAGATAAGACGGCTCGCAGAATCAGGCGTTAAGCAGGTTACCCTGCTTGGGCAGACCGTAAACTCCTACAGGCATACAGAAAACGGCAATGAATACCGCCTGCACAACCTGCTTGAGAAAACAGCCGAGATAGACGGGATCGATAGGATAAGCTTCGTTACCAACTACCCGTATATGGATTACACCACCCCCCTTTTCAAGGCTGTCGCAGAGATTGACAAGGTTTGTCCGTATCTGCACCTGCCTGCTCAGAGCGGGTCTGAAAAGGTTTTGAAGGCTATGAACAGGAAATACACGCCGCAGGATTATATCCGCCTGATAGATGAGGCCAGAGAGCACGTTCCGGAGATTGCTGTTGCAGGGGATTTTATTGTAGGCTTTCCGGGAGAGAGCGAGGAAGATTTCCGCGAGACTGAGAAGCTCGTTGAACGGATTCGATACAAAAACATCTTTGCTTTTAAGTATTCCCCGAGACCGGGAACCAGCACTGAAAAAAGGCTTGAGGATAATGTGCCCGATAAGATCAAGCGGGAGAGAAACATCAAACTTCTCGCCCTTCAGGAATCAATCAGCAGCGAGGACAATAAAAAATTTGAGGGCAGAAAGATGCGGGTTTTCGTGGAAGGCAGGAGCAGCAAAGGACACCTCAACAATGCCGATAACGAAAAATCTCCCCAGCTCATCGGCCGAACTGCCGGGGATTACATAGTTGTGTTTAACGGGCAAGAAGAGCTTACTGGAAAATTTGCAGATATTATTATAGAGAAAACCTCAGCGCTCACCCTTTTCGGAAAAGTATCAGACGGGCAAGAATAGCAGACCGCTTGCAGGCTTATTTTGAGAGTTCGAAGAATCCTTTGCCCACAGGTACAAGCGTAACATCGGAGCAGTTTCTGATTTTAATCGGCTCAAGGGTTGGCAGAGGCCTGTCTGAGGGGTATATGATATTTCGCACAATATTAACGTCCTTAATCCCGCTCACAGAGATTCCGCAGTCTGAGTGCATTGTAATCTGATTGCTGTCTATGGTTACCGGCCCGCCGGCGGGGGTTATCTCTCCCTTCCCCAGCCTGCTTACAGAAATCGGGCAGTAGAGGATATCGGAGAAGGTGTTGTTTCTTATTACGAGATCTTCTGGGATCGGGCCTTCTGCAAATTTGAACGAATTGAAGCTGTGCACGCCCATAGCTGTTCTGCTGAAATCGCAGTTTCTGATACGTGCGGGAGTTCTCACAACAATCCCTACCTTCATCTGATTGCGGAAGGTGCAGTTTGTAACTATTGCAGGGTCTTCTGTTTGTATAAAAAAGCTGGGGCTCAGGCCTTCGGCCTTCATTCCCTCTAAATCGAGGTTTTCCGGCGGACGGGCAAGGGTTATAATCCGCTCTCTGTTAGCGGTAAATTTCACCTGCTCGATTTTTATGCGGTCTGTAATTTCAGCCCTGAGAGGATCAAATATTAGAGCAGTCTGCCCTTCTTTTACCGGAGCATCGTACCATACTATATCGCTGTAGCGAACTTTATAGGCGGCTGGGGAAAGCTGCCTGAGCACCTTATATGCCATAGACGAGATATTTATCGAATCATCCAGAAGGGCTTCGAAATGGCAGCTCTCAATACGAACTCCGTCGCAGTCTTTTATGTGCATACCATCTGAGAGCGAAGCGGCGAGCCTTTCTCTGCCGGGCTTTTTGAGTATCTGCACCCTTTCCAACTGGACTTTCCTGCACCCTGTGAGGCGGTAGGTCATAGAGGGGCTTATGTAGTGGCGGATATTTCGGAACTTCAAATTCTCGCAGCCGGAGGCCTGAATCACTCCTGACGGCGTTGTCTGGAAAACTTTGCTTCCGCGGAGTTTTTTTGTGTCGAACCGCTTTTCCCTGCTGCTTTCAGAAAGCTGAGGGGCAGCAAAAACAAAATTCATCCCCTCCTTCACTTTGGATATCCTGTCTTTGTGGTCTGGTTTGGCCTTGAGTTTTATAATTGTTTTTGAAAGCTCTTCCACTGAGCTTAGGTAAAACCATTTATGCGTGTAGTTGTTCTCTTCAAGCAGTGCGCAGTGTTTGAGGTTTTCTTCTATAGTTACCGGACTGAAGCCATCGGCTGTTTTCCCGAGCAGAACTCCGTCTTCCGGGAACGTCTTTAAAACCCTGCCCTGAATAAAAGGAAGGGGCGAATAATCTATCTTGAGATTGCGGATTTCTATATTGCTGCAATCGCTTAGATAAAGAAAATTATTCCCGGGCTTTAGCAGAACAGTGCTCCCGTTTCCTTCTATTATTAAATCAGAGATGCCATGAAGCTTCAGGCAGCACCAGCTGTCTTCACGCTCCGGGAGAGTGTAGGTTTTTCCAGAGAGCTCAATAATCGATTCTCCGGGCAGCTCCTGAGCCTCCGTGAATGCTTTTTCGAATGATGCGTATATATCGTTATTATTTTTATTCAGGAAATCATCGATTCTCAGTGTATGGGCTTTTCCGGCACATACTAATATCAAAACAAATAAGCAGATTCTGGTAATAACGCCTGACTGATTATTCAATTAACACCTGCTGAAACAAACCGCTCAAAATAAAGATCTTTCCGGAAGCAAATGTTCTTCCACGTTCTTCTTATACTCGCGGGGAGTAAATCCTGTTTCCCGCTTGAAAAGACGTGATATATGTGCTTCGCTGGTAAATCCTACGAGCCTTGCGATATCCGAGATTGGATAGCCGTCTTCAATCATATTTTTAATAAGCTCCACTCTTGATTTGCCGATCTGCTGATTTACAGAACAGCCCATATTCCTCCTGAATCTGTTAGAGAGTGTCCAGCGGGAAACCCCCGCATATTCGGCTACATCTGTAACCTGTATGCTCCTTGAGATGTTGCTGTGGATATACTGCAGCGCCTTCGCTACAACATCATCCTCCACGTTAATTATATTAGTGGATTCGCGAGTGATAACTCTGAGCGGGGAATGATATACCCGCTGGCCATTCATTGGCTCGCCTCTGAGGAGTCTGTCTAAAAGAACGGCCATTTTCAGCCCTGCAGTTGTGAGGTCAAGCTGAATGCTCGAAAGCTGCGGAGATGCCAGGGAACATAACGTCATATCATTGCCCGTACCCAGCACGGATGCCTGAGTGGGCACTTCGATACCGTTCTTTTTGCATATTGAGAGAACCTGCTTTGCCCTGCAGTCGTTGCAGGCATAAAAAGCTGCCGGCTTGGGCACAGATTCAACCCATTTTCGAAGGTGTTCGAATCTCTCATCCCAGCTGTAATCGCAGCGTGAGGGATGTTCGTATATAAAAAGATCATAGCTTGTCTTGCGTATATGTCTTAAGAAGCTCTCTCCTCTTGACTTTGAGCAGGATTCTGCCTCGCAGCCGCAGTAGGCGAAGTTTCGAAATCCTCTTGCAAGAAAATGCTCTGCGGCCATCTTGCCGGTTAGCTCAGCATTCGGCACAACTGCGGGTATATCAGGTCTGCTGCTGTCTTCACCCCCAAAAAGAATAATAGGCAGATTGATATATTGAATTAGCCTGTTATGAAGCGGATTTCTTGATATTACAGCATCAACCCGCTGTTTGAGGATATCAACTCTCAGTTTGTTCCAGTCTATACCATCATAACAAATACTCGAAAGATCTTGTCTTCCTAAAAAAAACCAGTTACCAAAAATCCTTGCAGCTCTTCCAAGCCCCATTAAAAGCATTTTATCCTTCTGCTGGTGGGTCTTGAATAAGAGGAGGATTCTCTTTTCATTTCCGTTAAAATCCTTCATCTTTCCCCCTACAATTTCCGACGGAGGTATATTATCCAGAAAATTTGCTTGCCGTCAAGGCTAATATTAGAGTAAGCATACTTTTTTTAATTCCATTTTTTGAGACTACCTTTAGCCGTTAATGTCCCGAAACCTTTAATATCCAACATACCATTTAAAGGCGGCAATTAAAAAGTAATTTTACTAAAAACAATTTTTTTTGAGCAAAGCCCCTGAATTTTGCAATCGACATAAAAGGGCAGGAAAGGATCTGAATTGTACGTGAAGACTTTGCCGGAATGGCCTGCTGCCAAATCCGTATTATTTTTAATTCTGTACCCGATTTTTCGCTTAAGGGGTAAAAAGTGCGTTTTCAACCCCGTCAGGGGGGTTGGTCTGTCTCCAAAGATGTGTTATTTTTCAGCTGGCCGCTGTATATTTTCGGAGGTTTTGGGGGCACTGTTTTCAAGACAGGCAGAAAAAAGGGCGCACCAAGCGGTGCGCCCCTTATGCGAATCGGGTGTCTTGTTATTTTCTATTCAACAGGAGATTTTTCGAAATATTCAGTATGCAGCAGATGGTGAGACCTTTCTCCCAGCGGCTGCTTAAGATATTCTGCATAAATCTGCTGGATAAACGGATTCTCGCAGGAATTGCGTATTTCCTTGCCTTCATCTTCTGTAAGGATCGCCTGAATTCTCTTCTGGCGTATGTTATTATCGGTGAATCTCGGCTGTCCGCCGCCGCTGATGCAGCCGCCCGGGCAGGCCATCACTTCAATAAAGTGATACTTGGAAATATCCTTCTCTTTGAGCACCTTCCTCACATTCGCAAGGCTGTGAATAACCATTACATTCAGCTCCGCCCCGTCGAGGAAAGACCACTCTTTAACCGGGTCTTCAATCTTAAGCGAAGCTTCCTTGATTCCTTCAAGGTCCATAATGTTTTTGAGGTGCATTTTATCTGTAGGCAGGTTTCTTCCAGTTACAATCTTATAAGCAGTACGAACTGCTGCTTCCATCACACCGCCGGTGTTTGCGAAGATATCCGCCGCACCGGAAGATTCGGGGAATGGAGAATCCATCTTCTGATCTTCAAGAAGACTGAAAACGATTCCGCTCTGATTGACCATCCTTGCAAGCTCACGGGTGGTAAGCACGTAGTCCACATCAGCGTATCCGCTGTCTGTGAGCTCCTCGCGCTGAGATTCGAATTTCTTTGCAGTGCAAGGCATTACAGATATAACCACCATATTCTCAGGTGCTACACCAATCTTCTCAGCGTAATAGGTTTTAGCAACTGCGCCGAACATCTGCTGTGGAGATTTGCATGTAGAGAGATTCTTTAGAAGCTCCGGGTAATAATGCTCTGCGAAATTGATCCAAGCCGGGCAGCAGCTTGTAAACTGCGGCAGGTCTGCCTGACCGCCATCGCGGAGAACCTTGGTGAGCCTGCTCAAGAGCTCGCTTCCCTCTTCCATAATCGTAAGGTCTGCTGTGAAATTGGTATCGAACACCCCATCAAAGCCCAGCTCCTTCAAAGCTGCAACCATCTTTCCTGTTACGGGAGTGCCGGGTTCGAGCCCGAAAGCCTCTCCAAGAGCAGAACGTATAGCGGGAGCCGTTTGCACTACTACGTATTTCTCAGGGTCGTCTAAAACATCCCAAACTTCCTGAATGTAGTTGCGTTCGGTGATCGCTCCAACCGGGCAAACAGCTGCGCACTGCCCGCACTGAACACAAGTTACATCGGAGAGGGCGTGGTCGAATGCAGGGGCGATCGTTGTATCAAATCCGCGGGACTGCGGCGATATCGCACCTACCGACTCTACTCCCTGACAAACCTCAACGCATCTTCTGCATTTGATACACTTACCCGTATCACGGTATATTGCTGGCGTACTCTCATCGATATGGGAAGGGGTCTTTTCGCCTTCGTATCTGAGCTCTTCAATGCCGAGGTCTCTTGCGAGCTTTTGGAGTTCGCAGTCGTTGTTTCTCTCGCAGGTAGTGCACTCGCCGTTGTGTTCAGAAAGCAGAAGCTCTACAATCATCTTGCGTGATTCACGAACCCGTCTCGTATTGGTTTTTACGTTCATCCCTTCAGCTGCCGGCGTGCTGCATGCAGGCACGAGATTCTTCGCACCCTCCACCTCCACAACGCAAACCCTGCAAAGCCCGCGGGGCTTGAGGTTCTCGAGGTAGCAGAGCGTAGGGATGTATATATCGCAGGTCTTTGCCGCTTCGAGGATGGTTGCCCCATCCTGCACCTGAATATCTTTATCGTTTATCTTTAGTGATATCATAAATTCACCTTTCTATTTGCTTTTATCGATAAGCATTACTCAACACCAGCCTGCATCTTAGCAGCAGGACACTTATATTTGCCGTAATCACATCTGAGGCACCTCTGAGCCTGCCTTACGGCCTCAGCCTTATCCCATGGCTGCTCCACCTCAGCGAAGCTGTTGACTCTTCTTTCAATTGAAAGCAGCTCCATTTTCTTGCGAGGATAGCTCTTCGGCTCTTCGTCGGGGTCGAAGTATGTATCCACAGGCTCATCCTCTCGCCAGAAAGCGTGATTGGCGCCGGTGAGATATTCATCAATGCCCACAGCTGCCTTCTCGCCTTCGCCGATAGCCTCTACCACTGAAGCAGCTCCCATTGCAGCATCGCCGCCGCAGAAGAGCCAGTTGATTGAGGTTTGAGCGTTTTGGTGGCCTGCACTGATCTTGCTCTTGCCGTTGAGCCGGAGCTTCTCATTGCCCACTTCAACGAAATATTCGTAGCCTGTTTCGCCCTGAGGGTTAATCACTTTACCGAAAATCGGTTCAAGGTTCATCGTCTGGCCTACAGCAAAGATAACCTGATCTGCCTCAAGCGTGAATTCCTCGCCGCTTGCTACGGGCTTCTTCCTGCCGGAGGCGTCGTAGTCTCCCAACTTCATCTTCTTGCACTTAAGCCCTGAAACTTTGCCGTCTTCTGTATTGATTCTGTCTGGGGAGGCGAGCTCAATTATCCGCACTCCTTCCTGCTGGGCTTCTTCGATCTCTTCTGCATAAGCAGGCATCTCAGACTGCGTTCTGCGGTAAACCACAGTAACATTAGCCCCGAGCCTCACGGCGGTGCGGGCTGCATCGATAGCTGAGTTTCCTCCGCCAATGATTGCAACTTCTTTGCCCGCTTCCACGGAGCCTTTCATATTGTATTCTCTGAGGAAATCCAGGGCCTCAGTAACGCCTTCGGCATCGCTGCCGGCCATATTGAGCATAACGCCGTCCGGCTGACCGATTGCCAGATAAACAGCCTCGTAGCCCTGCTCTCTGAGCTCCTGAAGCGTAAAATCTTTGCCTAATGTTTTGCCTGTAACGAGTTTAACGCCCATTCCCTGAATCATTCTGTATTCACGGGCAATTATCTCCTTGGGCAGGCGGTATTCCGGAATAGCCTGAACAAGCATTCCGCCCGGCCTTGAACGTGATTCGAAAACCGTGGGCTTATAGCCGAGCCTTGCAAGGAAATATGCGCAGGAGAAACCCGAAGGTCCTGCCCCGATTACTGCAATCTTTCGTTTTGCGTTCTCATCATTCTCTTGAACCTCTGGGATCTGAGCAACGATTTCCTGATCAACCATAAAGCGTTTAACGCCTCTTATCGACACAGGCTCGTCGAGCGATGTCCTTCTGCACTTATCCTCGCAGGTGTGGAAGCATACCCTCGCACAAACTGCTGCAAACGGATTGCGTTCTCTATGCAGCCTGAGGGCTTCTGCGTATCGCTCCTCGCCCACAAGAGAAACAAATCCCGGGATGTTCACGCCCGCCGGACATGCGCTCTTGCAAGGAGCGAGAACCATATCCGGGCAAACGCCCGCCGGGCAGTGCTTATCGACAATGTGAGCCTCGTATTCATCGCGGAAATGACGGACAGTTGAAAGCACGGGGTTTGGTGCTGTCTGTCCGAGACCGCAGAGGGCTGTATCTCTGATTTTCTCGCCGAGGACTTCAAGCCTTTCTATATCGCCCGGCTCGCCTTGGCCTGAACATATCTTATCGAGGATCTCAAGCATACGTTTCGTTCCAACACGGCACGGAATACACTTCCCGCAGGATTCTTCCTGAACAAACTCAAGGAAGAAACGTGCGACATCCACCATACACGTATCTTCATCCATCACAACAAGACCGCCTGAGCCCATTACAGCTCCAAGCTTATTGAGCGATTCGTAATCCAGAGGAACGTTCAAATGCTGAAGCGGAACGCAGCCGCCTGAAGGCCCGCCAATCTGCGCTGCCTTGAAGGCCTTGCCGTTCGGGATTCCCCCGCCGATATCATAGATAAGATCGCCGAGCGTTGTACCTATTGGAACTTCCACAAGCCCTGAGTTTCTTATAGCGCCTGCCAGAGCGAAAACCTTCGTCCCGCGGCTTTTTTCTGTGCCGAAAGAAGCAAACCACTTCCCGCCTTTGGCCACAATCGCAGCAACGTTTGCGTATGTTTCAACATTATTCAGGAGAGTTGGCTTATCCCATAGCCCCTTCTGGGCGGGGAATGGAGGTCTCGGCCTCGGCTCGCCTCTCTTGCCTTCGATAGAAGCCATCAGGGCTGTTTCCTCGCCGCAGACAAATGCGCCGGAGCCTTTTCTTATCTCGAGATCGAAGCTGAAATCTGTGCCGAGTATATTCTCGCCAAGAAGGCCTGCTTTGTAACACTTTTCTATTGATTCGCTGAGCCTTTCGATAGCGAGAGGATATTCAGCACGAACATAAACAAAGCCCCGCTGGGCTCCTATAGTGTATGCTGCGATAGACATACCTTCGATGAGGCTGTACGGGTCTCCTTCGAGAACGCTTCTGTCCATAAACGCCCCCGGGTCTCCCTCGTCTGCATTGCATACAACGTATTTAACCTCGCCCGGGCTCTTCTTTGTGAATGTCCATTTCATATGGGTGGGAAAACCTGCCCCGCCTCTGCCTCTGAGTCCGGAATCCTTGAGCTGTTCTATAACATCATCGCGGCTCATTCCTGCAAGAACTGAAGCCAGCCCGTCAAACCCGCCAACTGAAATTGAAGCTTCGAGGTCTGTAGGGGTGATTAGGCCGCAGTTGCGAAGGGCGATTTTTGTCTGCTTTTTGAAAAACTCAATATCCAGCTTTGATGCAGCGGGCTTATCTGTTTTTTCATCTCTCCAGCAGAGCCTTTCAATTGGTCTGCCCTGCATAATATGGCTCTGCACAATCTCCTCAGCATCATCCGGCTGAACCTGGACGTAGAACGTTTTGTCTCTGCCCATAAGCAGTACAGGCCCTGCAGCACATGGCCCCATACAGCCTGTTTCCACTACCTGAACCTTTTCGCTGAGCCCTTTTGCCTGAAGCTGAGTTCTCAGCTCGTCTCTCAGCTTCAATGCCCCTGAGGCAATGCAGCCGCCGCCGGTACATATGAAAACCTTTTCAGTATCGCCGGGCTGGGAGCTGCTGTCTTTGAGCTGTTCTCTTATCTTATTGAAATCTTCAAGAGAATTGAATTTTTTAATCTCATCCATAATCATTATCCTCACTGCTCGCTTTCATCGTTTTTGTATTCTGAAAGTATCTCATCAATCTTGCATGCACGCACCCTCTGATAAACCTGATCGTCTATCATAATAACAGGAGCCAGCCCGCAGGCACCGAAACATCTGCCTATATCCAGCGAGAAGAGCCGGTCTTCTGTTGTTTCGCCTACGCTTATGCCAAGGGCTTTCTTGAAGCCTTCCAGAAGCTCTTTGCCGCCGCGGACATAGCAGGCCGTCCCAAGGCATACACGGATAAGATGTTTGCCGCGGGGAACTGTTGAGAAAAATGAATAGAAGTTAACCACGCCGGCAACTTCACTGTATGGAATGTCTAACTTGAGGCTTACCTTCTTCAAAGCACCTTCAGGGAGATACCCGAAGAGCTCCTGAGTTTCCTGAAGCACCGGAATCAAAGCTCCGTCTTCATCCTTGAGCCTGTCGATGATTTGATCAAGCTGGGGATAGAGCTCCTTCTCAGCCTGTTCAAGACTGCATCCGTTTGCACATTCAACTTCACACATAGATTCTCCTTGTTGAAACTTAAGTTCAATATTTCCCGCAATTTCCGCATTTTCAGCCGAAAATTGCGATTGACGAAAAAATTATTATAACTCTGCGGACGGGGATGATTTAATGCCGGAAAGATGTTTGCTCAGTATGCCGCAGAAGAAAATTGAAAACGAAATATAGATTTTGCCCGTTTGGGCAAGTTGTTTCAAAAAGGAGGCGCAGAAGTTTTCTGGCCGGTAGTAGAGTGCTGAAAGTTTTTCAGCTTGCCGCCGGCAGGAAAATGCAGGAAGCGTTTGATTAATGCTCCCAATAGTTTTTTTCCCGCTTATCAAGCGCAAAATTACACCAATTACAAAAAAATTAAAGTTTACCCTTTTTGCAAGGGTCGATACAGATTATAACATAAAAAGCCCTGAGGTCTAAAAGAAAATGTTACGAAAAGTATTTTTTATAAACTTTTAATTATTTTTTTGGCCTCAAACAGGACAATTATTATTTTTAAGCTTCTAATAATGTTACTTATAAGCAAATCCAATGTTCTTGTATGTAACAAATCACAATAAACCCCCGCTTTAATGCACTGCATAGCTATTTTAATGTTCACTGCTTCACAAAATAAAGACAAAACTTCAACCCCTGCCACAGGAAATGGTGTCTTTCGGTGTTTGCAAAATCGGTGAAATTTGCTATAAAGGGGCGTTCTACTTTAAGATTATAATATTACGCAGAGAATATATGGAAAGAATTGAAATCAAAGAGGCGATTGCCGACTTGGAGGCGCGAATACTAAAAGTTCGCGACTGGCTTTAACCTCCCTGAAAAACAGGACAGAAAAAACGAGCTTGAAAAGCAGATGAGCTCGCCGGACTTCTGGGATGAACAGGAGAAGGCGCAGAAAACCGTCTCGGAACTCAGCTCCTTGAAAAGCGTCGTGGAGCCTGTAAGCTCTGCGATACAGGAAATCACTGATCTGAAAGATATATTCGAGCTTGCAGAGGCAGAAGATGATGATTCAACGGTAGCGTCAATCGAATCGGATGTGAAACGTATGCAGGCTGAATGCGAGAAGATTGAGCTGGCAGGCACTTTGAACGGCCCAAACGACACCAACAACTGCTTTCTCGGGATTCACGCTGGCGCCGGCGGGACAGAAAGCTGCGATTGGGCTGGGATGCTTCTGCGTATGTACACCCGCTACTTCGAAAACAACGGCTATAAATACGAAGAACTCGACAGCACCCCGGGCGAAGAGGCTGGAATCCGCTCTGTGATGCTTAAGGTGAGCGGGCCGTTTGCATTTGGGAAGCTTTCCTGCGAGGCCGGGGTTCATCGGCTGGTGAGAATAAGCCCTTTCGACTCACAAAACAGAAGGCATACAAGCTTTTCGGCTGTGGATGTAACTCCGGAGGCGGGAGATGATATCGATATTGAGATAAACGAATCTGATATACGAGTGGACTACTACCGCGCCAGCGGAGCGGGCGGTCAGCACGTAAACAAGACCAGCTCAGCAGTGCGGATCACCCATCAGCCTACGGGAATCGTTGTGCAGTGTCAGAACGACAGGAGCCAGCACAAAAACAAGGCCGAGGCAATGAAGATGCTCAAGGCCAAACTATATATGCTCGAACAGCAGAAACGCGACAAAGAAATCGCAGAGCTCTACGGCAACAAAGGCGAAATCGCCTGGGGCAACCAAATACGAAGCTACGTGCTCCAGCCATATCAGATGGTGAAAGACCACCGCACAGACACCCAGACGGGCAACGTGCAGGCAGTGCTCGACGGCGATATAGAGCGGTTTATAGAAAGCTATCTAAGATTCCGTGCGGAGAAGAAGAATAAGTAGGCCGTGAGCTGCTTTAATGCTTAAGGCGTAATTTTATACCGGCAGAAGATGTTCAAAGGATTCAGGCAGATTGTTTCTTTTACTATGCTCAGCAGGGTGCTTGGTATGGTACGGGACATCTGCTACAGCCACTTCTTCGGCGCAACCGCCCTTGGGGATGCCTGGATAATCTCGTTCCGCATACCGAATCTTGCAAGGCGTGTGTTCGGCGAAGGGGCGGCGGTATCTTCTTTCATACCCGTTTATTCTGAAGAGCTTGAACACAACCCCGAGGCCGCCCGAAAACTGGCCAACACAATCACCACAGCAGTGTTCACAATTCTCGCTGGAGCGGTGTTAGCAGGCTGGGCGATTCTCCTTGGGGCAGGAATATTTTCAGAACTGACAGCCGACGGGAAGCTCATAATCCAGCTCACCTCAATTATGCTCCCCTACGCTGCGGTTATCTGTACCGTTGCAATTATGGCGGGGATTCTAAACGTGCACGGACACTTCGCAGCCCCTGCGGCAGCTCCTGTAATACTCAATGCGTTCATCATCTCTGCAATACTGATTTCAGGCTGGGCGATGGGTATGCCGCCCAGGGCTCAGGCGTTCACCGCTGCATTCTGCGTGCTGATTGCAGGCGCCGTGCAGACAGCGATGCAGATTACCGTGCTAAGAAGGCTCGGAGTTCGCCTCAGGCCGGAGCTGCATCTGAAGATGAAGGCTGCGCGGAAGGTGATGCTGCTTATGGCGCCGATGATTCTCGGGGCAACTGTAACCCAGATCAACACGCTCAGCGATGAGCTGATTGCGTGGTTTTTTTCCGGCTCGGAAGCCAAAGGCAGCGAGCTTATGCTCTTCGGGCGAATTGCTGAATACCCGCTATGGAGGGGAAGCGTTATGCATCTTTACCTCTCGCAGAGGCTTTATCAGCTTCCTTTAGGCGTATTCGGGATCTCACTCGCCACAGCGATTTTTCCCGTGCTGAGCCGGGCGGCCGCAAGGCTGGAAACCGACAAGATGATGGCCTCGCTCTCAGGCGGGATTAAAATGGCGGTGTTCGCTGCACTGCCCTGCTCGCTCGGGCTGGTTGTTGTTGCAGAGCCGCTGATAAGGCTGCTTTTCGAGAACGGGAGCGAATTTACCGCAGGCGATACAGCCCAGTCTGCCGGAGTGCTGTACGGATATGCGATCGGCATTACAGGCTTCTTCCTCCAGCAGATTCTGATAAAGGCTTTTTATGCTGTGGGCGATTCAAAGCTGCCCGCCAAAACGGCCTGCTGGGCTGTGGGGATAAATGTGGTGCTGAATCTTACTCTAATCTGGATCGCAGGGGCGGCAGGCCTCGCCCTTTCTACGGCAATTTGCAGTTATGTGCAGGTGGCTGTTATGCTGTTTGTGCTGAGGAAGAGATACGGCGGATTTGATTCCGGCTTCAGGCCGTTCCTTGTGAAATCACTTATCGCTGCCGGGCTGATGTTTGCCGCTGGAATAGCTGTTAATTATTTCCTCGCCGGCATGGATAAAACTGCCGCTTTCGATGCAATAAGAATAGCCGCTGCTGTGGCAGTATGCGCGGGAGTTTATGCCGGCTTCTCAAAGCTCGCCTCAAATGAAGGCCTAAATATGGTTCTCAAACGCAATCTGCCGGATTGAGGAAATTTTTCAAAAATTTTTTAAGATAATACCAAAATCTTCTTGAATATTTGATAAAATATTGTATATGTATTAAATGAAACTATAATTGTTAAAGGTTCATGTGTAAATGTTTGTATTTAATTGAAAGAGTTATTATGAGTTTTTGGCGTTTTTCAGTAATGGAATTGCTGGCTGTTGCAGTTTCTTTTTCAATGGCTGGCTACGTAACTACAGACACCTTCGGCGAAGGAGCAAATCAGTTTTCGGTGGACTTTGTTAGTATCTCGGGCGATGCAAGCTCTGCTAACGGTACTGTTATCAGCCAATACGATCCAGGGGTAGATGGCTACAAGACTTTCACTGATCCCGGGACTGAGTACCGTATCGGCCAGTATGAAATAAGCTACGACCAGTGGAGCAAATTTATAAATGAAGACGGTACTCCTTACGGTACGCCGACCAACGCTTACGGAAACGACTCAGATACAACTGGTTCTCAACCAGTAAACAAGATCAGCTGGCTTGAGGCTGCCCAGTTCGTTAATTACCTAAATACAAGCAAAGGCTATCAGGCCGCATATAATTTCACAGGAGATAAAGGTACAGATAACTACGCCATATCTACTTGGACTCAGGCAGAAGCCGCCGGCGGAACAAACCTCTACCGCCATAAAGACGCACACTACTTCCTACCTACAGAAGATGAATGGGTTAAAGCGGCATACTGGAACGGCTCCGGGCTTCAGACTTATGCAACACCCGACGGCACTAAGCCGGAAATTTCTGTTGATTCTAACTACGATAAACCAAATGATGGGGCTCTCTGGCTTGTTGATGATGGCAGTATTGAACTGAACGATACTTACAATATGATGGGGAATGTCTTTGAATGGGTTGAATCTTCGTTTAAAGGAGACTATCTTGCAGATTCCAAAAGAGCACTAAGAGGAAATGCCTACCAATACCCTGAAGTTTGGCTTGAACTAACTCAAAGACATAATGCTACTATTGACATAGAAGATACTACTTTTGGATTCAGAGTTGCCTCTGTCCCTGAGCCGTGCAGTATAATGCTTTTCTCTCTCGGCGGACTGCTTGTCAGACGGAAGATAGCTGGCTGATTTGCCTTTAGAGTTTTACTTTCAGTAAAACAAAAATAGATTTCATTTAAACAGGAATTTTCCATAACAATTCCTGTTTTTTAAACTTGTTTTTCCTGCCTGATAATCATAACATATATTTTCAAGAGCTAATACGCAAATCTGTCTAACTGTTTGCGAGGGAAAAATTAGTCAGAAATGAAAAAATTTTTTGAATTTTTTCTTAATTTTTCCTTGCATATTAACGTAATAACACTTAATATAACGTTATGGAAAACGTTACTCTAAGTGAAAGGGGCACAAAATGAAAACCAAGGCGTTATTTATGAACCTGACAGCATTTTCAATTATATGTATAATGCTGCCCCAAATTTCCAAAGCCGCCTCTCCAGGATGGGAAAACCCGCAGGGGCTTGATTACTCAATGTGCATTTATGCAAAAGTTTTCGATCAGCAGGGCAGCGAAATGGCAGTTGCTCCGGAATCGGCTATTTCTGCTTGGACATCAGAGGGTACATTGGCCGGCTGCACGTCAGAGCCGGTGGATTCGCCCGCAGGGACAATTTTTACTTTTCAGGTGTTTCACGAACTTTCGATGGCAGAAAATCTAACTGTGAAGGTTTACGACAGCGAGCTTGATGAGGTGTTTGAAACGGAATACATCTTTGATTTCGCTGCCGGCACCACTCTGGGAGATGTGGTGAACCCTGTTGTGGTTGTGGCAAAAGCAAATTATAAAACCGGAGATTTCAACGAAGACGGGTTTGTAGATTTGCTTGACCTTGCTGTAATGCAGTCTGAATGGCTCTCTGAAACGAGCCTGCAGAGCGACATAAACTCTGACAGCAAAGTAAACATTCAGGATTTCCAGCTTTTCTCTAAGGAATTCGATAATTAAATAATCACGCTGTTCTTCAGTGAGTAAAAAAACTCCCAAGCGGGCAGCGGAAAATGACAATACTCTATTCAGGCCATATATAACATAAACCCAGAGATATGCACCTGAAGAACTTACTCCGAAATCCCCGAAATGATAATTTCAGGGGCAATGGTAACATAAATTCAGGCAAAAGGCAGAAAATTGCTCACAGCCCCTCACGGACTCTCGGTGGTGAATAGCCGGCAGCCCGTGGAAACCAGTGCTGGTCGGTTCAGGCAAAAAGCCATTGATACACAGCAGTGTCTGCCCCGCCAATTGAACAGCTCACGTCTATTATCTCCCGCTTTCGATCTTCATTGATTCGTTGAGCAGAATCCTCATAGTTTCCGCAAATCCATCTTCAATTAACAGTTTCATTAGCGATTCGAATATGTTACTATACTTGCGGCGGGTCATTTTTATCGTAAAATCCTTTATCAAACATTAAAAATCCGTTGTTATGTGGAGATCCCAAACAGATGGCCGATAAACAGGGAAAAGCGAATTTTATCTGGAAAATTGCAGATGATATCCTGAGAGGCTCATTCAAAGCCCATGAGTATGGAGATGTTATACTGCCTTTCGTGGTTCTTAGAAGGCTGGACTGCGTTCTTGAGCCTACAAAAGATAAGGTTATAGAGACTTACAATCAGTTTAAAGATAAAAATCTGCCTGATATTTCAGGTATTCTCCTGAACTCAACTATAAACGAAAAATCCCCTAAGGGGCTGAATTTTTATAATACTTAAATATGCTAATAAAAGAATGAAATAAATTTAGTAAAGTTTTTGAAGGTGGTTTATAGATGCTAAATAGAGAAAAGATTGAGTTAGCCTATAAAATATTAAAACATGAAGTATATTATGACAAAAACGATTTAATGCTTAGATGTAAGCTTGCAGAGTTCGAAAACCAAAAAGACTTCCCCAATTTTTGGGAAAATATAATAAATATCTTTAAAAAATTCCAGTACTCCAATGAAAACACCACAATTACCAAATATTTAGAGAGTATTGATTTTGTAATTATCCCTAAATCCTTTGACGGTTCTAAAAACAATTCTGAGCATGATAAGCCAAACTATTTAACCAACATTAGCACCAAAGAAAAATATATAATAGACAAAGTTAATTATCATATTAAAGCTCCAGTTGAGCTGCATATTATTTCAACTTTATGGTGTATGTATGCAGGTGTATTACTTGATAAAGAGTTTTCTGATAAGTGCTATGGCTACAGAATCAATCCTAATTTATATTGCGACAATAATGAAACAGGTAATCTATTTAAATTTTACCCTGAACAATACAGTGGTTGGAGAGATAACGGCTTAAAAAAAGCAAAAAAACTTTTAAACTCAAAAGAAGATGTAGCCATCTTAGCACTAGATATTGAACAATTTTATTATTCTATTGAATTCAATTTTGACAAATTAAAGAATTGTCTGAATGACAAACGTAACGATAAGGATTCTAAAGATGAAGATATTAGTATTGCAATTAAATTAACGGAAATTATTGAAGTTATATGCAAAAGATACAATTCCAAAATAAAGCATCTAAAAGAACTCACTCACCCTTGTACTTCGAATAACACTCTTCCTCTTGGAATGAACTTTTCACCTATTCTCGCAAATTGGTTTATTAGTGATTTTGACAAAGCAATTGAGAAAAAAATTAATCCTGAATATTACGGCCGCTATGTTGATGATATGTTAATAGTGCTGGCTAATCCAACTATCAATGAAAAAGATTCTTTCAAAAGCTTCGTCCATGATTATTTTATTAAAACGGATATATTAGCTGAAAAGGACTCTAAATACGTCTTTAAGGATAATCACAACCTTCGAATTAATGATAAGAAAGTTCTTTTGCAACACTTTAGTAAGGATCATTCCCAAGCAAGCCTTGAAAAATTTGTAAATAAAATAAAACAAAACAGCAGTGAATTCAGATATCTCCCTGAGGATGACATTGACGAAAAATTTGATGAGGTGGCGTATGATTTACTTTATAAGGGCTCACCTAATAAATTATCAAATGTTATTGGTATTACCGAAAACAAATATGAAATGGCGAAATTCCTGGGATGTAAAATTTCACTACTTATCCACTCTCACCATAAGCCCGATTTTCAAAGCAATTCTGAATTGTTGTTTTTTTTCTCAGGAAAAACAGGATTGGAATATTTTTCTTTATGGGAAAGATGCTTAACGTATTTGATTGTAAGCAAATCATATAAAAACGCTGAAACCCTCATCAATAATTTAATTAAAAGTGTCGAAAAAGTAACTTATATAAATGACAGTCTTGAAAATGCGAGAATCTCAGAACAACTAAAAACCTTTTTCAATAATCATATAGTTTATTCTATAGTAATACCTTTGGCATTAAAGAATTATATCCCTGAGTATGTGCAGAAAACCCTTTACAAAATATTTGATGAGCAGCGTATTTTAAGAAATGTCAAAGATATTCGAAAAGCTAATCTTATTCGCCATAATTACATTTCATTGCCTTTGACCAACTATACTGACTATAAAAATGACTATACCGAATTTAACATTCTTAATGTTTCAAAGTGTAAATTTAAAGACAAAAAAATAGCTTTATCCCCTCGTTTTATACACATGGATGAATTTTTAATTTATAGTTATTATACAAACCCTACCGAAGTAGAACCAGACAAATTACTTGAGAAATATAATAAAATAGTAGGCCAATTTCTTCAGCCAACTAATTATGGCGATTTATCTTGCAAGATAGAGAACCGTTATTGTGGTAAAAATGATAAAGAGAAATGTCCGAAAGATGGCTCATTTTGGGATATAAAAGTTAACAAGGAAAAGCAAAAATTTAAGGAAAAAATTAAAGTTGGGATTGTTAACCTTAAAGTAAAAGATTCTGACATTGAGGCATCTTATAAAAACAAACCAGCAATTTCTATAGCAAGACATCAAGAATTGAATGCGACTCTTAACCTTGCAACTAGGGAGAATTGCGATTTACTGATAATGCCTGAATTATCGGTCCCATTTCGTTGGTTTCAAGACTTAATTTACTATTCCAAAAAAAGGCAAATTGGTCTTATATTAGGTTTAGAATATTTTGTAGATAAAGGATATGCCTATAATTATTTAGCAACAATATTGCCATATATTGACTCCAAAAAAAGAAAATATTGCTATCCAAACTTGAGACTCAAAAAACATTATGCTTACAAAGAAACTGAATTATTAAAAGGGAATCGTTTAAATATTCCACCGGTGGAAAATGAAAGCTATTCAAAGTTTGAATGGCAAGGTCTTCATTTTTGTTCATATAACTGTTTTGAATTAGCAGATATTCATCACCGCTCAATGTTTAAATCAATGGTTGATTTAGTAGTGGCCTGTGAATATAACAAAGATGTTTCGTATTTCTCGAATATTGCAGAATCAGTTTCAAGAGACCTGCATTGCTATTATATTCAAGTCAATAGTTCAAATTACGGAGACTCAAGAATAGTAAGCCCTTCTAAAAAAGACTTTATGGATGTTGTAAAGGTTAAAGGTGGAGAAAACACTACTATATTGACGGCTACTCTGGATATTAAAGCGCTAAGAGAACACCAACATAAAACATATTCATTACAAAAAAATTCTGAGTTTGGGTTTAAACCAACTCCACCAAATTATGATGTTGATATTCTTGAAAAAAGGAGGTAAAAAAGTTTACTGCCTAATTGCAAAAATACTACTATTAAAAATGTCCATATCTCTTCCGGAAGAAGCGGCAGTTACAAGCTAAAAAGGCAAAGTTAACAAGATAACTAAATAAACTTAATCACCAAGAGAAGCCCCGATTGAGGCTTCTCTCAGCGGTTTTAGATTCGTTTTCAGATAGCCAGTTTTTCGGATACGCCGGCGGATGGGTCTGCCTTCACCTCGGCGATATACTGCCGTGAGATCTGGCGATTCCCGAACAGGGCGATTCTGAGGATGTGCATTTCCACGGTCTGGCCGGAGCTGATCTCTTCCATTGCGAGCGAGAATTCCTTCATATTGGTAACCGGCGTACCATCTATCTGCAGCACAATATCACCTTTTTTGAGCCCGGCCTTTGCGGCGTTTCCCTCGGGGCTTAGATCTTCGATAATCATAACGGGGTATTCGCTCTGGAAGCCGAAATTTTGTGCAATTTTGCTGTCCAGCTCTGAGATTTCCATCTGGAAAAACCGCTCAGCGAGCTTTCCGCCGTCTGGGATTGGCCTTGGCTGGAGGCTCAGCTCCACTGCATACTGAGCAGCGGTGTCTCTGCGGACGCAGGTAAGCCGGATTTTCTCGCCGATATCCTTATTCATCATCTTCACATAGAAATCGATAAATCCGCTCACCTTCTTATCGTCTATTTCGGTGATAATATCGCCCTGCTGAACGCCCTTCTTCGAAGCGGGGCTGTCTTCAAACACCTTATCCACCTTCAGGCCGCTTTTATCCTTGAGGCAGCCCATTCTCCCAATCACGAGCCCCATCTTCACGCGTCTCATATTCTCCGGCAGGAGCATATCGGCCAGCCCGCCGGCCACAGTGTCCACTGGAATCGCAAATCCGATATTCTGAGCCTCGGCCCTGATTGCGGTAGTAACGCCGATGAGCTCTCCGTTTATGTTCAGTACAGGCCCGCCGGAATTGCCCGGGTTAATGGCGGCGGATGTCTGGATAAGGCCGCGCAGCCAAAAGCCCTCTCGAACCTTGATGTTCCTGCCCTTAGCGCTGACAATCCCCTCAGTAACCGAGCTTGAGAACCCGAACGGATTGCCAACTGCTATCACAGTTTCGCCTATCATTAAATCGCAGCTCTCGCCCATCTTTATGGCCTTGAACGTCTCTTCCTCGGATTGTATCTTCAGAAAGGCGATGTCTTTCTTTTCGTCGGCGCTGATGATCTCTGCCTCGTATTCCTTGCCGTCGGCGAATGTGAGCATCACCTTTTCCTGCCCCTTCACCACGTGGGCATTTGTAACAACGTATCCATCCTGATGCACCACAAATCCGCTGCCGAGGTCGTGCTTTTTCTCTTCGTATTCCCGCGGGGCAAACCTCGGGCCGAAGAAATCGAAAATATCGCCCGAGCCCCTGCGCGGCCTGGCAACGGTATGAAAGCCTGAGATATTGACAATCGAATCCTTAGCGGATTTATACGCCTCAACCACCGGCGTTACGCGGTCGTAGTTTTCTGCCGTGCAAACTGCTGCCAGCATAACTGCGCAGAGCGTTATTACCTTAATCTTCATTGCTTTGCTCCTTTGTTTTTTAATCAACAGCTTTCTTGACTTTACTTCTCTCAGCGATACTTTATTGCAGTACTTTTTTCCGGCCTGATTTGTTCCCGCCGGCAAGGCAGCGGCTGAGCTGCACTGATTATAACATTTTGCTAAAGAGAATAAATATGCAATACGATACAGTACTCTTCGACCTCGACGGAACGCTTATTGACACCGTAGAAGACCTCGGAGACACGATGAACAAAGCTTTGGAGCAATTCGGCTTTGCCCAGATCACTTATGAGCAGTGCCGTGTTATGCTCGGGATTGGGCTGAGGCATTTCTGCGAATCCGCCCTGCCTGAGGGCAAAAAGGGTATGGTGGATGAGGTGATGGAGGTTTTCCGCAAGATCTACAACGATAATTTCTGTGAGAAAACAAAGCCGTATGATGGGATCCCGGAGCTGCTGAGCTGGCTCAAAGAGCGGGGATTCAAACTGGCAGTTATCACGAATAAGAATGAAGATATATCGTCTGTGATAGTGGAGAAGATATTCGGAAACAATGTTTTCGGCGCTGTGCGAGGGGCAAAAGACGGGATAGGCTGCAAGCCCCAGCCCGGGCCAGCGCTGGGAGTGTTGGAGAGGCTGGGCTCAGAGCCAGCGAAAACGCTCTTCGTTGGCGACGGCGAGACGGATGTGGAAACTGCGAAAAACTGCGGCTGCCGGGGGGTTTGGGTGAAGTGGGGATTCAGAGAGCTTGAAGAGCTCGGAGAACACAAGCCAGACGATATTATCTCCCGCCCCGAGGAGCTGAAAGAGATAATCGAGCGGAACAAGCGGATAGATTAACTCGCCCGATTCAAGCAGCCCGCCGAAGGCGGATTCATGCGTAGCTCGGTTTAAAGATTAGTTTCGTGAAACCGCTGAGTAATACTAACGACAATCAGAGCCGCACGTGGAGTCCGCCGCAGGCGGAGAACAAGCGGACAGATTCGGCATTAAAAAGCTTTGCCTAAAAATATTGTCGCGCACTACAAACTTGTATCGTAATCATTTCGCTTGAGCGGAGAAATGTTTATAATATAATGCCTGCTTCACACGAAAATGTTATCGAATTGTACAGAATTTAACAGAGAAAGTTTATGTCCTTAAGCATAGGTATTGTAGGTCTGCCGAACGTAGGCAAGAGCACATTATTCAACGCCCTGACAAAGGCGCAGAACGCAGAATCACAGAACTATCCGTTCTGCACGATCGAGCCGAACAAGGCGATTGTGCCGGTGCCGGATAAACGCCTCTACAAGCTGGCAGAGCTTGTGAGCCCCAAGAAGGTTACGCCTGCAACGATAGAGTTTGTCGATATTGCCGGCCTTGTGGAAGGGGCGAGCAAGGGCGAGGGACTTGGGAACAAGTTTCTCGGGAACATCCGCCAGACCTCCGCTATTGTGCATGTTGTGCGGTGCTTCAAGGATGAGAATGTTGTGCACGTTTCCGCTGAGCCGAACCCGAAGCGGGACGTTGAAACGATAGAAACAGAGCTTGCGCTAGCGGATTTGGAGCAGCTTGAAAGAAAGATCGAAAGGCTTGAAAAACAGGTTAAGGCGGATAAAAAACTCGCTTCCACTCTCACTCTTGCCGGCAGGCTCAAAGAGCATCTTGAAGAGGGCAGGCCCGTAAATTCATTCGAGCAGGCCGATTCTGAGGCGTTTGAGAACTTCGTTCAGGAGATGGGCTTTATAACTGCCAAAACGGTTATTTTTGCTGCGAATGTGGATGAGCAGGGTCTCACAGAAGACAACGAATACGCTAAGGCTCTCGGCGAGATCGCTGAAAACCGCGGCGCAGAGCTAGTGAAGATATGCGCAAAGCTTGAGGAGGATATGGTGGATATGACAGACGAGGAGAGGGGCGAATTTCTCGAGTCTGCGGGAGTGGAAGAAAGCGGGCTTGAAAAGGTAATCCACCACGGTTTTGATGCGCTAGGCCTTATGAGCTACTTCACAGCAGGCCCGAAAGAGGTTCGGGCATGGACCATCAAAAAGGGCTGGACAGCCCCTCAGGCAGCGGGCGTGATTCATACCGATTTCGAGAGAGGCTTTATCAGGGCGGAGGTTATCCCGTACGAGGATTATATTCACTTCGGCAGCGAAAATGCGGCTAAGGAGGCTGGGAAAATGGCCGCAAAAGGCAAAGCCTACGTGGTAAACGACGGGGATGTTGTGAACTTCCTCTTCAACGTATAACTTTTTTGGGAAATCAGGAAATGGGACAAACCCGGCTCGAATCTCTCAGCGATGAGCAGCGAGAAAAGCTTGATCTATTTGCAAGGCTTTTGATTGAGCATAATGAAAGACTCAATCTTACCAGAATCATAGAGCCTGAAGAGATCAAAACGAAACATTTTGAGGATTCTCTCGCCCCGCTGGAGATGTTCATAGACTACCAAAACAATACCGACAGGCTCCCCTCGCTTGCCGATATCGGCTCGGGCGGAGGCTTCCCCGGGCTCGTTCTCGCGGCAGTTTTGCCGGAATGGCATATTGTGAGCATTGAGGCTACGGGCAAAAAGGCCGATTTCCAGCAGCTCGTGGTGGAAGAATTGCAGCTTATGAATGCCGAGGTGATAAACGACCGAGCAGAAACGCTCTCCCAAGAGCCGGAATACAGAGAAACATTCGACTTCGCCCTGAACAGGGCTGTGGGAACTGTTTCGCTTGTTGCCGAGATCACAGGGGGGCTTGTGCGAAGGGGAGGCTATTTTCTCTCTTACAAGGGGCCGAAAGTGGATGATGAGCTCAAAACAGGCGCCGAAGCGCTGAAGCTTATGGGATTCGCCAGGCCCGAGCAGATCCCGTATAAGACCTCCGGAGAGGAGGCGGCAGACCTGAGGATCTTGCGGGCGAAAAAGATAAAATCCACCCCGAGGAAGTATCCGAGGGAGTTTAAGTATATAAAGAAAAGGCATCTGGGGATGTAGATGAAGGATGTGCAGCTTAGCAATACCCTCAAGAAGATAAGCTCTCTTGCAATGGGCAGCGAGGCATACGAGTTTTTGAATATGCTGATTGTGGAAGCGGGGCTTTCGAAGGAAACCGTCAAATCATATGGCAAAGACCTCAGAGGCTTCCTCGAATATTGCGGCGATAAGCGAATAACAAGCCCTGCAGACCTCAGCATTGAAACTGTTTCAGGATACCTCCGGATGCAGATTGAATCCGGCCTCAGCCCCGCCACAGCAGCACGCTCAGCAGCAGCGATACGCACATTCATAAAATACCTCATCAGCAGTCGCTTGCTCGATAACGATTTCACAATCCTCATCGAAACCCCGCAGAGACCAGAGAATCTGCCCGAGGTTTACAGCATTGAACAGATCATCAAACTGCTGAATTCGCCGGATATCGAAAGGGATAAATTCTTCTACCGCGACAAGGCAATCCTCGAGATCCTCTACGCCTCCGGAATGAGGGCAAGCGAGCTTTCAGGGCTCAAAACAAAGGATATAAACTTCCGCCTGGGTTATCTCAGATGCATTGGCAAGGGCAGTAAAGAGCGGCTTGTACCCTTGGCAAACTCCTCAATTTCCCATATCAGAAACTACCTTGAACGGGAAAGGCCTGTAATGGAAAAGCCCGAAGGCGGTGCGAATCTCTTTCTCTCCCGCCTTGGAAATCCGCTGGACAGGACAAATATATGGAGAATCGTTAAAGGATATGCAGCGAGGGCAGGAATCCCAAACTTCACTACCCACAGCTTCCGTCATTCCTTCGCTACCCACCTGCTCGGAGGCGGGGCAGACCTCAGAAGCGTGCAGGAGATGCTGGGACACTCCAGCGTTACTACAACCCAGATCTATACACACCTGCAGGAAAACCAGCTTCTCGAAACGCATAAAAAACACCACCCAAGAGGGTAGAGTAAAATTTTTTTTGGGGAATTGCGGTTAGTATAGTATAATTTTACTGAGTTTAATACTAAAATCAGTGAGTGAAAAAAATGAAAAAAACCAACGTTCCCAGTGCATGGAATACCACATACTCAATCATCAAATTTGCTGCGATAATAATTACCCTTCTCTTGTTTCTGATTCCACTTGGTATGTTCGACGGCATTATGCGCAGCCGGCGAAGCCGCTGCGAGGAGGTGAAAAGGGAGATAAGCGAGAAGTGGAGCGGAGGCGCTCAAACGATTACAGGCCCCGTGATTATCCTGCCCTATCAGGAGCGGGAGATTGTTCCGAAATACGATAAGACCGGCACAGAAACCGGCAGCACAGTAAAAACTGCAAACGGAAAGATTGCAGTGCTTCCCGAAACGCTCAATATTCAGGCAGGAGCCGATGCGCATGTGAGGTATCGAAGCATATATGAGGCAGTGGTTTACAATTCTCAGATCAGCATCTCGGGCAGGTTTGTGCTCCCGGAAGCCGATCAGCTCAAAATAAGCGAGGAAAACGTTACAGTAGGCAAGCCGGAGCTGGCACTATTCGTAAACAGCACGAAATCTTTTTCTGAAAACGTTAAGGCAGAGATAAACGGCAATTCAAAGGTGCTCCGGAGAGGAGCAACACAGATAAAAACATTCCCTCAGGGCGATCTGTACTGCTTTATAAATCAGAAGCTCGGGGATGAGGTGCAGTTTAACATAGATTTGAACGTTAAAGGTGCGGGCAGCCTTTCATTCGCCCCGCTGGGCAATGAAACGAGTGTTGAGCTGGAATCTTCATGGCCGAATCCAAGCTTTACAGGGCAGTTCCTCCCTAAATCGAGGAAGATAAGCGATTCGGGCTTCTCTGCGGAGTGGCAGGTGCTCGGGCTGAACCGCGAATACCCTCAGATATGGAACAACCGCGACTACAGAATCGGCGAATCTTTCTTCGGCGTCGAATTCTTCAACAGCCTGAATGTGTATCATAAGTATGAGCGTACGGCAAAGTATGCAATTCTTTTCGTGATATTCACGTTTATTGCGATGTTCCTGATTGAATCTGCCTGCGATTTCAGCTTCCAGTACTTCCATTACCTGCTTGTGGGAGCCGCCTCAACGCTTTTCTACATAATCCTTCTTGCAACCAGCGAGCATCTCAGCTACGCCCCTGCCTTCCTGATTTCCGCCGCAGCTATGACAATTCTGAATTCGGCATACTGCTGGGCGATATCCAAAAAGGGCAAGGCGGCCTTGTCGATGTTTATAACCCTCGGCCTGCTCTACGGATTCTGGTATCTCGTTCTAAACCTACAGGATACAGCGCTTCTGGTTTGCTCGTGGGGGCTGTTTATTATTCTAGCTGCGATTATGTTCATCACCCGAAAGAGCAGGATATTCTAAAATCTTACCAAGATTGGCGTGCCCTCTTCTCGAATAAATCTTTGCCTGCCCGGGTTTTGTAAATATAATCCGGCTTTATGGAAAACAAACAAAAGACAAACCAGCAAAGGATTCAGCACGAGCTCCTCCCGATAGTGGAAAAGCCCGGCAGATATATCGGCGGAGAGGTTAATTCCTGCAGAAAGGATTTTGATGCCTGCGATATACGCTTCGGGATATGCTTTCCCGATACATACGAAATCGGCATGAGCAATACGGGAGTTTCGCTTATCTACGAACTTGTAAACCGGCTTGAATGGGCGGGCTGTGAGCGATTCTTCACCCCTTGGACAGATGCGATTGAAGCAATGCGTGAAAAGGGGATTGAGCTTTTCTCTCTGGAAAGTAAAACTGCTGCAAAAGATTTCCATATGCTCGGTTTTTCCATAACAACAGAGCTCTGCCATACGAATATCCTCGCAATGCTCGACCTTGCCGGCCTTGAGCTGCGAAGCGAAAACAGAAATGAACAAGACCCTGTAATCCTCGGCGGCGGGCAGATTGCAAACTGCTGCGAGCCTGTGGCGGATTTCTTCGATATATTTCTCCTTGGAGACTGCGAAGACGCCCTGCCCGAGCTGCTTGAGCTTTTGAGAAAATTCAAGGCAGAAGGCAGGGGCAAAAAGGAGTTTCTCCTTGAAGCTGGAAGAATGTTTAGCTGGGCGTATGTGCCGAGATTCTATGAGCCATCTGAAGACAGCAGCGTTCGGCCTGTAAAAAGCGGGCTGCCCGAACGGGTTGAGAATGCCGCAGTGAAGGATTTCGAGAATGCCTGCATACCCGAAAAGCCGATAGTTCCGTTTGTTGAGGCAGTTCATGAGAGGGTGAGCGTGGAGATTATGCGGGGCTGCCCAAATGCTTGCAGGTTTTGCCAGGCGAATTTCACAAAGCGCCCTGTAAGGCTTAGAAGCGTAGAAAGGATATTCAATGCGGCCGTAGAAAGCTATGAGGCAACAGGCTTTGACACCGTTTCCCTGCTGAGCCTTTCAACAGCAGACTACCCGCAGCTAAAAGAGCTTGCAGAGAGGCTCAATGAATATTTCGCCCCGCGGAAGGTGGGCATTTCTCTGCCGAGCCTTCGCGTGGAAAAGCAGCTTGAGCTGATTCCAGCTCTTGGGGCATCGGTTCGCAAAAGCGGGCTTACTATCGCTGTGGAGGCGGCAAGCGAGCATCTGCGGGAGCTTATCAACAAACCGATTACCAATGAAAAGCTCTTCGCCGGCCTTGAAGAGGCCTACAAAGCGGGCTATCAGCGAGTGAAGCTGTATTTTATGGCCGGCTTCCCGGGCGAGACAGAGCAAGATCTGCGGGAAATTGCAGACCTCGCAGGCGAGCTGAGCAGGATGGCAAAGGAGATTACAGGCCGGCCGGCAGCCGTGAATGCTGCGGTAAGCTGGCTTGTGCCAAAGCCGCATACGCCTTTCCAATGGCAGGGACAGAAGAGCGGGGAGTATTTCGAAAATGCAAAGCAAATTATTCTCCAGAGAAAAAAAGAGCTCGGCTTAGGCCGCAAGGTTTCTTTCAAATTCCACGATATACGCCAGAGCATCCTTGAAACAGCGCTTGCGCGGGGCTCAAGGGAGCTTTGCGGGGTAATAGAAGATGTTTACCGCTCAGGCGGGATGTTCGATCTCTGGCACGAAAAATTCGATTTCGATAAATGGGAAGAGAAGTTCGCCAAAAGAGGCATTGACTACAGACAGATTGCTCAAAAGGATTACAGCCTTGATTCGATTCTGCCGTGGCAGCATCTTGGAGGCCCCGATAAAGAGCTGCTCCTGCGGCACTGGGAAAAGGCTTTAGAAATTATCGGCAGAGAAAGGCAGCCAGAGAGACAGCCTTCCTTGCATACTGCTGAGAAAGGATGAAGAAAGTGCGCGATGATTATCCAATAGAGCTTAGCGTTGTTTCGCCTATGTACAACGAAGAGGGGGTGATTGAAGAGAGCGTTCGAGGGCTTGCCGAGGCGATTGCAAAGCTGGGAGTGAGCTGGGAGCTGATTTTAGTTAATGACGGCAGCACCGACAATACCGCCGCCATAATAGAGCAGACCGCAGGGGAAGATGAGCGTATTCAGGTAGTAAGCTATAAACGCAATCGCGGCAGAGGTTATGCCCTTCGTTCGGGCTTCAATGCCAGCAGAGGCAAATACGTTATCACAACCGAATCAGACCTCACTTGGGGCAAAGAAATAATCGAAAAGCTATACAATGAGCTCATCGAGAGCGTGGCGGATATAGTGATAGCGTCGCCTTACGCAAAGGGCGGAAGGCTGGAGAACGTGCCCGCAAAGCGTGCACTGCTGAGCAGAATGGGCAATGAAATCCTCAAACGCACAGTACCAGCTCCAATTTCTATGCTCAGCGGCATGACACGCGGCTACAAGGGCGATATTATCCGCAGCCTCCCCTTGGAGCAGGACAGGAAAGAGATTCATCTCGAGATTGTTTCAAAATGCGTTATGCTCGGGCTTGAGTTCAGCGAGGTGCCGGCGGTGCTGAAATGGCAGAAGGCGGAGAAATCCGGCCCGAAGCGGAAATCCAAATTCAAGGCGGGAAAGCTGATAAAAAGCCATCTGCTTTTCAGTATGTTCGAGGCGCCGGCGATGCTCTTTGGAACGCTCGGCTTCGCCCTTCTGATAGTCGGAGCGGTTTTCGG
Organism: Sedimentisphaera salicampi; assembly: GCF_002117005.1. Lineage (NCBI taxonomy): Bacteria > Pseudomonadati > Planctomycetota > Phycisphaerae > Sedimentisphaerales > Sedimentisphaeraceae > Sedimentisphaera > Sedimentisphaera salicampi. The sequence continues at coordinate 1,694,090 of NZ_CP021023.1, forward strand.
GCTTCATCTGGCAGCTGAATACTTCATCAGGGACGAGGTAATCGGAGACAGGATCATTTTCATACTCGTAACCATATTCCTGCTCAGCAGCGGCTTTACTATGTTCCTCTTCTGCTTCTTCGCCTACCAGATCAAAACCCTCCAGGCTGAGCTTTTCAAAACCCAGCTCCTGCTCCACAAAAAATGCAGCAGGGAAAAAACAGGGGATATCTAATAATTGACTGGAGATATGCTTATGGATTCAAAGGATATTGACAAAGAGGCCTTCGCAGAATTTATGGAAAAGGAGTTTGACATAGCTCCGGAAACAGAAAAGATAGAACGTTCACTCAAAAACCTCAACCTTATGAGGGACGGGTCTTTGAATCTTGCAGGAGCTCTTTTGTTCGGTAAGAGGCCGCACATTCAGCTTCCGGCTTTTATAGTTAAGTGCGTCTGCTACCCGGGCAAAGAGATATCCGCAAACAACTACATAGAAAGCAAAGATATCAAAGGAACTATCCCGCAGATGTTTGAGGGAGTAACAGCATTTTTGCTTAGAAATATTCGATGGATTCAGAACGGCAAAGATATAAATTCAATTGGAGACCCCGAGATCCCGCGAATTGCCTTAGTGGAGCTGGTGGTTAATGCCCTGATACACAGAGACTACTTTATCTCCGCCCCTGTAAGAATTTTTATCTTCTCAGACAGAGTGGAGATTATAAGCCCCGGGCATCTGCCGAATAATCTTACAGTGGAGAATATTAAAAACGGTAATTCCAACATAAGAAACCCGATCCTTGCATCCTTCGCTGCAAAACTCCTTCCATACAGAGGGCTAGGCAGCGGGATAAGGCGTGCTCTGAAAGCATATCCCGATATTCAGTTCGAAGACGACAGAGACGGCAATCTATTCAAGTGTACTCTTATTAGAAAAACAAACTGAAAGCGGCTTGATTACAAAGCCGTACAGCAGGCAGATAAAATGAACAGGAAAACGAAGATAACGCTGCAGGTTGCTGTATCAGCGGTGCTGATTGGGTTTATATTCTCCCGCATAAACCTGCAAGAGCTTGGGGCTGCTATAAGCGGTGTAAGCCTGCCGCTGCTTTTTCTTTGCTTTGCCCTGCTTATCCCAAACTACCTTCTCAGGGCGTATCGCTGGAGGCTCTTATTTCAAGACAGCTCTCATACAATCAGCCTCACGGATTCCTCTTTGCTTCTCTTTGCCGGCCTCGGGCTCAATCTGTTTATGCCCGCCGGCAGCGGGGATATCGCCAAGGCATACTTCGGCTACCGCTGGTCTGGTGTGAAGGAGAGGATGGTATCTATAAGCTTTCTGGATAAGCTCATAGCCGTAAGTTCCATATCCATACCCGGCCTTGCCGCTTCTCTTATAACCTCGCGCCCGATATTTGCCGCCCTTTCGCTTCTTGCCGGCATACCGCTTCTTTTCGTTTTGTTCTTTGCCGGCTGGTTTTCAAGGAGCGAAAAGGCTAAGGATTTTATCGATAAACGAGCGGGCAGGAAATTCGATTTTCAGCTTTTCAGCAGGCAGATTGAAAGCTCCAAGGGCAAGCTTTTCTATGCAGTTATCGTTTCAGTTCTTGGCTGGGCTGTAACTTATTTTATTTTTTTTATATGTTTTAGGATGATAGATTCTCAAATTTCGTTATATTACGTGTTTTCGGTTTCTCCGATTCTCACTCTCGCCAGGCTGTTTCCATTCTCATTGAACGGGCTTGGCAGTGATGAGGCCGTGATTGGATTTTTATTTCTCGGCAGCGGATTAGAATCTGAAAAGGTGCTTGCAGCGGCTCTTCTTTACAGAGTCGTTCTTTTGATTATCCCCGGTCTGGCTGGGCTGATAATCTTAAATCTTAAAAGAAAAATTATAACTTCCAATGATGAAACTGTTCAGAGTGATATATGGGACTTTTAGAAAACGCTAAGATGGGGATATACCGCTTTATAAGGGTATTCCGCTGCAATGATGTTATGGAAATAATGAAGCCTGATGCCCAAACTGTGCTCGATATAGGCTGTCAGGAGATGTATTTCTACAACCAGCTCAAAGAGCATTACGATGTTACGCTTGCAGACTGCGAGCCTCAAAACGGCGATATAGTAAAACAGGATGTTGAAAACTTAAGCTTTGAAGATTCCAGCTTCGATATCGTAATATGCCTGCAGGTTCTCGAGCACGTGCCGGATCCTGTGAAGGCGATGAAGGAGCTCAAGCGAGTGGCACGAAAGCAGCTTATTATCTCAGTGCCAAACGAGCCGGAATTCACATTCGCACGTATGGGGACATGGGAGAAAGAACATTTATGGGCAATACAGCCCGCTGTTTTTGAACATCACCTCGGCAAGCCGGACATCTTCAAAACGATAATATTAAAAAGATACTGTTTGTTTGCTTGGGATATAGGCGAGGGGGATTAGAGCGATGAAGATTCTCTGCGTCTGCGGCGCAAGGCCGAATTTTATGAAGATTGCCCCGATAGCTGAGGCATTTTCAAACAGCGGGATTCAATATTTGATTGTGCATACGGGACAGCATTACAGCCCCGAGATGAGCAGAGACTTTTTTGAGCAGCTTGAAATTCCCAAACCCGATGTCAATCTTGAGGTTGGTTCCGGCTCGCACGCGCAGCAGACAGCAGAAATAATGAAGCGGTTTGAGCCTGTGGTGATTGAAAAGAGCCCTGATGCCGTGCTCGTTGTGGGCGATGTAAACAGCACTATCGCCTGCGGTCTCACGGCAGTTAAGCTCGGGATTAGGCTTATTCACGTGGAAGCGGGGCTTCGAAGCTGCGACAAGGCCATGCCCGAGGAGATAAACCGAATCCTCACAGACTCCATCAGCGATATGCTTTTTGTATCAGAGCCCTCAGGCATTGAAAACTTGCGCAGGGAGGGCAGGCCGGAAGAATCGCTCTTCCTTGCAGGGAACGTAATGATTGATACCCTTCGCAGGCGGCTGAGCATCGCAGAAGAATCGGATATCCTAAACAGGCTCGGGCTCAGAGAAAGACAGTTTATCACCCTCACACTGCACCGCCCTGAAAACGTTGACAGCAAAAGGCAGCTTCTGAAAGTGCTGGATTTGATAGAGCGGGCTGCGAAAATATCAACGATAGTTTTCCCCATACATCCAAGAGCAGGAAAGGCGTTCAAGAAAGCCGGCCTTGAAGGGAAGCTGAGCGAAATCAGCAACGTTATTATCACCCCTCCGCTGGGCTATATTGACTTTTTGAAGCTCTTAACCAGCAGCGCCTGCGTTTTAACCGATTCAGGCGGCGTGCAGGAGGAAACAACCGCCCTCGAGATCCCCTGCATCACGCTTCGGAAAAATACCGAACGCCCCATTACCATCAGCGAGGGAACAAATATCCTAACAGGCCTCAATCCTGAAAGAGTCGGCGGAGAATTGCAAAGGCTCTCTGGGAATAATTTCAAAGCGGCAGGCAAATGCCCAAAGCTCTGGGACGGCAAGGCTGCTGAAAGAATAGCAGAACAGGTTCGCAAAACGCTTGCATAATTGCGGCGCAAATGATATTAACATTTGACTAAACAGCCTGTTTTTCTGATAATTCCCGCAAGCGTCATATCAACTAAAATTAGAAAGAGGAAATTGTATGATCGTTGTAATGAAGCCGGAAGCTTCAAACGAAGACGTAAAGCACGTAGTGAATCTTGTAAACGACTTCGGCCTGAAGGAAAACATTATATACGGAACAGACAGGACCGTTATCGCCTGCATCGGGGATAAAAGGCACGTTGAGAAGGGTGCTATTGAGAACGCTGGTAACGTGGAGAAGGTGGTTCCGATTCTCGCCCCATACAAACTCGCCTCTCGGGAGGTGGTTAAAGAGAAAACAGCGATTGAGATCGGACCTGAAAAATTTCCGCTTGGCGGGAATCGAGTGGGCGTTATAGCAGGGCCTTGCGCTGTTGAAGATCTCGATCAGGTGCTCAAAACAGCCGAAAAGGTAAAAGAAGCAGGCTGCATAGGTCTGAGGGGCGGAGCGTTCAAACCCCGCACAAGCCCTTACAGCTTTCAGGGGCTCAAATACGAAGGACTTGAGATCCTCGCAAAGGCTCGAGAGGAAACAGGACTCGCAGTTGTTACTGAGGTAGTGAGCCTTGATAACGTTGAAGCTGTGGCAGAATTTGCAGATGTTTTGCAGGTTGGGGCGAGAAATATGCAGCATTACCCCCTGCTTGAGGCTCTGGGGAAGGTGAATAAACCCATCCTTCTCAAGCGAGGGCTCTGCTCAAGACTCGATGAATTCCTGCTCGCCGCTGAATATATAATAAACGCCGGCAATAAACAGGTAATCCTCTGCGAGCGGGGCATCCGCACCTATGAGGAGTATGTGCGCAACACGCTGCCTCTTGCTTCAATTCCGGCTTTGAATGAACGCACTCACCTGCCGATCGTTGTGGACCCCTCACATGGAACGGGGCATTCATATATGGTGCCTGCTATGTGCAGAGCGGCAGTTGCCGCTGGCGCAGACGGTCTGCTCGTGGAATGTCATTTGGACCCGGAACACGCCCTCAGCGACGGAGCTCAATCCATCACGCCGGAAGGACTTACGGAAATGGTGAAATCTGTAACGAAAATTGCAGAAACGCTTGGCAGGACATTATAGATAATCTTAAAAAAGGTGTCGGGTTTACCACGCACAGCCCGGAATCGCTTATGGCTGCTCGGTTCCCCGCCTGACCAGGTTCACGTCCCGCAGCTTGCATGGGACCCGACACAACTGAACATATTATTATACCGCATAATATTCAACAAATCAACCAGCACAGAAAAAATAATTTTCACTGCCTGAAATTTACCAGCCCACCTAAAATATATCCTCGCACAAAGGAGTTTTATGGAGACAGACCAACCACTCTTAAGGGGGTAAAAACGCACTTTTCAACCCCTAAGTGAGAAATATAGACGCAGCAGCTTAATCGGGTGCTGAACGGGAAACAGGATCAAATAACCTCAGAAATTTTCATAAAATTGAGCAAAAAGACTTGACTGAGCTGAACATTCGAGTAAATTTGTGCGACCGATTAAAAACGATTCAAGGAAATGAATAATGAAATACTCTACAAGCGAAATAACCGTTCAAAACCTTATCAATTCCGCAGGCGAGCTTGCGGCAAGAGTAGGTTTCCCGAATGTAACCACAAGGGGCATTGCAAGGCTCTCAGGCGAGAACATCGGCACGATACACTATCACTTCGGCAGCAAGGACAATCTGCTTGAGGCAGTTGTTTATGAAGTTATCGAAAAGAAAAAGGATCTGCTCAGAAATGTCCTAAAAGAAGGTGGTGAGCTTTCATCAAAGGCCGAACAGGCCAAGATGATACGCAAGCTTGTAAGGCGAAATATAGACAATATGTTCAGAAGCGAGAATCCCGTATGGCATTCGAGGGCGGTATTTCAGGTTCTTCAAACAGAGTGGCGGCTGAAGGATATCGTGCAGAAAGAAATGATAGACCCTGAAATCAACGCATTGAAGGCATTTTTCAAGAAGGTTAAGCCTTCGCTAACGGATGAACAGGCCTTCCAGCACGCCCTTCTTATGGGGATACCGGTCTATTTCCATGCCGACTACAGCAGATCAATCAAAGATAAGCTTGAAACTGAAGAGTATTCAGAAGAATATTTGAATTATCTTGAGGATGTTATCACCTGCCAGACCCAGTGCGCAGTGGGTCTGGCCTCTGATAAATAGATATATACGTAATTTGGGGAAAAAATGAAGGCGAAGAATATAGTAATCATAATTCTGATTTCTGTTTCGGGGCTGTTTGCTCAGAAAACCCGTAATGTGGAGCTTGGAGAAGTTAAGAAGCTCGAATTGAACACGGGTAACAGCTATCCGGGGACAGTAAATCCGTGCGAAAATACGAGGCTCTCATTCAGGGTCTCAGGGCCTCTTGTTGAGGTGGCAGCTGCACCCGGGGATAATGTGAAAAAGGGCGATCTGCTTATGCAGATAGACCCCAGAGACTACAACGACAGCATCAGTGTTTTAGAAGCTAATTTAGCACGGGCGAAGGCTGAGAAGCTCAAAACCAAACTCGATTACGACAGGGCGAAAAAGCTGTTTTCCCAGAACGTAATTCCAAAGGCAGATTATGACGCAGCAAAAAGCGCTTACGAGAGTGCAGAAGCGTCTATCCAAAGCACTCAAGCCCAGCTCCAAATCGCAAGGCATAAGCTTGAAGATACCTCGCTGAGGGCACCCTACGAGGGAGTAATCACAGAGCAGTTCGCTGAAAATCACGAGATGATTCAGAAGGGGCAGGTGGTTATGAGTATGCAGGATATCTCAAGGCTGGAGGTGGATATCAATGTACCGGAAAACGAGATTGTAAACTATGAGTTAGAAAGAGGCAAAGAGGCGGGGGTTAAGTTCCCTGCTTTCGGCGAAAAACTTTTCAGTGCTTCGCTGTCAGAGTGGAATACGTCTGCATCAAACAGAACAAGAACGTATCAGCTCACATTCACTTTAGACCCTCAGGGCAGCCAGCTGCTTCCCGGGATGACGGCAGAGCTAAGCCTTAAAACAAACACTCAGGCCGGCAAGACAATAGTTCCAGCAGGCGCAGTTGTAAGTCTCGGGAGAAACAGAAGCGCAGTGTGGGTTTACAACGAAGAAAACGGAAGAGCCTCAAAGAAAGAGGTTTCTGCGGGAAGGCTCTACGGTTCATCGAAAATAGTAATAGAAAGCGGGCTCAAGGGCGGCGAGACTATCGTAACCAAAGGGGCCGATTTCATTACAGAAGACACTGAGCTTCGAGATACCGCACAATCAGAAAACACTGAAATTTCAGCCCGCTAAGGAGATAAGATGAATCTTGCAGCATTTGCTCTTCGAAAAAGAACCCTGATGGTGGTGCTGATTATCCTCTTTACAGGTGCCGGAATTATTTCATATCAGCGGATAGGCCGTCTTGAAGACCCCACTTTCACCATAAAGACTGCCCTTGTATCAACTCTCTACCCCGGGGCTTCGCCTTCGGAAGTGGAGCAGGAGGTATCAGATGTGATAGAGGAGGCCATTCAGGAGATGGGGCAGGTTAAGGAGATTTACTCCACCAGCAGAGAGGGGCTGTCTGTGGTGTATGTGGATGTAAAAGACACCTACACCCATGAGCAGCTCCCGCAAATCTGGGATGAGCTCAGAAAAAAAATCGCAGACTCCCAGCCTTTGCTCCCGCCCGGGGCGGGGCCTTCTGTGGTTAATGATGATTTCGGCGATGTGTACGGCTTGTTTTTCGCAATCACAGGCAAGAATAAAACTTATGCAGAGCTGAAAGATTATGCAGACCAGCTGAAAACAGAGCTGCTTCTCTGCGAAGACGTTGCGAAGATTGAATTCTGGGGCACCCAGCAGGAAGTTCTCTACGCAGAGTTCGACAGGGCAAAGCTCTCAGAACTCGGCATAACCCCAGAGCAGATCTACGGCACCCTTCAATCCCAGAACCTTGTGGAGAGAAGCGGGAAAGTGGAAATCGACGGGGAATATGTACGCATAACTCCTACGGGAGAATTCCAGAGCGTTGAGGCGATTGAGGATTTGCTAATAGGCGGAGCGGACGGTCTCGTTAAGCTCTCAGATATCTGCGAGGTCAGACGGGGATATATCGACCCTCCCAGAAATATGATGCGTTTCAACGGTCAGAAGGCGATAGGGTTCGGAATCTCCACTGTTGACGGGGGAAACGTTGTTGATATGGGCAAGGCCGTTGCGGATAAATTAAAGGCCCTCAAATCCGAACGCCCCGATGGCATCAGGCTTCACAGAATATACTATCAAAGCGAGATTGTTACAGAAGCGGTAAACACATTCCTGCTCAACCTTGCTGAGGCCGTGGCGATTGTAATCGTTCTTTTGATGCTTTTCATGGGATGGCAAAGCGGACTGCTCATAGGGGTGATACTCCTGATGACGATCCTTTGCACATTCCTTGGTATGTATGTTATGGACATTAACCTTCAGAAGATTTCGCTCGGTGCCCTGATTCTCGCCCTCGGAATGCTCGTTGACAATGCGATCGTTGTGGCAGACGGGATTCTCGTGAAGGTGGAGAGAGGCGAACGGCGCGAGGAAGCTGCTGTTGATATCGTGCGGGCTGCAGGTATGCCCCTTCTCGGAGCTACTGCCGTTGCAATTCTCGCATTTACAGCTATCGGATTTGCGCCGGGGAGCGTGGGAGAGTTTTGCAGGAGCCTTTTTTATGTAATGGCGCTTTCGCTTTCTATAAGCTGGGTGCTTGCTGTTACAGTAACGCCGCTTTTCTGCGTGTGGTTTCTTAAGATCCCAAAAACTGAGGAGGGCTTTGATCCATACAGCAGACCGATGTACAGAAAATACAGGCGATTCCTGCATACTGCAATAAAGTATCGCTGGCTGACTCTGGCCGCTGCAGGGCTGGCCCTTGCAGGCGGGCTGCACTTTATGGGCAAAGTTTCCCAGTCTTTCTTCCCAGACTCTACAAAACCATACTTCTACGTAAACTTCTGGAAACCTGAGGGAACTCACATCGACAAAACATCCGAAGATATGCGCGTTATTGAGAAATACATATCCTCGCTTGATGGTATAGAAAATGTAAGCACTTTTGTCGGCGAGGGGACGCTAAGATTTATCCTCTCTTATGAATACCAAACGCCAAACTCCAGCTACGGGCAGTTTCTGGTAGAAGTGGACGACTACAAGAAAATCGGTATTTACCAGCAAAAGGTAAAGAAGTACCTAGTGGATAATTTCCCAAATTCCGATCCGATGGTGCAGAAGATAGGAACCGGCCCGACAGTTCCCTATAAGATAGAAGCGAGATTTCGCGGCAAAGACCCAAAAGTTCTCCATCGCCTTGCGGGTAAGGCTGTGGAAGTGATGCGGGAAACCCCTGGAGCAAAGAATATCCGCAAAGACTGGCGCCAGAGGGTTAAGGTAATCAGGCCTGAATTCTCTGAAAGCCAGGCGCACCGCATCGGCGTTAGCAGGAGCGATCTGGCCAACTCGCTTCAGTGGAATTTCAACGGGCTTAGAGTTGGGCTTTACCGCGAGAAGGATGAGCTGATACCGATTATCTCAAGGCCCCCCGAAGACCAGCGGGTTTCAGCGGAAAATATAGAGAAGGTTCAGGTATGGAGCTCCAATGCACAGGCCTACTTCCCGATAAGGCAGGTAGTAACTGAGATGAAGCCGAAGTGGGAGTGGCCAATAATAGAGCGTTTCAACAGGCAGAAAAGCGTAAAGGCCCAGTGCAACGCTGTGGGTAATGCTGAGGCCCTGCGGCAGGAGATTGCCCCAAAAATAGAAGGCTTCAATCTTCCTCCCGGCTATTCACTCAAATGGCAGGGTGAATACGACAGCACCCAAGAGGCTCAAGACCCCTTGAAGAAGGTTTTCCCAATTTGTATGCTGGGAATGTTTATCGTAGTAGTGTGGCTGTTTAATTCTGTTAAAAAGCCGCTGATTATCTTCCTCGCCCTTCCGCTTTCCATTATTGGAATCGGAACGGGGCTGTATCTTATGAACGTGCCGTTCGGATTTATGGCGATTCTCGGTTTTCTCGGGCTTTCCGGGATGCTGATCAAGAATGCAATTGTGCTCATAGATCAGATTCAGTTAGACCTCAACTCCGGCAAAGAACCTTACAAAGCCGTGCTTGATTCGTCTGTAAGCCGTCTCCGGCCTGTGCTTATGGCAGCGGGAACTACGATCCTCGGTATGGCCCCGTTAGTGCCTCAGCCGCTCTATTCAGGAATGGCTGCAACGATAATGAGCGGACTTTTCGCCGCCACGTTCCTAACGCTGATCCTTGTTCCCGTGGAGTACTGCATATTCTACAGGATTAAGACAGATGAAAGTAAACTGTAATTGACAGGGGTTATTATGAAAAAAAACATATCAGCAATATTGATCCTGACAGCCTCGCTCTTTGCAGCAGGCTCTGATTTTGAGCTGCCGGCAGGCAGTCTTACCCTTGAAAAGGCCTGCAAAACCGCTTTGGATAATAATCCACAGATTGATGCAGCTCTTGATAGAATCAAAGCCGCTGAGGCGATTGTTAAGCAGGCAAAGGCTGCAAACTATCCATCTGTAAAAGGCGGGGCGGGATATCAGGCACTCAATTCAGCAGAAGAGCCCGGCTGGGCGCCATACACCCACCAGCGCGAGGCCTTCAACGAAAAATCGCTCAGCCTTGAAGCAAGCTACCTTCTCTTCGACGGATTCGGCAGAAAGGCCGCTATTCTTGAATCAAAAAGCTATTCCAAAAGCCAGTCTCAGAGGCTCTACGACACCAGAAGACTGCTGCTTGAGGCTGTGAGCTCAGCATTCTACAGAGCCCAGCTCGCTGTTGAGAATATGGTTATTGCAAGGCAGAACCGAAACTTCAATAAACTCCTGGAAAAGGACGCAGAGAAGAAATTGGCCGCACAAACCATAGCTGCTTCTGAGGCGATGAATTTCTCAGTGAAGGCTTTGAAAGCCGAAACAGATTTCCTTCAGGCGAAGAAGAATTTCAGAGTGATAGCTGCCGCTCTTGCTGAGCTGCTTGCTGTTCCGGGCTCTGAGCTTCCCAAAGAGATGTATCCGATTCGCTCAAGCAAAGACGTAAAATCAAAAGAGCTCACCACCGAAAAGCTTATCGCTCAGTCTCTAAGGTCAAGACCCGATCTTGAGGCGATTGATTATCAGATTGAAGCGGGAAGGCAGAATATCAAAAAACAAAAGGCCGATTATGCCCCCGAGATAGCGATTGTGGCGGGGGTGGATTATTCAAAGACAAACGCCGGCGATTACGATCAGGATGAATACACCTCATACATCGGCGTTAATGCAGTATGGCAGCTCTATACAGGCGGCGCAAGGAGCGGAAAGGTGAATCAGGCTCGTTCTGAGCTCAGCCAGTTAAAACAGCAGAAAACGCTCAAAGTGCTCTCGATTCAGTCTTCAGTGAGACAGGCTGTGGAGAAGGCAGAGATAAACTACCAAACCTGCCTTCGAAATCAGAAGATTTATGAGCTTTCAAAGAAAATCAGGGATGACGTGGAAAAGAGCTACAAAGCAGGAGCAGTTTCTCTTACGAGGCTCAATGAAGCGCAGACCGATATGGTAAACGCTGCGGGGGCTTTAGAAACCTCCAAAATTCAGTACAGAATTTCTCTAATAGAGCTGAATTCCCAAACTGGAGAAATCCTCAAGCAGTTTGAATGATTAGCTCTTCATTTGGCTGCTTCGGGATAGCCGGCCGGCCGGAATGAATATTGGTATGCCGTCGCGGCTTGCCTTTATTGTTTCAACCTGATAGCTGTTTCTGATATTTTCTTCTGTGAAGAGATTTTCAGGGGTGTCGATTTTTATGCCGCCCCAGCCGTCGAACATAAGGGAGTAGTCGGCATACTGGATCGCAAGGTTTATATCATGCATTATCACGGCAATAGTTTTCTTCTCCTCCATCTGCAGCCGCTTGAGGATATCGAAAATCCCCACCTGATGGCGCATATCAAGAAAGCTTGTGGGCTCATCCAGAAGAAGAACGGGAGTTTTCCTCGCAAGCGCACGGGCGATGAAAACCCTCTGCCTCTCCCCGCCGCTTATCTTATCGAGAGGCCGGTTCACAAGATGGTGGGTCTCGGTGATCTTGAGCATATGCATTGCAATGTCTCTGTCTTCGGGCGACTCAAATCCGAAGCGGTCGAAGCTGCTAGTTCTGCCCATCAGAACCGTCTCAAAAACGGTGTAACCGAAAGCGGGCACATACTCCTGCGGGACATACGCCATCTTTCCGGCCTTTTCTTCCACCCTCCTGCCTTCAAGGCTTTCCCCGCCACAGTAAAAGCAGCCATCTGCGGGCGTGAGAAATCCCATAATCAGCTTCATAAGGGTGCTTTTGCCTGAGCCGTTAGGGCCGGTTATGCTCATAAACCCGCCTGCTGGGAGGTTGAAATTGAGGCTGTCTATGATTTTCCAGCTGCCGTAGTAAAAGCTGATGTTTTCCGCTTTCAGTTCCATTTTGCCCTTGTTAAAAGTTAATCGGCCTTGCCCAGCCTAATAGCAACGCTCTTGGCATGCGCATCAAGACCCTCGATTTCTGCAAGGCGTATTATATCATCCGCCCCTTCACGCAGCATATTTTCTGAAAAATCTATAATGCTCGATGATTTTACAAAATCGTTGCTTGAGAGCGGGGAGAAATATTTCGAGCTCTGACGGGTGGGCAGTGTGTGGCTCGGGCCTGCGAAATAATCGCCCGCTGCTACGGGGCTGTATGGGCCGATAAAAATCGCCCCTGCGTTTTTAATCTTTTCTGCAATCTCCCTACTCCTCCGGCCGAACTGCACCTCAAGATGCTCCGCAGCGAAGCTGTTGGCAAAATCTATCACGGCCTCTTCATCCTCCACTGCCACCACAGCGCTGTATTTCTTGAGGCATTCGGCTGTTTCTCTGCTTCTGGAGAGCCTGCTGCACTGGCTTTCAACCTCGCTGATTATTTCTTTCGCAAAGCTTTCGCTGTTTGTAACCACGATCCCTGCACCCGGGTTGTGCTCTGCCTGACTGAGCATATCAGCAGCAATCCAGCTTGGATTGGCATTCTCATCGGCCATAATCAAAACATCGCTCGGGCCGGCAAACGAATCCATATCGACAAGCCCGAACACCTCTTTCTTGGCAAGCTGCACATAATCATTGCCCGGCCCTGCAATCTTATCAACCTTAGGTATGGTTTCAGTGCCCCAGGCAAGCGCCGCCACAGCCTGCGCTCCGCCTATGCGGTACACCTCGCTGATTCCGAGCTCCCAGCAAAGCCCAAGGATTACAGGATGAATCGAGCCCTCGAATCTCGGCGGGGAGATAACCGTTATCTGATCAACTCCCGCTGCCATAGCGGGAACGGCTGTCATTATCACTGTAGAAGGCAGCGGAGCACTTGCGCCGGGAATGCAAAGACCAACTCGCTTGAGGGGAGTGTATTTCACTGCCCCTTCCTGCGAGCAGCCGCCAACAAAAATGCGGCTCTGATAATCACGCACGTTCTCTATGCTCCGCCTCATACTGCTGAGCAGATCCTCTGGAAGATGCTCATGCGAAACATGCATCGCCTCCTCCGATACCCGAAACTCAGAAGGCTCAAAGCTTATATTATCAAAACGCTCGGTGTATTCGCATACGGCCTTATCGCCGCGTTTGCCAACATCCAAAACCACATCACGCACCCGCCCTGCAATGTCCTGATTGTGCAGGAGGTATTCAGTCATTGAATGCTCTCTTCGAAGCCTTGCGAGCTTTTCCTCGAAGTCGCTGTCTGTGCTGCTTGCAAGCAATTTACTAAAATTATACATATTTAAACCTGTTAGTAAGTTGTTATATTAGCTTCTGTCAATGCCCGTACACTGGAATCTTGAGTTTGTCTGCCAGTGCGAGTGTTTCGGGCTTATCGATTATGAATGTCTTACCAGCCTCTACTACCACACACCCTGCTTTGTTTTCCTTGAGATCTTTTATAGTATCCGCCCCGATGCACGGGACATCAAACCGCATATCCTGCCCGGGCTTTGCAGTTTTTATGAGCGTCCAGCCCCCGCTTCTGCAGAATTTGCCCGCTCTTTCGATCATTTCGGCCGTGCCCTCAATCGCCTCCACCGCTATCACCTCTCTGTTCTTCACGGCGATCGCCTGGCCAACATCAAACTCCCCAAGCTTTTTAACGATATCCCAGCCGTATTCGATATCGGCCATCATCCTCTCGCCCGGTTTTATTCGGGTCATAATCCCGCTTTCTGCGAGATGCTCTGTGCTGTATTGCGTGGAATCTATCAAGGTAATCCCTCCGGTTTGAAGTTCATCGGAAATTGCATTCAAAACTGTATCGTCCTGCCAGTCTGAACGGAGAATTTTGGCGGTGATTCTCAGCACGCGCCAATCCGGCAGGTACGAAAGCACGAGGTTGAGCAGCCCCGCTTTGTGCAGGTCTGCCTTGGCCACCCTGCCAACCATTATTGTTTCTCTCGCTCCGAACCTGCGGAGCCATTTTATCCACGTCCCAAGCCTGCTTATTGGAACAGGCCTGTAAAAATCACACAAATCCGCAAGCTCCGGTTCGGCATTGCCCGCAATTCCAACGCACGCAATTTTCTTGCCCGCCCTGCGAATCCCCTCGGCAACATTAAACGGCAGCCTTCCCTGACCCGCAATCAGCCCTACAACGGCTTCATCTGGGGCTTTCACTGCCAACTTTACTCCTCCCTGCCGGCCTCAAGAGCTTTAATTCGTTTTTCAAGCTGCCTTATCTGCTTGCGCATCTCGGGAACTTTCGGAAATGAGACGAACATTCTTTTCGCTTCGTTTTCATCCATCGCCGGCTGCCCGATAACACGCTTGCCGTCGGGAATATCGTTCATTACCGCAGACTTTCCGCCAACCATAACCTGATTGCCCACCTTTATATGCCCCACAACCGCAGACTGACCGCCTAAAAGGCAGTACTGCCCTAGCTCGGCCGTTCCGGCAATACCTACCTGAGGGACAAGCATACACCCCCTGCCGATTCTGGCGCCGTGGCCGATAACAACGCAATCGCCTATTTTGGCGCAGTCGCCGATGAGAGTGTCTCTCATCGAACCACGCTCTACCGCAGCATTCGCCCCTATCTCCACATCGTCCCCGAGAACAACGCTCTTGATATGCGGGATCTTGTGGTGAAATCCGTCGTTTTCGGCAAAACCGAACCCGTCCTGACCGATTGAGCAGTTCGATTGCAGTATTACCCGGCTGCCTATTCTGCAGTCCTCAAAAACAACCGCATTCGGATAGAGTATGCAGCCATCGCCGAGCTTTGTATCCCTGCCCACAAACGCCCCGGGATACAGCACGCAGCCCTCACCGACAGAGGCATTTTCATCGATGAATACGTTTTCGTAAATCGTGCATCCATGGCCTATCTCAGCAGAATCGCTTATAAATGCCTTCTCGCTGATTGAAGGCTCACGGTGTTTTCTGTGGCCGAACATAAACTCAACTATCCTGCAGAAGGCATAGTAAGGCGAGCTGCAAATCAGCAGGGCCTTGGCGGAGGTCTCTGCCTCCTGATCAAGGATCACAGCATCGGCCTTCGTGTCTTTCAAAAACTTGAAATACTTCCGATTCGAGAGAAACGTAACAGCCCCCTCGCCCGCCTCCTGTATCGGTGCGGCGGTGTGTATGACGGTTTCAGGATCGCCTTTTACCTCGCAGCCGAACTTATCTGCGAGCTGCTTAACGGTATATTTTTGCATAAAGCTTTTCCATAAATAAAAATTTCTATGCAAATAGTATATACTGTTTAACCAAATTTTCAAGCAATTCAATCCGCAGCTCAGGCGTTGGTACGAGGTTTTATGTTTAAGCAGAGTTTTGCAATGAAAATTGCAGGCCATAATTAATCTGCGTCAGGGCTGGGCAAAGCTTTTTTAAAGCCGAATCTATACGCCGCAGGCGGGCAGACACAGAGGAAATATTTAATCCACAGATTGCACGAATTACACAGAGGATTTTTTTGACGGGATTTACAGGATCTACAGGATTTTTAAGGTTCAAGGAAATGAGAAGGCAAAAGGCAAAAAATTTTTTGATCAACACTTGCCACGAGCCACACGCCAAAAAAAGCCCGTGCTGGTCGGTGCAGGGATCACGCCGGCAGGGAGCAAAAAATCTCATCATCACAAAAGATGGCTGGCTTGGGGGCTGGGGGTTCAGATTGACTTAAACTCATATTTCAGTAAACTATTAGCTCAGGGTTAAGGTTCAGTTCATTATACTTTTGAGACATACTTATGAGCTACAAGAGAGAAGAATGCGGTGTTTTCGGAATCTGGAACACTGAAAACCCCGCAGAAAAAATATATTTCGGGCTTCACAGCCTTCAGCACAGGGGCCAGGAATCTGCCGGAATGACCACAACAGACCGCAGTTCGCTCAAGCATTTCGCAGGCATGGGCACTGTATCGAAGGTTTTCCGCAAATCATCCATGAATATAATCCCCAAGCTCAGCGACGGCGCTTCAGGCGGTATAGGACATGTTCGATATTCCACGGCCGGAGCGAGCATGCGTGATAACGCCCAGCCGATGGTGGCGGCGTACTCGCAGGGCGAGGTGGCAGTTGCTCATAACGGGAATATTACCAACGCCGATATCCTCCGAGAAGAATACGAATCCACAGGCAGCATCTTCAAAACCACCTCCGACACGGAAATACTTATTCATATGCTTGCCAAGCCCGCCCATATAAACAAAACAGACACAATAGCCCACGTTATGAGGCATCTCGACGGGGCTTTTTGCGTTTTATACCTCTTCCCTGACAGGATTGAAGCAGCAAGAGATCCCCATGGAATAAGGCCGCTCAGCATCGGCAAATCTAAGAACGGAGCTTGGTGTGTGGCAAGTGAGAGCTGCGCATTCGATGCTATCGGCGGCGAACTTGTGCGGGATGTGGAGCCAGGAGAGATTGTAACGCTCAGCGACGACGGCCTCTCAAGCAGGTTTTTCATTGAACCGGGCTCTGTAAAGCCGTCGCACTGCATCTTCGAACACGTATATTTTTCACGCCAAAACAGCAAGGTTTTTGGCGAAAACGTGCATACAGCAAGGAAGAATTTCGGGGCTCAGCTTGCAGTCGAACACCCTGCTGATGCGGATGTTGTGATCCCTATTCCGGATTCCGGGACCGCCTCAGCGATCGGCTATGCGAACCGGAGCGGGATTCCGTTTGATATGGGATTTGTTCGAAGCCATTATATAGGCCGCTCTTTCATTGCCCCAACACAGGAGATGCGTGATCTGGCCGTGAGGCTGAAGCTTGCGGTGATAAAGGAGGCGGTTGAAGGCAAACGGGTGGTCGTAGTGGATGATTCAATCGTTCGAGGAACAACCACAAGGGGGAAGGTGAAAAATCTTCGAGAAGCGGGAGCTAAAGAAGTGCATATACGCGTGAGCTGCCCGCCGCTGAAATTCCCCTGCTTCTACGGCGTTGACTTTGCATCCAAAGATGAACTGGTGGCAAACAGAATGGATATGGATGAGCTCAGCCGATACCTCGAGGCAGACAGCATCGGATATCTTTCCGTAGAAGGTATGCTGAGCTGCGTAAACCTGCCCCCCGAGCATTACTGCACTGCATGCTGGACGGGCAAATACAAGGCTCCAACCCACCGAGCCCGAAGCAAAGATGCCATGGGAGGAAGCAATCACAAGATGCTTTTCCAGATAGAGGACAGCCGATGAGCGATTATCTCACCTACCAGTCTTCCGGCGTGAATATTGAAGCCAACGATGAGATGGTGGAGAAGATCAAGGGCTCTGTAGGCTCCACTTTCGGGCCGAGAGTGATGGATCTGCACGGGGGTTTTGCAGGGCTTTTCAGCCTTGAAAACAGCAATAATTTTTCAAAGAACTACAAAAATCCCGTTCTCGTTTCCTGCACAGACGGCGTGGGCACTAAGGTTATGCTCGCAAGGGATATGTGCAAGTTTGATACTGTAGGGCAGGATCTGGTGGCCATGAGCGTTAATGATATGATTGTGCTGGGTGCTGCCCCGCTCTTCTTCCTCGACTACCTGGCAGCAGATGAGCTTAACCCCGAGAAGGTGGCAGTGTTGGTGGAGGGGATTGCCGCTGCCTGCCGTGAAGCGGGCTGCTCCCTGATTGGCGGAGAAACGGCGGAAATGCCCGGTATATACTCCAAAAACGATTTCGATATGGCAGGTTTTGCTGTGGGGGTTGTGGAAAAAGATGAGATTATTAAAGGAGACAGCGCCGAGCCGGGCGATGTAATTATTGGCCTGTCCTCCTCCGGTGTGCATTCAAACGGCTATTCGCTTGTGCGCAATATCTGCTTTAATAAAGCTAAGCTCTCGCTCGATTCTCCCGTAGATTCGCTTGGGGGGAGAAAGCTTGGCGAGGTTCTCTTAGAGCCAACAAAGCTCTACGTCCAGCCGGTGCTTGCTGTGCTGGAAGAGCTTAAGGCAGCCAGCGAGATTAAGGCGATGGCGCATATTACAGGCGGGGGGCTTGTGGGTAATATCCCGAGAGTGCTTCCTGAAGGGACTAAGGCTGTAATCAAAAGAAAAAGCTGGGAAAAGCCCGATATTTTCCCGTTCCTCCAAAAAACCGGACCTGTTGAGGAAAGCGAGATGTACCGCGTGTTTAATATGGGCGTCGGCTTTGTTATGGTTGTGAGCCCGGAGAAGGCCGATAAGGCTGTTGAAATTCTCACCAAGAATGGACAGCAGGCTTGGCAAATCGGTGAAATCTGCAAAGGCAGTAAAGAAGTTGTAATACAATAGGCAAAAGGGCTTGCAGAAAGATGATTTTCTGCGCATTCGTCCGGCGGAAACATTTTCTATGAGCGATAAAAAACAAAGACATTACATTGAGATGTTCCGGCGTCTGCTAAAGCTCTATTTCGCCCGCCCCGCCGACTGTGAAACACTTGTAACCCAAAGCTACGACCGGATCAGCTCCGGCTACGACGAAAGCTGGACAAATCATATGCGCGGGCTCACCGAATCAATGATAAACCGCCTCGCCCCGCCTGCCGGAAGCAAATGTATAGATCTCACCTGCGGAACAGGCTACGCCTCAGAACTGCTTGCAAGACGCACCGGCGGCGAGGTGATTGGAGTGGATTCTTCAGGAGGTATGCTGGAGAAAGCAAGAGAGAACTGCGGCGATTCCTGCCGCTTCGTTAATTCAGACGTACTCGATTTTCTCAGGCAGAAGGAGAAGGCAAGCTGCGATATTATCACCTGCTGCTGGGGGCTTGGATACACCAAGCCGATGAGCGTGATAAGGGAAATTTCCCGCGTGCTCAAGCCGGGCGGAAAGACGGCAGTGATCGACAATTCAATCTTTTCTCTGCGGGAGATTTTATCCTGCTCGTTTCTCACTTTCGCCGAGAGCCCAGAGAAGCTCGAAAACCTTATGCGGTTTAAGTTTCTTACAGGCCCGGGAATGCTGGGATTTTTCTTTAGAATCTCCGGCCTTACCAAAATCTACAGCGATCAGGGCAGGAAAACATATTATGCCGGCTCAGGCAAAGAGGCTATCGAAAAGCTAACCGCAACGGGCGCAGCAGCGGGCTTTGAATACGCCTGCCGGCCGGAAGACAGGGAAGAGATTTACGCCAGATTCGCCGAGCTGATCGAAGAGAAATACAAATCCAAGGGCAAGATCCCGATAACACATCGTTACCTTGCGGGGATTGCAGTAAAATGACTGCTTCGCTTCTAAGGCTTATTCGGCTGTATTATTCGCTTCCGCTTGCAGGCGGTTTTATAGTGATAATGATGTATCTCAGAGGCGGCTCGCTCGCCGGGGTCTGGGGGAAAACGCTTATCGCCTTCGGCTCGCTTTTCTGCATAATCTGCGCTGCATACTGCCTGAATGATATATGCGACAGAGAGATTGATGCTGTAAACAAACCTTCACGCGTGCTTCCGAGCGGAGGGCTGAGCATAAAGGCGGCTCTAATCTTCAGCGGCTGTTTGTTTGCCGCCGGTCTTGGAGCGGCCATTTTCTGCGGGACAGATTTCTCGCTTGCCGCTGCGGGGCTTTCAGTTTTGCTTGTACTTTACGATACTAAATCGAAATCTGCAGGCATTATCAAGGTGCTGCTTGCTGCCGGGCTCACCACCTCGCTCTATCCGCTTGCGTTTATCCTTGCAGAACCCGTGCAGACTCCCCGCCTTACCGTGCTCTACATCCACCCGTTCTGGCTTTTCTTCAGCTCGCTGGGCTATGAGATGCTTAAAGACGTACGCGATATTGAGGGAGACAGCAAGTTCAGCAATGCAAATCTAAAAAGCAGGGAGAAAAATTACCTTCTCGCAGCGAAAATCATCATCCCCGCAGCCTCTCTAATTACTCTGATTCCTTATTTTGCCGGCTTGTGCAGAGAGGTTTATCTCGCCTCCTCAGCGGGGGCGATTCTGCTTGCTTTCGGTGCTGTCGGGCAAAAGCCCTCGCGAGCAATAAGGCTTGTGTACTGCGAGGTTTTCCTGATTACCGCCGGCTCGCTCGCAGATCTGCTCACCTTCGGCGTCTGATAAGTATAAGCTCGCCTTGCACTAATGATCGCCGCAGAGTTTCGCCTCCGAAAAGGCCTTGTGTTTTGAATAGCTGGAGGCAGTGAACCTAAACTGTTACCTGTACCATTGCTCATTCCGCTTTTGCCTTATGCCGCTATATTTCCTAAAGCCACTTTTTCCTTTTGAATATGATTATTTGTGTTATCACCGCCGCAGCCAATATCAATATGAATATCCAGAAAGCCGATTCCGCTTCTGCCCCGGGAATTCCGGCAACATTAATACCCAGAAGTCCTGTCAGAAAGCTTAACGGCAGAAAAAGAGCAGCAACAAGTGAAAGTATATACATTCTGGAGTTCAACTGTTCTGATAGTTTGCCCGCAAGCTGTTCCTGAGCTACCGCTGCGCGGTCTCTGATGGAATCGAGGTCTTCGGTGTATCTGATTAGATTGTCGTTAGTTTCCCGCAGATGCCGGCGGTTGTTCTCGCTCAGCCAGTGGAAGCGGTCCGTTTGGAGTCTGGCCATGGCTTCTTTTTGCGGGTTCAGATATCTTCTGAGCATTATAGCTTCTCTTCTTATCTCTGAGAGATCTGTGCGGAGGTCATAGGATTCTGTTGCGATAAGCTGCTCTTCAAGATCGTCGAGGCCGTCTTCTATGTTCTGGACAGTACTCTCTATTCTTCCAATCAGGTGTTCGGCCAAATCGCTTATAAATTCTCCTGTGGTTTTCGGGCCTTTGTTATCGATGAAAGATTGTATTATATCGTTTTCAGAAAGCAGCTTTCTTTTTCGGGTGCTGATAATTCGATTCTCATCCACCCAAAGCCTTATTGCCACCATATCTTCAGGTTCAGAGTTTGGGCTCAAATTAACCCCTCTAAGCGCAATCAACGCCCCTTTATCTATAATCGAAACTCTCGGCCGGCTTTCTTCGGATAATAACGCCGATACTGTTGCCTCATCAAGCCCGCTTTTCTCGGCAAGCCATTTTTCAGGATCAGATGCGGTATAGTCCAAATGCAGCCAGCAGGGGCCTTGCTCTGGCAGCCATTTTTCAATTTCCTGCCATCCGCCTTCTTGAGCAGAACCGTCCCCATCCATAATATAGAAATATATCAAACCGTTTTCAGCCATCTCGCCTCTCCTGTAAACATAAAACAGTGGTTATTGGTAAAACCTGATAGAAATATTCTAAGCTCATTTAATGCAGCGGCAAGCTTAAAAGTTTATGAGGTGCGGGAGGGGGTTCAGAAAAGGATTGTGCAAACAGCTTTTATGCTGAAAAAAGAAAAAGCCGGCAAGCTGCTAACCTGCCGGCGATAAATCTTATTCTACCGGGCTGAATTCATCTTTGCCAACCCCGCATTCCGGGCATACCCAGTCGTCGGGGAGATCGTCGAATGATGTTCCCGGTTCAATCCCGCTGTCAGGATCGCCTACAGCAGGGTCGTAAATATAGCCGCACACATCGCATTCATACTTTTGCATAGCATTTCTCCTAAACCTTGCTCAATTCTTCGCTGAGAATCGTTATATGACTCATCTCTTCGTTAATAATCTCTTCTACAGTTTCTTTGGCCTGCTCTGTCTTCAGTGATGCCTTTACGCCGAGGTAGTAGCAAACTGAGTCCTTCTCCATCCCTATTGCATAGCTCAAAACTCCCGTCGTATCAAGAGAGCGGGCTTTTTTAGCGAGGTCTTTCTCGGGGGAGAAAACCGCATACTTCACGAAATAGTCAAGATACTTCATTGCCTCGTTGTCGGGGTTGAAGCTGTCTGCCTTTTTAACCGCCTCCTGAAGCTTTTCGAAATATTCGAAATGGTTTTTCTCCCAACCGGCAAGCTCCTCAAGCAGCTTTCCAGCAGACTCAGTATCAGCGGACTCAGCGGCCCTTGAGTAAAACTCAATTCCGTCTGTTTCCATCGTCTTGGCTACTTCCAAAACTTCCATTGCGTTCATAGGCTTCTCCCGTGGTGTTATTCTTCTGCCGGCGCCGGATGAAATACCCGCTGGCCAAGCTCTTTGTCTATCATAAACAGCCCGCCTTTTGTCTCGCAGGCCATTTTAGCTTTGTCTATGATATCCTGCACACTGGCCTCTTCTTCCACCTGCTCTTCAACAAACCAGTTGAGGAATATCTTGGAGGCGTGGTCGTTCTCGCTGATAGCAACGTCCATAAGATCGTTAATCAAAGATGTAACCTTCTGCTCGTGGGCGAGCACTGCCTCAAACACCTCAATAGGGCTGTCCCAGCTGCCTTCAGGCTTATCGATCTTATCAAGCTCGATCTTTCCGCCCCGCTCAAGAACATACTCAAAGAACTTGTCCGCATGGGTAAGCTCTTCCTGCGCCTGAATCTTTGTCCAGTTGGCAGCGCCGGGCATACCGTTATCTGCAAACCAAGCACTCATAGCCAGATAGAGGTATGAAGAGTACAGCTCGGCATTAATCTGGGAGTTAATAGCTTTGTTTACTTTTTCTTTTATCATTGCTCAGCCTTCCAAAGCCCGTGTTTATTGCAGTACTCTCTTGCAGTTATCTTCTCAGCATCAACCTTGAATTCTGCAATCGGCTCATCTCCCGGTTTAAGGAATTTCACATAACTGAAGCCGTCTGCTACAAGCTCAATCCACATTATGTAATGCTCCGGAGCCATCGGATGCAAAACACTCCCTACGGACACTTTGTACCCGTCGGTGGTCTTTTCGATTACCGGCACGTGCTTTTCTGTGGCCGCATCGGTTGTGTTGCCTTCAAGAAGCCTCATAGGAGCGCCGCAGCAGTAAAGCTCGCCGTCGGCTCCGCAGTAAACCTCTACTACATTGCTGCATACAGGGCAAAAATAAATCTGTTGTCTCTTAGCCATTTTAGTTACTCCTAAATTAAAGTTACAGCTCAAACAAACGCCGGCCTTACTCAACCAGCCCTTCTGACCTGTGTTTTTCAAGTATTTTGTCTGCAAACTCATTAATAAGCTGCAGGTCATCTTCACGAGGCATACCTTTTATCATCAATGGTTCGATAAGCTCCGCCTTTATGTTCGGTATAGCTGCCTGAAGCTTTTCCACCATCTTTCCGCCCCAGCCGTAGCTGCCCATAATCGAAACGAATTTCGTTTTGGGCTTGAGCATATTTGCAAGGAAAGCAGCGTTGGCAAGAGCCGGATGCGGGCCTGCGAGAATCTGAGGTCCCGCAAGAACTACCGTAGCACTGTCAACAAGAGAGGAGGCAAGCTGGCTTATATCGCAGCCAATCAGGTTGTAAGGCCGTGCATGGATGCCCCTTTCGGTAAGCTCATCAATCAGATGCTCCACCATAATCCTCGTGCTGTGGTGCATGGAGATATACGGAATCACCACGTGGTTTGTAACCTTATCGCTCACCCAGTCTTTATAAGCGTTTATCGGGAACTGCGGGTCGTCGTATATCGGGCCGTGGCTTGCAGCTATCATATCAATATCGAGCTGGTCGATCTTTTCCAGATTTTTAACTATCACCTTCTTGTAAGGCATCATAATCTCAGCATAGTAGCTTTTTATAAGCTCGAGCTGATAAGCGTCGGATTTTGCGAACATCTCGCTTGTGGCATAATGAGAGCCGAACATATCGCACGGGAAAAGCACCTTGTCTTCCTGCAGGTATGCGGCCATTGTCTCAGGCCAGTGCACCCACGGGATAAAGAAAAACTGAAGGGTCTTATCGCCGAGGCTGAGTGTCTCCCACTCCTCGATAACTTGTATCTGCTCAGGACTGATATGCAGGTGTTCCTGAAGGAGCCCGCAGTTCTTTTCGTTTGTAACCACTTTGCATTCAGGGAATTCCTGAAGTATTACAGGAATGCAGCCTGAATGGTCCTGCTCGCAGTGAAGGCTTACAATATAGTCGATTTTTTCAACGCCGAGCCGCTCCAGATTAGACAGAAGCGTATCAAATTTTTCGGGGTCAACGCTGTCTATCAGAACGTTTTTCTCGCTGCCCTTGATGAAGTAAGCGTTGTAAGTTGTGCCTTCGCTGAGTGGAACGAGCTCATCAAAGAACTTCCTGTCCCAGTCTTTTGCACCAACGTAGTAGATGTTGTTTTTTATTTCCGCCATATTCTCTCCAATCCCTGATTTAAATACTTCGCTGCTCTAAAACTGATTCTACAGTCTTGGCGGGATAATTCAAAGATTTTTATAAGAAGCGCCGAAGTATAAAGGCTCCGGCGCTGCAAATTTTTACAGATTTTAGTAATTCTCAGGCTTAAGCTGGAAATAGGCCTTTGGATACCTGCATGTCGGGCAGATGCTTGGCGCTTCTTTTCCCTCATGAAGGTATCCGCAGTTGATGCACATCCAGATGTAATTGCCGTCTCTTGAGAAAACTTTTCCTTCTTCAAGGTTTTTCTTCAGGTCAGTGTATCTCTGGCGGTGGTGCATTTCAGCCTTTGCGATGTTTCTGAAGAGTCTTGCAATGTCCTTAAAGCCTTCTTGTTCGGCCTCGTCTGCAAAATTCGGATACATCGTTGTTACTTCGTAGTTCTCCCCCTCGAAGCCTTCCTGCAGATTCTCTACAGTAGTGCCGACTTTGCCTGCCGGGTAAGCGGCGGTTATCTCTACTTCTCTTCCTTCCATAAAGCTGAACAGCCTCTTGGCATGCTCTTTTTCGTGATTAGCTGTTTCCTCGAAGATATTTGCAATCTGTTCATAACCCTCTTCTCTTGCCTTCTCGGCAAAGTATGTATAACGGTTTCTTGCCTGCGATTCGCCTGCAAATGCCTTTAGAAGATTAGCTTCTGTTTTACTTCCCTTAAGTTCCATATAGTTCTCCTTTGATATTATTGTTTTAGAAAAATTAACTAATTACCTGTTTTTTCAATTTCAATTAAGCACTGTTTACAATATCCTTCAAAATATACCGACTTTTTCAAAATTTTAAACCCTTCCGGCATATCTTCAGGCGTTTCTATTTCATCAAACGGCTTGTGATGAAAATCGAATATTCTTTTGCATCTCACACATTTTATGTGCTGGTGCTTTTCAAGATCGCCGTCAAACCTGCGAACATCGCCGCTTCCCTCAACTATGAAAGCCGCTCCAATCTGATTAAACGTAAGCAGAGTTCTGTTTACCGTATCCAGCGAAATGCCAGGGTGCTCTTTTTTTACTTCCCTGTGCACCATTTCCGCTGAAGGGTGGGAATTAGTCTCAGCGAGGACTCTGTAAACAGCCACACGCTGCGGGGTTACCCTGAGCCCGTTTCCCCTGCACAAATCTATAAATTGTTCAATTTTTTCTTCAGTAGATTTCATAAGGTTTTTCCGCCAATCTAAATCTTAGTGCAAACTATATAGGAGCTGCTCTTATTTGTCAAGGTTTTTTTTATATTTTTCAAAACTTATCATTTTTTTCGTAATAATTCGCTTTGAAATTATAGATTATTAGGTGAAGAGAGCATAGCTGACTCTGCTGATGAACATTACAGAAGGTTATGCTTTCTAAAGCTTTTGGCTTAAAAATCTAAGAATTAAATAAAATATTATACTTTTGAAAGGTAATGAAGTTATGTTCAATCGAAATTCAATGGGAAAAATAAGCCTGCTGCTGATCTTGCTTGTCAGCACTATGGCAGCTAAGGCTGATGCGCTTGATGCAAAAGCCTTAAAAGGAAGCGGGTTAAAGATACTGCAAGGCTTTTCTGAAACGCCTGAAAACGGGATTCTGAAAAGCTTTGAAGTAAGTCTGCCGCCGGTTGAATCGGTTGTGTATTTCAGCACCGACGGGCGGAATCGTTTGCTCGGAGCGGCAAATCGAATTTTCCCATGGGCAGCCAAAGGTCTTGAAGAAATAATCAGCAGCGATTTCGATCCCGACCCAACAACCCGCCAGCCCTCAAGAAACGGCCTACAGGTTCTCTTTCAGCTAAAAAGCGGTCGTTACCTCCTTCTCCAAGGGCTCGCAGGCGCTGAAACTATGAGCTATTTCCAGATTCACGACAGCGGCAAATTTACTATAAATCTTGCTACTTTCGGAAAGGCCCGTGTTTCCGGAGATATACCTCTGCTTGCTTGGGCAGAGGCATCCAGCCCGGTTGAGGTTTTCAATGATGCATGGAAAAAGATTCTCAACTGCAGGAAATTTGAGGATCGCGTTGCTCCCCGTTACCAGAAGAACTATCCCGAGCCGTTCAAATATTTGGGATGGTGCAGCTGGGAGCAGTACCGCAGGGAGATTAGCTCTGAACTGCTCGTTGGAGCGATGGAAAAAATAGAGAGCTCCCCCGTGCCTGTTCGGTGGGTGCTGGTTGATGACGGGCATCAGCATCAAAGCGGTTCGGGGATGAGAACCAGCCAGATGCTTTCATTTCAGGCTAACCCCGAAACCTTCCCCGAAGGATTTGCCCCGCTTATGGAGGAGCGTTCGGATAAAATCAAGTGGACAGGAATCTGGCATACGATGAACGGCCTCTGGCAGGGGCTGAGCCCAGATCATCAGCTTGAAGAGCTCGACCCGCATCTTATCAGTATCCATCAGAAAAGGGGAAATGAAGACTTTACGGTTATGATGCCCAAAGACGACCCTGGCTCTTCGCAGAAATTCTACAATGCCTTGATCGGCTCAGCGAAAGAGCATGGATTCGATTTTGTGAAGATTGACAACCAGAACCGGCAGGTTGGCTATTACAAGGGTCGGAAAAATGCCGTCGAGGCGGTAGCTGAAAACGCTCAGTCTTTGGAGAAGGCCTGCAAAAAGTTTACCGATGGATTGATAAACTGTTTCTGCGTTGACCTGATCAGCGTTATGAATACAAAATACAGCGCCGTTTCAAGAGTGAGCGTTGATTATCTGCTTAATCACGAAGATAAGGCGAAATCCCATTTGCTCCAGTCTTATCAGAATACGCTCTGGGTGGGGCAAGCTGTATGGCCGGACCATGATATGTTCCATTCCTGCGATCCGGTTTCCGGGCGTATGATGGCGGTTAGCAAGGCTGTAGCGGGGGCTCCGATTTACCTCTCTGATGCGCCGAAGGATTTTGTTCCTGAATTGATTGAGCCGCTGTGCTGGGAAAACGGCAAGCTCCTGCGTCCGCTCGCTCCGGCAATTCCGCTGCCCGATTCTGTGATGCTTTCAGCTTTATCCACCCCGCAGGCCTACAGGGTGATTGCACCCCTGCCGAACGGGGCAGCTTCAATTATTGCATACAATCTGGCAAACCCAACCCCAGATTCGCCGGTGAAAGCGGCTGTGAGAGAATCCGATTATAAATCCGCATCTTCGTTTATCCAGCCGGCTGTGCCGTCTTGGGAAATTCCCGAAGAAGGCCTTGCCTATTACGACTGGTATAAACAAACCGGCGGAAAGCTTGGCACAAAGTATGAATTTGAGCTGGACGGATTTTCAGACCGTTTTGTACAGCTCTCGCCGATTAAAGAGGGCTGGGCAGTAATCGGAAGGCCGGATAAATATCTTTCTGCTGCTGCAGTTGAATCTGCTGAATACAAGTCCAAAACCCTAACTGTAAAATTCGTTAAGTCTGGTCCTTTGGTTGTTTACAACAAAAGACCAGTTGAATGCAGCGAGGCAAAGAAAATCACAGATATGGGCGGAGGCCTCTGGCGGCTCGAATTCCCGAAAAATAATAAGGGGATGGAAGTAATGATTCAAATAAGAAACTAAAATCCCCCAGAAACTGACCAAATAACGGTTTTATGATGAAAATTGGAACTATCGGTAACCAAGTGAAGTGTTCCGAAGCGAATAAAAATGCTGCGATTCAGATTTTATTCTAAAAAAGTTTATTAAAAAAACATTTTTTTTGTAAAAATTTGAGCCCATCTATGATAATAAAGTAAGCGGAAACATTTTAATTAAATTATGGAGAAACCGATTCTATGAAAAAAGTTACATTACTTATCCTGCTGGGAGCAGCAGCCGTGTCTTTTGCCGACTGGAAACCAGTGGGCGATAAGATTAAAACCAGATGGGCAGAAGAAATAAATCCGGAAACAGTTTGGGATGAATACCCGAGGCCGCAGTTTGAAAGAAGCGGCTGGATGTGCCTCAACGGGCTTTGGGATCTTAGAGTGGCAGGCAGTTCATCCGAGAAACCAAAATATTTCGACAAAGAAATTCTCGTGCCTTTCGGCGTTGAATCTTCGCTTTCAGGTGTGGGAGAGCTTGTAGAACCGGACGATAAAATTTGGTATCACAGGACATTCGAATGCCCCGATGATTTCAGCGGCAAGAAAGTATTGCTGAATTTTGAAGCTGTTGACTGGAAAACAGCCGTTTGGGTGAACGATTCATACGTTGGCGGGCACAAAGGCGGATACGACCGCTTCACCTTCGATATCACAGACTGCCTCAAATCCACCGGCGAGCAGAGCATTACCGTGATGGTAACAGATCCCTCCAGCTACGGCTCGCAGGCAAGAGGCAAGCAGAAAAATTCTCAGCACGGTATATGGTACACACCAAATTCCGGTATCTGGCAGACAGTATGGCTCGAAGCGGTGAATAAAAAGGCGCATCTTGCGGACGTTGAGATCACTCCGGATATAGACAGCAGCAAAGTTACGATAATTCCGATTATGGACAGCCCTGAGATTGGCAATTATTCTGTTCGCTGCAGCGTTTACGAAAACGGCAGCCGTGTTGCTCAGAAAACAGGGCACGTTTATAAGCCTCTTGAAATTAAGATTGATGATCAGAAGCTGTGGTCTCCGGATAATCCCTTCCTCTACGACTTGAAGCTTGAGCTCTTTGAAGGTAAAAACAGCAGCTCAGGCAAGCTTCTTGATACAGTAAAGAGCTACTTTGGAATGCGTAAAATCAGCCTTGGACAAGGCGATCATACAAAGGTTCTTATGCTCAACAACAAGCCGCTCTTCCATTACGGAACTCTCGACCAAGGGTGGTGGCCGGACGGACTGCATACACCGCCGTCTGATGAGGCGATGAAGTATGACATTGAAATGACCAAGAAGATGGGCTTCAATATGATCCGCAAGCACATCAAAATTGAGCCGGACAGATGGTTCTACTGGTGCGATAAGATGGGGATTATGGTTTGGCAGGATATGCCGTCGGGGATGATTGAACCAAATCCCGGGAAAAGCGGCAGCCCCGAACACGTGGGCGGAAATCAGTCCGATCAGTATAAGGATTCCGAGGTGGAAGCCCAGTTTGAGCTGGAGCTCAGGAAGATGATAAGCCAGCACTACAACAGCCCGAGCGTTGTGGTTTGGGTGCCGTTTAACGAAGGCTGGGGGCAGTATGACACATGCAGAATCAGCCGGATGGTGAAAGACCTCGACCCAACAAGGCTCGTGGATGCTGTGAGCGGATGGGCTCTGAGAGACTGCGGCGATATCCTCGATATCCACACATACCACAAAGACCTCCGCAAACCGGATGTAAACGAGAAGGACAGGGCGACCGCTGTAGGCGAATTCGGCGGAATAGGCTACGCAATCAAAGGACACCTCTGGGATCCGAACAGAAGGAACTGGGGGTATCAGTCTTACGATTCCAAGGAAGAGCTCTTCCAGAACTACAAGCATAAATTCGACCAGATCGTGGAAATGAAGAAAAACCAAGACCTCTCCGCTGCTGTGTACACACAGACCACAGACGTGGAAGGCGAGGTGAACGGACTTATGACGTACGACAGAGATGTGGTTAAATTTGACGAGGCCAAGCTTCGCAAGCTCCACTCTGTGCTGTACGAAGAATAAACTCGGACGTAAATGCTTTCATTGTGATCTCGGGGGGTGGTTTCTCCGGCCGCCTCCCGTTTTTTTATGCGCCGATTTAATCCACAAACCTGCAAAACGATCAAAAATCCGCAAATTCAATGAATTTAATATGTTAATTCGCTGTAAATTCCTCGGCGCGAGACCGCCCCAATTAGCGTGTCTAAAGAAAGAGGGATTCCTTTTATAAGCATAAATGCTGAAAAGAACCTTCAGACACACAATTTGGGACACTGCCATAAATCCAAATTTACATTGGAGGAAACAGGTACATAAATGAGGGTAGGCTTTCTGCCGGCAAGGACGCTTCAACGAAATACACAATCCTGCTCTGATGTGGACAGTGTTTTTTTTGACAGAGTCAGTCCGCCTGCGGCGGAGAGGGGAGATACAATTTTGACGGGATTTACAGCCCCGAACCGCTTTGGCTACGGGGCAAGGATCTACAGGATAAATATTAAATAAGAAAAAGGCGGAGAGAAATTTTTCAGCCACTAATCAGCACTAATTTTTCTCTAATGATTTAAGATAAGTTCTTTTGATGGAGAAAGCCAAATTAAAATTAATATGAAATCTTTATCCCATCCTGTAAATCTTGTTAATCCTGTCTAATTTATCACATCCCTCCCCACGCACGGCTCTGATTGTCTTTAGTATTACGCAGCGATTTCACAAAACGAGATATTTAAACCGAGCCACGCATGTAGTCCGTCTGCGGCGTACGGAATAAGTGGTCAGCAGATGCCCATCACAGGCAACCCCCAACCAACCCTTAGCGTGCCCTGCGGCGGCGAATAAAGAGACCGCCAATGCCGAGGAGAGCCATTGTTGCCGGCTCGGGGACGGTGCCCACGCGAAAACCTATATCTCCGTACTCACCATAAGGACTCATATCTCTGCGGTCAGATGAAGCAAGTACATCGGCACCATTGTAATAAGAGCCGCCGCGGTATACTCGTTCGCTGTCTGCGGCGGTGTTTTGATCACTGAAAGGGCTTTCCATCCACTCGAAAACGTTACCCATCATATCGTATGTGCCGTTGAGCTCTTCTGCGCCGCTGCCTGCGTCCCAAGTATCAGGATTGGCATCGTTATAATTTGTATCCACACCAGCTTCTGGTACTGAACCGTCTTTTGTTGCGTAGGTCTGGATACTGCTTCCGTTCCAGTATGCCGCCTTCACCCATTCATCCTCTGTGGGCAGGAAGAATTGGGCGTCTTTATGGCGGTAGAGGTTTGTTCCGCCAGCCGCCTCTGCTGTGCTCCATGTATCGAGGGCGTAATTGCTTGTTCCCTGCGTGCCGGTAAACTTATACGCCGCCTGATGTCCCTTGCTTGTGTTCAGATAGTTCACGAACTGCGCAGCCTCATACCAGCTAACCCTGCCGGTGGGGGCATTAGTGCCCATCTCAGGATCGCTGTCATAGGCGCTGGAAGGATCGCCGGTTACCTGTCCGTAATCAGCCTTAAACTTATCCCACTGGGCGTTGGTAATCTCACGGGTGCCCATACGGTACTGGTAGCCCGGGTCTGAAAAAGTTTTTCCTTCTCCGATATTCGTTCCGTTTGCACTGCTCGCATCGCCGGAGATGTCAACGAAACTGATAGTAAACTGATTACTGCCGTTTCCGAAATTTTCCTGATAAACTGCAAAACTCGCAGAGGCAAGTATTGTGCATACTGCCAGATAAAAGACTGCTCTTTTCATAATAAAACGCCAAACTTTCTTCTCTAATTCTCATAAATATTACTAAAAACTTCGATTATTTTATTTTATCACAGTTTATTGCATAACGCAAACTTTAGACCGGTAGATTTACCGGTTTTTTTAATTTTTTTAAGCAGTTATACCAACCCTTACAGCCCCTCCAGCAAAACGGGGCGTGTTTGAAGTTTTGTGGGTTATAACATTGAAGAGTTGAAGGCAGTGCGGCCGCTCGAGAATGCTTTAAAAGCATCTTGGGGGGATTATTTATCGGTTGAGGTAATTTTCGTACACCTTCGGGAGCCGGCCTCTGCGGGGTAGCTGGCGGCAGATGTTTCGGCTTGTTTCGGGCCCTGCGGGCAGCGCACTGCCGGCGGCGGGCAGAATGCCTTTTTTCGCTGCCTCTTTCATAAAGCAGCCTCTTCTGGGCAGCGGGAAAAACTGCTCCATCTCCTGCCATATTTCGCTGAGCGGCTTTTCAAGGGCGTTTCCGAATGAGAGCGGCGTGAGGTCGCAGGGGCACACGTTCCCCGCCGAATCGATGAAGAGGTGGTGATAGCCGGCTCCGCAGCCGAACATCTCGCCCGATTCAAGGTGCGAGAAGCTGCAAACCGCAAGGCTTGTTTTTCTCCTGTTCCAGCGTTTCTGGAAATCCGCCATCTCTCTTGATTCTTCGCTCGAGAGGATAATCGAATCATCCCCGCAAACGCCGCCTGTTGGAATCGGTTCGAGTATGCGGAGCTCCATCGCACCAAGGCTTTCGCAAAATCGTGCGATTTTTTCTATTTCGCAAGAGCGAATCTTTTCTCTGAATGCGATTGTGGAAGCTGCGGCATAGAGCCCAGCCTGCTTTGCGATTTTAATGCCCTCAAAAGCCTGACGGAAGGAATTTTCCCTGCCGCGAAGCCGGTTGTGCTCTGCCATCTCCGCCGATTCAATCCCCACCATAACACTGCTCAGCCCGGCATCTTTCAATTTGCGGGCGATTGGCTCAGTGAGACCTGAGGCAGTGGTAAAAAGCACCGTAGAGGCGTTTTTCGAGGCGGCTTCTATCAGCTCGGGCAGGTCTTTGCGTAGCAGAGGCTCGCCGCCTGTGAACCCGATTACAGGGCAGCCCAGCGAATCAATCTGCGAGATAATTTCGAGGGCATCAGCGGTCGGCAGCTCTCCAGCCTGCCTGCCGGCGAAACTGCAATGGGCGCATGAATGCGGGCAGCGGCTCGTAACAGCGAAATATGCCGAGTACGGCGTTCTTGCTCTGGCCAAAACTGAATCCATAAACCGATCGAATGCCGGCGATGGAATAGGCGGGAAGAACGTGTTTATCCAGAGCTTCCCGCTATGCATATGCGGGTTCTCGCTGCCCATCTTTCGGGCAAGATAGAGAAGATGCTTTGCAGGCAGCCTGCCCAGACACCGAAAGAAATGATATGCAAACCGAGAAGCGGTTTTCAAATCCATTATTGCTGCTCGATAGATTGAGTGTTTTTCCTTGGCAGTTCTTGAAGGAAGACGATGCTCAGCCCGCCGAGCAGTAATCCGGAGTACGTCCCGAAAGGCGAGGCGAACATAATCGGGTGGGGCAGGAAGAAATCGTAAGCTGCCATCAGGATCAGATGCGCCGCTGAAGATGCGAGAAGGCCTGTTAGAGCTCCCGCTGCGGTTGCCCAGCCCATCAGCTTGAAGCCCTCTGGGGATTCGCTCTTCCATTTGCAGAGAAGGCCTGTGAAAACTGCGCCGGCAGCAATTCCCGCCGCCCCGCCTGCAGCCCAGCCGATACCGTAATTCCTAACGTGCTGAGAATAGAAGATCATCTCAGCGAGAGCCGCAAATCCTGCCCCAGCTCCTGCTGAGAGCACGGTGATAAAAGCCGCCAAACCTGCCCGCCGGCGGAGATATACTGAGCGTTTGCGGAGAAACACCCCTGCAGCAGAGAGGCAAATCAATGCCCCAATACTTGTAGAGGCATAAGCGGGAGGCTCGGGGATGTTCATCTTATCATCAATGCTCCAACGCAGATTTTCTGCGTCTTTGGGGCGTATCGTTTCAGTTTTCCCGCCGGCCAAAAACACTTTCACAAAATAAGAACCGGAATCGGCTTGGAAAAGCTCAAGGCCGCCGGAGCTGTTCCAGCCCTCTTTGGCGGGGAAAATCAGAACCATATCATCAGGCGCATCTTTGCCAAGGGTGAGGGCATTTTCATTTAATGCAAACGGGCAGTTTGCATTTTCCTTCTGATACATAAGGCTGCCTTCTCCCTGAGATTCTATGAGCTGGTCGCACCATTTATCCGCATCAGGGAATCTGCCGTTATGGTTATTGCTGTAAAGTGTTACAGATCTTCCAACTTGTCCAATTCTCCAATCAGACCCAAGGGAGTAGATCCCGGTTTCCATCAAAAATGTTCCTGCAAACACTGCCGCTAATGAAATAAAACAAACAGCGGGCGTTATTAAGCCTGGGATTGCAAATTCATCTTTTCTAACAGCGCCACCCTCGCTCTGGATTTGATTCTTTTTCTTAAGAGCAAGGCAAAGAACTGCAATGCATAGTAATCCAAATAAAATTGCAAAAATGATGTAAATAAACAAACTCCCCGCAACTGCAAATGCCAAGAGAAGTAAGGCAGCAGGGGTTAAAAGCAATAGCGAGAAGAGAATTTTATACCATATCTCAAGGCTCCTGCCTCTTTTCTCCTGAGGCATATTGGGAATGGATTGGTTATTATCAGCATCAGTCATTTTGCGATCCTTAAAACAATAACAGTTTAACGGCAGAAATATTTTAACTTATTCCAGCCTGCCTGCAAGCCGCTGTAAAATGAAAAAGCCCCAGCCGGCAGGGCAAGGGGCTTTGATTCTCGTTTTGTTTATTGTTTATTTTTCGGGCGTAAGAACGGCCTGCGAGCAGTTTACCATATCGAAGAGCCTTGCAGCAGAGTTCACATCCTCCACGCTCACAGCCCTGATCTTCTCGATCTGCTCTTTCGTGGGGATGTATTTATCGAGATACACGCTGTCGAAGGCCACGCTGATGAGTCTGCCCATGGGCAGTTCGTTTTTCAGCGTAAGGGCGCTAAGGGCTTTGTGCTTGGCCTTATCGAGCTCTTCTTCTGTAATGCCCTGATCGCGCACATCTTCCAGCACCTTTTTTGCAGTCTGGATTGTTTTCTCGGAATTCTCGGGGCTGCACTGGAAATAGCTGTAAACAGCTCCAACGCCGTCCATATCCTCGAAATGCATTGAGGCGATCTCGGCGATTGCCGTATCCACGAGCTGCCAGTAAAACCGTGAGCCCTTTTCATCGCCGATAATCAGGCTCAGCAGGTTCATCGCATAATGCCTTTCATCCTGCGCTGAAACGCCCGGGCTCACCATACATATATGCTCTCGGGAGAGGTTCTTCTTTGTGTAGGTTTTGGTTTGTGCTGTGCCTTCAGTGAAGGTGGTTTCCCGTTTGGTATCAACCTTTTCCCAATGCCCGCAGAGCTTTTCAATCTGCGCAGCGAATTTATCCCAGTTGAAATTCCCGCAGCAGCAGACTGTAATGTTTGAGGGGCTGTATCTTCGGCGGAAGTATTCGAGCATCTGCTCTGCCTTGAGATTTTTGATCGATTCGCTCGTGCCGAGGATGCTGTTTCCGCAGGGATGGCCGGAGAAGTGCAGCTCTTTGGCCTTATCCACAACATCAAACTGCGGCATATCCTCATACATCGCAATCTCTTCAAGGATTACATTCTTCTCCATATCGAAATCATCTGTCCTGAGCGAAGGGCGCATCAGATCCGCCCAGATAGCGGTAACATCTTCGAGAAATTCCGGCAATACACCCGCAAAGAAAACCGTATTCTCCTCGCTGGTAAATGCGTTGAACTGGGCTCCTGTGCGGTCGAAAGCAGCATTCACTTCCAGCGCACTCATATTCTCAGTGCCTTTAAACACCATATGCTCGAGGAAATGGGATACCCCGCTGTTCTCAGCAGATTCATCGCGTGAGCCGGTTTTAACGAAAAATCCCACAGCTGCGGAAAGTGAGGAGCTGGTGGTCTCGCCTACTATTTTGAGTCCGTTATCAAGGACTTTACTCTTAAACTGCATTCTGATACCTCAAATTTTCTTTGCTGCTTCAATTTCTTTCGGGCCGATGCTCACAACGCAGAATTCCTCAAACGGATTTGAATCGAGGAATTCTTGGAGGCTGTCCAGAGTAACCGCTTCAATCCGCCTTTTGATTTCCGAAAGGCAGCGTACCTCGCCGAGGAGGTTGTAGTCTCCGCCGATTGAAGACGCCCGAGACATTGAAGATTCGCTCCGCATTACTGTTGTGCTCTTGAGCCCTGCTTTTGCGCGGGCGAGCTCATCTTCGGAAACGCCGTCTTTGAGCTTTTTGAATTCATCTATAACCACTTCGAGCGTTTCCTCAGCCTTGTCCGGCGTTGTGCCGGCGTAGCAGGAGATTCCCGCTTCGTCTTTGAGCGTGTTGTAATTAGCGCCCACAGCATAGCAGAGCCCGCGTTTCTCGCGTACCTCGGTGAAGAGCCGTGAGCTCATTCCGCCCGAGAGCACAGAGACCGCCACCTGCGCATCGAAATATTTATCGCT
Source organism: Sedimentisphaera salicampi (assembly GCF_002117005.1). Lineage (NCBI taxonomy): Bacteria > Pseudomonadati > Planctomycetota > Phycisphaerae > Sedimentisphaerales > Sedimentisphaeraceae > Sedimentisphaera > Sedimentisphaera salicampi. The sequence continues at coordinate 1,730,216 of NZ_CP021023.1, forward strand.
GCGTATTGGAACGGTTTCGGTCATTATCCCGATGTGCACCTGCGAGCCCTCGTGGGGCTCGTGCCAGTATCCTCTGCGGGGTTTCTCTGCTTTGAAGTGCGGGATGTTTTTATCTTCCGCACCGCCGAAAAGTTCTTCTAGCCTGCTGCAAACTTTATCAAAATCATAACTGCCCGCTACTGAGAAAATCGTATCGGGCATACTGAAGTATTTATCGATCAGCCCTGCTGTTTCATCGCTTGTGAGCGAATGCAGGGTATCCATCGTGCCGAACGCGTTCAGACCGAGCGGTTCTGGGTAAAATTTTTCGCGGAGGCTTATCATCACCTTCTGCCGCGGGTTGTCATCGAGACCCATAAACTCGCTCAAAGCAAGCTGCCGGCAGAGCTCAAACTGGTCGCTGCCCAGCTCCGGGCTCTGGAGGATAGATGAATACAGCTCAATCGCTTCAAGAAGGCTGCCCGCCTCCATCGCCGCTGAAAAGCCCATCCGGTAGCTGCCCACTGCATTGCTTCTGTGGAGGCCGAGGCCGTCGAGCCGGTCTGTAAGCTCCCTGCCGCTAAGGCCGCCTGCCCCGCGCATTACCCAGTTTTTGATTATCTTACCCGCCCCCTGAAGGTCTTTGCCGATGCGGGATGTTCCGCAGGGCAGGAGGAAATTAAATGCCGCCGAGCCAACCTCTTCCATAGGTTCGCCCAGAACGGTCATTCCGTTTTTCAAAATGTGTTTGTCTGTTTCTCTTTTCATATATCGCTTTCAAATTAAGCTGCGTCGGTATCTTCACTGTCGAATTTAACAGTAATACGTTTGCTAACGCCCTGCTGCTGCATTGTAACGCCAAAGAGCTTATCCACAATGCTCATTGTGCGTTTTGCGTGGGTAACAATAATAAACTGCGAATCCTTCTGAAACTCCTGCACGATCATATTGAAACGCTCGTTGTTCGCTTCATCCAGCGCCGCATCCACCTCATCGAGAAAGCAGAATGGCGAGGGCTTTGTTTTGAATATGGCGAAAAGAAGCGCGATTGCGGTCATTGTCTTCTCGCCGCCGCTGAGAAGGCTGATAGCCTTGGCTCCCTTGCCCGGAGGCTGAGCGATGATTTCAATGCCGCATTCGAGAATATCCGGTTCGTCCTCATCGTCGAGATGGACATCTGCCTTTCCGCCGCCGAATAGCTTGCGGAAGATCTCCTTGAAGTTCTGACGCACCTTCTCGAATGTATCCTGGAATTTCTCCCTGCTTTCCACGTTGATCCGGTTTATCAGCTCCGAAAGTTTGTTCTTGCTTTCGGTTAAATCATCAATCTGTTCGGAGAGGAAGGCCTCGCGTTTTTCGAGCTCTTCCTGCTGGTCTATCGCATCAACGTTTACATTCCCGAGCCTGAAGATTTTCGTCTTCAGATCGGATATTTCTTGCTTGATTTCGTCCCAGTTTACCTCAGACTCATCGAACTGTTCATCATCCTGCTGCTGAGTTGTTATGTCTATCTCGAGCTCGTCTGCTGCCTTCTGAATCAGGTCTTCGATTTTTATTTTCGTTTCGTTCAAATCCAGATCGAGCTTGTGCACACGATTTTCACCTTCAGCGTTAGACTCTTTCTTCTCTTTCAGGTCTTTCTCTGTTTCAGAGAGCTTCTCGAAAAGCTCAGAGGCATTTTTCCGCAACTCAGATGCCTCATCAGCGAGGTTCTCCTTTCGTGAGTACAGCTCGCTGAGATCGGATTCTGCATTCAGTACAGACTGAGTGGTGCTCTCGATCTGTTCATCCCCGCCTTCAATGTCGCTGCGGGCAGATTTAATGTTCAGCTTTACGTTTTCAATCCTGCCCTTGAGCCCGCTTAGCTCCTGCTTGAGGGCGTTTCGCTTCACTGTATCCTGACCGATATTGATCCTGAGGTTCGTAACCTGCGAATTGAGCTCGTTTTTGTACTGCTGTTTTTCTTCGCTCTGGCTGCGGAGATCTTCGAGCAGAGAATCACTGGAGCTGGTTTGCTGCTCTATCTCTTGGAGTTGGGCTTCATTTTCCTCTTTGCTCTTTTCGGCCTCGCGAATCTTCTCATCAATGCCCTCCAGCTCTCTTTGGGATTCGGGAAGGTCTCGCTGGATATTTTCAATCGCCTGATCAACCAGCTGCAGGCTTGACTGCGCCTTGTAGCGGTCTGAATTTGCCTGCTCTATCTCGCTTCCAATCTGCGAGGCGGTTTCCGAGAGCTCCTTATGACGGCTGTTGTTCTCATCTATGCCGGCTTCAATTTCGGCGATTCGCCCTTCCACCTCTTCAATCTTTTTATTCAGCTCGTTCATCCGGCTCTTTCTGGATATTATCCCGAGACTGCCCGAACCTCTGCCGAATTTAACGCTTCCTCCCTGCCCTGCAATCTCGCCTGCAAGGGTTACCGCCTGCTCGTCTTCTTTGAGCTCGTTTCTAAGCTGCAAGGCCTTATCTATATCCTCTGCCAAGATAAAGCTCGAGAAAAGCCTGTCTTTGAGTCCGCTGAACTCATCGCTGCACCGGACAAATTCCGAAAGCCTCGGGTGTTCACTGCTTCCGGAGGGGCTTGCTGGAAGCTGCTCTTTTTCTATTGCTCCGAGCCGGCCGGACTTATCGGCAAGCGGCTTCCAGTCTTTCACGAAGCTCTTCGAGTCTTCCACAATCAGCCAGTTTACCATTTCACCCAGAGCCGCCTCCACGGCCACCGAATGCTTTACGTCTGATTCGAATATCTTTGAAGCCAGTCCGCAGATGTATCCGTAGTTTTCGGGGGATTTCTCCACCTCATCCAGCAGCCGGCTTACAGACTTGCCCACTCCCTCGTTGGATTTTTCCAGCTCGTTGAGAAGCCTGTACTCCCTTTCTAATGCGCTCTTCTCCTGCTTCTCCGAGGCGGCCTGATTCACCTTCTCGCTTATCTCGGCGTTAAGCTCTTCGATCATATCCTTATTTGCCTCAAGCTTGCCGCTGAGCTCTTCAATGCGGGATTTAACATCCTCGAGCTCTTTCTGCTTCTGCTTTTTATCCTGCTGGGAAGATTCGAGCTGAGTCTGCTGAGAATCAACGCTCTTAGAGAGCCTTTCCTTCTCTATCATCAGGTTTTCAGCTCTGTTCTGAGAGTTTTGGATTTCGTTTTTGATCTGGGTTGTCTTGCGTACGGCATCCAGAGCCTGAGTCTTCTGGTCTTCTATGCGTGAATTGATGCTGGAAACATCAAGCTCGGCCTCGTTGAGAAGCTCCTGAAGCTCTGAAAGCTGGTCTTGCTTGCTCTGAGCCTGTGATTCAACATCAGAAAGCTCATTCTCGCATCTGTAAACCTCAGCCTCAAGCATTGCCTTTTGGTTATCCAGCTCTGAGATTCTCTTTGAGGCATCTGTTTTTCGCTTAGAAAGTTCATCAAGCCTGTTCATCAGGAAATCCGCCCGCTGGCTGGTTTGTTCAATCCTGCCTTTCACTGCAATTATCTCGCCGTCTTTACTGCTGATAGTATGCTCCTTCTCACGAAGAGAATTCTGCAGCTCAGCCTGAAGAGTCTCCAGCCGCGAGAGCTCCCTGAACACCTCCGAACAGCTTTCCTTCACGCCGGCAAGCTGTTTCTCGGTTTGCGTCTTTCTGTCTTCGAGCCGTTTGTATTCGGCAAGGTAATACTGGAGGCGAAGCTTATCAAGCCTCTCTTTATACTCGACATAATTCCTGGCCTTGCCCGCCTGAAGCTTGACGCTCCTGAGCTGCTTCTGCACCTCGTTGTATATATCAGCCACTCTGAGCATCCGCTCTTCTGTTTTTTCGAGCTTTCTCTGAGCTTCCTTCTTGTGCGCCTTAAACTTGCTTATCCCCGCAGCCTCTTCGAATATCATGCGGCGTTCTTTCTTTGATGCGCTAAGGAGCTGGCCAATCTGACCCTGCTCAATAATCGAGTACGCGCTAACGCCCACGCCGGTATCCATAAACTGCTCGCGGATATCCTTGAGCCGGCAGGTTTTCCCATTCATAAGGTATGCGCTGTCTCCGTCTCGATAGAGTCGGCGGGTAATCTGGAGCTCGCTGCCTTCGCCGTCAACATCTCCGAAAATCATTACAACTTCCGCCATGCCCGAGGCCTTGCGTTTGCTGCTGCCGCTGAAAATTACATCGGCCATCTGCGAGCTTCGAAGACTCTTCTTGCTCTGCTCGCCCAAGACCCATTTTACCGCATCAACAACGTTGCTTTTGCCGCAGCCGTTCGGGCCTACAATTCCCGTTATGCTGTCCTCAAAAGAAAATTCTGTTTTGTCTGCGAAGCTCTTGAAGCCGTGAAGTATTATTTTATTCAGTCTCATATATTTCGGGGCTATTCATTGAGTTTTTCAATTGTATTGGCTCTTTCCGGCATCTCCGGCAGAGGCCCGAGCATAAGCTTTGATTTTATCGCTCCCTTTTTATCCAGCTCATTTAGCACGCGCACAACCTCAGTGAAATTAAGGCCGAGCCCGCTTCGCACGCCGCTGGATTTAACAGTTTTATCGCAAAGCCTGCTGATAAGGCTCTCCACATTAAAATCTGCATAAATCGGCCCTATAACCCCTTTCTGATCGGGATGCTGGCGAAGCATCATAATCTGATCTTTACCCGCGGGGTTATCCAGCAGGAGATTGCCTTTATCCAGCGAGAGAAATACGTTTTGCCCAAGCGGTATGTTAATTCCAAAAAGTGCTATTCGGGGCTGATCTTTCCTTTTGATATATATAAGCGGCTCGCTTTCTTTGGCGAGCATTGTGTCTATGCGGAAGCCGGCAGATGTGAGCTTTGGCATCACAGCCAAATCAGATGCCTCGCTGAGATACTTGTATGCAAGCAGCCTCGCCTGAAAATCATCGTCTGAAAGGAATTCCCTCAAAAGCGATTTCACTGTTGCCGAGGCACTTGATTCACCAATCGCCTCAATCGCCTCATACTTATAAGGCGAGGGGTTCATCTTCGCCAGCTTTACAAGCACAGAGCCTGCATCAGCATACCCCATATTCACAAGGCATCTGGCAGCACGAAGACGTACAAGCGGCTTTTCGTGCTTGAGATAAGGCACTAACGTTTTAACCGCTGGCTTTCCGATTGCCTCAAGGCCGTATTCGATATCCGGATTTCGGGGCTCTGTAAGGTTTTTGGCAAGGATTTTTATCCTTGACTGCAAAGAGCTGTTGTTTTCATAGAGGTATAGAGCCTCAACAAGGTTGGCGAATTTGCTGTAGTTCTGTTTATAGCCGTTGGGGAGATTTAAATCTACAATCTGCGAGCTGCGGGCTTTGGCGGTTTTCTCACCAAACCGCTCATTGATTCTGTTTCGGATTACAGCGGCAAGGCGGTAATTCGGCCTCTTGAGCTCAATATACAGCCTGTTGCTTTCCTGAAATTTCCCGCCTCCGATAACGTATCCTTTTCGGAGATTCGGCTTGTCTTTGCCTGCAAAGTTTATAAACACCGGCCCTTTGCCTTTTGCGAGAATCTTCGCACCTTCTACGCCGAGCCGAGAGCGGGAGGTTAGATTGCAGGTGTAGAGGCTTCCTCCCTTGAGCGAGGTGGTTTGAGTGCTGGGCAGGGCTTCTACGAAAAGGTCGAATTTTCTCCCCCGCCTCGCTCCTGCCGGCACGTATCCATAAACCCTGACAACCGCATTATCCTCATCACGAAGCATTCGCATCGCTTCAAGACGATTTGCATCGCCGAGCATCTGCTGGATGTATTTTATCATATACTCTCTCACCCGGGTTGGGCACTCAGACGAACCGTTGCCGTTGAGGTTTGCCACTAATCCGAAACCCTCTACAGCTATGCCGTCCGGAGCGTAGAGATTGCAGAGATTTCCTATCGTGCTGTTGAGCCGGAGAGGAGGTTTATTCTGCTCTTCAGGCTTCTTAACCTTCGCCTGCTCCGAACAGCCGAAAAGCAGCATTACCATCGATAAAATAACAAGATAGTGTTTTGGTCTCATATGTCGATCCTCAAATAAACAGAACCCGCTTTGTACTTCTAACGGGACAATTTAGATGTTAAAGAATAAAGCATATCAGTCAAGATAATAGCAGGCAGGCAGACAAGGCCGAAGAATCCCTGAAAACTCAGCTCGCAAAACCCAGACCCACCTTCCGCCGCTTATGGAAAACAAAATAAACTGTGCAGCCAAAAGCTTAAGGATGAATATTAATTTTGCGGAATATTGATAAATGCTCTGAAACCAATTCTTTTGCCTTCATCTTTATGGCTCCAACTATATTTTTCTTCCATCACGCTGCGGGGCGTTAAAAGGCAAAAACCGCAGACATAAGGTTCTCCGCTGGGTCCTGCTGCCCATTCCCAAGCATTGCCAACAACATCATAAAGACCGTTTCTGTCTGGTTTTCTGTCTTCACAGCTTGAAGGCTTTTTATCGCCTTTACCGCCTGTAGTGAAGCATTCCTCTTTTACTTCGAAACTATTGTAAGTATTAGAGTCTATAATCTTGTCCTTCCATAAATCTTCCTTCAAATCAGAAGCATCTTCGAACTTTTCTCCCGCCTGCTCATTTATCAAATTGCAGACTTCCGGAAATGGATTTTCCGCTTCTCCTTCAAGATTCTTTATCTCATTATAAATATGTTTGCCCAGCTCTTCATGCTGGTCAACTGTGGGAAGATCAGCCTCAATTTTTTTGCAGAACTCTTGAGCATCATTAAATTTTACATCAGTTTTAGGGAGCTCAGGTTTGTCTTCAGAATCCTCTTTTCCTGAAATTTTCTCGTATTGAGAATTGGTAATCTCTGAAATAGACACATAGGCAGGGCCGCCATCAAGTTCAATATATTTGAAAATCAAGGAATCATCCTTTTTGCACCTTATGTAATCCGGCCAGCTGCCATTTTCATTTATTTCAGCAAAAAAGCCCCGGGCAAGATCGCTTTCTTCATCTTTCAGCTCCTCCCAGTCTTCCCCTTCAAGCTCTTCAAACTCCAGCTTGGCAACTCTATTAACTGGAATGTAATGTTCACGAATATTTTTAGGTGTTTGGGCAGGATTGAAGACGACTTTACCGTTATCAAAATTCAACAGTTTCAGATATTGAAACTCCTCCAGGTACTCGGCTATTTCAGTTATTCTTTTCGGGATTGTTTTATCATCATATTCATATTTACGAAGGGATTCTATCTTACTCCTGTTCTTCTTGATTGATTGGTAAGATTCCAGCGAACCCTCAACCTTTTCTTTCAGGTCTTTTAATTCGCCTTTTGTTTCGTCTAAAGAACCTGTACTTCCTTCAGAATTCTTGCATATTTCAAGCTGCTTCTCGATATCCTTTAGGGCAGAATTTCTCCAGTCTTTTTCTAATATCTTAAAATCGCTGACATCAACTTCTTCAAGCAGTTTTCTGTAACCTTCCAAATCAATCTGACTTTCTTCAAACTCATCTTTGGCAAGAGCTTCAAGGTGATAATCATCTCTGTTTTCACTTAGCTGGCTGGTAACCTTCTCCAGACTGTTTTTAAGAGTCTTTAGTTCAGACGAGTCTTTCGAACTGCCTGATACATCTTTTAGTTCAATGATAAAATTATCGAAGCCTTCAAATTGAACGTCGCTGAAAATTTTTTTCAGCTTAACAATTTGTCCGGTAAGAGTCTCCCGAATCTTCTGAAGCTCCAAATTATTCTGATATTCTTCGTAAATCTGGTTCCTTTTCCGCACAACGCTGCTGTACATAGTTTTATCGATATCGAACTTATAGATTATCTCACGAGCTTTATCCTCAATCTTCTTCTCATCTTTTTCTTGCGGCCAGCTTTCATTGCCTTCACCTATACTTACCCAGGCTCGATAGTACAAGTATTTCTTATGCCTATCTTCCAAATCCTTGAAAAATTCAGCTTCAAGCCCACCATTTAAAATTTTCTTAAAATCTTTAGATGAATGATCAAGAAATTCGCCGCACTTTTTGCAGAAAGTAAGCAGCTTACTGAAACTGCTATTTTCCTCCTTGAATTCGCTGTTTATGCCATTTGGATCAAATTTAGAAAAGTCAGCGTCCAGATCTTTTGGTTCTTCAGAAAAATCAAGATTATCAGCTTGCAGGCTTTTAGCTTCCTTATAAAAATTCTGCATATCTTCATAAAAATTCTGCATATCTTCAGCAGAGCTTAAATGTTCTTGATTGATATTACTTAACTTATCAATTAATTTCTCAAAATCATTGCTGCCCTTCTCAGTTAGTTCTTCAAGCTCGCTCTCGTGATGATTTTCCCAGAAATACAAGTAATTAGAAGGCAGTTCAAATTGTTCTACCTTTCTCTGTATTTCAGTCCATTCACCTGAAACCGACTTCAGAGCAGATTTATAATCTTCGACAGCTCCTTTTCTTTTTTCAAAATCCTCTTTTTTAATATTTGAAAGTTTTTCATTGTCTGGGAAATAATCATTTAAACAAAGCTTCCAAAAGCGGTTGAAAGGCGTATCCTCAAAACCACCATAATTTCTCTGATTGCTGAGCCATTCTTCGGGAGTTGAAACTTTATTGTCAAGCTTTTTTGCTAATTCAGAAAGTTTATTGCCCCCTTTTTCTGTCCAATTATTACACACTTCTTCGATAATCGATTCGTTTTTTGAGATAAGTGCGTAACCTTCATCTTCAATATATTTCTTAAGTTTTTCCGATGTTAATTTCTTTTCAAGATCGCTAAGTTTATCTCTGTAAGTAACCGGATTTTCAAGCTGACTTTTATTTTCTTTGGCAAATCTTTTTTTCTCATCAATTTTTTCCCCCAGATCTTCGACTTGATCCAAATCAACTATTTCAGATATGCTTATTTTTTTGTAATCTTCTAATAACATGCAGAATTTTTCAAAGGATTCTGATTTATTCTCTTTGTCCCAAAGCTCAATTTCATACTCTTTTGAATTACCTGCAAGCTTGTCTAATATATTTTTATTCCAAGGCTGCTGATCATTATTTAATGCATCAATCTCCAAAACTCCCCCGCTGAAACTTATTACGCTGTTAAGCTCCTCCGCAGCTTCCTGTTTGTATTTTTCTGCAAAATTAGGGGCTTGGCCAAAAATATCTGCTGATCGCAAAATACTTTCCAGCTCAGAAAAATTATTTAAATAATGTTTCAAACTCTCATTAATATTATCTGGAGAAATGACGGTCTTTTGGAATTCAAAACTGAAGTCAAATTTGTCCTCAATATCCCAAAGCAGAAAAAAAACAGAGTCTTCGCTGACTTCAAAACGCTCTTTCAATTCTTCCATCGCATCCTGAGACTGTTTTATAGCATCGTAATGTTCAAGGATGGAATCGGTTCCCGCCAGCTCTGAAACATCGCAATCTTTTTCTTCGGCCAAAACTAAAGGAGATATTGATTTCTCCAGTTCTTCTACAAATTCCTCGTATTCAGAATAACTTTTTCTTAATAATTCGAAATTTCGATTTTCAAGTACCGCAGACCATTTGCTGCATTCCAGAGAGATTTCTGCAATCTCATCTACTTTGCCTTGCCTTTGATTTTCCTTGAAGCTGCGTAAGAACTTTTTTACCGCAAATGAAGCTAAAAAAACTGCTGCCGCAAACAGAAGGGCGCCTGCGCAATTTTTTAATCTTTTCCTGCCTTTTTCAAGACTGCATCTCAGTACGTACAAATCGCCCAGGAGGTCTCCGAGCTTGTAATCACTGCCGGGCGCACCAGAGCTGTTTAACTTCTTGAATACACTGAAAAATAATTCTGAATTTCTGCCAAACCTTTTCCATTCCTCTGACTTAGCGCTGGCCAAATTGGCAGGCGGATTTCTCCTTGCAACCATTAAATAGAGAAGCTGCCCTAAAGACTCAAGATCGCCCTGAAAGGAAGAGTTCTCAACAGAAACCTCCCTCAAAGCGACTCGCTTAATAGACCCTTTTTTGTTTACGTTGAAAAAGACATTATTCTGAGACAAATCCCCCGCAGGGCATGAATGATGATCTTTCAGATCAGCCAAGGCCTTGGCAAGGGAGTCAACAATCAACACCACTTCCCTTGCTCCAAGTTCAAGATGTCTTTCAATTATCTCGTTGAGTGACTGGTCAAATTTTTCAAGAAAAAGTATGCAGCGTCTCTGCTCTTCAGCAAACCCATAGACATCTGCCCAAGATTTTGAGCGGATCTCTTTCTGGACTTGATACTCTTTCTTTAAAATTTTCTTATGATATGAAAAGCCATATTCATCATCAAAGATGAAATCATCTTCCAGCACTTTAGCTATACACTCTACTCCAGAAGCCGGCAGAACTGCTTCGTAATATTCAAAGATGCCTAATGAATATATTTTTTTCCCTAAAGAATATTTCATCTGAGAAATGCCTATTCAATCTCGCAGTCACAGAACATTCCTCCTTCAGGCTTAAAATTAGTAGCTATTATACCGCTTCCGCTGCTAATCTCAATTTCAACCCTCCCAAACTCCCAGCATTGCGGTTTGAAAGGAGCGCAAAGACGCCTTATATCTTCACTGCCGTAATTATCTTGAAATGGACTTTCAGGATTGATAGGCATATCCGCCAAAATTACAATATCGCTCGCATTAATCCTCTGCCATTCTTGCCATTGTTTTTCAAAATTATTCTTCGAAATAACAAAAGACCTCTGTTCTTCCTTGCCGAAATACAGAACGACCCGCCTATTTTCGTATGCCCTCATCATCTGACTTCCCGGCTGCCAGTATTCAGTCATCGACATATTCAAAACTCTCTTCTTTTCCGTGGGATTTACCCCGAACACATGCACTTCGAAAGAATTATCTTCTGTAATCTGTTTGTCCGCTCTTACGTGGATTTTGGAAGAGTGAGGAGAACACCCTGAAAACAAGGAAACCGCAAATGAAACTGTAAACAAAAATATTACTCTTTTTAACATAGTCTTATCCTTATAAAAATAGCTGATCTTACCAAAAACTGAAAGCTCTTTATGAATAAAGCATAAAATAATACTCTTCAATATTCAAGAAAAAAAAAGCTGGAGCTTCAATCATTAAAAAAGATATAAACATAAATCAAGGTCAGGCATCGAATCGAGGTCAAAATGATAAAAGCTTCAGCTTAATCTAATTCAAGCTGTCTAATCGATTCTCTAACTAAATTATTCCTCTCCCAGTTTGCAACAATAAGAAGCCTTGATTTCTTAGCCAAGGCCTTGAACTGATTTACGTAAGGTTCTAAAATTTTTCCGGGATTCCAGCTTAAGATGTCCTCAGAATATTTCACGCTCTCTTCAACTGCTTCAGGTAAAAGCTTTGCAATAACCACAAAGATATCAGTCCAGAGCTCCAGAAGAATCGGGCATTCTAATGATTTATCGAGGCCTTTAACGGGCAGTTTTTTCAGCCATCCGGGATTGCTTCTCAGCTCGTTAAGGATATTATCTCTGAGCCCGCCTTCGGAATTATCAAGCCTGCTGCACAGAGAGAGAAAACTTGCCAGAATTTCGGAGGTATCAATCTCAAGAGAATAAAACATTCTCATTGCTGTTAAGGCCATAGAATAGCAATCGCAGGCGAGGCCGGTGTAAGGCCAGGCTTCATAGCTGCATCCTGTAAGCTGTATGCCGCTAAATCCTGACAAACTGCTCAATGTGTCCTCATCAAGGGAGAGACTCTCTGAAACCAATTCCCATCTGCCCGGGTACTTGCGGCTCTTGAAAACCTTTGCATAAAATTCTAAAGGCTTATTCAAAGGTATCTGAAGCCTCAAAACAACTGCATTAAAACTGTCAAAATCTGCTTCTTCTTCTATCAGGCCGTTAACCTGAAATCTGCCTGATTTTTCCTTAACATCGAAAATCCTTATTTTCAATTTCCCAGAAGCATACTTATCCATAAGGGCCGGTTTATATAAAGAAATATCTTTCGTGCCTAAAGGCACATAAAACCTCAGAGCCGAGCCAATCTCTTTTGAGCTCATCGATTTCGAAACAGCGGCAAGTTTTGGGCTCAGTGTCCAAAGAGCTGGGAAACTTTTGGAGAAATTAATATCAAACTTCCAGCTTTCACCATCTAAACCAAGATGCGGCTTTTTGGCACTTTCAAAGAAAACGAGAAGAGAATCAAACATTTGCCCTATGAACAGCAGCTTCAAATGCAACACCTCAATGCTTTTCTGGTATTCAGCTCCGCCCTGAAGATAAAGCTCTGAATTTTCTAACGAGCTCACCCCGGAAAGAGAAAGATTCATATTCCAGAAGCTTTTAGATTCCTGGTTTTCAGGTTCTAATCCATCTAAAACCCTCAAGGCATCTTCAAATGAAATGGGGAGGCGTTTTCTAATTAAGATGTGTCCGCACGGTAAGTTAAAGGGTAAATATCTGCTGCTGTCTTCAAAGCCTAACTTTCCTAAGACTTTCCTGTAATCAATAAGCTTGCCTCTATTATCAACAACGCATACAAGCTCTTTAGAATCACCCTTTATGAGCCACCTATCAAGTCCTTCACAATATGGGTTTTGAGAGTTATCCTTTAAGCTCTTATCGTCCCTGCAAAGCGATAACGCATTTCCCTGTGAATCTTGTGCTAAAATCGAAACCTGTTTTTCCAAATCTATAAACAGAGGGGACGGATTCTTGAATTCAAAGCCTGAGCTAAATGAGGTTTCGTCTTGCTGTAAAATACTTTCGGCCCAAGATTGCCAGTTGTGATCTATATTATTATTGCCGATAAACTCCCTGCTCACATTTGTCCATCCAAACTGCTGAATACAGATATCAAGCCAGTCTAATATATTGCCTTTGCCGTCTAAAAGGCATCCTGTGTAAGTCTGCGCGGCATGGCTGCTGTGGGCAGGAACGAAGCTCCAGCCCCCTGCATTCGCCTTTTTTATTAGGACCGCAGGATTCACAACACCATTGCCGAAAAGACAATCGATGGAAACACATCGATATCTTTCCGGCAAGTGTTTTTTATTAAAATTGCCCGATTCAAAAAACATTATTCTTTCTTAGCACATTTCAGATGTATCACAAACGGCTTGTGGTCATCATTTTGAATCAAGCCAATATGTCATAAATACTGTCAAGTCTTCGTAATTTATTGTATTATCTTCATTCAGGTCTGCCCTCTGAGAACCTTCTACCCATAGATTGACAAATTCTATATAATCCAGGATATTCACAATCTCATCAAAGTTGTAGTCGCAAGGATATCCCTCGCTTCTTAACGAAGGCGTGTCTTCAGTATTCAGAATCCAGACTTCATCATCCCAAGTTTTTGGCAATACGCCTGTAAGGTCTTGCGATGTCAGTCCTTCAAAGCTACCTAAGCCTAATGCTGAGAGTTGCGGCGGGGCATAAACATTGGACAGAGAACCGAAATTGACTTCTGCAAATCCATACAAATTGGGAACCTGTGCTCCCTGCCAGACGGCAGAATAGCAGTTGTTCACGTTTCCGTAATTTTCGCCTGCAAACAGCCCCGCATTTTCAGCACTAAGGTTTGGATCTGCGGATATCTCTACAGCAGATTTTGCGTAACAATCTGTGATGGTGCTTGAGTAGTCGCAGGAACCTACAAAACCGCCAACTGTTACCTTAGGCTCATACCCTTGGCCTTCTATGTTAAGCAGTAGCTTGCCTGAAACTGAAGACTGCTCAATCGTTCCACCGTAATTTGAGCCGCACAGCAAACCTGCATAGCAAATCAGATTCTCACGGTTCGGGATGTTAATCTCAAGGGTTTTATCGGAATCCATAATAACATGGCAGTCCTTAATCGTTCCACTGTAGAGGTAGCTGCAAAGGCCGCCATAATAGCTTATGCCTTCAAAATCTGCCTCAGATGGCTTAGAGGGGTTCTCTATCGTAACACCCTTGATTGTACCTCCCTGAACTACACCGAACAAGCCGGCAAATTCATCATCGGAAGTGTATTCAGGGTTGACGAGTGTATAACCGTTGCCATCGAAGACACCAGTAAACGGCTCGGATACAGTGCCTATAGGCTCAGTGTCTAAACCGCTCAGATCTATATCATCTTTAAGTTCATAACTGCTTGAAGTGTTGTTCTTATCTTCAAAGAAAGCTACAGCATCTTCCGGATCTACAATCTGGTAAGGATCTTCAGGATTTCCTGTTCCGCCGCCGGAATATTTTCTCCATGCAAAGACGGGGTAGTCCGGGTTGATCGCCCAGATTGCATTAGGACTTTCCGGTCCTTCGAAATCAAATCCAGCGAAGTTTGCCTCATCCTGGAATTCAATTGAGCCAAGGCCAACGGCCTGAGAACAAGAGAAATATTCATTATTAAAATAGGCGTTTGTAAAATCTGCGGATCCTTCGGAGTTGAAAGCATATATATCGCTGCCAGAGGCAGGTCCATAAATGAAGCATCTTGTAAGAGCCCCTTCAAAGCTGCGAACAAATCCTGAAACTGCTCCGCTGCTCATTGCTTCTATATCAACTGCAACATAAACATCTTCAAGAACCGATCCCTCGCCTATCACATCTGCAAAAGGAGCTAACACGCCGGAGACATTCTCAGCAGAAAGCCGGCCGGTAAGTCCGCAGCGTTTTACCTGACCTTGAATTGTATCTGCAAATAAAGGTGCAGAATCAACACTGCCGAAAGAGGCCTGAACATCTTCTACATTAAGATCTCTCACTAAAGCATCTTTACCTATAACGCCGAATATGCTGCTGGAAGCGGGGTCTTGCGGCTTGTAGTTCAAAAGGGCTTTTCTATTGCCGTTGAAAACACCGAGGAAGGGTGAATTTGGATCTGAAGCAATTTCGAAATCTTCCAGAGACTCTAAATTCATATCATTAGTAAGAGTGTAAGAGCCGTTCAAAGGCATTTGGGCATTCTGACCCACAGAAGCAAGCTGAGCAGAAGTAGATATTTCAATTGGTGCTAAAACTGTTTCGTTGACAGTGATCGTATCAGCACCGCCTTCGGTGTCTTCAACCTTCACTGTAAAGGAATAATCGCCCTGATAGCCGTCTTTAGAACGCAGTGTGATCCGGCCGTCATCTTCTTTGACTGAAACATTCCCATTTGAATTCGGGTCTTGAGATATCTCCCAATTAAGCTCATTGGTAGTATTGTCTTCATCCGAAGCCGATAAATTTATATAATTTACCACATAATCATAAGATTCATGGGCAAGCTGTTCGCCCTGGTCTATTACCGGTTTGTCATTCACATCTTGAATTGTTATCTCGAATTCTTCCGTAACGCTTTTTGCCGGGCTGCCGCTGTCTGTACATTCAACTTTGACAGTATAGCTGGATTTTTCCTCATAGTTGAACGATTCGGCCGTTTTGAGGCTGGTGCCTTCTATCGCAAAAGAGCTCTCATCAAGACCGCTTACAAAGCTGTATGAGTGCGTTTGATTCGGGTCTTCATCATCAACTGTAAAATCGCCAACCAAAGTTCCTGCCGGCTCATTTTCATCGATTGATGAATTATCAATTGCGAGGTTTACCGGCTTGTCATTTACGTCTTCAATTGTTATCTCGAATTCTTCCGTAACGCTTTTTGCCGGACTGCCGCTGTCTGTACATTCAACTTTGACAGTATAGCTGGATTTTTCCTCATAGTTGAACGATTCGGCTGTTTTAAGGCTGGAGCCTTCTATTGTGAAAGAACTCTCATCAAGACCGCTTACAAAGCTGTATGAGTGCGTTTGAGAGGCGTCTTCATCATCAACTGTGAAATCCCCAACCAAAGTTCCTGCCGGCTCATTTTCATCGATTGATGAATTATCAATTGCGAGGTTTACCGGCTTGTCATTTACGTCTTCAATTGTTATCTCGAATTCTTCCGTAACGCTTTTTGCCGGACTGCCGCTGTCTGTACATTCAACTTTGACAGTATAGCTGGATTTTTCCTCATAGTTGAACGATTCGGCTGTTTTAAGGCTGGAGCCTTCTATTGTGAAAGAACTCTCATCAAAACCGCTTACAAAGCTGTATGAGTGCGTTTGAGAGGCGTCTTCATCATCAACTGTGAAATCCCCAACCAAAGTTCCTGCCGGCTCATTTTCATCGATTGATGAGTTATCAATTGCGAGGTTTACCGGCTTTTCATTTACGTCTTCAATTAATATCTCGAATTCTTTAGCAACGCTTTCTGCCGGGCTGCCGCTGTCTGTACATTCGACCTTAACAGTATAGCTGGATTTTTCCTCATAGTTGAACGATTCGGCCGTTTTGAGGCTGGTGCCTTCTATTGTGAAAGAACTCTCATCAAAACCGCTTACAAAACTGTATGAGTGCGTTTGATTCGGATCATCATCCTCAACAGAGAAAGATCCTACCATTGCTGGGGAATCGAGATTTTCCTCAACAGCAGATTCGTCCAGAGTAAGATTTTCTGGAGCATCGTTTGTATCAGAAACGGTTATGGTAAAAGTCTCAGTTATTGTGTTGGCAGGCTTATTGGTGTCCACGGCCTGAATTTGAATTGTATGAAAATTATTCTGTTCGTAATCCAAGGGCTGCGAATTCTTCAGTTTGCCCTGATCAACATAAAAATACAAGGAATCCACTACCGTAAATTGATAAAAAGCAAACTCTGGTTTGCCGTCCGGATCTTCCGCTGATATAAAGCCGAGTAATGTGCCGGAAGATGCGTTCTCGGTTATACTCGTTCCGGATAAATTCAAACCGGTGGGAGCTTCATTAACATCGATGATGTTTATAGTGAAGCTTTTGGTTTCCTTAGCCCCCCCCGGAATCTCAGTTGCGGTTATCTCAATCTGAAAGGCATTAGCTGCTTCATAATCGAAGCTGGTTTGGCCGGCATAAAGCGAGCTGTCAGAAACTGAGAAGCTCCCAGCATCTTCGCCTCCCAGCGAATAAGCTACAGAAGAATTTGGGTCGCTGGGCACATAGCTTAGATTGCCTATCAGCTCCCCTTCAGCATTATTCTCCTCGATTTCATTGTTATCGAGGCTAATTGTCGGGGGTTCAGTGGGCGCTGCCCAAACATTGCTTAACGCAAGAGCAAAAAGAACCAGCATACTTGTAATCAATTTTCGAGTCATAATCCTACCTCATTTTCTTTTAGTTACACTAAAAACTTAAAACTATTAACAGCATTCTCAAAAATGCCCCTGTTACTTTCAAAAGTATCTTCCTTATCAGAACAAGTGAGCGTTAGGGCTTCTTTCCCTCGTACGGCATACACCTGAAGCTGACAAACCTTAAATCCAATTTTTTCCACATAAAATTTATGTATCCTTGCTGCGGCTTCTATCTCTTCAGAAACCGTCAGATCGTATTCTTTTATCACCTCATAACCTGAATCCCCAAACTGAGAAGACAAGGCATCTTTAACCCCCTTAGAATAATCTCCTGAGGTTTTCTCGGATTCGAGGAAATTCCTTGTTATCGTTATATTCGGGCAGTACCCTTCGTCTGCAGGCCCGATCCACGAAACCGTAGAGCCGTCGAACCAGTTATCTGGTACTGTAAACTTGTAGTCGTAGTGTCTTATATCAGCCATTTATGATAATCCTTCGGTTAACTAAACCATCCCTTTACAGCATTAAATCCGTCTTTAACCATACCCGCGGCTTTCTTCGCTCCATCCGAAACGGCTTTGCCCACTTTCTTCGCTCCATCGGTAACAGCGTTTCCGATTGTCTTTGCGCCTTCCACAGCAAGCCCGGCCGCTTTTTCTGCAGCCTGCATCGTGGCCTCCGCTGCTGCGTTTACCGTATCAACTGCGGTATCAAAAACAGCTTCTGCGGCCGCTCCGACAGCAGCCCCAATTTTCGCCCCTGCTATCGCTGCTTCCTTCATTCCAATACCCGGAAGCAAAGCGCCGGCTACAGCGCCAATTCCTGCACCTATGACCCCGCCTGCAATCTCCCACGCTGAGGGCAAATCAGGCACATCAGGCGGAACAGGAGGAGGCGGAGGGGGCACCGGCACTGCGCCGATGATAACACTCCCGCAGCCCGCTGTTATTGTGCCTCCGTGGGCAGTTACCGAACCCATATAAGCAGCAGGTTTATTGCCTATAAGAACAGTTGAAGCGCCATTGGCCACACTGTCGGTGGGGCCTGTGCAGGTTGCCATAGTTCCCACAACACCAGCCGGCATCCCTCCGATTAGAACGCTCGAGTCGCTCCCGCTGGTGAGAGGCCCGCCTACGTGAGGTATCGGGGGGTTGCCCGGTATAACCTGCGGACAACTGTGATAATCGCCTGTTCTTGCTGCTAACGGCATAAATCAACCCTTATTGATGAACTTGATTCCCATAAAAATAACTGAACCAATGACCAGCAAAATAATTCCCAAAACTGCGATAAAGGATTTAGGCAGCGAGCCAGCACTTATCAGACAGCTTTCTTCCGGCTTTTCCGGATTGTAATACACATTCACCATCTTATCCTTTTTATAATCCTCAATCATCTGTTCAGCATCTGCACTGCTGTGCATCAGCACATCCTTACTTCCGGAGAAGATATTATTACCTGTGTACCCTGCTCCGTTAACAGTATAGCTGTACCTAACGACAGGCTTAAACTGATACCTTAAAGTATCCTCAATGTTGCGGTTATGAAATTTGTCCACTCGTGATTCGAGAATCACACCTTCTGTTTTTACCCAGTTTGCGCTTGAGAGAAATTTGATAAAAGAATAAACAGTAATAATCGCAACAATTGCAAAAAATATATATATCATTCTAAATTTCACTTTCTCAGCCTGCTAATCACCTAACGAACTTCCATTCTCCGCCGATTCTTGCAATATATATCGGTATGCCAAAACAGGAATCTTCTTCGGGATTCGAAAACACCACTGCCGGCTTGTCATCCTTTCGGAAAACCCTTAATATCCTACCGTCCCCTTCTATAACATGGGCTGTTGCTGAATCGGGAACATCTTCATAATGGAAATCAAATTCTTCGATCATTGCGTACTGCTCAAGAACAACCTCTCTTATCCTTTCAAATTCAAAACCGTTTGCGCTTGCATACTCCTTGAATTTATATCTCATCATCTCAAATGCAGCCTCAAAATTTCTGCTTTCAAGGCTGCCCGCAAACTCCTTTATCATCTTTCTTGCCGTCTGCTCAGCCTCAAGCTCTCTGCCTGTAATATCTTCTGCCTGAGACCACAAAGTGCTTTCGGGCGCTTCCTCTAACTTCACCTCTTTAGTGTGCATAGCGGAAAGCTTTGGGATCTCTTCTGAAGGAAATCTGCATTCCATTAGAACCTCATCTGGCTGTGGGTATTCGCCGCTGAAATCTATTGAAGACAGTTTAACTAACATTTCAGGCTTTGCCGGCTCTTGACTTTCCTCGCCCTGCTGCGCATTTGCCTTCGGAAGTGGTTTGGGCTCATAAAGTATAAAATCAAATATATTCAGCCCCTCAAAAAGCCAGTCGTTTACCGGAGACTGAACTTTTAATCCCTCTGCTTCAGGGTCCGAGAAGAGAGATACATCGTTAATTTTCAGCTCAAACTCTATTCCCTTTACCCTGATGTCCAAAGCGTAATAAGGCCTCTTCTGTTTTTCACTCATTTAATTATTCTCCTCTACAGGCCATATCTTTACGAGCTCACTGCTGCTGTATATCACCTTCTCTTCTACTATGGTGGTTTGAATTGAATCTGAACGATCAAAAATCCAAAGTGCAGTAGCTTTATATGACAATTTGCCGACAACAGGGTCCGTTTTAATTTCAGGCCTGAAGCCTATCAAATCCTCTTCAGCTATTACATGCGCTGCCATTGAACCGCGTGTAGCAAAACTACCCTTCAATTCAAGATAAGCTACATATTCGTTACCAAGCTTAGCTTCTAAGCCTATTTCAAGAGGCACACCTACAATAGCAGATAGCTTTCCCTCTATTTCTTCTTTCTTGCTCGGATAATAATAAGTAAGATATTCAGCTGAGCCTTTCAAAATAAGCTCAAGCGCAATATCTAAAAAGAGATAAATATCTGCCAAAGCTTTCCCGAGAAATTTCGAAATAGCCGGTGGAATTCCGAAAAACATCCCAGCTATAGCCAACAAACTTGCTTTGCCTACTAACCCTATACCCAAAAGAGGGTCCAAGCCGGCCTCTGCCTTTCGAACTAAGCAGCATCTCCAGTCCTTTGCCTCCCTCCAGTAGTATTCAAAAGATACAAATCCTGTTGCCACTTCAAGATCAAATTCTACTGATATTGGGCCTTTGCTTAATACTCTTTCTAAAGGGTTAAAGAATTTATCCGAGACAGAACTAACCAATTTTGAAATAAAATCGGTGCTAATCTTAATTTTTACGCTTGTCGCCGGATAACTGTGAATCTCAAGCTTATCAATGCTTTTATCCGGCATAAGGTAGTTTACTGTATATTTCTCGCAGCAGTTGCTGGTAATCCATCTATATTGTCTCAGGCAGGTAAGGAATCGGAACAAACTGAAATCAAAAATGGTCTCAGTGGTCCCGTAAGGGCTTTGAGGTGTATGAATTGCTCGATGAACAGGAACTTTCTTATCCGCTGATTTCTTTAATGAGGCGTTTCTTGAAACAATCTGAGCTTTTGCATCATTTACCTTTGTTCCGTTGGCCTTATTTACCAGGGCCGTAATCTCATCGCTTTCACCATCCCTAACCGTAAACTCCAGTTTCGGGAGCCATTTGGTGTGCTTTGACACTTTGTTGGTTTTTCTGTTGACCTTATTCGCTGTATCTGATAGTTTTTTAGCCTCATTACCTGTTCTATTCTTAGGCTTATGAGAAAATGTATTATAATCATTTTCCAACATTTCATCATCGCCGATTTCTTCTTCTGAACCGCCTACAGTTAAAGGATTGAACTTTCTATTTCGAGTTGCAACGACTTCTAATATCCCCGAGGGGCCTGAAACCCTTCCGTGGCTGCACTTAAGAATTGGAATAAACTTTTTATCAGGCCTTGTAATCCCAGCACCGGCTCCCGCACCGGCGGCGGCTTCAACTCCTTCCATATAGCCCAATGCTATATCAGGAGCAGGTACATACTCAGGGGCTTTTTGGGCCAAGAGCTGAACAATATCGGGCTCAAGGCCGCTTAAGTCTTTCGGCTTTCCGAGAGCGCCTGGCGAACCATCATCCGCATCCACAGCATAAGCAGGGTGGGCAAGCTTGGGGGCTGAATATGATGCTGCCTTCCCTGAAGCGGAAGCATAGGCTCCGGAATTAATCTTCACCATACTTCCATTGATATTTATGCCGCTTGAGGAAAGGCTTATAACGCTGCTCCCCGCTTTCAGGCAAAGATTGCTCGCTGCTTCAATACAAACTTCCTTTCCCTTTGCGGAATATTTTGTATTCGCTTCAACAACATGCTCTTTGGATTTCTGGCTGAACTTTGTGGAAGTTTCCTGGATTATCTCTTTTGCATTTAGCTGATGAGTCTGGCTTACCTGAACCGAGCTGTTTTTGGAAACATTTGCAACGGAATTTCCGGAAACAGACAAGTTCTTATCCCCGCCTATCTCTTCAAAATAGTCTTTGTGTTTCCTGTCGTGATAATCCTTTTTGGTTCTTTCGAATCTTTTGCCCTCAACAGTTGTATGGCTGTCATCATCGATTGTTGTGTAGCTGTTGTTGCCTACATACTCATCTTTATCCCTCTCGGCATGCACAAACAGCTGTTCGCTGCCCTTCTTATCTTCAAACCTGATTTCATTAAATCCGCCTCCGCCTTTGCTGGAATTTGTCTTGGATGTAGAAATAGTCTTATTTTTCGGGAGGCTGTAAGGCGCAGCATTCTGGCCGTTGTAAACACGCCCTGTTATTATGGGCCTGTCGGGATCGCCCTCTTCAAATTCAACAATCACCTCCTGCCCTACACGAGGAAGAGCTATCATGCCCCATTTATTCCCCGCGAGGCCCTGAGACACCCTAACCCAGCACGAGCTGTTCTCATCTGGCTTGCCGTATCTGTCCCAGTGGAACACAACCTTAACTCTGCCGTGTTTATCTGTGTATATCTCATCGCCGCTCGGGCCGGTAACAAAGGCGGTCTGCGGGCCTTCAATTCTCGGATGCTCTGCTGTTGGAGGGAGCCTGTAGTCGATTTCTGTGGGCATAGTCTTGAAGTTGCAGTGATAGCTAATATCGTGCGCCCGAAGGCCTGTTTCAAAGCCGCCAGCTTCAATCTTGTAATTTGTTTCAAGGGTGAGGTATTCCCTGTTTTGGCCTTGCTGCGGGCATCCCTCCATCTTGAAAATATAGCCCGGGCGCAGCCCTTTGCTGTAGGATTTACCTATGCAAACTTCCTCCCCTGCCCGTATCTGCTGAAGACGAATATCGGCAACTTTATCCCCTGCTGCCATTTCTTCAAAGCCGGCAGGATAAAAGAACCGCCCCATATTTCCATCAACACCTTTGCCTTCGCAGTCGGATTTTGATAGAAGATCCTGCTTGGAATTTTGAAAATTATAATCTTTCATTTCCACTTTATTCGGCAGTACAGACATCTTCCTCTGCCAGCTTACTATTACCTCTTCGTATTCCTGATCGCTTTCAAGCTTGAATTTAATCTTCTCATAATCCTCAAAGGTGCTGTGGGCATTTGAAGAATCGCAAATAACTAAAACGTGCTTGTCTTGCTGGTGCTCGAAATAAAAGTATATGCCGGCAAACTCCATGAGCCGCTTTATGAAATTATAATCAGACTCTCGATACTGAACGCAGTATTCGAGCTTATCATAGCTTCCCGAGAGCGAAAGCTGATAATCACTTATGTTTCTGCTTTTGAAAACTTCTTCTATTATTTCCGGTATGGCAAGATTCTGGAAAATTCTGCAGTCTTGATTCTGGTCTAAAAACCAAA
This sequence comes from Sedimentisphaera salicampi, assembly GCF_002117005.1. NCBI lineage: Bacteria > Pseudomonadati > Planctomycetota > Phycisphaerae > Sedimentisphaerales > Sedimentisphaeraceae > Sedimentisphaera > Sedimentisphaera salicampi. The sequence continues at coordinate 1,752,991 of NZ_CP021023.1, forward strand.
GCCAAGGAACTACAGCCGCACGATACTCGGAAAACTCCTTGCCCTTTGAAACAAAGGTAAATTCCTTCACGTAGCCGTTGAAAAACCGCATAGAGTCGCCGCAGTTGAACCTTATAGACACATTCTTGCCGATAATGTCCTCCGCAGCAACATCTTCCAAGCTCAAAAGATCTGCTTCAAAGAGAAACATATCGCCTATACGTTCAGAGGCCTTGAGGCTCTGAATAAGAAATACGTCATCTCCAAGAGGCGTACCAATTGCTATTTCTCTGTGTTTTTGTGTAAACTCAGCCATCAGACATCACTAACCAAACTTATAACTCAATTCATTTCCATCGGCATCAACACTTATGCTCTTAATCTCTTCACTATTAATCATTCGCTTGAGGATCTCTTCGCTGATAGAAGGCAGGATAGAGTCTGTAATAATAGATTCTACCAGCCTTGCCCCGCTGTCGCATTCATTGCACCTTGCCGCCACAAGCTCAGGAACAGAGCTGGAATATTCAAAGTTGATTTTATGGTTTTTCTCAACGCGATTCTTGACTCTGCTGAGCTGAAGCTCAACGATTTTTCTCAATGTTTCATCAGAGATTGGGTAGTATGGGACTACAAACATCCTCCCAAGCAAAGCAGGCGGAAAAACTTCCAGCAGCGGTTTTCTCAACGAATCTGAAAGCCCCTCCGGCTCCGGCATAAGATCAGGATCTTTGCAGAGATTCATTACCAAATCTGTTCCGACGTTGCTTGTTAGCAGAATGAGAGTGTTTCTAAAATCTATGCTTCTGCCCTCTGCATCTTCCATATAGCCTTTATCAAACACCTGAAAGAATATCTCATGCACGTCGCGATGGGCTTTTTCCACCTCATCAAGCAGAACAACGCTGTAAGGTTTTCTGCGAACGGCCTCAGTAAGCACGCCGCCTTCGCCGTAGCCCACATATCCGGGTGGAGAACCTTTGAGTGTGGATACGGTATGAGCTTCCTGAAACTCGCTCATATTGATGGTTATCAGGCTCTCTTCACCACCGTAGAGTGTTTCCGCAAGGGCCAGGGCTGTCTCAGTTTTACCTACGCCGCTCGGGCCAACTAAAAACATAACTCCTATCGGCTTGTTGGGATTTTCCACGCGTGCCCGGCTTACACGCATCCTTCTTGATATAGCTTCAAGGGCGTGGTCCTGCCCCAACACTCTATCCTGAAGCCTGCCCTGAAGATTAAGAATCGATTCGACTTCATTCTTCACCATATTGCCAACAGGGATTCCTGTCCAGTCTGAAACTACATCGCTGACAGCATTAGTATCCACTGCCGGCATCACAAGAGGCCTCTCGGACTGGCAATCCAGAAGCTCCTCTTGAGCTGATACTAGCTGCGAATAAATCTCAGAACGTTCAGGATTTTGTTCATCGCCCGTTTCAGAGAGTTCCTGCTTGCCTGCCTGAGTGTCTTCCCAGTTTACGAGCTTCTTCCTGAGATCAACAATCTTGTCAACAATCTGTTTTTCTTTTTCCCACTCGCTTTGTAGCTTCTCAAGCTGTTCTTTAGTTTGTTCAATATCAGCTTCCACCTCCAGCTTTCTTTCCTCTCTTGGAAGACCAATTGAAATCTCCTGCTGGAGCATTTTCATTTCAGTCTCAAGTGAGCTCAGTTCCGCCTGGCAGGATTCAATCTGTGAAGGGCTGGCATTCTGGCTCATAACCACCCTTGAACAGGCTGTATCCAAAAGGCTCACCGCCTTGTCTGGAAGCTGCCTTGAAGGGATATATCTCTTTGAAAGATTAACTGAGGCAGAGATAGCCTCGTCGAGAATATGCACGCCGTGATGTGCCTCAATACACGAGGCGACGTTCCTGAGCATATTAACTGCCTTTGCTTCATCCGGCTCATCAACCTGAACTACCTGAAAACGCCTTGTAAGGGCAGGGTCTTTTTCGATATACTTCTTGTATTCTGACCAAGTGGTGGCTGCAATTGTCCTCAGAGTACCTCGGGCAAGAGCAGGCTTGAGCAGATTAGCCGCATCACCTGTACCTGCGCTTCCGCCTGCACCTATGAGAGTGTGTGCCTCATCAATGAACAGAACTATCGGCTTGCTGGATGCCTGAACCTCATCAATCACCTGCCTGAGCCTCTTTTCAAATTCACCTTTAACACTTGCCCCAGCCTGCAAAAGTCCGACATCAAGGCCCCATATGTCAATATCGCTTACTGTATCAGGCACGTTGCCTTCCGCTATCCGCAAGGCAAGGCCTTCAACGACAGCTGTTTTGCCAACTCCGGCCTCGCCGGTGAGAATCGGATTATTTTGCCTGCGCCGCAGGAGGATATTAACCATCTGCCTGATCTCAGAATCTCTGCCGACTACCGGGTCTAAACCACCATTACGTGCTTTTTCAGTTAAATTAACTGCATACTTTGAAAGCGTCTTACCTTCAGAAGCAACTGGCGAAACATCTTCGCGATCACTTATAGAAACTGCTTCTTCCGGGCTGCTTTCCTCAGGCGAACCTTCGTTTATCTTATCAAAATTTTCACAGTAATGCTCTGCATCAAGCTTCTCAAATTCCTTTGAGATATTGACAAAAATTCGGCTGAGCTCTCTTGTTTTGAGAATCCCAACAAGCAAATGGCCAGTCCTGACCAAATTGTTCCCAAACATTAGAGAGCTGTACAGCCAGCCCTTTTCAACTGCATCTTCAATATGAGGCGAAAAATCCGAAACAGAGGTAGCGCCTCCAGGAAGCGAATCAATCCCCTCCAGGATATCTCTTGATACCCTGGAGAGGTCTGCATCGAAATATTTTAACGCCCTGTGGAAATCTGAGTCCTGCAAATTCCCTATCTGATACAGCCAATGCACAAGCTCTACATATGGGTTGCCCCGTAATTTACAGAAAACAGTAGCGCTTTCTATAGTCTTATAGGGCAGGCTGCCCAGCTTTTTAAAGAGTGATAATCTGCTTATTTCCGCCATTTAAACTACCTTGCTTAATCCTCTGTATCTTCTTCAAAAAAGTCCATGTAAGAACGGACAGCTTTATTACTATCCTTAGTAACCTCGACCCGCTTGGCCGCCATTAGATCTTCGACGTCGTCCTGCTCCAAGTGGATTTCATTACCAGTCAGTTCATTCATAAATGACTGATAAGCATTATTCCACTGGAAGACCGTTTCAGCATTGGCATCTCCTTTATTGTATCTAAGATTGAGGAACTGATTGAATTTAGAGTAAAGGTTCCTGTCTTCTCCAAAGCCTTCTTCTACTGAGAAACTGCTCTGTTTGCTGAAATCTTCAAAGAGTGCATTCAAAGATTCCTTAAAGCCGTCTGTATCAGAAAGTATCAAGTCGTACCTTCTCAGCCTCTGAGCTGCCCGGACAGGCTTGCTGTCTGTAATGTAATAATCACTTTCAGCCTTTGTGAAATGAACCTTTTCGTTACCGACGAAATTTAGAAGCCAGCTAAGCAGCTCTTTAACATTCAGAGAAGATGAATCCACCTGATCTGAGTAATCAAAGCTGAAAGGCTTGAATACAGCTTCATCCGGTGAAACTATAAGCTCAAGAACCTCTGCCGGTGTTTTACCTCTGAAGACATACACTAAATGATCATCGAATTTAGTTTCTTCGTTTTCAATTTTGCTGTCAGCAAACGGCAGTGTATTTTTTCGGTTCTCGCTGGCTTCATCAAGGGTGTTTGTTTTTCTGGAAACAGCTTCTATTCTCGCAAGCTGTGATGTCCCGTCCAGGACACTGTCTTCAAACTGCTTATTGAATTTTACTGAATCCTGAGCATCAATTACAAGCGTTCCGTTTCCTGAATTCACGAGATTTTCAAGAGTAATGCTGCCTTCGCCGGAATTTTCCTCGCCGGCAGAAAGGTAGATAGCTATATCAGACGGCTCGCCGCCTAACTCGCCGCTGTCCCTGAAATCTACAGAAGACCTGTCATCATTCACAGAAGGATCGAAGCTGCCGTTTGCAGTGAGCTTACCGCTGACAACAACATCTTCGCCGCTTCGAATTATCAAAGCTGCAAGACCTTCACCTGAAGGCAGTTCAACTCCGCTTCCGGAAACCGTACCTGTATTTTGATCTGTATTCTGGTCGGAGTATCCAATGATATCCACACTGATCTTTCCTGGCGTCCCTGAAGTTTGAACAAGGCCTTTCTCAGCAGTAATATTAACTCCGCTGTTTTCTGCCTCAACATTACCATCCAGAGATATTCCGCCCTTCTCGCTTTCAACATGAATATTGCCTGTATTGGCTGAAAGCTCACCTGTACGAATATCGGCTTCACCCTTCAGCTCTACACCTGTTTCGCCGTCAGCAGTTATTTTCTCCCACTTATCGGCTAATTGAGTAGAAACTTTACCTGAAGTTGAAATGAGATCTGCTTCGCTGTTCTCCTTATCTTCAACGCCAAACTCATCAAGGTTTAAGTCGTCATTTGATGTTAAATAAAGATCTTCGGAATAGAAATCAACATCACCATCTGTATCGCTGATCGAACCGTTGCTTGCAGTAAGACGGGTTTCATCGCCTGCTGTTACATCAAACTCTGCAATGCTCTGAGCTGCGGTGAGCGAGACATTGCTGCCTGCTGCAGCAGCTGTATTCTCAATGCTGCCCGCTGTTGTCTCTATAGCAGCATCGCTGCCCGCTTGAACGTCGGCCTGAGCGATCGTATCGCCTGCTGTTATATCAGCATCCACGCCCGCTTCTGCATTAAGGCTGTCAAGGCCGTCTGCCTCTGAAACATAAACTGAACCGTTTTCAGAATCCGCTTTGAGAGTGTCGGCGTCAGTACCGATGTTGGAGGCATCGCTGCCGATATCGCCATTTGCCGTGAGTACGGCATCTGCGGCAGTTACGTCCGAATCGCCATCTGTATCCTGAATGCTGCCGGCATTCGCTGTTACAGCGGCCTCGCCTGAGGCTGTTACATCAAACTCAGAAACGTCATTCTCTGCGGTGAGAGAAGCGTCCTGACCGGCTTGCACCTTTGCATCAGCAATAGAATCGCCTGCTGTGAGCGTGGCATCCTCACCGGCAGTTGTATCGGAGCTGTTAATGCTTCCAGCAGCTTCGATATCTGCATTGCCGGCGGTGGCTGATGCAACTGAATTATTTATATCACCAGATGTGGTCTTAACAGAGGCATTCTGGCCTGCTGTTACCTGAGACTGGGCTATCGTATCGCCCGCAGTAAGCTCTGCATCCGATGAAGCAGTTATCTCTGCCGAATCAAGCCCATCCTTTTCGGATATATGCACTGAGCCGTTTGCTGAATCTGCTGTAAGCTCAGAGACCTGAGTTCCTATCGCAGCTGCCGGACCGCCGGCAGACCCGTCAGCTTCAAGCTCAGCAGCAGAGGCTGTTACGTCAACTGACTCATCTGAATCTGTAATTGAGCCGCTGTTGGCTGTAAGGACAGCTTTATTGCCTGCTGTTATATCAAACTCTGAGATGTCATTCTCTGCTGTGAGAGAAGCATCCTGCCCTGCATCTACAACTGTATCGGCAATCGAACCGCCTGCTGCGAGCTCTGCATTATTCGCTGCATCTACTTCAGCATTCCTGATTGAATCAAGTGCTGTTAAGTAAGCATTTGCGCCTGCTGCAACCACTGCGTTCTCAATGCTGCCCGCTGTTGTCTCTATAGCAGCATCGCTGCCCGCTTGAACGTCGGCCTGAGCAATTGTATCGCCTGCTGTTATATCAGCATCCACGCCGGCTTCTGCATTAAGGCTGTCAAGGCCGTCTGCCTCTGAAACATAAACTGAACCGTTTTCAGAATCCGCTGTGAGAGTGTCGGCGTCAGTACCGATGTTGGAGGCATCGCTTCCAATATCGCCATTTGCCGTGAGAACGGCATCTGCGGCTGTTACATCCGAATCGGCATCTGTATCCTGAATGCTGCCGCTATTCGCTGTTACAGCAGCCTCGCCTGAGGCTGTTACATCAAACTCAGAAACATCATTCTCTGCCGTGAGAGAAGAGTCATGACCGGCTTGCACCTTTGCATCAGCAATAGAATCGCCTGCTGTGAGCGTAGCATCCGCACCGGCAGTTGTATCGGAGCTGTTAATGCTTCCAGCAGATTCGATATCTGCATTGCCGGTCGTGGCTGTTACTTGCGAATCAGTTATATCTCCGTCCGCTTCGACGCCTGCATCTCTGCCGGCTTCTGCTTCAAGCTGGCCAATTGCTCCGCCTGCATCAAGCATTACGTCCTGACCGGACGCTTTGGCATTTACCACTGCCCCGTTTAGACCGTCAGTCTCTGATACATAAACAGAACCGTTAGCGGATTCAGCAGTCAGGGTGTCAACTGTCGTATTTATATAATTGTCAAGTCCGCCTATGCCCTTCTCCGCACTAATCGCAAGATCCGCTGCTGAGACATCCGAATCGGTATCCTTATCTATCACGCCGCCATTCTCAGCGGTAAGAGAAGCGTCTTGGCTGGAGGTTATATCGAAGTCTTCAATGTTATTCTCTGCCGTGAGAGAAGTATCTCCGGATGTTGATTCAACAACTGAATTCCTGATATCTCCGGTCGTTGTTACGATCTCTGCACTGCCAGCTGTCATTTCTGCGCTGTCTATTGTTCCGCCGGACTCAAGATAGCCGGCATCGCCTGCAGTAACTGCGGCATCAGCTAAACCATCATCCTCAACGATATATGCTGAGCCCGCTGCATCTGCATTAAGCGTGCTTACATCTGTCTGAACCTTATCTGCATCTGTGCCGATTGAACCAGAAGCAGCAGTAAGCTCTGCATTCTTCGCTGTTACATCAATCTCGGCGTCGGTGTCTGTTATATCTCCCGCCAGAGCGGTAAGCGAGGCTTTCTCGCCCGCTTGATCGCCTGCTGTTACATCAAACTCTGCAATGCTCTGAGCTGCGGTGAGCGAGACATTGCTGCCTGCTGCAGCAGCTGCATTCTCAATGCTGCCCGCTGTTGTCTCTATAGCAGCATCGCTGCCCGCTTGAACGTCGGCCTGAGCAATTGTATCGCCTGCTGTTATATCAGCATCCACGCCGGCCTCTGCATTAAGGCTGTCAAGGCCGTCTGCCTCTGAGACATAAACTGAACCGTTTTCAGAATCCGCTGTGAGAGTGTCGGCGTCAGTACCGATGTTGGAGGCATTGCTGCCGATATCGCCATTTGCCGTGAGAACGGCATCTGCGGCAGTTACATCCGAATCGGCATCTGTATCCTGAATGCTGCCGGCATTCGCTGTTACAGCAGCATCGCCTGAGGCTGTTACATCAAACTCAGAAACATCATTCTTTGCCGTGAGAGAAGAGTCCTGACCGGCTTGCACCTTTGCATCAACAATAGAATCGCCTGCTGTGAGCGTGGCATCCGCACCGGCAGTTATATCGGAGCTGTTAATGCTTCCAGCAGCTTCGATATCTGCATTGCCGGCGGTGGCTGATGCAACTGAATTATTTATATCACCAGATGTGGTCTTAACAGAGGCATTCTGGCCTGCTGTTAACTGAGACTGGGCTATCGTATCGCCCGCAGTAAGCTCTGCATCCGATGAAGCAGTTATCTCTGCCGAATCAAGCCCGTCCTTTTCGGATATATGCACTGAGCCGTTTGCTGAATCTGCTGTAAGCTCAGAGACCTGAGTTCCTATCGCAGCTGCCGGACCGCCGGCAGACCCGTCAGCTTCAAGCTCAGCAGCAGAGGCTGTTACGTCAACTGACTCATCTGAATCTGTAATTGAGCCGCTGTTGGCTGTAAGGACAGCTTTATTGCCTGCTGTTATATCAAACTCTGAGATGTTATTCTCTGCTGTGAGAGAAGCATCTTGTCCTGCATCTACAACTGTATCGGCAATCGAACCGCCTGCTGCGAGCTCTGCATTATTCGCTGCATCTACTTCAGCATTCCTGATTGAATCAAGTGCTGTTAAGTAAGCATTTGCGCCTGCTGCAACCACTGCGTTCTCAATGCTGCCCGCTGTTGTCTCTATAGAAGCATCGCTGCCCGCTTGAACGTCGGCCTGAGCAATCGTATCGCCTGCTGTTATATCAGCATCAACGCCGGCTTCTGCATTAAGGCTGTCAAGGCCGTCTGCCTCTGAAACATAAACTGAACCGTTTTCAGAATCCGCTGTGAGAGTGTCGGCGTCAGTACCGATGTTGGAGGCATCGCTGCCGATATCGCCGTCTGCCGTGAGAACGGCATCTGCGGCTGTTACATCCGAATCGGCATCTGTATCCTGAATGCTGCCGCTATTCGCTGTTACAGCAGCCTCGCCTGAGGCTGTTACATCAAACTCAGAAACATCATTCTCTGCCGTGAGAGAAGAGTCCTGACCGGCTTGCACCTTTGCATCAGCAATAGAATCGCCTGCTGTGAGCGTAGCATCCGCACCGGCAGTTGTATCGGAGCTGTTAATGCTTCCAGCAGATTCGATATCTGCATTGCCGGTCGTGGCTGTTACTTGCGAATCAGTTATATCTCCGTCCGCTTCGACGCCTGCATCTCTGCCGGCTTCTGCTTCAAGCTGGCCAATTGCTCCGCCTGCATCAAGCATTACATCCTGACCGGACGCTTTGGCATTTACCACTGCCCCGTTTAGACTGTCAGTCTCTGATACATAAACTGAACCGTTAGCGGATTCAGCAGTCAGGGTGTCAACTGTCGTATTTATATAATTGTCAAGTCCGCCTATGCCCTTCTCCGCAGTAATCGCAAGATCCGCTGCTGAGACATCCGAATCGGCATCCTTATCTATCACGCCGCCATTCTCAGCGGTAAGAGAAGCGTCTTGGCTGGAGGTTATATCGAAGTCTTCAATGTTATTCTCTGCCGTGAGAGAAGTATCTCCGGATGTTGATTCAACAACTGAATTCCTGATATCTCCGGTCGTTGTTACGATCTCTGCACTGCCAGCTGTCATTTCTGCGCTGTCTATTGTTCCGCCGGACTCAAGATAGCCGGCATCGCCTGCAGTAACTGCGGCATCAGCTAAACCATCATCCTCAACGATATAAGCTGAGCCCGCTGCATCTGCATTAAGCGTGCTTACATCTGTCTGAACCTTATCTGCATCTGTGCCGATTGAACCAGAAGCAGCAGTAAGCTCTGCATTCTTCGCTGTTACATCAATCTCGGCGTCGGTGTCTGTTATATCTCCCGCCAGAGCGGTAAGCGAGGCTTTCTCGCCCGCTTGATCGCCTGCTGTTACATCAAACTCTGCAATGCTCTGAGCTGCGGTGAGCGAGACATTGCTGCCTGCTGCAGCAGCTGCGTTTTCAATGCTGCCCGCTGTTGTCTCTATAGCAGCATCGCTGCCCGCTTGAACGTCGGCCTGAGCAATCGTATCGCCTGCTGTTATATCAGCATCCACGCCGGCCTCTGCATTAAGGCTGTCAAGGCCGTCTGCCTCTGAGACATAAACTGAACCGTTTTCAGAATCCGCTGTGAGAGTGTCGGCGTCAGTACCGATGTTGGAGGCATCGCTTCCAATATCACCATTTGCCGTGAGAACGGCATCTGCGGCTGTTACATCCGAATCGGCATCTGTATCCTGAATGCTGCCGGCATTCGCTGTTACAGCAGCCTCGCCTGAGGCTGTTACATCAAACTCAGAAACATCATTCTCTGCCGTGAGAGAAGAGTCCTGACCGGCTTGCACCTTTGCATCAGCAATAGAATCGCCTGCTGTGAGCGTGGCATTCGCACCGGCAGTTGTATCGGAGCTGTTAATGCTTCCAGCAGCTTCGATATCTGCATTGCCGGCGGTGGCTGATGCAACTGAATTATTTATATCACCAGATGTGGTCTTAACAGAGGCATTCTGACCTGCTGTTAACTGAGACTGGGCTATCGTATCGCCCGCAGTAAGCTCTGCATCCGATGAAGCAGTTATCTCTGCCGAATCAAGCCCGTCCTTTTCGGATATATGCACTGAGCCGTTTGCTGAATCTGCTGTAAGCTCAGAGACCTGAGTTCCTATCGCAGCTGCCGGACCGCCGGCAGACCCGTCAGCTTCAAGCTCAGCAGCAGAGGCTGTTACGTCAACTGACTCATCTGAATCTGTAATTGAGCCGCTGTTGGCTGTAAGGACAGCTTTATTGCCTGCTGTTATATCAAACTCTGAGATGTTATTCTCTGCTGTGAGAGAAGCATCTTGTCCTGCATCTACAACTGTATCGGCAATCGAACCGCCTGCTGCGAGCTCTGCATTATTCGCTGCATCTACTTCAGCATTCCTGATTGAATCAAGTGCTGTTAAGTAAGCATTTGCGCCTGCTGCAACCACTGCGTTCTCAATGCTGCCCGCTGTTGTCTCTATAGAAGCATCGCTGCCCGCTTGAACGTCGGCCTGAGCAATCGTATCGCCTGCTGTTATATCAGCATCCACGCCGGCTTCTGCATTAAGGCTGTCAAGGCCGTCTGCCTCTGAAACATAAACTGAACCGTTTTCAGAATCCGCTGTGAGCGTATCGGCGTCAGTACCGATGTTGGAGGCATCGCTGCCGATATCGCCGTCTGCCGTGAGAACGGCATCTGCGGCTGTTACATCCGAATCGGCATCTGTATCCTGAATGCTGCCGGCATTCGCTGTTACAGCAGCCTCGCCTGAGGCTGTTACATCAAACTCAGAAACATCATTCTCTGCCGTGAGAGAAGAGTCCTGACCGGCTTGCACCTTTGCATCAGCAATAGAATCGCCTGCTGTGAGCGTGGCATCCGCACCGGCAGTTGTATCGGAGCTGTTAATGCTTCCAGCAGATTCGATATCTGCATTGCCGGTCGTGGCTGTTACTTGCGAATCAGTTATATCTCCGTCCGCTTCGACGCCTGCATCTCTGCCGGCTTCTGCTTCAAGCTGACCAATTGCTCCGCCTGCATCAAGCATTACATCCTGACCGGACGCTTTGGCATTTACCACTGCCCCGTTTAGACTGTCAGTCTCTGATACATAAACTGAACCGTTAGCGGATTCAGCAGTCAGGGTGTCAACTGTCGTATTTATATAATTGTCAAGTCCGCCTATGCCCTTCTCCGCAGTAATCGCAAGATCCGCTGCTGAGACATCCGAATCGGTATCCTTATCTATCACGCCGCCATTCTCAGCAGTAAGAGAAGCGTCTTGGCTGGAGGTTATATCGAAGTCTTCAATGTTATTCTCTGCCGTGAGAGAAGTATCTCCGGATGTTGATTCAACAACTGAATTCCTGATATCTCCGGTCGTTGTTACGATCTCTGCACTGCCAGCTGTCATTTCTGCGCTGTCTATTGTTCCGCCGGACTCAAGATAGCCGGCATCGCCTGCAGTAACTGCGGCATCAGCTAAACCATCATCCTCAACGATATATGCTGAGCCCGCTGCATCTGCATTAAGCGTGCTTACATCTGTCTGAACCTTATCTGCATCTGTGCCGATTGAACCAGAAGCAGCAGTAAGCTCTGCATTCTTCGCTGTTACATCAATCTCGGCGTCGGTGTCTGTTATATCTCCCGCCAGAGCGGTAAGCGAGGCTTTCTCGCCCGCTTGATCGCCTGCTGTTACATCAAACTCTGCAATGCTCTGAGCTGCGGTGAGCGAGACATTGCTGCCTGCTGCAGCAGCTGTATTCTCAATGCTGCCCGCTGTTGTCTCTATAGCAGCATCGCTGCCCGCTTGAACGTCGGCCTGAGCGATCGTATCGCCTGCTGTTATATCAGCATCCACGCCCGCTTCTGCATTAAGGCTGTCAAGGCCGTCTGCCTCTGAAACATAAACTGAACCGTTTTCAGAATCCGCTTTGAGAGTGTCGGCGTCAGTACCGATGTTGGAGGCATCGCTGCCGATATCGCCATTTGCCGTGAGTACGGCATCTGCGGCAGTTACGTCCGAATCGCCATCTGTATCCTGAATGCTGCCGGCATTCGCTGTTACAGCGGCCTCGCCTGAGGCTGTTACATCAAACTCAGAAACGTCATTCTCTGCGGTGAGAGAAGCGTCCTGACCGGCTTGCACCTTTGCATCAGCAATAGAATCGCCTGCTGTGAGCGTGGCATCCTCACCGGCAGTTGTATCGGAGCTGTTAATGCTTCCAGCAGCTTCGATATCTGCATTGCCGGCGGTGGCTGATGCAACTGAATTATTTATATCACCAGATGTGGTCTTAACAGAGGCATTCTGACCTGCTGTTACCTGAGACTGGGCTATCGTATCGCCCGCAGTAAGCTCTGCATCCGATGAAGCAGTTATCTCTGCCGAATCAAGCCCATCATATTCTCTTACATAAACAGAACCTGAATTCGAGACGGCCTTAGCATCTGAAACATCTGTCTGTATGCTCTGGCCGGCAGAATCAGGGCCTCCAATATCACTTTCAGCCTCAGCTTCAAAATTATCTGCCTGAATATCATTGCCGCTGTCGGTATCACTGATACCTCCTTTGGTAGATTTAAGCTTTATATTAGCCCCGGAAATGGCCATTGAATAGATATCGCCTGAAGCTGCTATGAAGGCATCGTTGTTGTCTGCTTCCACATTACCGGCTTTAACATCATTCAATAATGTTCCCATTTCAACATCCGGCAGCTCTAAATCTGCGCCTTTGAAATTAGTTATTGTTATCTTATTGCCGGCACCTATGGCTATAGAACCGTCCGGGATTTTAATAGTACCGTTGTTTATGAACTTTCTCCCCAGCAGAACAGCTTTGTCTGTACCGGCCATATCCAATGTCCCGTCCACCTGCAGATCGCCTGTAGCACCTGCAAAGGTAAGATTGTCATTGAGAAAATCTGTATCAGAGATATTCAGCCCAGAAGCAAGAAACCGATTTACATTGATGCTCGCCCCATCTCCAAAATAAATACCTGCGGGATTAACAAACAGCACCTGCCCGTTACCGGTTATGCTGCCGTTAATTTGGGAGGGATTAGCAAAATTTATACGATTTAGGATTGCCGCATCATTGCCTGCAGTCTGATTAAAATTTACTGCCCATGCAGAATCTACATTGAACTTAGAATAATTGACTATATTCTTAAGTTCTGTAGTAGTGAAGCTGACGTTTTGCCCATTTACTGAATAATTTACATTACCTTGAACAGGGTTATAGCCCTCAATCATATCCTCTACCACATCTTCAGCGTAACAGCTGAAAACAGGCAGATTGAATGCTATTGAAAAGCACGCAAGTATAATTAAAGCGTCTCTTACAATTTTTGAAAAAGCAAATAAAGATTTCATTTTAATTCCTCTTATAACTTAAGATCACCAATATGCATTACCAACGATATATGAAGCGAACACTCCATCTTTGATCGCCCTTTTCAGTTTCTTCTGTATCTTCAAACGGGAAGCCGCAGTAAATTTCACCTTCAAGATTTTCGCCAAATCCCCAAACAGCACCAAGGCCTGCTGAGAAAAGCTCCTGAGAATCGTCTTCACCTGCAATGGGATCGACGAAATCGGGCTTGCCGTAATCTGCGAAACCTGCCAAAGCTATCCTAGAAAATTTATCGCTTTTAACTTTTTCATCTTCTGAGTCTTTCCGGTAATTCATAAAACCAAGTAAATCCAACTCATACTGCAAACTAGCATTATAGCCGCCGTCTGCAACTATCTCATCCTCTTCATAGCCCCTTACAGAATTAAATCCGCCAAAGGTGCTCATTTTGGATGAGACAAGCCTGTCTGAGGAATAGATGTATTCAAAATCAGTTTTCAAGCGATGTATTTTACTTTCCCCAAAGAATTGGTCATGATTGAAGTTCACAGATAATATACTGAAATCGGGCTCTGCTCTGCGTCTTGCCTTATCAAATTCCTCTTCAGAAGACCCGTCGTAATTATAATCCACGCCAACCTCAACTCGCGTTTTATTCAGGCCCTGGTCTCTGTAAAGGACGAGCCCGCCGCCGAGCATTTCCAAATCAATATCAGTGTCAATGCCGATACTGCTGTTACCGAATACACGGTTAATATAAGATTTTTCAGAACTTACCCCTGCCTTTGCATCAAGCATCCATTCGCCTGCACTGAAAAGATTTAAGATAAATTCCGTTCCGTAGATTTCACCCTCACCACGGAAAAGCAAATCTGATATCGCCTGAGAATCGGAATCAAATTGGCTGTATCCATAGTAAACTCTATTCTGAAGGTAGGGAGTGAAGAACGGGAACTTATATGAGGCGAAAACAGAGTAATTGTCCTTGAACGCCTGTGATGGTTCTTCAAAAAGACCGCCCTGATAGAATATTGTGGCCGTATCATTTCTTCCTGTAAGGTTTGTAGTAGTAAGACCTATAACAGGGTCCCACTGTCTTTCTTCAGAGCCGGAATTATCAATCTGAGCGAGGATATGCCAAGGCCTTCTCTCATAGAATTGATATTCAATATTCATAGTATTCGGGTCATCACCTCTGCTTACCACAGGACTGACATACAAATCTGGATTCTGATTAAGAACTTGAACAAAGCTGTTAAGCTCATTATGTTTAATCAATTCGCCTTTTTTCGCTGGCGACCAAGACTGGACTATCTCAGCATCAATATGGCCGTCTTCTTTCTTTTCAGGCAAACCGGTTTTGGTTTCAGAGTCCACGTTGTAGTATTTACTGGATGATTCGCCTACTTTGCCCTCAATCACATTTATATTAAGCTTATTATTCTTCAGTCCGCCCTGGCTGTTCATTTCTGTTGCAGGGACATACACAAATATACCGGAATAACGTTTGTTGTACTGCTCAAGGATATATTTGATCAATCCCTGAATCTCTGCCTTAGAAACCTGCTCGGATTTAGACTGCTTCATAAGAAGCTTATGAAAAACGGTAAGGTCGTAATGTTTTTCTTCTTCGCCCTTTTCAGAATATATTACAGGCATATTTTCTATAAGCTCACTGTCAGGGATATGCTCATTGCCAAAAATAGCAAAGTCTTCAACTTTGAATTTCTGATCAGAGCTCTGATAATCCAGATAAGAAGGAACCGATGCCTCTGCAATCAGGTAATCGTATTTCAGGTTGCTGGCCTTCAGGTCGGCTAAATATTTCTCTTTCAGCTGTTTCTTTTTATTCTCGTATTCAGCCTTGAGCTTCTTTATAGCCTCTTTATTCCCTTCGAGTTTTTTCAGCGAATCTTTATAGGCCCGCTCTTCGTCGGCGAGGTTTGCCTTATAAGCGTTTTTAATAGATCTATTGGTTTCCTTGCGACGCTGATTCAGTCTTTTTTTCTGTGCGGAAATTTTCTTTTCTTCGCTGCGAGCCATTACCTCTTTGAGTTTATCAACAGGCTGATCTGAATATTTCTCTTCAATGTATTCCTCTGAGCCGCCCGCATCAGCATACTTATCTGAATATTCTTCCAACACCTGAGCATACTGAGATTTGATGCTCTCATTTCTATCCTCATGCTTAGATCTTATTTCTTCGCGTTCGGACTCATACTCTGAGCTCAGCCCTTTTATCTGACGTTCTCTGTCAATCTTTAATGCTGCTATTCTGGTATTGAGTTTTTCCTGCTCGGCAGGGCTTTCAGCCTTTTCAGATTTCCTGAGGTTCTTTTTCAATACAGCAATCTGCTCAGAACAGTTCTTTCTGATGCTTTCCTTTTTGGCTTCATAATCCTCTCTGGCATCGTGCAAGGCTTCTTTCAAATCTTTTACGATTTGCTCTTCCTTAATGGAAAGCTCTTCAAGTTTTTTGATAAGCTGTTTTTCAATAGCTTTGAGCTTCTCATCGCTGTCCGGCATGGGGGCTTCAGATTCATCTGCCGGCTTTTCTTTCTTATCAGCTTCCTGCTTGCCCTTGTCTTTAACAGCAGCCTTGCTTTTATCGGATTGTTTAGCTTTCTCTGCCTTCTCAGCGGCTCTAAGAGAAGATTCAAGTCTTTTCTCTTTTTCGCTTAATTCCTTTTTCACAGCTTTGACCTGCTGCAAGGAATTTTTGTACTGGTCTTTGAGTTCCTTAAGCCTTTTTTTGTGCCTGGCCTCAAGGGCTTTTTTCTCATTATCCAGCCTTTGCTTAATTTTCTTCTTCTCGCCTGAGACAAAGAGTCCTCCAAGACCAGCAACCCCGGCCTCTTCTTTACGCTTTTTGACTGCTAAGATCTTCTTTTTATAAGAAGCTTTTTCAGCCTTCACCTTTTGTTCGTACTGCTCTTTTGCATTTTCCTTCTGCACCTCAAGCCTTTCCTCAAGGAAAGGTTTTTGAGATTTGAATTGCTCCATCTCCCTTTTAATCTCCGCAGCAGACCTTTGATCTGCACTCTCCGCAAAGACATTTGCGGGGAGAAGGCAATAAAGTGCAAAAAACAACACTGGCATTAACTTTAAATCTTTCATACAGCAAACCCTAAACAAATCTAACTTTAAAATTATTTTCGAATTCTTCCGTTTTGTAAGGAATCTCTGTTGTTAAAGGCATTTGGGCTAACCCAGCCTTTAAGCAATAAAGATTCCTTGCTTCCGGCTTTCCTACTATCAAATCAAAATAGTTTTTCTCAGAAGGCATAAAAATGAACTTATCCAAAGCCGATGAGAAAAACTTCTCTATAAAACTCAGCCAGATCACCAAGCCGCGTTTAACACTGTAATTTTCAAAGCCTTCAAACGCTTCAAACATCAAATTATCCGGCACCCTTACCTCCCATACATCTTTATCTGAAATTTTTTCGTTCTGAAAATTAGACAAATGTACATGGTCTTTCAAAAGCTGATAACAAACCCTCTTAAGCTTTTCTGAAACAACCCCCTCGTCAAAGAGAACATCTTTCAGTCCTTCAAACTTCACATCCTTGTTTTTTGGACTTTTTTCTATGTCATTAAAAATTGAACAGAATTTTTCTTCAGTTGCTTTGACAATATCTTCTAATTCTGCGAAAGCCCCGGCGGCTTGTATTTCATCCTGGACTTCGTCGAATAAATCCATATTAAACTCGCTCTCTTCGCTGAAAAGCTCATAACTGCTTTGCACACAAATTAACATCGGGTAATCGCGTCTTCCTTTTCCGTCTGATGATGCCCAGAGCTTTCCGAAAAGAACATCCCTGCCGAGCTTCCAAACATAGTAATGCGAGAAAGGAATTAAACTGGCGTTATCTATTTCGCTCCACAGCCCCTTATCAATCACTTTGCCTATACCCTCAGAATACACAAGATCTCTAAAACGGGTTACAAGTTCGCTTCGCTCCCCGATGATTTCCATATGATCATCAAACACTGGGTGTTTACCGAAAAGAGCGACACGCACATTCTTATCGTTTTCAGCTTTCTTAGTAAATCTTTTAAAGAAATTTGAACCTTTTAACATTTACCTATCAACTCCCAAATTTCCTGCTTTCTGCCAAGTGCTCAAATGCGGCAGATCAATCTTGTCCTCTTCACGACAATCTTTATTTTCGAAAAGCTCCAATCTTAAAATTATATGATAATCTGTGTGCGGCTCTTCCTGGCAGTGCAGCGGAAGCTTGAACACCCCATTATCTTCAAACCTGTTACCTGCCCACAGCTTCAAGCCTCCCCACATGGTTTCATCCGAAAAGCTTGCTGTTTTCCCCCTCTTGGTTTTGTATTCATAAGCATTAACAGAAATAACTGAAGGGTTATGTGAAGGATATTTAACAGGCTCATCAAAGAGGTAATCAGCATCCAAGGTCTTCAATGAGCGACTGTTAAACTGAACACTCCCGAACTTATTTAAAATGCTTTTCTGTTTTTCCAAAGACTCTATGGCGAGTTTATAGTAATACTCTTCTCCTTCCTCTGGAATTATCTTTGACAAAACATCACATTCTTTGATGTATTCTGGGTTAATAATATTTTCCGGCCTGAACAGTGTTTTCAATTCCTTATCAATATCGCCTACACCAAACTCCGGAGACTCAGCAAAATTTGAGAACGAAATTGAAGCAACATTCTCCCTGTATCCGGCAGCTCCCTGTGCTGTAAGCTCTTTATCTGAATTCAAGTTAAGCGGAAAACGGTGAAGGTATTCCTGAAGCTCTTCAACAGAGCTTTTGAATTTGCTTTTGTAATCATCAGCTAAAGTTTGAATGAAGCTTAATGTCAGTTTATAGCAGCAATAAGAAAGGAGTTTATGCTCATTAGAATTAGAATAGAAATAATCTTCCAGATTACCTTCAAGAATTCCTCTCCTTGCTTCAAAGACATCTTTTCCCAGTGCCTCCCATGACCCAAAGACATCATCGAAATCATCAGTGAATGAATTAAGCTTAACCCTGTCTTTGTCTTCTTGGAAATCTTTAATCCGCGAACCGGTTAATTCATAAGGGTAATAGCCCACAGCATCATCTACATCGTTAAGCAGCAGTTCGATTTTTTCGAGATAATTCGCTCTCTTGATCTTTAAATATTTCTCTTCCCAGCTCTTCGAGGAAGCAGCGTATTGATCTAAGAATTTTTGAGGATATTCATAAAGCCAGTAATCTCGGTAATTCTTAAAATATTCTTCATACTCTTGATTTACATAATTTGTGAATTTCCCTTCATCCTTTATATATTCAGAGTCTGAGAAATCTGATTCGAAGCTCTTCTGCAAATCTTCAAAGCCGGATTTGAGCTTCCCGGCAATCGGAGGTGAAAAACCTCTTTCGAAGACAAACTGAGTGCTGAAATTATCTGGATTTGAGTTGGTGCTGTAATTTTCATTTATCAGCTCCTTCAGTCCCGAATCTTCAGCAGGCAGTTTCTTCACGGTTTTACTGATTAATTCTGCCATCTTAAATTTTGAAACAAAATTCTCCGCGCTGAACTCTTTACCATCAGCTAAGGCTGCCCTATTATTCTGAACATCTTCCACTGTTTCAGCTAGATCTTCCCAGTTGTCCTTAAAATTAAAGATGCTCAGCTTATCAAAATCCTTATTCAGGAGCCCTTCAATTGCAGAAGCATAATTGCGGCAGCTCTCTAATGTTCGTTCACCTTTCCCTAACACGAAACTGTGATAATCCTGAACTTTCTTTTTATAATCATCCCCGCCAGTAAAACTTTTCACGCTGCTTTTCACGTCCTCAAGTTTTTTATTTACAAAGCTTGCGAAAGCTTTTTTGAATGGATGCTCACTGCTCCCTTCAGATAAACCTGAAACTGAATCAGCCGCATTATTCAAAATCTCATTTTGTTTTTCCGAGCCTGCCTTCTCTTTCAGGCTGTCAACCAAACCTGGCTTGAGATAGTTCTGAAGATCCCGTTTCATAAAATCTATGAAATCTGAAACGTTCTTCTTATAGTCCTCGGAGATATCATCCCACTGGTCAGTCAGGCTTTCGGATTCAATGAATTCAGATTCCTGGATCGTTTCATACGAGCTGTTTAATTCTTTAATGCGTTTCTCAACGGATTTCTTTGCATCTTCAATAACAGCACTGCTTTTTATTTCTTCCGGCAAGACATCATCTGATGGATATTCTGCAAACAGCTCATTGTAATAATCCTTGTAGGAGCTTAAATCAGAGATAAAAACCCTGAATCTTTTTATCTTTTGATTTTTATTCGGCTTCTCCCAGCTTTCAGCAAATTCGGCGATAACCTTTTCAATTTTGTCATCAAAGGCAGCTAACTGATTTTTTCCGGCGCTTTTATCGCCCTCTGTCTTGGAGGAAAGCATTTCAGTCAAATCGAACTTAGCGTCATCAGCTTCTTTTGAAAACCAATCTTTGTAAACTCTATTAAGATTTTTGAACGCCTGATTACTTGAGCCTGATTCTGAATTCAAAACAATCTCTGCCGGCCATTCCAGATAGCTTTTTGCTTGATTCTTTAGTTCTAAGCTGCTTTCAAGGTCAACCCCGAGCCTCGCCGCGATCAACTGCCTTAATGCAACAACAGCATTGATATAAGCCTCGTTTTTATCCTCATAACTTCCCCATTCAAACTCTTCCAATTCCACAAGGGCGTTTTTGATTATCGGCCAGAGAACATTGGCTTTATACAGCCTTCCGTACGCCTGAACAGTTTGGTCGACAAATCCCGGCGAGAAAAGCTGAGCAGGCTTAAACATCAAAGGAACACCTTCCTGCCTGAAATTCTTGAGCTTTTCACTTAAATCAAAATAAAATTCGTTACGAGGCAGCTCTTTGCCTGTAGAATCAAAAAGCATTTTTTTATTGCCGAGAAAATCGCCTGAATCATTCACAACACTAATTGACTTTAGGTTTCCAATGTCCCAGCTTTTAGCGCTGAAATACTCCTTAATACCTCCCACCGTTTTGTTCCAGTTATATGCTGAAAAACCTGTGAGTACTATAAGCAGCACAATCAAACCAGAGCAAATCCCCAATAGCGAGGCTTTTCTTTTCGTGTATGCGCTGTTTGCATTTGTTGCTCTTGTAACCAATCCTTTTTCGGGGAAAATTTTGTTGATGAAAAGGTCTTTGAGGAAGTATGATTTATCTCTGCCCCAAACCCTGTCTTCTTCGAGCTTATCCAGCTCAACATTCAAGAAATTTGCAAGCTCAGTATCAAGGGCAGCACCCTCTCTCATAGAGGAAGTGAAATATATTCCCCGGAAAAACAGCGGCTTACAAGACCACGTTCTGCTGGTTGAAAAAACTTTGTCTAAATATGATTTAAGCTTGCCGCTGATGGAAGCTAGATGCGATGGGAAAGAAAAATAGAATTCCGGTTTTCTTGAAGCAGTAAAACTGTCCTGAGCTAAATCATCTTCTATTAAAGCAAATTTCCTTCGATTAAGCCAGCTTCTGATGCTCTGGAAATAATCATCAACAGACTGAGAATTATACTGCTCATCAAGCGGCTCGGGATTAGACCAGCCAAAAATCTGATTCTGCTCTGTATGAGAATTCAGATCGTCGAAGAAATCTCTGAATCCCTGTATCAAATCGCATTTACTGATAACTACATAAACAGGGAATCTCACATCGAGCGTTCTCTGTATAACATCAAACTGCATTGCTATTTTTGATGCCTTCTGCTCCACCTCTTCGAGACTGTCTTTAATAAGTGTGTCGGCAGGGATAACAAGGAGTACCCCGTTGATCGGGCAGTTAGGGCGATTTTTTCTAAGCAGATGAAGAAATTCCTTCCATTCCTCAGTTCCGCCTGTTTCTACATCATCAAAAACCATTCGCCCGGCGGTATCAAGAATAACAGAATCATCTGAAAACCACCAGTTCATATTAACAGTCCCTCCTGTACCCTGCAGCAGATCCTGCAGTCCGGGCGGGAAGTTTATATTAGAATGCCTGATAGCTTCAGTCTTACCTGAACCGGGCTCACCAATCACAAGATACCATGGCAGCTCATAAACATTTTTCCCTGCAACTTTGTATGTCTCCATCCCCTCCTTGAATTTATTGCGGAGATATTCGAGTCTGGCTGTTTCATCCGGGTCGTTTATATTTTTCGGTGCGCTGCTCTTAAGAATGCCTTTTTCCATCGGAGCAGCTTTACTTTTCTGAATTTTCTTGAGGATCAGTTTATATAAAACAAACAGAATAATAATCAGCAAAAGCCCGCCTGCTATTACCCAGATCATCGGACCTTTGAGAAAATTACCAAACCTGTTGAGGTAATAAATAATACCACCCACAACGCCCCCGCCGCACATAAGGAAAAGTGCTTTCGAGCTCATTGGGAGAGTATTAAAATCGCTTAACTTAAACATTAAATTACCTAAAACTAATCTAAGCTGTAAATATCTTCAGAATTTATTGAATTTATAGTCTCAGCGCTGTCTTCTATATCATTCGACGCATCGTGATAAAGGCACAGACAGCTCACAAACCAGATTATCAGCAAACTCAGGAAAACTACCCCCAAACCGCCTGCCTTAGGAGCCAACTGTTCTGTAAAGTCTCTTTTGTCAACATTCTTATAGGCCTCGGGGGTAATCTTTGAGCTTTTATCGACTTTATATTTTTCAAATAACCTCTTGAACATTTGCCTCATTATCTGTGAAAGCTCTTCTTCACTGCCGAGATAGGCATTTTTCATCCCCAATCCCAAGCAGGAATAATAAACAGAAAGTCTTTCAGTTGCTTCGGAGCTGTTGTCTTTTAGCTCCTCTTCTAAAATCACAAAAAACTTCTCTTCGCCGGCATACTCATCAAATTCCGAGGCCATAGGCTTCCATGGCTCGCTCAACTTAAAGCCAGATTCGTAAACTATATAATCAGCAAAAAATATGAGCGGGAGTTTTACCTTGTTAAACTGAGATTCCAAGGCCTGGCTTTCCTGACTCTGCTCCTGCATTTGGGAAATCAAATTGTTCAGATCAGTCCTTATTTTGGAGGCATCTAACACATCACCTGAATTAGAAAGTTTTTTCAAGGTGCAGATATAGCTCAAAAATGGTTCTGTTATTTCAATCAATCCCATTTACACCTCCATTGCAAATAATAAAATTTCGAAATCGCTGTTGGGCAAATCAGGCCAGTGCAGAGCAAGCTCCTTATCCTGCACAAACTTATTCCAAACCATTCTGCTCTCTTCGATATTCAAACTGAAATAAGAGCATCCGCTGGGAGTGGGCAGTTCGGGCGGCGGAGTAGGCTCAGGGTCGAGCTGGATTCCGTATATTGGTCTGTGCACTATGCTTTTCGGCATAAGCTTAAAGCTGTCTCGATTGGCCACTGTTGATAAAACGTCTTTGTGATTTTTCCTTGAAATTATCGCAAGATAATACTCACTGCATGAAGAGACCACTTCTTCGGGGACACTGAGGGCATAAATATTTTCAGCAGTATTCTTTTCAAATTTGAATCTCTTATAATTGCTTTCAACCCTTCCTTTGATCAATGAACGAAGATATGTTGAAAGCTCGGTAAATGCATAGCCCAGATTCTCGTGGTCGTATTCCGGAAGTTTTTTCAAATCACTCTCAAGAAAGAACACAGAAAGTTCATAAACCAGTTCTTTGAAAGACAGGAATGCCTCATAAGGGTGCATCTTGGGCAGGGCAGGGAGCAAAGACTCAAATCTTCCTGCATATCTGCTCAAAGTTCTCAATTTCAACACATCAACTAACTGACTGCCCCTGAGATTATTCAATGGCTGATTAGAACGCTGGAAAAGATTCCAGAAATCGTTTCTGCTCGCAATCACCTGATTCATCAAATCCCTGACCTCTTTGAGCAGAGCTGGAGAACCAGACAAACTCCTGCATGGCGGAACAAATCTCACCTGCCTTACAGGCAACCCCGAATCATCTCCCGTTGACCTTCCAATCTTCAAAAGCGGCAAAAGCTCTAAATCCCCGGTATCATCAAAATTAGTAACAAGACGGGCATTCAGTTTGAGCAGCTCTATATCCTGCGGATTTTCTCCGGTACTTTCGTCATAAACGGTTTCATATTCAGTGCAAAAATGCTTTTTAACGCTCGCTGCAGCCCCTTGCACCACATTTGATCTGTCAGAATACCTTAGAGGCAGGGCAAGGCTTACGGTAACAGCTTCTGTTGACTGAGCGAAAATTTCCTGAATATTCAGCGAGGGCAGAACAGCGTTCCCAGGATAGTCTACTAATATGCCGCTGGGCATCACGGCTTTGAGTTTATCAAAACAAACAATAAAGTTTTTCAGCCTGTCATCAGAGCAGGTAAATTCAATCACACCCTTGGGATAGAAGCTGCTGCTGCAGATAGTCTGAAATCTTCCATCTATGCTTCGCTGCATATACTGCATATGATGAGGCTGCATAAACAGCCCTTCTGTCCAAGATATGTGTCCGTGTTCACTCATCAGCTGCTCTCTACCAATTTATTAACAAGAGACTCCAATTCCTCGCCCTGTATTCTGCGAATTTCATCACGCAGATAATCCGTGGAAAACTGCTCTCTGTAACGATCTTTATAAAGCTGCCAGCACCTTACCTCTTTACTCTTCCAAAAGTTAGAGCCTTCGAATTGGATATCTTTTTCTATGTTGTAAGGGGCAAGCCGAGGCACAATCCTCTCAGTAAACTTCTCGCCAACTTTATCAGAAAGCCTCAGAACCGAATAAACAAGCATCTTAAATCGCTTCAGCTCCTTGTCTTCTTTGGTATTTTTATAGCCGGCCGCCTGCTCGGCTGATTCTTTGAGCCTTTCTTCAAGACCCTTGGATAATCTCCAAGACACCTTGATGTCATACATCTTCAGTATTTTCCCGATCACAGAGATGAGGCTGAAAATAAATTCTGACATAAGCGGGAATAGGCTTTCATCTTTATCTTTAGAAGACAGGGCTTCTTTAGGCTCCTCTGATTTGTCGCTGTTTGCCAACAAAGAACCAAAATCAGAATCTTTAAATCTGCTGATTATTTGCTGTTTTTCTGATTCGTTAGAATTGATGTAAATTGAATACAGTTTGCTGTAGAGCTGATCTATATTATCAGCAGAGAAGCTATCAGTACCGGAAGATTCTGAACAATCCGCGTCTCCAGTGCTCAGATTACAATAGGATAAATCCGATAAGACAGGAAACTCCTGATTCAGCGCTTCAAAGTAAGCTTCTCTTTCCTCAGGATTCAATTTCTGCATCGTGCTTTTTATCACTCCTTTTATTTCATACTTAAGGCTTTCGGTGTTCTCACCTGAGAAATTAGCCAGAATAGATTTTATCCGGTACACAGATTCGGCCTGAACTCCCTGATGTTTATTTTCTTTTAGTAAAGGCACTTCAAACCACCTTTCTTAAAACAATCTGATTATCAGCATTGCTGAGATCACCCTGAGAAAGCAGCCAACTTGTATAGCCGAGCCTTCCAAAACAGCCCATCTGAAGCGGCTCTATTTCTTCTCTTTTCAGTATCAGGCGTAAATCAATTTGGAATTCGTCTCCGCAGTAGTTTTTGATTAGATCTAATAACGTCTGATGCAAACGACCTGCCGGAAGGAAGCTTTCATAGCTATCCAAGCCCAAAGGCCCAAGAGCCATCTCAATACCATTTTGACAGTTCCAAACCTGCCTGCCCACAATTGAACTGCTCCCAAGAACCGATGAAGCTCCACTTCCCATAATGAATTTTTCCGAATCGCTGATCTCAAACCAGTCCCCTTTGAATTCTACCACTCTTACAGGACACCTGAAATATTCTTCAACAGCAGATTTCAGCCCCTCCGAATTCTTTACTTGGCAAGAAAAACTGGCAGCGAAATAACCTTTGAAATTATCTTTAACTTCGTCTCTGTTTTTTAAAGAACTTCCCCCGAAACCTGCAATCGAAGAAATGTAATAATCAAAGCTCCTATCGCTCAAACCATATGAAACTGCCGGTAACGGCAATGTCCATGCACGATAAAACAAGGCTGTCATTCTGTTGTTAAAAAGATTCAGGAAGGCCTCAAATCCCCTCTCGCCCCGTCTGTTTAAATCGAGAACCTTCTCAGTTATGTGAAAAGGCATAGGGCCGTTAGGACCTAAAAGCCCCATAAAATTAACTCTCAGTTCCGGTATTAAGCCGTTTTCCTGTTTTATGCTGTCTAAATTAGAAGGAGCAAAGCCTAAAGATATCTTCTGACCAAAACGACACACATCTTCTTTCGGCTGGGTTGACGAGCCCACAGAATATGCGCTGCCGGCCTCAAGACTTCTAACAATCTGACAGAAATCGTAATTGTATGGCTGCTTACGCCATTCAGGCCTTATATAACTTTTCTCTGTCCGCTCACGACCGCACATTTCACTCTCTCATCGTTCTTTTTATTAACTAAAGCGGTTTCAATAAAGGAATTCAGCGAAACGTATCTTGCCATAAAATTGGCCAGAACCAACCCAAGCAGGAAAAATCCTGAACCTTTATAACACTCCGGCAGAAAGACTATTTCAACTTCAATGCCTCTAAGAAAGACTGGTCTGTTTTCTACAATAAAACGTCTTACAATTGATTTGATTCTAATATCTTCAAGCCCTTCAACGTGCTTATCAAGCTTTTTGCCGCAGAGGGAATTGTAAAGCCCCAGAAGCTCTCTGAGCGACTTTGAGGCCTCTCCTCCTGAAGTATCATTAAAACTGAGATAATTGGTTGTTAGAAAATTAACCGCTAACCAGGAAACATCTCCGGCAGCATTGAATTCACAGGGCATGGAAACTCTTGATGCGCATTTTATTTTAGTGGCAGGGCAAACCTCGAGGGTGGAAAATTCTATCCCTGCTCCTGAGGAATTCAGGAAGAAAGGCAAATCTCTGTTGCTGCATAATGCCTTTGCGCCAAGCTGGGTCATCTCTTCATCCCACGGCAGATTGGCAGAATCCACGAGATGAATATAAACCTCACTGCCTTTATAACCCGGGTTTTTGGTAACCCCCTTGCGTTTTAATGGGAATTTCTCCTTACTTCTCAGGCTGCTGTAATACCTTACAAAATCTGTTTGCTCTGATTCTGCTGCACCATAGCTGTAAGGCAGGAATTCTATTGGCTCAGACGAACCTTTTTTGTAGCCTTTTATTTCAAGTAAATCATAAATCTCAAAATCTCGAGGCCTCATTCTTTCCGGAAGAATATGAATGTAAGGCTTTCTAAAGCCGACGTTAATCCTGTCTGCTTTCTTAGGGAAAAGATTTACCGCAGGGGCGCAGTAAAGCTTGAAATTGCTCGAACTCACTGAGTTTTCTTTCAAATAATTTCTGCTGCCAAACAGAAAAACCATTTCAAGCTCTTTGCCCTTAACGAGGCTGAAAGCTTCGGAGAGGCCGAATACCTCTATAAACATAAATTTCTCTAACAGAGTGAAATATTCCTGAAGGAGCCTGTAGCCGCTGAAAACCCTCTTGTCATAAGGGAAAAGTTTGTTTTCATCATCAAAACCGCTTGGTCTCAGACATTTGCAGGGCAAATAGATGCCGGATTTTTCACCTTTATTTCTTACTACAACACCGTTACTGTCGGTCAGGAACATTTCCATTAATTTCATTGAAACGCTTAAGTTACCGCCAAGGTAAAACTTAAGACTTTCAAGCGGAAGGGTTTCAAATCCAACATCTATACCCATCTGTAATGTAACTTTGGCAGCGGAACCAAGATTCTTTTTAATTGCAGAATCCGGCAGATTCAAACTGTCAATCTCTCTGACAACATAATCAACTTCTGCAACATTAAACGGCCACAACACCGTATCTTCTGTTGTCCTAAATTCGCAGCGGTTGCTGCTGGCCTTTGTGTAATCAGTAAGCAGGCTTGTATTTTTTGGAATTCTAAAACCAGCATCCAAACCATCGCTTGAATAATCAGGGGTAAACTCAGCCACAGTCGATGCAGGTACAGGCTTAATAATAAATGGGTTTACCGTTTGCAGGATCGACTGGGCAAACACATCGAAATTTTTATTCATCCTGTGCTGAACTCTCGCAGAAAGAAAGGCAAATCCTTCAAGGAGCCTCTCTACAAACGGATCACTGCACAAACCGTCTTCTTCTATAGTACCCAGCTTCTGAGCTAACGAGGGGTATTCCTTTGAAAAACGGCTGCCGTCTTTTCGAATATAGTTGAGTTCTTCTTCGTATGTTTCTAAGAAACTTTTATTCAAGACATACCTTTCTGCACCTGATATTTCCCTGTCTCAAGCTCCACTCTGGCCTTCAGATTTACAAATTCATATCCATCAGGCATTTTGAGCTTTGCTGATATTTCCAGAAGCACTTCTCTAAGACTGTCCGGCTCATCAAATTTAACGGGCTTAACCTCTACACTTCCCGGGACTAATCTGGGCTCAAAATCAATCAAAGCCTGCCTTACACTTTCCAGAACATAACCGGTACTCTCACGTGAATTGATTAACCCTACACAGGAATCGATTCCATAATTCAGAACCGACTTTTTGATCGCGCCCTTCATATCATCGGAGCGGCAGCAAGAATTAAGCAGGTCCTGTATGTCGCTGATTACACACCTTCTGTAACTGCTCAAGGTCAGATCTCTTTCCTGTGCGCACAGACGCCATAACATACAGGGAAGCACGCTGATTTTCTCGTTTTGATTAACCATAAAACTAATTAAAAACTATTTCCTCTATATCAAAAAGCGCATACTCATTGCTGTCTGTGCAGAACATCTTCTGCCCTAATCCTTTATAGTATGGCTGCAAAATCTCTCTCCACTCTGTTTTTCTGGAAAGAATGAGCTCCGGTGTCTGCGTTTGAACTGTTTGAGGATAACGTGAAGGTATAACACAAGAGAGCTCGCCGCCGTTTTTAAGCTCGATTTTAGCGTTCAGCCAAACGAGATCTTTAAGCTCAGCGACCTGCTCAACATTGATCACGGCAATCTTATCGAATTCAACCCAATAATACTTCCCGTGAGCAATGATTTCAAAAACAGGACCGAGCCTTGAATCGCAGTCTGCTATCCAGTCAAAGCTTTCCCCGTTCACTGTTCCGGAAGCGGGCTGGGCTTTTGAATAAGCGCTGTCTGCCAACAGCTTGAAAGACTCGCCTTCATCACTGACAGCTTCAATCAGCAAACCTATCCAATCAGAAGGCTCGCCCATAATAAGAGGTTTCTTCCTGCCTTCGAAAATCTCTTTTCTAAGCAGCTCCGAATTTATGCACGCGGAATACTGCCAGTTTAGAGCCGATTTCGAAGAGTCAATCTCAGATATCAGCTCCATTTGCGATACAGCTTTTTCCCAGTCCTCTAAAAGCATTAACAGCTGGAAAAGCAAAAACCTTAGAGACAAATCCGAGGGTTCTTTTCTCAGAGCTTTTTTAACTTCGATTAAAGCAAGCTGAGGCTCGCAATTTTTGAGCAGTGTTTCCGCGTCCATACTAAAACCACTAAATTACCAAAAAGAAATTCTATCAACCGCCAACGTTCTTGGATAAGTCCCAGTAAGACTTGATATCACCCTTAGCTTTCCCAGTGTTATGATCTGTTTCGGTATAGATCAGCTCAATATTTGCATAATTAAAACTGATCTTCTCAGCGGGTAGAGATTCTTCACTTTTTCTTATTGTCTCAACCTTTGAGATAATCACATCTTTGAAAACATACTCCATATACTTCTGCTTCGCTCCTGTCTCTCTGCAGAGATGGAGAACGATTTGCGGGATATGAGTTCCGTTACAGCAATTTAGAAAAAGCTTAGGTGTAGCCTTATCTATATTCTTAGTAACAACAAAATCCCCGTGGTCGCAGCGGCCGGCGGTTCTCGCTCCGCCTGTACTGGTTGAACCTGCAGAGGACTGCTCTATTTCATGCTCGAAAGCACTGAGCTCTATCCAATCTGCGTGGTTGTCATCAGTAGATTCCCCCGGAATCCCATCAATTTTTAGAAAACTGTCGAAAGCCATAAATACTCCTTTTAAAATTATTTAATATTTAACTTTAACTTACGAATTCTTAGCTGAAGGCAGCTTTGAAACCAACCTGAGAGATGTTGACAACCCTTCGAGCTGATAATGCGGCCTTAAGTAAAACTTTGCGCTGTAATAACCCGGATTACCTTCAATATCTTCAACTTTCACTTCAGCGGATGCCAAAGGATACTGAGCCTTAACCTCCTCAGAAGCGTTTGGGTCGGTACAGACATATTTGGTTATCCAGTCGTTAAGCCAGTTCTGCATATCTTCTCTTTCCTTAAATGAGCCGATCTTATCCCTCACTATCGTTTTCAGATAATGGGCAAATCTGCATACAGCAAAAAGATAAGGCAGCCTTGAAGCTAAATTGTCATTAGCTGTAGCGTCTGGGTCGTCGTATTCTGCGGGCTTGTGCAGAGTCTGCGCGCCAATGAAGGCGGCATAATCCTGATTTTTCCAGTGGCAAAGAGACATAAAACCATTCTTTGAAAGCTCTGCTTCCCTGCGGTCGGTTATTGCAATCTCCGTAGGGCATTTCATATCAACCCCGCCGTCGTCTGTGGGGAATGTATGGCATGGCAGCTCTTCAACAATCCCTCCGCTTTCAACACCGCGAATCTTTGAGCACCAGCCGTAATTCTTGAAAGCCCTTGTTATGTTTGTTGCCATAGCGTAAGCAGCATTAGACCATAGATACTTGGAGTGGTCTTTCCCGTCTGTATCTTCTTCAAAGGCAAACTCCTCTACAGGATTTGTGTCTGCTCCGTAAGGAAGCCGGCTTAAAAATCTCGGCATCGCCATACATACATATCTCGAGTCTTCAGAATCACGGAAAGACCTCCAAGAAGCGTAATCCCCTGTCTGGAATATCTTAGTAAGATCCCGCGGATTACTGAGCTCCTGCCAACTGTCCATATTTAGCAGCGAAGGCGAGGGCGAAGTAAGCATAGGGGCATGGGCAGCACTTGCGATTTTAGCCATTCCCTGAAGCAGATTAAGATTAGAAGGGGTGTGGTCGAACATATAATCCGCCACAAGGCAGCCGTAAGGCTCGCCGCCGGGAGAACCAAATTCCTCTTCATAAATCTTCTTAAAAAGAGGGCTCTGATCCCAGCTTACACCCTTGTATTTCTTAACCTGTTTGGCCGCTTCGTTTTTGGGAAGATTCAGAACCCTGATCTTAAGGCTTTCATCTGTCTCAGTATTATTCACCAGATATGAAAGCCCGCGCCAAGTGCTCTCGAGTTCCTGAAAGTCGGGGTGGTGCATAATCTGATTTACCTGATGAGATATTTTCTCATCTATCACAGCGATTATCTTTTCAATGGTGTCTATTGCATCATCTGAAATAAGGCTTGTTTCTTCTAAAGCCTGCTGAGCGAGAGTCTGAACTGCATTTTTTACAGCAGAACTCATCTCATCTGATTTAGGTTTGAAGTTTTTCTGAAGCAGGGCTTCAAATTCATTAAGCTCAACGCCCTGAGCTTCCTGCTGCAACTGTTTTTCCTGATTTTCTGCTTGCTCTGCCATTATTCTGCCTCCTGTTCAGTTTCTTCAGCCCCTTCGGCAGGTTTCTTAGATTCCATCAAACTCTTAAGCATATTTTCATCTTTGAGTATATCTGCAATCATTGCCTCGGCATCATCTTTCCCATCCATATATGAGAGCAGATTTGAAAGCTGCGTGCGCGCTTCAAGCAGTTTTCTAAGCGGCTCAACTTTTCGAGCAATAGCAGCAGGAGAAAAATCTTCCATGCTCTCAAAAGTAAGCTCAACATTCATATTCCCGCCTTCTTCAGTAACAGTATTTGGTACTGAGAATGCAGCTCTGGGCTTAGACTTCTTCAACACCTGGTCAAAGTTGTCCACATCTACTTCCACAAAACTGCGGTCTGAAAGCGGCTGTAGAGGGTCCTCAGGCTTCCCTGAAAGATCTGCCATTACCCCAACCACAAAAGGCAAATTTACCTTTTTCTCGGAACCGTAAAGCTCAAGATCGTACTCTATCTGAACTCTCGGTGCCCTGTTCCTTGCGATAAACTTTTGACTGTTTTCTGCCATTTTTCAGCTCCATAAAAATTTTCACGCCTGTCCATCTCTTATAAGCCAATCCATCTGCCTTATCGCATCTGGACAAATATCTTGCATAATTTCATTAAAATCTTTGGAAACCAGCTCCTCTGCTCTCTGTAGTATTAAAGGTACTGGACTGGAAGGCTCGTTCTCCCTGAAATATCTGCTTATTTCCCTTAGCATATCCAAAGCTTCTTTATGACTGCTGATTTTGCCGCTGAAGCCGGGAGATACAGTATTATTGATACTGTTCGGGAAATCATGCGAATCCTGAGAAACGTTTTCTTCGATCTCCTCCCGAGAGCTGCAAAACTGAAGTGTAAAAGATGCAATCTCGTCTGTCAGAGAAATCAGTCTTGAAAAATCAACTGAATGTTCTCCTGAGGTTTTCTCAGAAAATATCTGAGCTATTTCTGAAAGGCAGTTTTTAACTTCCCTGAAATGGTCAACCTTTTCAGAAAGGATTTCGTCGGAAGTGTCTTTGAAAGATGCCTCTATCAGAGATGTTTTCTGCCCGCCGGCAGACTCTTCAGCATCGTCATTTGATGAATTTATAGAATCCTTATAGTCCTGATATGAATAAGAGCCAATCTGTTTAGACTGTGAAATCTTAAAGCTCGAAACAAGTTTTGAAAAATCAATCACTCCAAAGGAAAGGCCAGGCTCAGGGGATATTATACTCAACGCATTTACCCGCTCGTAAGGATCGTTGTTGTCTTCTTCGTCCAGTCTCGGGTATAAATCCGGCCAAAGCTCGCTGAGACAATTTTTAACATACTTCAGGCCCGCTGTTAAACCTTCTATTCCATCGGTTTTGCCCAAGGAATAAGAAAGGAAAACAGCAACCCAAATATTGCGGGACTTCGTAAGAAGCTCGTAACATTGAGAGTTTACCCAGCCCCAGTCAGGCTCGCTCTTGTCAGACTCTTCAAACATTGTCTCTTCAGACCGTTCGAAAAGACTTTCCAGCTTCATATAATCAATCGACTCGGAAATATCTTCCCCCGGACCAATTTCTCCGAAGTCCAACTTTAATAAACTGTCTAAGCCAACCAGATCCATAATCAGGCTTTTCCAACTTTCATTTTATCACCATAACAAAATACATTTATTACTATAAGGAAATACTAACATCACAATTTACCAAGTCAAATATATTTTTAAATTTTTTTTATCGTGTTTAGTTAACGATATTTGGAATTGTTTATATACTTCTCTCTGTTGTGGCGGGCGACTCACCAATTCTTGTGGTAATCTGCATCCGAATGTCAGCAGATTGGAGTAAAGTTTAAGCTGAGAACAGTTATGATAATATCACATAAACAGATTTTCCTGACAGAAACAACAAAAAAAAATAGGCTATGACAGTTTTGGGCTTAGTGCCCCGAGAGAAATCTTTCAAAATTTATATGATGCAACAAAAACTTTCCTAAACTGTGTAAATAATTAACAACTGGTTTCTTTTGGGGGAATTTGGTAATATTTTTGCTCGGCTGAGCAGCAGCGGGCTCAGCGTAATGCTTACAAGCTTCTGCGAGGGGAAAAATTCGTCTGAATGCCCCTATTTTATTCTATTTCACCCTTTTAAACTGAACCGTTCTTGACAATTACAAGAGGGGAAATAGAATAAAATTGTTAATATCCATTAGTATAAAGTTACTTTTTTCGTGAGGTGTTAAATGAGACGGTTTATCATATCCGCAGTTATCCTTTCTTTTTGCATGGCAGGGTTTGCCGCTGAAGACTGGCAGAATCAGAAGGTATTCTCGGTAAACAAAGAAAAGCCCCATTCCATAATGACCCCATTCAAAAACCGCTATGAGGCGATGTATATGAGCCCGGAAAAGGCCATGTACACCAAATCTCTCAACGGGCTATGGAGGTTCAACTGGGCGGGCAATCCATCAGAGCGTCCTGAAAATTTCTACAAGCTGGCCTACGATGTAAGCGGCTGGGATTTTATCAAAGTGCCTTCAAACTGGCAGCTTGAGGGCTACGGAACGCCCCTCTATTCAAACGTAACATATCCTTTCAAGAAAAACCCGCCATACGTGATGGGAGAGCCGGACAAGAAATACACAAATTACGAAAACAGAAACCCCGTAGGCTCATACAGAAGAACCTTTACAGTACCCAAGGGCTGGCAGGACAAAAAAGTAATTGTCTGCTTCGACGGCGTAGATTCAGCGTTCTACCTCTGGGTAAACGGCGAAAAAATAGGCTACAGCCAAGGGAGCAGAACCCCTGCCGAGTTCGACATCACCAAACACCTTGAGGCAGGCGAAAACGTGATCGCCGCTGAGGTGTACCGCTACTGCGACGGGTCATACATTGAGGACCAAGACTTCTGGCGTTTGAGCGGAATCTTCCGCGATGTAAAGATTTATGCCCTTCCGTTGGTGCATATCAGCGATTTCTGGGCAAAGCCCGATCTCTGCGAGGAATACAAAGACGCAAAGCTTAATGTAAACGTTGATGTGGCAAATGAGCTGGGCAGAAAGGCCGAAAAAGCCACAGTAAGCCCTATGCTTTTCGATGAAGAGGGGCAGATGGTTTGGTCTGCAAGCCTGACAATAGAAGATATTACCAAAAACGGCACATCATTCAATTTCACAGGCGAGCTGGAAAATCCGAAGAAATGGACAGCCGAAACGCCAAACCTCTACAATCTGATAATTGAGCTGGAAGACGAAAAGGGCGAGGTATTACAAGCTGTTCGCTGCAACGTGGGCTTCCGCGAGATTGAAATCAAGGGCGGCCAGCTCTGCGTGAACGGTCAGCCGATATACGTTAAAGGGGTAAACCGCCACGAACACGACCCGCATACAGGCCATTACGTGAGCGAAGAATCTATGATTCAGGACATAAAGCTCATGAAGCAGTACAATATCAACACAGTGCGCACAAGCCACTACCCCAACTGCCCGCAGTGGTACGACCTATGCGACAAGTACGGACTGTATGTGATTGATGAGGCGAATATCGAATCACACGGTATGCACTACGGGAAAGACTCCCTCGCAAAAGACCCAAGCTGGGGGCCGGCGCACATGGACAGAATTAAGAGTATGTTAGAGCGCACTAAGAACCATCCGAGCGTCATTATATGGTCTATGGGCAACGAAGCCGGAGACGGAGTAAACTTCAAGAAGGCAAGCGCATGGATTAAGCAGAGGGATGATTCAAGGCCGGTACATTACGAACAGGCGCATCAAAAGCCGCATACAGATATCGTTTGCCCGATGTATGCAAGAATCCACCAGCTTAAAGAATACGCAGAAAACCACAGCGACCGCCCTCTAATTATGTGCGAATATGCACATGCCATGGGCAACAGCGTTGGAAACCTACAGGACTACTGGGATACAATAGAGAGCTACGATGTGCTTCAGGGCGGGTCAATCTGGGACTGGGTTGACCAGGGGCTGTACAAAGAAACCGAAGACGGCGAGCCTTTCTGGGCATACGGCGGAGACTACGGAGATTACCCCAACGACAAAAACTTCTGCTGCAACGGGCTTGTACTCCCGGACAGAAAGCCTCATCCGCATGTATTCGAGGTAAAGAAGGTTTATCAGAATATCAAAGTTAAAGAAAAGGATGCTGATAAAGGCATTTTTACTGTTCACAACAAATACTGCTTCCGCAACCTCGCTGATTTTGTAAACGCTGAATTCGCAGTAACCGAAGACGGCAAAAAAATTGCCGGCGGCGAAATCGAACTTAAAGACATCCCCGCTCAAAGCAGCGCCGATATAGACCTGCCGCTTGAGAAAATCAAAATGGCTCCGGCTAAGGAATATATGGCTAAAATCAGCTTCAAGCTCAAATCTGATTTAAGCTGGGCTGATAAGGGCTATGAAATCGCATGGGATCAATTCAGTCTGAAGAGCGGGAGCTATATGGCAGAAGATTCTGAAGAATTTCCAGAAATTGAAATCGCAGAAACAGATGACGAGATTCACTTCTCCTCAGATAAATTCAAGGCGGTATTCTCCAAGCAAAACGGGTCTCTCACCGAATACACAGCAGGCGGAATGAAAGTTCTCCAAGGCCCGCTTGAGCCGAATTTCTGGAGAGTGCCCACAGATAACGACGGCGGCTGCAACGCAGGCGGAAGCAAAATGCCCGAAAGGCTTGGAATATGGAAAGACGCCGGGAAGAACCGCAAGCTTGAGTCTATAACATACGCCAAACTCTCAGAGACAAAGTTCAGAGTGTCTGCGGACTGGAATCTGCCTGTGAAGAATATCAAGCTCTCAGCAAGATACTTCATCTACGGCAGCGGCGATATCATCGTTGATGCAAACCTCTCACGCAGCAATCAGAACATTCCGAATATACCGAGAATCGGTATGCAGGTGAAAATCAAAGACTGCCTCGAGAATATGACGTGGTACGGACGCGGCCCTTGGGAGACCTACTGGGACAGAAAAACCGGTATGCCAATCGGAATACATACCGAAAATGTTACCAAGCCCGAACACGAATATATACGTCCGCAGGAAAACGGCAACAAGACTGATGTTCGCTGGGCTGCTATGACAAACAAAAGCGGCAAGGGAATAATGGTGCTTGGAATGCCCGAGCTGAGCGTGAGCGCTTGGCGGTATTCAATGCAGGACCTTGCAGATGCCTCCGAAG
Organism: Sedimentisphaera salicampi; assembly: GCF_002117005.1. NCBI lineage: Bacteria > Pseudomonadati > Planctomycetota > Phycisphaerae > Sedimentisphaerales > Sedimentisphaeraceae > Sedimentisphaera > Sedimentisphaera salicampi. Next base: position 1,788,943 of record NZ_CP021023.1, read on the forward strand.
AAGGCCATCCGTACGCCCTGCCGGACAGAGACTTCATCACGCTGAATATTGACTACAAGCAGATGGGCGTTGGCGGAGATAACAGCTGGGGCGCAAGAACCCATCCGGAATATACACTTCCGGGCGGAAACGGATATTCATACCGCTTCTGCATAAGACCTTTCAAGGCAGCAAAGAAGTTCCTCAGCAGCGAATTTGATGTTAATTCGTTCATCAAGGCTTCCCAAGCTCTGCCGGAAGGAAGCAAATAAACTTCCAAAAACTAACAATCACAAAGGACGCCCTCGCCGGCGTCCTTTTTTTATGCAGAGTGATATTGATTTATTTAAATTGAATGGTTTTGAAAGCATTTGAATTTTCTTATAATAGTGGTTTTGATTTTGGAATAATAAGGAAAAGCAAATTGTACAATAATATTACCATAATCGGCGACGGAGCAATGGCCACGGCCTGCTCTTCGAATCTTTGCTCCAAAGGCTTCAGCGTAACGATGTGGGGACATAGCGAGACCCAGCTGAAAGAGATAGAGAAAACCGGCGAGAATACCCTGTTCCTCCCGGGCTTCAAGCTCGACCCCGCACTTAAATTCAACGCGGACGATGCTTCCTGCATGCAGGGTGCGGATCTGATTATTTCTGCAGTGCCGTGCCAGTTTTGCGGGAGGGTATGGGCGAGGCTCAAACCCTTCCTCCCTGCCGGCGTGCCGATAGTATCGGTAACAAAGGGCATTGAGAATGAGCGTCTGCTGCTGCCCACTCAGATTATAGAGGCCGAGACAGGAAGCAAAAACCCCCTCGCCACGCTCTCAGGCCCGAATATCGCAGATGAGCTTATGCGCAGGCTCCCGGCAAGCGCAAGCGCTGCGTGCAGCGATGAAAGCATCGCACGCAGGATTCAGCAAACCTTTACCACCCCTTGGTTCCGCGTGTATTCAAGCCCGGATATAATCGGCGTGCAGGTTGCCGGTGCATCGAAAAACGTTATAGCAATAGCCGCCGGAATAATAGACGGCATCGGCGCAGGCGATAACGCCAAGGCCGCCCTGCTTGCCCGCGGATTGGCTGAAATAACCCGCCTCGGCGCCGCAATGGGAGCAGACCACGACACATTCGCCGGCCTCACCGGTCTTGGCGATCTGGTAACAACGTGCATCTCTCCGAAAGGACGCAACCGCAGCTTCGGCGAAAAGCTCGGCCGAGGGATGGCTGTAAGCGAGGCTCTGGCCGAGACAAACAGCGTTGTGGAAGGCGTGTCAACGTGCGATTCTGTTGTTGCCCTTGCCGGCAAGCTCGGGGTGGAGATGCCGATAGCGGCTGGTGTTCAGAGCGTGATAAAGGGCGAGATGAGCGTAGATGAGGTTATTGCGAGTCTTATGAGCAGAGAGCTGAAATCCGAGAAGAATTGATATTGGGGTTCCTCAAATGAGCTATACCGAGTTCTGCTTTTTTATGATTCGCCTTGTAACGCTGGGGTCATTTCTAACAGCAGCATTTGTTTTGAGCCTTGAGGCTTTGCAGATTTATTTTAAATTTGCAAAACAACCAGCATTTCTCGCAAAGCTCTTTCGCTTCAAAACGCTCCGAATCCTCCTGCATTCTGCTGCTGCTGCGATTGTGATAACGTATGTGTATGCGTGTTTCATTGAGCCGCACTGGCTGGAAATCTCCCGCCATAGAATCGAAACCGCCAAGCTCCAAAACACATCCTACCGGATTGTTCAGATTACCGATACCCACTGCGACCGGCGGGCAGTTCTCGAGGAGAGGCTCGTAAGCGAGGTGCGCAGGCTCAAGCCTGATATTGTTGTTTTCACCGGCGACGCCTGCAATATAGGAAAATACGCAGCCAAACAGCATTTCAGGGATATCTTCAACAATATTGATCCACCGCTCGGAATATACGGCTGCGAGGGGAACTGGTCTTTCGATACGAGAAAACTTTTCGAGCAGGCCGGCATAGATCCGCTTTTCAACGAATCAAGAACAATCGAGAAAGACGGCGAAACGCTCCAGATTTATGGAGCGGATTTCCAGTATCCAAATCTCGAAAGACTCTCAAAGCTCAATGAAGCCAGCTTCAGGCTGTTTTTGTATCACAGCCCTGATTTAATCGAATCGATCCCGCCGGGGTCAGCGGAGCTGTATCTTGCAGGCCATACCCACGGAGGACAAATTGCCCTGCCGTTCTATGGGGCGATAATCACGTTCTCGAAATTCGGCAAGAAATACGAAGAGGGAATGTTCGAGAGAGCCGGCGTGCAGATGTACGTTTGCAGAGGCGTGGGGCTGGATGGAGGCGGAGTGATTAAGGCACGTTTTCTCGCCCGCCCCGAGCTCGCTGTTTTTGATATTGTGCCCAAAGATAACTAAACACTTAATCTAAGGAACGAAAAAATGAGTAAATCAAAAAGTTTTCTATTTTCAGCAGCCTTTCTGATGAGTTTTTCGCTATTATCTTCAGCTTCAGAGAAGCAAGTTGAAGATCCCAGCCCCGAGAGATTTGAGAACGCGATTGAATCCTTCAAAAAGTGGGACAGCAAAAACAGCTCGCCTGATGAAGCGGTTCTCTTTATCGGCAGCTCGAGCATCAGGATGTGGCAGACGGCCGAAGCCTTCCCGCACCTTCCCGTTATCAACCGCGGCTTCGGGGGCTCGCATATCTCCGATATAATTCACTACTGCGAGGATGTTGTTGGCAGCTATGATCCGGCAGTGATAGTTTTCTATGCCGGCGATAACGACGCTGCTTCCGCCAAACCCCCAGAGCAGATATTTGAAGACTACAAGCAGCTCTTGAGCAAAATCCGCAGCGACTATCCGAATACCCCGTTTGTGTATCTCCCGATTAAGCCGGCCTCAAGCCGCTGGCAGTATTGGGATAATATGAGCAAAACCAATCAGCTCATCCGCAGTTATAATCAGAAAAGCGGGAATCTCTATTACATTGACACCGCTTCGGCTCTCCTAACCGAGGAAGGCAGGCCGAACAATCAGCTCTTCCTCAAAGACCGCCTGCACCTGAACAAAAAGGGGTATGAAATCTGGAACGATATCCTCCGCCCCCGTCTCAATAGCATATATGAAAAGCTAAAGGAAAATGAAAGCAAATCCGGAAGCTGCGAACAAGGAGCCTGCGGGAATTGAGAGGCATTCTAAGATTTTTTATACAGGTTTGAGAAGAGTTTGCAGAAACGAGCAACTGCAATCGCACCGATTATGGCAAGATTGACGCTGCAAATTCGGTTTAACGGATAAAAAATTACAAAAACTAACTAGCTGGGGAAAAAACACTGCTCTTTTTTGAGCGTACTTTTACAGACCAAAATAAAAATTCACAAGAATTATATGCACTCTCTCTAACTTTTATGTATAATAACAACATAAAATTCAAGAACCTCCAAGGCTCAAACTAAAAACAAATTATATTTTACGTTACTGTTCTGAAACGGTAAGCAAAAACGTTTTCACAACCAGTATTAAATACAGGAATACCAATGGCAAAGTTAGAAAGAAGCCTCTCAATGCTCGATGTCTTCTGCATCGCCTCCGGTGCAATGATCAGCTCGGGGCTATTCGTGCTGCCGTCAATAGCCTACGCTCAGGCAGGACCTGCCTCCATAATCTCCTACATCTTCGCATCCTTGCTGATTATCCCGGGCCTGCTAAGCAAAGCCGAACTGGCAACCGCAATGCCCCGTTCCGGGGGAACATACTTCTATGTTCAGCGAAGCCTCGGACCTTTATGGGGCATATTCACAGGCATGGCAAACTGGTTCTCGCTCGCGCTGAAAAGTGCTTTCGCAATTATCGGGATAATTGCCCTTATTGAGGTCTCCGCTGCCCTTTTCGATATCCAGCTCAGCCAATTTCAGCTAAAATCCGCCGGCGTGCTTTGCTGCTTATTCTTCACTTTCCTCAACATACTCAGTGTTAAATCCACAACCCGCTTCCAAATATTCCTCGTCGCGGGTTTGCTGATCATCCTCACGTTATACATTACCAGCGGCTTCAATTCCGTCCGCATCTCACGATTTGATAACTTTATGCCCCAGGGATGGTCAAGTGTGCTCTCAACTGCCGGCCTCGTATTCATCAGCTTCGGCGGGCTCACACAAGTGGCTAACATCGCAGAAGAAGTTCGCAATCCCGCACGCAACCTAACTCTCGGAATGATACTCGCATGGCTGGTCGTAAGCCTCTTCTACTTCCTGACCATCATCGTTACTTTCGGCGTTCTATATGGCGAAGAGCTAGAATCAAGCTACGCACCCATCGCCCTGGCTGCCAATACATTTATGTCCACCCCGGGCTTCGTATTGCTCAGCATCGGCGCACTCACCGCCTACATTACCACCGCCAACGGCGGGCTTCTCTCCGCCTCACGTTCACCGCTTGCTATGAGCCGGGACAAACTGTTGCCCGCACTGCTCGGACGCGTCGGCAAAACTCAAACTCCTTACGTAAGCATTATAATCACTTCACTGTTTATGATCGCCGCTATAACAATGCTCGAAATTGAAATCCTCGTTAAAACCGCCTCGACTCTGATGATTATACTCTTCTTACTCGACAATGCCAGCGTTATAATTATGCGAGAAAGCAAAATACAGTCTTACCGCCCCGAGTTTTGCACGCCGCTGTACCCATACCTGAACATAATCGCCATAATATTATACTGCCTGCTGATTATCGATATGGGCTTGATCCCTCTGTTGATATCGGCAGGATTTTTCCTGCTCAGCATCTTGTGGTACTTCCTTTTCACCCGCCACCATACCAAAACCTCCTCAGCCGTTATGCGTATCGTTCAGCGCGTTACAGACATTCAGCTTAAAACCTCGACTCTCGAAAATGAACTGCGAGACATACTCATCGAACGCGACAACATCATAGAAGATAGATTTGACCGCCTTATCCGCAGCTGTGAAATACTTGACATCCCAGACAGCCCGCAACCCGAAAAGCTCTTCGCACAGATCGCATCGTCGATGGCCGAAGAGCTCAAGGTAAACCGCACGCAGCTTTATGAAAAATTTATCCAGCGAGAAAAACAAAGCGCAACCATCATCGAACCTGGCCTGGCCATACCACATATTATAGTAAACGGCAGAGAAGTATTCTGCGTCAGCGTAATACGGGCAAAACAAGGCATAAAGTTCCCTTCTTCAGATGATCCGGTAAAAGTAATCTTTGCTCTTGCCGGCTCAGCAGACCAGAGAAACTTCCACCTCCGTGCGCTTATGGCTATCGCACAAACACTTCAGCAGAAAAACTTCGTTGAAAACTTCCTCGCCGCAAGAACAACTGAAGATATTCGCAACCTGATACTCCTGTCTTCAAGAAAAAGAGATTCTAATTGATTTTTGAAAGCTGGAATGATTTCAGTAAACTGCTCCCTTTACCATAGCACAGATTTGGACAAGCTGCCGCTATGCTTGCTGCTGTTTTTTTAATTCAGTCACAGCCATCCCATAGGTCCATAGATTTATCGTTGAGGGCTTGTTTATTGTATTAAAACGCCCTTTTCCTGAAGGATTTCAATCACCCCAGTTTGCATTTTTTTGGCTATTGTTCAATTGTCAGTTATTTGCTCAATACTGCCCACTCTTTTTTCACCTCTTTCTTTGCGTAAAATCTTGCTACATATTAAAACCTGGCAAATAAGCCTGCTGAGGGCTTGCAACCATACGCGGTGAACCACGTGCTGTCCCACAGGCAGCCATAACGCTAAAAACATCCAGCCGGCTGAATAATACACCCCTCAGCAAAGTAAACAATCGACTGAATGTTCCTTTCCATTTGCCGAGGAAACCTATATACCGTATTAAAATATAAGCAAGCATTGCCGTCCATACTTGCCATAGAATCGCTTCTTGGCTATGCCCTAGGAAATCGCTTAGCTGCAAAGTCTGCTTTATTTGCTTGAAAAACACCTCTATGCCCCATCGGCATTTATATAGGCCGCAGATACTGCTCGGCGCCCACTGAGTATTGTTAGTGATAAATTTCATAAGCTTTTTCTCGCCGTTAACTTCCACATAAGCCTTAACCAAACGGAGCTGCTTCGGGTAGGCCTCATAGCTTTTCGGCATTTCAAGTTCAATTAATGCATCGTATTGGATATCACCTTTTGGTTCTGTATTCTGTTTAACAAAACGATATTTCATATTGTCTTTGGCTCTGGTAACCCAGAATAATTCTCGCCTGTCAAGATCAGCCAGATGCTTAAAATCCACGTAAGCCTTGTCAAAAACCGCTATTTCGCCGCTTTTAAGGTTCTGACAGAGCTGATAAGCCTCTGTCGAATCATGGGTTGAGGCTTCTTTTACAATAGCAAATTGAGGCAGGAATGTCTGGAGATTAAGCTGCATGTGGCACTTTGCAGCGGCTTTGCGTCTGCGATGTTTAGCCCAGTCAATACAGTTGGCTACAAGCTGAATCGTTGTTGAATCAACCGCATATATTGCTCTCTTAAAACGCCTTGGAAGGCCGGAGTATTTATGACCTCTGCCAAAATTAGGATGCTGGGCTTGGATATGGGACAGCACCTCCCAGAAGAGAGTCTCTGCCATACGAGGATCTCGAACCCTGTTTGCATGAGAAAGCCCATTCCTGCTTGGTGGGGTTGCACGGCGAATAGGAATCAAAGCTCCGGAATGATTACGCAATGTGTCGGCAACGTCGTTCAGCGAGAGGCTGTGAGCAATCTGGACATGAAGCATAGATACAATGTGAGACCAGCACGAAAATGTTCGTGATTGCTTGTCAATACCGTAAAACCGGGATAATTTTGAAACAAGATAAGCAGGAATATATTGGCATATCTGCTTGAGAACTGTATATTGATGCTTAGCGGGTGTCATGAGTTACTCCTAATTTTTGGTTAGTTTGTTGAAATTAGTGTAACTCATACCCCGCTATTTTCAAAGAAACATCTTATATTTTGTTCTTCTATGGGATGGCTGTGTAATTCAGTCTTGATTGTTCGGGTTATGTTCGGCATTATAGGGGCAAAGTAAACAAGGACTGGTTTATGGCAGCTATTATCAAAAAACCCGATTTAGAGGCAGCTATGATCCGGCAGTGATAGTATTCTATGCCGGCGATAACGACGCTGCTTCCGCCAAACCCCCAGAGCAGATATTTGAAGACTACAAGCAGCTCTTGAGCAAAATCCGCAGCGACTATCCGAACACACCGTTTGTGTATCTCCCGATTAAGCCGGCCTCAAGCCGCTGGCAGTATTGGGATAATATGAGCAAAACCAATCAGCTCATCCGCAGTTATAATCAGAAAAGCGGGAATCTCTATTACGTTGACACCGCTTCGGCTCTCCTAACCGAGGAAGGCAGGCCGAACGATCAGCTCTTCCTCAAAGACCGCCTGCACCTGAACAAAAAGGGCTATGAAATCTGGAACGATATCCTCCGCCCCCGCCTCAATAGCATATATGAAAAGCTAAAGGGTAATGAAGGTAAATCCGGAAGCTGCGAACAGAGAGCCTGCGGGGATTCAAAGGCCGGGTAATACTAATCATCGCCGGCGAATAGAAATATACGAAGAAAAGTACAGCTTGCAGAATCTTTTTCCATCGCATTTGCAGGCTCGCGGAGAATCGCCCCAGCAACTCAGTGCCCTGAGAAACTGCGCGTTAGAAAAACTTACGGAGATCTGAATTTGAGCTTATTTTCTTCGTTTTCTAAGGAGTGTTAATCCTCCCAAGGCCATGATGGAAATTGAGGCAGGCTCAGGAACAGCTGTTACGCTCAGATTTCTTACCTCGTGGTAGGCTTTAAGTGACCCTGTTGAGGCGGCATAACCGAATTTGATTTGATCGGGGCAGTTAAGCCCGCACTCGTAATCTCTTATCAGATAAGACCAGTCTTCCCCTTCCGGTTTCCACTCTACAGAGATCACCTTGTCTGTGGGGATTGTAATCTTTACCGTATGTATAACGGCATCATCCCTTGAACTCACTTCATCTGTTGAGAAATCAGGCAATGGGTCTGGGCCGGTTCCCGTTTGATACTCATATCCGGTGAATCTGTCTTCCCCCTGTGAGCCTCGTATTGCCACAGCATTTTGAGTTCGCCCGGGACCTCCTGTTCTGCCTTCAGTAGGGTTTGAGAAATTACCGAATTCATCAAATCCGAACCCTGCTACAGCCCCGTTCAATCCGGGAGAATTGTATTGAGGTGCGTATGCAAGCGAGCCGCCGTAGCTTTGAGGATCGGGATCCACATCCGCTCTGAAAATAGCAAGGGCAAGGCCGTCGGCAAGAGTGCCTCCGCTTCCCCATGTAACAAAATCGAATGTAAAAACAAGGCCCTGATTTGTAGGAATGGCGGTATCGTAGTAAGCAAAAGCCCCTTGGCTTTCATCCTGATCATTGGTAAGCCTCAGCCATCCATCGCCGTCCGGGTCTTCTCCTGTTTCCGCAGTTAATCCCGGAGAACCGGCAGAATTAGACTCAATCACCCAGCCCGGGGCGGTTGTGCCTCTGAAATCTTCCTGCACATACGCCGCATTTACCGCTGCAGCTGCTGAGAAAATACACGCAAACACAAAGTGTAATTTCCTGCTGTAACCTATTACCATCATTTTGAACTTTCCTTTCTAACACTTACACCTAAATAATAAGTGTATTATAACATCAGAAAAAGGAAATCAAAGGGCTAAAGAAAAAATCTTCAGCCCTTTTTCTTTAAATTCTGACATTACGGGCAGCTTGTGAGCCATTGGCTTGCCATACAGGCAAGGTCGCTCAGGTCCACAAAGCCGTCGCCTGTGAGGTCTGCGCAGTCGCAGGTATCTCCTTCGGTTGTAACGGGAACGAAGAGATAATCTTCTGTTTCGCCGTAGGTGTAGCCCCATGGAGGGCCTGAGCCCGCTGCCACCGGGTCGCCGCTGCCTGTAAACGGCAGGGGTGAAATCGTAATCCTGAGCCACATCGGCTCTTCATCAGCGCTGCCCGGGTGCCAGGAGTAGAATGGGGGGGTGGTAAATGTCTGCACGCCTGCGCTGAGATTCGCAAGCGGCTGGTCCTGCACGATCCACTCGCTAACCTGCTGTCCGCTGTCTTGGCATACAATCACATCGTCCCAGTCGCCGTCGCGGTTGAAATCAGCCCATGCATTAACGTAGGCGGATAATCCAGCAGCCGCTGAAGGCACTGTTACGCGGTAATCGAATGCCGTATTCTCGCATTTCGGCATTGAGAGCGGCATACCAATGATTCCGTCGTCAGCGAAATCTTTGTCAGCTGTGTTGGATACCGGGATGATATTGTTCGTAGGATCCTCATCGGAGCCGAAGTCTGCGTCCCATTCCAGCGTTACTCCCGTACCCAGATACGGGCCTGAGGCAGGCCAGAAGTGTATCGGGCCGAAAGGCGGGCTGCCGTTTTGATAGGTCGTTGGGAATTTCGCAGCAACAGCAGCGGGGTAAGTGGTCATAGGGGCGAACGCAGCGTTGGTATCGTCCGGAGCATCGCCCAGATCGCATTCTCCGTTGTCCGCCTCGTGCATATGCCAAGACCATCTTTCCTCAACCATATTATTGTTGTTTGTAAATCTTACCTTCTCGCGGATAATCACGAAATCGCCGGCATCAATCGGCGTTGGCTCGGGCAAATCTATATCAAAGAATACATCAAAGAAGCTGTCCGGCGGCATATTCACCGGATTATTCTCGCCCACCAGCGCGCCGTCGATTAGAGCAGGCTGCCACGGAAGCTCCTGCTGAAGCGGGCTGGATGAGTTGAGCTCGCCGAAAGGATAATCGCCCAGCTGATTTGCCAGCTCCTCAGGGCTGAGAACCGCCAGCTCAAGCTGCACTATCTCCACAGGAATCTCGCCCTGCGAGGTATCGGGGTTGCCGTCTCCGTTACGAAGCGTGAGATAGCCGAATTCAGGCATCCCGATCGGCGGCGGGTTTATCATTCCGTCTTCCACTCTAAATCCCAAAAGCGGGGTAAACCCGTCGTTTGGCAAATTAGGTTCGGCAATATCGCCCACCGGCTCTCCGTCCTTCGTCCACCAGCCCTTCACTTCCAAAATCACATTGCTGTTTATAACCTCCAGCTCGAAGCCCAGATGTATTACCGTGCAGTATGGAATAGGGTCTTCTACCGGGTTAGACCAGTCCATCTCCACCTGATAATACCCGTCGCCCAGCGGGGTTATGCTGTAATCGAAAGACATAAACATATCATCAATATGCGAGAGAAGAATCGGCGGGGCGGGAACATCCGGATTGAAGGGATTGTAAGACTCCACTACAAACTCCATATGATAGTCGTTCGGCCAGAGATCGGGGTTTTCGATATCCTGATGGATCTCGGGATTGAAGCCCACTGTCATCCCCTCTGGGTTATCGCTCGGCCTAACAATAAGGTCGTACCAGTAGTTCCAAGGCTTTGGAACAGTCTGTCCTGGAGGCGGCACTGGAGCTGCCCCGCCTACCCAAGCGGCATTCTCGTCCACGATGAAATCAATCACCTTTGTGATGTCGAATGCGGGGTTGTTCATAAAGCCTGAGGCTGAAGGCGTCGTCGCGCCTATACCGGTCATCCAGGCGTTGATCGTAATCGTTGTGGGCGTGTTCCAAGGGATACCGCCCGGCCCGCAGACCCAGTGCCATGAACGAATCGCCCCGTTCATATCACGTATCCCGAAAGACACGGTGTTTACCTGACTTCCGGTCGGGCCGTACTGCGGCGGGACAACGGTAATCTGAATCACCGCTCCGCTCAAGTCCGGATCCACTCCGTACTCATACACCCACGCGCTGGCATAGTCGCCGTCGGACTGGCCGTCTTCGCCCCAAGCCATCACAAGCCCGGGCTGTTCGTCCATATCTCCGGCGTTCTCTGCAACATAAAGCTCAGGCGGGAGAAACTGAGTATCAACAGGATAGGGCACTCCGCCAGGGCCTAGAAACTGCTGCCACTGGTTCATATAACCATCCCACTCTGAAGGGGTGAGGCCGCGAATAAAACCCGCATCCAGAGCCTCCTGCCAATCGGCAGCACCCTGCTTCGAGAAATACGGCTCCGCACAGATAATCCCCGGGATAAGCAGGATCAGAATTGAGGAAAATAATAACTTCTTCATTTTTTGCCTCCTTTAGCAAAATACAATATTACACCTACATCAATACACAGATGAAAAATCGAAGCTCTTAATTCAGCTTAGAAAATTTAATCGTACTTTTCAAATTAAATATTCAAATACCTTGAAAAAAACGTGTTTCAGGGATAAAAAAAACTTGGGCAAGTAATTTTACTGCACAAGGTTAAGCCTGCGCTGAAATGAAGAAAAAGTTAAGCTATAAGTAAAAAAGGCAGATGCCTACCATAACGAGCCACATTCCCCCGCAGGGAAACCTCTTTTACATTTCAATTCTCGGCTTGCTAAGCGAAGCGGTATAGATAAAATCTTGGGCATAAATTTTCGTGTTTATTATCATTCGCAATATATTATTTATGGTTATAAAATGTCTAATCAAGGTTTTGCGCATCTTCATCTTCACACCGAATACTCACTGCTGGACGGGGCTGTAAAGATCCCTGAGCTTCTGGGTAAATGCAATGAATACGGAATGTCTTCTGCGGCAATGACAGACCACGGAAACCTATACGGTGCGATAGATTTCTACAAGACATTCGCCGGCAGCGGTGTTAAGCCGATAATCGGCCTTGAAGCTTACTATACCCCGGGAAAAAGGCAGGAGAGAACGGGAACCCAGAGAGATTCCAATTTTCATCTCCTCCTGCTCGCTGAAAACAACACGGGCTATCAGAATCTCATAAAGCTCACCTCCCTTTCATACACAGAAGGCCTGTACTACAAACCGAGAGTGGATGATGAGCTGCTCAGCCGATACAGCGAGGGGATAATAGCCTGCTCTGCGTGTCTTGGGGGGATAATCCCGCAATACATTATACGAGGCAGGCATGAGGATGCCGTTAAGGCGGCTGAGAATTATGCAAGAATTTTCGGCGAGAACAACTTCTTCATTGAGCTCCAGCGGCACAGCTGGGTGGATGAGGAGCCGGTAGACCCGAATCCCGAGATGATCGAGATGGCAAATAAGCTCGGGCTGGGGTTAGTGGCAACAAATGACGTGCACTTTCTCAACAAAAACGACTACGAAGCCCACGATATCCTCACATGCATCAGTACAGGAAAGATCGTGAGCGATGAAAACAGGATGCATTACCCCACCAGCGTGTATCTCAAATCGCCTGAGGAAATGAGGGAGCTTTTCAGCGATATCCCCGAGGCCTGTGATAACACGCTCAAAATTGCGGAGCGATGCAATGTTGAGATCGATCTGGAAACCCAGCACGCCCCGAAATTTACACCGCCGGATAAAAAGACCCCGGGCGAATATCTGCGTGAGCTGGTTTACAAAGGCGCCGAAGAGCGATACAGCGAGATAACAGAAGACATTAAAAATAGAATAGAACGAGAAATCGGCGTTATAGACGGAAAAGGCTTCTCGAGCTACTTCCTTATCGTATGGGAATTCTGCAACTGGGCAGCGAAAAACGGCATCCCCACCGGTGCAAGAGGCAGCGGTGTAGGAACTATCGTTGGCTACTGCTTAGGGCTGTGTAACGTTGACCCAATCAAATACGGCCTTCTCTTCGAGCGTTTTATGGATCCCGAGCGTAATGAGATGCCCGATATCGATATCGATATCTGTCAGGACGGCAGGCCAGCGCTTTTGAACTATGTACGCGAGAAGTACGGCGAGATTGCCCAGATAACCACATTCGGCACGATGGGGGCAAAGTGTGTGATAAGGGATGTGGGAAGGGCTCTGGATGTGCCCCTGCCTGATGTTAACAGGGTTGCCAAAATGATTCCCGAAGGGCCGAAGGTTACCCTTGAGGGGGCGCTTGAAGACGACCAAGACCTCAAAAAGGAATACGAAAACAGCCCCCAGACAAAGAAGTTGATAGACACCGGCAGAAAGCTCGAAGGGCTTTCAAGGCACGCGGGCGTGCATGCATGCGCAGTGGTGATTGCTGATGAGCCGCTGGATACAATGCTCCCGCTCTACCGTCAGAGCGGTTCGGAGGATCTGATAACCCAGTTTGAAGGGTCCCATGTGGAGGATGTGGGGCTTTTGAAGATGGATTTTCTCGGCCTCAGGACGCTGAGTATCATCGAATCCACGAAGCGAAAGGTTAAGCGGATTCACGGCGTGGATATTGATATCGAAGCCGTTGACACAAAAGACCAAGAGGTGTTAGGCGGGATATTCGGCGCTGGGAAAACCAAGGGTGTGTTTCAGTTTGAATCTGCCGGTATGGTTAGGCTGCTCAAAGACCTCAAGCCAGACCGCCTTGAAGACCTGATCGCCGCAAACGCCCTGTACCGCCCGGGGCCGATGGATCTTATCGATGATTTCATTGCAAGAAAGCACGGAGCGAAATGGGAGGTGCCCCATCCAGTGATGAAGGAGGTTCTTGAAGAAACCTTCGGGATTATGGTGTATCAGGAGCAGGTGATGCAGATTTGCCACCGGCTCGGCGGAATCAAGCTTCGTGAGGCATACAAACTCATTAAGGCGATAAGCAAGAAGAAGGAAGAGGTGATCGCTGATAAGAAGCAGCATTTTATCGATGGCTGCGTTGATAACGGCCTCGAAAAACAGCAGGCAGAGGATATCTTCAGCCTTATCAACAAGTTCGCCGGATACGGATTCAACAAAAGCCATTCCTCGCGTTATGCATTTGTTGCTTTCCAGACAGCCTACCTCAAGCAGTACTGGCCTGTGGAGTTTATGGCCTCCCTGCTCACCTACGAAAAGGGCGATCAGACAAAGGCCAAGGAATACTTCAAAGAGTGCAAGGCTATGGGGATTGATATCCTCCCGCCGGATATAAACGAAAGCTTTGTGGATTTCAAGGCTGCATACGATTCAGAAGAAGACAGAAAGAATAAGCATGGCAAGATTCGCTTCGGCCTAGGGGCAATAAAGGGTCTTGGAGAGAAGGCAATAGAAAAAATTATACAGGCAAGAGAAGAATGCGGAGGCTTTACAGGCCTGTATCATTTCTGCGAAAATGTTGATTTAAGAGCCGTTACAAAGCAGTCTATCGAGGCTCTTGTGAAAGCCGGCGCTTTCGACCGGCTCGGAGCAAGCAGGGCGCAGTTTTACGAAGCGGTGGAGCCTGCCGTTCGTGCAGGGCAGACTGCTCAGGCCGATAAGCTCAGCGGACAGGGGAATCTGTTTGCCGCTTTCGGAGAAGAACAGAGCGGACAGGAAGCTCAGGCAAACAGCCTGCCGGACGTTCCGGCCTGGCCTCCGGCTCTTATGCTCAGCTACGAAAAAGACCTGCTCGGGATATTCGTAACATCAAACCCGCTCAGCAGGCAGGGCGATACAATCACCGCCTACTCCACTGCCCACAGCGATGAAATCCCAAAAATGGCAGACGGAGCTGATATCGTTATCGGCGGGATGATTACCGATACAAAAGTCTTCACCACAAAATCAGGCAAAAATGCAGGCAGGAAGATGTGTATCGTGAGCTTTGAAGACCTCAACGGGGAATGCGAGATTGTCCTTTTTCCCGATCAGTTCGCAGAATTCTCGCATCTGATAGAGCAGGATAAGATTATATTCGTTCAGGGGAAGGTTGATAAATCCCGCGATAACCCCCAGATCATCGCAAAGAGGATTATCCTCCCTGAGCTGGTTATGAATCAGTTCTCAACGAACGTGTTTATAAAATGGGAAAGCTCTTATGAAGAGGCGAAGGTTGAGAAGCTCAAGCGGGTTATCACAGAATACAGCGGCAAATCGCCTGTTTTCCTTGAAATTAAGACCGAAGACGGAAGCATTGTTACTGTCCAGTTCGACGGGAAATTCTCCGTTACTCCAGACCAAAATTTCAGAGGGCAGGTAAGAAGTATCGCAGGAGACAGCGCACTCGAGCTGAGAAGAAGCAGATAGCAAAACTGCCCTTACTTCCGAATTTAACATTCGGTGTTTGGTATTAGTTTTGAAAATTGTTATACTCATAAACTGAAATGAATGCCAAAATTGAAATACCATATAAACGAATAGCAGAGTTCTGCAAAGAAAACCGAATCAAAAAACTTGCTCTGTTCGGCTCTGTGCTCAGGGACGATTTCTCAAATTCAAGCGATATTGATATCCTTGCAGAATTTGAGCAGGGAGCCCGTGTAGGGTTGGATTTTTTCAGAATTCAAAATGAGCTTTCAGAAATTTTCGGCAGAAAAGTTGACCTGAACACAAAGGCCTTTCTCAGCAAGAATTTCAGGGAGCAGGTGATAAACAATTCCGAGGTTATTTATGGAGCAGCATAAAGACCAGATGCGTTTAAAGCATATGCTTGAAAGCTGCAAAGAAGCAGAAAATTTGGCAAGTAATAAAAACAGGGAAGATATATTCAAGGAAAGAATACTCGAGCTTGCTTTAACAAGATTGGTCGAAATTATTGGGGAAGCAGCAACCAAAATTTCTGAAAACACAAAAATGAAATACTCTAAAATCCAATGGAAAGAAATAATAGGTTTACGAAATCGTTTGTTTCATGGATATGATTCTGTAGACTTGGATATACTATGGGATATAATAGAGTTTGACTTGCCAGTTTTAGTAAAAGAACTGCAAAAAATCATTCCTGATAATCAAGCTTAACACTGAACAATTTGAAAATACTCTTCTTATAGGTTGGATGGATGAAAAAAACAATTTCTAATATCGCAAGGATAATAATAGGCGTTGGTGCTGTAGTTTTGCTGCTAAGCACTCAGGACATATCGGAATTAGCAGCGTCTTTCTCAAAGATCAAGCCCTTGATGTTTTTTGCTGCAGTAGCGCTTTTCTTAATCGCTCAGTCGATGGTAGGGATAAGGTGGAAATATCTGCTGAGTCTTATAAACATAAAGGTTTCCAGCCTCGCAGCGGTAAAGCTGACATACGTAGGTTTTTTCTACAACAACGTAATGCTCAGCTTTGTGGGCGGGGATGTACTTCGTGCTTGGTATATCACCCATCATACCAGCCATAAGAAGATGGAGGCGGCTTTCAGCGTTATTGTTGACCGCTTTTGCGGGCTTGCATCATCGCTTTTGCTC
Source organism: Sedimentisphaera salicampi (assembly GCF_002117005.1). Taxonomy (NCBI): domain Bacteria; kingdom Pseudomonadati; phylum Planctomycetota; class Phycisphaerae; order Sedimentisphaerales; family Sedimentisphaeraceae; genus Sedimentisphaera; species Sedimentisphaera salicampi. Next base: position 1,805,066 of record NZ_CP021023.1, read on the forward strand.
GCAGGCATCGGCCTGCTTTATTCATACAAGCTCCTATCTTCCGCAGATGATTCCTCAAAAGAGATTCGCGGCCTTGAAACGATCCTCCTCGCAGGGGCTTCTGCGCTTGTTCTTGCAGTTGCGGTATTTTTCCTAATTAGAAAAACCGCCTTTATGCAGAAGCTTTGGGCTAAGATCCGTCATAAGGTTCTGCGTCTTCTCGAGGCGGTTAAGGTGTATGCAGGAAGCCCGTTTAAGATGTTTCTTGCCATTGTTTTCACGCTTCTGATTCAGCTTTGCAGCATTTCAGGGTTTTACCTTGTGTGCAGCTCCGCAGGGATCGAGGCAGACTTCCGCTACTACGCTGCCTTTTTCCCCCTCTGCTGGATGATTGGCTCGCTTCCGATAAGCCCTGGTGGGCTGGGAGTTCTGGAGGTCGGGATTTCCGCCGCCTTCTCACTTCTGCCTGAGGTGAGCCCTGAGCAGGCCGTTACAATAGCCCTTTGCCAGCGTCTTGTGCTTCTTGTGGGCTCTCTGCCAGGGCTTGCGATCCATCTTTCAGGCCTTCATATGCCCGCAGAAGCGGCTGAAGAGCTCAAAAACGAGGATATTCCGATTTGAAACGGTTTTTTGTTTTGACAATCCTCCGTTTTTCACTAAAGTTTCTGCAACAGTCATAATTAAATAATAAACAGTTAACATTTTAAGACCAAGGAGTTGGCAATGCAGGAATTTGATACTCTAAAGAATCTTGTTGAAGAAGCTGAAATGGATTTACAGAAAGCTCAAAGCGGAAATAAAGCCGCTGGTACCAGAGTGCGCAAGAAAATGCAGGACATTAAAGCAGCAGCCCAGACTATAAGGGCAAAAGTTCTTGAAATGCGCGACTGATATCTGAAATTTGGGAATACTCGGATGCCTCCTAAACTACTTTTCGACATAGATAACATTGATCTGAGCCGAGTGCTCTTTGATAAAACTGAAATACTAAAATACAACCCGCAGAATTATGAAATGCAGCAGCTTGATGGTATCATCTGGTATGACGATGAAAACCATTACAGTGTTGGCTACAAAGACGTAACGGACCAGGAATTCTGGGTGCGCGGGCATATTCCGGGCAGGCCGATTATGCCCGGTGTGATTATGGTTGAAGCGGCAGCTCAGCTTTCGAGCCTCTATATGAAGAAGATTTACGGTCTTAAAGGCTTTATCGGCTTTGCGGGGATTGAATCGGCGAATTTCAGGGGTACGGTAGTACCCGGAGACAGGCTTATTATGCTCTGCCATATATATAAGATGCGGAGCAGAAAATACACTGCAAAGGTGCAGGGTCTCGTTGAAGGCACGATGGTTTTTGCCTGCGAGATTTCCGGAATGAACGTTTAGGTGGTAAAGTATTCCGAAAAGCCGTAAATTGCCCCAAGGCGGTTTACGGCTTTTTTTCATTTTGTCTGATCGACATTTTTGCAGGGCAGTTTTTTGGAAGATTTAATAAAGCTCAGTGTAAAAACCAAACCTTCCGAGGCGGGGGAATACCCTGTTGTTATCGGCAGCGGAATACTCTCTAATCAGCTTTTAGCCCGTTTCGCCGCAGGACGAAGGAATTTTATCGTTACAGATGAAAACGTTCATTCTGCGGGGCTGGATTCAGCTTTCCAGCAGGAGGCTGGTTTTTTTGTAATCTCTCCCGCTGGCGAGAAAAGCAAAAACATAACCACCGTGATAGAGATTGTGGAGGCTATGGAAGCTTCCGGTATGGGGCGAGATTCAGTTATCACCGGGCTCGGCGGGGGAACTGTGGGCGATATGGCAGGCTTCGCTGCTGCAATCTTCAAAAGAGGCGTGCCTGTATTGCACATCCCCACCACCACTGTTGCTCAGGCAGATTCGAGCATCGGCGGAAAAACGGGAGTTGATTCCTCTATCAGCAAAAACGCATTCGGCGCATTTCACCACCCAGCCGCTGTAATCATAGACACCCACACCCTCAAAACGCTCCCCGAAAGGGAGTATTTCTCTGGGCTCGCTGAATCTGTTAAGCATGCGATGATTATGGACAGCGATTATTTCGGCTTCTTAGAGGCAAGCATCTCGGAATTGAGAGAGCGGGAGGACGATGTCTTATCCCAGCTCGCTGAGAAGAACTGCAAGATAAAGGCAAAGATAGTCGAAGAAGACCCGTGCGAGAAAAACCAGCGGCGAATCCTAAACTACGGCCATACCATCGGGCATGCTGTGGAAACACTCAGCGGATACAAGCTCCTGCACGGAGAATGCGTTTCGATAGGGATAATCGCAGCGGGGCTTATAGAAATTGAGCTCGGCTCGGGCTCGAAAAAACGGGTCGAAAAAACAGAAAATCTGCTCAAAGAGCTTTCTCTGCCCGTTAGGATACCAGAATACATCAGCACTGAACAGATCCTCAGCCTGATAAAACACGATAAAAAAGCCGTTGACGGCTGGCCCAGATTCGCCCTGATTGAGGATATCGGAAAGGCCTTAACAAAAGGCGGGCAGTGGGCGCATCCGGTGGATGCAGAAATTGTTGAATCTGCGGTTAATAAGCTCAAACAGAAACCGTAAAACGCTTCTTGGCATAAACTGGGATTAAAAGCTGCTAACGGGTTCTGCTGCGTTATCTAATTGCTAAATCATAATAGAAGGTGGTTTTATGAAAAACGAACGTTTTTTGAAAATTGCTGCTGCCTGCTCTGCGATTCTTCTCACTACTCTTTACGCAGGTTCGCTCAAACCTGAAAATCTGCGATGCGAGTACCGCACAAATCCGCTTGGCATTGATGCAGCCAAACCTCGTCTAAGCTGGACTGTATCATCAGATAAGCGAAACCAGAGCCAGAGGGCTTACAGAATCTTAGCAGCCACAAGCCCAAGAAAACTCACGCCGGAAAAGGCTGACCTATGGGATTCAGTCAAGGTAATCAGCGATAATACAATCGCAGTGGAGTATCAAGGCAAGCCTCTGGAATCCGGAATGCAATGCTGCTGGAAGGTGAAAGTTTGGGACAGCCAGCTGAGGCCTTCCGATTGGAGCAGTCCCGCTCATTGGACTATGGGGCTTTTAGACCCTTCAGACTGGCAGGCCGAATGGATCGGCTTCGATGATATACCTTCACGAGATCAAAGGAAAACGGCTGAATCTATTCGCAAAGCAGACTGGATATGGTCTCGCCCAAATGCAAGCCGGCCTGTAAAAACAGGCAACTCATTTTTCCGCCTGAAATTCAACATCCCTGAAAGTTGGGAAATCAAATCGGCATACTGCTTGTTTGCCGCAGACAATGCCTGTGAGATTTATGTGAATGGAGATTTCGCTGCACAAACGCAATCCCACAGCTCCCTGAAACACTGCTCTTTAGCTGGAATGCTAAAATCAGGCAAGAATATTATTGCAGTAAGCGCGGAAAATGCAGGCGATTCGGCAAATCCGGCAGGCCTTATCCTCGCCTCAGAAATAACAGCAGACTCAGGCGAAAAGATTGAATTAACAACCAGCGAAGAGTGGCTTTGCTCTGAAAGCAAAAGCGACAAATGGAAAACACTCTCATACGATGATTCAAAATGGCAAAACGCAAAACCGGCAGGGAAATACGGCTCAGGCCCTTGGGGCGAGCCTAAAGTTCAGGGCGGCGCAGCTCCAGCCCGCTATCTGCGAGATGAATTCAAGCTGGCGGATAAAAAAATCAAGAGCGCGTATCTGCATGCGTCTTCGCTGGGGATATACGAGGTTTACCTCAACGGCAAGCGAATCGGGGAAGACTGGTTCTCCCCGGGCTGGACAGACTACGAAAAAAGGGTTTACTACCGGACGTATGATGTTGCAGAGCAGCTCAGAAAAGGCCAAAACGCAATCGGCAGCGTGATAGCAGACGGCTGGTTTGCAGGGTACATCGGATTCACCCAAAAACGAAAGCATTACGGCGAGGACCTGCGTTTCCTCGGCCAGCTTGAGATAGAATATACAGACGGCACCACGCAAACTGTAAGCACCTCGAAAGACTGGAAGGCCTCACTCGGCGCAGTAAAAAAAGCAGACTTCCTCAAAGGCGAAACATACGACGCAAGGCTTGAGATGCCCGGCTGGAGCAAACCCGGATTTGATGACAGCGGCTGGAAAGACGTTTCGACAGGCTCCGATGAGGTGAGCCCGAAAGTGCAGGCGGCGGTAAGCGAGCCGGTAGTGGTTTTCGAGAAGGTAGAGCCTGTGAGCTTATCGGAGCCCGCTCCCGGGCGGTATGTGTTTGATATGGGGCAGAATTTCGCAGGCGTTGTGAAGCTGCGGATCAGCGGCAAACGCGGACAGGCCGTAAAGCTCCGCCATGCAGAACGCCTCAATGAAGACGGCACAATCTACACCGCCAACCTCCGCAGCGCAGATGCCGAAGACACATACATCTGCAAAGGCGGCGGCAAAGAAATCTGGCACCCCTCATTCACCTTCCACGGCTTTCAGTACGTAGAGCTGACCGGCCTCAAGCAAAAGCCAAGTCTCAGCGATGTTACCGGCCTTGCCCTGAGCAGCGATATGCCTGAAACGGGGAATTTTGAATGCTCTAATCCAATGGTCAACAAGATAGCGGAAAATGCCGAATGGACGATGAGAATGAACTTCATAGATATCCCAACAGACTGCCCCCAGCGAGATGAACGCCTCGGCTGGACCGGCGATGCGCAGGTGTATGTAAACACAGCGGCATACCAGAACGATATTCACGCATTCTTCATCAAATGGCTCAGAGACTTAAATGATACCCAGCGAGAAGACGGGCAGTATCCCAAGGTTGCCCCCTTGAAGAAAGCAGGCGACGGCGAGCCAATGGCATGGAACGCCGACGGAGGCCCCGCATGGGCGGATGCAGGCATTATATGCCCTTGGACAATCTACAAGATGTATGGCGATAAGCGAATCCTCGAGAAATACTACGATAATATGAAGCGTTTCATCGCTTTCAGAATAAACCGAAGCAAAGATAATCTGCTCCCTCCGGATAATTTCCACTGCTTCGGAGACTGGCTTAACATCGACGATAACACGCCCAAAGACGTTATCTATACCGCATACTTCGCTCGCAGCACCAACCTGCTCTCACAAATCGCCGAAAAGCTCGGCAGAGAAGAAGATGCAGCGAAATACAGCAGGCTTTTTGAGCAGCTGCGAAGAGCATTCAATAAGGCTTATATCAGCAGCGACGGAAAGATAAAGGGCGATTCGCAAACGGGGTATGTTTTGGCGATTTCCTGCGGGTTAGTCCGCGGGGAAACTGCCGAGCTTGCAGCCGAGCACCTTGTCCGCAGGATAAAGGAAGAAAACGGCCACCTCTCCACAGGCTTTGTGGGGACGAAAGACCTTATGCTCGCGCTTGATAATATCGGGCGCAGCGATCTCGCCTATCAGCTCCTGCTTAACGACACCTTCCCCTCATGGGGCTTCTCTATAAAGCACGGGGCAACTACAATCTGGGAACGCTGGAACGGCTGGACACCCGAGCAGGGCTTTGCAGACCCGGGGATGAATTCCTTCGCCCACTATTCATTTGGAGCTGTATGCCAGTGGATATACGAAACGATAGGCGGAATCAAAACCGGCGGGAATGCGTTCAAGAATATAATCATCCAGCCAAAACCCGGCGGAGATCTCGACTGGGCAAAAACTTCATACCGCTCAATAAGGGGCGAGATTAAAACCGAATGGAAAATTGAGGGCGGGAAATTTATTCTTGATGTGGAGATCCCCGCAAACACATCAGCAAATGTGTATCTGCCAACCGAAAACATTGAAAGCATCAGGCAGAACGGCCATAAAATCAAAGACGCAGAGCCCGCTCAGGAAGCGGCTGTTGTGCATATCGGCTCAGGCCAATACCGCTTTGAATCGAGCATATAAACCCGCTTAAGCCTGTAATTGCCAATATGCCGGCAGGCCTTCTTCGGCCGTTCAGATTTTCGCTGAATCAGTCTTCGCTGAGCCAGTTTTGGGCGAATATCACAAAATCGCTAAGTTCAACCTCGCAGGACATATCCAAATCTGCGGGGTTGTAGAAGCGGAGCTTCGGATAATCAGGCTCGTTGAACGGCGTTTGGCTGATTCGCCATACGGCGATAAAATCCCAGCCGGCGAATGTGCTTTCCTGCTGGAGCTGGGCGGTGGTTTTGCCGGTGCCGCCGGAGCTTGTCGGCCGTCCGGAGGTCTGGGTATCCCAAAAGCTGTCGTACACATCGGGGTCTTCGGTATCTGATTTGCCCACAAGCCCGCCAACGTGCAGGCTTCCCGTTACCTTGCCGGTAGAATAGCATTTTCGAATGCCGCTGTTTTCGTGCCTTCCGGCCAGCCCGCCTGCGTATTCATCTCCGTCAACCTCGCCTGTAGCGAAGCAGTTTTTGATGCTGCTGTTTGAGTAATTCCGACCCAGCAAACCGCCTGCATAGTCCGGATAATCCGAAGCGGTGGAGAGCCTTGTTATATCTCCTCCAGCCCAGCACTGATTAATCTCGGCGCCCATATTGTCTCCGATCAGCCCGCCGATATACTGCGAGCTGTCGCCGAGAACGCAGTTTACTTTCGAAGAACAGAGCAGCATATCCCCGGCGCTGTTGAAGCCCGCTGCGCCGCCAACCCGATTGGAGCCCCCTCCGCATTTTATGAACCCTGAGCTCATAGAACGCTCGAGATCGCCTTCATTGTAGCCGGTGATCCCGCCGATGCACACATTCGTGCCGGCAAGAAGAGTTATCTCCGCATGGCAGATGCAGTTTCTGATCAGCCCTAAATTTTTCCCTGCAATTGCCCCCGCGCAAAAACTCCCGCAGTTTTGAGCGGGGTTAATCTCAAGCTCCACTGAGATGTTTTTCACGACACCCGAAGAAGCGATTTTACCGACAAGCCCGAGGAATTCGTGGTCTTTGCCGGAAGCTGTGTACGGATTGATTGAGAGCCCTGTAATGCTGAAGCCCTGCCCATCGAGCGTGCCTGAGAATGGGGTGCCTTGGAAGTTGCCGAGTAAGGTGTCTGTATCCGGGGATATCGGCGCTCTGGAATACGGCGAGTAAGCGGAGAGGTCTATATCGCCGGCGAGTACTGCGGTGCCTGTCCAAAAGCTCGCATTGCGGCGGTAGGCATCGAAATCCGAAGCGTTATCTATCACCCAAGGCGATTCAGGGGTGCCCTCTCCCGGGAGCTGGGCATAAACGCAGACCGCTGAAACTAAAAGAATAACACATAACTTAAGACGCATAACTTTACCTCCCTTGTTAAATTATAAAAGCATAATACTCAGCTTACCACATTTTGAGTGTTGATTCAAGGGGAATATATTTGAGGCAAAAAAAGGTGTGCGACATTATTTTTTGGCAAAGCTCTTTAATGCCGAATCTATCCGCTTGCTCTCCGCCTCCGGCGGACTCCACGCACGGCTCTGATTGTCGTTAGTATTACGCAGCGATTTCACAAAACGAGATATTTAAACCGAGCCACGCATGTAGGCCCGCCGCAGGCGGAGAGCCTGTCCGCCGAAGGCGGAAAATAAGTGGACAAAAGGACGCAGAGGAAAAATATTTAATCCACAATAAATGGGTAACTGTCCCTATTTAAACTTGCTGGACTTCTGGAGGTAAATCGAACGGGCAGAGGCAAATCTAACACATATAAAACCGGTACAAAAATGAGACCGGTTCAAAAATCGGACTGGTCTAAAAACTGCACCGGTAGTGGTCTAAAAATGAGACCGGTTCAAAAATCGGACTGGTCTAAAAACTGCACCGGTAGTGGTCTAAAAATAGACCGGTTCAAAAACCAGACCGGTCTAAAAACTGTACCGGCAGTGGTCTAAAAATTAGACCGAAACCGGTTCAAAAATTAGACCATAAAAGAATAAGAAAAGAAAAGAGTAATGTGGCCGAGCCTTCCGGATACACTTTTGTGCTGAAGGGAGGGAAAGATTACTCACTTCCAAAAGCCAAACTCGAAAAGCATCAAAAAACGTTCACAGCAGTGTGGGAGAAAATCCCACACCCCCAGCGTCTAACTGTGGGAAAAACTTCCCAAAGGTGTGGGAAAAACGTTCACAAAAGTGTGGGAGAAATTCCCACGTAAAAGAAAAGAACTATTAAAAGAGTAATGTGGACGAGCCTTCCGGATATGCTTTTGTGCTGAAGAGCGGAAAAATTATTCACTACCAAAAGCCAAACTCGAAGAGTATGAAAACACTTTCACAACTGTGGACACATATAATCCACAGGTTACACGGAGGTTTTTTGACAGGATTTACAGCCCCGAACCACTTTGGCTGCGGGGCAAGGATCTACAGGATTTTTGAATATGAGAGGCAGCCGCTAATCTACACTAATTTTTCACTAATGATTTTGCAACGAGCTACTCTGCCACTCAGCCACTCTGCCACTCTGCCACGAGCTACGAGCTACGAATCTATCCGCTTGCTTTCCGCCTTCGGCGGACAGGCTCGGTTTAACTCTCTTTTACATCAGAGAAAGCATTTTCATAAATGAGGTGGAAAGCTCTATGCCGGCAAGTACGCTGCCACCGCAATACATAATCCTGCTCTGATGTTGGAGATATTTTTTTTGACAGAGCCAGTCCGCCTGTGACGGAGAGTTACCGGAGGAAACGGAGGGGGATAATTCTTCAGCCGCTAATCAGCACTGATTTTTTACTGATAATTGGCATTTTGCCACAAAAAATTGCCGCACACTCAGCAGTTCTGCTTTCTAAACTTTAACGGCGAAATGCCAGTTTGCAGCTTAAAATATCGTGAGATGTGGTTGGCATCATCAAATCCCATGGTGTAAGCGATCTCAGCGACAGGCATATCCGTCTCTGTGAGCATTTTTTTCATTAAGTTTGTTCTCACCCTTTTTATTTCATCATAGACGCTCCTGTTCAAAATTCGTCTGAAACGCCTCTCAAGGCTTCGCCTGTTCACACATACAGCTTCAGCTACATCACTTACCTGTATGTTTTCTCTGCTGTGCTGGGAGATAAAATGCAGAGCAGCGGCGAGGTCTTTATCGTGTATTGCTTTTATATCCGTTGAGGCCCTTGAGATCACCCTTTCAGGCTCCACTGTAATAAAATCTGTTGGCGATTGTCCGGTTTTGATCAGCCTGTCCAGCGTTCTTGCGGCCTCGTATCCGGCTTTAGTTATGTTGAGAGAGATGCTCGAGAGCTCAGGGGATACCATTTCGCATATCATATCGTCATTATTAACGCCCAATATTGATAATTCCTGCGGTATTCGCACGCCTGCAAGCTTGCAGGCCTCTATAATGCTCGCCCCGCGGACATCGTTGCAGGCCATAAGCGCTGCGGGTTTAGGCAGAGATATCAGCCATTCTGCTAACCGCTGGAGCTTGCTTTCGTAATCCAAAGAACCGCTTCTGTCTTGATAAGTGCTTATCTTTTTGTAATCAGGGAGATTTTTTATAAAGGCTTCCCGTCGCTGAACAGACCAGGGCATATCCTCAAACCCGCAATAGGCAAAATTGGAATAATTTCGCTCCATAAGGAAATCTGCGGCCATTTTTCCTATCGCTTCGCAATCGCTGACTATATTCGGAACGCCTTCAACCTTATTCTCATAGCGAATTGAGACCACTGTGGGCAGGTTATAATTGAGCAGTTTCATATTTTCGGCGGTATCTCTCATAATGATTCCGTCAAGATTCTCGCCGGAGAGATTGGGGAGGGCATCGGCAATTCCCCGCGGTTCATTGTAAAACACCCAAGAAGCAGCAACGTTTGCATATTGCAAAATGCCCCTGATCAATGCCCTGCCGTATGAGGTGGATGTTTCAATGAGCAAAGCTATTCGTTTTGTTTGCTGCATAAAATTCCTGCTGTCTTTTATGGTTGAATAAAATTCCATTATATTGCCAAATTACTTTCTAATCAACCCTGAAGCGTCGCAATAAGGTGTTTTTTGTTCGCATAATGGTGTTTAGTGTGAGGAGGTTTTTGTTATAGTGGCATATTCTAAAGTATCCAGAAAAATAACTCATTGCATTGAGCTTAAGGCCTGCAATACCAGAGCTGATAAGACGGATTTCGGCTTTTTATGCGGCGATTGGCAAACACGAAGACTGAATTTAATGTCTGATATTGCAAATATTAATCTTTAAAATTATACGGAAGATATATGCATTCATACGAAGACATATTTCAAAGAATAAAACAAGAGCGAATAGTCGCTACGGTCGTTATTGACGATTTAGATAAGGTGCCCGCTTTGGCGGAAACACTCCTTGAAGCAGGTATGAGCAGTATTGAGCTAACCTTGCGAACCGATTGCGGTGTTGATGCGATCAGCGTTATAAGCAGGGAATATCCGGAGATGCTCGTTGGGGCCGGCACAGTTCTAAGCTGCGGGCAAGTTCGTCAGGTCGCTGAAGCCGGCGCAGAGTTTGCCGTTGCGCCGGGGTTTAATCCGGCGGTCGCAGAAGAGGCAGTGAAGGCCGGTTTGCCTTTTGCGCCGGGCGTATGCACGCCTTCAGATGTAGAGCAGGCTTTAAGCTGTAACTGCAAATATCTTAAATTTTTCCCCGCAGAGCCCTTAGGCGGAATCAAATATCTTAAGTCTATGGCGGCTCCGTATCTGCATCTGGGAATCGGATTTATCCCTCTCGGAGGGATCAACGCCGAAAACTTCACCCATTATCTAAGTCAGCCTTATATCACTGCTGTAGGCGGGTCTTGGCTTGCTCCAAGACAGGCAATCTCAAAAGGCGATTGGAAATTGATAAGCAATTTATGCAAAGAGGCAAAAAACAGGCTTGAGAATTGAGCAGTTCACAAGATTAGAGAAAGGCTTAAATAGATGAAAAAGGTAGTAACATTCGGAGAGATAATGGGCAGAATAATGCCCGAGGGCTTTATGAGGTTTCGCCAGTGTCTGCCCGGGAAGGTTGATATGCTGTTTGCAGGTGCGGAGGCAAATGTTGCAGTATCGGTATCGCAGTTAGGCGGGGAGGCCGAGTTTGTTACTGCTCTGCCGGAAAACGATATAGCATCTGCCTGCATCGCTGAGCTGAGCTCATTAGGGGTGGCCACATCTCACATAATCCGCAGCGACGGCAGGTTAGGTTTATACTTCACCGAACCCGGAGCCAATCAGCGCCCCAGCCGGGTAATATACGACCGCTCCTATTCGGCAATAAGCAAAGCAGAGCCCGCAGACTACGACTGGGACGGGGTGTTCTCGGATGCAGGCTGGCTTCATATATCGGGCATAACGCCGGCGATATCAAAAAATGCTGCCGAGAGCACGCTTGCTGCTGTAAAGAAGGCGAAGCAGGCAGGGGTAACAATCTCCTGCGATCTGAACTTCCGCGCAAAGCTTTGGAAATGGAAACAAGGCATAGAGCCGCAGGCCCTTGCCCGCGAGGTAATGAGCGAGATTGTATCCGGTGTTGATGTGCTGATCGCCAACGAGGAAGACGCCGACTGCGTGCTGGGCATAAAAGCAGAAAACACGGACGTTGAAGCGGGGAGCCTCGATGTTCAGGCATATAAAGACGTGGCCGCTAAGATCAGCAGGGCATTCCCAAACATTGAAAAGATAGCCACCACATTTCGGGAGAGCGTATCGGCCTCGCACAACAACTGGGGAGCAATGCTTTACGACTGCAAGCAGGCCAAGGCCTTTTACGCCCCGACCGAAGCCGGAGAATACCAACCTTACAGAATCACGGATATTGTTGACAGAGTGGGCGGAGGAGACGCCTTCGCAGCAGGGCTTATTTTTGCTCTGAACACACCCGAGCTCAGCGGTTGCAGGGAGGCGGTGTCTTTCGCTGCTGCTTCTTCCTGCCTTGCCCATTCAATCAAAGGCGATTTCAATTTCTCCACGAGAAGCGAAGTGGAAGCGCTTGCCGGCGGCAACGCTTCGGGCAGGGTAGTCAGGTAAATTAAGACAAGAATCATACAAGGAGTTTGAATTATGCAAACACAAGAGAAGAAAAAAGTATCACCTCTAAGAAAACTCTGGCTGCTTCTTCTCACAGTAGGCCCCGGGATTTTTTGCATTGGTTACACAATCGGCACAGGCAGCGTAACCTCGATGAGCAAGGCGGGTTCTGAATTCGGCACTCAGCTTCTCTGGGTTTTGGCATTCAGCTGCCTGTTTGCGTGGGTGCTGATGGAGGCTTACGGCAGATACGCCGTGATTACCGGCGAAACAGCGATACACAGCTTCAAAACGCAGCTCAAAGGCGGTAAGTTTATAGCGATACTGGTGCTTGTGGGGGTAAGCGTAGGCCAATGGTGCTGCCTGTCTGGGCTCGTTGGCCTTTCCTCAGCGGCGGTTTACGAAACTCTGAGGCTATTAGTTCCCTCGCTGGATCCTTCCGGATATGTGCCTACGCTGATTATAGCGATTCTGATAATGGCAGTTATGTACGCCATACTCTGGTTCGGCACCTATTCAATCTTCGAAAAGGTGCTGGTGTTTTTCGTTACGCTTCTGGGCTTAAGCTTTATTGTTTCGATGTTTATAGTGCTGCCTTCGCCTGCTGATATTGCCGAGGGTTTTATCCCGTCAATACCGGATGTGGAAGGGGCTAATCTTATGATAGCGGCTTTCGTGGGCACAACTATGGCGGCGCCTACGTTTGTTGTTCGTCCGCTTTTAGTCAAAAGCAAGGGCTGGATAGAAGCAAATGACGGCCTTCGCCAGCAGCAGAGGGATTCATTCACCTCTGCACTGATGATGTTTATTATAAGCGGCTCTGTAATGGTCTGCGCAGCGGGTGCTTTGTTCGCAGAAGGCAAGGTGATAACCAACGTGCTGGATATGGCAAACAGTTTGAGCCCGTTCGCAGGCAGATTTGCCGTTGCGCTGTTCCTCGTGGGCACGCTCAGCGCAGGGCTGTCTTCCACATTGCCTATAATGATGGTTGCCCCGCTTTTGATTTCCGACTACAACAAGGGCAAGATGGTTACTCGCTCGGTGATGTTCCGCTCGCTCACAGCAGTGGCCGCCTTGATAGGTTTGACCGTCCCAATACTCGGGGCAAACCCGATACTTGCCCAAATCGCAACGCAGGTATCGCAGGTTTTCAATCTACCGCTGGTCGTAGGCTGCATAATATTCCTCGTAAACAGCAAGCAAATGGGCAGATACCGCGCAGGCTGGCTTCTTAACTTCGGGATGGCAGCAGCGTTTATGTTCTCTCTGGTAATCTCATATATCGCAGTTTTAGGCTTGAGGGATTTCTTCTAATTTCAGAAATGATAAAATCAGCAGTGCAGTTATCTGCTTGCCATATTGAAAGAAAGCAAAAGTAATGCATAACGATAACATTAAAAAAAGTATTCTGGAAAATGTTTCACGCAGGAGCTTCTTGAAAACGGCTGCATCTTTTGCCGCAGGCTCGTCTATAGCTTCAAAATTTTTACACAGCCAAAATTATGCGTTTGGGAAGGAATCCAAAACAAAGCCAAATATAATATTCATAATGGCTGATGATGTAGGCTATTCAGACTTAGCTGCCTACGGGCAGGAATATTTTCCAACTCCTCACACAAGCAAACTGGCAAGGCAGGGAATGAGATTAACCGATGCATACAGCAACGCCGCAGTTTGCTCGCCCACAAGATTTTCTGTATTGACTGGCAATTGCCCTTTCCGGCGCTATCACACAAGCCATGTGTTATTCAACGGCGAGCCGATGGTTATCAGGCCGGAGGATTTTAACATCGCAAAGATGCTCAAGCAGAAGGGATACCAAACAGGCGTTGTGGGTAAATGGCATTTGGGTTTGGGCAGCAGCCTTCCAAGGGATATTAACAGCCCGGGGCTCGGCCCGAACGATATTGGCTTCGATAAATCTTACATTGTTCCCGACGGACATAATATGAAGCCGGATTATTATATAGAAGACGGCAAGATTGAAGGCGGAACAGAGCCTCCTTTTGAGAGTGAAATAAAAATAATCGAGCGATACGGCTATAAGCTTGTTAAGCATATTCCAAAGGGCAGCTGGGAAAACCGCAGGCCAGCGGAGGAGATTGGCGCACGGCTCGCTCAAAAAGCCGAAGAATTTATAGAGCAGAATGCCGATAAGCCGTTTTTCCTGTATTTCCCTACCTGCTCAATACATTTCCCCCTTGCCCCAGACAAGCGTTTTGCAGGTAAAAGCGGCGCAGGCGTTCACGGCGATTACGTTATGCAGTTTGACTGGACAATAGGACGCATAATGCAAACTCTGGACAGGCTTGGATTGGCGGAAAACACCCTGCTGATTGTTACCAGCGACAACGGCGGGTATCCGAGTTCGAGCTCACACGGAGCCGGCGAAGAAAAATACCGCCCTGCTGCTCCTTGGCGGGGGCATAAAGCCACTGCATACGAAGGCGGGCTGCGCGTTCCTTTTATCGCTCGAATGCCCGGGGTAATACCGAGAGCAGAGGTAAGCAGCGAGCCGATAATGCTTTCGGATATGGCCGCCACTTTTGCAGCGTTAACAGGCTGTGAATTAAAACCAAATCAGGCTCTCGACAGCTTCAATGTATTGCCGGCTTTATCAGACAGCAACAGTAACAACCAGATAAGGCCGTATATCATCGGAGGAGACAGAGCCCTCAACTCCTTGGGCTTGCGGGAAGGTGAGTGGAAGCTCGTTTTTTATCCTGCTGATGAGAAGATGGAATTGTACAACCTGAAAAACGACCCCGCAGAAAAGAACAATCTTGCCGAAAAGATGCCTGAGATTGTATGGCGGATGAGGGCTTTGCTTGAAAGCCATTTCACTTCCGGAAGCTCCCGAGAGAATGCTGAAGGCAAACGCAAAACGTTGGCAGAAATCCTGGAAGAAAAGCAGGAACGAAACAAGCTGATAGAAGAGAAATTCGGCAGCTCCGGCTCAGAGAACAAAGAAGAAAAAACGCTGCTGAGAAAACCTGTCGGCGAAATCAAACAGACCCCGCAGCTCGGCCTTGAAGTTGGAGCGGTTTTATTTTCCGACCGTGATTACAAGGTTCGCAATTTACCGGATGTTTTGAAAGGGGCAAATTTCGTTAGAACTGATATGGACGGCAGAAAGACTATTGTCTGCAAGAAAGGCGGGATGGTGCATTTCTTAACGCCCCAGCCGCATAGAAATAAAGACAGCCAGTCGCGCAGGCTTGAGAAGCAGGGCTTTGAAAAGGTGAATATCCCGGAATTCAAATTCTTTACGGAAAGAGATTCCAACCATTGCACGCTCTATCAAAAGAATTGCAAAGAGGGGGAAAAGCTGGAATTCAGCAAGTGGGCAGTGCCGCTTGTTTTTCAAAAATGATTTTTTCGCAGCGGGGAAAACCTGAGCCATACAGCCGAGCCGCCATGGTGGATTCAGCAACACTGGAGCGTGTGATATTTCCTGAATTCGGCGGTTAATTTTCATAAGTGCCTGTCAATAAAGGACTGGATTTTTTGCCCAGGCACTACATCGCTGTTTTTTTGA
Source organism: Sedimentisphaera salicampi (assembly GCF_002117005.1). Classification (NCBI taxonomy): domain Bacteria; kingdom Pseudomonadati; phylum Planctomycetota; class Phycisphaerae; order Sedimentisphaerales; family Sedimentisphaeraceae; genus Sedimentisphaera; species Sedimentisphaera salicampi. The sequence goes on from NZ_CP021023.1 coordinate 1,820,519, forward strand.
GTTTTTAAAAATGGATTTAGACTTTAATAGTTTCGGACTCAAAAAAACACTGCCGGTTTGTGTGCCGGCAGTGTTAATGAAAAATGGTTTTGTAAATGGTTTTGTAAATGGTTTCTGTAATTTCAGTTTCTGGAAAGTCTTCCGAGCCAGTTCTCAGCGAACTTGGCAAAATCGAGCAGGTCTATTCTGTCGTCATCAACGTAGTCGTATTCCTGCGGGAAGTTTTCTGCTGAGGCATCTTCGAGCCAATATTCCATCATATCGGAAAGTTCCGGGCTGTTCAAATAGCTCACGGTAACTTCACAGCTGTAATAATCAATCGCTTCGCCTGCTGTTTCGTTATGATTCTGGTTCATCAAGAGCCCGTCTTGCGAGGAGATATTCGGTCCTATCTGGAAGCTGTAGCTGCCCTCAGCGGTCTGTTCCGGGAACTCTATCCTGTAAACAGGCTTGCCGGAGAGCGAAACTGATTTGGATATCCCGCTTGCTGCAACAACCCCATCAGGGCCGGTTATGCTCACATCAGCAGGCTGGAACGAGCTGTCTTGAATCGGCGAGGAGAAGCTGATCTCCAAGGAGCTGAGATACCCGTCCACAACTCCCGTCGGCGAGGTCTCGCTGAGTACGAACAGATCATCTGCAGGGCTGTGGGTGTAAACAGTGCCGTCTTCGCCGTATTCAAAGCCGCTTCCGCCGATTGCGAGAATATTAGACATCGGCAGAGCCAAATCGGCTGAATACAAAGCGATTCGCCCGCCTGAGCCGCCTCCGCCGTCTTGCTCGCTCACAATCGGCCCGTTCCCACCGTTTGCTGTTATAAGCCCGGAGCCGGTAACTGAGCCTGCTGTAATCCAGATGCTCCCGCCAGCTCCGCCGCCGGCTGCGCCCCAGCTATGCGATGGGCCGTTTTTCCCGTCAGAGCTCACAGCGCCGCTTATGCTGAGCTCACCGCCCACTTTCACCCGCAGCGAGCCGCCGCCTGCCCCGCCTGAGCCCGCGTATCCATCGCCTCCGCCTGAGCCGTAATCGCTCGGGCAGTACATATCCCCGTAAGGTGCGCCGCCTGAAAATGGGCTTTGCGGATCACCGCCGAAGCCTCCGTAGGCTCCGCCGCCTCCGCCGGCAGAATCAGCTCTTGCTCCGCTCCCCGCGCCTGGGCCGCTTTCGTTTGGGAATCCTCTGTAGTCAGCGGCGATATATCCATCCGGTTGGATTGTTAAATTCCCTGCTGTTTCAATAGAGGCATTTGCATTTAATTGCCCGCCGGTTTCAATCAGAAAATCTGTTTCGGCTGCTATCTCTATCATTTCGCTGCCGCTTGGCTGGGTTATTATTCCGCCGTCAGCGAGAGTTACATTATCTGCGATTAGCTTTGTCAGAGGTGCAGCCTTACCGCCGTTTTTCACCAGCAGATTGAACTTTTCCGGCGTTTCAAAATGCGTGAGTCCTTGGGAAACGCCGTTGTTATCCACTGTAACGAGCCCGTAAGTTTGCCCTTTGTCTTTAGCGTAAATTGTACCAGCTCCGCCGGCATTCCCGCTTGTGCCCGTGCCGGAGAAGGCCTCGATATTGCCTGCGAAGGTATTAGCATTGTAGTACAGAGCTATCCTGCCGCCGCCTCCAGCGCCGCCGTCTTCTTCGGTTACTACATGCCCTTCTCCTCCGTTTGCCTGAATAAGTCCGCTGCCTGAGAGAGAATCGGCGCTGAGCCAGATGCTTCCGCCAGCTCCGCCTCCTGCTGCGCCCCAGTAATGTGAAGAACCGACTGCGCCGTTGGCCTTCACTGTTCCGTCAACAGTTATCGCTCCGGCAGCCTGAATTTTAATCCTTCCGCCGCCTTTGCCGCCTGCGCCTGCGTAGCCGTCGCCTCCACCTGAGCCGAACTGATTCGGCTGGAATATTGAGCCGTATCCCGTTCCGCCCTGATACGGGCTGCCGGGCTTGCCGCCGTTGCCGCCGTAGGCCCCGCCGCCTCCGCCGGCAGCCTCTGCACGTGTTCCGGTGCCCGCTCCGGGGCCTTCCTGATTTGCAAAGCCGAGATGATCAGCGCTGATCAGTCCGCCTGTTTCCACGATTACATCTCCGCCTGTATTGAAATCTGCGTTCGCCTGAATGCTTCCGTCGGTTTGAACTGTAAGATCTCCGGAGACCGTGCCTTCAGAGTGGTCCATTTCTTCAGTGTTTACAACATTCCCGCCCGCTTCAACCGTGAGGGTGTTTAGGGCAAATAGATTCTCAAGGGCTGCCTGCGCCCCGCTGCTTACGGTGAGATTAAACTGGGCAGGGGTTTCAATTATTGTTGAAGTGTAGGCGTTGGAATTGTTGTTCAAAACCACTGAGCCTTCTGATTCATTCTTGTTCTTCAGGTAAATTGTGCCGGCACCGCCGCAGCCGATTGAGCTGCCTTCTCCTCCGAAGGCTTGGAGATCTCCCGAAAAACTGCTGCCTGCATAATACAGGGCAATTCTTCCGCCGCCTCCAGCGCCGCCGTCCTCTTCGGTTACTACATGCCCTTCTCCTCCGTTTGCCTGAATAAGCCCGCTGCCTGAGAGAGAATCGGCGCTGAGCCAGATGCTTCCGCCAGCTCCGCCTCCTGCTGCGCCCCAGTAATGTGAAGAACCGACTGCGCCGTTGGCCTTCACTGTTCCGTCAACAGTTATCGCTCCGGCGGCCTGAATTTTAATGCTTCCGCCGCCTTTGCCGCCTGCGCCTGCATATCCATCCCCTCCGCCTGAGCCGAACTGATTCGGCTGGAGTATTGAGCCGTATCCCGTTCCGCCCTGATACGGGCTGCCGGGCTTGCCGCCGTTGCCGCCGTAGGCCCCGCCGCCTCCGCCGGCAGCCTCTGCACGTGTTCCGGTGCCCGCTCCGGGGCCTTCCTGATTTGCAAAGCCGAGATAATTCGAGCTTACCTCTGCGCCCGCTTCAACAGTGAAGCTGCCCTGAGCGTCTATCTCAATATTCGCGAGTATCTGAGAGGTATTTTTGAGAATGCCGTCTTCTCCGATATTTAAGTACGACCTGTCAGCACCTTCAAGATTCTTCAGCTTACCCTGATTTTCGAGAGTAATGCTGTTTACAGAAACCAAGACATCTCCAAGGCCCGCGGATGCTGAGTTAGTTATCAAAACGTCGCAGGGCTGAGAAGGGTTAAGGGGGCTTTCAGCCCCAATTCTGCTCTGATTATCTAAAAGGACCTGCGGGAAGGCATCTGAGCCTGATTTTGTGCATATCGTGCCTGCCCCGCCGCATCTGCCGTCTGCGCTTGTTCCTCCAGCGCAGGATATGCTGCCGGCGAAACTGCTGCCTGCATAATACAGGGCGATTCTTCCGCCTCCGCCTCCGCCGCTGTCTTCTTCGCTTACTAAAGCTCCGTTGCCCCCGTCGGCAATAAAGCTGCCGGTGCCTGCTAAGGAATCGGCTTCAATCCAGATACTGCCGCCTGCACCTCCGCCGGATGCGCCCCAGTAATGAACAGGCCCATTCGCACCTTTGGCATCTATCATGCCGTTGTTTGTGAATGTGCCGCCGGCTGTTATCTTGATTCTCCCGCCTCCGGCTCCGCCATTTCCTGCGAAGCCATGGCCTCCGCCTGAGCCGAGATCCTGAGGCTCTAAAATTGAGCCGTATCCCACGCCGCCTGAATAGTAGCTGTTTTCGGGTTCGCCGCCGTTTCCGCCGTATGCCCCGCCGCCTCCGCCTGCAGAATCAGCTCTTGCTCCGCTGCCCGCGCCGGGGCCGCTTTGTGCGGGGAAACCTTTCCCGCTAACGCTGATCTCTGCGCCGGAATCTATCGTAACATCGCCGGTAATCGACAGGTCTATTTTGTTCTCTGGTGCATCGCCTGAAGGATGAGTGAGAGCGCCTCCGCTTTCGATATAGAGGCTTGCAAAGCTGTGCTCTCCGGCAACTTCCAAAACTCCTCCGTCTTTTATCACAACATCCTGACCTTCAAGAGTTGGGTCTTCTGGAGAGAGATACGACAGATCTACGATATCGTACCCGTATAGAAAAGAAGATAAAGACAGACTTACCAATACAAGAATTGAGGTGAACCATTTCATTTTGTTTCCCCTTAAAAAAAATGGTGGTTAATGTTTATGTTTATTATAAGTCGAATTGATTAAAAAAACGCAGGTAAAATAAAAAAAATAATCAGAATTATTCAAAAAATTCTATAAAACTTTTGTTTGCAGGAAGTTAAGATATTTCAAATTTTGTCTTTTAAAGCGAGTCTCCATAGCCGTAAGCTGAGTTTTAACAAGATATTCAGGTGTTTATCTTGGGTATTCTCTCGCTTCTGCCTGAATTTATGTGCACAATATCCACACGCCCCTTAGCTCCGCGGGTTTACCTTAAAAGTTTCCTGCACTTCCTGCGGTTCAACTAAATTGGGCGGTGAGGGATGTGATAAATTAGACAAGATTAACAGCCCCGAACCGCTTTGGCTGCGGGGCAAGGATTTACAGGATGAGATAAAAATTTCAGATATAATTTTTCTGTTCTGTTCGGGATAGGCCGTTTTGGGTTTTTTCGCAGAAAAAACTTCCCCTGTTGCCGCAAATATATTGCGATGCGAAAAAAAATCATTTTTTTGTTGAACAGGCGGCGCATTGGTGTATTATATAGGTAATACAGTAATACGAAGGTTTTGATAATGATAATAAACATAGACACTCATTCAGGTATTCCGATATACCGGCAGATTACCATCGAGATAAAGAATCTCATCCTCTCAGGCACGCTCACTGAAGGCGAGCAGATGCCCAGCGTGCGGGAGCTTTCCGCTCAGCTTCGCGTAAATCCAATGACAGTGAGCAAGGCATACGCAAATCTTGAGATGGAAGGCTTTTTCGAGAGAAGGCGCGGCGTTGGGATGTTTGTAAATCCTCAGCCTGAGGCGATCAGGGAAGAAAGCGGCGAACAGATAATCAGATCCAATCTCAAATCGGCAGTATCTCAGGCTAGATCTTTCGGGATATCTAAATCAGAGCTCACAAAAATTGTGCAGAATTTGTACGATAGTTATTCAGATGGAGAGAAAAATGAATAATATCATAGAAGTAAGCGGGCTTACTAAGAGCTTCGGTGGGAAAAAGGCTTTAGAATATGTGAGCTTCTCGGCGGGCAGGGGCTCTATCATCGGGCTTATGGGGGCAAACGGGTGCGGAAAAAGCACGCTCCTGCGAAATATCATCGGGCTTTATCTCCCTGATGAGGGCAGCTCACAGGTTTTCGGCGAGCAGAGCAGGGAGCTCTCCCCGCAAACGCTTTCAAGAATCGGCTACGTCCATCAGGAAGGCCGGCTTCTCGACTGGATGAGCATAAGGCAGCTCTTGCGGTACGTGCGTTCATACTACCAGAGCTGGGATGAGCATTTGGAGCAGAAATTTATCGAATGGTTCGATTTAGACCCGAAGGCCGTAGTGGGCAAGCTCTCGCCCGGGAAGAGGCAGCAGGCGGCCATCCTTGCGGCAATATGCCATAATCCGGAGCTGCTGATTTTAGACGAGCCTGCAAGCGCGCTGGATCCTCTTGCAAGGAGCAGATTCCTTGATCTTCTCCTCGAGCTTTTGCAGAACGACGGCGAGAAAACGATCATCATCTCCTCGCACATACTTTCTGATATCGAGAAGGTGATAGACCGCGCTGTGATTATGGACAGCGGCAGGATCCTCAAAGACTGCCAGTTTGATGAGCTCAAAGAGCATATCTTTAAGGTTATCCTGCGGGGAGGCCAGCAGGCAGAGCTGACAGGCCTTCTCGCTGGGAAAACTGCTCACCGCCGTTCGGACGGGATAAAGACATCGCTTATTCTTCAGGATACGAGCAGAGCGGAGGTTGAAAAAATCCTCTCTGAGGGGAGAATTGATGCTGAAATAATCCCTCTGCCTCTGGAAGAGATATATAAGGCAGTAGTTGGAAAGGCGGAGTATGTATTATGAAACCTCTATCAGCAAATCTGAGCATCTATTATAAAAGGCCAATGGCATACTTCTGGTATCTTGTAACATTATGCCAGCTTCCCGCTGCTGTTATGGGCATCACAGGGCATATTGAACGGTCTTTCCTCTTCCTGATTATTCCATTATTCTTGGGAGTTCTTGCCGGCGCGATGCAGAAGGATGTAGTTTCTGCCCCGCTCACTTTCTGCCTGCCCGGGCAGAAGAGAATGCCGATCAGGGTAATAGCAGCAATGGGGGCTGTAATGCTTGCTGTAATGGCGTTGCTGTTTTTCTTTGCAGGTGCAGTGCGTGCGGACAACCTTTTCGCAAACCCCTTTTACTTTGCCGTGAATATCCTGCTGTGCATATTTGTATATTTGTATGCCGCACTTTTGGGCTTTAAGACTGACCCATTAAAAAGCAGCTTCATCCTTCGAATGCTCCCTTTTGGGATGGCTCTATTATTTGTTTTCGGTTCAAAGCAGGTAAGCGATTTGATAATCAATTTCCCAATCTGTTCGGGGCTGATAATTGCAGCGGCAGCGGCATATCTTGCTTCAAATATAAACGACCCGTCCTCGAGAAGGGATATCTGCGGGAAAGAGGATTATGTGAGCACGATGGGAGGCTGGAATTCAAAAAATGATATTTTGAAAGCAAAAATTACCATCATGGCAGCAAAACGAAATACATCAGGCACCCCTTCTTTTGCCGAGAAAATATGTCTGCCGGTGATCTTTGGGCTCAAAGGAAGCCCTGCCAAGACCTTAGCCGGCTATTTATACATACTGCTGGACAGCCTCCTGCTCAATTGGAAGCAGTTTGTTTTTACCCCGTTTCTGGTGCTTTTGCTCTTCGGCTACATACTGGGTTTTATGCCGGCCAACCAAACAAACGGGGCAGTGCACTGGGGCGTATATTTCGCGCTGCCTGCTTTATGGGCTGGTATGTGGGGGCTGCCGCTCTACCCGTCTTTGCTTCTGCCTTCGAGCAGAAAAGACAAACTGAACGCTTCATTGGCTTTTGTATTTAGCTATATGATGCTTTCTGCTTGCCTGTTTTTATTGGCCGGGCTTATATCCAAGGCAGCGGCTCCGTATATGCCTTTGCCTGCACCGGAGATGTTCAGCAAAGATTTTCTTTTCGCTTATCCGGCATTTCAAAAGGTGTGGCTGTTATTTTTCATAACTCCGCTTTCGTTTTCTGCAATCGCTTTATGGGGAAGAAAATCTGCTGCGATGGTGTATGTATTCCCGATAATTATAATGTTCGTTGTGCTTCTAAGCGGTTTAGAGGAAAATATTCAGCCAAGGCCTCTTTGGGTTTTTCGGCTTGCGGGAATCGTGCTTAGCTGGATAATATCGTTTTACATCCTTAGATTCAGGTGCATAAAGGGCTGTCTTGCAGGTGAGAAATTTGTTTAAGCCCCGAGTTTATAGGCAAATAAGCTGAATTTTCGCAATAAGGTTTGCGTTGAAACCCACAAAACACTTTACCTTAACGCATTTTTTTATTACCATTTACAGCTGAATGTATGCTAATTCAGCTTGAAAAATGTCCTGATTTTAGGAATACTTATTATGAAAAGAGCTTTAATTTTATTCGCAGCAGCAGTAACAGCAGCAGCGGCCGCCGCTCCTGAGCCGAGCCGTGCGCCGGCCCCGGGCATTTGGACCCTTGATGTTGAGTTCAATATGCCGAGGCAGATTACGTTAAAAACCGGCGAGCAGACTCAGAGATACTGGTACATAATTCTCACTCTCACCAACAATACCGGTGAGGATGTGGATTTCTATCCCGATTTTGAGCTTATGACAGACACTTGGAAGCTTTATTCCTCGGATACTGGGATTACAAAACCTGTATATGAGAAGATAAAGCTGATCAATCAGGGTCGTTATCCTTTCCTCCAAACACTTGATGAGACCAAAGACAAGATCCTTCAGGGGGACGACAACAAGATAGATCTGCTCGCAGTTTGGAAAGACTTTGATAAAAAAGCGAAAAATATAAAACTGTTTTTTGCAGGTTTGAGCAACGAAACCGAAGTTGTAACTATCCCTCAAAAGGACGGAGAGGACAGGAAATTTATCCTTCAAAAAACTCTCTGTTTAGAGTATCTTCTGCCCGGAGACCCGAGAAAAAGGGCAGCGCAGAAGCTGGAATTTGTTGATAAAAGCTGGGTTATGCGATAACCGCTTTAATTTTTTGGTAGAGTTTTATTATGATAACAGACTGCCAGATCAATCTTACAGGCCGTCTGAGCCCGATAGAGCTTGCAGAATTTAACGAAGCTACTGAACGGCTCGATAACTATCTGGTTTTGGCCTCGCCGAAGCTGGCCATGGACCCCGGCGCCAATGAGGTGCTTGGGGATTTCCTTAGCACAAATACAAAGGCCATAGGTTTCGGTGTTGTAAATCCGCTGGTAAAAGAAGGTCAGCAGTGCCCGCAGGAAGTAACGGAGAAATGGGGCATTAAGGGCTTCGCCCTGTACTGCTCCAAGCACGGCTTCCATCCGGCAGATTCTCAGGCAATGCGTTTTTATGAATACGCAAACGAAAATTCGATGCCGATATACTTCTATATGCCTGAACAGCTCGACCCGACCGACATACTGGAGTATGGAAGGCCTTATCTCATAGACGAGATAGCGAGAAATTTCCCCGATATGAAAATCATCATCAGCAACTGCGGCGTCCCGTTCCAAAGCGAGACGGTGGCAGTTCTTGCAAAGAATAAAAACGTTTATTCCACACTGCCTGTAAACCCGTCTAAATGGTATCAGACATACACCCTTCTTGTAAGGTTCTTTGAGGGCGAAGCAATCAACAAGCTGCTCTTTGCGAGCAATTATCCCAGTCATCAGCCGAATGAATGTCTGGAAACACTGCTCGGCTTTAACAGAATGATTGCCAACACGCAGCTTCCTGTGGTCCCGCTTGATGAGATTAGGAAGATTGTTAATGCCAACGTTCCCAAGAAGCTCTCTATAGACCTCTCCGCCCCTCCGAAATCGGAAGTAGTAGATGCGGAAACAAAAGAGCCTGTTGCACAAGAACAACAAAGCAGCTCATCAGAAAACGAGACGGAAGAGAAAAAGGGCGGAAAAGAAAAGGCCAAAAAGAAAAAATAAACTCACCCGCTGATTTTCCGGTTCTTCGCTTTGATTTTGCAATCTTGATTTTTTAAGGTACATAGTTTATGACTGATCTTCTTGAAAAAAGAGAGAACTGGGGCTCGCGCGGCGGGTTTATTCTGGCCGCCGTCGGCTCGGCAGTAGGGCTGGGAAATCTCTGGGCTTTCCCATACAAGATATACAGTTTTGGAGGCGGGGCATTCCTAATTCCATACATAATCGCCCTTTTCGCTGTTGGCCTGCCCCTGATTATCCTTGAATTCAGCCTCGGGCATTACACCCAGCGAGCCGCCCCAAACGCAATGCGCCGCTGCGTAAAGCCGTTTGAGGGGATTGGATGGCTCGGGAGCTTTATGTGCATCCTGATTATCTGCTATTATCCGGTGATTTTAGGATACTGCCTTACATACCTCGGATACAGCATTCAGGGTATATTCAACGGGGGCGAGCTGCCCTGGGCAGCGGAAGGAGTTGAGGGAATCAATCAGGCCAAGGGTTTTTTCTTCGATAAATACCTAAATCACCACGAGAGCTTCAGCCTAGGCGGGATTGAGCTCAAGGTTCTCGGGCCGGTAATCATAATATGGATACTTATGTATCTTTGCATCTTCAAGGGAATTAATCTTGTGGGCAAAATTGTATGGCTCACAGTCCCGATTCCGTGGATTATGCTCATAATCCTCACAGTTCGCGGGCTCACGCTCGACGGGAGCACCGAAGGGCTTGCATACTACCTCTCGCCGGACTTCTCGGAGCTTGCAAAGCCTATAACTTGGCGATACGCCTTCGGGCAGGTGTTCTTCTCGATGAGTCTGGGCTGGGGAACAATGATTGCATACTCCAGCTTCCTCCACAGAAAAAGCGATCTGAACAACAATGCCGGCATAATAACCCTCACAGACTTTGCAACCAGCTTCATAGCAGGTGTTGCAATATTCGCAACCCTCGGCGGGATGTCTTACGTTACAGCTCAGGCGGGCAATGCCGTACCTGTGGATCAGGTGGCAGATAAGGGCGTATCGCTTGCGTTTATAGCCTTCCCATACACCCTCGCTCAGCTTCCGTTCTCGGCTTGGTTCAGCTTTTTCTTCTTCCTCGCCCTTGTAACATTGGGAATTGATTCTGCCTTTTCAATCACTAAAACCCTGCTTGCGAGCATCGTTGATAAAACAGGTTTCTCACGCGGGAAGGTGCTTGTAGGGATAACAGTTGCGGGCATATTTGTCAGCTCAGTTTTCGCCACTCAAGGCGGACTGAACTGGGTAGGCGAAATAGACGGAATCGTAAACGGGACCTTTGGTGCTGCGTTCCTGGGGCTGCTTGAGTGTCTTGCGATAGGCTGGCTCTACCGGCTCGACTACCTCAGAAAACACAGCAACTCTTGCAGTGAATGGCCGCTGGGCAAATGGTGGGATGTGAGCATAAGGATCGTGATTCCGATAATCCTCGGAACGCTCTTCTTCTGGAATATATTCGACAAGGCAACAGCAGGAACGCCGATGAAGAACCCGGAAGGCGGTTATAACATAAATGTACTCGTTACTGCCGCTGTAACCGCTCTGGGCTTTCTGCTTGCCGGCCTTGCTACGCTCCTGAAAACAAGAATACAGGATGACGTGCCAAATATACCTCACCTCAAGATTAACGATATGCCGAACCGGAAGAAAATCAGGAGGCATTTCTCTTCTGCGTGTGTGATATTCGCTCTGTCAATCGCAGCATTCGGATTGACGATCCACAATACTGCATACCCAGATTCTGTAATACTCGAACAGAAGCTTGTGATGTTCCTCGCATACCTGCTGATAGTTTCAGCGGCGGTTGATGCCTTTCAGGCGGAGAAGAATATAAGCTGCCTGGGTCAGCTTCGAAAACTGCCCAACATTCAGGCTGGGGCATCGGGGGTTATGAGCGTTATGAGCATAAGCGCATGCCTTTCGATAATACTAACCTACCTTTCCGATATACTGCTCGAGGATAAGGCAAAGGCAGAAATACCGGATTCTTTAACAACGGTTTCATACATCATCCTCGCTTTTGTAACGGTAGTAGTTGTGGGCGGATTGATATGGAGCTTCCATAGGATTAAGGCATCTAAAAATAATGAATTGCAGGAAACTGAAGCGATATAATAATGGACTATAACAAAAATATTGCTGTATTGGCCGGCGGAGTAGGCAGCGAAAGGGAAATTTCGCTTGAGAGCGGCCAAAATGCGCTCAGCGCAATAAGAAAAGCAGGCTTCAATGCCGAGCTTATTGATGTTTCCCCCGAAACGATAGAGAGCATAATCGGAAAATTCGATCTTTTCTTCATTATGCTTCACGGAATATGGGGGGAGAATGGAGGAATACAGAAAATCCTCGAAAAGAATGATGCAGTGTTCACTGGCAGCGGCTCTATCAGCTCGCAAAACTGCTTTGATAAGGATATAACCCGCCAAAAGCTCGCCGAAAGCGGTATTGAATGCCCCTTCGGGATTGCTGTGGAACAGGACACCAACTGGGACAAGGCCGAAGAGATAATCCGCGGTAAAAGCGAGAGATTCGTAGTGAAGCCGGCCTGTGAGGGCAGCAGTGTGGGCGTGGAGATAAGGGTTGGAAGTCAGGCGGCTGTGAGAAGTGCAAAGAAATGCACCGAAAAATACGGCAAAGCCCTGATAGAATCTTACGTTCAGGGCGATGAATTTACCGTAGGCATAGCGGCAGGCAATATACTCCCGTCGATAAAGATTCAGCCCCATACAGGCTTCTACGACTTCAACGCAAAATACATCTCCGACCAGACAGGCTTTCTGTTTGGCGCCGCCGATGAAGAGCTGGAAGAAAAAATGCAGCAGATATCCGAAAAGGCCTTCAATCTTCTGGAATGCAGGGATCTGGCTCGGGTGGATTTTATGATAGATAACGGCAATCCGCTTCTTATAGAAGTTAATACCATCCCGGGCTTTACAAGCCATTCACTTCTTCCAGCAGCAGCGGAGCATATTGGAATAAGCCAGCCTGAACTCTGCTCGCAGATAATCCATTCTGCGCTTTCGAGGAGCTCATAATGGCAAGGAGAACAAAGAAAACCGCTGCAAAAACCAAATCTGCTGGGAAAAAGACCTTGGGCGTTTCAAAGAAACCCTTTCTTAGATTCCTCGGGTTCATCTTTGTAATCGTTGCGGTTTCAGCGGCCGGCTGGGGGCTAAAGAAAGCAGAAACGCACGTAAGGAAGGAGATTGTAAGGGAATCGAAGAGAGAGATAAGTATGGTTTTGCGGGGCTATCCCGAATGGATCAACACCCCTCTGAAAAAAAGAATCGTGGAGCAGGGCTATATCGGCCTCGAAAAGCTAACAGCAAAGCCGGGAACAGCAGAGCTTGTTGCGGAGAATCTCAGGTCTAAGTTTCCCTGGCTCAAGAACGTTCGCGTTCAAACCTCAGTAAACAGGCTCACAATCGTTGCAGACTACCGCAAGCCCGCAGTGCTTCTAAGGCATAAATCAACGAAATTCTATATCTCCGAGGATATGACTGTGCTGGATTATATCCCGATGAACAGCCTCAGCGTTCCGGAAGTTTCAGGGGTGGTGCTGGCATCTGCGCCTTCCCCCGGCGAGCCGCTATTCCACGAGCAGATTAAGGCTGCCGTTAAGCTGACACAGCTTTTCAGAGCGATGGATAAATCAAGAACACGCAAATTCCTCCCCCACGTGGAGAGCATAGACGTTGAGAACTACGGAATCACAGATTCCTCAATACCGCAGATTGTGCTGAAAACCAAAGACGGGCTTGATATCTTCTGGGGAGCTGCCCCGGGCGATGCCGAGGCGTATTTCGAGATTCCCGAGGAGAAAAAGCTCGCTGTTCTCTATACAATCTTTGAGTCCCATCCAAACCTTAAAGGCAGATACGAGAATATTGACCTTCGTTTCGAGCAGTAGAGCGTTTTACTCCATTGCCGCCTTCATCCCGTCAACATCATTTTTCAGCCTCTCTATCTCCTCAACGCTCACCGGAACATCGGGGAATCTCTTCTTCAGGTTCAGCAGGAATTCTGAATTCCTGCTAAGCGACCTGAGGCTCTTGAGAGCATCGCGCCTTCTGAGCCTGTTCTGTTCGTAGCGGGCGTTTATCTGAACAATTTCACGCTCAATTTTTGCTTTAAGCCCCTTGAATCTTCTTGTTACCTTATCAAGCTTTTCTTCTGCATCTTTGATCTTATCAGATACCACAACCTCCGGCTTGCTGTCGCTGAGCTCGCTTACCGCATAATCCCTCGACTCGCAGATTTCATCTGCCATATCGCATTTCTTCGCCTTTTTCGCTGTGAGGGTGAGAAGCGAGCCTTTCTGCACTACAACACCTTTAACTTCATCGCCTTCAATCTTCCTGCCCGGCTCAATAAAAAGCTTTTTTCCATCCCTGCTCACTTCAAGAACGGATGTATCCTTCTCCACCATAGCCTTTGCCAGAGCAGCAGACCTGCCGGACTGCTCGGCGATGCTTGCCATGTAATTCCTCCAAGCGGAATTGAATTTCTCGCCTACAGTTTCGCCGAAGGCATTATCCATATCCGAAGCCCCTCTGCGAGACTTAATTATAGCTGTAGCAGCTCCAATTACAGTCCCCGGAGCCATATAAATCTTATCGCAGGCCATTGAAATCGCAGCCCCTGCTGAATATGCACCCCCGTGCTGACCGCCGGCTATATATGCCGCTGTGGTGCAGTTGCTTGTTTTCATTATCGAAGAACAAATCCGCTTTGCCAGATCGACCCTGCCTCCCGGGGTATCCACCTCTACAATAATCGCAGAAGGCCCTTTGTTCGATTCCTCAACAATCGCCTCTTCAAAGGCCTCGGTTTTCATTGCCGAAACTATCGGATATGTAATCTCAAGCACCGCAATCTCATTTTTGCGGCCTTTCTGATTAGGCTCAATCTTGTATTCGGAAAGATCTGCCTCAAATTTTTCTCCGCCCTCGGGCACAATCCAGGTCTTGTCATTCTCATCGGGCTGAGTTGCAAAGCCGTTGTAAACTTTGCCGGTTTCGCTGTGTGTGAAGGTGTCTGCAAACAGCAGTGAAGCTGTGAGAGCTGTAATAATAACGAATCTAAACATAATAAACCTCGTAAAATTCTCTTTCGAAGGCATTATATGGTTTGCTGCACTTTAATTCAATAAATCTTTTGAAAAATGTGCGTAATAAAAGCAGAACTGTCGGCTAAGCCTCTGCGCCCTGCTTCAGGCGATATATAGTTGGCACAAGCTCTTCAGCAGTGCTGATTTCGGGGTGTTTTTTCTGAGCAAGCATAATGAGCTCTGTAACCTCTGCCCTTTTCTCACCCCATGCGGTGAGAATCTCAAGCGCCTCAAGCTGAAACGCCTTGAAGCCTCCGGCAGATGCCCCCCCTTCTGCGGAGGGAGCCCCTTGAGAAAGGGCATAATAATCAAGCTTGCCAGAGAGCTCGGCAATTATATGCTGTGCGAGCCTTTTGCCTATCCCGGGAAGCGATATAACAATCTTTTCATCAGCGTTTTCGATAGCGCAGGCGATCGTTTCAACGGGCATAGAAAGCGATTTAAGCCCCTTCTTTATGCCCATCCCCTTAACGCTTGTGTAAATATTGAAAAACTGCTTTTCCTTCTCGCTCATAAAGCCGATGATTCGGGGAATCATATTCCCTCCGCCGGGAGTTCCCTCGAAATACTGGCTTGTATAAAGCGTAACCTCGCTGCCTGTTTGGGCGGAAAGGTTGCTGATGCAGTATCCGGGCAGAAGCACCTGATATGCAACATCCCCCACCTCCACAAGAGCAGAGTCTTCGGTTACTTCAAGAAGATTTCCTCTAATTCTCGCTATCAAGCCTCTTCCTCGCTGTCTTCATCATTTTCTTCTTCGTTGTCGAGGAAGCCCTGAAGCTTTCTGGAACGCACAGGGTGCTGGAGCTTGCGGATAGCCTTTGCCTCCACCTGCCTCACGCGTTCTCTTGTAACCTTGAAAATTTTGCCCACCTCTTCGAGCGTGTAGGTGTATCCGTCGCCAATGCCGTATCTGAGCTTAACGATTTCCTTCTCCCTGTAGGTGAGGGTGTTGAGGATCTCATCAATGCGGTCTTTGAGCATTTCCTGCGTTGCAGACTGCACAGGCGAATCTGCTCGCTCGTCTTCTATGAAATCGCCGAAGTAGCTGTCTTCGCTGTCGCCAATGGGCCGGTCGAGGCTGATTGGGTGTTTGGATATCTTGAGCACCCTTCTGGCCTCGTTTATCCCGATCTTCAGCTCCTTGGCTATCTCTTCAATGGTGGGCTCGCGGCCGAGCCTCTGAAGCAGGTTCTTGCTCGCAGTTCTCAGCTTGCTCATTGTTTCGATCATATGCACGGGGATTCTGATTGTGCGAGAGTGGTCTGCGATGGCTCTGGTTATCGCCTGCCTGATCCACCATGTAGCGTAAGTGCTGAATTTGTATCCCCTGCGGTATTCGTATTTATCCACAGCCCGCATCAGGCCGGTGTTGCCTTCCTGTATTATATCAAGGAAGCTGAGCCCCCTGTTGCGGTATTTCTTGGCGATAGATACAACGAGCCTGAGGTTTCCGCCTGAGAGATCACGCTTGGCGTTTTCGTATTCCTTGTAAACCATATCCACCGAGCGGAGCCTCTTTTCGAGCTGCTTGGGGGTTTCCTTAACAAGCTCAATCATACCCCGAAGCTCTTCGGTCATTGCCATAATATCTTCTTCGAAGTAGTCTTTGCCCGGGCCTTCAGAGATAATCCTCTCAAGGTTTTTCATCTTCTTGAGAAGGCTTCCCAGCTTCCTTCTCATCGGAAGGATCTTGCTGGTTCTCAGGCTGAGCTCTTCAAGCAGGGTGGCAATCTTTCTGCGGTTTCTCTGGATCTGCTTGTGCATTGTGAGTTTTTTGGATTTATCACCGCTGTCGAGGGCTTCAAGGAAAAGCTCGCTGTTTTTATCGAGCAGTTTTTCCACCGTTTCAAGATTCTGGGGAAGCCTCTTTTTCACTACTGAGCGAATAAGGTTCTCAGCTGTGCTCATTTTCATTGTTCTGTCGAAAGGCAGATCTCCGCTTTCCACTTTCCTGAGTATCGAGACAGCCCGCCTTGCGGCATAGTCGCTCTCGAGCACCCTTCTTCTGAAAGCCATTCTCGTGAGCTCAATCTTGCGTGCGAGGCTGATTTCCTGATCCCTTGTAAGAAGCGGAATTTCCCCCATCTGCGAGAGATACATCCGGACAGGATCTTCAATTCTCTTGGCGTCCTGTTCGAGCAGGGCTGCGCTGAAAGCATCCACCTCTTCCTGCACCTCCGGCTCAACTTCTTCCACCACATCCTCTTCAAAGCCCTCTGCACCTATCTCCACGCCTTCTCCCTCAGCGCTTGGCACATCTTCCTCGTCGAGAATCTGAACGCCCATCTCATCCAGCGTTACCAGCAAACCGTCGAGGCTGTTGGGTGAGATAGACTCATCAGGCAGCTCCTCATTCATCTCTTCATAGGTGAGGTAGCCCTTCTTTTTGCCCTTCTTTATGATCTCACGAATCTTCTCTTCAATCAGCGTCTCGTCTGGAACAAGCTTCACCGGCACTGTTTCGTGAGCGCTGTCTTCGCTTTTCTGTTTCTGCTCGGCCTGCTTGAGGATTTCGTCCGCAGCTGCACTGAGCTGTTCAGGGCTTGCATCCTGACCGAGAGACTCGTTTATATTGTCTTTTGCCTGTTTACTCTTTTTTGCCATATGTTTCTCTTAAAACAACCCATTGCGAAGGTTTTTATACCTGCTGTTTTCCTGTTTACTTCTTATATTTTCCAAATATTCTTCTAATGATTCTGAATCCTCTTGTTCGCTGCTTGTTTTATCGTAGTAGATCACTTCAGCAGCATCCTGAATCCTCTTTTCGAAATTCTGTTTCTCATTTCCCGAATCGATCATCTCGTTTACAAGCCTGATCTCTTTCTCATCAAGTCCGTCGAAAACAAGAGCGGTTTCTATCGAATCGCTTGATTCGGCAAGCGGAAAGATCTTTTCCGCCAGTTTCTTCAGCACCGGAACAGTGAAATCATCGGGCGAAATACGGTTTCTAACTTTCCCCGCTAATCTCGGACTGCATAGAAGCACCTCAAGCACTTCCCTTTCCGCTACAGAAATATAGTCTCCGCCGATTGTTATTGCTTCAACAGAGCGGTTTTTTTCGTGAAAAAACCTTCTTGAGCTGATATTTTTGTAAATCATCTTATTTACCTGCTCCCTGCTAACACCTGAAAGCGCGCAGAGCCGGTTAACTATCAGCCCCTTTGTAATATCGTCAACTGAGCCGTTTTCCACTGCTTCGGAAAGAAATTTTACAAATTTTTCTACTAAAAACTTACCGTCGGAGATGCCGGAAGCCTCGAAATCGGCTTTGAGCTTCTCCCATTTCCATTTTATTCCGTCTTCTGCAGAGTTTATAAGCTCAACAAACTTATCCTTCCCTTCAGAGAGCAGAAATTCGCACGGGTCCATTCCGCCTTCAATAATGCAGATCTCAACATCCATACTCTCACGAAGGCATACCTCCAAAGCCCTCTCTGCGGCATTTATCCCAGCCTTGTCCCCATCAAGCATTATCACAAGCTTCCGTGCATAACGCCTAAGCAGCCTCGCATGCCCTTCAGTAAAGCTGGTTCCAAGGGCAGCAGCCACATTGTCCACCCCGTACTGATGCGCCATTACCACATCGGTATATCCTTCCACAAGCACCGAACGCCCCTCTCGAACTATTCCGTGCCGTGCCTTGTCTATCCCGTATATACTCCTGCTCTTATCAAATACAGGCGTTACAGGCGAATTTATGTATTTCGCATTCTCATCGCCGAGCGTTCTGCCGCCGAATCCAATTACATTTCCGGAGGCATCAAAGATCGGGAACATCAGCCTGTCTCTGAACGCATCGTAAAGGCGGCCTGATTCTTCTCTCTTCTTGCAAAGACCTGCCTCAATCAGCAGTCTTTCCGAGATGCCGGCAGATAGACCGGCTTCTGTGAGATTTCTCCAGCCCTCAGGAGCGCAGCCTATAGCCCAGGCCTTTGAAGACTCTTCGCTAATCTGCCTTTCCTTCAGGTATTCACGGGCCTTCCCGCCCATCTCGCTTCTCTCCATGACACCGCGCCAGTAGTTTAGAGCCCATCTGTTGGCCTTAAAAACAAGGCCGCTGGGAGACTCGAATACCGTTTTTTCTTCTGCCGGAGCCTTCTTTTCGCGCAGAGTAATCCCAGCGCGGTCTGCTAACCGCTTAACAGTTTCAGGAAAGCTCAGGCCTTCCCTCATCTGAATAAACGAAAAAATATCCCCGCCCGCACCGCAGGCAAAGCATTTAAACCTGCCTATCTCGGGAGTAACAGTAAGGCTGGGTTTGTGGTCATCGTGAAACGGACACAAACCGATAAAGTTTTTACCTTTCCTGTCAAGCTTGAGGTGTTCACCTACAACATCCTCAATAGAATTGCCGGGGGCGTTTCGTATATCATCTATTATTTTGTTGTCGAAATAATAAGACATAATCAAAGTTCAGTAATTTTTTAAGCCCCGAGGTTTATACAAACCCAGAGCTAAAAAACAAGATTAGCTTCATATCAACTGTTAAAGAGCAGAGGGAGCGGGACTTACCAATTGGACACTTAGTTTTTTGGTGCAAGGCCTTAATAACACCCCTCTACTATGTTAATGCCGCAAGGAAGGCAAATTTTACACAAAAATGTCTTAATGAAGCAAATAAGGCAGAAATTTTTTATTTTCAGAACATTTCATAATTTATTTCGCAGATATGTTATGTGTCTGAAAAAATATGAAAAACTTTGTGAGACTATCCGAAGGTCAGGGAAGGTTTGTGTAAGCTTTTCCGGCGGGGTGGATTCAAGCTTTCTCGCATACACCTGCCGCAAAGTGCTCGGTAAAAAAAATATGCTCTGCGTATACGTGAGAGGAGCGGCCGCTTCTGAAAAGCAAACAAGCAACGTCTCTGCAACAGCCGAAAAATACGATTTCCCTCTTGAGATAATAAATGTTAATGAACTTGAGGTGGAGCAGGTGCGAAGGGGAGACCCAAGACGCTGCTATTTCTGCAAAAAGAATATCATCAGCCTGATCAGCCGAAAAGCAGAGGAAAAGGGATTCAATATTATCGCCTGCGGCAGCAATCTCGACGACCTCTCAGACTATCGCCCGGGCAGGGATGCAGTGAAGGAAATGGGCGTGAGCGAGCCTCTCCTTGAAGCTAAGCTCACAAAAGATGAAATCCGCTCCCTTAGCCGAAAATTCGGCCTTGATACCGCCGATATGCCTTCAGAACCCTGCCTTCTCTCAAGAATCCCATACAACCGCCCTGCTGACCGGCGGATGCTCACGCAGGTGGAAGAGGCGGAAAAAGTGCTTGCCGATTTCGGATTTGATGTATGCCGAGTGCGTCATTACGGAATAACTGCAAAAATCGAAATACCTCCCGAAAAATTCGAGCAGTACAAAAAAAGTGAGCAGCATATTAAAGAAAAAATCCTCAATGCCGGCTTCTCCGAAGTCGTTTTGGATGAGAACGGATTCCGCTCAGGCTCATTAAACGATTCCCTCCGCTTCAAACACAAACAAAATCATGAAAAGATGAAAAATTCTTAGCTGAATTTAAAGGCTCAGCCACATGCCGGCATCATACCGCCGGCCGGTAAACATATACGGATTTCCGACAGCGCTTTCATCCAGCGGCTGGCCATTCGTTTCGGCCGCAGAGTCGATTGTTACGCCCTCTCGCATCAGCATATTGTTATAATCGTATTCTATTCCATCTGCCTCAGTCAGCCAGTAGTTAATTTATATAAAACATTCATTACGGCC
Source organism: Sedimentisphaera salicampi (assembly GCF_002117005.1). Taxonomy (NCBI): domain Bacteria; kingdom Pseudomonadati; phylum Planctomycetota; class Phycisphaerae; order Sedimentisphaerales; family Sedimentisphaeraceae; genus Sedimentisphaera; species Sedimentisphaera salicampi. The sequence continues at coordinate 1,840,463 of NZ_CP021023.1, forward strand.
AAAGAACCGGAGATTCATATTTGTTACAATTCAAATAAATACCTTCGCCAATTTCAATAATATCCTCTTTAATATAAGCATTCATAGAAGGAGATAATTTGTCATCTGTTATTACTAACGAAAATGACCCTATTGAACGGTTACCGTAATCTAATATAGCCGCTTTTTTACCATTGAAACTATAAAGAAAGACAAAGCAAGAACTGTCTAAATCTGTAATCCATTTTGGCTTATCATTAATCACATTTATGTAATACTGAGGGCGATAAGGAGTATCTTTGATACAATCTTCTTCTTTTAGCCAGCTTCTAATTTGGACTTTATCGACTTCTGGGGAACTTTTCATAACTCCTTGTTTGACATGGTATCCTATTGGACTGATGCCAGCATATATCAGGTTAGTCCAGATTGTTAAGAAAATCACAAACAATGTTCCGTATAACAAACTATGTTTTCTTAGAAAAAATGCTGTGATTGACAGCAAAAATAAAATGAAAGGCACAATGCTATTATAAACATCTCCATAAAACAAAATAGGGGTTAGTAAATCCTTGTAAAACATATTTGAATCAAGGTATTTGCCAGTAAAAAAACATAAACTTACAATACAAACATTTAACACAAAAGCTAATATTAGAGGGCAAAATATTAAAACCTGCAACTGCAATTTATTATACTTTATAGCCATATTCCGCCTCCAATATAAGGTCTTGCTGGTTTGTTTTTATTAACCTTCATCTCAATATACTTATCATGTCCTATTTTATAAAATTTTCTTTCTCCTTCAGTTGCAGGATGACCATATTTAATCCAATTCCACGCGTCAGGCATCCACAAAGGATGCCCCCATCGTGCGCCTGCCGCTCCAACTCCGAAATAGTTGATTTCCTCACCTCTATATACTTCCCTTTTTTTGCCGTCTTTTATTTCATAATATTGATTAGAGGTAGAGTAATATAAGGTATCTTCTCTATCAGTTTGAAACGGTGTTGGTTTCATATGATTATTAATATGATTTTCAATTTCTTGATTAAGTTGTTCTTGAGTGATAGGCCAAGGATTGGTGCGGCTTCCATAATCTCCTTGAGCAGGTATCTCATGGGTTTCAGGAGTCTCATTCTCTCCCCACGGATCAACGAAGTTCACAGGATTATTTCCACAGTAGGCGTAGAGGTTCATTGAGTCGATATAGCCGAGGGGGTCGCGGGAGTGGAAAACTCCGAGCTTGGGATTGTAGAATCTGGCGCGGTAATAGTACAGGCCGGATTCGCTGTCGTACCGCCGGCCGGTAAACATATACGGATTTCCGACAGCGTTTTCATCCATCGGCTGGCCGTTCGGATCGGTTATTGAAACGCTGCCGTATGCATCATAGCTGTATCTCTCAGCGATCCCGTTCGGCTCGGTGCTGTAAACAGCAGCCGCGCTGCCCAGCTCGCCGGCGAAATAGCCATAGTAGCTGTGTTTCATCTTTATCGCACACATAATCTATTACCAGTAAGCCCAAAAGAATACAGAAAAAGCCAAAAAGGCAGCAAGCGTTATGTACAGAAATAACTTTATAATAACGCTTCTGTTTTTTCGGAAATGCTTTGTGCTAACTACAGAAGCCAATAAGCATAAAAACCACAACAGGATTAGCGGAGGGCTTTCTCTATTATATTTGTTTTGAGTAAAGAATGAATATGCGATAAAAATCCCATTTACTGAACAATAAAAACTAAAAAACGGGATTAAAATCCAAGCAAATTCTTTTAAGTTGCTTAATATACTTTTCATAGCCACCCCTCCGCCAAATCTCTCATGCTTTCTGTCCAGCCTGCTCCCGCCGGCCTCACCACATCAATCATACAAACCACATTTATCTATAATAATCATTTTCAACAGTTTAGTTTACAGGTCCGGTCAGATAAGTTCTTTTTTGGGCAGCAAAATCAAATCTGATGTTATCATCAATCGTTTTTTGGTTCTTAGTAACGGTAACACTTAAAATCAAATCAAGCCTATTGTTTCCATCTGAATTAAGATGCAATTTTTCTTTTGATGACAAAACTTCAAATCCGTTCAGCTTGGAGAATTCCAAATCTTGCTCTTCTAATTTTATATCTCCCTGCTTTCTTTTGATATAAATATGATTTATTTCTGAATTAACAGCAGGATTTGCTTTATGAACCTGAATATAAAGGCCGTAAGGTCCGGCTGTCTTATTTCTATATGCAGAAGGCTGAAAGAAAGGATAAAACAGTACGCCCTCTATCACATTGAAATCTTCTTCATCAATCTGATTTTTGGTAATGGGAAGATTGTACTCGTCCAGCTCCCTGCATATATATTTTTCCTTCCTGTGGATAATCAAAAATCCTGCTTGAAAACATAATACTACGGTTGCAGCAAGCAGAAGTCCGCTTATAAGCAGTAAAATATTTCTCTTTGACGCGCTTTTCGATTTGTCCATCTTAATATCTCATAATCAAAAAACAGTACCCATCCCGTTCGGATCGGCCGAATACGTTTCGGCCGCAGAGTCGATTGTTACGCCCTCTCGCATCAGCATATTGTTAGACAACTGACGAAGGAATGGTTTTTCTTTTCGCTGTAAAGTTATATTCAATGCTCCTTCGTGAAATATTGCCTCCCTCTTCAATAACATCAAGCTTTATTTTCAGTTTAAATTTCTTTTCGGCATTATAATCCAGATGAATCTCTTCTGTAAGGTTAAATACCTCCATCGCTGGATATTTTTCGGAATCAAATTTTTCCATAGGGAAGTTCAATTTTCGGCTTTCTGTTTCCAAGGCACCACCAGCTACTTTTATCTTGCAGTTATTCCCTGAGGGCTTGCGGATTTGAATGAATAATTCGTAAGGCCCTCCTCGTACATTGCCGTCGAATTCATTATCATTAGTTGATAAGAACGGGTAAATGCAGCAGCCTTCTACCATAAAAGATGCGTTTTCATCAATCTGGGTTAAATCAGGCGGAAAGCTGTACTTCTCCAATTCGCTGCAGATGTAGGTTTCTTCGTAGATTTTTGTAAACAATCCTATTTTTGCTAGCCATCCCAAAACCGCTAAAGGTATTGCAAATATCATCAACAGGAAAATTAACAAAACAGCTTTTCTCTTTTTCATTTTGTTCCCTTTAGTTCAAATTCTATTTTCAATATTGCGTCTCTTTGGTTTAATAACTAGCTGTTAAATATTAGTAAGTGCCTAAGATTCTTTGATACCATTTTGTAGGATCATCTGGAGAATTGCCCCATCTAATGTATGGTAAAACATCATAATTTAAGTGGTTCATAGGTTCAGTATCAGGGAAAAAATTATAGGTCCCCATATTCACAGGATCTGTTACAATATTTTGGCCTGTTGAGTCATAAACTACTTCACATTTGCCGCTCGGCGAAACCCATTTTTGGTTATTTTCGTTTCCCTGCCCTTGTTGATGGTAATTGTCTTTAGCTCCACTTAATTTTCTCCAGCCTAATCTTTTTGCTTCTTCTACTGTATTAGGACGCCAAGTATTCAAATTGTTGCGATTATAATGTTCTTCCTTAGTTACTGCAGGTCTTGGTATTTGGCTTCCGCCAGGATGTATAATTTCGTAAGTCTCCCCCCATTGGATCAGCGTAGTTTACAGGATTATTTCCGCAATATGCGTAGAGGTTCATTGAGTCGATATAGCCGAGGGGGTCGCGGGAGTGGAAAACTCCGAGGGCCGGGTTGTAGTATCTGGCGCGGTAGTAGTACAGGCCGGACTCGCTGTCATACCGCCGGCCGGTAAACATATACGGATTTCCGACAGCGCTTTCGTCCAGCGGCTGGCCGTTCGGATCGGTGTTCACTTGCCACCAAGAAGATTTAAATCGTTGAGGCTTTTCAATTTCGTTATTTAAAGTAACCACATTGAGCTTTATTTTATTTTTATATTTGATATTTATTAAAAGATTATAGCCAATATCCCTATTATTAAGAACATCAGCCAAATAGTTCCTATGATATTCTTGCATATTGAGATTCTTCTCAGCATAACGGCAATTTCATCATCTATATTTTCTGAAGAAAATCTTTTTTGAATATTTCTAAAGAAGTTCAGTTTTTGTTTCGTATATGAAAGCATCTTTCCTGGCGACCAAAAAACTGGGCATGAAGACATGTATTCATCGGGGGCATCAAATTCATTTAGCTTTCCTCTTTTTTTGCAGCTAAGCCATATATTTCTCTGATTTCGCCCAATAATCATTGAGCATACCCATGTAACGAGAGCTGCTGCAATAAAAGCTGATTGTAAGTAAACTGCCAATTTTATAGACCTCCGTTTTTTAATATCTGAGTTTCAAGCATAATTATATGCCCTTCTGCTGATCCTGCCCCAATTCCTAAATTAAAGGTTGTTAAATCTACCTTTCCTAAACCATCTTTGGATTTAGAGTTTATATTATGGCCTCTTGTAAATCCTCTAGTAAAGCCAGCCCCATAAGATCCGCCTACTTCTACCGATTTATTAGCTAAATCTTCTCCTTTCTTGGCGTTTTTTGAAAAACCATAATCAATTGAAAAGCCTCCAAACGTTCCTGTAGCCATTCCTATTCCTTTAGTATAATAAGTTCCCCAATAGAAACCTTCAGATTCTGAATATCCAAAATAACTCCCGAGGCCATAAGTGCCTGAAGCTCCATATCCCCCAGAGGAACTCCCGCCAATTGTTATTGCCCACAGCCCCCAGGGATCAACGTAGTTCACAGGATTATTGCCGCAGTAGGCGTAGAGGTTCATTGAGTCGATATAGCCGAGGGGGTCGCGGGAGTGGAAAACTCCGAGCTTGGGGTTGTAGTATCTGGCGCGGTAATAGTACAGGCCGGATTCGCTGTCGTACCGCCGGCCGGTAAACATATACGGATTTCCGACAGCGCTATCATCCAGCGGCTGGCCGTTCGGATCGCTTATTGAAACGCTGCCGTATGCATCATAGCTGTATCTCTCAGCGATCCCGTTCGGCTCGGTGCTGTAAACAGCAGCCACGCTGCCCAGCTCGCCGGCGAAATAGCCATAGTAATCTTCCGCAAAGGCGGCATCCCGCTCTGCAATATAATACTCGCTCAGATAAAACGCCATCTCTTCGATGTTGATCATATTAGGCTCTGTGCTGTCGATAAAATCGTAATTTGCATCATAGCATAAATCGCCCTCGGCGCACAGCCACGCCTCAGCCAAATCGCTCATGCTTTCTGTCCAGCAGGCTCCCGCCGGCCTCACCACATCAATCATACAAACCACCTCATCAATTCCCGCTCCGTAAACGAAGCGTTTCTGCAGGCCGCCCGAGCCGTCGTATTCCGCTATCACGCGATGCCCCGAATATGCAAAGCTCTGCTGCAATATATTAAACATCACCAATTTAACCAGAATAAAGTCGTAAATATCAGAAAGAACGCCAAACTTATCGCTGAGAATATTTTTTTTATTGTATTCGCATTTCTGTAATAAAGAAATACCAGCAGAATGCATATCGCAAGACACGCAATCCAAAGGTGTATTATTGGATTAGCATTTTTTATATCCATCTCTTGCGAAATACACCTGTTTATCATCCCGATGCCTCTCGTCGAATACAAAAAATTGAATATTAATGCCAACCCCCAAATAATTTCCGCAACAAGTTTTTTTACAGCCATATTCCTACTCCAATATAAGCACGCATTCCATTTCCCATTCTCTCTTCTTCTTTACCATATGCATTTTTAATTGCATTAAACATTAAATTTGTCCATGCGTGGCAGTTAGCACCAATTATAAAATAGTTTCCTCTTTGCCCTACAATACTGTCAAGCCAGCCAGATATTGCTTCATCTTCTTCGCTTGTAGTATTAAGTTTTTTCTCGACAAAACCACCTTTATGACATTTGTCTCGATAAACTTCACCTGTTAGAAAATTTTCTGCCCAAGGGTTAAATGTGTTTTTTAAGAATTCATCACTACCACTTGTCCCCCAACCAATTTGATGGTACCCGAAAGATTTGTATCTTCCATTAGGATTCCCAACATTTAAATTAGCGTGCCATCCAGTTGCGTAATGCCTGGCGATCCAAACATCTTTTCCCATTGGATCAAAATAGTTCACAGGATTATTGCCACAGTATGCGTAGAGGTTCATGCTGTCGATATAGCCGAGGGGGTCGCGGGAGTGGAAAACTCCGAGGGCCGGGTTGTAGTATCTTGCCCGGTAGTAGTACAAACCGGATTCGCTGTCGTACCGCCGGCCGGTAAACATATACGGATTTCCGACAGCGCTTTCATCCAGCGGCTGGCCGTTCGGATCGGTTATTGAAACGCTGCCGTATGCATCATAGCTGTATCTCTCAGCGATTCCGTTCGGCTCGGTGCTGTAAACAGCAGCCACGCTGCCAAGCTCGCCTGCGAAATAGCCGTAGTATTCTTCCGCAAAGGCGGCATCCCGCTCTGCAATATAATACTCGCTCAAATAAAACGCCATATCTTCGATGTTGATCATATTAGGCTCTGTGCTGTCGATAAAATCGTAATTTGCATCATAACATAAATCGCCCTCGCCGCACAGCCACGCCTCCGCCAAATCGCTCATGCTTTCTGTCCAGCAGGCTCCCGCCGGCCTCACCACATCAATCATACAAACCACCTCATCAATTCCCGCTCCGTAAACGAAGCGTTTCTGCAGGCCGCCCGAGCCGTCGTATTCCGCTATCACGCGATGCCCCGAATATGCAAAGCTCTGCTGAAGCTCCTATATATCATTTTCCCCTCTCATTCCTCTGCTCTATAATAAAATTGATTAGCTCATTTATGCTCATATCACTGAAAAAGTCATCGCCCTTTAGTCTTGATTTATCTTTGTTTTTATGTATTCGAGATTTAACAAATTTTTCTAATTCTTTGCGGAATAACTCCGGATTAGGCGATTTTGACTGCCTGTGAACAAAATACTTAGTTTGCATTTCCATACTTTCAGTTTGCAAATGATTACCATTAGCATCAAATGCTGTAATGCGGTTAGTATCTTTCGGAGGATAATTCAAATATTCACAAGCCGCAAGGACAGTTTCAAAAATCCGGAGTTTTTTATCATAAAGAAATACCGGAGGCTTTACTTCCGACAAAAGTATTTTGATATACAATTCAAACTCCTGCCGGAAATATGCCTCGTATTTTTCATCTTTAGTTCGAATATCACTGTCGTTAGCGTAATGCTGGATCTGGTGTATTATTGCATCAATATCCTTATCCGGGAAATTATAAGAAGAGCATTCCTTGCCCCACTGCTCGAGAATATATTGCGCACTAACCTTGCCGTTCAGCATATCCTCTATTAATTTGGCTAACTTTACCTTTATGCTAAATGAATCAGTCATTAAAAACCTCTATCATAACAGAAATAGCAGATGTCCCTACAGACCATATAGCGAATCAGTGATCATCAGATTAATTATTCCCAGCATTTTCAATTGACCAGTTTTTTGGGAGCTTCTCTGAATCATCAATAAGAGAGCTGCTTGGTATATTATCCGGTACAAAAAGGACTCTTTGTTTTACAGCAAGTTTTTGGGATATATACCAGCCCGGTGAGATTTCAGAATAAGGCTTGTAACGCGAAATAATTTTATCTTCTGAACTATTTGGATTGATATTTTCGACCGAATAACACAGTCCATACTTTACAGTACTAAAGTGATGGGTTGCAGTGAAAAATAGAACGAAATCATTTCGCCTCCGAGCTTTATAAAATCTCCCCCTTCTCATTTTTTTCATTAATTTATGCAGCAATTTTGTGTCAACATTTTTAATCTTCTTAATCTTCTCTCCAACATATATCTTATCTTCCATAATCACATCCCAACCTGTAACTTCATAAATAGCAGGTTTATTTTGGAATAATGCAGTAAGCTCTTGGATAAGGCTGCTGTTGCTGCTTGTAATTACAGGAGCCGTGTAAATATACGGCATGGACAAAAGAAGCAAATATAATGCAACAACTGAAAGTATTAGTTTATAAATTTGCTTTTTCATCAATCCCAAGCCCCGTTTATTGCGTCATCCCTACCGCGATTTATATCTCTAATACTATCCTCATCATCCACAAAGCTCTCATAGTCCCAAATAAGCGGTTCACATTGATCAATCATTAAAGGAACCATAGGAATTTCATAATAATCACAACCATCAATGTACCCATATAGGTGCCCGCCTACCCTCATACTTAACCAGCCAGCTGTTCCCAGATGATATTGAGCGAGATAACCTGCAATATAGTTCCCAAATTGGGATGCTGATACAACATCTTCTTTTTTCTTTTCAGCTGTATTTGAAGCTGGGATTGTAAAAGTTCTATTGGGATTATTGGCTTTATAATCATATTTTGCATTTTCACTAATAAAAGGAACAATAATATGATCAAAAGGAGACCAATCTCCTTTTTCTCCTTCCTTTATTATATCTCTTGTTTCCTGATAATTAAAATGCCAACCACCATATTTATTTAATTTTCTTAACCCCATTGGATCAGCGTAGTTTACAGGATTATTTCCGCAGTATGCGTAGAGGTTCATTGAGTCGATATAGCCGAGGGGGTCGCGGGAGTGGAAAACTCCGAGCTTGGGATTGTAGAATCTGGCGCGGTAATAGTACAGGCCGGATTCGCTGTCGTACCGCCGGCCGGTAAACATATACGGATTCCCGACAGCGCTTTCGTCCAGCGGCTGGCCGTTCGGATCGCTTATTGAAACGCTGCCGTATGCATCATAGCTGTATCTCTCAGCGATCCCGTTCGGCTCGGTGCTGTAAACAGCAGCCACGCTGCCCAGCTCGCCTGCGAAATAGCCGTAGTAATCTTCCGCAAAGGCGGCATCCCGCTCAGCAATATAATACTCGCTCAGATAAAACGCCATATCTTCGATGTTGATCATATTAGGCTCTGTGCTGTCGATAAAATCGTAATTTGCATCATAGCATAAATCGCCCTCGGCGCACAGCCACGCCTCAGCCAAATCGCTCATGCTTTCTGTCCAGCAGGCTCCCGCCGGCCTCACCACATCAATCATACAAACCACCTCATCAATTCCCGCTCCGTAAACGAAGCGTTTCTGCAGGCCGCCCGAGCCGTCGTATTCCGCTATCACGCGATGCCCCGAATATGCAAAGCTCTGCTGAAGCTCGCCATCATCAGCGCCAACGCCTGAGCCATTCGCACTGCTCATCCGACGGCCGAAAACATCATAACCTTCCAGCGATACGCTCGCCTCATTCGGATCACCAGCAAGCCGATAATGTGCCCGAAGCCTGTCCTGCGGGTCGTAGATGTAGTATTCATCGCCGCAGCGGGAGAGATTTCCGTTCCCGTCATACTCCACCGCCTCAGAGCCCGCAGAGCTGTATCGCCCCATCCCGTTCGGATCGGCCGAATACGTTTCGGTTGCAGAGTCGATTGTTACGCCCTCTCGCATCAGCATATTGTTATAATCGTATTCTATTCCATCTGCCTCAGTCAGCCAGTAGTTTTTGTCGTAGAAATACGATTTTGTATTATTAGCCGAATCTTCCTTCGATATCACATTCCCCGCAGGATCTCTTTCGTATCCGATATAACTAACGGAAGAACCGCCAAGAAAATGCTCAATCGAATCAAGGTAAATCCCTCTGTTGTCGTCAGTCTGAGAGCTGAGGTCTTCATAGTCGTAATAAGTGTGTAATCTTTTAATTTTTCCCCCAATCCAACCGATCCAATTTTCTAAAATTGTGAATGATTATTAAATTATCGTTGTTTAGAGAGGTGTTTGTATGCAAATCTCTGTCGTACAGATACAGGTATCTCCCTTCGTTTTTTTGGCTTAAAGTTTCTTGGTCAATTAAGTCGTTTGAAATATCTGTTTCGACAAAAAGTACAGTCTCGTCAGTTATTTCTGATGCTTCCTTCCCGATAAGCGAGTTATTTAATGCAAAATGTGTTCCTTTTCTCGCTGAAACATAAAATTTTATCGGTGTAGAACTTGAATAGACTGAAAGTTCTTTGTGCCACTCGTCTTCAAAGTACATTCTTTTATCTTTTCGGTTATTGATATATTTTTCTAAGCAAGTTTGCAAATGCCTTGCGTTTAAATGAGCTTTAATTTTAGAATTATCAAAATAGAAAGAAAGACAGCAATGAAGTATAACTGAAAGACCAAGCGATATACTTATTGAGGCACAAATCATGGATAAAATAGTCAGCTGCTTCTTGTCTTTTTTTAAGCCAATTATCCTTAATATGCTAAAAGCAACTGAAGCAATTATAAAAAAAAGGCCAGCAATAGAAGGTAATCTGGTCAGCAGCAACAAAAGAATGCCTACAGAATCTATCTTATTAAGTTTCATAAGCTCTCCGTAGAAATTGATGTTTTGTAATAATCGGGAGTGGGGAAACTCAGAAGTTCATTATCCTTCTCATATTCGCATAAGCAATAAACTTCAAAAAACGTATAAATCAGATATTTGCCATAGATCTTGTTATTTGTATAAACATTTAATGTTTTCCCTTTGTTTTGTTGATTGCCATTAACTATTTTCCATGTGCCTGTCAAAATAGAATCACCTGCCGAAATCTCAACACTTCCATTTGAAAAGAAGCTGATTTTTCCATTGTCAGGGTTTTTCCAAATACCTGCTATCATTCTGCTTTCAAGTTCAGGTTCTAAAGCGGAGTAAATTTTAGCATAGTTATTAAAAACAGAAAAAAAATATATCAAAAGCGTAGCCATAAAAGTGCATAAAATTAGAAGTTTAGAAGCTGCGTTTCGCAATAATTTTAGCTTGTATGATTTAAGTAAAATTGCAGCTGCAGAAGATACAATAACAAGGGTAGTTAATAAAAAAGGAAACATGGATCGCATAAATATGTAGTTCTCGATTGAAATCACAGTGTTTTTACTCCATTTCTTCTGACCAAGATATGTTTTGATAAATATTTGAGCCCGGCAATGGAAGATCATACCCAAACTGCCCCAAAGCACCCCCAAAGAATGAACCCAAACTATTTGTATCTGTTACAGTAAAATTTAATTTGCCTTTATTTTCTGTAATATGAACATTATATGAACCCATAAATTTTTCAATCCAGCTGTCATCACCTAAATAATAGCTTATAGGGTCATTATATTTATATCTAGCATCGTATGGATAATTACCTTCATTTTTCTTTGGGTCTCTTCTTTTTTCTTTATAGTATCTTTCTCTCGCAAAGTTAACACCATCTGCGTGTTTCATTGCTTCAGCTATATTTGTCTCTCCCTCCCAATGATAAGTATCAGGGCCTATTCCTGTAAACCAAAGAAAAGACATTGTAATGCAATTGTCTAGTACACTGCCTGCAGCATCTGCCATATGTCCATTAGGGTTTAGGATTTCGTAAGTCTCCCCCCATGGATCGATGTAGTTCACAGGATTATTTCCGCAATATGCGTAGAGGTTCATTGAGTCGATATAGCCGAGGGGGTCGCGGGAGTGAAAAACTCCGAGGGCCGGGTTGTAGTATCTGGCGCGGTAGTAATACAGGCAGGACTCGCTGTCGTACCGCCGGCCGGTAAACATATACGGATTTCCGACAGCGCTATCATCCAGCGGCTGGCCGTTCGGATCGGTTATCTCGACGCTGCCGTATGCATCATAGCTGTATCTCTCAGCGATGCCGTTCGGCTCGGTGCTGTAAACAGCAGCCGCGCTGCCCAGCCCGCCTGCGAAATAGCCGTATCGCGAATCAATGATCATCAGATTAATTATTCCCAGCATTTTCAATTGACCAGTTTTTTGGGAGCTTCTTTGAATCATCAATAAGAGAGCTGCAAGCTTGTTTTAACTGCTTGTCAGTAATGTATCCTTTCCATTTTCTGATGTTAATATTGTTTTCTAATCCTAAAGGCGCTAACGCTTCATATATTTTTATATATATTTTTTCATCATAAGACTCAACTCCCCAGCTTGTAATTTCAATATATACACTGATCGGTTTTTTATAAGAAGCTACAGAAATCCAACCCAACTCCGTACGAGTAAAAAAGTGATTGTGCATTTTGTAGCCAGTGCGGCTTTCTGCATCTGCTCCAGCAGGAATATCGCTGTTTTCTCGAACTTTCCTGAAACCATTATCTAAACAAATACCTTTCACTAAATCCAAGACTTTATCGTTTATTCCAAGAAATTCTGATTGGGAATATTTCTCACTTTTAGTTACCAAAATGTTGTAAGAAAGAAATCTGCTGCATCCCTGCATAATAAACAAGGCTGATGCGGCCATTACGAAAAACTTGATATTCATAATATTTAACCTTTCAATACTTATTGCCAAGGCCAAGGTTGACGTTTTTTTGGCTTTTCACTATACGGATGACCATATGGAAATCCATAAGGACCTCGTTCAAGAGGGCCTTTATAAAATCCCCAAACAGCTTTGTCAATCAAATGTAATGGTATATATAAGGGGCCTAATATTTCTCCTTGATGGGTATGCTGCTCTTCATGTTCCCTTATTACGCATTTCTCATTTTCCCTTAAATTGCTACCTATTAATATAACATTTCCCAAAGTCAAGCCTGCCCTATCTAACATCATTGGAGAGTTATCAAAACAAATTGCATTATTGGCAAATTCTGGCCCTTCGCCACCTATCAACAAGCCGGCGCCACCAACAGCTAATCCCAAAGCGGTATTTGGGATATTCCAAGTTTTACCAGCAATATCAAGTGTTACACCAAAAATATCATCAACGATATTAAGCCCCCAAGGATCAACGTAGTTTACAGGATTATTCCCGCAGTAGGCGTAGAGGTTCATGGAGTCAATATAGCCGAGGGGGTCGCGGGAGTGGAAAACTCCGAGCTTGGGATTGTAGTATCTGGCGCGGTAATAGTACAGGCCGGACTCGCTGTCGTATCGCCGGCCGGTAAACATATACGGATTTCCGACAGCGCTTTCGTCCAGCGGCTGGCCGTTCGGATCGGTTATTGAAACGCTGCCGTATGCATCATAGCTGTATCTCTCAGCGATCCCGTTCGGCTCGGTGCTGTAAACAGCAGCCACGCTGCCCAGCTCGCCTGCGAAATAGCCGTAGTATTCTTCCGCAAAGGCGGCATCCCGCTCTGCAATATAATACTCGCTCAGATAAAACGCCATATCTTCGATGTTGATCATATTAGGCTCTGTGCTGTCGATAAAATCGTAATTTGCATCATAGCATAAATCGCCCTGGGCGCAAAGCCACGCCTCCGCCAAATCGCTCATGCTTTTATTTACGATTATTACATCTGACATATTACGTTTATTTTAACTAAAGCAGTTTATCTATGCCAATATAGAATTTTACAGGCTTTTCAACCTCAGCAAAAGCATCTTCATCTAACAAACGAATCTCGATTGTTACTTTTTTGCCGTCAATTTTCAAATCCCCAGAATCAAAAGTAACCAGAGACACCTTATCTGTATGCAAATTTAGATCGTCATCATAGATTCTGTATTCTTGTGCTGTGCTGCTGTTGGCGATGGCTTCTTTAATTATTTTGCCTTTTTTAATTATTTTCACTGAGCAAGTGCCGTTAAACTCATAATCAGAAGGCAAATAATTCCCAACCGGCCTAAATCCCACTGAATACTCGTCGTTTAGAGGAATTTCCAAGTCTGCAAAGACGATAGCATCTTGGGTGATATCTAACTCTTTCTGAGCTATAGGTTTGTGGAGATCAGGAACAGTTGCAACGTTTTTAAGATGTCTAACCCCATCAGGTGGTCTAAATGTTAAAAAATACATTCCAAGCAGGCACGCAATTATAATTACAGCTCCAATAAAACGCTTTTTAACAATCAAATATAACAATGAAATCAGCAAAAATATTGAAATAATTATATATAAAACCATATTCAATCCTTGTAAGCAATTTCCCCGCAAAGCTGCTAATTTTTCAATTCTGCAAAAAACTGCTTTTATTTATCGCTCCATAAAATCATTTTACTATTGATAGCTTTATAATCTAATTGATCGCCGAAAACCCCAATATCATCTTTTGCTATGTCGGAATTATAGACTGTTATTCCAAAAGGTTTGATGATTCCTTTGCCGTAAGAAAGATAAACTGCTTTCTTATCAGAGTCTCTGTAAAACAAGATTATTCTCGGCGAAAAAACATCATAGCCCTTTATTTTGTTTTCTGGATCTTTTATTTTCTGCCATTCTTTTGAATCGGGTAAATCTAAACCCTCAATTTGCCCTGCCAAATCAAAGCGTTCCGCTTTGCCCGCTATACTTTTCTCGAAGCCTTTAAGCAATACGTATCTTCTAAATGAAGGCTGCAAAGCAAAAAATGATACAGCGGCTAATCCAATGCCTGAAATAAATAATATTTTTGCCTTATCTTTCTTGCTTCTAAAAAACATTACTAAAGCTGAAATCAACAAAACAGGGGCTGCAATGCTCATCAGAAACATAAACAATATGAAGCAAACAGAACAAATACCTGTAAATAATGGGTTATTGACGAGTGAGCAGCCAACCATATACCAGCAAGAATAGTACAAAACAGAGGCTGATATCAACATAAAGATGAGTATAGTTACCTTTTTCATTTGCTCAATCCTAAGAATTAAAATATATCTGGGACGTAAGTCGGAATATTACTGGGATCATTTGAATTGGTATTGTAATGATACTTATAATTTTCATCATAAAAGTCATAGCCAAAGTTGAAGAAATATTTTTCACCTTCTGTTGCTCCCATATTCCAAACATCTGGCAAGAAGCGAGGAAAATTCCAATAGGCCGAAGACATCCCAACAGCAATATAGTTAATCTCTTCTCCAGTGTATTTTTTCCCATTCAATAAGAAATAATGGTTTGCTCTTTCATAAAAATATCCAATATCAGACGACAATAATAATGGCAGTTCATATAGATGATTAGGGAATAGCCCTCTTTTTCTAAAGGTATTCATCTTTCTTTTTAGAAACTTATTCGTAATGCTGATTGGATTCGTTAGTGAACCTTTTTGACCTTTTCCAGGTGGAGGCCAAGCCTCGCCGTAAGGATCGACACGGTTCACAGGATTATTCCCGCAGTATGCGTAGAGGTTCATTGAGTCGATATAGCCGAGGGGGTCGCGGGAGTGGAAAACTCCGAGCTTGGGATTGTAGAATCTGGCGCGGTAATAGTACAGGCCGGATTCGCTGTCGTACCGCCGGCCGGTAAACATATACGGATTCCCGACAGCGCTTTCGTCCAGCGGCTGGCCGTTCGGATCGGTTATTGAAACGCTGCCGTATGCATCGTAGCTGTATCTCTCAGCGATGCCGTTCGGCTCGGTGCTGTAAACAGCAGCCACGCTGCCCAGCTCGCCTGCGAAATAGCCGTAGTATTCTTCGGCAAAGGCGGCATCCCGCTCTGCAATATAATACTCGCTCAGATAAAACGCCATATCTTCGATGTTGATCATATTAGGCTCGGTGCTGTCGATAAAATCGTAATTTGCATCATAGCATAAATCGCCCTCGGCGCACAGCCACGCCTCAGCTAAATCGCTCATGCTATCTGTCCAGCCTGCTCCCGCCGGCCTCACCACATCAATCATACAAACCACATTTATCTATAATAATCATTTTCAACAGTTTAGTTTACAGGACCGGTCAGATAAGTTCTTTTTTGGGCAGCAAAATCAAATCTGATGTTATCATCAATCGTTTTTTGGTTCTTAGTAACGGTAACACTTAAAATCAAATCAAGCCTATTGTTTCCATCTGAATTAAGATGCAATTTTTCTTTTGATGATAAAACTTCAAATCCGTTCAGCTTGGAGAATTCCAAATCTTGCTCTTCTAATTTTATATCTCCCTGTTTTCTTTTGATATAAATATGATTTATTTCTGCATTAACAGCAGGATTTGCTTTATGAACCTGAATATAAAGGCCGTAAGGTCCGGCTGTATTATTTCTATATGCAGAAGGCTGAAAGAAAGGATAAAACAGTACGCCCTCTATCACATTGAAATCTTCTTCATCAATCTGATTTTTGGTAATGGGAAGATTGTACTCGTTCAGCTCCCTGCATATATATTTTTCCTTCCTGTGGATAATCAAAAATCCTGCTTGAAAACATAATACCACGATTGCAACAAGCAGAAGTCCGCTTATAAGCAGTAAAATATTTCTCTTTGACGCACTTTTCGATTTGTCCATCTTAATATCTCATAATCAAAAAACAGTACCCATCCCGTTCGGATCGGCCGAATACGTTTCGGCCGCAGAGTCGATTGTTACGCCCTCTCGCATCAGCATATTGTTAGACAACTGACGAAGGAATTGTTTTTCTTTTTGCTGTAAAGTTATATTCAATGCTCCTTCGTGAAATATTGCCTCCCTCTTCAATAACATCAAGCTTTATTTTCAGTTTAAATTTCTTTTCGGCATTATAATCCAGATGAATCTCTTCTGTAAGGTTAAATACCTCCATCGCTGGATATTTTTCGGAATCAAATTTTTCCATAGGGAAATTCAATTTTCGGCTTTCTGTTTCTAAGACACCGCCAGCTACTTTTATCTTGCAGTTATTCCCTGAGGGCTTGCGGATTTGAATGAATAATTCGTAAGGCCCTCCTCGTACATTGCCGTCGAATTCATTATCATTAGTTGATAAGAACGGGTAAATGCAGCAGCCTTCTACCATAAAAGATGCGTTTTCATCAATCTGGGTTAAATCAGGCGGAAAGCTATACTTCTCCAATTCGCTGCAGATGTAGGTTTCTTCGTAGATTTTTGTGAACAATCCTATTTTTGCGAGCCATCCCAAAACCGCTAAAGGTATTGCAAATATCATCAACAGGAAAATTAACAAAACAGCTTTTCTCTTTTTCATTTTGTTCCCTTTAGTTCAAATTCTATTTTCAATATTGCGTCTCTTTGGTTTAATAACTAGCTGTTAAATATTAGTAAGTGCCTAAGATTCTTTGATACCATTTTGTAGGATCATCTGGAGAATTGCCCCATCTAATGTATGGTAAAACATCATAATTTAAGTGGTTCATAGGTTCAGTATCAGGGAAAAAATTATAGGTCCCCATATTCACAGGATCTGTTACAATATTTTGGCCTGTTGAGTCATAAACTACTTCACATTTGCCGCTCGGCGAAACCCATTTTTGGTTATTTTCGTTTCCCTGCCCTTGTTGATGGTAATTGTCTTTCGCTCCGCTTAATTTTCTCCAGCCTAATCTTTTTGCTTCTTCTACTGTATTAGGACGCCATGTATTCAAATTGTTGCGATTATAATGTTCTTCCTTAGTTACTGCAGGTCTTGGTATTTGGCTTCCGCCAGGATGTATAATTTCGTAAGTCTCCCCCCCCGGATCAACGAAGTTCACAGGATTATTCCCGCAATATGCGTAGAGGTTCATTGAGTCGATATAGCCGAGGGGGTCGCGGGAGTGGAAAACTCCGAGCTTGGGATTGTAGTATCTGGCGCGGTAGTAATACAGCTTCGAGCCGGCATCATATCGCCGGCCGGTGAACATATACGGATTCCCGACATCGCTTTCATCCAGCGGCTGGCCGTTCGGATCGGTTATTGAAACGCTGCCGTATGCATCGTAGCTGTATCTCTCAGCGATGCCGTTCGGCTCGGTGCTGTAAACAGCAGCCACGCTGCCCAGCCCGCCTGCGAAATAGCCGTAGTATTCTTCCGCAAAGGCGGCATCCCGCTCTGCAATATAATACTCGCTCAGATAAAACGCCATGTCTTCGATGTTGATCATATTAGGCTCGGTGCTGTCGATAAAATCGTAATTTGCATCATAGCATAAATCGCCCTCGGCGCAAAGCCACGCCTCCGCCAAATCGCTCATGCTTTCTGTCCAGCCTGCTCCCGCCGGCAACTCTGTTTTCTTCCGATTCAAATTTAAAATCTTAAATCTTTAGGCTGAATCGCTTTTGATTCTGTTTCTGATTTCAGCACACCTGAATCTTTGTCAAATTCGAAGTATTTACCTCCGACTGTAATAACCCAGCCCTTTGATTTCTTGTAATCTGCTTTTCCCCCTGCCTGATTTTTCTCGTCAGAGCCCTGATATAAAAGCACTGTATCTCTATCTTTTCTTTGTTTACCCATCAGATTTCTGTTTAGTGCAATATTAAAGCTTTCATTTTCCCCGAAAAGTAAGAAGTCTTCTTCCGACACAAAGTTGTATTCATTTATAATATCATCATACCAGCTTTTACTATCCGGATATTTTCCAAAAGAATTTTCATACTCGTTTAAGGCATAGGCCACTTTCAAATAGTTTCTTTTGTGCAGCAGTGCCCAATTTTCATAACCTTCAAAAAATATTCTAAGCTGAACTGCTGCGAAAACGACGCCAAAAAGCCAGCCTCCCAAAAGGAGAATAGTAATAGGGCCTACATTTTTTTTAGATCTCATCTTTACTCCTTTGCTCTGTTGTACATATCTTTGTTTTTGAAGAAAACGCCGGAGCTTGTAACAATCCATTTAATCTTAGGAGCTTTCATTTCGCTGAATTTTCGGCACATATTTTTCTTGTCTCCAGAGATCCCAAAAAGCAAAACCGAGCTTTCGTTTAGTGCATTATCAAATATATCTTCGTTCAGAGCTGCTGAGTAAATCCCGCCAGCAGTAAAGTCTTTGAAGTCTGAACTGTGAATATAAGGGAAATAGTTAATGAGCAAATCGACCCATTCATTCTTAGCTGGGTATTCGCCATTCAGATCCCTGTAATTATTCAAAGCAGCTCCAAGCTTGATGTAATTATTCTGTTGAAGCCTTTTGAGCTTATCATTGTTAAATGAAATCCCTTGCCTCAAAAAGATTATCGCAATCAATACAAAAGCCCAGAGGATAACAAAAAACATTTTGCTTATGGCATTGCCTTTTCGTATTTTTAACATGGGTAGTCTCCGCATAAAATTTATATCATGATTGCGGCTAATTAATTAGATCGTCCAAAGCCGTAAAAGTGTTTTTTATATCTCTATACCTTCTTTTAATGCCATCATATGCTCCGTTATTTATATCCCTAACGCTTTCTTCACAATCACCTGAAAAAACATTTGCTTTTTGAATACCATCTCCTTGGTAATTTTCGTAAAGATTACCAGCCATCCTCATAGCAAGATAACCTAATCCTGAACCATGATATCCCCCCATATATCCAGCAAAATAATTTGTAAATTCTGAAGCATTCATTTCCCCCCTGCCCGGAACTTCATAAGTATCTGGGCACTCCTTGCCAGCACCAAAATCCCATCCAGGATAGAACCCTGAAGGTATAAGATTAATTATTTTATTTAGATAGGGATGACTGTAGTTTTTGGTAGCTTTAGGAGGCATCGCATGTTTGAAGGGATTGTAAAAAGTTTGTCTTCCTCTCTTTAATATAATTTCCACTTCATTTTTACAATAATGTCTCTCTCCCCAAGGATCAACGAAGTTTATGGGATTATTTCCGCAATATGCGTAGAGGTTCATTGAGTCGATATAGCCAAGGGGGTCGCGGGAGTGGAAAACTCCGAGCTTGGGATTGTAGTATCTGGCGCGGTAATAGTACAGGCCGGACTCGCTGTCATACCGCCGGCCGGTAAACATATACGGATTCCCGACAGCGCTTTCATCCACCTTCTGGCAGTTCGGGGCTATACTGTCAATATGATCAACGCTAAACATTGTTTTTGATATTTCTCAAAAAATTGATCTTAAAAGTAATCTGCCTATCTATACTCAACGTCAATAACATAACTATCTGCCAATTTCATTTCAAAAACCAATGGAATTCCAGTTATAATCCTTAGATCATTTCCCTTTATGATTATTTTATTGATATCATAAGTGCCTACCTTTTCACTGTCATTAAGTGTATAATCAAAAACCGGACTTACACTTATATTAAATAAAGGAGTAAATTTTTTATTAAATATGTTTGATTTCACGAATTTACCTACGATAAAAATAATTTTCGCTTTTTGTTGATTGTATTCGATAGTAGAAATATCAATCCAGAGATCGTGAAGTAGATCTATGAGTTCATCGATAGTAGATATGTGATTGTTAATTCTAATCATGCCAAAAGGCCTTTATATTGACGTTTCAATCTCCATAAGAGCTATTCTTATCGTAAACGAAGGGAAAGCAAGAAAAATTTCCAGATTCCCCAAAATTCCCCAAAACCGCCAATTTGGTGAAATGCGGGTGATAGAATTTACAGAAATGAATGATGGTAGAGGTCTTAGCTATAATCAGCCGGCTGCGCAGATTCAACCTACACAATGAAAAGTACACTTTACTCACATTGGCCGAGTTTGCATATTCTGTATGCAATTCGTATTATAAACGGGACTGCCCTTTGCAGACAGTCCCGTTTTTTACGCCTTTATTATCGCTGCTGTGCCAACGTGCATTCGAGCCAGTTGGAAGCAAGCATCTTGAGGTCTAAGAGATTCACGCAGCAGTCTTCGTTGAGGTCGCCTTCAAGATAAACCGTGCAGTCCGGAGCCTGAGGCATCTGGCTTGCCGGGGTAATATCGCTTGCCGGGTATGGCAGCCTGCCGTCCCAGTTGAGTGATATATCCGCCGGCTCGCCGGAGCTGAGCGATACCTGCTGAGGTGAAACTGTCAGCCAGTCGCTGAACTCCCAGAGCCTCTCTTTGCCTGGCCTGCCGTAGCTGTGGCCGAAACGGAAATTCGCCGCTGTTACAGTGCTTCCGCCGGAACCGCAGCTCGGGCATACATCATCGATAAACAGCTCCTGACCGCCTATCTTGAACTGATTGACAGTACCCTGAATCTGCAAAGTCCCCTTATCGTTGCCGTAGCCGTTTGTTACGCTGATGCTGCAGCCTCCTATGGTGTAGCCGTTGATGTCTGCAAAGTTGTCGAAATTCGAGAAAACTCCGTTCACCTCAAGGTTTATATTACCTCCGTATTCGCCGAAAAGCAGGCTCAGGCACTCTACAGGATAGTTGAAGGTGAATTCTGCGTTAATATTATCCAGCTCGAGTTCACTGCCGGAGCCGCCTGCCTGTCCTGAGGTATCAACTGTTCCTGTGCCGCTTGTTGTGCTGCCGCTGGGAAGCCAGAAGAATTTTTTGAAATCAACATCATAGCCCTGAGTGTTGAAAGAACCGCCTACAGAATATGAGCTCGGGGATTTAACGTCTTCGAAATCAGCGCATGGAGCAGAAGAACCACCCGGCCCGCCTTGGATTGTGAAGGTATGTGTCTCGGGGTCTTGGGTGTATGGATACTGATGCACGAAACGATACTGCCCGAGAAGCCCATCATCGCCGAACAAATCAAATGAACCCAGAACATACCCGCCTGAAATATCCGGTATGTCTGTGTTGTCCAGGTCTTCTGTAACGATATTCCAGCCGAATTCAGGCATAAACACGCCCTGGCTGGTCTGTGGAGTTACAACACCGAAAGCCATATCCACAGGCTGAGAAACAAGCTCGTGGCCATCTGGATAGACCAGCGGCTCCCAGTCTTTGGCCATTGAATAGGCCTCAATTGATGTGATTTGTATATCTCCGTCGTAGTCTGGGTATGTATCCCTGATCTTTATTTCAATCTCACCGTCTGCGGTATCGCCGGCCATTCCGCTCAGCACCATTTCCTGCCAGAGGCAGCCGTCTGATACTATATTGCCCTTGTAGTCTCCATCTACCATAAGCTCTGCGCCAATCACACCTGCTACAGCTCCTGCCCAAGGAATCTTGTATCTGAGCTTAACCTGATCAGAGTTCGGATTTACGTTCATAATAAGGAAAACAGATGAGCCGCTGTCGCCGTTGCCGATTCTCAGAGCCTGATCGCCTGAGCAGTCGTATGCACCTTGAGAAATAGAGCCGTTTTCCTGATATGAATGGCTTGAACGGTCTTCCCAGAAATCAAATTCGTCTGTTTTAACCAGCGTATCCTTCCATGCAACAGCCTTGTCGTTCCAGCCGTTTTCGAGACTGGTGGTTTTCCAGCCGAATTTTGCATAGCTGTAGCCGTCTATATCAGCCGAAACGCCGAGCCAGTAAACTTCAGGATTATCTCGGGAACCCTGCTGCTCAAAGGCCTGAGATTCGGGTATATCAATTTCATACTGCCATATCCTGTTGTCCCAGCTAAGAGAGGAATTCGTGAACGGATCCCAGAAATATTCCTCCTGTACAATGCTGTACTGGCTTGCTGAAAAATCAGAGAAATCCCCTTCCCAAAGCAGCTCAAGCGGCTTTGAAGCCTCGTTATCAGGGTCGTCATCGGGGTTTTTCGGGTCATCGCCCACTGGATCATCGCTGTAGATCTTGAGATGCAGTTTCTGCACGTTCCCTGGAGGGTCGCCTTCTGCATAATCCTGATCCCATGAACCCCAGAGATAGATCTTGGTGATCGGCCCTTCCTGAGTGCATTCAAAGTCATCTGCCAAAAGCCTTGGGATATCGTCGTAGGTGTCGCATCTTATATCTGTGCCGAGCGAAGAGTCGTATGGCGGCTGGAGGTATTTTGTCTCCTGCCCGCCCGGGTATGTGAAGTAAACATCGTCATACCAAACACCGTTCCAGCCCTGAAGCACGAATTCTGTGGTTATCGTTACGTCGTTGCAGTATGGCACGGGATTGTCGGAGAGATCCCAGTCTGCGGTAATATCGGATCTTGTGAGGCTCGGAACGTGAGTATTGCTTTCTGTGATTTCCGGAGAGTTGGATGTCTGCCAGTCTATATCTGTATTGTAGCCGAGGATGTCGTAGTCTGTCCATGCTGTGTAATGCAGATCGGTTGCTGATTCAAGCTCGTCCTGATGGATCTTATAAGAGCCCACAACAAGCTGTGTCGGCCCGTCTCCCGGGTCAACAGGGTTGTCTGTTGGTGTAAGAGTGGCGATGTGTTTAATAAACCAGTGGTTGGCTGAGAAATTGAAATACCAGCCGTTGCCTTCATCATAGCCTCCCGGATTGGGGTTTGTGTAGTCGTCGTAGGTGTAGCTCTGGAAGTCTGTTCCGCCGGTATCGCGGTCTGAATCGGCCACAATAACCTCATCCGGATTGCTTCCGAGCTGGGCAGAGGAGCCGTCATCGCCCCATGCAGCTATTGCGTGCCCGCCGCTGGGACTTCCTCCCGGGGAAGTTCGCGGCCTGCTGATGCTCAAACCCACCTGCTTATAATCCCGAAGCATATTCCCTATATCCTTCGCTCCGTCAGCATTAGACCACGGAACCTTACTTTTATTCCCGTACACGTTCACAACGTTATAGGGATTGGAAGGCCACACGTTATGAGACGAGCTCAGCCACCAAGTTAGGGCTGTATCAATCCAGCCGCCGTCTTGGGTGCCATGCGTGTTTGACGGGTCTATGGTCGCCTGCCAGTTGAGCATATCGATATAGATATCTTCTGCCCGTTCCTGAATTGTCGCTCCGCTGCCGTAGCCTGCTCCTGCGAGAAGATTCGAGGCCGAGGCCATCCAGCAGCTGTTGTCTGTCGGGGGCGTGCCTGTATCAATACCTTCATTGCCCGAGATAAATTCTTTGTCAACATCGCTTGCCGGATCCCTTTGCCAGTCTGCAAAGACACTGGCGGCTAAAACTGTAATAATAATTGTGAAAATTAATTTCTTCATAATAAAACTCCTGCAAAAAAAAATTGAAATATTTCCCCTGCCTCTCGGCAGATTACGCGCATACCAGAAAGCTGATAACCCCAGAATTTCATTCGAGGTGAATCAAAGAAGTGGAACTGATACATCCTGCTCAACTCCAAGGTATAAGGATGAGGCTACCATTTTAAAAACGCATTTTCAAGTTAAATAGCTTAAAGAGGCGGATAAGAGGGAGAAAAAATAAGAAAACCGTAAATATACTTATTTCATCCGCGGGAGAAGCGTTTGGCAAGGCATACAACGAAAAGTGAAATCAAAAACGTTCCGCTGATCGCCTCGAACATCGCAACCGCCCTTGTGAAGGTGTGCGTTGCGTTTGGGTACACATCTCCGAAGCCCAGCGTGGTGAAAGTGATAACGCTGAAGTACATACTCTCGAAAAACGTACTTCCGTTCGGGGAATGGGGACACTCCAAATCACCCACGCTGAAATACAGCAGCCCGCAGGTTATGATAACAGTTAAGGCAGCGTAAATCACCCTGACGGGCTTTTCTCCATAGCCGAAGAGCAGATCGCCGAGCAGGAATTCCGGCAGAAGCTTTATCCCCTTTGCAAGCTTTGCGATTTTCTGTTTCTTATCGAGCTTAGCGAAATTTTTGCCGTAGAACCTGCCCCGCATATTGCATTTTCGTTCTTCGTAGAAACAGTCGCCGGCGAGTTTGTAGTAGCCGGCTTCGGTAGCCGCCTGCTTTACGTAGCGCCAGAATGTTTCTCCGTCGCCGGAGCATCTCCTTGCGAAGGTGATATCGTAATGGGTCGGCAGTGATTTGCCGGTGGAATAAACGCCGCTGAAATCCGCAGCGCTCATGAACAGTGATTCCTTGAAGTTCCCGCCTTTGCTGAGAAGGGTGTTGATAAATCTTGCGTCTTGAGCAAATCGGGCACGGTTGAAAAGAGCATAGCCGTGGAATTCTACTGTCCTGAACATCGCCTGAGCCCCGAATTTGCAGTCTGTAAAGGCGGCAACGCTGTAAAACTTGCAGCCGTCGAAGCCCGCCCTGCCGTGAAAGGTGCTGTCTGCGAAGCGGGTCTGCTCTTTGAAAACGGACATATTGAAAACCGCATCCTGCTTGAATACAACCCGCAGCAGCCCCTCATCATCCCATTCTGGCGCGAAAAATACGTTACCCTCGAACGTGCATTCATTCATAATGATCTTCTGGGGGAATGTGATTATTCTGCACTGCTCTTGTGCAGAGGTTTGGAGGTTTGATGTGTCGAATTTCTCCTCCTTCTCGAAGAAACGGTCAACCTCCAGATCGCCTGAAACCGTACACCTGAGAAGACTGATATCCTGCCCGTCCGCAAGGGCCTGCAAAACCTGCGAAGCGGTTAGCCGCTGATGTTCTCTTCTGAATTCCATAAGCGTATTTGAATGGAATTTAACAAAAAATTCCACAGCCATCCCATAGAAGAACAAAATATAAGATGTTTCTTTGAAAATAGCGGGGTATGAGTTACACTAATTTCAACAAACTAACCAAAAATTAGGAGTAACTCATGACACCCGCTAAGCATCAATATACAGTTCTCAAGCAGATATGCCAATATATTCCTGCTTATCTTGTTTCAAAATTATCCCGGTTTTACGGTATTGACAAGCAATCACGAACATTTTCGTGCTGGTCTCACATTGTATCTATGCTTCATGTCCAGATTGCTCACAGCCTCTCGCTGAACGACGTTGCCGACACATTGCGTAATCATTCCGGAGCTTTGATTCCTATTCGCCGTGCAACCCCACCAAGCAGGAATGGGCTTTCTCATGCAAACAGGGTTCGAGATCCTCGTATGGCAGAGACTCTCTTCTGGGAGGTGCTGTCCCATATCCAAGCCCAGCATCCTAATTTTGGCAGAGGTCATAAATACTCCGGCCTTCCAAGGCGTTTTAAGAGAGCAATATATGCGGTTGATTCAACAACGATTCAGCTTGTAGCCAACTGTATTGACTGGGCTAAACATCGCAGACGCAAAGCCGCTGCAAAGTGCCACATGCAGCTTAATCTCCAGACATTCCTGCCTCAATTTGCTATTGTAAAAGAAGCCTCAACCCATGATTCGACAGAGGCTTATCAGCTCTGTCAGAACCTTAAAAGCGGCGAAATAGCGGTTTTTGACAAGGCTTACGTGGATTTTAAGCATCTGGCTGATCTTGACAGGCGAGAATTATTCTGGGTTACCAGAGCCAAAGACAATATGAAATATCGTTTTGTTAAACAGAATACAGAACCAAAAGGTGATATCCAATACGATGCATTAATTGAACTTGAAATGCCGAAAAGCTATGAGGCCTACCCGAAGCAGCTCCGTTTGGTTAAGGCTTATGTGGAAGTTAACGGCGAGAAAAAGCTTATGAAATTTATCACTAACAATACTCAGTGGGCGCCGAGCAGTATCTGCGGCCTATATAAATGCCGATGGGGCATAGAGGTGTTTTTCAAGCAAATAAAGCAGACTTTGCAGCTAAGCGATTTCCTAGGGCATAGCCAAGAAGCGATTCTATGGCAAGTATGGACGGCAATGCTTGCTTATATTTTAATACGGTATATAGGTTTCCTCGGCAAATGGAAAGGAACATTCAGTCGATTGTTTACTTTGCTGAGGGGTGTATTATTCAGCCGGCTGGATGTTTTTAGCGTTATGGCTGCCTGTGGGACAGCACGTGGTTCACCGCGTATGGTTGCAAGCCCTCAGCAGGCTTATTTGCCAGGTTTTAATATGTAGCAAGATTTTACGCAAAGAAAGAGGTGAAAAAAGAGTGGGCAGTATTGAGCAAAAAACTGACAATTGAACAATAGCCAAAAAAATGCAAACTGGGGTGATTGAAATCCTTCAGGAAAAGGGCGTTTTAATACAATAAACAAGCCCTCAACGATAAATCTATGGACCTATGGGATGGCTGTGAAAAAATTCAACAAAATATTTTTTCAAATCCGTTACAAAATCCTGAAATCAAATTTTTTTGGGAAAATAGTTTGATTATGAAAAATTACTATGTTAGTATGTTATTCAAATGAAAATTAATATATTGAAAGGTGTTTGATATGGTTAAAAAGCTTAGTATATTCTGGATTATATCAGCGGTTTTCTGTTTATCGGCAAACAATGCTTCAGCAGATTATATCAGCATTGAAATCTACGAGCAGGAAAACGATGTAATAGTTTCTCACAGCGGCAGCCTCAATATCTCACAATTCAAAGCTGAGGGAGGCTCTTACGCTGAATACACCATCGAGGTCCCTTATAACAGCGGCGTGATACCTTCAGACGGGTATCTTACTAATTTCAGCGAGCCGTCTGTGGGAGATACTCAAGCCAGAATTATTTTGGAGTCTGTTCCTTCATTTGGGGACGGCGATCCTGTTGGTGCTGACAGCGCAACCGGGGATTATTTGCATTTAGAAGGCGGAAGCTTAAATAGATTGTATTTTCTGCCTGAAGATGTCGATGAGAACAACATCTTGACAGTAAGCGGCTCAATGACCTTCCAAAACAGCACAATAAACTCGCTCGGAATGGATATGGGTACATACACAATTACAGATTCCAATTTCGCCCAAGGTGAAAAGATCGAAATGACAATAACCCCCGAGCCGGCAACAATCGCCCTTCTTGGAATCGGCGGGTTTGCATTGAGAAGAAAACACTCATAAGCCGCTCATCTTTGCTGATTTTGCTTTGCCCAAATCTATCCGCGTGTTCCAGTGCAGCTCGGTTTTAAATTACGTTGCTATAAATCATCTCGAAGAACTTGCGGCAAACACAGCAGAGCAAAGACACCCGCGGACAGGCGCAGGATCTTGCCTCTATAATCCTTGTTAGGAGATATAGGACAAACAGGAAAGACAGTACGGAGCGGCAGGCCAGCAAAGCCTTCCTCTCTGTCCTGTAAATCCGGTCTGAAAGCACAAAAATCTAAGATCCTTTGCGGGCTTCCCGCCTGCGCCAGACTGACTCAGTGGCAAAAGATTAGATTAAATCAGCGTTTTTTTGGATTAGGCTTGGCCAGTTGCCGAAGTTTATTATTTGAGCGAGTCGGCGAGTTTAAGGCCGAGCTTGCGGGCATTATCCAAAACCTCCGGGCAGTCTTTGGCTTTGCCCCTTTCAAACAATCCGAAAACAGCAAGCTCATCCACAAATTCATAACCCAGCGCCTCAAGCGGGAGTTTCATAGAAGGTATGGTAAAGCCCATATCCTCCTCATTCATCTGCTCAGCTATCCCCACAACAGCAGCTTTCCTGCTCTGCCCGCTGAGCTGGCTGCTCCAGCCGCGAGGAACGGTGTTCTCAAAATTGTAGAAGCAGTAGAGCCGGTCTATAAAGGCCTTCATCATCGCTGTTACGTTGTAGTTATGTGTTGGGGAAATCAAGACTAAGCCCTGAGATTCGATTAAAGAGGGGTAAAGCTCGGTTAGATCGTCTATGAGGCCTGTGCAGATCTTATCCTTCCTGCACCTCTCGCAGCCAATGCATGCCTTGAAATCCAAATCTCTGAGCTGAACCTGTCTGCACGAAATCCCTGTTTCCCTGATCCCTGCATCAATGCCTTCCAGAACTGCATCGGAATTGCCGTTCACTCTCGGACTCGCAGAAACTGCTGTGATCTGCTGTTTGGGCGGGTTTTGCCTGAAGTTTTCCATCTTGGGCTTTTCAAATGACTTTGATAATTATTTAATCGGCTGAAGCGGGCCGGTTCCGTGCCTTCTGTGGAATTTCAGGAGGATGTCCAGAGTTTCCTGCGGGTCGTCGGTGATGTCTATGAAGTCTATATCTTCAGGCGTTATAAATTCGTGAGCCTTGCACATTTTCTCTACCATCCAATCGAGCATATCCTGCCAGAAATCTCTGCCCATCAGCACAACGGGGAAGTATGCCTGTTTGTATGTCTGGATAAGCACGAGAGATTCGAACACCTCGTCCATTGTGCCGAATCCGCCCGGGAACACAACAAACCCGTTGGCGTATTTGAGGAACATAACCTTCCTGCAGAAAAAATAGCGAAAACTCAAACACTTCGAGAGATAATCATTCGGCTTCTGCTCGTGCGGAAGCTCAATATTGAGGCCTATTGTTTCGCCTCCTGCCTCGAAGGCCCCCTTGTTAGCGGCTTCCATAATCCCGCCTCCTCCGCCTGTGATTACAGTGAATCCGGCCTTTGCAAGCATGGCTGAGGTCTGCTCTGCGAGACTGTAGTATTCATTGCCCGCATCGGCTCTTGCCGAGCCGAAAACAGAAACTGCCGGCCCGATTTTGCTCATCTCCTCAAAGCCCTCAACGAATTCCGCCATAATACGGAACACGCGCCAAGTTTCTTCGTTCAAGATTTGGCTGTTTCTGCTGTTATCCATCTTGCTTCACGCTGAAATTATCCAACACTTCCAGCAGCTCCTTCTTACTATAAATTCCTCTAAGTTTTGTTCTTTCTCCCTCCGGGGATATAATCACCGTGAGCGGCACGTTCCCCGATTCTCCAAACTCCTCTTTCAGGGCAGTTGTGGCGGGATTTGAGCTGAGCGTTGTATCAGCCAGCACTGTAAACACGTTCTTTTCTTCCAGAGCAGATGCGATTTTCTCATCCTGAAAGACCTGACTGTCGAGAATATGGCAGTTCGTACACCAGTCTGCTGTGAATTTTATAAGCACCGGCCTTTCCTGCTCGGTCTGCTGCTGTATCTGAGGTGTGCTGTATGGCTGCCAGTTTATAAGCTTATCGCCAGAGGAGAATATTACAAATGCAGGCAGAACAGCAATAACAACCGCTAATGCCCGCACAATCATCTTCTTTCGTTTCGGGGTGGTGAAGTTTACCCAGCTTCCGAACATCCAAACCGCAAAGCTCAGTATAACTGCGTAAGTAAGCGCTTTGGAAAGCATCTCCGCATTGAGCGATGCGAGCAGTTTCACCGCGATAAAAAGCAGCAGAAATCCCATTGCGTTTCTGAATTTCTCCATCCACGCCCCGGGCTTGGGAAGCTTTTCAAGAAGCGCCGGGAAGTTTACAAGCAGGAAGTATGGTATTGCCATACCCACGCCGAGAAGCAGGATTATCACCGTGCTGACTGCAAGGGACTGCGTTTGCGCCCAGAGGAAAACCGCTGCGAGAATCGCTCCGCTGCAGGGCGTGCTGAGAAGGGCGGCGAAAAATCCCATTACGGTAGTGCCGGCGAGGTCTCCGCCGGAGCTTTTCTGCCCGCCGCCTGAGATCGAAGCGGGAACAGCAAAAGAAAGCACATCAAACATAAATAATGCAAAAACTATCAGCAGCATACCGGTTGTTACCAGCACGGGCGGGTAGCGAAGATGCTCAGACCAATTCAGGGCATTGCCTGTTGTGAGCTTGATAACTATTCCTGCAGCAGCGAAAATCGCAAAGAATGATATGATACCCAGAGAATATGCGAGCCCCTGTTCGAAGAGTTTCTTTCTGCCGTGGCCTGCGAAGTTCACAAGCCTCTGCACCGCAATCGGGAGAACCGGCCAAACGCACGGCATAACATTAAAGCTCAGCCCCGCTGCGAGAGCCAAAAGGCAATACAGCAGAAATTCGCCAAGCTCAAACGGCTCAGCTTCCTGCGGATCTTCTGCCGGCGGGGTTTCAGTTTGCTTTGAGCCCTCTTCTGCTGCAAAGGCGATATCAAGGGTTTGGATATTATCCGAAGGCTCTGCTGTAAGCGACTTCTCGAATGGAGGCAGGCAGGTGTCTCCTGCGCAGCCGATCCCTTCAATAATCACATCAGCCCCGCTCTTTTCGGCCTCCTGCTTAACGGGAATATAAACTGAAAAATCGCCCTCATAAACCTCATAGCTCTTGCCCTGCTTATCAACATACAGGCTCGTTTCAGGATAAACAGCGCTGCCTGCTGAGAGGTCAGGGTCTGCAAGGCTCACCGAAAGAACTCGCCCGCCCGGGGCAGTGCTTTGGTCTGCGTAGTAATGAATTACCTCACTGCCTGTAAAATCAACCTCAACAGCGAGCCTATTCTTAGAGCCTCTTACGAGCCCTGCTTCGGCTGCGCTGGTGTAGTCCTGATAGCTGATTATCTCCACCTTTTGAGCAATTGCGCCGCTAAGGAGCAAGAGCAAAACAGCAAAATATCTTTTCATTTCCCCGCCTCGCGTATTTCTATGCATTGTTTTGTCTAAGAACTAATCTTTCCTGTCCTCGTTATCGCTGCTGTCATGAGAGTCTTTGTCATCATCGTTGTCTTCAAATTCTTCATCTTCATCGAGGTCCCAGTAGAGATCGTCGTCTTCCTCTTCCTCATCTTCGATATCAGTATCGTAGAAGTCATCTTCTTTGAGAGATTCTTCATCGTCGTCATCAAAGAGGGTTCTCAGCTCAGAAGATTTATTCTTCTCCGCCTCTACCAAATCAGAAACTGTAGGTCTGGTAAGTTCACCTCCGTCAAGGATGGTTTTAACCTCATCAGCATCAAGCGTTTCATATTTCAGAAGCGCCTTAGCAATCCCTTCAACCTTGTCCTTATTTTCTTCAATAAGTTTATAGGCCTCATTATAGCAGCTGTCTATAATCCTCTTCACTTCAGCATCAATCACCTCGGATGTTTTCTCCGAGCAGTCGAGCTTTCTCCCGCCGAACATCATCTTCTGGTCGTTATCGCCGCTGAAATTAACCATACCAATCTTATCGCTCATCCCCCAGTCGGTTACCATATGCTGAACCAGCATGGTCGCCTGTTTGATGTCGTTCTGAGCCCCGCTTGTTACATCATCAAAGAATATGTCCTCAGCAATCCTGCCTCCGAAGCACACCTTGATAAATGCGTAGCAGTATTTCGAAGAGAACGTCATCCGCTCCTTCTCAGGCAGCGAGAACGTAGCCCCGCCGTAGGGGCCTCTGGGTATAATGCTCACCTTGTGAAGCGGGTCTGCATCTTCGAGCACGCTTTGAATGAGCGTATGTCCAGCCTCGTGATAGGCCGTGAGCTCTTTTTCCTTTTTGTCTATTACACGGCTTCTCTTCGCCCTTCCCCATCGCACCTTATCACGGGCTTCTTCAAGGTCGTCCTGCTCCACATAGTTCTTGTTTGCCATGGTGGCGCCGATAGCGGCCTCATTTATAAGGGCCTCAAGCTCAGCTCCGCTGAACATTGGCGTGCCTCTTGCGATCACCTCGAGATTGACCTTCTGGCTCATCTTGATTTTCTTTGAATGCACCTTCAGTATCTCAAGCCTTCCCTTGATATCCGGGAAAGGCACATAAATCTGCCTGTCGAATCTTCCCGGCCTTATCAGAGCATGATCGAGCACGTCAACCCTGTTGGTAGCAGCTATCACAATAACCTGATCGGTGGATTCGAAGCCGTCCATCTCCACGAGAATTGCGTTGAGAGTCTGCTCCCGTTCGTCGTGCCCGCCGCTTGCAACGCCCGGGCCTCTTTTCTTCCCGATTGCATCAATCTCATCGAGAAAAATAATGCACGGGGCATTCTCTTTAGACTGCTTGAAAAGATCGCGCACCCTGCTTGCACCTACGCCGACGAACATCTCCACGAAATCCGATCCGCTGATGCTGTAGAAGGGCACATCCGCCTCGCCTGCTATAGACTTTGCCAAAAGCGTTTTTCCGCACCCGGGAGGGCCTTCCAGAAGAATACCGCGGGGTATCCTTCCGCCAATCTTCATAAACCTCTTCGGATTTTTGAGAAACTCAATCGTCTCGGCTACCTCGTCTTTGGCCTCATCAATACCCGCAACATCCTTGAACGTTACCTTTTTCTGCTCATCTCCCATGAGCCTTGCCTTGCTTCTGCCGAAGTTCATCAGCATACCGCCGGCGCCGCTCTTCATATTCCTTGCGAAGATGAAGTAGAAAAGGGCGATTATAATCAGGAACGGTGCTACCTGTATCAGGAAGGTTACCCAGAATCCGTCTGCAACGAATTTGTAGTCAACCTGTTTCTCTGCAAGCAGGTCTTTAGTTCCCTCGAGGATTTCCGGAGAATACTGCGTTTTGAAGCGGTTTGCAGCGTTCGGGTTTTCTCTTTTCCTCGCCTGCACGCCCGCATCGGTAAGCTCGCCTTCAATCGTTACAGAGCCTGTGCCGATTTCAACATTTCGCACATACCCCTGCTCCACAAGCCTTTCAAACTCGCTGTATTTTATTGAGTCTGTGGGGGTGAGCTTGCCGAAAGAGCTTATTATCAAAAGCATCACCGAAATAATAAAAAGCCAACCCATCGGGTTAGGCTTTTTGAACTTCCCGCCGCCCGGAACCTTTGGAATACTGTTTTTCTGTTTATCGTTATTGCTGTTATTATCTTCTGCCATAAATAGCTAATCCTTTATGTATATTTTTAACCAGCTGAGCGAAAGCCCCGGCAGTTATAGAGCTTTTACCATTCCAACTGCATAGCTTCTACTATTTTCTCGGCGGCCTTGTTCACTGCCGCCTTCCCTGCCAGTTCCACGTCCTGCCCGTCTGCATAAGTACCGGCAGCCTTAATCCTCTTGTTATTTGCGTACAACTTCCCTGTTACCAGATTCTTCCACGTAAACACCGCATTCACGCCAATCTCTCTTTGAATCGGGAGTCCTGTTTCGCTGTCTGTATTCAAAACCGTCTGGGAGATTGATTCTATCTCTCCGTAAATCAGGCTGTCTGCCCGGGAACGGTCTGAAACGATCTTGTACGGGGTTTGCGCCTCAATCTGTTTGCAGAGGGCTTCGGTGAGCTCGAATTCGTATCCCCTGCGGAAGCTCTTGCTCTCAAACATCTCCACGCATACAGTCTGCACCTTTTCAGGATAAGGGAATCCCTGCGTGTATCCCGAGCAGCCCGAGATATACAGAATGCCGGCAGCAAGGGTGAGCAGTGTGAAAAATTTAACAGATCTCATTTTATAGCCCTCTTATTTGACATCAAAATCAAAGAAATGAGCGAACCTCCAGAAGATATTCTTATCTACCGGCCTGATACGCGGTTTATCCTTCAGCTTTTCCAGCTCTTTTCTGCATTCTGCGGCAACCTTCTCCACCTCACCGGCATACTGTGAATCAGGCCAGTTTTCCTGAAAAGATTCAAGATAAACCATGGCCGTCTGATAGTCTTCCACGCGGTAGTAGTGCATTGCGATTCTGTATTCCTTGTATGCCTGCTGTTCTTGGGTGAGCTGTATTTTTTCTCTTATATCCCTGAGCTCTGCCTCTTCGGGATAGCGTTTTTTGAACTGTCCGTAGTATCCTTCTGCGCTTTTGAGAGATGAGCTGTCGTACTTCGGGCCGTTGTATGCCTGATGCATATTCTTGCCCATTTCGTAAAGCGATTTCAATCCTTCCTCGCCCGTGGGCCAGCGAGTGGCGATTTCCACCCAGATATTGTAAGCCTCGATATATTCTTCCCGCTTCTCGTAGCTCTCTGCGAGGGTGTAGAACGCTCTCTTAGCGATCGGCGCATTTCCCGCTCTATCGGCTATCGAACGCATAATCTCTTCGCCCTCATCATAAGCCTTGAGCTTGAATACCATCAAAAAGGTTTTTTTTCTGCCCGAGAGATACAGCTTTCCGCACTGATACAACCCCTCCAAAGCCGGCTGATAGAATTCGCTCATGGGGTAATTATCCAGCACTTCATAAAACTTCTCAGCGGCCTCTTCCACGTCTCTCTCGGCATATATCATCTCTGCTTCGGCAAACGCATCCCATGCCTTACCCGAGAGATCCGGGTTGGCGGCTTCAAACTCTTCGAGTTTTTCGCTGAGCCCGTCCTGATTTTGATTCTCCGCAAGACGGCAAATCTCTGCAAGGCTCAGCTGCACATCGCTTAGAGCCTCTTGGGCAGGCTGCCAGCCGGTGTCTTCAAGCACCAGCGTTTCTGCATGGGCAGATATCATAATCGATATTATCAATGCCGGAATAAATCTTCTCATTTAATGCTCCTATTTATTTTTCCCGCAGCATTTTTTGTATTTTTTCCCGCTCCCGCAGGGGCACGGATCGTTCCTGCCGACTTTCGGAGACTTATTTACAATCTGCTTTGGAGAAGCCTTTGGGGCCTGTCCGGCCTCCCTCTGCTTCTCGTTCTGCGCGAACTGATCGGCCTGCTGGTGAACCTCATTCTGCTGGCTTCCATATACGTTTTTCGTTTTAGCGTTCGCCTCAAGCCTGAGCTTGAACACCGTATCGGTTACGCGGTTTTCAATAGATTCCAGCATATCGCTGAACATCCGGTAGCCCTCGTGCTTGTATTCGATGCGCGGGTCTTTCTCTGCAAACCTTCTGAGCGAAACGCTTTCCTTGAGCCTGTCCATTGCGTAGAGGTGGTCTTTCCATGCCGCATCAAACACCTGAAGAAGTACGTATCTCTCGAGCCTGCTGAGCTCTCTGCGCATAAATTCATGCACCTGATTTTTGAGCTGCTCGGCATCCTTCGGGGCGTTTTCTGCCTCAAGATTGAAGCCGAACCTCTGAGCAGACCACTTTATCGCCTCTTCAGCTCCGAGGCTCTGTATCTTTTCTTCTACTTCAGCAAGCACTTTCTCCGGCGTGTTCTCATGAGCTATCGCCATGAGCTTTTCTTCCACCTGATGGAAGCTCATATCCTGCAGTTCGCTGGGGTTTAAGTCTGCATTGTACTTATGCTTTGCCCATTTGGCGAGGCTGTCGAACTGATAAACGTTCGCCGAATCGCCGGAATATGTCATACTGAGGGCATATTCCACCGGATACTCTATCTCGCGCTGATTATACTTCTCATAGACAAGGCTCAGCACATAATCTCGAACCTCTTCACTCTCTTTGCCCTTAATCCTTTCCGGATCAATCTTTATATCAAACCTCGCGGATACAGTATCGGTAAACACGCGTTCTGCGAAGCCGTCTTTTAGGAATTCGGCCAGCTTGCTGCAGTCTTTCTTGTTAAGCTGCCCTGACGCTGCTTCAACTGCTGTCTGCTCGATCTCATCCGCTTCCATCTTGCGCAGCTTGGAGAGGGGAACATTTGCGCTGTAGGTGCTCATAAGCCATTTGCTCAGCTTATCAAGCTTCCATGTGGATTTATCTGAAGAATCTTCGATATACTCGCCCATAGTTATTGAGATATCGTTCTCGATATTCTTTCTGGCCTTCTCTTTGGCGAGCTCTTCGATCTCTTCCGGCGTGGAATTGGCCTTAATCTGGCCGGGCTCAACATCCACACCCAGATTCACACGCAGCCATTCAACGATGCAGTTTTTCGGGTAGTCATCTGCGAGGATCGTATCGCAGGCATCTGCAACAACGTTCTCCATCATCTCCTCGATGATCTTGCGCAGCCCGATGCCCTTCAATACGTTCTTTCTTCTCGTGTAGAATTCACGCCTCTGGTAGTCCATCACTTCATCGTATTCCAGAAGCGATTTTCGTATCTCGTAGTTCTTTTCCTCTACCTTCTTCTGAGCCTTTTCGATCCCGTTGGTGATCCACTTGTGATATATCGGCTCTCCCTCTTCCCAGCCTGTTTTGGTGAGGGCTTTTATTGTCCAGTCGCCTGCGAAGACAGACAGCAGCTCATCATCAAACGAAAGGAAAAACTGGCTCGAACCGTTGTCTCCCTGCCTTCCGGCACGTCCGCGGAGCTGATTGTCGATTCGCCTTGATTCGTGGCGTTCAGTACCAACGATATGCAGGCCTCCGGCCTCTGCCACGCCTTCGCCCAGCTTGATGTCGGTACCGCGTCCTGCCATATTCGTGGCGATAGTAACATTTCCCCACATCTTCCCGTCGCGGCCTTTATGCTGATGGCCGGCCTTCTCCACAATTGAGGCCTCTCTGGCGTGCTGCTTTGCGTTGAGCACCTCATGCTCAACGCCGTATTTCCGCTTCAATGCGTTGGAAATCGCCTCTGATTTCTCAATGCTCACAGTTCCCACAAGGACAGGTCTGCCCTTTTCGCTCTCGCGTTTGATCTCTTCAACAATAGCGTTGAATTTCTCCGGCATAGTCTTGTATATAACATCGTCCCTGTCGTCTCGTATGCATGGCTCGTTTGTGGGTATCGATACCACATCCAGCCCGTATATCTCGAGAAACTCCTGCGCCTCGGTCATTGCAGTACCGGTCATACCGGCAAGCTTGTCGTATAGCTTGAAGAAATTCTGCAGGGTGATTGTGGCGAGAGTCTGGCTCTCTTCCTTTATCTTAACGCCTTCTTTTGCCTCAACGGCCTGATGGAGCCCGTCTGACCACTGCCTGCCGTGCATAAGACGGCCGGTAAATTCATCAACAATAACCACCTTCCCGTCCATAACCACGTAATCCTTCTCACGCTCAAAGCATACATGCGCCCTGAGCCCCTGTTCGAGAAGGTGAGGCCAGTCCATATTCGAGCCCACATAGAACGAACCCACATTCGCTATATCCTGCGCAGCCCCGATGCCTTCGTGAGTGAGGTGTACAGATTTTTTGTCGTATTCAACTTCGTAATACTGTGTATGCCTCTCAAGCTCCGCTTCCAGCTCCGCCTTTTTCTGCTCTGCGGCCTGAATATCTTTATCGGCCTTTTGCTTCTGCTCCTGCGAGGAAGACGAATCCGAAGAGATACCCTTTGCGTTTGCGATATCCTTCTCGAGCTTGTCTATCTGCGCCTGAATCTTGTTGTAGCCGCCCTGAAGCCTTATAAGCTCCCGTACCACCGAATCGGCCTTCTTGTATCTGGTAACATCGTCGTGCGCAGGCCCGCTGATAATCAGAGGCGTTCTCGCCTCGTCAATCAGGATCGAATCCACCTCATCAATCAGGGCGAAATCCAGCCTGCCCTGAACGAGCTGCTCTGCGCTGACTTTCATATTATCACGAAGATAATCAAAGCCGAATTCGTTGTTTGTTCCGTAGGTTATATTTTTGGAATACTGCTCTTTGCGTTCCGCTCCGCCCGGGTCCATATCGGCCTGAATAGCCCCTACAGTGAGCCCGAGAGATTCATATACCGGCCTCATCCATTCAGCATCACGCTTGGCGAGGTAGTCGTTTACCGTAATAATATGCACCTTACGCCCGGTAAGACACATCAGATAGCAGGCAAGCGTGGCAACGAGCGTTTTACCCTCACCCGTGGCCATCTCGGCAATCTTGCCGTCGAAAAGCACGTTCCCGCCAACAAGCTGCACATCATAATGCCGCAAATCGATTTTTCGCTTGGCAACCTCACGAACTACAGCAAACGCCTCTGGCAGAAGCTCTTCGGGGTCTGTCCCGCCGGCTATCGCCTCGCGGAACTCGCTGGTTTTATCTCGGAGCTGGTCATCAGACAGCTCAGCCATCTGCTGCTCATACTCACCCGCCTTCAGCGCAGTTTTCATGTAGTTTTTAACGACTCGCTCATTGCGGGAGCCGAAAAGATTTACAAGCATTTTTGAAAAGCGTGAAAACATTACTGCCTTTCTGTAATAAAATTATTCGCCGGTAACGGCCGGCAAATGCAGGCCGAATGCAGCATTCTGCGAAAACCAAGCTGGTTCAGCAGATCATTCCTTCACTCTGGTAACATACTCATTCGTGCGAGTGTCAACGCGAATCTTCTCGCCGTTTTTTACAAAAGGCGGAACCATAACGCTTATGCCGGTTTCTAGGGTTGCCGGCTTGTTCTGGTTGGTTGCTGTGGCCCCTTTGATGTATGGAGCGGTATCGGTTACCTCGAGGTCAACGGTGTTGGGAAGGTCTATCAGAACCGGCTTGTTCTGATACATACAAACCTGAAGCTCTTCGTTGCCTTTGAGGTATTTCGTGCCGTCGCCGAACTGATCATCATCAAGCGATATCTGCTCGAAGGTCTCTGTGTCCATCAAAACGTGCTCTGTGCCCGTGGAGTACAGATATTCGTACTTGCGTTTGTCTAAATACGCCTGCTCAATGTCCTCTTCCGCACGAAGACGAACCTCTCGAGTGCCCCCGTCGGTGAGGTTTTTGAGCTTTGTCTGATACACAGCGCCGCCCTTGCCGAGCTTCACATGCTGGTAATCGAGGATTATATAAAGCTCGCCGTCCATGGTTATGGACATACCTTTTTTCATATCAGATGCTTTCATACTGCTTTTGCCTGTTTAATTAGGGTTTTAAGTAAGATAAAAACAAAAATCAACGATTTTGCTAATCTCACGAGTATCTCTAACAGGCTGGAAAAGTCAAGTTTTTTGCCTGTTAAACAGAAAACCAACGCCATTTTATTTGCTTTCACGCAGAGCGAGAAGGGATAAAGCTAAAGGGCGTAAGAATACAGGGAATAGGCAGAGAGAATCTTTCAGCCGCTAATCGGCGCTGAGATTTATTAGCCGCTGAGCAGCACTAAGATACGCTAAGGTTTTTTAATGCGAGATATATTAGCCGCTAATCTCCGCTGATTTTTCTCTAATGATTTTGTAAGATACCTTTTTTTGACGGGATTAACAGGATAAATATCCTAAGATTTAAAGATAAAATTCACACATCCTCCGTGATCCTCCGTGTCCTCTGTGGTAAAAAAAACATTAACCACGGAGAGAAAAGATATATATTAACCACAGAGGCACACCGAGGGGCACAGAGGTTTTTTAAATAAATATATTAACATCCTCTCCGCTGTCTCCGCTCCCTCCGATGTTTAACTCTCTTTTACATCAGAGAAAACATTTTCATAAATGAGGGAAAGCTCTCTGTCGGAAGAACGTTTCACCGCAATACCAAACTCTTCTCCAATGTTTAAATTGTATTTTTGACACAGAGTTATCGGAGGAAGCGGAGGGGAGATATTTTTAGTTGCTAATCAGCACTAATTTTTCACTAATGATTTAAGATAAGTTTTTTTGATGGAGAAAGCCGATTTAAAATTAATATGAAATCTTTATCTCATCCTGTAAATCCTTGCCCCGTAGCCAAAGCGGTTCGGGGTTGTTAATCCTGTCTAATTTATCACATCCTCTCCGCTGATTTTTCTCTAATGATTTTGCTGCTTGCAATCCGCCGCAGGCGGACTTGCAGCTCTGCCACTCTGCCACTTGCCACGAATCTCTCCGCTGTCTCCGCTTACTCCGATGTTTAACTTTCTCTTAAATTAGAGATTAGATCCGCCTGCGGCGGACTCCACGCACGGCTCTGATTGTCGTTAGTATTAAGCAGCGATTTCACGATACGAGATATTTAAACTGAGCCACGCATGAATCCGCCTTCGGCGGAAATAAGTGGACAGCAGATGCCCATCACAGACATGCCGCAGCATTTACGGACTGAGCCGGCCGAATCTTCCCCCGAAGGCGAAGAACAAAGAGCCCCTCCGGAAGGCTCTTTTGTTCGAGACGCCGCCTTTTCTTTTTTATTTCTTTTATTTTTTAAATTATGGTAGACAATTTGTCTATGATCCTCGCCAATCTGTCTATGCTGCACGCCAATTTGTCTTATGTTTACGCCATTTTGTCTATAGCCATTTTGTCTATGTGCCAAATTGTCTATCTGCAATTTTTCGGTATTCTGGCGGTTTAGGGCAGATCGGAAACGAGGCCAAAAAAAACAGAATTTTCTCAATCTGCCATAGCCTATAAAATAATAAGGCCTCTCACCCTTGGCGGGATGTTAAGGGTTTGCGCGAAAAATCCGGGTTTAATAAATGACGGTAATCACATAAAACCCTGCGAGGGAAGGAGTAAGAAAAATTGAAAAATTTTTGTTTTTCGCAGCTCTTGAGCTATGAGATTTTAAGCCGCTAATCAGCACTGAGATTTCACTAATGATTTTGCAACGAGCAATCCGCCTCAGGCGGACTTACAGCTCTGCCACTGGCTATCCGCCGCAGGCGGACTTGCAGCTCTGCTACCCGCCACAAATTTTTTCTCCTTGAAGCGACCGGTTAAAATAGTATAATAATATCATTATGGCAAGATTTCCTGAAAATCAAACCCAAATTGCCGCACCTGCTGAGCCGCCGTGGCTGAGCCCAATATTTAACAGCGCCATCTTCATCCATCCGCCGAAGGCGGGTCAAAACGCCGCCCGCAAACCCCTAAACCGCAAAACAACCGCATATTGCGGAAAACCCAAAGTGTATAAATTAAACTCATATTTTGTATTCGATAATATACAGGAGGTCCATTTTGTGCCAAAAATTAAAATTAGAACCAAAGACAATTCATAGTCTTTTAGGTGAAGAGTTCTTTATCCCTGCATATCAACGTGGTTATAGATGGAAAAAAAGGCAGATCGAAAATCTCCTTGATGATATTTGGGAATTTCAAGCTAATGCTGATTGTATTCCTAAGGAAGGGTTTTACTGTTTGCAGCCCTTAGTTGTTTCTAAAAATAAGGGCAAATGGGAAGTTGTGGATGGGCAGCAAAGATTAACAACGATTTATATTATTCTGTCTTTTTTGGAAAAAGAGCATATTAAGGTTTCTCTTGAAGAAGCGTTTCAAAAACCGCTTTTTACTCTTGAATACGAAACACGACCAGATAGCGCAGAGTATCTTAGGGATATTAATGCTGAGTTGTCTGATAGTAATGTAGATTACTATTATATTAATAAAGCTTACCAAACTATTGATTCGTGGTTTCAGAATAAGGACTTCAATGAAAAAAACGTTTTCCTCAACATTTTGCTTTCTAAAGAACATAAAGCTGTAAAGGTAATTTGGTATGATATTAGCGATGAGTGTAAAGATAATGATTATGCAATTGATGTCTTTACCCGTATCAACATCGGGAAGATACCTCTAACTAATGCTGAACTGATCAAAGCCTTGTTTTTAGGTAAAATCCAGAAGGAAGATGGTAAGGATCAAGATCATGTTGATTTAAAGAGGCTGCAAATTGCTACAGAATGGGATAACATAGAAAATTCACTTCAAAAAGATGATTTCTGGCATTTCATTTACAACGGCACAAAAAACTATGATACAAGGATTGAGTATATATTTGACCTAATGAAAAGCAAAAAATTGAATAAGGATGATCAATTTTATACCTTTGATAAATTCAATAAACAGTTACATAAAGAAAATATAGATAAGGTATGGCTTTCTGTAAAAAAATATTTTCAGAGATTTGAAGATTGGTTTCATAATAGAGATTTCTATCATTACATTGGCTTTTTGATTGCTACAGGAAGCAGTGTTTCAGAGTTAGTGAATCAATCTGCTCAGAAATCAAAATCGGAATTCAAACAGTTTCTGGTAGGGGAGATTAAAGAAAAGAGCACTAATGATATAGATTCTTTGGATTATGGTGAAAATAATGATGAAATAAGAAAGGTTTTATTGTTGTTCAATATTCAGTCGCTATTAAATAATCCAACGTCATCAAGCCGGTTTCCATTTGACTATTACAAAAACGGCATGTGGGATTTAGAGCATATTCATTCCATCAAATCTGATAAACCTGTTGTTGAAAAGCAGCAACGTGAATGGCTAAAATTAGTGCTGGAATATTTTATCGGCTATAACCAAATAAATGAGCAAGCTTCAATTAATAATTTACCAGAGAAAGAGAAAAAAATTGCAAGTCAAATTGAGCAGGCCTTGAATTATAAAGAGAGCGATTTTACGGCTATTTATAATAATGTAATGGGATTCTTCAATAAATCCGAAGAGTCTGGAGAACCTGAAGATATTGATAAGATCTCTAATTTGACTTTACTTGATTCTGGCACCAATAGGTCTTACAAAAACGCACCTTTTCCCGTGAAACGAAAGATTATATTATCCAAAGATACAAGCGGTACTTTTGTCCCTCTCTGCACCAAAAATGTGTTCATAAAAGCGTATAGCTCGAGGTTTGATAATTTGATGTACTGGCAGCAACAGGACCGCTCGAAGTATCTAGAAGCAATCAAAAAAACATTGGCCGATGCTGGTTTTATCGAAAAAAGTGCAATTGAAGGAGATACCAATGACAATCAATAATAGCTTAAAAGAACATAGCAAACAATTAAGTTTTTATCAACTTATCTCAGAAAATAAGCTTTCAATTGAAATACCAATAATTCAGCGAGATTATGCACAGGGTAGAGCGTCTAACAAAAGCATAAGGGAATCTTTCATAAATGTTTTGCATAAGCATGTAACAGGTAATAGTAATATTGACTTGGATTTTGTGTACGGAGAGATTACAGGCAATAATGAAGATTGTTTTGTTCCTTTAGATGGTCAACAAAGGCTTACTACACTATTCTTGCTGCATTGGTACTTAGCAACCAAAGAAGATAAGTTTAAAGAATTTCAAGAATTTATGTTTGCTGATGATTCAGATAGCAAGTCTAGATTCTGTTATGCCACTCGTGCAAGTTCAAGCGAGTTTTGTACAGCGTTAGCTAAATGTGATATTGATTTTGGAAAAGTTAACGCAGAGAAAGGCGAGGACAGACTGTCAAAAACTATAAAAGATATGCATTGGTATTTTGAGTCTTGGGATAATGACCCAACAGTTAAAGCCATGCTTACGATGCTTGATACAATTGACGGTAAATTTAAAGATACCGAAAATTTGTTTGATAGGTTATTGGCAAAAGATAAACCAGTAATAACGTTTAACTTTCTCAACCTAAAAACACTAGGGCTCACCGATGATTTATATATAAAAATGAATTCTAGAGGAGAACCGCTAAGTGATTTTGAAAACTTCAAGGCCAAATTTGAGCAGTGTATTAAAAGATTTTCAAACGAACTCCCAGAGTATGAACTTACCTATCATCGAGGATCCCGAAAAGTAAGAGCTCATGAATATTTTTCCCATAAGATAGATACCAGATGGTCAGATTTGTTTTGGAAATACCGCAACAATAAAACGAATACATTCGACAAAGAGATAATGAATTTCATCCAGACAGTTATAACAAATAATTATGCATTATCTTCAATTAAGAAAAAAAATGAGGATACCGAAAAGGTTATCAGAAAACTGCGTAGCGATGAGTTAGCAGAGAAGAATCAGGCCTATTTTTATTATGAAGAGATTGGATGTATTACTAAAGATTTGATTGAAAATCTAATTGCAATATTTGATTTGCTTGAAGGCGGAAACGATAAGATTAAAACTTATCTTGAAGATAGCAGTTATTATGATGAGGATAATGTTTTTGAAAAAGCAATCGCTAGATCAACTACTTATCGAGATAATTTACGGTTCTATGCTTTTTATGTTTATCTCATTCAATTTGGTAAAGATGATACTGGATTAACTGATTGGATAAGGGTTGTCTATAATTTAACAGAGAACACGATATATGATAGTTCAGGAGATTATATAAGAGATATAAAAATAATTAACCTTCTAGTAAGTAAAGGTCAGGAAATATTAAAATATTTAGCCAATATAAACAATTCTATTGAAGGCTTTTCTATTTTTCAAAAATATGAAGAGAGAGTTAAGGCAT
The DNA here is from genome assembly GCF_002117005.1 of Sedimentisphaera salicampi. Classification (NCBI taxonomy): domain Bacteria; kingdom Pseudomonadati; phylum Planctomycetota; class Phycisphaerae; order Sedimentisphaerales; family Sedimentisphaeraceae; genus Sedimentisphaera; species Sedimentisphaera salicampi. The sequence goes on from NZ_CP021023.1 coordinate 1,884,480, forward strand.
CTCTGATTCTGAAAAGTCAAGAGTGGCGTGAAGCTATAATCACTATAGAAAAACATGACTATTTCAAAGGGCAAATCGGTTTTATTCTAGAGTTTGCCGGAATAACTGAGTATTACGAAGAAAATGGGCATTGTAATTGGGGGCAAGAGCTCAACTCTCGATTTTTAGACAAATTTAAGAGTTATTCGTCAAAAGCAAATTCAGTATTCAGTTGCATTAAAGATGGGTCTAAATCTATTAAATATCTTTGGGAAAGAGCTGTACTTACAAAGGGAGATTATATGATAAAAACCAGTGCATGGAGACGCAATCTTCTGAGCACTAACTCTAGAGAATATAATATCCCTAGAGATTTTAATTGGAAAAGGCTTTTAAGACTACCTAATAATCGAAACTATAGCTCTAAAGATGATTTGGAAGAAAGAGGCCTCGTTAAGGCTGTGTTTGATGATGTAATGTTTGATGCTGATAATATAGAAAAATCTTTGTGTGATATATGTAAGACAGCTTTGAAAAGTAATACCCTTAAGCCATGGAAAGTATTATTGGTTAGGGACCCTTGTTGTATAGATTATTGTGGCCATGGCTTTTTGAGAATTGAGTCGGATTATAATATACAATTGCTGACTAAGGCTCGTCTTAGTAGCTGGCATGCAGAATTATATTCTTATGCCTTTTTTAAAAAATACTTAGAAAACCGTGATTTTACGCCGTTTGAATACTGCAAGTATGAATATGTAAGAACTGAATTGGGGCGGGCCCACGCAAAAATTTATGGTTTTATTTTTGAGGATATTAAATTTGAGATAAAAATAACTTTTTGTAGTGATAGGCAAAGTTATAAGATTTCTTTTGTTTCTTTTGAACCTAAAAATGAAAACTCAATACAAAATGAAGACAGGCCTATAGAGTGTACTCATATCCCAAATGCAATTAGAGATATATTGAATGAATCAAAAATGACAGAGATAAAAAATAAAAAATTTACTAAATATGCAAATACTGAAGAAGAGGTAATTAATTTAATAGAAGAGCTTTGCGAAAAATTAAAACACATTATTAATGGCAATTAGTTTTGCGTCTACAAAAACCTTTTTATCAATATGCCCTAATTCAGCAGGGTTCAGGCTGCGATGCGGGGAAATGCCGGCGGGGCCTGGCTGATGAAGCAAATATTATGAAGGAGTTATTATGGAATCATCTGTGGTTTTTGGAGCCCCTTGGAGCGGCGCTTTGAAGGGGATGACAGGGCTTTTTTCTCTGATTCTTGCCGGCATTGCGATTGTTGGCATATTTACAGGCCCCGAAGGTGATGCAACGTGGACATTGAGCATGACAGCAATGCCGCTTGCGATACTCATCATTTCGGCCTTTTTTATGATTCGCGGCTATGTCCTCACAGAAGACGCTCTTCTCGTGCAGCGCCTCGGCTGGAATTCAAGCTTAGATTTAACGGGTCTTATTTCAGCAGAGGCTAAGCCTAAGGCAATGGCCAAATCAATACGTAAATTTGGTAATGGAGGGCTGTTTTGTTTCGCCGGCGCATTTTATAATAAAGCTCTCGGCTCCTATCGTGCTTTTGCCACAGACAACAGCCGCACAGTTGTTTTGAAGTTTGCCGAACGCACGGTTGTGGTTTCGCCGGATAAGCCGGAGGAGTTTGTAACACAAATCAAAAATTTCAAAAATCTTTAAAAAACTATATATTAACCTATTCCCAAATAGCATGTTGAGGTTTTTGGCGTGAGATGGCAGGGATAAAGAGTGCTAGGCAATAGATAACGTTTGGCATGTCTCATACCATGCTTATGGAAAACTATTTAGCTGCTTACAGGTATTATAAAGAAACCATATAACCTTTATTAGTTGAAAGAAATGACGATGAAAACAGCAATGTCTTGGATACACTTTATCTGCTGCGTAGTCTTTTTAATATGGACTCTCTATGCCTTGCTTGAATATGGTTTGAGAGATAGTGAAGGAATAATTGTAATTTTATACGCCTTACTTACAAGCGTAACGGGAATCTACTTATTCGTAATCGAGCAAAAGCAGGATCATAAACAACTTAAAAAGATCAGAACCGACAACAAGATTATTCAGGCAAAACTTGAAAGATTAAAGCTTCAACAAGAGCTTTCTTCCAAACAAAGAGAAACCAACGAAAAATCTAATTAAAAAACTATGCACAGCTTCTGACTTATAGAATATAACCCCTAATTCAAAATAGAATGCAAAAAAGGGTTCAAGGAGATATTCGATGAAAACTGCCCCGAAGCTCGCAATCATTCTCGCCGCTGTTTTGTTCTCGCTTCCAGCGATTGCGGCGGAGAACTACAAAACCGAAACCGACATCCTCTACCGCAGTGCGGGGCAGGCCGAGGCAGACAGCTATATCAAGCAGCGCTGCCGGCTTGATGTGTACTACCCGGATGAGGAGGGCGTTTATCCGAGCGTGGTATGGTTTCACGGCGGCGGGCTCAGCGCCGGAGGCAAATACATCCCCCACGAGCTCAAGGAGAAGGGCGTTATCGTTGCTGCTGTGAATTACAGGCTGCATCCGAAGGTGAAATCGCCGGTGTATATCGAAGATGCCGCTGCGTCGATCGCCTGGGTGTTTGAGAATATCGAGAAATACAACGGCTCGCGCGAGCAGATATTCGTTTCCGGCCATTCGGCGGGGGGCTATCTCACCAGTATGGCAGGGCTCGATAAGAGCTATCTGGCGGAATTCGGCATCGATGCGAACGATATCGCCGGCCTGATCCCCTTCAGCGGGCATACAATCACCCATTTCACCGTCCGCAAGGAACGCGGCATTCCCGGCACGCAGCCGATAGCCGATGAGATGTCTCCGCTCTATCACGTGCGGAAGGATGCACCGCCATACGTGATTATCACCGGAGACAGAGAGCTGGAAATGCTCGGCCGCTACGAGGAAAACGCATATATGTGGCGGATGATGAAGGTTTGCGGGCATAAACAAACCAGCATCTACGAACTCGAAGGCTACGACCACGGCGAAATGCCCCACGCCGCCTTCAAGATCCTCCTCGACTGCATCGAGAAAATATTGAAGGAAAAGCTGGATTCATAAAACCACGCAAGGGATTATTTTAGCTCGCCGTTTCAGCCTTATTCTCTACCTTTACAGGCTCAAGGCTGCGGCTTGAGACATTTAAATCAAGATACTGATCTGCTTTCACTTCTCTGAGCGTAAATTTCTCGCCCGAAGGCAGAAAAACCCTAACCTCTGCCAGCTCATTTTCCCCAAGGCCGAAGTGTGCCTCAAGCGGACTTCCGGATTTATACGAATGTTCGGCGTATATCCCTCTCGTGCCTATCCTTTCGCCGTTTTCCGGCTCGAAAAGCTCTATTCGTGTGCCGATAAGGGCGGCATGGGATATCCCGCTGAAACGCAGACGCAGCCAGTGATTATCTTTAGAATTGCGGGCACCTGTATTCAGATACACCTTATCCTCATAGCGATGTCTCGGGTTGCCCTCCGGAGCTGTGTTGTCCGGATCGCCTGATATAAACAAATCAACGAGTCCGTCATTGTTCAAATCAGCAGCCTCGCCTGCTATTCCTGTGCTGTCTATGCCGGAGAACGTTGTGGGCTGAGGCTCAAAGCTCTCTCCATTTTGATTGAGAAAGAGAATAGCCCTGGGCTCAAGAAGCTTTGCCTCCCGCCTGTCTATAGCCACAAAATCTATAAACGTATCGTTATTGAAATCGGCGAAAACCAAATCGCCGTAATACGGACGGAAATCAAGCGGCGCTTTGCGTGAAAGCCCCGGCTGAGACTTATTCATCTTACCCCTTGGGATTGTGAATTTCAGCTTTTTCGTAATTTCATTTTCAAAAAACTGGTACCAGTACCTGTATGAATGATTCAGCGCATCGAAACTGGTTTCTCCTGAGGCCTTACGAAAAGAGAAACCTTCTTCATTCAGCCATAAACAGGCCGCAGTGTCTTCGGTTTTGGGTGTGTAAAGGAAGTCTGTACCGTCCACCGCTGCGGCATCGAGAAAGGAGTCGTTGTTTATATCTGCAAAAAACAGATATGCCAGCCCCGGGGCGGTTTCTGCGTTTTCAGGGACATAAATCTGCTTTTGTTTGTCATATTTTAGGCGAGCCTCGCCCGCCATACCATTATCAACGGACTTCTCGAAACGCAGCTCGCCGGTTTCGGCAAGCATATTCCGCCATGTAAAAACCCCCTGCCTGTATTCGGCGGGAGAAAGCGGGAGATTTCTTGCGTTATAATGTATATTGATAAGCACATGGGTTGACTGGAAAAGGTCCAGATCCCCGTCGTTATCGATATCCCGCAGACTCACTTTCGGCCCAGCCTTGTCCTTCTGCGGATTGTTGTAAAAGCCTCCGAAATCTGGGGCTAAGTCTGAGCCGCCAATATCCTCATACCGTCCTGAAGCGAAATCTCCATCCTCAGGGCGGTAAACAAAGAGAGCGGCCTTGGATATCCCCTCGAATGCGTTTGTTGTGTTGTCCGCCCCCACTGCTATATCAATCCAGCCGTCCTGATTAACATCCCCGAGAGAAGGCTGGCGATTGTATGCGCGTTCATTGAGCACATTGAGCTTTTCAGATACATCCTTGAAGGTATTATAACTGCCCTCAGCGAGAAAAAGGCTGCATCCAACAGCTTTATGCCCTTTGCGGCGCTTGTTTCCCATGCCGGGGAACTGTCTGGAAACGAAAAAATCGAGCAGGCCGTCGTTGTTGAAATCTGCCGCTACAGGCACCTGACTGCCCCTCCAGCCCTGCCCGAAATCATCCGGCTTTGCCGGCGAGCCGTTGAGGGTAATCTCTTCGCTGCGAAATTCAAAACTGCCGTAATTCATCATCAGGCGCAGAGTATCTCGGGGGTTTTCACGGCCTTTCATCTCTTCTGCAAGGATAAATGGAGGCGTTGTAACTGTAAGGGCATCGAGGTATCCGTTGCCGTCGAAATCTGCGAAAGCTATGCCGTTTGTCCCTTCAGGGAAATCGGTCAGCCCTGGAACGTGAACAGATTCGAACATCTTTCCCCTGCCTCTGGCATCCCTTGAGGCATCCGTATCCGGCATCACCTTTGGCTCTCCTGCGGTTTTGCTGGCGGCGTTTTTCTCTTCCTTTTCAGGCTTAGGGTGCTTCTTAAAGAATTCCCACATCATATCGTTTGCGGATATGTCCATAGTTGAGTCGCCCAAAATGGCAGTTGTAGGCGGTCTGCCTGGCCATGTATGCCCGCCTCCCTTAATCTCCACAAGCACCACCTCGGAGCCGTTTTTTCCGTCATCCCACACCTTCTTGATGCTTTTCATCCCGTCCTCTGCCCTGTCAGGGAGATTGGTAACAGCAGGTCCATTTCTGCACTGGTTTGCCTCAATCCAGCAGTTAATAGAATGCTCCACAGAATGGAAAGGGGCTGCGTCTTTTTTTCTTATTGATTTTTTCCCGTAGCCGCCTTCGAATGGGGCATTCTCATCCCCAGTCCCATGAAAGTGAATCACTGAAACCGGCTCGGAAGGCGTGCATTCCTGAGTTCCCATAGGCCCGGCCACAGGAGCAATCGCTGCAATCTTTCCGGCAAGCTCAGAGGCGAGATAGTAAGACATTATTGCACCGTTCGACATGCCCGTTGCGTAGATTCTGCGCTGATCTACTGCTGCATGGGCTTGAATATCCTCCAGAATCGCCTCAACAAAGGCAACGTCGTCAATACCGTTATTCTTTGCATACGCGCAGCAGTTCCCGCCGTTGAAGGTGAGGAAACGGTCCTCCATAACCCCGGAACCGTACGGATAGACGACTATAAAACCCTCCTCATCAGCTTTGGAATTGAGCCCGCTGAGCCTTATCATACTCCGCGGATTCCCGCCGCCTCCGTGAAACGCCAACACCAAAGGAGCTGGGGCGTCTTTGTCGTAACCTTCGGGGAAATGAACAAGGTATCTGCGCTCTTTGCCGTTTACAGTCAGCTCTTTTATCTGATCTCTTGAGGCGGGCTTATTTTCTTCAGGCTCAGAGGTTCTGTTTGTTCTCGAAAACCCTTTCAGCTCTTCAATAGTAAGATCGCCGCTTCCGTCCGAATCCGCTTTGATAAGAATTCTTTTAAGCCTTGGATAATCATCAAGCTCTTCAGAAGACAGCTTGCCGTCTGTGTTTGCATCTATTCGAGAAAAAAGCCTTACCCCTGCACTGCTTGAACGTGCAGACAGGACCGAATCAATACAGACAATCCCTGCAAAAATCGCTGAAGCAATCATTCCCGCTCTAAATGTATCAAAAACTGCCATATTTCCGCCTTTATAGATAAACCGTTAAGTATTTGTTTTACTGCTTAGACGCTTTACAGGCAGAAAAGATTTCAAAAATCAGCGAAAATAATATTTTTATGCGAAGCTCTGGATCAGCGAATCGAGCTTATCGGTATCAAGGCGGTTTTCATAGAGCGGTTCTGGGCCGGCAGAGATATTCTCCTCGAAGCTCGGCTTCTCTTGAGATTTATACAACACGCCCATCGGGAGCTTGTCCTTCTTGCATGCGAGGCTGAAGGCCTTGTCTCTGTCTGAGGGGTCGTGCGAATCCTCTAAGCGGTAGGTGTTTTCCTTGAACCACTTGTAATTATTCACCTTATTGAAGCTCGGGCAAGGCTGAAGCAGATCAACCAGAGCATAGCCATTATGCTCCACGGCCTGCTTTATTATATCCTTTGTGAGCTCCTTGTCTGTTATGCTGGTTCTGGCGACGAAACCGGCATCAAGCCCAATCGCCACGGCAAGCGGATTGAACGGCTCAAGCACGACGCCGTTAATCTGAACGCCGGTTTTGAAGCCGCGCCGGCTGGTTGGCGAGGCCTGACCCTTGGTAAGGCCGTACACCATATTGTCGTGCACAATATTCGTGATATTCGGATTTCGGCGGATTGTATGGATAAAGTGATTCCCGCCTTCGCCGTACATATCGCCGTCTCCGCTTTCCGCTATCACAGTAAGCGAGGGATTGCTCGCCTTTATCGCTGTGGCGGGGGAGAGAGCCCGCCCGTGCAGGCCGTTGAAGAAGTTCGTCTTCAGATAATGCGGAATCTTGGCGGCCTGCCCAATACCGGAAACCAAAACCAGATCCTTCGGAGCAATCTCGAGTTCGGAAAGGGCGTCTTTCAAAACGTCTAAAATTGAAAAGTTCCCGCAGCCCGGGCACCACGCAATGTCTATATTTCCCATATCAAATTTTTCAGCACTCATTTCTCACCTCTTAAAACATCTCGTTAATCTTTTCTGAGAGCGTATCTGCTGCGAACGGCAGCCCGTCGTATTTGAGAATCTTCTCGTCGGGCTCGAAATCTAGCTGGAGCTTCAATAGCTTTGCAAACTGCCCTGTGGCGTTATTCTCCAGAACGGCCGTTTTCTTGGCCTTTTTTATGGCGGCAAGGGCATCCTCAGGCGTTGGATACACCTGACTGAAATGAAGCATTGCCGTATCGCCTCTTTCCGAGAGCTCGATCGCCTCTTTCACGATATTGTAGTTCGAGCCCCAGCAGATAATAAGATTTTCGTAATCTTCTGCGCCCTCAAGCGAAGGCTGCACGTAATCGGCCTTTGCGGCTTCAAGCTTTTTGAGCCGCTTATCGTTCATCTTCACCCTCAGCTCAAGGTCTTCTGTGATCCTGCCCTGCTCGTCGTGTTCGTCGCTGTCTTGGCATACAAGCCCATCGCCGAAGCCCGGAACGCCTCGGGGGGAAATGCCGTTTTCGGTGAGCCTGTAGCGGAGGTAGTCCTTATCGGTTTCAGTGATATGCGGGCTGTTATCGAGCCCGTCGAGGCTGAAGGTTTCTGTGTTGTAGTATGAATCCATAAAGTACTGGTCTGTGAGGATAATCACAGGCACCTGATACTTATCTGCAAGATTGAAGGCCTTTTTCGCAAGACTGAAGGCCTCGCTCAGCGTTCCCGGGGCGAGGATAATACGCGGGAATTCGCCGTGGCCGGAATATAGGGCGAGCTCGAGATCGCCCTGCTCTGTTCTGGTGGGAAGGCCTGTGGCAGGCCCGGGCCTCTGGGCAGCGTGCATCACGAGCGGGCTTTCCATCATCCCCGCAAGGCTGACGCCCTCGCCCATCAGCGCAAAGCCGCCGCCTGAGGTGGTGATCATAGCCCTCGCACCGGCATACCACGCCCCGATTGCCATATTAACCGCCGCAATCTCATCCTCGGCCTGCTCGGCAAGCAGCCCAAACTGCCCGCCCTGCTGAGCAAGAAACGCAAGAACCGCTGTTGAGGGAGACATGGGATAAGACGAGATGAAATTGCATCCGCCGGCAAGAGCCCCCAGCCCAACGGCCTGAGCCCCGTTCACGAGCATTTTGCCCTGAACATCAGGCTCGCCGGAGAGTTTCAGCCCTGCCCCGAAATCCTCAGCGGGCTTCTCTGCCATCTCGAAGCCTTTTTTAAGTGCCTGCTGGTTTTTTTCGATTATCTCATCGGACTTGCCCGCGAAAAACTTCTCCAAGGGCTCTTTGCCCTTCTCTGCGGGTATGCCAAGAAGCCTTAGCAAAGCCCCCACGGCCACCGTATTTGCATACACCTTACCGCCGAGGTCTTTGGCCGCCTGAGAAAAGCCTGCCTCAAAGAAGCTGCCTTTATCGCCGAAGCCCTCGAGAACCTCCTTTTCGCCCATTATCAATGTGTGCGGCGAGATCCTTTTGGCCAGATGCCCGCCTGCGCTTTTATCCAGCGCCGCCAACACGTCTATCCTGTTGATAAAAGACCGCACAGGCCCCGCTCCAGCGCGAATGAGAGTGGAATTAGTGCCGCCTCTGATGCGAGACATATACTCCTTCGTGGCAAAGACATTCCAGCCGGAGGCCTTGAGAATTGAGGTTAGCAGCTTTTCTACCGTCTGAATACCCTGACCTGCCTGACCGCAAAGAACAATCGACACGCCTGCATTTTTATCGCGTAATGCGTTCATCTTATCTCCTCTTTTCGCCTAATCTGTTTCCCGCCGAATACTAATACGGCAGATGAAATAATACATTACTTAACCATATATAGCATTATAACGGCCTTTGTTCAAGAAAAATCGAATTCTAACAGGCAAGTGAGCGACAATATTTTTTGGCAAAGCTTTTTTAAGCCGAATCTCCCCGCCTGCGGCGGACTGGTTCAGTGAATAAAGAGCAATAAATTCTGCAAAGCATTGCAGCACGATAATTTGCATTTTGCACAATAAAATTGTCTCACACCGCCAAGCAGAAAAAAGGGGATTTATATTGACTCGGCAACCCTGTTTCAATAATATACTCCGAAAAATCTGATATATTAATGAAGGGTTTGTGCTTATGTCAAAAACTATACTTCAAACATCCATTCCCGGTGCCAAGGTGCATCGCGGCAAGGTTCGTGATATCTACGATGCCGGCAATAAACTTATTATCGCAGCGACAGACAGAATCAGCGCATTTGATGTTGTGATGAAAAACGGCATTCCAGGCAAGGGAACAGTTCTCACGCAGATATCCAAATTCTGGTTTGATTTCTTTGAAGACGATATAGAAAGCCATTTCATAACCGATGATGTGAGCAATTATCCCGAGCCCTTCAACGAACACCCCGACCAGCTTGAAGGCAGGAGTATGCTTGTTCGCAAAACAGAAGTTCTCCCGATAGAGTGCATCATCAGAGGCTATATCACCGGCTCAGGCTGGAAGGATTATCAGAAAAGCGGTAAGGTGTGCGGGCACAGGCTCCCCGAAGGGCTTAAAGAATGCCAGAAGCTGCCCGAACCGCTCTATACCCCATCAACCAAAGCCGAATACGGCAAGCACGACGAAAATATCTCCGTTGAGAAAAGCGCGGAGATAATCGGAAAGGAAGCTGCTGAATACGTAAGCAGAAAGAGCATTGAAATCTTCGAGAAAGCCGGCAGATACGCCGCAGACAAGGGGATTATACTTGCCGATACAAAATTCGAATGGGGCAGATACGAAGGGGATATTATCCTCATAGACGAAGTGCTCACGCCTGATTCCTCAAGGTTCTGGCCGGGAGACGATTACGAGCCCGGAAGACCTCAGAAAAGCTTTGATAAGCAATTCGTGAGAGACTATCTCGAGAGCGTCGATTTTGATAAATCCGGCGAAGGTATAGAACTGCCGGAGGATATTGTAAGCAAAACCAGCGAGAAATATATAGAATGCTTCGAAAAGCTTACAGGAAAAACTTTTTCTTTCTAAACTTAACAAAAAGATCAGAAAGGTATTGAAGCGTGGCTGCTAAACGGATTTTAAGCGGGCTTGTATTCCTGCTGGCAGGGGCATTTCTTGCAGGCTGCAGCGCTCCGAGCGCTCAGGCTCCTGTGGTAACAGGGAGAGACTCGCGGCTTGAAAGGATTCAAAACAGAACTCCAGACTACACTTACCAAGAGCCCCGAACATCTCGTTACGGCGGGGATTCTATCAAGGGCAAAACCTTCATAATTGATGCCGGACACGGGGGCAAAGACCCCGGCGCCCTCGGCAAGGCGCTTTCAAGGCTGGATGAGAAACAGATCAACTTAGATACAGCTAAGAAAGTGGCATACTATCTCAAACAGAAAGGGGCGAGGGTTGTTATGAGCCGCGATGACGACACCTTCATAGAGCTCAATTCCCGAGCCGCCCTTGCAGAGCGGCACAACGCAGACGCCCTTATCTCCATACACGCAGACTGGTGCGGAACGCCAAGCGTTTCGGGAGCATCTTTCTTCATAGCCCGCTCGGCTGTTGGGCAGAGCAAAAGGCTCGCATCAGCTTTAGAGGACGAATTCAGAGACAGAGGCCTTCCCGTACGCGGTGTTAGGCGGGCGGATTTCCGCGTGCTCGTGAAACACAGCAAACCCTCCACGCTCATTGAGCTTGGATTTATGTCTAACCCGGCCGAGGCCAAAAAACTCAGCAGCAGTTCATACAGAACCAAACTGGCAAAAGCCATAGCTGCCGGCATTGAGCGGGCATACTGAAACTCGAGGGAGAAATGCAGCTCGAATCCGTTTACAAACATCGCTCAATGAAGGGATTTTGCGGATGAGGGCTCTGCAAAACAAATCAAAGCCCATCTGGCGGGATATTGTTCTCTTAACAGTCTCAGCGGGGCTTCTTCGCTTCTTTATGCTCGGGCAGGAGAGCTTCTGGATAGATGAAATGGCCACATTCCACCGCGTTTCGATGTCTTGGGAGGATATGTTTGCCCGCCTGCTTGAGCTCAAATACCACCCGCCCCTTCACTACTGCCTCGCAAAGCTCTGGTGCGGGATAGCGGGATATTCGGAATTCTCGCTGAGATTCATATCCGCCCTTTCAGGGATGCTCGCTGTTTCATTTTTCTACCTCACCGCACTGAAGCTTGCCGGCAGAAAGGCAGCGTTATTCGCTGGGTGGATGTTTGCAGTCTCTGCATACCATATCCAATGGGCGCAGGAGGCAAGATTCTATTCGCTTATGGGGCTTCTAACCTGCGTTTCGATGTACTTTTTCGTTCGGCTTATTGAAAAGAGAAACCTCGCCTCGCTTCTGGGACTATCGCTTTCCTCCGCCCTGCTTTTATACAATCACTACTACGGCATCTTCGTTATAGCTGCGCAGAACCTTGCAGCCCTCACGCAGATCATAATCGAAACACGCAGATCGGGGCGCTTGAAAAGAAAAGATCTTTTCGGCTGGATATCAAGCCAGCTTTTTGCCGCTGCCTTGTTTATCCCGTGGTTTGCAGTATTGCTTCAGGGGCTAAGCAAATACGGAGGCGGGACAGGGGTTTTAGAAAGGCCCGGGATAATCCATCTGCTTGCAGCGCCCTATTTCTTTGCGGGAGAAAGCCTCGTGCTTGCGGCTGTTTTTGCAGGGCTTTTTATGCTGTACCTCTGGGCGGTTTACAAAGCCGCCGGCAGTATGAAAGCTTTCGCCCCTGAGCTGCTCAAAGACCATATTGCCATTTGGTGGCTGATTGGGACGGTGATTTTGCCTTACGTTTTCTCTCTCATTGCTGCGCCCGTATATTCAGGACGCTATATACTTGCAGGTTCGTTTGCGTTTTTCATCCTTGCGGGCAAGGCCCTAAGCCGGCTTGAAGGGAAACGGCTGCTTTTCGCTGGCGCTGCTCTCTTTATTGTGATGAGCGGTGTTTTGGCTGATTACTACATCGGCCCGTTCAATGAAAACTGGAAGGCAGCAGCCGGAGAAATCTCAGCACAGGCAAGTCCTTCAGAGACAGTTATAATCCATCCGGCCTTCTGCAGAAAGGCCTTCAACTACTACTATGCCGGCGAGGCTGAGGTGGAAGGATTCCCGCTTCTCGATCAGAAAATTGAGGGCAAAGGCCCCGCTGTAACCCCTGAGAACGCCCCGCTTATTCATCGCCAATCAGAGGGCAGCGATGGGGTTTGGCTGGTTTACTGCCACAGCTACGATCCAAATTATCTGCTCGTTGAAAAGCTCAAAAAGGACTTCAGACTCGAAGAAAAGATTGAACTGCATAAGATTGAGATCTTCCGCTTTGAAAAATCGCTGAACGTGCCGACGGATTGAGCTGGATGGGCAGTAATCAGATAAAATCGGGGCGAGAGGATTTGAACCTCCGACCTTTGCGTCCCGAACGCAACGCTCTAGCCAAACTGAGCCACGCCCCGATAGAACAGCAGATTGTAATATTTGAATACGATTAGTCAAATACTATCATCCCGAGATAAGCCTCGTGTGTGCGACAATATTTTTTGGTGGAGCTTTTTAAAGCCGAATCTATCCGCTTGTTTTCCGCCGAAGGCGGACAGGCTCTTCGCCTTCGGCGGACTCCACGCACGGCTCTGATTGTCTTTAGTATTACGCAGCGATTTCACGAAACGAGATATTTAAACCGAGCCACGCATGTAGGCCCGCCGCAGGCGGGACGGAATAAGTGGACAGCAGACGTTCATCACAGATTGGCCGCAGCATTTACGGACTAAGCCAGAGGCTTACAGAGGCACACGGAAGGGCACTGCCTGTTAAACCTTACATCTCCACCAATGTTTTAAATCAAGCTTTCAGCGAATTTGCATAATTTTCTTTTCTGCGTACATTATAATGAACAGGAAATTTTTAAGGAGATTCTTATGTCTGCATTACGTTTGGCAGCGGCGGCTGTTTTGATTTGCTCTTTTGCTCAGGCGGGGGCGGTTGATGATTTCTCTATAAGCGAAAAGATCAAAAAAAGCCACCCCAGAATAACTTGGACAAAACAGAGACAGGAGCGTTTGAATAAGCTCAGGGGGAAGAGTAAAGAGCTTTCAGCAATGTATCATGGGGCGCTCAGGCAGGCGGAAAATATGCTTGATTTAAGGCCTGTGGAGGAAAAGAAAATCGGGCGAAGGCTGCTCAGCAAATCCCGAGAGACAATCGAGCGTGTGCTCTATCCTGCCCTGTGCTACCGTATTACTGGCCAGAAGCGCTTCCTCAAAAGTGCAGAAGCCGCAATGCTCAACGCCGCCGGCTTTAAGAGCTGGAATCCTTCACATTTTCTCGATGTAGGCGAGATGAGCTGCGCACTGGGATTCGGCTTAGACTGGCTCTATAACGACCTGCCCGAAGATAGCCGAAAGATAATAGCAGATGCGATTATTGAAAAAGGCCTTAAGCCCTCGCTGAAAGGAAAGCACTGGTGGGCAAGGGCAAATATGAACTGGAATCAGGTTTGCAACGGCGGGCTCACAATCGGGGCGCTTGCTGTTTATGAAAGGGCTCCTGAGATTGCGGGAGAGGTTATCAAAAGAGCGGTTAAAAATATCCCGCCTTCAATGGAGGTTTACGAGCCCAACGGCTCCTATCCCGAAGGCCCGGGCTACTGGAAATACGGCACGTCTTACAATGTTATTTTCCTCGATGCCCTCCAAACCGCCCTCGGCACCGATTTCGGGCTCTCGGAGATGGAAGGCTTCAGCAAAACCGGCGAATTCTACAGCTTTGCCACCGGACTGAGCGGGAGATACTTCAATTATTCCGACGGCGGCAGCGGCAGAAACTTTACACCCGCAGCGTTCTGGCTTGCCGGCAGATACGATAAACCCTCTTGGACAGACCACGAGATCGATGAAATTTCCCATTTCGCCAAAGGCGATTTCTCAGGTACGCCGCACGGAAGATTTTTCCCTCTCAGCCTGCTGTGGGCAGAAGAAGATATGCTCAAAAACCACAGTAATACATCCGAAAATGAATATTTCAGCAAAGGGATCAACCCAATTGCCATATTTCGTACAAAGCATTTCTATCTCGGCCTCAAGGGCGGAACCCCATCAGCCAACCACGCCCATATGGATGCCGGCTCGTTTGTGCTCGATACTGAAGGCGTAAGATGGGCTGCTGACCTTGGCTCCCAAAGCTACCACGGCCTCGAGAAAAGAGGAATAAAGCTTTGGCAGGGCTCGCAAAACGGTCAGAGATGGACAATTTTCCGCCTCAACAACTACTCACACAACACCCTCGTGGTTGACGGGAAGCTCCAGCGGGTGAAAGGCTTTGCTTCAGTTGGCAAGCCCTCGCCAAACAGCAGGCTTGCAGCACAAACCGACCTCAGCGAGATATATGAAGGCCAGCTTGAATCTGCGATTCGAAAAGCAGAGCTTGTTGGCAGAAATGCAGTAATAAAAGACAGCCTCTCTGCAGGCGATAAAGACCGCACTGTTCGCTGGGCGTTTATGACAAAGGCAGATATTGAAATCTCAGGCAGCTCGGCCATTCTCAAACGCAAAGGCCAGGAACTGAAATTCAAGGCGATCTCGGATTCATTCGTTCCCAAGCTTGAGATTTACTCGGCCAAGGGGCCAAGAGAATACGACGCAGAAAACAAAGGGGCAAAAATGCTTGGATTTAAATTTGAGCTCAAAAGCGGCGAAAAAGCTCAGCTCAAGGCAGTTTTTACGAAAAACTAAAATCATATTTATCAGGCAAAATCAAAAAGGGCAGAAGGTAAATCCAATCCCGCTGCCCTTTATAATGCCCTTTTTGAAGCTTTCCGCTCAACGCGGCTACCAGTATGAAGGCGGTCGGACATTGCATTTTGCTGCCCATGTGTTGTAATCGGCTTCCAGCTCTGCCACCTTATCCGGATGCTCACTTGCCAGATCATTCGTTTCGGTTCTGTCTGCCTCCATATCATACAGCTCCCATGGCTCATTGGCCACAGCCACTAATTTCCATTTGCCCTTCCTGCAGCAGCGATGCCCTTCATGCTCAACGCAGATATAATCGTGCCCCGGACGTGTTCCTTTGGTGAAAATCGGGGCGAGGCTCTTGCCTTCCAGCGGGGTAATCTGATGGCCGTCGTACGTTTCGGGGTACGCCGTGTCGGCGAGGTCGAGACAGGTTGCCATAATGTCTGTAATGTGTCCGGGTTCCGGGGTAATCATCCCATGCTTTTTGATTTGAGCCGGCCAGTTTGCAATCAGGGGGGTTGCGATGCCGCCTTCGTGAGCCCAGTGTTTGTATCTCCTGAACGGAACATTGCTCACATTCGCCCAGGACTGCCAGTATGCAGTCATAGAATCGGCCGAGCCTATTTTGCCTTCCTTTTTGTTGTAGTGCTCTGCGCAGGCGCCGTTATCAGCGAGGAACATAATCAGGGTGTTGTCTCTGATATCGAGCTCTTCGAGCTTTTCAACCAGCTTGCCGATATTCTGATCCATTGAATCTATTTGAGCAGCATACACCGCCATACGCAGGTCCATCTCGTCCTGATCAACACTGCTCCAGTCCAGCACGCCCTGATCGGGCTCAGATATATCCCAGCTCGGGTCTATAATGCCCATCTTCTTCATACGCTCGAATCTCTCAGCCCTCACCCCTGGCCAGCCTCCTGCGGCCTTGTATTTGCCGCGGTATTTCTCTATGTCCTCCGGTCTTGCGTGCAGAGGCCAGTGCGGGGAGGTGTAGGCAAGGTACATAAAGAACGGCTCCTGCTTCTCTTCGGCCGCCTCTTCGATGAACTTATTTGCATACTTTGTGAATTCGTCTGTTATGTAGAAGTCGTCGTGATTTGCATCGATCTTTTTGTCGTTCAAAACGGTTACATTTGGATTCATCCTGAAATAGCTGCTCGCCCCCACGATCAGCGAGAAGGATTTATCAAAGCCTCGCTGAAAAGGCCAGTGCCCTCTGTCTCTGTCCTCGCCAACGTGCCATTTGCCGGACATCATCGTATGATAGCCGCCTCGTTTGAGCCCCTCAGCGATTGTGATGCATTCCTTGTTGAGCCCGTCTGTGTAGGCGGGGCTGTTGAGATTTTCACGCTGATTTTCCGCCCACTTGTCTGTCATCCAGCCAATGCCCGCCTGATGGGGGTGCAGACCTGTGAGAAGAGACGCCCTTGTGGGGCAGCAGCGGGCGCTGTTGTAGAACTGTGTGAAACGGATTCCCTGAGCTGCGAGCTTGTCGAGGTTGGGGGTTTGAACCTCAGAGCCGTAGCAGCCTATATCCGCAAAACCCATGTCATCTGCAAGAATCAGGATGATGTTTGGGCGGTCGGATTTGCTTACCTTCATCTTGCTGTTGGCAAAAAAGGTTTGCCCGCTCACTGTTGAGCAGAAGGCTGCGCCGAATGCGGAGCCGGCTAATTTAACAAAATCTCTTCTTTTCATAAAGCTTCCTGTATGTTAAATTTGAATATACCATAATTTTTCCCGAAATTCTTATTTATTTGAAGGGCGTTTGATATCCAGCCCTATCGAATCAACAAAAACTGTTCCGCTGCCCGTTTGCCCGGAGCCAGCCTCAACACCGATCTTCAAAGAGCTGATTTGCGTAAGATTCACACCCTCTGATTCAAATTTGCTCAAAGGGATCCTCACCTTTTCCCAAGGGGACCACTTTGGCTCCACAAGCTGCTTCCCGCTTTTTGTGCAGGTAATTTTTGCCGCCTGACCCTGCAAATCCTCGATCTCAATGTAAAGAAGGGCGGGGTAGTTCTGGGGGGTTCCGCGAAAAAAGAGTTCCATCACCTCCGCTTCGCTATCGAGCCAGTTTTGAGGCTCATTGAATTTTCTTTTCGCCTCGCAAAGCTTCACCATAGTGTCGTAATCGAGCCTCATAGACTGCCCGTCTGCCTCGAAACTGAGGCTTATAGAAGCGGCATTGGAAGGTTTGCCGCCGCCATCCTGCCAGAAGCTTTCCAGCTCAGAATTTTCTGTGTATTTATCGAAGTATTCAACCTTTATCGGCGAATCATAAAGCAGTGGCATAACCTCGCTCACCCCCTCCATCTCGGGCTCGCCGGGTTTGTATGCCCGAACTTTGAAATAGTATTGCCGGCCAATGGCAAGTTTGCCCTCTTCAGGCTTCCAAGAAGGCTTTTTCAGCCCATTTGCTCGTTCTGCGATTTTCTGGAAATCTGAATCTTCCGCAATCACCGCCTCGTAAACAGGGTCTGAAATATCACGCGGAGGATCCCAAGTGAGCTTTATATCGGGCAGCTCGCCGTTTGCTTTGAGCTGGGATGGGCAGGCCTTGAGCCTTTGGGTTGTGAATTTCCATACCCTGCCCTTCCAAGGGCTTTCGGAGAAGTCTGCATTGCGCTGGTCAACCCGCCAGTAATACGTTCTTAAAGGCCTTAATTCGATTTCCTCTTCTGATAAATCTATCCTGTATCGGCCGATCTGCCCGGAACCTGTGAGCCTTGCTGTCTCCAAATACACGCCCATCGGTTTTTTGGGGCTTGCCCTTGATACGTCATAATAATTGTTCCCGAAATATAAGTCCTGCTGTTTTGAGTGTATCCCCGCCAGCCACGAGAGCGAATCTATTGAAACAGGCACGTTCTGCTCGTTTGCAGGCATCGGGCTCCATGCAGTTTTCTGACCCATATCCTTTATCACCTCGTCTTCTGAGAGGGCGGTATCATATATCTTTACATCCCCCAGATATCCGACCATCGCCTCGCGTGGAGGTTTGCCGCTGCCGGCCTGAGCCGCTCCGCCCAGGTGCACATACCCGTCCTCGCCGTTGATGCGGGTGTTTATGATTTGGTTTACCCCGGCGGTTTGTTCTCGCTGGCGCCCATCGAAATAAAACTTCACTTCAGGCGTGCGGGTTTGTCCGTCGCCGTTGAAATCATCAATCACCAAAGCTGCATAATGCCAGCAGTTCAGAGAGATATCGCCTGCATTCAATGCAAGCGCATTGCCATTGGCAACCTCAAAACGAAGCCGCTGGTCTTCTGCAAGCAGGCGGAAATATTCCCCGCCTCGGCCTGTCCCGCCGTATTGGAGCAGTGTATGGCGGTGTTTGCTGCTGAGCAGATAAAACCATACCGTTATCGTGCGAGGCCTCCCGCCCAGAACGCCGCGGGAATTTGTGAGTATCCAGTCGTCCCCGTCGAACTCCAAAACGCTGCCCCGCTGGGAATCGCTGTACCAGCTCGGGCCATGCTTTCCGCTCTTGCCCGCCTGCATCAGCGTGCCTGAGCTTTCAGCTTTACCTATACCCGATATACTAAAACCGCTGCCTTCGTTAAGCTGCCAGTGGTTCACAAGCTCAGCCTGAGCTGAAAAGCCGACAAAACAAATAATTACAAAAAGAATCTTCAGCTTCATATATAATCCTTCAGATGAATCTTGAGCTAATAAGTATTTCAAAACTTCTTTGCGTTAAGCTCTGGCCATAGTTTACCAGTCTTTCATCACCTGTTAATATGAACAGCTGCGGGATTTTTGCAATTTTTCTTAAGATTTATTCTTCATTGCATATCCGGGGCATCCCTGTCCGCCTTGTCGCATTTTTTAATCATAAGCAGAAGCGATGTCCTGTCCTTGAGTTCAGAAGAACTCGATGTAATCTGCAGATTACACAAATTGCCCAGATCCAATATCGGTTTTGGTGGGTGCGAGGGTACAGAAAATAAACCGGATCAACTCCAGAATTTTGCGAATTAGAGGAGACTTTTCAAACGGAAAACTAAAAGGGGCGTAAATTATACGCCCCTAGATCTATGTTAATCGCCGGCTTCGAGTTTCTTTACAGTGTAGTTAAATCTATCGGCGTCTATGAGTATCTTATCGCCTTGGGAGAATTTGCCTTCAAGCATCTCTGAGGCGAGTTTGTTTTCAAGTCTGTGCTGGATAGCCCGTTTTAGAGGCCTTGCACCAAAAACGGGGTCGTACCCTTCGTCCATAATCAGCTCGGTAGCAGCATCGGTAAACTCAACCTCAACATCCTTCTCAGCGAGCCTTTGCCTGAGGTTTTCAAGCTGGAGCTCAACAATCTGCTTTAGCTCTTCTCTTCCGAGCGTCTTGAATACGAGCTTCTCATCAATCCTGTTGAGAAATTCCGGCCGGAACACCTGCGAAAGCACATCCCGCACGTGGGCTTCGATCTCCCAGTCTGCCCCGTCTTCCTGCGTGAGCGATCTGATCTGATCGCCTGCGAGGTTGCTGGTCATAATGATAACGGTGTTCTTGAAGTCCACCGTTCTGCCCTTGCCGTCTGTAAGCCGGCCGTCATCAAAGATCTGGAGCATCACGTTGAACACGTCTTCATGCGCCTTTTCGATCTCATCAAGCAGTACCACAGAATAAGGCCGCCTGCGCACGGATTCGGTGAGTTTGCCGCCTTCTTCATAACCCACGTATCCCGGAGGGGCTCCGATAAGCCGAGAAACAGAATGGGCTTCCATAAATTCGCTCATATCGATTCGTATCATGGCGTTTTCGTCGTTGAACATAAATTCAGCGAGCGCCTTGGCAAGCTCTGTTTTGCCTACGCCTGTAGGCCCGAGAAACAGGAACACGCCTATCGGGCGTTTCGGATCGCTGAGGCCTGCACGGCTCCTCCGCACTGCGTTGGAAAGCGAGGAAACCGCCTGATCCTGCCCGACAACCCTCTCTTCGAGCTTGGTTTCCATATTGATAAGCTTCTCTCTCTCGCCCACCATCAGGTTTGAAACGGGGATTCCCGTCCAGCTAGAAACCACCTCTGCGATTTGCTCGGCTGTTACCTCGTTCTGGATGAGCTTGGGCTCTTCGCTGCCTTCCTCGCGGGATTTCTTTTCGGCCTCCTCGAGCTGTTTTTCCAGCTCGATAATCTTGCCGTACTTGATCCTTGCAGCCTTTTCGAGCTCGCCGTTCCTCTGGGCTTCCTCGAATTCGTTATGAGCCTTCTCAACTTCCTGCTTTATCGATTTGAGCTCATCGATACCTTCCTTCTCACGGTTCCACTGCTCCGTGAGCTTCTGGTTTTCTTTTTCGAGCTCTTCAAGCTGCTTTTCCGTATCGGCAAGCTGTTTCTGGCTCGCCTCATCGCTCTCTTTCTTGAGAGCCTCCCGCTCAATCTGCAGCTGAACGATCCTCCGCCTTATCTTATCAAGCTCCTCGGGCAGAGAGTCGTTTTCAATGCGCAGCTTCGAAGCGGCCTCGTCTATGAGGTCTATAGCCTTATCGGGGAGCCAGCGGTCTGTAATATAGCGGTTGGAGAGGGTGGCCGCTGATACGAGCGCAGAATCCTGAATCCGCACGCCGTGATGGGCATCGTAGCGGTCTTTCAGGCCGCGTAGAATCGCAACGGTTTCCTCCACAGAAGGCGCCTCCACCAGCACCGGCTGGAATCTCCTCTCAAGGGCGGCATCTTTCTCGATATGCTTGCGGTATTCGGTGAGGGTAGTAGCGCCTATGCAGCGAAGTTCGCCCCTTGCAAGCGAGGGCTTCAGGAGATTTCCTGCATCCACAGAACCTTCTGTCTTCCCCGCTCCTACTATATTATGGAGCTCATCGATAAACAGAATAATCTTGCCTTCTGATTCGGTTACCTCTTTGAGAACGGCCTTGAACCTGCTCTCAAACTCGCCGCGGAATTTCGTGCCTGCAATAAGAGAGCCCATATCGAGAGCTATAATCTTCTTTTCCTTGAGCCCCGCCGGGACGTCTCCATCCACAATTCTCTGCGCCATTCCTTCAACGATAGCCGTTTTCCCAACCCCCGGCTCGCCAATCAGCACGGGGTTGTTTTTCGTGCGTCGGGTTAGCACCTGCATACATCTGCGGATCTGGTCTTCTCGGCCTATAACAGGGTCTAGCTTGCCGTTTCTTGCCATCTCCACAAGATCAATCCCGTATTTCTCGAGCGCCTGATAGCCCGCCTCGGGATTCTCATCGGTTACCTTCTGCCCTCCGCGAATTGTGTCAACGGCCTCTTTTATCTGGTCTGCGTTAATTGAATTGAGGCTCAGGATTTCTTTTACCGTACTTTCCACCTTCGCAAGGGAAATCAGAATATGCTCAACACTGAGATACTCATCTCCCATCTGATCTGCCTCATTCTGGGCGTTCAGCACTATCTGATTGAGCTGCATATCCGGCATAATCATAGAGCCTGTCTTGCCGGTGGAGAGCTTCATAATCTCAGATTCTGTCATCTCCTTGAGCCTTGAAGCCTTCACCCCAAGCTTTTCGAAAACCTGCCCCGCAACACCTTCTTCGTCATCGAGTATTGCAGAGAACAGATGCAGCGGGCTCAAAACCGTATTTTTCTTAGCCATAGCAATCTGCTGAGCAGTAGCCAGGGCTTCTTGTGCTTTTACTGTAAATTTGTCAAATTTCATCCTCAATTACCTTTCCGTAAAATTCAGGAACGCACAAAGATACACAAAATCCGTGCCATACCGGCTTTCGCTCTCCATATCAAACAAAACGGGCTAAAATCCGGAATCGGGAAATATTTTCTGCTGTCATTTTGGCATATCCGAGCGGTAACTATCCACAGAGATTACACCGATTACACGGATTTTATTGTTGTTTTGTATCACTAAGCCCGCGAAGGGCTCGAAGGGATTTGACGGTTATTATTTGTGTGGAGGTTTGCGGGCGCATGGAAAACCTGCCGCCTTGCCGGGATAAGGCGGCTTTCGCTGTTATAGGGAAACTCACAATCTGCGTATTTAAACCGGTTTGCCGTTTTCGGCTTCGTGTTTATCGGTTTTGAAGAGCAGCCCAGCTACTAAAGCTGTAAACGGGGCAACAGCCACGAGCCCGAAGCTTCCCACAAGCACATTTAGTATCTCAGCGGAAACGAGCTTCAGGTTGAAAAATTCAATCAGAGGAGTCCCCTGCCCCATATAATACATCAGCATAGTTGTATATCCGCCGGAATAGGCAAGCAGGAGGGTTGTTGTCATAGTTCCGATAACATTTCTTCCCACTCTCAAACCGGAAAGGATATGCTCGGTGAAATGTATATCAGGCCTTTTATGCTTGATCTCGTGCATTGCGGAGGATATATCCATCGCCAAATCCATCACCGCACCAGAGCAGGCAATAAAAATCCCGCAGGTAAATATTGCGTTCAAATCCAGCTCAGGGAACCCGGCATAAAGCAGCGATTCGGCAAACGGCCGTACCGCCCCGTCAACACTGAACAGATTCGTGAATACCACCGCTAAAACGCTGGCAAACACGAGCCCGGAGAACGAACCTGCGAATGTGGCAAGGCCTCGTTTGTTTATCCCGCCCACGAGAAAGCTCACCGAGGCGGTTAATGCGGCCACGGTAAACACGGAAATGGGGTATGGATTCCAGCCCTTGAGCATGGCAGGTATAAGCAGCTTCCATATCATAAGAGCAGCAAATACGAACGACAGCAGAGCCTTTGTTCCCGTCCAGCCGGCTACAGACACGAGGAACACAGCAAACATTACAGCCAGCAGGATTTCCAGATGTATTCGGTAGTGCCCGCGGGAATATGCGGTTGTTGAGTCTGCTTTGTAGCGGTATTCGATGAGGATTGTATCGCCCTTTTCGTATATCTCATCAAATTCCATCCTGCCCTGAAGCTGGTTAATCGCCTGAAATTTCTCCCCCTCGTGCTCACCTGAGAGCACCTCAACCTCCATCCGCTGGCTGCCTGTAAGCACGATTGAGAACTGCTGGAGGTCGCTGTTGTCAATCGAGAGAACCTTAGCCCTTGCATGCCTTGAGCCCCGGTCGGTGTTGGTTTTGAAGCCGGTGGGCACAAAAAGCAGGCCGGCGCAGCAAAGGATAAATACTATTACGGCAGTTAAATCTCTATTTTTCATCGTTACCTTTCCAAGAATTTATGGAAATATACACAACTGCCGGAAAAAACAAAATTAGAATAATGTTTGTGTTCAGAGCTGATAATATTCAAGCTCCGCCAGCGACCTGTCTATTCTTTGCAGAACGCAAGCCTTTCCGAGAATCTCGATCGAATCAAATATAGCAGGGCTTATAGTCCCGCCGGAAAGGGCAACCCTGATAGGCTGGGCAATCTTCCCGAGACCAAGCTCATTCTTCTCGCCGTAGGCACGGAGCTGGGATTCAATGTTTTCAGCGCAGAAATCTTCAATCCCTTCAAGCAGTATCCGCATATCACGCAAAACCGCAAGTCCCTGCCATTCGTTCTTCGCAATCACCTTCTTCACGGCCTTTGGATCGTATTGGATATCATTGGTGTCGATGAAAAAGAGCCTGCATTTATCGAGCACGTCCCTGAATGTTTTCGCTCCTCTGCTCAGGTGCACCGCCCTTTCAAGCAGCCAGTCTTCCTTTTCCAGAAGCGGGCTTGAATTCTTCTCGAGGAATGTTTTAAAGTGCCGGAGGAGGGTTTTGGAGTCTGCATGGTTTATGTGTTCGGTGTTGAAGGCTATGAGTTTGTCGCGGTCGAAAAAGCTGTTGGCCCTGCCGAGCTTATCGAGCGTGAAGGCGTTTTTTATTTCCTCACGGCTCATAATCTCCTTATCTCCGCCGGGATTCCAGCCCAGAAGGGCCACAAAATTCAGCACGGCCTCCGGAACATACCCGCTTTTTACGAAATCACGCACGTTTATCTCAGGCAGCTTAACCCCGAGGAAATCGGCAATATGATTTACGGCATCCTCATCCGGAACAGCCTTCTTCTTGAGGAATCTCTCAAGGTCTTCTTCGGTCATCCCGCCGGCAGCGGCAATCTCTGCTTTGCTTTTATCGCTTGCCTTTACAGCTTTGCGCAGTGCGTTTGGCCTTTCCCGCTTGCTGAGCTTCCCGCCTGTATCGCTTACGGTGAGCGATATATGGGCATACTCCGGCCTTTCAAAGCCAAGGGCCTCCTGCAGGAGGATATGCCCGGGGGTGTTCATAAGGTGCTCCTGCCCGCGGATAATATGGCTCACGCCCATCAGCGCATCATCCACCACAACAGCAAAATGATACGTGGGGAAGCCGTCGGATTTGCGGATTATGAAATCGGAAATCTCAGACGGATTTACAGCCACAGTTCCGCGCACCTTGTCTTCAAACACGATCTGTTTGTCCTGCGGGACGGCAAACCGGACAGTTACAGGCCTGCCCTCTCGACGCGCCTTTTCTGCATCCTGTTCTGTGGGAAGGCTGGCTGGGGTTTTGTAAATAAAGCCGCCGGAATCCTTCACTGCCTTATCACGCATTTCTGCAAGTTCTTCAGCAGTTTCGAAGCAGTAGTAGGCATTGCCGCTTTCCAGCAGGCGGTTTAAGTGTTCTTGGTATATATCCATCCGCTCGCTCTGGAGATAAGGGCCGTTCTCCCCGCCCGCTTCGGGGCCTTCGTCCCAGTCTATACCGAGCCAGCGGAGGTCTTCGAGAACCTGCTTCATGGCTGTGGAGGTGTTGCGTTTCTGGTCGGTATCTTCTATGCGGAGGATAAATTTCCCGCCTGTTTTTCGCGCGTAGAGCCAGTTGAAAAGAGCGGTTCTCGCTCCGCCGATATGTAAGTAGCCCGTGGGAGAAGGGGCGAATCTTGTAACTGCCATAGTAAAACCTGCAAAATACAATAAAATTCCAGTTCCTTTGAAAGAGGGCATTATATTCAAAAAGAGCCTTTTGGAAAGTGGGGAAAGGGCCGGCAGAAACACGCGGACAGATATCTTTTTTGATGCCAGAAGAAGGTTTGCTTGAATCGCAAAAGAGATAAATCCGCTGATTGCACAGACCTCGCAGATATATTACACAGATTGCACGGAGTTTTTGTGGCCTGTGGCGAGCAGCAGAGCTGCAAGTCCGCCTGCGGCGGGTGGCTCGCGGCTCGGTTTAAACGTTAGTTTCGTGAAGTCGCTGCGAAATGCTAACGACAATCAGAGCCGTGCGTGGAGTCCGCCGAAGGCGGACGAAACAAGCGGATAGATTCGCTGCTCGTTACGAGTGGCGAGTGGCAGAGCTGCAAGTCCGCCTGTGGCGGATTGTGAGGGGCAAAATCATTAGTGAAAAATTAGTGTAGATTAGCGGCTGAAAACATCTCTCTCATATTTTTTTCCTCTCCCCTCCGTTTCCTCCGATACCTCCGTGTAAAAATCAATTTAAACATTGTAGAAGAGTTTGGTATTGCGGTGAAACGTCCTTCCGGCATAGAGCTTTCCCTCATTTATGCGTCTGTCCCCTCAAATGTGAATTTGATTTATACCGAGCCTGTCCGCCGGAGGCGGAGAGGAATCGGAGCAATCGGAGGAGGATGTGATAAATTAGACAGGATTAACAAGATTTACAGGATGAGATAAAGATTTCATATTAATTTTAAATTGGCTTTCTTATCAAAAAAACTTATCTTAAATCATTAGTGAAAAATTAGTGCTGATTAGTGGTTAAAAAAATATCTCCCCTCTGTGCCCCTCCGCCTGCGGCGGACAGGCTCTCCGCCTTCGGCGGACTCCACGTGCGGCTCTGATTGTCTTTAGTATTACGCAGCGATTCCACAAAACGAGATATTTAAACTGAGCTACGCTTAAAGGCTTGCCGCAGGCGGGAAGGGTTAGGAGGTGTTCTAAAGATGATTATCTAGAAGCTTCCGGGATAGAATCTGACAATACAAATTCAGAGTGTATACTGAACCGTATATTGAAACGCCTACTAAACCGTATATGCAGGGCAATTCAAAGAGTTGTGATTATGTGCAAACGGCAATTGAAAATCTTTCTAAGTATCACGGAGACAATGATTTATGCGAGGAAAATCTACGCAGTGCGTTTGCTTGTGAAATTGGTAAAAATGGGCCGTGCAGGACTTGAACCTGCGACCCCCTGCTTGTAAGGCAGGTGCTCTAGCCAACTGAGCTAACAGCCCTTTAAGAGAGAGGTATAATATTGAAAGCTTTGAAAGAGTCAACTTTTTTTTGCAGAAAGTTAGGCCTATTGCAAAATTTTTTATTAAGGAGTTTTTGTCATTTTAATGCCCTTTCAATTACTTTAAGTTTTGCTGCAGCAGCCGCTTCCACACTCTTTAAAGCTGAATCTCGCATAGAGCCAGAGAATATGCCGGCAAAGAATAATAAACTGAATTCCCCTTCTCAATAGAATCAGCGGTATTCAGCAGGGCGCTGTCTCTCCAAACATCGCCGTTTTGAGCGGAAAGTATCTGCACCTGCGCCGATTGCACTGGTGAGCTGTTTTCGATAAGTATCTTTTTTCGTGAACCGGTTTTGTTGAGCAGGATATTGAACAGCTTATTGTCTTCCTCGTTGTAAGCAGAAACGCAAGGAACAGCCGGCACGCCTGAATCAGAACTCAGGAGCGTTTCGCCCAGAATACTATTGAAAAGATTCATCGCTTTGAGTACTGGTCTGGGCTGCAATGTTTCGGGGTCTATAAATGCCCTGTCGCCCTGCACAGCTCCCCATGAGCCCGGCCACCTCGTGGCCATAAACAAATCGCCCTTAATAAACTGCATCATCATCTCACTCTGAATCAAGGCAGCCTGATAATGCGATCTCTCAATTCTGTGCCATAGGGGCCCTGCGTTCCATTCTGAAATTATAACGTCTATCCCATACTGGGAATACCTGCTGCGGAAATTGTTTATCTCCTCGTTGTAAGTCAAATGTTCGCCTGCCCATTCGGTATGCTCAGCTGTGATTGGAACATCATTGATAAAATTCTCCCACGTAGCCAAATTCTCAGCCGGCTCATCCTTATCGCCCCATCTCCAGTAGCAGTGCAGGTCTGCATAGTCAACTTTATCACCTGCAAGCTCAAAAAATTCGCTCCATCTCGGTGCAGAATAAGGCGTATTGAAATGATTGGAGGTGTTTACGATAATCTCAATATTCGGGTCTATCTGCTTCATTGCGGGGACAAACATATTAACAATACCGGCAAGCTCTGATGCTGTCATATTAAAAGGCTCGTTGCCTATACGCCAGTATTTGATGTTGTAATTGTTGTTTTTGCAGTGCTGCACAAGAGCAAGCGTTTCGTTCAATGAATCCTGAATTCTGTTGTATCTCCAGCCGGACTGGAAGTTTATCGTAATAAAAGGCTCCACATCAAGCAAATAGCACCAGTACCGATAATCATCTATATCCATGGTATGTTCGGACTGGCAAACACTTTTATCCTCGAAGTAGTAAAAGGAATCCGGATCGGTCTCCCACGAATCTCTCCAAGCCGGGGCTCCCGGGCATTCCTGCCAGTGCCAGCCGCCTTTTGCTGTGTCGGGATAACGAAGAACCTCAGCCCCCAGCTCGGAAATCCTCTGGGGAATAATTCCGTTAGACCAGCGCTGGTCATTGTCGAAGCAGGTATTCACGCACGTTCCGTTTAGGTATGGGCTGATCTGGTGAAGCTGGTTATTATTGTCTATCACTATTTCTACATCCGATTTTAAGCTAAGCCAGCTAATAGCAAGCTGTTTGAGGTCTTGTTTTGTAATATTTCCTGAGGGCTCTAAGTCTGCGGTTTCGCTGAAATTATCATTCTCAAAATCTGAAAGCCAGCATTCGCCCAAATTCGAAAAGTCCTCTAAATCTACAACATAATCTGCGTTCAGATCGGAGGGAAAAGTTTTGATTTGCGTTTGGATTATCGTCTTGCCGTTTTCAAGACGAACCTCCACCTCTGCCAGCGGATGGCCTCCGTATGCCTTGATAAAGCCTTCTGATTTGAGCTGATTTGCCAAATCCTGCTGATCTGCATTGATTGTAAGACTGCCGTCAGTTATGTTTATCTTTCCCGTGCTGAGCTGTGAATTATCCACCCTGAGCCAATTCACCTCTACCGTGCCGTCTGCTATAAACAGATGCCCTGAAGCCGGAGCGTTATTTTCGCTTCTGGCAATCCAGAGGGTGTTGCTGATTCTAACTGAAGAGCCGTTTTTAACAGTCATCCTTCCCGTTTGAGAATTTCCGACGTAAAAAATGCCTTCAGCATCAAGTGTGCTGTCTGAAAGCAAAAGCTCGGCAGTTCCGCCTCCCCAGCTTCCTGCACCGCCCCAGCCGTTTACCTGCAGGGAGGCTGATTTCAGCTGCATTTTACCGGTCTTAAATTTGAAAGCATTGCAGCAGAGCTCATCTCCGGATTCTATCACAGGGCTGGCTGAATCACCCTGCACATCGATTGTAATATCCTCGCTGCAAATCGGGACATGGTTCTGTCCCCAGTTTGCGGGGGTTGTCCATTTATGTCCGCTGCCGTTGTCAGACCACCAGTTTCCTGCTGCCGCGCAGACTGGTGAGAACAATAAAAAAGCTGAAGCAAATAAGCAAATGATTTGGCTGTAACTTTGTTTTATCATAAAAGCTCAATTCTGAATATTGGAATTAACAGAAAAAACCTGCACGCCCCTTTAAGAACGTGCAAGTTTTAGAGCACAGTTGGATGTTTTGATCAGTCTTCAGAAGGCCAGAGCTTTTCTTCAACCCAGCAGTCGAACATATTGCTCAAATCTGTCAGGTCAACTGAATTGTCGTGGTTTTTATCCGCCCAAGAACGAACGGCCTGATACACTGAATCCTGCCCAGCAAGATACAAGATCTCTTCCTGGCTCAGAGCACGGTTGTAGAATCTCAGATCATCAACCTTTCCGTTCCAGCCACGAATAAGCTCCCAGTTTGTAACATCAATCAGACTGCAGGCAGAGTAGGCATCTCTTGCCATCATCTCGCCGTTTCTGTATATGTTCAGCTCGCCTGTGTTTGCATTTTTCACAAAGGCATAATGATTCCAGCTTCCCTGCCAGTCTTCAGGACCTGCCCAGCCCCAGCTGAGCTTGTCGCCGTTCAGTGCAAATTCAACTATGTTGCCTTCCTTCTGATACGACCCGGGAAGATAAACTGCTCCAGCCCAGTTTGGATTCTTAAACTTCATCAGATTTTGATCTGATGTCCTGGCATCAGTATTCCCGTTCACCCACAATGATACAGTAACTTCATCTGCTCCTGCGGCATTCGGGTCTGAGAGTCTTTCAGGTACTAATGATTCTCCCGGGAACTGGAACCAGCCGCTGGAAATCACAGAAAGATCTAAACAGCCCCCGTCATAGCCGCTGGTCGGGTTCCAAGCCCCAGCTGGCATACTCGTGCCTTTTAACTCTCCGTCAAGCTGGTTAGCTGAGCAGTCAGAAATGATTTCACCTTCTGTTTCGTCAAACTTATATCTTGCGGTAAGGCCTGCCGGCTCGCTTTCGGCTGCTGTTACAATCTTTCCAGACATTCCCCAGTCATTAGCAATTACAGAATAATCACCAAGATCAGCTAAGCAGTCTGTACCACGGAAATCCCCAAAAGCGTATCTGTTAACGCAGCGTTTCGGATGAACTTGCAGATTGTCGAAGAATATGCTTCCCTCTCCGCAGCCTGCAGCATCGATCCCGAGAGTAACTGTTTGAACATCTGTGATATCAACGCCTCCTGCAGCGAAATCAGAGAGCTTTGCATCAAAGCCCTTCCACTGATTTGCCCTGTCTGCAACGGAAGGATTATACAATACGCTGTAGCTGTTTGAGCTGCTGTCTGTAAGGGAAATAGAAAGCAGAGCGTTCATCGGCAGCTCGCCGAAGAAGCTTACAGTAATTGCTTCGCCCTCTCCAAAAGAAAGGTCGCTGAATGGCAGAATTCTGGATGTCTCAGCCAGCCCGTCATTGTATGCAAGCTCTACAGCCTGCTGATTCTCCGCTATAACCGTATTAGGGTCGGGTGCAGGGGACCATACATCGCCAACAGGGGAGGCTTCATCGTAGCTCTCAAAATCATCTATAAGATTATACTCAGGCGTGTTAAAGCTCCATACATCACCCTTCCAAACTTCAGAAGTATCAGTGTTCACTGAATCCACTCTCCAGAAATACTCCTCATCAAGGCTCAGGCCGGACATAGGCCCGTAAGAATAAACGAGATTCGGGTCTGAGTCTGGAGTTTCGAATCTGCCCTGATATATGCCCGTAGTTGAAGGTGTTGCCGCTGATACGTCCTCATAGCTTGTTCCGAAATAAACATCGTGATGTGTTTCGAATTCACCCGGCTGCCATGAAAGTGTGAGCGGAGCTGTATAATACTCCAATTCCTTCGTATCTGCGGGCATAGGATTGAATACATTCTCCTCTGGCAGTTTTGATGCGGTTATCACAGTGTGCGTACCGTCTTCAATTATGCTGACTGATCCTCTCGGATCGCCGCCGTAAGCTGTAAGCAGACCGTCTTGAACATACTGCTCGAATTTGTTCTTCTTATACCCGGCCACTTTCAGCGTGCCTCCGGTTACATCTACTTTACCGCCATCCTGAATGACGATGTCGTCAGCTGTTACAGTGCCGCCGTAGGCGTTGAGCTCTGCAGTTCCCCCGGAGCTGCTCCAGTCGCCCGGAACATAGAGGCTCCAGTTTACATCAACCGTCCCCGAATTTACATTCAGCACGCCTCTTGTGTCTGCGTACCGTCCTAGAAACAGTGCTTTCTCTCCAATGAATGAGCCCCCTTGGCTTATTTCGATAGTCCCGTCTGCATCGCTGCCCCAGTTTCCTGCTGTAACGTTGTCGTATGCCTTCAAGCTGCCTTTAACTACCAGATAACTAGGGCCTGAGTTTTTTCCGACTAACAAACTTCCGCATTCAAAATCACCTTCCGGGCTCACCTGAGCCCTTGCTTCCCAGCCGGATTTATTGATCTCTACAGCAGCGGCTGAAGAATCGGGAACTGTGCTTTGCCCCCAGTTATTCGCATTGCCCCAAGACCAGTCATTATACTCGGCATTAGTCCACCAGTTGGCTGCCTGCGCACTTACGATAATGCACAAAATACACGTAAAGTTTAACAACTTCATAATATAGCTCCTTAAAATTAACATTAAAATCTATTATACACTGCCAAGCCTCTCTGAAGAACACCTATTTGTATTTATTATCCGCCAAAACTTAAACAGTGGCTCAGCCTTCTTGTTCTTAATTAAATACTGCCCTTAGCTCTTCAGTACTAATGCTCTGCTGCGGGGCAAAATTTTCGCTCTGCATATAGTTGTAGATGCTGGTTTTCAGCTGTCTTGCAGCGGGCCTTTCATCCAGCCCAGACTCTATATCCATGCAGCAAACCAGTACGCTGCCTTCGCCCACTTTCGCCTCAAAAAGCAGCCCGAGCTTTCTGTTTCTGTGCCAGTCGTCTATCATCTGGATCGCCGGCCGGAAATCTCTCGGCATCTCGTTTAGTATCATAGGCTTGCAGTCATTCATCAATCCCCACCACTGCCAGTTTGTATGCATATCAGTGGGAAAATCATTGAATACCGGATGGTTTGGATCACAGAGCATACCAAGCGTATCTGATTCGCCGCCGTCTGTCCACGGGCAGTTCCAGTATATGCTGGGGAAGCACGGTTTCACATTTCCCTTAATGTAATCTTTTTCCGGAAGAAGGAGCATTTTCGCGCCTTCCAGCAGATAATCCATACTCTCCGCATTTAGCGTTTCTGCGATTATGAAATCCTTTGGCTCGGGCACTTCCGCCTTTTCCGGATAAACCCAGAAATCCCAGTTATTCTCAGCATCTGCCTGAAGGATGCTGACGCTGATGTTATACTTTGCCGGTGCGTTCAGGCTGGAGAGATTGAATCTGATTCTGCCTGCCCAATGCCCGTTGCCCACTGGCAGATTCACCTCAGGGCAAACCCCGCGTTTTACCGTCTCGCCTGATTCATCTTTAATCGCCCATCTGAGCTGAGTATTCGATATCTCGCTTTGGCTGAAATTTGCGGCCTCAAGTTTGGCATCAAATTGTTCATGCGAAGTAAACACTCGCTTTTTCATTCTGAGAAGCGGAACAACCGGCGAGCAGAATTTTCGGAATTCTTCCCCGCTTACATAACCCTTTGAGTCCCAGAAACCATCAAGAACGCCCACTAAGGCCGTGCCCTGACCGAGGAAATCATGAATATCCAAAAGCTGAAAGCCTCCGAGGCCTTTGGTTCTGAGCCCTGCTTCAATTTCCTCCTTAAACTGCTTAACCTGCCATTTTCCTGAGGCCTGAACGAAATCATCATTCTGCTCAAGCATTCCCCTCTCTTCGAGCTGGTCTCTGGCTATGATCAAATAGCCGGGCGTTAGGCTGCCGGTAAATTTATCGATATCGTCAACATCCGGATAGCTGCACCTCTGGACAGTTTCATGCTGAATAAGCGGCTTGGGATAAAGCGCTGCGATAGTGCTGTAGTCCAGGTTGGTATCAGGCTCTCTTGAGGTAAGATAGCTGGAGCCGGGAACAGGCGGCCAGCCGCACTGGTATCGAATCCGGAATCTTCGCAGAGCTTCAAGATTTTGTGCCCCGCTTACGCTTACAGATTTGCCTATATAGTATTCAGTGTTTTCCGAATTGAAGCCGTTTGCGTAGCCAGTATAAAGCCTTCTCCGGTCATCGTTTTTGGTTTCCCGAATCAATTCTTCCATTATCTCGGCCTTCATCCAGCCTTCATTCCCAACGCCGTAAAGAGTGAATGATGGGTGATTACCGTATTCTTTGAGGATTCTTTTCCATTCGGCTTTAACATAAGCCGCTATATCTGAATCTCTTCTTTTTACACCCGCCCAGATATTGCATTCGGGCTGGAGATATACCCCTGCCCTGTCTGCCGCCTCAAATGCCGGCTCAGGAGGGCACCACGAATGGAATCTTATGTGATTTAGGCCGTAGTTTTTGCACTGAGTCATAATCTTTTCCCAGTACTCAATATCCATTGAGGGATAGCCTGTTTTTGGGAAAATGCAGCATTCAAGTGTTCCACGAAGGAAGGTCTTTCTTCCATTAACAAGGAAGCTGCTTCCTTCTGTTTCGATCTCCCTCATCCCGAAAACTGCCGATTCTGCTATTTCCTGCCGGCCTTCAAGATTAAGGCTCAAATTCATCCTGTAGAGATTGGGGCTGAATTCATCCCAGAGCAAAACGTCTTCGCCCATCGGGAAACTAACGGCTATCTCCGGATTTATGCTGCCTGCAGTTACGGGAAATGAATGGACGCCTGTTTTATGCTGATTGCCGGTATTAAAAGAAGATGCGCTGATTTTCAGCTTGCCGTATTCAGATTCCTCAATGCCTGATACTTTAAGCTTAACTTCGGCAGTTTTTTCTGCTATATTCGGATACACCTGCACATCGCTTATCCTGAGCTTCGGCTTGGCAGAAAGCTCAATCGCTCCGATAATTCCGTTCCACGGGGTTTGGGTGTGGTTGGTGATTGAATGGGAGTTTTTACCTATAGGATAGAGCATCCTGTTATCCACAGCTATAGTAATCTTATGCCTACCCGAAGACAATTGGTTTGTGCAGTTATACTTATGACTCGCTGCAAGGCTGTCGAACTGACCGACCTTTTCAGAATCAATCCAGACGTGAGAACGCCAGTGAACTCTTTCAAGGTTTAGGAATATCTCCTTATCTTCCCAGTTTTCAGGAATCTCAACTTCCTTTGTGAACCATGCGAGCCCCGTATAATGACGGTCTGGATTGAGAAAATAGGGTATCAGGATATTGCCCGGCTTTGAATACTCATCATACATAGGATGCTCAGGCCATTTGGGATAATTTTTAAAGTCAACAGACTTTCGCCAGACAAAATCGGTGTCTAAACCGATCTCTTCTCCGTACCCCTGCTCCTGAATAGAGCCGGGCAGATTTATTCTCTTTTCAAAGCTTTGATTAAACCAACTCTGTTCTTCGCCTTCATCCTGAGGATCTAGTTTGAACTGCCACTGACCGCTTAAGTCGATAGAGGCTGCAAAAACGGATACAGACAAAAGGAGTGTGAGAAAAATTGATGTTTTGTTTTTACGCATTGCTAAGCCTTCTAAAACTTTTTTAACTTAAAAAACGCCTAACCTGTAATATTAGAATATTTTGCAGGGCAAAGCAACGCAAATTTGTTTTAAAATTCCGCATTTTTGTGCAATAATTCTGTCTGCAAACCGATTTAAACGGGTTGTAAATAAGTTTGGGACACAGAGGTTTACTTTCTGCCGGCCTTGACAACCGCATTAAATGCCGGCTTCGGCTCACAGTTCCTGTTGAACAGAAGCGGGTAATCCGTTCTGCCGCTAACTGGCCAGTTGTTTCGCCAGGAGCAGCCGTCGTGCACTCCCCAGAAAGTTACTCGGCTGATCTTCCCCGAATTCCGGGTGAACAGGGCGAACAGCTGCTGATAGCGATTTGAAAGCTTGCTCTGCATATTTGCCGGCAAACCGTCCGGGAAGGGGTTAATCTCTTTTCTAAGCTCATAATTTTGGCTTATATCTGCGCCTCTGTGCTCCCATGCGCTCGGAAGCACCGTTAAATCCAGCTCTGTAATCATCACCTTCAGCCCAAGGCTTGAAAATGCATCAATGCTTTTTTGAATTTCAGCAGCAGATGGATGGCTGAGCCCCCAGTGCCCCTGTATGCCGATGCCGTCTATCCGCAGGCCCCTGCTTTGCAGCTTCTCTGCAAGCTCTGCGGCGGCCTTCCTCTTTTCACTTCGATACATATTATAGTCGTTGTAGTAGAGTTCTGCATCCGGAGCTGCCTGATGGGCGTATTCGAAGGCCTTGGCGATATAATCATCGCCTATAATCTCACGCCATTTGGTATTTCTGAGCGAGCCGACATCCTCAATCGCCTCGTTCACAACATCCCAGCCGTGTACTCTGCCCTTATACCTGCCTGCAACCTTGAATATATGCTCCCTCATCCTTTTGAGCAGCTCTTTGCGGCTAACCTCGCTTCCATCTGCATTTTCGAACACCCAATCCGGCGTCTGATTATGCCAGATAAGCGTATGGCCTGCAACGAACATCGAATTTTCCTCGCCGATGGAGGCGTATTTATCTGCCGGCTCAAAGTTGTATTCATCAGGCTTTGGATGTATGCTGCTCCATTTCATAACATTCTCAGGCGTAATGGAGCTGAACTGCTCGGCAAGAAGAACGCCTGCTTTTGGGTCTCGCCCGTAAATCTGGCTTCTGTTAACCGCAGCACCGATGTGAAAATCATCTTTGAAAACGTTTTTCAGTTTTGCCTCAGAAACACCTTCTGATGCATAGCATAAAGACACTGCTGCAAATAATGCTGCAAACCACAATCTCATAAATTCTCCCTTAATTCTAACCGCAGAAATTTTACTACTAAACGATGATATTCCAATTTGATTTAATTTGCAAATACCCTCTAACGGCTCTTCTGCATTTAAGCGAATTTATTCGGTCTCAATTTTCGCCTCGAGAATGCCTGCTGAGGAGGTCTTTTTCGGGGTTACCACAATCCTCATCGCCTCGCAGGGCTTCACCTCTGCGGGGTGCACGGTGTTGAATGAATCCTCAATCACACTGTAGGAATCGGTGAGATACGGCTCCATCTTCTCCCAGCTTCCGCTGATTTTTCGCTCGATATGCCAGCTTGCAGGGAGCTGCACTCCCCCGCCGTCGTTGTAGAAATAAAGCCCAACAGAGGAAATTTTTTGAGGTTCATCGAAATTGTAGGTGATTGTCTGGGTTTTCCCCTTTCGCGGCCAGCTCGTCCAGCGGGGGATGCTTCTGTCGCTGGAAGACTCTGGGATCTTACCGTCGCTCACAGCTTCCGCATCATCGCCGCGGTATGTGTAGCTCGCTTCAATAATGCCCATATCGCTTATGAACGCATCCTCACCCATTGCAGCCTGCCTTGCTCCCTGCTTTGTTTGGGCGAACCATACAACCATACTCGTTCTCGGGTTGCGGTTGTTCCAAACGTTGTACGGCGTTAGCACCACCTGCCTTACTTCAGGACTCTTGTATTTGCGTGCAGGCAGAACAATCTTCTTATTACCCGCAAGCATACCGCTTTTAATCTCAAGCACCTTGCCTGCAGCGTTGGTTCTGGGCAGATAAAAATTCTGCACCTTGCCTTCGCCGTTATCAGGCTCTTCAGCGCAGTAAACAATCGGGCCGCGTTCCACGGCCGCCTTGCCGATATTCGCCTCCACCTTATCTATGCAGTCAACGTATCGAACGGGCATATCCATAAACAGCCCCACGCTGTCTCCTTTCTGCCATTTGCGTTTTATAACTGCATAGCCCTTCTTCATTTCCGGCTCAATTACCCTGCCGTTTACTGATATATTCCAGTTTGGCTTGATATTGTCTATATAGCTGTATAGACCGCCGGGAGCGGGCTCATTTCTGCACCAGCCAGGGATGCGAACCATAAGCCTGAATTCCTTCTCCTTCGCTGGGGAAACTTCAATCTCCACATCGCCGTTCCAAGGGTAGTCTGTTTTCTGCACGAGCTCCACATCGCCTGAATTAAGAGAGATATTCGCTTCGCTCCTGCCAAACAGATTTACGTACAAATCACCATTACGCACTGCATAGACGTACCCGGGGACTGATGCCATAAAGCGTGTTATGTTTGTCGGGCAGCATGCGCAGCCGAACCACGGCGAGCGGGAGTAGCTGCCATGCGATTCCAGCGGATTGGGATAGAAGAATTCATCGCCGTCCAGCGAAACGCCGCTTACTGTGCTGTTGTAGAGCGTTCTCTCCAATACGTCTATATACTTGGAATCCCCGTTAAGGAGGAACATCCTGTGATTGAGCATCACAAACGCCACTTGAGCGCAGGTTTCGCAGTATGCGCTTTCGTTAGGCAGTTCGTAGTTATCGCCGTAGGCCTCGCCGCCGTGCCTTGCACCAACGCCGCCGGTAATGTAATACTTTTTACCTACTATATTATTCCAGATGGTATCGATAGCCCCGATGTATTCTTCGCTCCCTGCCATTGCCGCAATATCGGCCATCCCGCTGTACATATAATTTGCGCGCACGGCATGCCCCACCGCCTCCTTCTGCTGGGTAACGGGTTTATGAGCTTGGCGATACTCCGAATGCGAGCCCGGGTTGCTTTGATCACCCCTTCTTTCGAGGAATTCCTGAGCCATCTTGAGATAACTCTCATTTCCAGTAACGCGGTAGAGCCTTCCAAGCCCCATTTCAATCTCCTGATGGCCGGGGAAGCCCTTATGCCCGCCGTCTAAGAACACATCGCAAACCAAATCGGCATTTTTTATCGCAACATCGAGGAAAGTTCTGCGTCCGGTAGCTATATAATGAGCAACCGCCGCCTCGTACATATGCCCCGCATTGTAGAGTTCGTGTGAGCTTTTGAGATTATCCCAAGGCTTATTTACGTAGCAGCAGTTTCCGGTTTTCGCTTCTCTGTCTCTTGCTTTTAATGTCCAAGCTGTGTACAGATAGCCGTTATCGTGCTGAGCTCCGGCAACCCATCCAATAAGATTCTCCAAATACTCCTCAAGCTCGGGATCTTCCTCTACCATAAGGCAGTATGCAGCGCCTTCCATAATCTTGAAAACGTCTGAATCGTTGAAGCCCTGCCTGCCCTGAAATTCCTCATCGATCACTCCAGCAGCCGCCTTGAAGTTATCTATCCGGCCGGTCTGTTCGCATTTCTCGAATGCGTAGGGGATGGTAACGTTTTTGTTCGTTTCGAGCCGAGGCTTCCAGAATGAATCATTGAAATGAACTTTTGTAAAATCCACCGGCTGATATGGATAGCTCCCTGAGGCCATAACTGCCGAAATCGAAACTAAAAGCACAAACATAACTGATAAAGCTCTTCCTGAACGCTGCATATAAAAAACCTTTCCTGTAATTTCAAATTGCGAAAACTGTCTTAATATAATAAACCTGAAACTTAGGTTTTACAAAAAAAACTTTTTAGCCTTCAGGATTCGAGTGTGCGACAATATTTTTTGGTAAAATGCAAATCATCATGCTGCAATGCTTTGTAGAATTTATTGTTATCTATATTACTGAGCCAGTCCCCCTGCGGCGGAAAACTCGCTAAGGATTTTTTGTCTGCGGGTTTCGTTGGCGAGTAGAGGCGAACCTGCGCGAGCGCCCGCCTGTGCAGCGTGAAAATTCTGCGAAAAAAAATTATGCCTATTGCCTTCTCATTGCCCCAAAAAAATTGTCGCACACCAAAAATGCTTCGCCCTAAAAACACTTGACCTGCTGTTTTTTCAGGTTATAGTGTTATCTTAATATGCTAAACTTAAATTTGAAGGTGTATTGAAATGAAAAGAATTGCTTTGGTTTCGGCTGTTTTGTTAGCGGCAGTTAATTATGCTTATTCAGCCGGTATAGAAATGAATATTTCACCTGACGGCAGCAATGTGAAAGCAACTTACAGCGGCAGCCTCGATTTAAGCGGCTTTTTCAACTCTGGCTCAGTAGAAAGTATGTACTCTGGCGGCGAGGAGGCTTTACTATGGCCTCAGGAACCGGTTATTGGCGTCTCAACTACCTCTGCGGAAACGGAGATGGGGTCTATCTGGGGTATTGATTCTCCGCTGCCCTCTTTCGGCTCTGATGTACAATCTGTCCCAGACAGTTTTTACGGCGACAGTTTTGGAGTAACAATAGATTCTGGCACGTCAGATCAAGCTATCTTTTTTGACGTGAAGGATATCGACGAGAATAACATTGTCTCGGTAAGCGGGGGGATGACTTTTCAAAACAAAACAATTTCCGATCTGGGGCTCAATCTGGGCACTTACCAAATGAACGACTCAGATTTCGCCCAAGGCGAGAATATCACTTTGACAATCACCCCTGAACCTGCGACGATGGCTCTGCTCGGCCTCGGCGGGCTCTTCATCCGCCGCCGAAGCTCATAAGCTGGGGAATTTATGGATAACATACCAATATAATCTGCGAATCTGGTTCGTTAAACAGAGAAGCTCGAACGCTTATGTTTACTGCCCCTTAAACAAGTTTGTGCATATTATTGCCTAATCGAAATCTTGCAGCTTAACCCTTGATAATCAGATTCTGCAAAGTTTCAGAAGTTCGCCGATATGCTCCCTGCCGACTTTCCTTGCAGTCTTATTGTATTTTCTGGATAAAGCAGCAGCAAAACCCACGGCAGCCCCCATCTGTCCGCAAGTGTTCATAACGCGCGGCCCGCCGAGGCCAACGTGAGAACAGCTGAAACACCTCCCGGCCATCATAAGATTTTTTACGTTATGGGAATAAAGGCTGCGGAAAGGGATATAGTAAAATTTGTTCTTTGCCTTTCTGAAAATTGCTTCGGATAAAAAGTCGTATGGGCTGCCTTTCAAAGACCGCTGGTAGTGAATATCGATCGAGCGTTTTTCAACAACAACAGCATCTTCAAATTCAACCGATTCTGCGGCGTCTTCTCCGGTGTACACATAATCTCCCGTCAAACGGATAGATTCTCGTTTGCCCGCATTGTAGCCAACCCATGTAAGCCTTCTTTTCTTGTGCTTATCCTGCTTGATTGTATTTGAATATGTGCCGTATATCGCCCGGAAGAAATGGTCCCGAATCTGTTCGGCGTCATCGATTTGGTTGAGACTGTTATGTGAATATTCCCAATACCACTCGCCGGCAGCAGAGGTATGATCCTTGGCAACAGGCTTTGCCCACGGAACTTCAGGAAAACGTGCATTTTCTTCCCCGATTTCAGTATTCCATAAAACGCTTGCACCCATCACTCGATTATCTGCTTTCTCAGGACACCATAAATCTCCGTGCTTCTCCCAGCCTTCGTTGTATTTAGATTCAGGCTCGCGGCCGTAAGTGAAATCCGCACCAGCAAGCCGGCCGAGCCATCCATCGCCGGTACAGTCTATAAAATTGGCTGCCTTGAAAACAGTTCTCCTGCCTGTCAAATGCTCATATGTTTGAATTGATTTTATTTGCCCCACTGCTGCATCTGCTGATATCACCGTATGCATAAGAAACTGGGAGATCCCATCAGCTTC
This sequence comes from Sedimentisphaera salicampi, assembly GCF_002117005.1. NCBI lineage: Bacteria > Pseudomonadati > Planctomycetota > Phycisphaerae > Sedimentisphaerales > Sedimentisphaeraceae > Sedimentisphaera > Sedimentisphaera salicampi. Next base: position 1,924,499 of record NZ_CP021023.1, read on the forward strand.
ATTCATATTTTTCGTTCGTTTTTGTTCGTCGTAAAACGCCTTGTCTGAGCCATTGGGATAATGCTCGGTGTTGATTTTTTTGAGTATATCTTCAGCTCCTCCGAGAATGCCTAAGGTGTGAACTCTTATTTCCGCGCTTGCATTCCCTCCCAAGGCAGGCCTGTTGTGAATTAACGCAACCTTCAGGCCCTGAGATTCAGCTGCCAAGGCCGCAGCGCATCCGCTGATCCCGCCGCCGGTGATAACAACATCGAAATTCATCTTTTCTGGAACTTTAGAAGATTCAGGATTCTTTGCTAATCTCCAGCTAACCAGTTTCTGTTTATCATTAGGGGGCGCTTCTCTATCATCCTGAGTGAAATACACCGCCGAACACCGCCCTTCAAAGCCGGTAAGATCTTCCAGCTCTATCTGAACCTCGCTTTGATTTACTTCAACCTTCCCGCCGTAATGCCATTTCCATCCGGGTTTAATTCCGAAAGTCTCGTTTAGGTATTCCCCGCCAACCTTAAGCTTAAATCTGCCCGGGGCATCCCAATCTCCCGGGCACCAGTCTTTTGTATGCACCCAGACATTATACAAACCGGCTTTCTCAAAGCGGGCTTTTGTTTGAGCATTTTTCACAGGCCTGCCCAGCCCGTGCGCAAGCAAATAACTGAACCCAAGGGTATTATGGAATTGAGTGTCAATTTCCCATCCGTTGGTTTTCTCAAAATGGACTGCTTCAAGCAGAAGTGAGGAATTATCTGAATCGCCAAACGAAGCATAACTGCTGAAATTTAAGGAAATGCCCGCTGCTGCTGAGGCTTTGATGAAGTCCCGTCTTTTTATCATATTCTCCCCCGCTGAGATTGGTTGAGCTTTATTATACTATTGTAACGCTTTGGCTTGTGAATGTCTAATCTGTTTTACACCTCACCGGCCGAAAAGTGTGCGACAATATTTAAAGAAATACGACACGCGGCTGAATCAAATTTCGCTGAGCTGCTTGAATAATCAAAGACTGGGCATAATCTTACCAGTGCCTCTTAGCAGGCATAAAATGTTCACACCACGAATCAGCGCCGGCGTATGCCCTCTGCCTCATGGTATCGCTGCCCTTGATAGACTTCACGCTCCCGTCGGTGTAGCCGCAGTTGAGTTTGAGGTCATCAAAGGGTGAATTATCTTTGAGCACTGTAAACCCTTCTGAATCGGTCGTAACCCACTGCGCGGGGCTGTCATCTTTTAGGCCATAATAGGGCATACCATCTAAGCGGGTAAGCGAGCCGCCGTCGATTTTATGAGTGCTAACCCAGCTCTGGGTCGGCCTGAGCTGATTGTAGTATGCGAAGTAGTCGCTGATAAGCAGGTTGTACTGGGATTTCTTACCAGGGCCTTCAAAGCTGCCCGGGTTATTCTTGTAGGGCTTGTAGTTCCAGTAAAGCGCGTAGGAGCAGTTCAGAATTTTGTTGTTTGATTTATGGAACCAGTCATTTTTGTTCTGGTAAGCCTCCTGATAAGTAAGCGGCTCACCTTTTGGACTCATGGCAATATCTTTAGCATCAAATCCCGAAAGCGGGCAGTTAAAAACGCCCACCTCATCAATATAGCCCTTCAGATATTTGTATGTGTAAGTATCGCTGTTCTCAGGGTCTTGTGGGTTATAAGTTTTGTTTCTCGCGAGGGCATTCGGACGTACATGCGCACAGGGGTGTTTGGGATAGTCGTAGTTGTCGGCATGATATGCGTTCAGCCCTATAACAGCACCGTGCATATTGCTCTTGCAGACAACATTCTTTGCCTGTTCCCTTGCCTTGCTCAAAGCCGGCATAAGCACTGCCATAAGAAGGGCAATGATGGATATCACAACCAAAAGTTCGATTAAGGTAAAAGCCTTTTTCATTTTAGAACCTTTCAATAAAAACTTCAAAAGCTCATTATAGCTTGTCGGGAAGGATATGAAACGCCAATTTTAACATTTTTTCCACTGATTTGTAAACTCTTTGGACGATAAAAACCTTCGGAGCGCAGGCTCACAGGGGGGAGATATTTTTTTCAGCCGCTAAGTTAATCATACAAGAACTTAAGCTTATTATAGCATCAAATAACATAAAGTTAATCATACAAATGCACTGAGGGGATATTTTGACGGTATTTTTTAGGTTTAAGGCAAAGGCAAAAGTTTTTTTACTCATATAGTTCCGCTGACCGAGTCCACCTTGTCCAATCGCTAATTCACGCTGATTTTCACTGATGATTCTCAGGAGACGAAGGAGAGGGTGGGTATAAATCAACATTGAACCCGCAAAATTTTTGAATTTTGTGCTGATAAACTGTCAGCAAACTTCCGGAAAACCTGTTAAATGTATGTTTTGCAGAGAGTGGAAAAGCTGTTAAATACATGTGGAGGGATTTTCATCTGCCAACAGTCTTCAAGTTTTCCAAAACGGCTGCGGAAAAGCTGTGTTTAAAACTGAATTGAAAGCGCCAAGCTTATTAACAACTTATCCACAAAAATTGTAGAAAACTTTACCCTCGCAAGTAACTGTGTTAAATATTCTTACACAATCTTTAAATAATCTCTTAACAATCAAACAGCTCCTAATACTTCTATAACTATTTTAAAATATATATAATAAGAGACAACACCCAACAGGCAGTTAATTTCGCCTGCTCATCACAGCCAACAATCCATCAGCACTAATTTTAGTAAACCAGAGCTTAATAAACAATCCGGAAAAACTACGCTTGCAAGACAGATTGCAGGCGATAATAATTTCTTTGACCTTGAACGCCCCGCTGACCATAACAAGCTGCAAAATCCTGAGTTTCTCTTTAAGATGCTTTCAGGTCTTGTAGTTATTGATGAAATACAGATTATGCCCGAGCTTTTTTCAAAGCTTAGATATATAGTTGACTCTCCAGATAATAAATGCAGCTGTATGGTGTTGGGCAGCGCTTCGCCTGATATTATTAAAGGGGGAAGCGAAACGCTTGCCGGAAGAATTGAATTTGTTGATCTGACAGGATTTGATATTACCGAAACCGGCAAAGAAAACATTATTCCCCTGTGGAATCGGGGAGGATTTCCAAGGCCGTTTCTTGCTGAAAACGATGAAAACAGCTTCATTTGGAGGCAGAATTTCATTCGTACATTTCTGCAGAGAAGATATTAATTATTACTCCGGGCGAAAAATTATATCCACTTCATGAAAAGATTTGGTATGTCCGCTTTTTGAATTAGAAGAGCAATTTAAGTAGTAAGCTTTTTTATGGCGTAATCGGCTGCGAGCAGGCCGAAAATGCCAGTGATAGTGGGCAGCGAGCCCATAAGATTACGTTTTCTACCCTGAATATGGCCGCGTTTAACTGGATTCTCAGAATCTGCCGGCGCAAGAGCGCTTTGCTTTTTGAGCTGCTGGCTTGAATAAACCGCCGGGAAACTGAGGCTAACCCCCCTTTTGCGGAGACGTTTGCGGAGATTAGCCGCAAGCGGGCAGTATCGAACCTCACGCATTGCGGAAATGCGAATCTTGGATGGATCTGTCTTTCTTGCTGCTCCCATGCTCGAAATGAATGGTATCTCCCGTTTGCTCAGCTCTGTAATGAGTTCGAGTTTGGGGTTGAGAGGGTCTATCGAATCGATTACAAAATCTGGGCTGCCATCGAGGCATTTCTCGAGCGTGTCGGTATGGATGAATACATTGAGCGTTTCAACGGTGCAGTGCGGGTTAATATCGATAATACGCTGCTTGCCGGCTTCAGTTTTGTACCGCCCTTCTGTGCTTGTGAGAGCGAAAACCTGGCGGTTTATATTGCTCTTGGAGATTTTGTCTGAATCTATAAGGCGGATTTTGCCTGTGCCCGCCCTTGCGAGTGCCTCAGCGGCGAAACTCCCAACCGCCCCTGTCCCGCATACAACAACGAAGCTGGAAGCCAGCTTTTCAATGTTTTCTTTGCCGAGAAGCAGCTCTGTTCTTTTGAGTCTTTCTCGGAAATCCTGTCCGCCGGTCATAAAAGGCTTTCTACTGATCTTTTAAGTTTACGCCAAAAATATTCGTCAATCTATCGAATTCCTCTAACGAATAGAAATCTATCGTGATGCTGCCCTTTTTACCGGTTTTATTGGTTTTAATTTTAACCTTTGTACCTAAAGATTCCCTTATTCTTGATTCAAGATCCGCTATATGAGCAGATTTGGCATCCTCTATATTTTCGCTTGATTGCTCAGGGTTTTCTAGTGAATCAATTTGCTTTTTAACTAATCTTTCTACTTCTCTAACCGTTAGCCGCCCTGTCATCGCTCTGTAAGCGAGTTTTTTCTGCAAGTTTTCATCCGGCAGTGCAAGGAGTGCTCTGGCCTGCCCCATAGATAAGGCATTATTCACGAGCATTTCTTTAACTTCCTGCGGCAGTTCAAGAAGCCTTATATGGTTAGCTACCACAGATCTGTTTTCACCGAGCCTTTCAGCAACCTGAGTTTGTGAAAGTCCAAAGTTATCGGTGTACTCTTTGTAGGCGTTTGCCCTTTCAATTGGGTTAAGGTCGGAGCGGTGAATATTTTCAATGAGAGCCATTTCGAGCATCTGCTCATCGCTGGCTTCTTTTATTATTGAAGGGATAGTTTTGTTTCCTGCGAGTTTAGCTGCTCTCCAACGCCTCTCCCCTGCAATCAGCTGGTATCCTCTGCTCACCTTTTTTACAACAATAGGCTGTACAATCCCGTTCGCCTTGATGGAGTCCACAAGTTTTGTAAGCTCCTGTTCATCCCATTCTGTTCTGGGCTGATAAGGGTTTGGAGATATTTCACCAAGTTTCAGTTCTCTGAACTCCCCGTTTTCGCTGGCTTCCTGTTTTGCGGCCTGCTGCTGGGCAGGCGTCATAAGAGACTGAAGCCCCCTTCCGAGATGTTTTGAAGATTTCTTCTTTGCTGCTGTCTTTTTCTTTGCAGCAGACGTTTTTTTGGTTTTTGTTGATTTTGTCGTTTTAGCCATAAATTATGCTCCCTGTTTTTGTTTTTATTGCATTGTAATATGTGTAATTATTTAATCAAGAAACGTTTCACGTGAAACATAAAATTTTCAGGGTGAATGAAGAGGCAAACTGTTCCACGTGAAACACTTACTTTAGAAGTTGTTAGTTTAGTTTCACGTGGAACAGTTTGCAAACTTGACGTTTTCTGATACAATTATGTAATGAACTTAAAAAACAAACACAGAATAATGATTACCTTTGCCAGAGAGCTTTCTCCTTGGGTTAAGCTGGAGCTGGAGCAGCTCGGCTATAAAGTCCTTGAAGAGAGGAAAAGCGGGGTTGAGATAGAAGGCAATATTGAAGACGCTATGCTGCTGAACCTCAAGCTTCGCTGCGCATACTGCGTTATGATGCTCTTGAGTGAATTTGAATGCGATGATGAGAGCAAATTCTACAAGGAAGTACGGAAGATATGGTGGGAAAGGATTATACCTCCAGAGGAGTATCTTTCTGTAAACAGCAGGGCGGATGATAAGGTAGTAAACAATACGATGTTCGTCAACCAGCTTGCAAAGGATGCAATAGTTGACCGAATTAAAACAAAAACCGGCAGAAGACCTGATTCAGGCCCCGAAAAGGGCGGTGTGGTGGTGAATATTTACTGGTACAACGGGAAATGCTATGTTTATCTCAACACCACAGGAAGAAAACTCTCCGACAGAGGCTACAGAAAAATACCATATAAGGCCCCTGTGCAGGAATCTCTTGCTGCCGCAGTGCTTTATGCTTCCGGATACGACGGTTCCCAAGAATTGATTCTACCAATGTGCGGCAGCGGCACATTCGCAATAGAAGCTGCCTTAATCGCTCAGGGCAGAGCCCCAGGGCTGCTTAGAAGCAACTACTCTTTTATGCATTTCAATAAATTTGACAGCGAGCTTTGGCAGCAAATGAGAAAAGAAGAACGAAAAAATGCAGAGAAGAAGAACAAGCCAAATATAAAGGCGAGCGATATAGACCCTGAAGCCGTTAAAGCCGCAGAAAAAAATGCCAAAACCGCAGGTGCAGATCAGCTAATAGATTTCAGTGTATGCGATTTTGCTAAAAAAACACCGGAATCTGATGGTGCAATTATTCTTATGAATCCAGAATATGGCATGAGAATGGGCGAAAAAAGCAAATTAGAATCTGTATATAAAAGAATTGGTGATTATCTTAAACAATCTTGTCCGGGCTGTACTGGCTGCATATTTACCGGCAATCTTGAACTTGCCAAAAAAATTGGCTTGAGAACTTCGCGCAGGATAGTATTTTATAATGCAGATGTTGAATGCAGACTGCTCAAATACGAGCTCTTTTCCGGTTCTATGCATGAAAGAGAAAAAGCTAAGCTAAATGCAGGACAAGAAGAAAAATAAACCAACAACACCACGGCATGAAATTGCCCTTTTTATAATTCTTTTGACAGCCCTTTTATCTGCCTGGGCGATGTCTCGGCATAAGGTTCAAACAACGCTCTCCGATACGTTTCAAATACCTGCAACCGGCTTCAAAGTTCGACTGCCTGAGGGCAAGCTCTGGAAGACTAAGACAGAGCAATGGGAATTCGACTACGAGTCCAACTATTTTTTCTCAGGTGCTGTTCAAACAGATGCCTCGGAAGTTCGTTCTGCCTCGGTGCAGTGGCGATACTACATAAGCCCTCTGAAATACCTTCCCACGGCAATGCAGAACAAATACGCCCAGCAGAGCGGGAGTTCAGTTTTGCGGAGGGGGATTATCATCTCCCGCGGGTTTGGAACGCACTGGGCCTTATGCGCTCCAAATGCGGATGATGGAAGCCATTATTCCAAATACGGCCTAATAAAGCTTGGCTCAGAGCGTTTCGCTGAATTGGAGGTTCAGGCAGCAGACAAACAGAAGTGCAGCGAACTATTTGAACTTCTAATAAAGCAGGCAAGCTATTCGCCAAACCCGTTTATAAGCCATGGCATTGAGCTTTTAGACAGGGTAAGGCTCAAAGCCCAGTTTTCCTATACGCCCAATAAAAACACAAATTCTTTTCTTATGGAATCGCCAAATGTGTATAAGGGCTTTATGATAAACAGGGTGAAAGTTACAGCACACAGAGGCGAAAAGAAGGAGCTTACTGTAACAGATTTTGGCTTCAGCAAGGTCTTTAATTATAATGACATCGTTTTTGATGAACGAACCAGACGCTTTTCATGGAAGAGGAAAAGGATTACAGAGAAGGGCAAGGTTCGAGAAATAATAATGGAAAACAGAGGCCCGAACGTTGAAATAATAGACCTTAAAACGCTTGCAGTGAACAGAAGAAGCATTACTCAGATATTCTGGCCTGAAATTTTTCAAATGTACCTCGTGAAATTCTTTATCTTTGAAACTGATTTGGATAAATGCGTGGTAGATACCCTTATGCCGCAGGGGCAGATTGTGCCTGTGATTTTTGAGAGGGTGAGAACCGATGAAGGCCTTTTGTCTGCAAAGCTCAGATATACCCATAAGCCCGATTTTGTAATCAATGTTTTCTTTGATAAAAATCAGAATATAATCAACTTCAGCGACAGTGATAATAATAATACCAAAAAGGTAAATTTGCATAAGGTTATAAAAACGTTTCCCGAACAGGAAACTGTAATAAATCAATTTTTGAAAGACAGGTGGAGAATCGATGCAGCAAACTAAGATCTACGATTGCATAATCATTGGAGCAGGCCCTGCTGGGCTTGCAGCAGCTATTTACGCCGCCAGAGACAGATATTCTACTCTTGTTATTGAGAAATTCTTCCCGGGCGGGCAGATTAACAATACAGATAAAATAGAAAATTATCCGGGGTTTAAGGAAATTGGCGGTCAGGAGCTGGTAAGCCGGCTTTACGAGCAGGCAATGAGCTTTGAACCTGAAATGAAGATGGGCAGGGCGGTTAAGAATATAGTTAGAACCGAAGACGGCCTTCTTAATGTGGAGTGCAAGAAGGAATCATTCCTTGCAAGAACTGTAATCCTCACTCCCGGCAGCAATTACAGGAAACTTGGCGTTCCAGGCGAAGAGGAATTCAGAAACGCTGGAGCGGGCGTAAGCTACTGCGGTACTTGCGATGCCCCTTTCTTCAAGGACAAGAAGGTGCTCGCTGTGGGGGGCGGTAATACCGCTGTGGAAGAGGCCCTGCACCTTGCTAAATTCTGCAGCGAGGTAACTATTATTCACCGAAGAGATCAGTTCAGGGCTCAAAAAATTCTTGCAGAGCAGATAGAAGATGCCGCTTCAAAGCCCGATTCAAATATCAGAATCAAATACAGCACTGTGCTGAAGTCTATCGAAGGCGGAGATAAGGTGGAAAATGCGGTGCTTGAGAATGTTAATACCGGCGAAAAAGAGGATTTTGCCTGCGACGGGGTCTTCATATTCGTTGGGATGGTTCCAAACACGCAATTTCTGAAGAGAATTGTGGAGCTTGAGGACGACGGATTTATTAAGTGCGACCCGATGACTCTTAAAACCAGTATGCCCGGGGTGTTTGTTGCAGGAGACTGCCGCACAGGGGCTGCTATGCAGCTGGTTACCGCCATTGCCGACGGCGTGGTGGCCGCCTTGAATATAAAGCATCATATTATGGACCCGGACTGGTGGCAGGGGTAGCCGTGCTGGAATAGGTTTAGCAAACTAAGACAGCCGGCTTCAGAAGTATAGACTTACAGAAAAGGGGAAAAAATATTTGGAAACTAAAGGAGAGAGCAGTAATGGAGCCTAAAGAATTAGAGAAGTATTCCTCAGCGGTCAGCCTTTCAGATATGGAGATATTCGTATTTCCCGAGCTTATGTACAGCCTTGTGCTTGCAAATATTATGAGCCCCGCCCTCTGGAAATGGCGAGAAAACGAGACATTCAAGAAACTTGAGGGCAAAAGTCCGTACCGCAAGCTGATGCGTATGCGTCAGTTCATAATGGATGAATATGAGTTCAATCTCGATCTCAACACATGGGGGCTCACAAATAAGGATGTGGAGCTGGAGCGTTTCAGTCCTTTTATCTCGCCTGACAAGATAGCAGAATCCAACGCTCTGTTCGGTTATCACGGCGATGAATACTATTTCGATCTGGATATAAGGCGTCATTTCGGCCTCGATCAGTACGAGGGGGATATTATCCCATACTGGAAAACCGAAACGATTGAGGCGATGGATGCCTTCCGCTACAAGCAGAGCTATACCACTGGAGCGGGCGAGTGTGTATCGCTTGCGGCTCTGTATATAGCCGCCGGCTTTGTTGTATGCGGCATTCCGCTGGAGGAGATGTATATGATCCTCACACCCCTTCATTCGCAGAATTATATAGATGTAAATGAGGGAGTTATCACTAACAACCGCAGAATACTCACGAAATCAATGTGGTTTAATGGGACTGAAATAACAAACAAAGCCCAGAGGGCGCTTCGTAATGAGCAGGTAACCATAGTGTCTCACAGCAGCGGTTATGTGCATTTTATGTATGAAGACGCCTCTATAAGCCCTGAAAGCTATGCAGAATTTGTATCGAAGCTCAAATCCTTCCTCAAATCCGGCCTTGATTTAACGATCTTTGCTAATTTTTTGCGCAGCAAACATGAATATATGAAGTATTTTGCCTTCTGCAGGCATCATCACGGCAAGCACAAATACATAGATGCCCGCACATTTTTCCGTTATGAACACGGCAGCAAGTTCAAAATCGCCGCAGATACCATAGACAAGCTCTTTGATGAGGTTGCAGATGATGATTTCAGCTGCTGCAAAGGGGGAAAGGAGATAATCTGCGTAAATGACTTCATAAAACTCGTTCGAAAACTTGATATAGATTTCTCCAGCTTTGAAGATGTCTCTCGGCTCAGTGAATATTTGGAAGATTATCTCGACAGTCCTAATGATTTTATTGAGGATTTGTGGAACTTTCTTAATGTTGTTCCGGCTTTGCCGACAGAAGAGAAGAATTTCCAGCCTGAACCAGAAATAAACCTAAAAACAGATATGGCAAGGGAAGAGGTAATAGAACACCTCGAGGGTCTGAGAGAAGCAAACAAAACGGTTGATTTGGCATTTTATGCATATCGTGATATGAAAAAATGTACGTGGGAGCCGTTTTTGAAGGCGTCTTTAGAGAGATGTCCTGTATGTCTTGAAAAGGCAGCTGACCTGAGTTCGCCCTCTGCTGTTTACAGCTGGCTCAAAAATATGGATGACGGCTCTATCTACGATTCCTCAAGGCTCGCTCATCCTGATGAGGTGGCAAATTATATGCGTGGGGATGGAATTGAAAAGGCTGTAACTATGGCCTGCATCCTCAATTCCCGTGGCCTTGAAGAGCAGATAGAAATCAATATCCAGAGCTGCTGTCTTACTTTATCTTATATGGGCGAAATATATGAATTCGAATCCTCCAAGGAAATCTCCAAGAAAATCTCTATTGAACCAGACGCTTATTCCAAGCCGCTATCTCCTCAGGCTGCAGCAGCAAATTGAAAGAGGTTAAGGTGCAGGATTGTAATTTCAATTAAGAAAGAAGGAATTTAATGCAAAGATTAGCCTTGACAGCCGTTTTGTTTTCCTCAGCTGTTCTTGGCGGGGTATTGAGAAACGGGCATTTTGAAGATTCCCTTGTCTGGCAGGGGGGCAAGTGGTCTGTTGCCGGCGGGTCAATCTTTCAATCCTCACCAAACGGGTTTGCAAGGGCAGTTTGGCCTGTTAATCTTCCTGAAAATTACCAGATCACAGCAGAAGTAAAAAAACTTGATGGTCCAGAAGGCCCGATGATTGCATTCAGGGCAGATGGACTTGAAAAAATGTATTGCCTTAACCCTGCTTCAAGCAGGGAAAACGGTGCTTTTCAGTTTATAGACGGCAATAAAATACAGAACTTAACTCAAGGTTACACCAGAGTTTTTTCAAATCAGCAGTGGTACAGAGTGAAAGTTGTTTGCAGGGGCAATGAATATCAGTCTTATGTAAACGGGAATAAATTCAGCTCTGTTACGATTGAAAGGCCTCTGATAGCTAATAATTCCGTGGGGATTGTGAGCTTTGAGTCCTCTGTAGAGGTGAGAAATTTCGCAGTTAAGGATATTGAAGGTAATGTCCTTTTCTATCCTTCTCTTGAGAAGGAAATGAGCAGCATAACAGGCTGGAACCTTGGAGGGAACGGAAATGCTGAGGTTTTGAGAGAGGGAGCAAAAGATTCGAAATGCCTTTTTCTCAACAGCGAGGCTCAGCTGCGCCTTTCTCAAACCAGCCTAAATCTAAACAAAGAAAAAAACTACCGCCTGAAATTAGACTACAAAGCAGTAGATATGGCTAAGCTGCCGAAGGAAATATTCCTTTTTGTTTATTACCTTTGGCAAGGGCATGAAGGCCCGAGATATGCTTACAGCCTTGACGGACTGCACTGGAAAAATCTCAATCCGAAAGAACCTGTCTTCCAGCCGGATGTAGGCGAGGAAAAACGGTTTATGGATCCGAGCCTGATAAAAGGACCGGACGGCCGCTTCCATATGGTTTGGACAATTGGCTGGGATCAGGACAGCATCGCAATTGCCCATTCAGATAACCTCTATGAGTGGTCGCTGCAGAAGGCTCTGCCTGTTATGGCCCATAAGAAAAATGTGCAGAATTGCTGGAATCCCGAAATCTTCTACGACGAAAATTCCGGCCAGTACTACATATACTGGGCATCGAGCCTTAAAGGCAGTTTCCCGAAAACTGCAAACACCACGCCGGACGGGAGAAATCACAGGATTTACTACACTACGACTAAGGATTTCATAACATACTCACCTGCAAAACTGATGTTTGATAACGATACAAACGTTATAACACCCAAAATCGTGCAGACCCGCAGCGGGAAATACGTAATGTTCGTAAAGAATGAATCCCGCTGGCCGGAAGAAAAAAATATAAGAATGATGGTTTCTGATGACATTGAAAACTGGGATTCCCCTCTCAGTGAACCGATCCACGATAACGGCTTCTGGGCGGAGGGGCCTTCTGTCTTGAAAAAAAGGGGCTGCTGGTACGTATTTTATGAGAAGTATATGGCTTCAAAATTCGGGGCTGCTAAAAGCTGCGGCCTTGAGCAGTGGGAGGATGTCTCGGATGAAATCTTTATGCCCGAGGGAATTCGGCAGGGCTCATTCGTGCGGGTTTCAAAGCGTAAATTCAAAAATCTTGCAGGCAGATTTCATTTAGGGCTTTCTTCTCCTGACAAGGTTGTTGTAAACGTAAAAGACGGGCAGATTGAGCTTCTCAGGTTCTCTTTGGATAGCTTCAAGCCTGAATGGAACACCTTCGAGACCAGCTTTTACTCTGTTTACAGCACCGAAGATGCGGTTTTGAGCATTAATGTAGAGGGCGAATCACAGATTTGGCTTGATGATATAATTTTGGAAGAGGCAGGGCAGGAACAGTGAAAGAAGGAAAAAATATAATACTTATCGGTATGCCCGGGGCTGGGAAAAGCACAATCGGTGTGCTGCTGGCAAAGTACCTCTCGATGTGGTTTATAGATACAGATGTTTTGATTCAGTCTCTGGAGAGAAAAACGCTTCGTGAGATAATAGCCTCTGAAGGGCTCGAGAGGTTTATCGAAATAGAAAAGCATCATCTCCAGACCATTCAGGCATCTAATGCGGTAATCGCAACCGGCGGAAGCGCTGTTTATGATGATGAGGCGATGAACAGCCTGAAGGAAGGCGGGGTTGTATTGTTTCTTGATGTGCCGGCAGAGGAGATAGAGAGGAGAATCGAATGTACCGCTGAGAGGGGGGTTGTGATGTCTTCAGGACAGTCTATCCGCGAGCTTTATGAAGAGCGCGTGCCGCTGTACCGCAAATTTGCCGATGTTGAGGTGCAGTGCGGCAGTCGTTCGCAGGAAGAAAATGCCCAGTGTATTGCTGAGATGTTCAAGCGGGATTAGTAGTAATCATCCTGCCAGCTCTGGAAAATTTCTGCAAAATCGAGCATATTCACAGCGTCGTCTGAGTTTACATCCGATTCGGCCGCATTTCCAGTTGGTGATGTTTTCAGCCAGTTTTTGGCAAGCTCTTTGATATCAGCTTCATTCACGCGGCAGTCTCCGTCTATATCGGCGGGATTCGAGCCGCAGTTGGATAAATCAGCGATTGTCTGATCTGCCCAGTTTTGGAAATCTCTCGCTCTGTGAGCATAAATTGTCTGAGGGTCGGGCAGTTTTGTATCGGGGTTTAGATAATAGGCCATGTTTCCGTATTTGGTATCTACAGAATAAAACACACCCATGAGCAGCCATTCCTGTCCGTTGTTGTAGAAAATCCCGCCTCCCGAATCGTATTCTGCTATACTGCATTCGTAATCTGTCTCGCCTGGGCTGTCAAAATCCAGCTTGAGCAGGTCTATATCGCCGTTTTCATTTTTATAGTCCAGCCATCCAAATTCATTTGAGCCCCAATGGATCTGGGAGTTGTCTCCTGTCCATTCATAGCCGTAATCAATCTGATTGTTTGGGTCGTCATCTCTGTATTTGCCGTATCCTCCCAAAACAACATCCGAGCCTCTTTCATTTACTGTGGAATTTATGCTTACCTGCTCTGCAAAATTTGCATATCTTAGCTTTGCTATGCGGATATCTGCCTCTGAATCAGGATATTCAACTATTCTTACGGCTTTGTAGCTTACCCCATCGATTTCTGCTGTGCTTCCGTATGCGCCTCCCTGATGGCGGGTCGTGATTATGCAGCCGGGCGAAATTACTACGCACGAGGCGTTGGTATTCCACCTGCCCAGAACCGCCGAGGGAGGTCTGCCGCTCCAGTTTGCAGGGGGTTCGCTGCCGGGATGCAGCACTATCCCAGAAGCTAAAGGGCAAAGCAGAAATAAAACTATTATACAGTTTCTCATGATATCAGATTCCTGCTGAGTGAATATTAGTTTTCTCAAGACTCATTATACTACGCCGGAGCGTTTTTCTAAGAAAAAATTTACAAACGTTCTCAGTTGTGTGCGACAATTTTTTTGGGCAAAGCTTTTTTCTGCCACTAATCTTCTCTGATTTTTCACTGATGATTTTGCCACGAGCCACGAATCTATCCGCTTGTTCCGGCCCGCCTGTGGCGGGCCTCCACGTGCGGCTCGGTTTAAATGTTCGCCTTGTAAAATCGCTGCGGAATACCAACGACAATCAGAGCCACGCATGTAGTCCGCCTTCGGCGGACGAAATAAGTGGACAAAAGGCTTCAGACAAAAAATCCTTAGCGAGTTTTCCGCCGCAGGCGGACTGGCTCAGTAATATAGATAGCAATAAATTCTGCAAAGCATTGCAGCATGATGATTTGCATTTTGCCAAAAAATATTGTCGCACACTCTCAGTTTGATGTTCCTTTTCGCATCAAAACGCAATTGCACCTTCACTAAGGCATTAAATTACGGGGGTTTTTTAGAAAGTTAATTTAGCAGGATTGTGATAAAACTAAACTTAATCCTGAAAGACAATGCGTTTTGACACTATATAATTGAAGCATAATAAAATAAACGGAGAAAAAAATGACCGTAATCACAATGGAAAAGCAAAAAACGATTCTTGATGAAACCTTAAAGGCCTATCAGGCGGGCAGGCGAGTGAAAGCACCGCTGGCCGGTTTCCCCGGCTGCGATCTTACCGGCTACAGCATCAAGGTAGCCCAGCAGAACCCTGCCGCACATTTCGAGTGCATAAGGGCGATTTATGACAGGTTCAATCCTGATGTATCTTTTATGATGATGGATTTATCCGCTGAGGCAAATGCCCTCGGCATTCCCGTACGTTTTCCGAAAAACGAATCGGCCACTGTTGAGGAGCATCCGATAGCGGGCGCTGAGGATATTGAGCCCCTGCGGAAGATAGACATTACTGCTGATTCCCGGATCAGCGGATATCTGAAGGCGGTTGAGCTGATTTCCAAAAAGCTTGATAATATGTGCTGCGCATATATGGCCGGCCCTATCACCCTTGCAGGGCTGCTTTCCGGTGCTGAGAAGGTGGCGATGGATGCGGTTTTAGAGCCCGATAAATTCAGGGCGCTTGCGGAATTCTCTGCCGGCGTGCTTGAAAGCTACGCCTCTGCTCTCTGCGATGCGGGGGCTGATGCGATATGCATCTTAGAGCCCACGGGCGTGATTTTCGGGCCGAATGAATTCGAGGCCTACAGCGCCAAATACGTTGAACGGATAAATAACCTCTGCCGCGATAAGGGCGTGGAAACGATATACCACATCTGCGGAAATTCAATGCACCTCATTGAGAAAATGACCAATTCCGGCGTTTCCGCCTTGAGCCTCGATTCGCCTGATACCGGCGTGGATTTGCACCTTGCAGCGGAGAAGGCAGGGGAAGATGTAGTTATAATCGGCGATTTGAACCCCGTTTCGGTGATGAAGGAGTCTAACGCGCAAGAGGTGTATCAGGCGGCAACTGAGCTCCTCGATAAGATGAAGGATGTGCCGAATTTTATCCTCAGCACAGGCTGCGATTTGCCTCCGGGAACTCCCCCCGAGAACATTGAAGCATTTATGAAAGCCGAAAGCGATTACTCGGGCTGAAATAAGTTTAACGAACGACTTTTGCTCTCCTTCGGGGGCAAAAAAGAAGAGCGGAGCGCGGTGTTCCGCTCTTTTTCCGTTTAAAGAAAGCTCAGGCAGGGTGGCGAATTTTCTTGAACACCGGCAGAAAATTGTGTAGAGTTGTTCTAAACTCAGAAGAAAATCTTGTTTACGGTGTAAGCAGGAATATCAATTAAATATAATCAAACTCAGCGAAGGTGATATTATGTTTGCCAGAAAACTCGCCATCATAACGTTTGCAGCCCTCATTCCAGCTTTTCTGCTAGCCGAAAGCTCCGGCGAGCACCAAAAACCCTACAAGCTGAAAAAACTTGCAGATTCATTCGCATTTACCGAGGGGCCTGCGGCAGACTCAAACGGAAACATCTTCTTCACAGACATCCCAAACAACAAAATTCATATATACACCGACGAGGGGAAGCTGAAAACCTTCCTCAAAGGCAGCAAAGGTGCAAACGGGCTTGCATTCGATGAATCGGGAAATCTTATTGCGTGTATGGGCTCTGCTGGAAAAGTGGCAAGCATTGATCCAGAGAAAAACATCAAAACTCTGGCCGGCGAGTACAAATCAAAGCCCTTCAACAGCCCCAATGATCTCTGGCTTACCCCCGAGGGCGGGATTTACTTCACAGACCCCCGCTACGGCAGAAGAGACAATCTCCCCCAAGACGGCGAACACGTTTACTATCTTCCTCCGGATAAGAGCAAACCCATCCGCGTGATAGATGATATGGTTCGCCCCAACGGTATAGTTGGAGACCCGGCCCGCAGCCTTCTCTACGTGGCAGATGCCGGCGCAGGAAAAACCTACTCCTATAAGCCAAAACCAGACGGTACGCTCAGCGAGAAGAAGCTTTTCGTTGAATTCGGCTCAGACGGCATGACTCTCGACAGCCAAGGGAATCTCTATATCACAAACGAAAAAGTTATGGCTTTCAATCCCGAAGGCAAACAGATCCTTACGATTGATACCCCCGAGAGGCCATCAAATCTCTGTTTTGCTTCAAATAAAGAAAAAAAGCTTTTCATTACCGCCCGCACTTCGTTATACTGCGCAGTTATGGAAAACAGACTATACTCATTTACAGTGAACGATATAGACTCCAGCCCGGTTTCTCTCTCGGAATATCAGGGCAGGGTGGTTCTGGTGGTTAATGTTGCGAGCAAATGCGGGTTTACGAAACAATATGCAGAGCTCCAAGAGCTCTACGAGAAATACAAGGACGAGGGCTTCACAGTTCTCGGCTTCCCCGCCAACAACTTTGCCAATCAGGAGCCGGGCAGCAATGCCGAGATCAAAAACTTCTGCACGAGCAAATTTAACGTTACCTTCCCGATGTTCTCAAAGATTTCGGTAAAAGGCAAGGATATTCATCCCCTCTACGACTACCTCACAGACAAAAGCCAAAGCGGGGAAAATGCCCACAAGATCACATGGAATTTCAACAAGTTCCTCATAAATAGGGCAGGAAACACAATTGCCTACTTCGGCTCAAGAACCAGCCCGATGGATAAAAAAATCGTTCAAAAGATCGAAAAGGCCCTGCAGGAATAACTCCAAAAGAAGCTTGCACGCCTTTGTGCCTCCTTGTTCTGCACCATAGACCCACTCACAAAAACACAAGGCTGGAGTACAAGCTGGAGAGTTTCTGCGGGAGATTTCGGCTTTTCCTCAAGCGCAAAAAAAGAGCGGAGCCCGCTGCCCCGCTCTCGATTCGTTTTGGTTTACTCAGTGATTACTGAGCCGCTTCTTCAAGACTAACCTGCATAATATCGGCGATTTTATCAGCGATAGCGGTGTTTTCGTAGTAGCCGTCGAATTTCCACTGTCCTGAGCCAACAGCCATTACCGGTACTGGAACAGCAGTGTGGCTGTAAGATGTCCAAGCAAGGCCGGCATTGCGGTTCATAATGTGGGTAACGGTAACTCTGAGCGGGTCGTAGTAGCCGTAGAGCTGCCAGTTTTCGTTGTTGTCTGGCACGGCGTTTCCGCCCATTGTCTCATCGTATGCATTTTCAAGCTGTGTTCTGTCGAAGTCTGATACTGCATCGTAATCAAGGCCGAAGGCATTTTCAATTTTGTCTTTGATGTCCTGATTCATATCGATAGCGTTGTTCCAAGGATCCTGTCCGTAAGCAGCCTTGTGGTCTGCAAGCGGGCCTGCTACAAAGGCATCGCAAGACATTGTCTGGTTTTCGAATACTTCATAGTATGTGTTGTAGCCTGTACCAGCGGCGCCGAGGGTCATACCGCCGCAGTCGTGGTCGCCTGTAACAACGATGAGCGTTTCTTCAGGGTGGTCGAGGTAGAAATCATAGGCCTGTGCAACAGCTTCATCGAAAGCGATGGTATCTTTTATAGCTGTAACAGCATCGTTGGCGTGGCACGCCCAGTCGATCTTCCCGGCTTCAACCATCATAAAGAAGCCGTTTTCGTTGTCCAGCAGTCTGATTCCTTCTGAGGTGTAATCAGCGATAGAGGCGTCTGCAGGGTCTCTGTCTATATCGTATGGAAGAGCCCAAGAACCGTCGATGTAGTCTTTGCTGTAGGCGAAAACCTTCTGGCCCGGAGCAGCAGCTTCAAGCTCTGCCTTATTTTCGCATACTGTGTAGCCGTTGTCCATAGCGTGCTGGATTGGGCAGTTTGAAGCATCCGCAGCTGGCTGCCCCGGGGCGTATTTACGATTGCCTCCGCTTGTTCTTTCGCCTTTCATTCCGCCGCCGCCGAAGTAGTCAAAGCCGGATTCAGAGAGCTGATTGGCGATGTCCCAGTAGTTTCCGCGGTGTTCGTTGTGAGCGTAGTAGCAGGCAGGGGTAGCATGGTCGATTGATACGCTCGAAACGATACCAACTTTCATGCCTTTGTCCTTGGCTGCTTCAGCGATCGTAACGTAGTCCATCGTGTGCTCCGGGTCCATGCTGATTGTGTTGATATTGGTCTTGTGCCCGCAGGAGAAGGCGGTAGCAGCGGCTGCAGAGCCGGTGATGAAGCGGTTGTCTGCGTAAGTTCTCTGCATACCCATCACAGGAAGCTGGCTCATAGTAAGAAGCTCTGAACCAGCAGTTCCAAGGCTTCCGGCGCCGAGATCGCCGTCAGGATCGTCTGCCTGAACCTTCTGCTTGAGGTAAGCTTCAGTTGCGTGGATATGGGGGCTTGCCATACCATCGCCAATGAAGCAGAAGACATACTTCGGCCCTTCATCTTCGCCGAGCCAGCTTGAAGCCATTTCCGAAAGGTCTTGGTTGTTTACAACGCCGTCCTTGTTGGTGTCGGCTTCAGCCTTGTAGGCAGAAGACGGAGTGCTTGCAGCGAAAACCGCTGCGCCTGCTGCAACGAGCAGCATAAGAGATTTTTTGATAAGATTCATTTAAGAAACTCCATAAATAAAACTGTAAATTGTAGAAAAGTAAAAACTTTAAGGCCTGCCAACCCGACAGACCGAAGGCAATGATATTCAGGGATGTTTCCTAAATTCGAATGAATGATTTGGATTGGGATAAAGTTGGGTTAGCGTAATTTTCGCTTTTTTTCAGGAAAGGATTTGTTTTTGGTTAGCCGGATTGACAGCAGCTTCATAAAGGTTTTTAAGGAGATTACAAATTACTCAGCGGTTAGAGTTATGTGAAAACTTCCGCAAATTTAAGAAGTTTTAAGCTAACAGTCGGCAAATTTTCTCAGGAAAACAGGGCTTCAGATATCCAGCATTTTACCATTTTTAACGAAATAGAGTCTTCTTGCTGAGGCGGGCTTATCGAGGATCTTTTCAGCGGCGATTGCGTAGGCTGTGAGCTGGCCTTTATACACCTCCGCTCTTTCCCTGAGCTGTTCCTCTGATACTTTGTCTGTTTTGAAGTCTATGATTTCGAAATCATTTTCGTTTTCTATCACAAGGTCTATCACTCCCTGCACGATCACTTTCTGATCTCCCTGTATTCCAAGCTTTTCAGCTTCGATGTATGCGGTAAACGGCCATTCGCTCATGCTTGTATTTTGCAGGGAATTTTTGCCGGCAGAGGTGTTGAAAAATCCGCAGATTGAGCTTAGATCATTCTCGGTGAGCATTTCTTTCTCTATGAGGCCTTCGTCGGCGAGATTCTGATAGATATTCCGCACATAGTCAATTCCTTCAAAACGGCCTGATTTTATAACCCTCTCGAAAACCAGATGCACAGCCGAGCCCTTCTGTCTCGGGTCTGCCTCAGTTTGCTCTTCCGGTGCAGCCGAGCTGAAAACGGGGGAGGGCTTGAATTCTTTATGGCCAACCTGCGAGGCGGATATCTTCAAAGGCCCTGATTCGGGATTAACGATTTTGTCTGTAATGGAGCAGCGGTCTGTGATGCCTTTCAAGTCGAGCTGCTCGCTTGAGGCAGCCTTTTCTTTTTGTGCTCTGAGATTCTTTGCAATATCTTTAATCTCGCTTTCGCTGTAAAATTTCGGTTCACTGCAAGGATAAATCCAGTTCCAGAAGCTCTTAGAATTGGTTTTGTCGGCCTGTTTATCGGCGCCTATGAGAACGAGCTTTTCTTTGGCGCGTGTCATTGCAACGTATAAAATCCTTCTTTCCTCATCAATCCGGGCAAGGCTGTTTTCTTGGCTGATCTTATCGTAGAGGGGCGTTTTTTCTTTTGTAGTGTTGTCTGAGTTGATTGCGAGCCCCAGTTTCTCGCTCATAATCACCTGCGAGTTGTCGCTTTTCGGACCTTTATCGAGGTCCGGCAGGATCACCACGGGGAATTCGAGACCCTTGCTTGCGTGCACAGTCATCAGCGATACGGCATCGCCTCCGGGCGGGGTCCCCGCCCCTATGTCCTTGTCTGTGAGCTTATCGAGAAATTCAATAAAGCCCGGGAGGCTCGCAGCCCCTTGCCCAGAGCTTAAATCCTGATAATCGCAGGCGAGGCTGTGGAGCTTGAGCAGATTATCCCTTCTGAAGCTTGCTCCGCTGATGGAGGAGGCAAAGGCAAGGTAGTTTCTGTGGTTTATGATTTTCCAAACCAGCTCAGGGATTTCTAAAGAGTGAATCTGCTCTCTGAGCGATTTTGTGTCTTCAAGGAATGCTGCGAATTTTTCCGCCATTTCCCCTGAGCCTTCTGCAAACTGCTCCACTGCCTGAATGTTTAGTTTTCCGCCAGTGCTTGAAACAGCGGCCTGAAGCATCTGATCTTCCGAGAACTGATAGAACGGGCTTCGCATAACTGCAGCCATGGCAACCTGATCGGTGGGATTGTTGAGGAATTTAAGCATCGATAAAATATCGATGTATTCGATGGATGCCTTGAGCTCAGCCCTTCCCAAAACTTTCAGTTCAATGCCTGCCTGCCGAAACTGCTCTACATACGTGCTGTACTCTTTAAGGTCTTTCTTTAGGATTGCGATATCGCTCATTTTTATTTTTCTGCGGCTCTGAGGAGACTGATTTTCGTAAATCTCTCCTTCGCTTAGAATCTCACGCACCTTTTGAGCGGTTAGTATGGCATTCAGCTCCCTTTTCCTTGGAGCGTTGCTTTCTGTAGCAATGAAAAACTGCTCGCAGGGCTTTCCGGGAAGGCTGAATGACTGAAATTCGGCCGCAGCCTCGAGCATATGCTCCCCTTTGTAGTCAACGAGCGATTCAGGCGGCTGCATAATTTCGCTGAACACATCGTTTGCAAAGCTGATTATTTCCGGCCTGCACCTGAAATTATTTGAAAGCGATTTTGCTGCTTCAGGGTTTTTGCTGATCTTCTCAGCAAAGAGATCAGGCCTTGCGTTTCGGAAGCCGTAGATACTTTGCTTGATATCGCCCACGAGGAAGATGTTGTCGTTTGCGAGCAGGTCTATTATCCTGTTTTGAATTCCGCTTGTGTCTTGAAATTCATCCACATAAATCTGCCTGTACTGCGTTTTAATCTGCCTTGCAGATTCTTCATCTGAGAGGATTTTCAGGGCGAAATGCTCGAGGTCTGAATAATCAAGCACATTCATTGCCCGTTTCTTCTCTGCAAACTTTCGGCGGTATATTTTTAGCATTTCGCCGAATGCGAAGCGGGAAATATTTGTTTTTTTGGCAAGCTCGTTGGTTGGGTCTTCAGGGCTGCTGCAATTAGAAACCCATTCCTCCGGAGCAGGCAGGCTGCTGCAGTAATCGCTTATCTTAATGACCTCAGCTAAGATTGAATGATCGCTTGAGATATTGGCGTCTCGGTTTTCAAGCAGCTCAGCGGCAGGGCGTGCGAGGTCAGGATTTTCCCAAACCTCGTTCATTGTTTCCTGCAGCGCTTCTTTCTGGAGAACTTTTATTTCCGAGCCGTGGGATATTCTGTAGGATGCGCACACGCCTGCCTTGAAGAAATAGTTGCTCACAATCTTTGAGCAGAATGAGTGTATAGTGCTGATCTGTGCGGCATCAATGAGCTGAAGCTGTGCGAGTATGTGTTTTCTAATATCTTCGCTGGAATTTGCGCCCCTTTGCCTTAGTTTGCCTAAGAGCCTTTCCTTCATCTCGCCCGCAGCGGCGTTTGTGAACGTTATCAGCAGAAGCTCATCTAAGCAGCCGCCCGAACATATAAATTCCAGAACCCTCTCGATAACCACAGCCGTTTTCCCAGTGCCCGCAGAAGCGGTTACGTAAACAGTGCCCTGTGAGCTTATTATATCCTTCTGCTGATTTGTCCAGTTGGCGCTCATTTAGCTTATCCTCTCATCAAGAACAGTTTTCAGCTGATCAACAGTGCTTTTCCCCTCCAGGGCTTTGGAGGAGTTAAACAGCTCTTCGTATCTGCATACAGGCCAGAAATCGCAGTATTCGCAGGGAAGTTTGTTGGTAGTGGTTGCGGGGATAACCTCTATTTGCCCATCAACTATTTTAGCGGCTGCATCCCTGGCTGTTTGAAGGCACATATTCAGCAGTTTCTTGAAATGCCCAGAGCTGAGAACGTCTGTGCTTTTGGCAAGAGTTCCGTCTTTTTTAACATGCAGGTTGAATACGCAGCTTTTTTCTTTCTCGGCGAGGCTTTCAAAGAACGTCCAGTAATCTTCGTTTATAAGGCCGGAGGTTTTGATTATCTTCACCTGCCTGTCTGCGATTTTTTCGATCTTTATATTGCTGTCTGAGTTGGGTTTTGCGCCGATATACAAGAAGCCTGCCGGCTTAAAGCCCATCTTCTCGAGCGCCTTGCAGTACAGCGGGAGCTGAATATCAAGCCCGTGTATTATTTGTTGTATGTTTCGTTTATGGTAAGAAAGCTTGTAGTCTAAGGCGAGGGCAAGTTTATAGCCGCAGGTGTGTTCGTATAGGTCATAGCGGTCTATAAAGCCCTCCATATAAATACAGAGCTCTGAATCCTCGTATAGCTTGAGGGAGTTTGTCTCGCTGGAGAAATTTACTTCAGAGTTTGCAAGTTTGAATCTGCTCAAATCAGCAATCTTATGACAGATCAGGATCAAATTTTTCGCTTTTTCTATTAGAGTCTCGAGCACGAATTCAGCATGTTTGTCTGATGCTTGGAATTCTCTGCTCCCTTCCATGAGGTTTTTAATGCAGTCGTCTGCAAGGTTCATCAGATCCGAAACAGGCAGCTCGAAGCCCTGTCCCTGCTCAAGCAGCCTTTTGGAAACAGCATCCATCACCTTATGTATAAAATTGCCCTGAGTGAGCGGGTCGAAGGCGGCGAATCTTTTCGGCTCTAAGCTGAGGAGCCTGCCGCAGAAAAACATAAACGGACACTTTGCATAATCCTGCAAAGCGGTTACAGAGATATCGTTCCTGCCCTTATAGAAATCACGCACGGTTTTGCAAGTGAGCTCAACGCTGTTGTCGTATGAGGCTGCTCTTTGGAAAACCTCCTGCGATTCGAGCTGGCTTGCAGCATCTGCAAGTGTTAGCCTTTCCGAGGCGATAAGGGCTGAGAGCCTTTCCTGAAGCACACTGCTTGGCAAACGGAGCTCTGAAAGGGAGGTATAATTTTTTGCAGGCTTATGATTTTTTGGCGTTAGGTATCTGAGAATATCTGCTGGCCCTTCTGAATCGCTGCCTGACGGGAAGCTAACGAAAAGCCTTTCGCTTGCCCTTGTGAGGGCTATGTAGTTGAGGTATTTCTCGGAGTCTGCCATTTCCTGAAGCGGGCGGGAGATATCCAGCCCCTCATCAGCGGCGCTTTGGCGGTCGAGTTCGCTGAGCACGCCTTCGTTAGGCCTGCCCGCTGGGAAATCGCCCCGCAGCGCACCCATTATGAACAGCGCCTTCAGCTCGGGCTTTCTCGCGCGGCTTACGTCTCCCGCTGTAACTTCTTCCCTGCCTGCGGGGATTTTGCCCGTATTATAGCCCAAAACCTCGCTTCGGAATATATTCAAAAGCTCTGCAAACTCTATATCGCAGCCCTTGAAGGCGAGGTTCATTTCCCGCAGTATTTTCTCGGCGGCCTCTGTGAATACAAAGCCCTCTTCGCTCTCGCTTGCTGAATGAGAAGAAATGAAGGCCTCCACTGCCTGCGTAAATTCTTCAATTGAAGTTTCTTTACAGCTGCTGAAGACTCGGGCAAATTCCAAGAGGGGTCTGAGTTTTTCGTAACTATCAAGATGGTTAAGTGCGGCTTTGCCTTCAATGCCTCTTGTCATAAGCTGATTTTCTATGGAAACAGCGGCCATGAAATTAACGGGCGAGCAGGGATTTTTCAAATACGCCGACAGTTCAGGAGTCTTCCAGCCGGAGGTGATAAAGGTAAGGGCAGTTAGGATGCATTTTGCAAAGACATCCTCCTGAAGCGGCTGGTTTCTGTCTATAAAAAGCGGGATGCCGTAATCAGCAAACACCTCGCGAAGGTGTCTCTCGTATTTCGAGATGTTTGGTGTGATAATCCCGATATCCTCAAAGCCCAACTCGCCGGAAGCGGCCATAGAAACGATTTTTTCAGCCGCTATCACAACCTCATCTCTTTTTGATTCGGGGCTTGCTGTTTTAATCTCCTCGCTTTCTATCGGCTCTTCCCTGCCTGCAGCGAGGCCCTCTTCGAGCCTTTTAAGCATTTCTGAGCCGTTTTTCCATCTGCCCCCGCTGGTTAGTTTTATGTATTCGGGGTCAAACCCGCCTGCCTTTTTGAAATCTTTTTCGAGGCGGGCAAGGGTGTTGTTGGAGGGTGAAAATACAGGATTGTTCGGGTTTTGCGGGTCTGCGCAGAAGGTTATTGTTGTTTTCTCCGCCTTTCCTGCGAGCTGCCTCAGCACAGCCCTTTCCGCTGCGCTGAAACCGGAGAACCCATCTACCCAGAGAAGTGAGTTTTCTGCAAAGCTGCTTTTCGGAATCTCGCTTACGAGCTCTGTTAAGTATGCGTCTGGGTCTCTGTAGCGGTTTTGGATGAATTTGATGAATTCATCGTAGATAAAAGCTATATCAGAAAACTTCTGGTAGGTGTAGAGGTTTTGCTTTTCCTTGAGATCCTCGGCTGCTGTTTTCAAATCCAGGGGGGATAAATCGCTTGCGTAGAATTCATCTATAAGCTTTTCAAGCTCTTCTGCATTGAGCCTTGAAGCGGAAATGTCGGAGAATATGCTGAGCCTGCCGGCATTCTGCTGCAAAATCCGAAGGAGTATCATACGTTTTGCGGATTTGCTGATTGTTTCCAGCGATCTGTTCTCGCGGAGGATCCAGTAAGAGAGCCTTGAGAATGAAACCACGCTGAGCCTGTTGTACGCCCCGGCGGTGCATCGCTTGAGCACGGCCTCCTCAATCTGATAGCTCGCCTGCTCGGGCACAAGGAAGATCAGCTTTCTTGAATCGTTTTTATCCTCAAGAAGCCTCACAATTTCTTCAATGCAAAGTCTCGTTTTGCCTGCCCCGCTTCTTCCTGTAACAAATCTTACATTCATATCTCAACCAGTCTAAAAGCCCATCTCCCTCAGCTTTTCTATCGTAAGCCCGTTTTCTTTCGTCCCCGTAAGCACCTCAATCTGCTTTCTAACCGCTCGCACTATCATATCAGTCTCGATGTTTACAAGGCTGCCCTTGAGAAGTGTTTTGAGGTTTGTTCTCTGCCAAGTTTCCGGAATAACAGCGCAGCTAAACCCTGCCTCGTTCAGCTCGGCTATCG
Source organism: Sedimentisphaera salicampi (assembly GCF_002117005.1). Classification (NCBI taxonomy): domain Bacteria; kingdom Pseudomonadati; phylum Planctomycetota; class Phycisphaerae; order Sedimentisphaerales; family Sedimentisphaeraceae; genus Sedimentisphaera; species Sedimentisphaera salicampi. Next base: position 1,950,140 of record NZ_CP021023.1, read on the forward strand.
TAAGACTTATCCCTTCCACGCTAACAGATCCTTTTTTTAGGAGCATTTCTGAGATTTCCGGGCCGATGTTCACTGATATTTCATAGAAATCGCCCTTTTTCTCGGCGCTTTCTAGTCTGCCGAGCCCGTCGATATGCCCCTGAACTATATGCCCGCCAAACCTGCCCGAGGCGCTCATTGCAAGCTCGAGGTTCACCTCGCTTCCAATGCTTTTCTGCTGGATATTGGAAAGTCTGAGGGTTTCACTGCTAACATCAAAACTCCAGCTGCTGCCGTTTTTTTCCGCTGCGGTAAGGCATACCCCGCTAACTGATACGCTGTCTCCCTCGTATATCTGATCTGACAGCTTGCCGGTATGAATTTTCAGTAATGCTCCGCCGGAGGTTTGGGAAACCCCCTCAATCCGGCCCGTCTGCTGAACTAAACCTGTAAACATATTTCTTGATTTACTCCTAAATAATCCTGCTTAACAGTATAAAATATGCCGTCCGAAGCTCAAGAAAATTGCGCATAAAAAAAGCTGCCGAAGCAGCTGTTGTTTTTTTCGCTATTCATCCAGCCAGTCGTCTGTGCAGAGGTCGTAGCTGAGAACCTCCTCTTCCGAGAAGAAAAGCGGGATTTCGTATTTCGCCGTTTCCACCGAATCAGACCCATGAACGAGGTTGCAGGTTTTGCTCAGGGAGAAATCGCCCCTGATAGTTCCGGGCGAGGCTTCAAAGGGTGATGTTGCCCCGATAACCCTTCTGGCCAGCTCCACAGCATCTTTACCCCGCCATACCATCACAAGCACGGGCGATGATGCGAGATATTTGCAGACCTTTTCGTAAAAAGGCTTGTCTTTATGTACTGCATAATGCTTTTCGGCAGTTTCCCTGCTAACGAGCATAAATTTAGAAGCGGCAAGCTTGAGGCCCTTGTTTTCAAAACGTTTGATTATATCGCCGCACAGCCCCCGCTGCACAGCATCCGGCTTTATTATAATTAAAGATTTCTGCATTTAAGCGGCTCCAAAATATATTGTGAATAAAATAAAAAAAGCGAGACAGCCTCATGCCTTTGCAATCGTCTCGCATACACTTAAGTTCGTTCAATTATGCACGAAGCCGGTTTTTTTTCAAACAAAACCTTTCTCGCCAATGCCGGCAGTTGTTAAAAAGCCGGCTGCAGTTTGCTGATTAAGGCAAATATCCCTTGATATCAGATATTTTTTTCAGCAGGCGGTAGGCTTACTTGCCGAAATGTCTTACGAGCCTGTTGTATTCTCTTTTGCTTATTGTAATCATACATCCGTGCCGAACTTTTTCGGGCAGGGAGTATTTATCCCAGTTTTTGTGGTTGGTATAGCCGGAGATCTGATACCAAGGCCCATCCATCGAATCTGCCACAGAAAGCCCGTATGAAACTCCCGGATACTGTTCGTAGTATAGATACCATGCCGTTCCGTCCGGCGAGGGGATTAGCGTTGGGGCCTCTCTGAAATTTGGGCTTATCGGCTCGGAGGGCTTGGAGTATGGCCCGAGCAGTGAATCCGAGCTGCAAATACGGATTGTTTTGCCGGTAGGCCAGTCCAGAGTGGGGTATCGCTCATCTTTGATTATTGCGAAATACCGCCCCCCGATTTTACGGATGATAGTGTCGATTGTGGCCATATCCCAAGAGTTGAACAGCCTGCGCGGCGGGGATTTGAACTCTTTGAGGTCTTCGGAGAGCAGATAAAGCGTTCGCTGGCTCGCCCAGTACGGCTCAGGGAGGCTCGGGTCAACGCCTCTGTGCGGCGTGTGCCAAGTGAGCAGATACTGGCTCGAGGCCTTGTCGTAGAAGAGCTTCGGCGCTCCGATTCGCTGCATTGCTTTGTCATAGTTGGGCGTTTCTTCGAGGTTTGGATCGAGCCTGCTGTAAAACTCCCAGTCGATCAAATCATCTGATACCCAGAAGTTTATATCCGGCGAGGGGTCGCTTTCATTGCCCACGATATAATAACGCCCGTCGTGGCCTTTGCATATATCGGCGTGGCCGTGGTAGGGCTCGTAAACACGCTTCCCGTCGTTAAGCAGCTCCCAGTTCAGCCCGTCTGTGCTAACAGAGTAATAAAGCTCCCCATAATCGCCGTGCATCATATGGGCGAAAAGATACGCCTCGTTTTCCGCTTTCTTGCCCACTTCAACCTGCCCGGGAGGATCCGGCAAACCAAATGCAAATACCGGCAAGATCAATAAGGAAAATAAGGCCGCAGTTTTATAATTCATAGAATCGCCTTTCATAAAAGCTCTAAAAAATCGCTGCTTCAGAATTCAAAAGCATAATCTTCTTTATCCAAAACAAGCTATTATAGAGAATTGAGCAGGTGCGGCAAATATCATACTAAACGTCTTCTGCCTTTGAATCCGCCCAAGCCTTTTTGAAAACAGAGAAAATATAAGTTAATCCTGCAAAAACAGCAAATCCTGAAAAAATCCCAGAAGCTATAAGCCAAACTCCTTCCCCACCTTCATAATCCATACTCAAGAGAAGTATTCCTTCATGCAGCAGAGATGCGGCTGTTCCGAAAAGAAGAGCAAACAGGAAATAGAGGATTGCACTGTCGTAAACTATCAAAAATCTTGATTTACGGAACACAAGCTTAAAAGCCCCTGCCCCTGCGAGGCAAATCAAATAAAGAAAGATTATCCTTATTAGATATACTATGAGCATTGTGAAATCATCTAAACAGCCCTGAGTGGAACGCAGAAAGAAAAGGGTGGTAAAACCTGAGCCAACAAGCCCGAGAACAGTGCCTATGATGAACTTCAAGGTTCTTATTGAGGTTGCCGCTGCAAGGGAGGCCGCATTTGTATTGTTTTCAGAGTTTTTCATTATTTTTGATGCAAATCGCAGTTCATTGTTTTAGTCCGGCATAGTAATTTTCAAATTGGTTGCATAATCATAAGTAATCAAATCTCTGTCATTGGTATGAAGCCATGCATCTTCCTTGTGTGAAAGATCAGATATATCTTTGGCTTTCATTCCCTTAAATTTATTGGCTATGAATTCCAGCACCTTAATTTCACTTTTGGAAAATACAGACTTTAAGTCTTCTGAACTTTCAGATGTGCTGAAGTAAAAGCCGCAAATGCCGTTATCGAATTCCACCTCTTCGCTTTTAATTAGTTTGTCATCTACCATTCTGCTAAAGGCCCCATCATAATCGGAAGGAACAGGACCAAATATAAGTCTTCTGTATGCACTTCCTGTAAGTGAAACAGTGGATTTTGCAAAGCAAATAAAATCTGCATAGAACAGAAGCTTATTTAATACTGTTGTGCAAACCTCTCCCATTTCACTGCATAAAAAAATTACCGCTTTGCTAAAGCGTTCATAGCTGAAATTTCTATATCCTGTTATTAAAGAAATTTCATTTGGAAAACATTGTTCATTAAAGTCTTCCGTAAAAATTTGTTTTCCGGCTCCGTTATTAATTGCTTTGTTCGCTTTTTCTTTTTGCCAGCTGCTGAGCTGGCTGCCGTTTCGGGTTAATAGATCCCGTACATAATCAGCAGATTTACACGCTCTTATAAGGTTGTCATGAGTTTTATCCTGTAAAGCACCTCTCTCATAGCGGTTTATTGTTGCCTCGCTCATCCCGAGCAGATTAGCAAAAGACCTCTGGCTCAGGCCGTATCCGGAGCGAATGTTTCTAATCTCTTCAGGGCTCAGCAGATCTGCCCTTTTTCGGTAGATCGAATAGAGCCTCAGCTGAATCTCGGCGTCCTGCTTATCGCTTCCCAGCATCTCAGAACACTTTGAACAGAATTCCCTATCCACTTCTATTTCTATGTTTTCACCGCGAATTTTGTAACTCTCGCTCACAGTTTTTGTAAACGTATCACGAAAATCGCCGCATTTGAAACAAAATTTACTCATCTCAATTAGTCTCCCTGTTTTAAAGGATAACGGATCTTCCGCTCTGCTTTGTGAAAAGAAATCACAACTGCAGAATGGCCCATTTTAACCTCTTTAAGCCCTATCTTTATATATATTTCCAAGTCCTGCCAGTGCTGTCCGAATATCCATACCTGAGTGTTATGTTCTGTATGGTGTTTATCAGGACCTGAGATATAATTTTCAGGCTTTATTGAAAAAAGAACCTCTCTTCTTTCTTCGACAAGCATTCCGGAATCAATCAGGAATTGGGAATTATCTTGCCTGTCGGCAATTACATATCTGCCAAGCTCTAAACATCCCTTGAATATCCTGAGAAAATCTGCTGCTTCAGCGAATCCCATAGCCAGCAACCTCTAACCAATGATACTATCATATGATAGCGTTTTGTTCAATGTTTTTTAAATAATTTTGTTTCAAATTTGATTTTTACTCATTATTTGTAACCTTGATGAGCATTTCGAGTTCTTCTGGGTGGTGAGAATATGCCTTTGCGCTTGAAACGCCGATATGCTCTTCGTTGATGAGTCTTGCCAGAGACATATTGAAGCTGTGCATTCCGTCGCTTCCGTCTTTGATTACATCAGAAAGCTGTGATTCCTTTTCCTCATCCCTGAGATACTGCCTTACTGAAGGGGTATTCACAAACACTTCCGTGGCCGGTACCACTCCAAACCCCTTCTTCTCAGAGGGCAGCAGCATCTGGTTCATAATAGCGAGCAGGTTGTAGCTGAGGTTCAGCCTTACCGCATCGTGTTCGGCTTCGGTGAAGAAGTTGAGGATTCTGCTGAATGTCCACGCTGCTGTTGCTGTATGCAGAGAAGTGAGCACGAGGTGTCCGGTTTCCGCTGCCATAATAGCTGCATGCACGGTTTCAGCGTCTCGCATTTCGCCAATCATAATCACGTTTGGGTCTTCTCTCAGCACAGCTCGAAGTGCCTGAGCGTAGTTTTTGAAATCCAGCCCCAGCTCTCTTTGGTGGATAAGCCCCTTGGTATTTCGAAACACGTATTCCACCGGATCTTCGATAGTTACTAAGTGTTTCTCGGGGTATCTGCCGAGATAACCTATCATTGCGGCAAGGGTGGAGGATTTACCGCTTCCTGTTTCCCCGCCCACAATCACAATACCTTTCTGTTCGGGGTTCTCCATCACTTTCCTGTAGATAGGGGGGAGGTTGAGGTCTTCGAAGGAGGGTATCTTATAGCTGATTCTGCGCATTGCAGCGGCAGGCTTGCCCATGGAGGTGTACACCTGCATACGGTATCGTATTGGTTTGCCGTTGTATTCGGTTTCGTATGAATAGTCAACAGAGCCGTTTTCTTCGAGCAGTTTCTGGCATCGCTGCTTTTGGCTCTCCTTCAGAGTCTGATCCATAATGCTTCGAACAGTCTCTTCGCTCAGGACAGATTCCTCACCTCCCATCGCATGCAGAGACCCGTTAATTCGGAGCCGCAGTTTCCTGCCTGCGCTCAAATGGATATCCGAAGAATTGTACTTCTCGGCCGCCGCGATTATGCTGTCCAACATAGACATCTTAGTTCTCCTGTATTAAACCATACACAAATCCATTATTGCCGTTCCAGAGGCAATATAAAGCCTCGGGCTCTCAGCCCGCAGTTATTCTAACATAGAGCGCTCAATATTTAAAATTTCGCCCTGTCTCGTTTCAAAAAGCTTGCAGGGCGGTTATAAGCGTTTTTCAGGGCTCAGAATGGATTTAACAGGAGAGTAGTGCGTTCCCTCAGCTATTCTTGGAAGGATTTCCCTTCCTCTTTTCTGCGGCAAGCTCTGCCGGTTCGAATTTGGCGAAAATCATCCTGCCTGCTGAGGTCTGCAGCGAGCTTGTAACGATTGCCGGCACTGTCTCGCCAATCATATCGCTCGTATCTTCCACTACCACCATCGTTCCGTCTTCAAGGTATCCGATGCCTTGTTTGCGTTCTTCGCCTTTCTTGATTATCCTAACTTTCAGCGGCTCGCCCGGAAGAACAACGGGCTTGATGGCCTTTGCGATATCGTTTATGTTCACCACATCCACCTGACGTACCATCGCCACCTTCCCGAGGTTGTAGTCGGTGGTAACGAGTCGGCCGTCGCAGTTTTTCGTGAAGGCAACGAGCTTCTGATCTACGGGAGCGTGAAATTCAATCCCCGGGGGAGGCGTATCATCAATGCTGATTTCCACTACCGGCTCAGACTGAAGCTGGGCTATCATATCAAGCCCCCTTCTTCCTCTTGTCCGCTTGAGTTTGTCGGGTGAATCGGAAAGGAGCTGGAGTTCGTTCAGTATGAAACGGGGCACTATAAACGGTGCATCGAAAACCTTTGTCTGGGCAAGCTCGAAGATCCTTCCGTCAACTATCACAGAGGAATCCAGCACCAGCGGCCTCACGCCTTTTGTCTGGCGAGAAAACTCCACATACGGGATAACAAATCGAACATCATCCTTTGTCCGCATAACTATGCTTATCGTGAGATAGCAGATGCAAATGCTTACAATCCAGCGGGTTGTCCCGAGTGCCTGCTCGTTCATGCCGATATTGTAAAGGTCGTTCACCGTGGAAATTACAGGCGTGATTGCTGAGCTTATCAGCATACCCACAAGAAGCCCGAAAAAGATGCTCGTTAGCGATGATAGATGTTTTTTGGGGGTAAGCCAGTCTATCACTATAACAACGATAGCGAGTATCATTGCGAGGAAATAGCCGGTGAGAAGCTTGGGCTGGTTTAAAACGCCTGTTTCCTGAGCATTATCAATTGCGAGGAAGAGGACAGCAAGAATTATCGTAAAGAAAAGACCGCGAATAAAATAAAGAAGCATTTGGGCACTCCCAACGAAGAAATAATATACAGTTATTAAATAGAATGCGGTTAAATTTTACCTCCTCGGCTTGAAAACGTCAAACAAATTCCCCATTCTGAAAACCGCATGGGGTTTTCAGTTGTCCAAAGCTCAAACAGAACCGCAGCCTATTAAATCAGCTGTCTAAATCTACCGGTTCGTAATCAGGGTGCTTCGCTCTTTCCACCTCTTCGTGGTATGCCTTTAATATCGCATCCTGTATTTTGTCTCTGCATTCAGAGTTTATAGGGTGTGCGATATCGGCATGGAGCTTCGACCTTCCGGCAGAATCTTTCTTTGTTCTGTCTTCCTGAAGCTTCTTTCCGCAGCCGCTGCAGTATCTTGCACGCAGGCTGTTCTTGGCGCCGCAATCAGGACAGTGATCGCTCATCTTTCTTGAAGGCATTGCAACAAACAAACCGCTGCTGCCTTCGATGATCTTTATGTCCCTCACGACAAACTCCCCGTCCATTGTAATCGAACAAAAGGCCTTCAGCCTCTCATCCTTATTTTCAACCAACTTCACGCGAACTTCGCTGATTTCCATAGTTCCACCTCGTAGTTTTTACCAACTGTTGGAAGACACTAACCTGCTGCCGCCAAGGGCAGAGTAGTTATCGATTTTCGCATTTTTTTTGTGATTTTCAAGTTTATTTATGGAAAAAAAGCGGTAAAAAGCACAGCCGCTCCCGCTGAGAGCAAGTTTTTCGCCGTTATTTTGCTTTTTGGCAAATTCTTCTGCCTCAGGATAAGCCTCAAAGCAGGGCTTCTCAAGCATATTTACTCCAAGCTTGCAGATTTTTTCAGCAGAACCCTGCTTCAGGGCATTATTAACTGCTTCCAGTTTTTCTTCGTAATCTTTTTGCGAATGTTTGCAGAAGGAGTAAACTTTCGCTGTTGAACAGGTAAAATCAGGCAGAAAAATCTCAAACATAACACCTGAAAGGGACAAATCAACCTTCTGCAGCTTCTCGCCTTTTCCCGTGCATCTTGATATTGGCCCTCCGAGGAAAAACGGAACATCGCTGCCGAGTTGTCCTGCTATATAATGCCTGAATTCGTGAGACATATTGAGGCTGAAATAGTTATCAATCCCGTCGATAGCCGCTGCGCAGTCGCTGCTTGCGCTGCCGAGGCCTGTGCCTGCGGGGATATTCTTTCTGAGCGTGATTCTCAGATTCGGCTCGCTCAGGCCCAGTTCACGGAAAATCAGCTTTCCTGCTTTTAGTACGAGGTTGGATTCATCTTCCGGCGCCCAATACTCTCCCTTGCAAGTCAGCTCAATGCCGGGCGATGAGCCTTCCTCAAGGCAGAGCGAATCGTACCAGCTTACCTTTGTCATGAGCGTGTCTATCTTATGGAAGCCGTCCGGGCGTTTCCCTGCAATAAGCAGAAACAGATTGAGCTTTGCAGGTGCATTGACCACAAGACTGCTGCCTTGATACTCATATTTTTCCTTTTGCGGGAGGGGCTGCATATTATTCCTTTTTGCGGTAAAGGCTTTGCAGTTATTCAATTTCCAGCTTCATACCTGCATAAGCTTTCTGAACCTCGCAATTCAGATTATTTTTCAGGTATTCAGCGGCATAATCGCCTGTGCAGTGGCAGGGGAGTATGCGTTTGATATCCATCTGCCTCAAATCTTCAACTGTTCCCCTGAGCCTCTCTTCGTCTGCATGTATGAGGTGCATTCCGCCAACAACGGTATCGATTTTATTTTTTTCGGATATGTCCTGGATTCTCCGGATGGTATTCACTATTCCCGAATGGCAGCACCCAAGCACAATTACAAGGCCGCGTGGAGTTTCTACCCAGAGGGAAATATCATCTTCCAGCTCGTCAAGGTATCTGCCTTCACGGTCTAAGTAGTAATTTCCGCCAGTGTCTTCGAAGGCGGTTATTCGGGGTACAGTTCCTGTAATGTTGAACCCGCCCGGGATTGTGAGAGGCTGTTCATACCAGATTTTTCTCTCTGAGGGCAGATTCTCTATCGCCTCCCTCGCTTCTTTCTGCGCGCCCACCGAACGGGCTCCGAAGGATTTGAGGCTGTATCTTTCCTTGAGCAGGCCTTCGTGGCAGTAGAGCTTGGCATTTTTCGCTTTGCTGAGCGCATAAGCGAGGCCGCCTGTATGGTCATAGTGCCCGTGGCTGAGGACAATATAATCAGGAGAGGATAAATCAACGCCGAGCTTTTCTGCATTGTCTGCAAGGAGCTCTGTTTTTCCGGCATCAAAGAGCACCTTCGAGCCTCCAGCTTCCAAGAACATCGAAAGCCCGTGCTCTGAGCCTAATGGTTCTGCTGAATTATTGTCAACAAGTATCGTGATTTTCATAAAAGTTCCTCTTTCAGCATTTCTGTTTTGCACAGATTATAACAAAACCGCCAATCAAACCAAACCAAACATTTAAAATGGATTCCAGCTCTGGAGAGTGCGCCTGAGCGATTAAGTTTCTGAACGAGGAAATTTTTCAAATTTTTTCTGCAGAAAACTGGTATCGGCTCAGAGTTCTCCATCTTCCTCTTCATTGTACATATTGTCTTTAGGCAGCTTTTTGAACCAAAACCAGTAGAATCCGGCAGATGCGAAGAGGAATATTACAAGAGTTGTTCCCAGTGCATTGAAATTCTGTACTATAAACTGCATTGGTATTAAAAGCAGACATACGTGCCAGACAAGGAGGAAAGGTAATGCAATCCAGTCATTCTTATGTTCTCGACGCATTTTTTTGCGGACATTTTCAGGGAGCTTGTTTTGAAGTCCATTCCATAAACCGAATGGTTTGGTTTTCTTATAGAATTCATCAAGGACTTTCTGGTCAGTCTTTTTCGTCAAGAATGTGCCGGCAACTGATCCAATTAGGCCGAATACCAGAAGTATGGAAAACATCCACCTTTCATCTGTTAGTATCGCGTACAACTCAGCATGTTTTGGATCGCCTTGGAAAGCGACTGCACCAAAACGAAGGATTATCGCAGAGAACACGCCTGTAACTGTGCCTATAGCGAATCCGCCACCATTGAATCTCCACCAGTATAATCTCAAAAATGCAGGCACGAGTGCGCCGGCTCCGAGGCCCATTACCAGCCACCCCCATATTTCGTTCACGCTTTTTAGGGAATAAGCCATCAGGAATCCAGTTGTAACAAGCAAAACTACGAATGCCCAAGTCATATAGATTATTTCACGGTTTCCCGCTTTTGGACGGATGTATTTTTGATAAATGTCACGGGTCATCATTCCTGCCGCCAGATGCACGTTCGAATCAAAAGTTGACATTGAAGCAGCTATCAGTGCTATGAGGAGGAGTCCTCGCATCCCGGGCGGAATATTGAACAAAAGCACCGCAGGCATAATTCGCTCAGGATTAACAGTTCCCTGATAACTCAGAAGAAGAATTTTTTTCTCCCACTTATCACCAAGAAGATGCTTCATCTTATCGGTAAGTTCAGGGTATTGCTCAGGTTGATTGGCGATATTGGACAGCAGAGTAGGCCATTGAGCCTGAGCTACCTCCGGATGCTGCTGCTGGATAACTTCGGTTGCCTGTTCAACTGTAGATTGATCAGGAAAAAGGTTATTTACCAGAAATATGCCAAGTATCGCAAAACTGATCATTAACGGCCACCTGAACATCAGCATTACTGTCCACATCAGTGACAGCAGTCCGCATTCTCTGTCGTTCCTTGCACCAAAATAACGCGGATCGCCGGGGAACCCCATTCCCCTGAAGATATTATTGAATAAATAGAACATTGCGAACATAAATAAATTTCTGTACACCTCGTATCCTTTTGGGAGGTCCGCATGCATGCTCAAAGCAGAACTTGTCCAGTTGCTTTGGCCTGTAACGTTGGCGGCTAAAGCAGAAAAGTCAGGGGCGGCCGAAACTTTTGAGATCGCCATAGAGGATATAATAAACACTGCAATTATAACGATCGCCCCTTGAATCAGGTCGGTAAAAACCACGCCGTAAAAGCCGGAGACCATAGTATAAACGGTTGCTATACCTATGAATACCAAAGTGCACTGGAGAGGGGTGAATGGCAAAAATGTCGAGAGGAATAGACCCAAAGCCTTGATGAGATAGGCGAGCATGCCTACAGTGGTAAAAATCCCCCCAAGAGCTGCAGACAACTGAGCAAACCGGCCTCCAAATCCATCGCCGAAACGGAATATCATCCATTCAGCGGGAGTTAAAGCGTTAGAACGTCTTAGCCATTTACCTACCCACAAAAGCATAAACGGCAAAAGCAAGCCCGCACCTCCACGAAACTCAATGTACAATCCACGCGGCCCAAGAATATACAAAAAAGAAACGATCAGCATAGTCCCCGCTATATCCAGCCATGTAGCGGTTCCTGATATCCCCAATGCCCACCACGGCAGAGAACGATTACCAACCACATAATCCTCAATACTGGATGAAGCCTTCTTCTGAAGGTAAAAACCTACGCCAACAAGCAGTGTAAAATAAATCCCGATTACGCAATAATCAACAGTGTTTAAATAATTCATATTTATCTTTTTAACCTTTCTATAATATTATGGTAATCACATCTTCCACGATTTGAGGACTGATGATATTTTCACACCGGAGAAAGCCGCTGCAGCCTGCGATTGCATACTTAATCAGCAATATGTTTATGATTTGATTTAAAGCCGTTCATTTTCCTTCTGAGTTTCTAAGGTGATATCGTTTTGAGCTGGTACATATGGTTGTCAATCCTTGAGAAATTTCAGAATATTATAATAGCATTTTTTTCCCGCATATGTTGTAATATTCATCTAACATTATTTTATAGCTTTCAAGCGGCATAGATTTGAATATACAGTTTGAAGTTGAGAAAATATAACGCTTACCGAATCCACCGTGCTGCATACAATATCGAACTGATTCACGTATTGATTCATCATTAACATCCTGCAGCATATTGCAGGCAACATTGCCCATAAGCAGCCAGTCGGGATACTGATTTCTTACTTCCTTTATGTCCATACTTCCCTGAGGGTCTATTGACTGGTATCCATCGACTTTAGTTGAGGCAATTTGATCGAGGATATCATTCAAATTCCCGTCAGAATGAAGAATAACCTTGAGGCCTATGTTATGCATATATTCGATTATTTCGGCCATGTAAGGTGTGCAAAATTCGGCGAAGTGTTTTGGAGATATAAACGGGCCGCTGTTAAATCCAAAATCTGTGTTCTGAACTATGAAATCTGCTCCTGATTCTTTTTGAATTTTTGCCAGCTGCTTTGCCTTATCGCATTTTTCGCGAGCCTCTTTATGCAGCTGTTCCGGGTGTTCAAAAAGCCTGACGACAAAATCCATCATTTCCGAACCTGTCGGCATCCAAAAGACTCCGTCGGGGCTGAAAGAGAAGACAAGCGCTCTTTCTCCCACAGCTTTTTTCATCTCTTCAAGGCCTTTTGCGTAATCTACTTCCCCTCCGCCGGGAGCTGGTACAGCAGCCCAGTGAAATCTTTCCATCACCTGAACGTAAAGCTCCCTGTGATAATCTATTATAGCCTGCTGCCGTTTTTGGGGGCTCTGGCCTTCTATCTGTTCTACGAGCTCATCCCAGCTTATACCAAAGCATATTTTATCGAGCTGGAACTGAAGTTCGAAGTGTGGAGGGAAAGCCGGCACATTCCCCGAGAGTAAGGTTTCAAGTTGTTTCTTACCTTCGAGAGAAGATTGAATATCTATCATATTATCCCCATTCAAATTGCTTATTTATCAATAGATTTCAAATACAGGTCTCTGAATATCCGTGGGGATATTGCCTGATATTCATTTCCCAGCATCTCAGTTACCTTCAGCAGGTCGGTTGGGAAGTAAGACCAGCTTAACGGATGAACCATAATAAATGCAGGGCGTTTTTTGGGAGTATGCTTCCTGATTTCGTTAGCCAGCCACTGCTGATTTTCTTTATTCGGGTAGGTGTTTTTTGTGTCCCATCTTGTTACCACGTGAGATACGAGGGAGTCTTCTTGGCCAAGCAAATAATTATGACCCTGTTTAACAATGTTTTTGTCTCGGCCTAAGCCCAGAATAAAAGTATCTATATTTTCGAGCGAATTAACGAATTTCTTCGTTACAGGGTCATTTTCTTTACGGTCAAATTCCAGCCATGCATCTGTGTATAATCCGAGTTCTTCTATGCCGGTAAATTCGGCATACTCATCAATAATCGTGAAGTATCTGTCCCAAGCCTGCTCTGGATTTTTGGTTTTCGAGCAGAAATCTCTGTATGGATGGCAGTATCCTGCCCCTGATATGCAAAAATAGAAATAATCATTGGCTTTTGCGTTGTCATAGAACCATTCAACCATTGGTGCACTCATTTCTAAAGAAGAAACGGTAATACCCCAGCCGATGGGCAATTTGCCCCTGTTTTCGTCTTTCCATACTTCAGCCTGAATAGCTTGCCAGTATGCCGGAGCGTCGCCGGAATCCTGTATTACGAATGAAAGGTAAACTTTATCATCTTCCAGTTTTGGAACAGAGTAGTCTTTCTTTGCCTGATACCTTTTTATCATCGAGGCAAAGTCAACGGAGATCCCGCTCAATGCGCTGTAATTCGCTCCCCAGTTTGTTCCGAGGGTTATCATTCCGTACTCTCCGGCTATACCAACGCCTCCGTATTCGGTAAGACCAATATCATCTTCGCCGCCGTCAAGCCAGCCCACCAGCGGTGCGCAGGGAGGCATTTTAGACATCAGTTTCCTCGCGAACTTCAGTTCAGCCTCGGAATCTGCCTCGGGATTATCCTGCACATTGGCCCCGGTTACCCAAAACTGAAAAATCTTATGCCTGATTAAATAATCCCGAAGATGATGTTCGGCATAAGTTGGGTGCTGGCATGAGAGCATTTTATGGTTCATTTTATCCCACAGATTCTCGTATGCCCATTTGTAGGCATCAACGTTTTTCTTCCATCTTCCGCTAAGGTGAATAACTTCTTTTCCATCGCTGAACTTGTCTAAGTCGCTCTTTGAAATAACAATCGCATCATCCAGAGAGCACATCATTGTTGCGACATTTATACTGGCCTCCAAGTTCGGGTCGCAAACGATCACCTTGCTGTAAGCATCTTTGTATTTCGCAAAGTATGTATCTAAGTCTATTTGCTTATAGTTTTTTATATGGTTTTTCTGTTTGAAATAGTCGAGCCAGAAATCCATTTTGGTGTGGGCTCTTTCATCCGCCTCTTTATCTTTGTATACAAGCATAAAAACTCTGCTTTTTTCGCCGGAGTTAACTTTGCCCTGAAGCGTAATCGCTGCCAGTTTTGTTTCAGGGCTGCAATTCCGGAGATCCACAAGGTCAACGTTTTCTGCAAGCGGTGAGCCCTTAGGCAGTATCTGCAATTCTGGTTTTTGCTTGAAGTCATGGGTGATTTTGTTTGACATTCCAAAGCAGCAGCTGCAGGCAAAAAGGATTGCCAGTGATTTTAAGGTTATTTTCATTTTCAGTTCCAATTAAATAAGTTATTTAAAGTTTTCTGCGGTTTCAACCATAGTCTGAACGTTTTCTAAAGGGATGTCATAGAAGAGGTAGTCTGAGGCTGCTATCATATGTTTTGTACCTTTTGTGGCCTCGCAAAGGTCTAATGTGGCCTGAGCGACCTGTTCTTTTGAGCCGTTGAGGAGCAAATCAAGGCCTATATTGCCTCTCGTGCAGATATTATCATCCATTATCTCCCGAGCCTTTTCAATAGATTCTACGTTTCCTACAGGCGGGGGAGAGAAGGTTTCAAACAGGTCGAGACCCATTTGGTTATAGAAGCCCATAGTCAAGAAAGGCTCAATAGGCGAACATATATGGCTGTAAATAAGTCTGCCGCAGCCGTGGACTACATCGGTGAGTTTCTGAGAGTCCGGGATGATGTATTTTTCGTAAAATTCCGGAGAAAGCATTTCCGACCCGGGGGCGCCAAGAAAAACAAAATCGACATCCGTCTTAAAAACTTCTTCAAGCAGAGCGGCATTTATATCCCTTATATGGTCGCATGTTTGGCGGAACTGCTCAGGGTAGAGTTTTGCAAGGAGCACAAGGTTATCTACGGATGTCAAACCGAACAATTCGAACGGCTGTATGTTCCACTGAAGCGAAACAGGACCGTGGTTTTTCAGTTTATCCACATCAGGCTGAATCTTATCAGCAACCCTGTCCTTATATTTATAATGCTGATCCGCAAACCATTTTATCATATTGAAAGCATTTTCATTGTCATCTACTGTTACAGGGTATTTCATTATCATAGTGCCGATTTTTGGCAACTCATGAAATTTCCAGTCAAGCTGTCCGAAAGGTGTTTCCAGATGGGTGTTTGTGAACTTTTCGCCCTCAGTTTCACTGTTTTCCGTTTCATATGGCAAATCAGGTGCTAATTGTTCAAGCCCCGGAAGTCCTATATTGAAAAGCGGGAATCCTCCTACAATTTCATAAGCCCTGATTGTGTCATCTAATGTCCCTTGGCTGTTCCACTGTTTACCGGCTAATTTTACGTCAAAACCTGCTCCGGCGCCAATCTGAAGCGATACGAACGGTTTTGTTGAGCCCTTTTTCACACACTCGATGAATTCATTTCCGGCATTCATTTTTTTCTCCTTTATCTATACTTTCGGCAAAGTTTTGTAATTAAATTATGTGGGGGGATTAAAACTAACGAAGAGGCTTATAAATGCCCTTGAAAAATATTTTTAAGAATGATTTAATATAGAAGGCTGCGATTGTTTTCCAGTAACACATATAATATCCTCAAAATTTTGTTGTATCTCTTCCTTTAAATAAACGCTTCTATTAAAATGCCTTCCAGCTTTTGTCAAAACAGGTTAACTGTATTTATGCACACATAAAAATACACATTATTGTTTTAAGTATGTATAAATTTTGTGCAAGTGAATATATCAAAAAAATTGAAATGTAAAAGGAAAATCTTAAAAAAACGAAAAAAAACACGTAAATATTTAATGTTCATTGGCCTCATAAAGGGTTTTTTAATGGGCGAGACTATTTTCTTTACGTTATATAAAACAGCGGTTTATGAATAAGCAGAAATTTTTTCAATCTGCGGTATTGCATAAAAACAAAAAATATTTGTACTTTGTGTTGACAGGAATGTATTAAGTATGTACAATGCCATCATAATTTGGAGATATCATGGCAAACGGCAAAACAAAAGGATTCAGTTCGAATCAAGGAAAAGGCAGCAATAAGCCTTTATACGAACAGTTAAAGCAGCGTCTTAAAGACACTATCCAGTCAGAGCGGCTCAAAGCAGGCGATCGCCTTCCCCCTATTTATCTGCTTTCCCGAGAGTGGGATGTAAATTACCGCACCTTGCGGTCAGCCTTCGAATTACTGGAAAATGAAGGCTTGATTTCTTATGAAACTAATAAAGGCGCAGTTGTCCTTGATAATTCTGAGAAGGCTTCAAGAGTATCAATCAGTTATATCAGGTGGCAGAGAGATTCATTCTGTGTCGCTTTGTATGAAGGGATAAACAGATTTTGCGAGGAGCATAATGTTGAGCTGACTATGATTGATGCTACCAATTCGCATGATTTGTTTATTAATGCTATTTTGAATCCCCCTAATGATTCTCAGGGGCTTTTAATAGTACCAGAAATTCTTCCGGAATATAAAGATGCTGTTAAGCAGGTTATTTCTAAGGGCAAAAAGGTCGTTTTTCTCGACCGCCTAATACCCGGGATCGAAACGAGTTCTGTCTCTGCCGACCATTTTACCGGCGCATACAAGGCGTGCAGTCATTTGCTTGAAACTCATCACTGCCCTGTGGGCTATATTGGTTATGTTCACGCACCTACTTCTTGCAAACTTTGGGTTGAAGGATGGCAGGAAGCAATGAGGAATCACAACTATTTTGACCATGACCCATATTGCACCGACCTTATGGCTTTCGAAAAAGGGATAACGTATGGCTCTGATAACTTCGAATGCATTAAAGACGCCGCCAGAAGTCTTTTAGGCAGGATGTCAAAAGAGCAAAGCCCTGTCTGCATCTTTACCGGCAATAACTATGTGGCTAAAGGTGTTTATGAGACCGTTGGAGAATTTGATATGAAAGTCGGGGAAGATGTATTTCTTGCAAGTATTGGTGAAGGTCCTCTCGGGCAAAGTTTTCCTGTACCGCTCACCACGGTTTTTCTGGACAGTCAGCAGGTTGGCTATGACGGAGCAAGAGTGCTTTATGACAGGATAACCGGCAATTTAGAGAAATCAGTACACCTGCTCAATCCAGTGGAGCTGAAAATTGAAGAAAGCAGTGTGGGCAAAAAAATGGCCTCAAAATAGCATAAAATCCGTGATTTTGATGATTTTGAACTCCATTTCGATGGAAAAGAAAAGTCAATGCGCGATAACCTTCCGTTTAAGATTACTGATAAAACATTTATCCCGATTTATGGTCAATGGGGTGCGGACGGATATGATAAATAACAGTTTTTGAATAAAAATGTTGAAAGGGCGCCCAAGACTTCTCGGTATTTATTACTCAAACAGGGCAATGAAGAATACTGATTTCATTTCGGGCAGCCTTCAAGCTTATATTCGGAATTGAAAATAATTTGGAACTAATCTTTAAGCTAAAATTATGGGAGTTAGAATGAGCCTATTAATGGACAGAAGAGACTTTATGAAAACTGTTGGAATTGGGACAGCTGCCTCAATGATGCCGAAATTTGCAATCGCAAGGCCGCTTGGTATAGATAAGAAGTGGGACGGCATCAGCAATCCGCATCCGGAATTGAAAAAGATAGGCAATAAGTTCTCATTTGCAATTAATGCTGACCCTCAGGTTGGTTATTATGAACACGACACGGGCGTATATCTGCATTGCAATAACAATATTTCTAACACTGTTAAACAGCTCAATGCAAGAAAACCGAACATCGATTTCCTGGTCTATCTTGGTGATGTGGTGAACGTGCCTGATGAGCGTTCCTTCGACAACTTCTACAAAAGGAATTCAGACTTTAACGGGCTAACAGTGGTAAACCATGGTAATCACGACACAAGCCCGCCTTATACGAGATTTCGTGATTATGAGGAAAAAATCAATGGGATTCGCTCTGTTTACTACTCTTTCGATGTGGGAAAATGGCATTTTATTACCATACCTGCCAATATAGAGTTCGGAAACTACGATAACCTTGAAGTTAAAGAACCGATGCTTAAGTGGTTTAAGGAAGATTTGAAGAAAAATAAGGATCGTCCGACAATAGTTTTTGTTCATATTCATATTATGCCCCAAGGATTGACACAACTGGAATGGTATACCCACACTCCCGGGCTCAAAAAAGAACTGATCAACGCTATGGCCGAACACGGGAATGTAAAATACTGTCTGAACGGCCATGTTCATAACGGGATAAAGGTTGCCCTTAAAACTGCCTGGACATATAAGGGCATTAATTTTATTACTATGCCCTCAGGCACTCCTCCGCGTCCTTTCGGGGAGGAATTTCCAAAATTTGCCGAGGGACTGGAAAAGGGAGGCTATTATACAATAGTTGATATAGACAATGAGGAGATAAAATTTACCAGCCGAAATGTTTACTCAGAGGGTGAATTTGTTTATCCTGAAAAATTCAAGGAGTTTTCAAAAGATATCGAACCGCGTATGATGTCTAAATTGATTGATCTGCCGGCAAAACCCAAACTAGAAAATGGAAGCTTTGCAAACGGTCTTGCCGGATGGTCAATTCCATACAGATATAACTGCGATGGCCCTGAAACCGGATTTCAAAATGAATGGAGAATGAAACATAAAAAAGATGGTCGCTACTCAGGCTACGTTTACACAAAACCATTAGGCAAACACTGGCTGCAGGACGAATACAATGAATTCTATCAGATAGTTGAGGCCCCGGGAGATGCGCCGCTGTTCAAAGGAAGCTATTTTCTTGAAGAAGCTTTTGAAAAAGGCGGCGGATACTACCGCATTATTGCCGTTTCAGGGAATGAAGGAAAGGATAACGGCAATTATGAATTCATCATGGAATTTGATTTTGTGAAATCTGAACATGAATATGAATACGATTATTATCCGCGTGCTATGGGATATACTATTTCGGGCGAAGTGTCAAGCTGGCTTTATTTTCAGCGGTCAGCCAAACGTAAAAAAGGGTTCTTTATCGATGTGCCTCTTGAATCGGGGAAATGGCATAATATTCAGGCTAATATCGCTCAAATCTACGACAAAGCAACTGGAAAGCCGGGTGCCTATAAAAAACTTAATATTTCCCGTTTTATTATTGCAGCTGGTACAGTATGCATAAAAGACGTGGAAAAAGGTGCTGGTGCATTCTTTGATAAAATAGAATTAAAGACTGCCGAGGCAGAAGAAAAATCAGCAATCGACGGTAGCAAACTAATAATTGATGATTCGATATTCGAAACAGTTGCCGGCCAGAAACTGCAGGATTCAATCGATAATCGATAAAAACAAGTAAAGAGCAGAAAGATAGTCGTCCCTGAATAGTCTATTCTTTTTCAGGGGCGACTATCTGTTCATTTCAGAAAACAAAAATATTCACACACCCAAAAACAAAGCCGCCGGCAAGCTATGCAAGCCGGCAGCTCCGCGCAATTAGGGGAAACATTTGGATGACAAACCGAATCAATTATTAAACGAGACGTTTAATGATCGCACAAATTCGAGCCCGTTGTAAGGGTGTTATTAAGATATTCCTTAACAACGTTCTCAGGCGTATCAGATTCGGCACCTACTATCACCTCAATATTGTTATCATTGAAAAGCTTCTGAGCTCTCTGCCCCATGCCTCCGGCTATGATCAGTTCTGCTCCAAGGTCGTGGAGCCATTTCGGCAAAACTCCCGGTTCGTGGGGCGGAGGCTGGGTATATTCAGTTTCTTTTATTTCTCTTGAGTTTTTGTCTGCCTCCACAAGCGCAAAACTCTGGCAATGGCCGAAATGGAGGCTCAATTTTCCGTTTACAATGGGCAGTGCAATTTTCATATATTCAATCCTCAAATAGTTTCAGGTTATTTCTGTTACGGCTTTCTGGTAATTAAGTATTGTTTCTTTAATCGCTGCAATTGCTGTATTTGTGCAGCTTTCGAACTCATTTATATCTGCGTATTCGGTGAGCTGGCTTTTGTTTAATGAGTATGCTGTGCTGAGTTTCATTCCCTCAGCCATCTCGGCCAGGGCTGAGCAGGAAAGCATACATTCTTCGCTGATGTTAGTGATGAAGCCTGCTTTTGCGATTTCTTCATCCCTCACAATGATCCAGAATTCGGCAAATCCTCCATCGCCTGAGTACACCCGGGCATTGCCGGAGGCGTTTTTCAGCGGGCCGAAATTCAGCGGCACTCTCTTGCATTTTATTTTAGTATCTGGGAACACAATTCCTCCCAAATTTCTTTAATGTTTTTTTTCAGTTCTTCGCTTCCGCTTTCTATAACGCTTTTGCCCTGAACCTGAGCGGCTGTTATCTCTTTTGTATAAGGCACTTTGCCAACAAAATGACATCCGCTTTCTTCAGCTATTTTTTCAATCTGCTTTGTGTTTTCAGGGTTCAGATCCCATTTATTCACGCATATAAACGTAGGTACATCAAAGTGTTTCGTTAGGCTTCTCACCCGCTCAAGGTCGTGTATGCCGGACATTGTAGGCTCTGTTACCACAAGCACAGCGTCTGTGCCGGTGATGGAGGCGATCACAGGGCAGCCTGTCCCGGGAGGCCCGTCAACAACGATAAGCTCAGAGCTCCTGTTTTGGGCGAGCTTTCTGGCCTCCTCCCGCACAACGCTGACAAGCTTGCCGGAATTCTCGGCGGCTATCCCCAGCTTCGCATGCACCATCGGGCCGAATCTTGTGTCTGAGATGAACCACTGTCCGCAGTTGCTGTCTGGGAAATCAACTGCATCTGCAGGGCAGATCTCCACACATACCCCGCAGCCTTCGCACATAGAGCTGTCCACGCGGTATTGCCCCACGTCCACTCTGTCGATTGCATCAAAGCGGCATTTCTGCCAGCAGGCCCCGCATCCGAGGCACTTGTCTGCGTCTATTATTGCCTCGTTGCCCGATATGAAATCTGTTGTCTGCTTGATATTCGGCTCAAGTATCAGGTGCAGATCGGCAGCATCTACATCGCAGTCTGCCAGAACGGATTTCTCGGCAAGTGCTGCAAACGAGCTTGTAAGGCTTGTTTTGCCGGTTCCGCCTTTTCCGCTTATCACCACTAACTCTTTCATTTGCTCACCTCCGCTGCTGTCTGTTCTATCTCGCTGATAAGCCCTTTGAGCTTGTCTTCGAGGCCCGGTACCGAATCCACCATATCCGCTCCCTTGGAATAGGCCTCTGCGAGCTCTCTCGATTCGGGGATCTCGAGCAGGAGATTTATCCCTTCGTTTCTGCAGTATTTCACAACGCGGCCGTCTCCGCTGTCTGAGCGGTTTATCACTACGCCGAACGGGATTTCCAGCTCCCGCACAGTTTCCACTGCGAGGATAAGGTCGTTGAGCCCGAATGGGGTGGGCTCTGTTACGAGTATAACAAAATCCACGTCTTTCACTGCGGTAATCATCGGGCAGGAATTCCCTGGCGGACAGTCTATAATATTCAGGGCATCTTCCCTGATGTATTTTTTAACTTCCCTTATCACCGGCGGAGCCATCGCATTTCCGATATCCAGAAGCCCCTCTGCAGTGCTGATTGTGCCTGTTTCTCCAACGGCAATCGAACCAGCCTTCCTTCCCACTTCCGTTATCGCCTTGGCCGGGCACACCATCTCGCAGCCCCCGCAGCCATGGCACAGCTCCGGAAAAACTATCGGTTTCCCGCCTGCTATTGCTATTGCGTTGAAGTTGCAGAATTCTGCACATTTCCCGCACCCGTCGCAGCGGTCTTTATCCACCTCAGGGACGGGAGTTTTAACGCTCACGTAATTTATAATATCCGGCTTTAGGAAAATATTCCCGTTGGGCTCCTCGACATCGCAGTCGAGATAAACCGATGGGCCTTCATAGGCCCTGGCCAAAGATACCGACAGGGTTGTCTTGCCGGTGCCGCCTTTTCCTGATGCTACAGCTAAACGCATTGCTCTTGGCTGCCTTTCTTAATTAACTCTCTGGATGTAACTATCCAATTGCCATATTCGAGTCCATACTTATCAGCAATCACGCTGCATTTAACCTGAAAGAGAAAATACACGTTCCTTTCGCATTCGTTGAGGGTCTCGAAGTTGCCCTGTCCTTTAGAAATCACCACATCAGCCCTGTTGTAAATATCGAGAAACTCCTCACTGCAAGCTGAGAGCACCGTGCCCGGGATGTCTGCTCCGTTTGGAACTATCCTTGCAGCCTTTTCGATGCCGGCCTCAATGGCCTCAAGCTCTGTGGCATCGTTGATTATCGGGGCTCCCTTCACGGCATAGCTCACCTCAGCACTGCCGGGGAACTGCTCTATCAGGAGCTTATCGAAAACCGTTTCGCCGGCATTATCGCCCAGAATAAGCACCTCGCCTGCCTGCTTGATTTCATCATATAGGATATCGACCGCTTCGGAGTCCACAGGCTGATGCTGCACCTTGTCAAAAGAGGCATCAATTACGCTTTCATCCCAATCTGAACGAGCGCCGAAATCAAGGATATTGCCCGCAATTGCAAAGCGAATCGCCGCCTCGAAAGGCCTCTCGCTGTCTGCTATGAACCCTTCGGCCTTCCCTGCCGCCTCATTTGCGTGCAGGGTGGATTTTTCTTTGAGCTTCT
Source organism: Sedimentisphaera salicampi (assembly GCF_002117005.1). NCBI lineage: Bacteria > Pseudomonadati > Planctomycetota > Phycisphaerae > Sedimentisphaerales > Sedimentisphaeraceae > Sedimentisphaera > Sedimentisphaera salicampi. The sequence goes on from NZ_CP021023.1 coordinate 1,972,673, forward strand.
TGTAGGGATCCGGATTGCCTGTTTCTTCCCGCACAATCCTGTGTACTGTCTGCGCCATTTCGGGGGGAGTGAGTTCAAGGCTGAAATTTGATGCCGCAAGCAGAACACGCTTTAGAATTTGTTCGATGGTTTTTTCATCGCTCCCGATCATCCTGCCTGCATCAAGGGCCTGACGCACGAAACAGGGTATGCAGTCCAGTGAAGTCTTCATTAGATCCAGTGTCCTTCCACGTCTGCCTGAGAGGCTTTGGCGAGTTTTCCCGTTCTGAAAAGGTCTATTGCCTCTTCCACAGTCTGAGCCTGAGTGGTATATACCTCAACGCCTGCCTGCGAGAGCACATGAAATGCCTTCGGGCCGCAGTGGCCTGTTATAACCGCCTGCACGCCAGCATCAGCGACGTTCTGAGCCGCCTGCACGCCAGCACCTTGAGCTGCATTGAGGTTTTGAGAGTTATCTTTGTATTCGAGGCTGTGAGTTTCTGTATCGTATATTACAAATCCTGCGGCTCTGCCGAATCTGCGGTCAACCGCGCTGCTGTATGTTTTCCCGTTTGCTGTGATTGCTGCTTTCATTTCGATTTCCTGTCCAAATGTTTTTTAATTGCATTTTATAAGAGAATCAGGCCCTCCGGCAGGGGACACCGGAGAACCTAACCTCTGTTATATAGAAAGGGTAAACCGATTCATCTAAACCCTGCATCGGTTACTTTAGAGATTCAAGTCTCTTTTCAATCTGGCTCATCTGTTCTTTGAGCTGGCTTAGATTGTCTTCTAATACCTGCTTCTCAGTTTCCGTATCCATCTGAGGCTGGCCGTAGGCAGGGGCGTTATAAGCGCCGTATGCCGGGGCCTGATATGCTCCGCGTCCAAAGCCGAAGCCTCTGCCGAGGCCTCTGCCCATTCCGCGTCCGCCGCCTCTGAATCCAAAACCGAAACCGTTCATAAATCCCGGTACAGGGTTGCCTGTGCAGTATCCAGCTGCTCTTCCTGTCATTGGCCCGAGTCCTGCCGGGCCTGTTCTGTCTCCTCTTGGCATAATAAACTCTCCTTTCGTAAAGTTTAATTCAAAAATCTTGTCTTCTCTGATTAAACCCTCTTCCCGCTTTGCCTTTCCGCCTTCGCCGGCCGCCTCTTCCGCGGCAGCCGGGCATAGCAAAGCTTGCGGCAGTGAGGCTGTTGCTGAGCCAGCCTGAGAGCACCTGCTCCACATCGCCGGCAATAAATCCCAGCACCTCAATCCCGCTGCTGAGGGCAAATTCCTGAGCAGGCCAGGAAATAGCTCCGCAGATTAAGTGATCTACTCCTGCTTCCGCCAGGAACGAAACCTTCTCAAACGGGCTCGTTTCCGGCAGAACTACTTCACTTCTTGAAAGCTCACTGCCTTCCGGCGAAACGTCGATTATTACCGCTTTGCCGGCGGCATCAAATACCGGAGCAATCCGGCCTGCCCATATTGTAATTGCTAATTTCATACCGCTGTTGTTTATACAATAGCTGTGCCAAATGGGCGAAGAAATATGAGAAAATGCGTAAGATGTTAATTATAATGCTTTTATAAAAGGAGATGGATGAAGAGCTTATTAAAAGTTTTGGCTGAGCAGGTGCAGCAACGCTACTTTAACGCAACGGGTCAGTAGCAAAAATGCAACTGTGTTATTCTATTCCGAGCTTGTTTAGCTTCCGATAGAGCGTAGTTTTATGTATGCCCAGCTCTTTTGCAGCGGCGGTTTTGTTGCCGTTGTTTCTTTTGATAGCCGAGAGGATGGCGTTTTTCTCGCTTTGGTCTGTTTGCATACGTATGGATTTGCCCTTTGGATTTTCATCGGTTTTCCCGACTATTCCAGCGGGCAGGTGGGTGAGGGAGATCCTTTTGCTGTTGCATAAGACGAACGCCCTTTCAATAGTGTTCTCCAGTTCGCGCACGTTTCCGGGCCAGCTGTAATTCAGGAACGCCGAATACACCTCCGGTGTGATTCCGGGAACAGCCCTTCCATAGAGGCAGTTGTATTTTTCTACAAAGTGGTCAGCAAGCAGGGGGATGTCTTCTTTTCTGTCTCTAAGGGGCGGGAGGTTCAGGGTTATCACGTTGATTCGGTAGTAGAGGTCTTGCCGAAAGCTTCCCTTTTCAACAAGTTTCGAGAGGTCTTGATTTGTGGCCGCTATAACGCGTGCGCTGGTTTTTTCGGTCTTGTTGCTCCCGAGCGGTTCGTAGCAGCGTTCCTGCAGAACCCGGAGCAGTCTCACCTGCATTGCAGGGCTTATCTCGCCAATCTCATCGAGGAAGATTGTTCCCTCTCCGGCGGCTGCGAAACGTCCGGGCTTGTCGGTATCTGCGCCTGTAAAAGCGCCTTTCTTATAGCCGAAAAGCTCGGATTCAAGCAGCGTATCGGGCAGCGCTCCGCAGTTTACAGCTACAAACGGGGCTTTGCTGCGTGTGCCCATTTCGTGGATTGCCTTGGCGAGCACTTCCTTTCCCGAGCCTGTTTCTCCTGAGATAAGCACAGTGCTTGGGCTTCCGGCTACTGCCCTTGCAAGCTCCATCACAGAGCACATCGAGCTGCTGTGGCTGATGAATCCCCCAAGGCTGCACTTTCCCTTGAGCTCGCTTCTAAGTGTTTCTATTTCGCTGAGGTCGCGGAATGTTTCAGCTCCGCCGATTATTTTGCCGTTTTCGTCGCGTAATACAGCAGTGGAAACGCTCACGGGGATGCGATTCCCGTCTGCATCCACAATATAACCCGTACGGTTTATCAGGGGTTTGCCTGTCTCCAGGGTTTCTCTAAGGGCGCACTGCGCCTCGCACATATTCGAACGGAAAACATCCCAGCAGAAACTCCCCACAGCGTCCTCTCTGGAAATGCCTGTTATCTGCTCTGCAGCACGGTTGAAAGAACATACAAGCCAGTTCAGGTCAACCGTAAAGACCCCGTCGGAGATGCTGTCTAACACGGCATCGCCGCAGGCGGTGAAGGCAGGTTTGCGTTTTGAGTTGGCCATTTTACTGCTTCGGCTTTCTTAAAGCCTGCCCGGCGTCAGCATTCGGCGGAAATCAATCCGGGCAGCTCATCAAGTGAATTTATTACCTTAGCGTTTTCCGGAATCTTCTTGCCCTCATTTGTATGAGCTTTCTTGAGTACGGGAAGCATCCCGCATCCTATTGAGCCGGCTATATCAGTTTCGATTTTATCGCCCACAAACACAATCTCGCTGAAATCAGCACCGATTTTATCTGCGGCCGATTTGAATATTCGCTTGTCCGGTTTACGGAATTTGTAGTTGCACGAATAAACCCGTACGGGGAAATGTTCTAAGATGTTTAATTCTCTGAGGTGATGGTCGAGGGCTTCTGCGCCTGCGTATGTGTTTGATACGATCCCGAGGCTGAGCCCCATCTCTTCGAGTTTGTCTATAGTTTCACGGAAATTTTTTTCAACCTGCCCTATTTCCATCAGCGGGCTGTACCATATACGAAGCAGCTCAAGCCATTGCTGGTGGGTGAGCTGATGCCCGAATTTTCTGCCGGTTTTCTTCAAAACATCCATCGCATCGAAGTCGTTGCCCGTAATATCAGACCACATCAGCTTGAGCTTTATGGTTATCAGGATTCGCCTGATGTAATTCTTCATCGACGGAAGCCTCTGGCCGAGATTGGATAGATATCGGTAGCTGTCCTCGCAGGCCTTTTTTATGAGCTCTTTCTGGTCGAACGGGCCGAAGTTTACTATCGTATCACCAAAATCAAATAAAACCGCTCTGTATTTCACCTATTCACCTGAATCTTAAATTTTCTTTCAGCTCTTGGAATCTTATAACTATAAGACTCTTCCGCCAGCGGAGCAGAAAGCCGGTAGTCCCGTTTATTCAGCCCGCTGCCTGAGACACTTCTGCAGAAAGCATTATATTTTTTTCTGCTTCTGCTTCAATAACACTTATTCAGCAATGAAGCGGGCAATATTTTCGGAAAAACCTTTCCGGGCAGAAACATAAAAGCCGTCCAGAAATCAGTTTAATCTTTATGTTATATCGGGTTGTATTGGCAGGCTCCACGCTTCATCGCAAAAATCTCATTGAATCTTACGGCTGAGATTATGAGAAAAGCATTGAGAAATAGCCTCTGATGCGTTTGAGGGAGTTTTTCAGCACAACAGCGGCGGTTCTAAGGAAGCTTCCCGAGGCGATTGCAGCAGCGTGGTCTGCGATATCTCGGGCTGAGAGCATTTGCCCTTTGGATGGGCGTTTTTCGTAGCCGTGGGAATCGAAGAACTCGGTATCCACTCTCGCAGGGTATATGCTTGCAGTTTTTATCCCGTATTTTTTCGCCTCCCAATACAGCGACCACATAAAACCCGTAACTCCGTGCTTTGAGGCCCCGTATGCCGCAAATCCGGGAGCGGGTAAAAGCCCAATCATCGAGGATACAGTAATAATCTTTCCGTTTATGCTTCTCTGTTTCATTATTCTGAGCCCCTCCCGAGAGCAGAGAAACACGCCTGTAAGATTTACGGCCAGCGTTTTCTGCCAGTCTTCCAGCTTGATATCAGCTATGTCGGCCTTGAGCCCTCTTCCGGCATTGTTCACTAGAATATCCAGCGAGCCGAACCTCTGCACAGCCACATCAAAAAGAGCTCGAACATCGCTCTGATTTGTGATGTCTGCCTGCACAGACAGGCACTGGGCATTCGGCGGCATTTGGGCGGCAGTCTCGTCGAGTTTATCGGTGCGGCGGGCAGCTATCACTACCCTGCAGCCCTCTTCTGCGAGCTTAACAGCAATCTGCCTCCCGATTCCGCTGCTTGCACCTGTAACAACCGCAGTCTTACCCTTCAAGCAGTCCATATTCCTCCATCCATTCCACGATATCCTTAACGGTTGTTTCGAATTTGTATTCGGGTTTCCAGCCGAGCTTTTCTGCGGCTTTGCTGTTGTCGAAATAACGGAATTTGAAAGCAGAATGAATATTATCCGCTGTAACCGGCAGATTGCATGGGCAAAACTTCTCCAGCATAAGCGTTGTTAGATACATCAGGCCTTCGAATTTAGGGCTTATGGTTTTGGTTGGAGGAGGCGTTCTTAAGAATTTAGATATCGCCGTATTGATCTCCGGAAATGTGAGGTTATATCCGGATAGAATCAGATGCTTCTCCTGCGTCTGCGTTTTCACGGCTTCGGTTATACCCCTTGCAACATCCCGCACGTCAACCACATTCGTCCCGCCGGGCAGTGCAAATTTGAGCTTCTTCCGTGCAATCGCATTAACAAGCTTTACCGAGTTTAGTCTGTCGCCCGGGCCAAGCATAAGACCCGGGTAAATTATAGTATAATGCTTGCCTTTAAGGATCTTTGAAACCTTCTGATCTGCAAAGTGTTTGGAGAGGCTGTAGTGTTTATTGTGCCGGCTTGCCTCGCCCCAGTCGAACTGGAAATCCTCATCAACAGGTTTATTCCTGTCGTTGCCGTATCCAATCGCTGCCACAGAGCTGATTTGGATGTAATGAGAAACGCCGGCATCCCTTGCCAGCGAGGCAACGTTTTCAGTGCCTTTAGTGTTTATGTCGTAGAGCTGCTGCTTATCTTTGATTGAGAAAGAAACCTTACCCGCCAAATGAATAACAACATCCGCATCAGCAAAATCATTCTCGATCGAGCTTTTCCTGCAGATATCCCTGCCCGTTCTGAGCACTACTCTGTCAGATTTTGTGAGCTGGTCAACAAGCTCATCATCGCATCTTACATCGACGATCTTCAGTTTGGTTTCGGGCATCTGCTCCAGCAGTAAATCAACCAGATACCTGCCCAGAAAGCCGCAGCCGCCGGTGATTAAAATATTCTTCAATTTTGCATCCTGTGGTATGGAGTTAGCAAATCCGAAATACGTCTTACAGGATTATATTTGCAAATATGATAATATTCAAGCTTTACTCTCCCAATTCACTGATATGATGACTGCAATATTATCCCCAAGGCTTTTTATAAACAGCTCAGGGATTAGCGCCAGCGGACGGGATTGAGATTTTTTGACGCTTGAGTAATGAAGCCTTCGCGAAGAATAATATTCTTTAAAACCCTTTGAGAACTTCTTGGGCTTAGGGCAAAAAACAAAAAATCTGTGCAGTCAATAAATTATTCTATCTCTTCAATGCTTTCCGGCTGCAGGGAGCGGAGCTTATCGAGATTTTTTGAGCCGATAACCACCTGCTGAACCATATTCATCTGTTCGATGTCTGTCTTTTCGATATCGGCATACCTCTTCAGAAAGCCCTGTATTTTGCCCTCCTGCACGCTGTAAACCACCTTTACCCTCCGTCTGCTCCCGTTGATTCTGCGGGTTATCTCACGAACGGCCGAATCGATGTTGTAGCCTGTTTTCGCTGAAACGGCAATCGCATCGGGAAATGCAGCCTTCAGTGTGTCCAGAGTGGAAACGCTGACGGGAATCTCCGATTTGTTCAGCAGAACTAAGATGTCTTTCCCGCCGCAGCCGATATCCTCCAGCACGCTGTTCACGCTTTCAATCTGTTCAAAAACGCTCTCGCTGCTTACATCCACGACATGCAGAAGAAGATCTGCGCTGAGGGCTTCGGAGAGGGTTGCCTTAAACGATTCCACGAGCTGGTGGGGCAGTTTACGAACAAAACCCACCGTATCGCTGAGAAGTGCTTCTGCTCCGCTCTCGAGCTTCCATCTCCTTGTTCTGGTATCGAGAGTGGCGAAGAGCTTATTCTCCTGCACTACTCCCGCATCTGTTACAGCGTTCATAAACGTGCTCTTGCCGGCATTTGTATAGCCTACAAGGCATATCTTGAATGCCTCGTGGCGAGATTCGATTTCGCGGTCTTTTCTTTTCTCAATCTTCCTGAGATCCGCCTTGAGCTCAGAGATTCGCTTGTTCACGAGCCTTCGGTCTATCTCAAGCTGTTTCTCTCCGGTACCCCTCGTGCCAATACCGCCCACAGCTCCGATTCCGCCGGAGGCTGCTCCTGTAACCGTATCAAGGTGAGACCACATCCTCGTCAGACGCGGGTAGGTGTATTCAAGCTGAGCCAGCTCCACCTGCAGCCTCGCCTGCTTTGTTCGTGCACGGGTGGCGAAGATATCGAGGATAAGTTCGCTTCTGTCTATCACCTGCGTTTCAAGGATGTTTTCGAGGTCTTTGATCTGCCCTGGTGATAGGTCGTTATCGAATATAACAAGGCTTGCGTTTGCTTCTTTCGCACGCTTGCCGATGTATGCGGCTTTTCCTCTGCCGATATAGGTGGAAGGATTGATTTCGTTAATCTTCTGCTGGAGCCGATCTACGATAATCGCTCCTGCTGTTTCAGTTAGTGAGGTGAGCTCGTGGAGGTTGTCGTTTTCTTTTTCGTTTCCTCTGATTATCGCCCCAACGAGCACTGCCCGCTGTTTTTGAACTTTGAGCTGTTCTCTGATATTATCCAATATTCATTCCGGATTTAAGCTTTAATATCTCCCATTCTTCTTTCCCTTTCGCCTAGGGTTTTAACGGCCTCAAACATCTCTTCTCTTGTGAAATCAGGCCAGAGAGTTTTTGTTACATAATACTCCGAATAGCTGGACTGCCAAAGCAGAAAATTGCTTATCCTCATCTCGCTTGAAGTTCTTATTATAAGGTCAGGGTCAGGGTATTCAGAGGTGTAGATATTCTCAGAAATCATCTGTTCTGTGATTTCTTCCGGGGTTAGGCTCCCGCTGGCGATTTTTTCCCCAAGCTTCTTCACCGAATCAAGAATCTCCTCTCTTCCGCCGTAATTCAGGCAGAGACCGAGGGTGAGGCCGGTGCCGGATTTGGTGGCTTCGAGGGTGTTATCGAGCTCTTCAAGGAGGAAATCGGGCAGGCCGTCCCGCCTGCCGAAATGAGCGAGCTTCATATTCTTCTCCACCAGATCACCGCGCACTGCCACGAGGTATCTTGTGAAAAGCTGCATAAGATAATCGATCTCCATCTCAGGCCTGCGCCAGTTCTGCACACTGAAACAGTATAGAGTTACACATTCACAGCCGATTTCCTGAGCAGCATCGCAGATTGTTTCAATCTTTTTTGCCCCTTCTCTGTGGCCGTGGAATCTTGGCAGGTCTCTCTGCTTTGCCCATCTGCCGTTGCCGTCCATAATTATGCCGATATGCCTCGGCATTTTCTCAGCAGGCAGGCCGATCTTTTCAGCAGCCTGTTTTCTTACAGCTTCAAAATTATTTCCCATTCAGTCAGCCATTATTTTTTATAAATAATCTGGTCTCTTCTCGGGCCTGTGCCTATCATACTCACTCTAACACCTGTAACCCTTTCTATCGCTTCTATATATTTTTTGGCATTCTCCGGAAGCTTTTCATACTCTTTCACCTCCGAGAGGTCTTCATTCCAGCCCGGGAGGGTTTCGTAAACGCACTCAGCCCTCTCGAGGTCTCCCGCATCCACAGGGAAGAAATTCGTCTTTTCGCCTTCAAGCATATAGCTCGGGCAAATCTTCAGCTCGTCCATGCCTGCAAGCGTATCAAGATGCATCACAGCAAGCTCGTTTATCCCGCCTATGGCAGCTGCGTACCTTGCGGCAACTCCGTCGAACCAGCCGCATCTTCTCGGCCGGCCGGTGGTTGTTCCATATTCGTTGCCCTTATCTCTGATGAGCTGTCCTGTCTGATTGTCCTGCTCGGTTGGGAAAGGCCCTGAGCCTACGCGAGTTGTGTATGATTTTACAACTCCGAGAAAGCGATCTACCTTACCTGCCGGTATGCCCGAGCCGGTGCTCATACCAAGGGCTGAGGCGTTGGAGCTGGTAACAAAGGGGAATGTGCCGTGGTCAAGGTCTAACAGTGCGCCCTGAGCGCCTTCAAACAGCACCTTCTTACCCGCGTCTATCGCCTCGTGGAGGTATTTAGTTGTGTTGCATATATATTTACCCAGCTTTTGGGAATATGTTTGGCAGCTCTGGTAAACTTCTTCAGGATCAATCGGCTCTGCGCCGTAAACCGCCTCGAATACCTTGTTTTTATAGTCTGTTATCTTTTTGAGCTTGCTTTTCAGCTGCTCAGGTCTTCTAAAATCTGCCATCCGAACTGCAAAGCTTCTGCCGATCTTATCTGCATAGCAGGGGCCTATGCCGCGGTTGGTTGTTCCGATTTTGTTCCTGCCGAGTGCTGATTCCCGCAGGGTGTCTTCAAGCTTGTGGTATGAGAGCACAACATGCGCATTTTCGCTGATAAAGAGCCTGCTTGCAAAATTGAAGCCCTTCTGCTCAAGACCCTCAAGCTCTTTGAGAAAGATCTCCGGATCGAATACTACCCCGTTGCCTATTACGCAGGCAGTATCCTCTCTCACCGCGCCGCTCGGCATAAGGTGGAGGGCGAATTTCTGATTATTTACTATTACAGTATGCCCAGCATTTGCCCCGCCGGCAAAGCGAACTACCACATCACACTGCTCGGCTAATATATCTACGACTTTGCCTTTGCCTTCATCTCCCCACTGCAGTCCTGTAACGCAACAATTCATATATTGTTCCTTGCTATATATACAGTCAAAAGCCGCAGCAGGAACACTCTGCCACGGCTTTATCGAATTCTAACCGAAAAATTGATAATTTCAAATTATTTTGCCGTGGTAAAAGTTTTTGTGTGCGACAATATTTTTTGGCAAAGCTTTTTAAAGCCGAATCTGCCCGCTTGTTTTCCGCCTGCGGCGGAGAGGCAGCGGAGGAAACGGAGGGGAGATATTTTTAGCCGCTAATCAGCACTAATTTTCGCTGATGATTTTGCCACGAGCTGCTTGCCACGAGCCACAGGCCACTATCTTTATCCCATCCTTTAAATCCTTGCCCCGTAGCCAAAGCGGTTGGGGGCTGTTAATCCTGTCTAATTTATCACATCCTCTCCGTTATCTCCGCTTCCTCCGATGTTTAACTCTCTTTTACATCAGAGAAAACATTTTCATAAATGAGGGGGAAAGCTCTCTGCCGGCAGGGCGCTTCAACGCAATACATCATCTTGCTCTGATGTGGACAGTGTTTTTTTTACACAGAGATAGTCCGCCTGCGGCGGAGAGGCAGCGGAGGAAACGGAGGGGAGATATTTTTAGCCGCTAATCAGCACTAATTTTCGCTGATGATTTTGCCACGGGCCGCTGGCTGCTTGCCACAAGCCAACTTGCCACGAGCCACGCATCAATAAATGGGTAACTGTCCCTATATTTGGCAGCGGGGAAGAAAATCGCGGACCTGCACGAACAAGCAAGGCATTGATAAAAAAAAGCATGGTGCGATACTTAATGGAAAAAATAAAAACCATTCAACAAGTTCGCACCATGCCGGAACCCTATCCTAATTATAAAACTGCTCTGTTCTGAATTCAACGATTAAGTTCATTTTTTTATTTTTCTATTGAACAATATTAAAGCTGAGTTATTATATGAGTAAAACGTAACACTGTAACGGAGATGAATTTTGAAAACAGAGACAATGCAGCTTTATGAGCTGAAAGCTGAGATAATTCAGGCGGCGGCTCACCCGCTTCGCCTCGCAGTGATTGATTTTCTTGCGGGCGGTGAGCAGTGCGTATGCGATATCGCCTCTCATCTGGGGGCTAAGCGGTCTAATGTTTCAAGGCATCTTTCAATGATGGTGAGGGCAGGCGTGCTTGAGAGCCGCAAAGACGGGCTCAAAATGATGTACTCGCTAAAAACGCCCTGTATCGTAAATTTCCTTGATTGCGTGGAGCAGGCTCTCAGAGAGCGAATCCAGAGCCAGAGCAGTTTGCTGGAGAGCGAGTAAAAAATTTTTCAATAGTTATGTGAGTATTTCGTCGTATAGTAATATATATTGTAAAGAGGACTACAGAATATGGACTGGAAAAAGGAATGGAAAAAGTTGGCAGTTATCGTCGCTGTTTTCCTTGGGTGTTTCTATCTGCCCGCAGGCTGGGGGCGTTTTGATAATGCAGTAATGGAATCGCTTCATCTTATTAAATGGTATGCTCAGGAACACGTGCTGTTATGCCTTATTCCTGCGTTTTTCATAGCTGGAGCTGTTTCGGTATTCGTCAGTAAGGCTTCTGTGATGAAGTATCTCGGGGCAAAGGCCAACAAAATTCTCGCTTACGGCGTTGCCTCGGTATCCGGCACAATCCTCGCAGTTTGCTCATGTACAGTTTTGCCGTTATTCTTCGGTATATACCGAATGGGGGCCGGTCTCGGCCCTGCGGTTGCCTTTCTTTATTCCGGGCCTGCAATAAACATCCTCGCGGTAATCCTCACAGCGAGAATTCTCGGCCTTGAGCTGGGAATAGCCCGTGCAGTTGGTGCGGTTGTTTTCAGCGTCGTAATTGGCCTTACAATGCATTTTATCTACCGAAAAGAAGAGCTCGAAAAGGCTGACGGCCAGATGAATATGCCCGAGCCAGAGGTTTCCCGTCCTCTCTGGCAGAACGGACTGTTTTTCGGCGTGATGATAGGGGTTTTGGTATTCGCAAACTGGGGAGCTCCTAATGATTTCCATTTCAAAACCGAAAACGGAGAAACCTTCCGAGCGGCAGTAATAGAAAGCCCTGAGCATTCAGGCAGAGAAGACGGGGCTTACGTTCTAAAAATTCTCGTCGGGGAAAATGCCGGCGAAGAGGCTGAAATCAAGGCTGAGAATATTGCAAGCAAGGAAGCTGCCGCCGGCGCTTGGACAAGCATCTGGAAGCACAAATGGGTGATTACTTCCGTTTTTGCCGTCGCTCTTGCGGTAATACTGATATTCTGGTTTTCAATTCCTGCTTGGAAAATTATAGTCGGTGCAGTGCCTGTTGGTATTCTTGCTTTTGCCCTCCCGATGGAAGGGATGATGGTGATGATTCCATTTTCTGCAGGGGTGATAGCCCTTTCCTGGGCAGCGAGCACTACAGAAGGCGAAGCGGAGGAGTGGTTCAGCTCTACGTGGTCTTTTGCCAAACAGATTCTGCCTCTGCTGTTTTTCGGCGTAATCGTGGCAGGTCTTTTGCTTGGAAGGCCAGGGAATGAAGGCCTGATTCCCTCGGAATGGGTGGCCAGCGCGGTAGGCGGAAATTCGGTCTCCGCAAATCTTTTCGCCTCAGTGGCGGGGGCATTTATGTATTTCGCCACATTGACAGAGGTTCCGATTCTCCAAGGGCTCATTGGAGCGGGGATGGGCAAAGGCCCGGCGCTTGCCCTGCTTCTTGCAGGTCCGGCTTTGAGCCTCCCGAATATGCTGGTAATCCGTTCAGTGATGGGAACAAAGAAGACGCTCGTTTTCATAGCGCTGGTGATCGTGATGGCCACTATTTGCGGAATAATTTTTGGAAGTTTCTTTTAAAAACGCTCGCATTCAATTATGATATTGCAGGCTAAGCCATTTTTGGAACTAAAAACTGTAAAGGCAGCAATACCTGATGTTAAAAACTGCTGTAATAAAATTAGACCTCAAAGAACCCGCAGAAAAGCTGCTGGAGATGGCGGAGTTTATGCGACATTTCGGCACAAAAACCCTGCATATAATTTCTACAGCGGACAACCACAGAAACCGCAAGAGCATCAATGAAAAAACCGAAGAAGCGGCGGAAAAATTCCGCAGCCTTGGGTACAACGCTCAGGTTCATATCCGCAGAGGCAATTCAGCTACACAAACGCTCAAACTCGCTGAGGAATTAAAAGCTGATTACATCGGCCTCTACTGGATTCCCGCCGGCGTGATACGAAGGGCTCTTCTGGGAAGTGTGGATGCGGAGATTCTCTGGCGGGCGAGGATACCTGTTTTTGTGTATAAACGACGGGGATATCTCGATAAGAAAAAGAAACTCGAGAGCCTTCTCTATGCCACCGACTTTCAGGAAACCGACAGCAAGGTGCTGCCGTATCTCTGCCATCAGCAGAATCCCGCTGTTAAGCTTTATCTGCTCCATGTTGGTGAGCGTGCGCCGGATCCGTATGCAGAGCAGCAGAGGCGGGAGCTTGCGAAAAAGAATCTCGCCCGTCTTGCGGAGAAGTGCAGCAAGGCTTTCGGATCGGTTGAACAGATTGAAGTGGTGGGCTGGCCGAAAAGACGCATACTCTTTCAGGCTTGGAGCAAGGATGTAGATCTTGTGGTTCTGGGGCAGTCTGATAAATCAAGCACCTTCGAGAAAATCCTCGGCTCCACTGCTGAGGCTGTGGTTCATAAATCAAGGCGTAATGCGCTGCTTATTCCGTAGATAGAGGTTTGAGGATGCATTTTGCAAAAAAGAATCTGGTTTTTATTGTCTCGCTTATAAGCGCAGGTTCGCTGATTCTGATTGGCGCATTCAGCCCCAGCCTTCTTGATAAGGCATCCGGGACAGTTTATCAGTCTATCATTGATAATTTCGGTTGGTCTTACCTGATAGCGGCATTTTTCTTTCTCGTTTTCAGTATATGTATTGCATTCAGCCGATTCGGCAGCATTAAGCTGGGCAACGACTACGAAAAGCCCCAATACTCATATTTCGGCTGGTTCAGTATGCTTTTTGCAGCAGGGATGGGGATTGGTATTATCTTCTGGGGCGTGGCCGAACCCATGAGCCACTACCTAAACCCGCCGGACTACATCGATCAGCAGTCTGGAACTGCGGCAAATTTCGCCATGCAGTACAGCTTTTTCCACTGGGGCCTCCAGCCATGGGCGGTTTATATCACGATGAGCCTTTCCATTGCTTATTTCTCGTTCCGCAGGGGAATGCCCACGCTTATCTCGAGCTGTTTCTATCCGCTGATAGGCGAGCGTATTTACGGCACTCTCGGATATCTGATCGACATACTTGCAGTCTTCGCCACGCTTTTCGGAATCGTTACTTCGCTCGGGCTCGGGGCGATGCAGATTACCAGCGGGCTTGGCTCGGTGTTTGGATTTGCCGATTCCTTCGGGATTACGGTGGTGATAATCGCAGCGGCCACTGTGCTTTTTCTGATATCGAGCATGACAGGGCTTGATAAGGGCATCCAGATACTCAGCAAAATGAATATCCTGCTTGCCATACTCCTTCTGCTTTTTATGTTCATCGTTGGGCCAACGAGCTTTATAATGAACACCTTCACAAACACCCTTGCAGATTATATGTCTAACCTGCTGGATATGAGCCTTTCAACAAACCCATTCAGGAGCTATCAGTGGACTCAGACATGGACGATTTTCTACTGGGCATGGTGGATATCATGGTCGCCGTTTGTGGGGCTGTTTGTGGCGAGTATATCAAGAGGCAGAACTATACGGGAATTTATCATTGGAGCCCTGCTCGTTCCAACAATCCTCAGCTTCGCATGGTTCAGCGTGTTTGGAGGTTCGGCCTTCAGCCTTGAGCTGGGCGGAGCAGAGATTGCTTCTGTTGTATCGGAAAACGTATCTGCGGGACTCTTCGAAGTGTACAACCACTTCCCGCTGAGTGCGGGGCTCTCGCTGGTTACAGTTATGCTGCTGGGTGTTTTCTTTGTAACCTCAGCAGATTCTGCTACCTACGTTTTGGCGATGATGACCTCTAACGGGAAGCGGTCTCCCTCGGCCGGCAAGAAAATTGTATGGGGGCTCACCGTTTCGCTCACTGCCGTAATACTGCTCAGTTCAGGCGGTCTGCACGCCTTGCGGAAGATGTCTATCGCTGCTGCACTGCCGTTTACTCTGATTATGCTGTTTATGAGCTGGAGCCTGCTGAAAGGCCTCAAATACGAATACAGCCAGAGAAACCATGAGCAAATCAAAAAACAAATCGCCCGATCAAAAGGCGCACAAGAATCCTGAAAGCGTTAATTTGGGCGCCGATTTAAGCGAATGAGCATACAAATTTATAGTCAATTTTATTAGGAAACTCAAAAATGAAAAAGATTCAAGTTTTAGGTACAGGCTGCCCAAAGTGCAAAAAGCTGGCTGAAAATGCTGAGGCAGCTGCTGAAGAGCTCGGTATCGAATACGAAATCGAAAAGGTTACCCAGCTCAACGATATAATGCAGATGGGGGTTATGATGACGCCCGCCTTAGCGATTGACGGGGAAGTGAAGGTAACCGGAAAGACTGCTTCCCCTGATGATATCAAAGCGATGCTTGCCTGATATCTATTCGCAGTTAGAAAAGAATTTCAACCTCAATAAGCAATTAGGGTGATTCTATGAACAAAACAGGAAAGATAATTACCGTAGCTGTGCTTATCGCAGTCGTGGGTATTGTGATAGCAATGAAGCAGAAGGACAATTCTCCAGATGCCCAGAGAGCTTCTGAGAACTCGGCAGATGTTCAAGCAAACCAGACCCCAGACCAGCCTGAAAAAAGCGAATCAAAACAGGACGCAGAAAAGCTGCCTCATTTGATCGATTTAGGTGCTGGCAAGTGCGTTCCGTGCAAGATGATGAAGCCCATTCTTGACGAGCTCAAGCAAAACTACAATCAGCAGTTTAAGATAACTTTTATTGACGTATGGAAAAATGAAGATCAGGCTAAGAAATATGATGTGAAGATGATCCCCACTCAGATTTTCTATGATGCTTCCGGCGAGGAGCTTTTCAGGCACGAAGGTTTCTATTCAAAAGAAGATATCTTGAGCAAGTGGGAAGAGCTCGGCATAGAGATACAAAAAGAAAGATAGCTGTATGCAGGAGCTTTTTACCCAATTAACTCAGGCCGTGGAAGGCGCGTGGTACTTTGCAGTTGCAGCCTCGTTTATCTGGGGGATATTAAGCATAATCCTCAGCCCCTGCCACTTAGCCAGCATACCTCTGATTGTGGGCTTTATCGACGAGCAGGGGAGGATGTCTGCAAAGCGGGCGTTCTGGATATCAACCTTGTTTTCCGCGGGCATCCTGATCACCATCGCAGCGATTGGAGCTGTTACCGCGTTTGCCGGAAGAATGATGGGAGATGTGGGCAGATACGGCAACTATTTTGTGGCGCTGATATTCTTTGCCGTAGGGCTGTATTTGCTTGAGGTTTTGCCGAATCCGTTTTCTGCACCCGGGCAGGTTGGTATGAAACGCAAAGGTATGCTTGCAGCATTTATCCTCGGCCTTGTTTTCGGCATCGCCCTTGGCCCGTGCACATTTGCGTATATGGCTCCTATGCTGGGAGTAACTTTCAAGCTGGCATCCACGAATCTCAGCTACGGCATACTCCTCCTGCTGGTTTACGGCATAGGCCACTGCTCTGTTATTGTATTTGCCGGAACATTTACAGAGGTTGTTCAGCGGTATATGAACTGGAATGAAAAATCCAAAGGTGCTGTGATTTTGAAGAAAATCTGCGGAGCGCTTGTGATTTTAGGCGGGCTCTGGCTGATTTACACCGCCTGAGAACTAAAAACAACAAAGGTGATCTATGGAAAATACAGAAAAGCTCAAAGTTTTGTTTCTATGTACCGGCAATTCCTGCCGCAGCCAAATGGCGGAAGGCTGGGCACGGCATCTGAATAATGACTGCATTGAACCTTATTCTGCAGGCATCGAAACGCACGGCCTGAATCCAAATGCTGTGAAGGTGATGGCTGAGGCCGGCCCGGATATCTCCGGGCATCTTTCAAAACACCTTGATGAGCTGAAAAACGTTGATTTTGATTTCGTGGTAACCGTATGCGGGCATGCAAACGAAAACTGCCCTATGTTCCCGGGGAAAGCCAAAGTTGTCCATGTTGGCTTTGATGACCCGCCTAAGCTCGCTGCCGATGCCGTCTCAGAAGAAGAGGCTCTAAATTGCTATCGAAAAGTAAGAGATGAGATAAAAGAATTTGTCCTAAAAATGCCCGAAGCGCTGAATCAGTGATAGGCTTTCAGCGGGATCTTTATTGAAACAGAATTGACAATCTTTTGTCTAATCCGCTTATGAGTTTGTATCTTCGCTCAGGGTGAGCAGGAATATCTGGCGGTACTGCTTGCCTGATTCAGCAGTATCCAGATTGAATGCTATCATGCTGCCATCTCTGCTCCAGCATGGGTTTATTGGGTGGCTGGAAAATCTTTTTGTTAGCCTTGCCGGCTCGCACGGTCTGCCGTCTTTTATCTTCAAAGCAAATACGCTGTTATCGCATACGTAGCAGACGGCATGGCTGCCGGGCTTCCAGAAGAAGGTGTCCTGCACGCTGGTATCGTGTTTTGTGAGCTGGATGGGCTCGCCTCCTGCAGGCGAAACGGCGAAAAGCTGCACCACCCCCTCGTTATCTTTTGCAAGATATGCGATGTATTTTCCATCTGAGCTTGAGAGCACCCAGTGCCGCGGGCTCAAAACGATGCCCGGATATTTTCTCTCGCCGGTATAGGTGAGCCGTCTTTGCTTTACTCCTTCCGGCGGCGAAGGCATTTGCGTTTTCGTGCCTTCAATTGCCCCATTCCTGCCGGAGGTTTGGATATTCTCTGGGATATCTGAGATGAACAGCTCAACTAATTCTTCCCCTGATTCAGTTTTGAGTTTGCCTAAATATGCCTGAGCGGGCTGGTATGTCCCGTCTTTTTTACGATACCCATTTTCGCCAACCCATGCATTGCTGAAAGCCCTGCTTATCTGATTTGAACCGGGCTCTGGATCTGGCACAACACTTGAGACAACCACAGAAAAGCACCTGCCCGAATTGTTTTCAGTTTCAGTATGCCCGGACACCTCTACCGGCGTCCCTCTTTTCATAACGCCAACCGTGCGGAGATTGAGCTTTCGGCCTGTTTTCTCCTCGAGCTCTGCCATTACCGCATCGTTGTATGTAAAGCCGATCCACTCGCCGCAGCCGCTGAACTGATGGGCGTGGGTTCCGCCCCGCAAAGCGCCGGGTGTGAATGGGGGGTAAACATCTCTTGCATCCATATAGATCCCCT
This sequence comes from Sedimentisphaera salicampi, assembly GCF_002117005.1. Classification (NCBI taxonomy): domain Bacteria; kingdom Pseudomonadati; phylum Planctomycetota; class Phycisphaerae; order Sedimentisphaerales; family Sedimentisphaeraceae; genus Sedimentisphaera; species Sedimentisphaera salicampi. The sequence continues at coordinate 1,990,464 of NZ_CP021023.1, forward strand.
TGCCGGGGGCAGCATTTTCATCCACCATAACGCAGGTTCTGCGGTGCAGGTCGTAGGGTCGGGATTTGGAGGCGTTTTTTATGCCTCTTATGAAAATGATCTGATCTTTGAACGGGTGATATGCAGGCGTTCCGCAGCCCGGGCCGTATTCATTCTGCCCGGGCACTTCATAAACCCTCTTTATCTTTCTGTTTTGCGTATTCACCTTTTCGATATACGGATTTGAGCCCATAAGCGGCCCGTCCGCCCGTGTATCGTAAACGATCCATTTCCCGTCCGGCGAGAAGCCGCCATAAGGGCTGATGTAATGGTTTTGCGTCTTAGTTGTAAGCTGTTTTAAGTTTGCAGTTTCGGGCAGATTGTTTCTACTGCCTCTATCTAACTTTCCGGCTGAGAGGGATGCTGCTGTTATAAGTAAAACTGTTAAGACAGATTTTTTCATTCTCTTACCCCGCCGAAACAGACTGCTCATATTCTTTCGATATATCATCGCAGAGCCTGATAAATTCAATAACTTTCTCATCTTCGGTATCAGATTCGATATCCGCAGCTACGATATCGCAAGGCCCGTATTCTGCGGCTATTTTCAAGAGATCTTGTTTAATTTGGTTTATATCTTTGTTTTTCACGTCCATAGGGGTGTACATAAGCGATCTTCTTGCGTTCGGGAAGAGCTGCCTTGCCCTTTCCAGATCGGAGTCAATTCCCATATCGATATATGCTACGCTGGGAATTTTGGAATATTCATTCAGGTACGGAGTTGCGTTCCAAGCGCAGTTGTGCAGGCCGAAGCAGTTGTCTCTTTCGGCAATTTTTATGTCCTGAGCGAGCAGGAATTCCCTGTACTGCTCGGGGGCAATCATATTCACAAGGCAGTTGCTCACATTTGAGAAGCTGTTTTCGAAGCCGCTGTCGCTTTGTATTTTCTGCACGATTGTGCTAGCCTCAAGCATCGTCCTGCATATAACATCGAAAAGATGCCGGCATCTTTCGTGATTATCGAACATATCGAGGAAAAGATCCTCGCCACGAATCCTTTGGGCATTGTTCAGCACTCCCTGCCAGTTCATAAAGCCCTTGATGATTCCGTGTTTGTTTCTTATTGCTTCAAGCTGGCCGAGCAGATTCTGGAAAATTTCGCTCTTGTACAAGTCTGGGACTTCGAGATTGTCAATCTGCTCTGCTGAGAGATAGTCTTTGCTGGTGCATGGCCAGTTGTCGCTGGAGTAAACAATCGGTATGCCGAAAATTGCTGAGATAATGCAGGCGCCGAAAGTGCCGGTGAGGATATCAGGCTGCATCTCGGGCTGATCTATCGCTGCGATTGACGAGCCCGGGAAACGCACCTCCAGCTCTCTTCTCATCAGTTTTATTGTTTCCTCGCGGTAGTCTAAGTCCGTATGCCATTTTTCACCAAAATCTATCTCCAGCGTCTGACGGTACCATTTCGGGGTGAAGCCGATTTCCGGCCTGAGCCAAGGGAGCTTGCCTTTTGCCGGACGTCTTGTGGCTGGGGCTGCGGGTGCTATATAGCTTATTAACTGCTGCATATTTTAAGCCTTTCTTTTTACAAATCTGCTTATCAGCAGCCCTGATACAAGTATTACCATCGTTCCGAATACGGGAATAAGGAAGGAATGCAGATGGCTTTTCAGGTGATCCGGAAGCGCTCCAATCTTTGGTGATAATGTCATATATGCTATAACTATCAGCCCCATTATCACTGACGCAGCAGCGATTGGGCTGTTTGCCCTTCTGCTTATCAGCCCGAGCAGGAAGAGCCCGAGCATACCGCCTCCGAATATACCTGCCAGCGTCCACCACGCATCAAGCGCGCTGGTTATGTTCACCAGCAGAAGCGCTGTTCCAGTTCCCAAGAGTCCCCAGAGGATTGTTGCGGTGTAGATGGCAAGCATAGACTGCTTCTCGGTGGATTTTTTATTGATAAATCGCTGATACCAGTCCGTTGCGATCAATGTTGCAGAGGAGTTCAAACTCGTTGATACAGTACTCATCGCTGCTGCAAATATAGCGGCAATCAAAAGCCCCGTTACGCCTACGGGGAGCTGTTTGCCGATGAAGTGCGGAAATACCTTGTCTCCCATTTCAGAAATAGTAACAGACTCAGCCCTTTCATCAAGCATCTCTCTAAACCCTGCGTCGCTCTCAGAGACGTTTTCTCTTAAAAGCTGCTGCTCTGCTACAGTATATCTAACTTCCTGCATATACTCAGGGTGAGTTTGATAGTAGGCATAAAGCTGAGTTCCTATGAAGAAGAATACCGCTGATACCGGCAGATAAAGAAGGCCGCCGAGCCAGATGCTTTTTCTCGCTTCTTTCGTGTTTTTAGAGGCGATGTAGCGCTGGATATAGCTTTGGTCTATACCGAAATTCTGAAGATTTATCACCACTCCATAAACCAGTACAACCCAGAAAGTTGCGTTGGTGAGCGATGGCCCGAAGCTTCCGAGGCTGAATTTATCATTAGCCGCAGCTATCTCAAATACCTGTGCAGGACCTTCGGGCATATTAAAAAGCATTATGGCCGAGCAGGCAACCGCACCAACCATCAGAACAATAGCCTGAAGCGCATCTGCCCAGATAATCGCTGCAATACCGCCAACGAATGAATAAACCGTAACAGAGAGACCTGTAACAAGGATGATAAGCCTTATATCTTTACCAAGAAGCACGCTCAGAGGCAAAGCCATCAGATACATCACAACCCCCATACGTGCAAGCTGAGTAAGCACGTAGAAGAAGCTTGCGTACATCCTCGCCCACGTTCCGAATCGGTGTTCAAGGTGCGCATACGCTGAGACTTCCCCCGTCCTTCTGTAGTAGGGCAGGAAAAACTTCACAGCAATCCACGTTGCCACAGGAATCGAAAGGCTGAATACAAACGGGTTCCAGTTTCCGCCGAACGATTTGCCCGGGAGCCCGAGAAAACTTATGCTGCTCAAGTAGGTGGCGAATATTGAAAGTCCGCAAGCCCAGCCGGGCAGAGCTCTGCTTGCTGCTGTAAAACCCTCCACCGATCTGCTTTTTCGGTAGAAGTAGAAACCGATTCCCATAGTGAGCACAAAATAGAGAGCGAGAATCACCCAGTCTGCGCCGGTGAAATACGTTTCAACTTTCATAGCCTATTGGTCTCCTGTTAAAATTAATTTTGAGGCCATTATAATCTTTGAAGCCCTTTGCAGGCAACTATTTATTCTGCTCAATGGCAGAATAATCACAGCCTATACTGCTGAGCTCTTCATTGTTTTCAGAAAGAAATTTCTTAATCCGCTCTCTTTGAATTTTATCTGCCGGCAGAAGAGGGCTGGCAATGAAATCCGGACACAGATTTTTCTCGTATAGAGCATATTTAAGGCCTGAGATATAGCTTGGCTCATAAATGTTTTCAGCCATTTGAGCTACAAGACTTTTACAGTATTCAGATGCAGCTGCATCTTTAGCTTCTAAAGACTGGAAGAATCTTGCAAAAAGGTTAGGGTAAATATTCGCCCCGCCTGTGATTCCGCCGTTTGCCCCCGAAGCTACAGCCTCATCAAGCAGCATTTCCGGCCCAATCATTACAGACCAGTCCGGACGGACAGCCTTGAGCTCTAAAACCCGGCGGAAATAATCCATGTCCGCAGAGCTGTCTTTCACTCCGATTATACCGGGCAGCTCTGTGAGTTTTCTGAGCGTTTCAATCTCGAAAACCGTCTTAGTGCAGCTGGGCATATTGTAGAGAAAAATAGGCAGCTCTATTTTTTCGTGAAGGTCTTTGATGTATTCACAGAGCTCGTTCTGTGTGATGGGGAAATAGTAAGGCGCACATACAACTACAGCGTCCGCTCCGTTCTCTTCAGCCTCTCGCGCAAGCTCAAGCGTGTCTGTAATTGATGTAGTTGTGATCCCCGCAAGCACCAGCAGCCGCTGGTTTATAATTCTGCAGCTTCGCTGAATTACCTCTTTTTTCATCCGCAGGCTGAGGCTCGCTGCCTCGCCGGTTGTTCCGAGAATAAAAAGACCGCTCACACCGCCTGCGATTATGTGTTCTATGAGTCTGCCCAGCTTTTCTGTATCAAGCTTTTCATGAGACTCCAGCGGTGTAACCAGCGGCGGGATTATTCCCTTGTACTGTTTGTCTTTTTCTAAAACCATAATAATTCCTGATTCTTCTTGATTTTGCTAAAACGTTTTTATGTTAAACGATTGTAAACAATCAAATGCAAAAGGTCAACAGGAAAAACGTTTTTTCTGTTAATCAGAGAAAAAATATGGCTTGAATCTAAGAGTTTTTGGGTTAAATCCCCATTTCGAAGTTTGTGATGCTGCCTCTTCTGGTGGATTCTCTCAGCACAGGCATAACAGGAACGACCACCTGAGTGGGCATTGTAATAGTGCCTTTGATTTGTTTGAAAAGCAGCCTCACTGCTTCTTCGTGAAGATTGTGCTGAGATCTTGTGAAAGTGCTTAGAGGAGGGTCTATGTAGGGAGAAACGGAAGAATCACCAGTTCCTATAACAGTTATATCTTCCGGGATTTTCAGCCCTTTTTTCTTAACAGCGAGATATGAGCCTACTGCAAGCGAATCGGTGATTGTGTAGAGCCCGTCGATTTTCCCGCCGGAATCAAGAAAGTTTTTCATCGCTTCGTATCCATGTTTTTCGGTGAAGCCTTCCGCCACTAATTCTATCGGCTTATTTCCGCTCAATCTCTCTGCATCTTCCCTGAACCCTTCAATACGTGCTATTGTGGTTTGGGTGAGAATCTTTGAATAAAGTATTACAGGATCTTTGCTGCCGGAGGAATAAAGGATGTCCGCTGCCTGCCGGCCTGTCATATGCGCAACTGTCTTAACTGAGGAGTAGTGCGGGATGTCACGTCCTATAAATACTACGGGAGAGCTGATTACGTTTTCGGAGAGAAATTCATCATCAGTAGGTATAGTGTTTGCGATTAAGGCGGCATTGAATCTTGTTCCGTCCAGAAGCCCCGGAAGCTTCTTGAGCTCGCCTGCCTCAAACATATCTACTGTAACGTTGAAGTTTATATCCTTGTATTCGTCTTCATTGCCCACTTTCTGGAGAGTAGTTATAACTGAGCTTATAAGCGGCAAAGGAGCCTGAAAAGATGTTAGAACAGCTATTGTGATAGGATATTTGCTGGAGCTGTAAGATCGAAGCATCCTCGCAGAGATATTCGGGAGGTAGCCAATTTCGCGGGCAGCCTCTTTAACCCTCTTCACAGTGTCCGGCGATATCCTTCGTTCCTCGTGCCTGTTGTTAAGCACTGAGGAAATCGTTGATATCGAGACCCCGAGCTCCTTGGAAAGCTGCCTTATTGTTACCTGTTTGTTTTTAGTCATAATTATGCTTTTAAGGCTGTACTGAGTTTTTCTGCCGAAAACGGCGAAACCTCTCCGCTGAAAAACATTCGGCTTTATTCTGCATTATACAGATATATTGAAAAAGGTGTTACTAAAAAATAAAAAAAACGTTTTTTTAGGTTGATTGGCTTCGGCGATTAGCTGATCTTTTTCTTGACAGGAAAAACGTTTTTGTGTAAGATTATTTAAATTTTGACCAGGGTTTGGTGAAAATCAAACTTGCAGCGACGAGTTGAGCATCTTGCTGATAATATCTAAAATATTTTTAATCTTTTTTTTGAAAGGCTTGTTATGGTTAAGAAATTTTGTTTTACTTTCAGTTTCATCTTGCTGTTTGCCGGTATATCAGGTGCTTCGCTGAAGCATCACTGGCCGCTTGATGAAACCACTCTGGATTACGACGGGACATGGATTGGTGCTAAAGAGCTTATTACCGGCATCGAGGGGAAAATGTTTGGCTATGCAAGCGAGAGTGATGTAACTCAGAGCGGAATTAAGCTGCTCGGCAATCCAGGCCCTCAAGGAGGAAGCGATTACGCCTACGATTTGGAAACCGACGGCGGAATCGGGGGAGTTGCTACTCAGGTTTACGGCGCACTGCCTGCCACAAGCGATTTTACTGCTGTTATCTGGTTTAAGACATCTCTGCCCCACGCCTCACAGGGGCATATCTTCAGCAACAACAGCGGCCAGGCCGGAAGGTGCAATCTTTTCATTCACAACAGTATGCTTGGTTTGTGGGCAGACGGATTCTCCAGCACGCTTTCAAGCGAAGAGGCCGTGGACGACGGCAACTGGCACGAGGCAACTTTCTCAAGAAAAGGTTCAACCTTTTATCTCTTCCTCGACGGCACCCTTCAGGATACCGGCGATTTCCCGGGCGTGAGCATTGATCAGAGCACATTCTGGATGATGGGGCGTCAGCGAAGCTGGGGCGGCGATTACGAAGGAATGGTATCTGACGTGAAGGTTTACGATACAAACTATACGCAGGTTTCAACCGGTGCTTGGAATCCAGCTCCTGCCGCTGAACAGATTGAAGTGGGTACTCCCAATAATGGCGGACTGGATGTACAGCTGAGCTGGCAAACAGCCAGAGACCCTGAAAACCCGGATGCTGTGAACCCCGATGTAAACGTGCATTATCTGTATCTCAGCGACAATCAGAACACCTCCTCAGACCCGAATCTTTATCTGTTTGACACGATACCGGTTACAGGCGATAAAGACACTCTTCAGACTAAAACATTGAGCCTCGATTACGACGGCCATTATTACTGGAAGGTTGAGGAAGGGCTTGATGACGGCGCAGGCGGGACATATCCTGCCGGCAGCGAAAACAACATTGATGGGTTGAAGTGGAGATTTGAAACGCTCGCCTCTGTTCCTCTTTTAACAGATCCTTCAGATCAAATGGTTGACCCGGGAGAAACAGCAGCATTCTCAGTTGAGATCGATTCGCTCGGCCCAGTAAACCAGTGGAACTGGTATAAACAGGGCGATCCGGATACGCTGGTTGACGATTCTGATTCTGATATCACAATCACAAACACTCAAACCTCCAGCACGCTCGAAATAGCAGACGCAGACGAAGCTGACGGCGGCTTCTACTACTTTGAGGCAGTAAACGACGGAGGCCAGTCAGAGCCCACAACAGCTGCAGAACTCAGGGTTAAAGCACTTATAGGGCACTGGAAATTAGACGGCACAGCGGCTGATTCCAGCGGCAACGGCAACAACGGTACTGTTCAAGCTGTAGAAGGCGGAAGTAATCCGCAATGGGTAGATGGCTTCGACGGACAGGCTTTTTATCCTGACGAGCAATATTATGTGCAGATTCCGCACGATTCGATATTCAATGTGCTCGACAGCCTCACTGTTTCGGTATGGGTTAAGGGCGGCATTATGAATCCGAACTGCCCGTTTGTTGCAAAGCACGAATTCATTTCCGGATGGATGCTCAATCGTACCGGTTCAGCAGGCAATGCCCGCTTTATTGCAAGGGATGCTGCGAACTACCACCGCTACGGGCCTTTTGCTATCGGCTCAACTGACCTTCAGGATGAGCAGTGGCATCAGGTAGTTGGCGTGCTTGATTCGGCGAACGGTCATTACAGAATTTATGTTGACGGTGTGCTTGAAGATACCCAGCCATACGACCATACGCAGATGGTATTCAACGATGCGCCAATACTGATCGGCGCTTCACAGTTTAATGATGCAATAAACGGTTTTGCTCTGAATGCAGCACTGGATGATGTTAAAATCTATAACTATGCCAAAGATCCTGTTGAAGTTGCACAAGACTATACATCGATGGCAGGCGGAGAAATATGCGTTGAAAGGCCTGCATTAGATATCTCAGGCGAGGCGGGCGAGCCCGACTGCGTTGTGGATATGTGGGACCTCCTCGAGCTTTCTGAAAACTGGCTCGACTGCGCATTAGTACCGGAATGCTATTTGTACTAAGATGTTAGATTAACAAAACTAAACAATTATAGAGGTTTGATATTATGAATAAAACGGTTTTAACATTAATAATATTTGCATGCGGGATTTTTGCAGGTGCTTCGCAGGCGGAATTAACGGCTTGGTGGCCTTTGGATGAACAGGCCGGCCCCGCCTATGAAATCGCCTCCGATTACCCAAACGGTTCAATTATTGGTTCGCCGGTTTTCAGGGCAGAGCAAGGCCCAACAGGCACCAACGACTGGGCATACAGCTTTGAAGGGACAGCAAGCGGAGTTCAAACCGGAATCGCTGAGCTTGTGCCTGCTCAGGGGGATTTCACGATAACCGCTTGGATTAAAACAAGCGATCCCCACACTTCGCAGGCGCAGTTAGTAAGCAATAATATATGGCCAAATCCGGGACGCTGCGCATTGGGTTTGCAAAGCGGCAATTCAACTTTCTGGGCTGAAGGCTTCACCTCAGGTGTGATAACCTCCACTACTAACGTAAGCGACGGGCAGTGGCACGAAGTGAGCGTTTCACGTATAGGCAGTATGTTTTATATGCTTGTTGACAGAGTGGTAGAGGATACTTACGAAAACGCATCAGTAAGCATAGACCAGACAACAAACTGGCGAATTGCCCAGAGACCAGACGGCACATCTTTATTTAACGGGCTTATTGCTGATGTGAAGGTTTATGACACCGGCTACGATGAAATTTATTACCCCGCTTCTAATCCTTCACCTTCAGTAGGTGCGGAAAACGTTGACTTAAACGCTTCTCTTGAATGGAAGGAAGGCGTTGATCCATCTGATATTTCTCAGCCCAACCCGGATGTGAAGAAGTATTACCTGCTGGGCAATTTCTCAGACCCTTCAAGCTCTGAGCTCCAGCATATTGCCACTCTCGATCTCGGCGATACCACCTACGGCGATCAGGCAGGAGAAGAGCTCAATCTCCAGCTCGATGAAACGTATTACTGGAGGGTTGATGAGGCAGTGGAGCAGAGCCCCGGCGTTCTTTATCCTGCCGGAGATCCGAACAATATTGTGGGCGGAACTTGGACTTTCACCGCGCAGTCTTCTGTGCCTGTAATAACTCAGCAGCCGGAAGACGTGCTTCTTGATGCCGAAGGCGATGACGGCGTGTTTGAAGCGGCTGCAGAAAGTGAGTCTCCAATGAGCTATGCTTGGTATAAATCCGATGACTTCGCAAACGATACCTTCGCTGATGATGTTCAGGTAGGCGGGAATTCAGCAGTACTCACTGTATCATCAGCTCAGATTGATGATGAAGGCTTCTACTACTGCGAACTGAACAACAGCAGCGGAACTCCGGTTTATACGTCGCCTGCAAGGCTTGCTGTTAAACGTCAGCTTGCCTACTGGACAATGGACGAGGAAGACTTCGACAGCACTTACTACCTCGATATGAGCACTGAAGACCCTGTAATGCACAATGCAGACCCCAACGGAACGCCCGCTTTTGTAAGCACAGGTATTCAGGGCGATGCGGTGAGCGTGGATTCAGTGAACAGCTATGCAGATGCCGGGACATTCGATCCATCCCGCTATTCCGATCAGATCACAATCAGTGCTTGGGTTCGCGCAGAAGGAACAATCTGGACAGGCGGCGGAAACGGAATCGTTACAAAAGCAGATGAATCTGGGCGGCGCTGGATGCTTATGATACGTTCTGGAGACGGCGGACACGCAGGTACAGGCTGGATTCGATTCTCCACCTACAACGGCGGCGATATATGGGTAGGCCCAGATGCTGCGCCGAAAGATGAGTGGACTCATATCGCAGCAGTTGTTGATGGAAGCGGCACAGGCAAAGTTTATCTAAACGGCATTCTTGCCGGCCAAGACAGCGGCTGGAACTGGGGTACAGCAGAATCTGCTAAGATATGGATCGGCAAACACTTTGCCGACACCTTCCCAGGTGATATTGATGATGTAAAGATTTACAACTACGCACTCTCCGAGCTCGATATTGCTCTTGAATATACCGGCATCACAGGCGAAAGCATCTGCCTTGAATCTCAAAGGCCTTCTTCGCAGTTTGATGTGAACGGAGACTGTATCGTGAATTTTGAAGATTTCACAGAATACGCAGCGCAGTGGCTTGATTGCGGTCTTGTACCGAGCTGTTTGGATTGATATAATCTAATGTTTCCTGCCGGCGGTAAGATTTTAGCTCCCTTGCCGCCGGTTTTTGTTGATACGAACTTAAGGAACAATATGAAAAGATATTTTTTTCTTCTCACAGCATTTCTCTTTATCAGCTCTCCTATGTTTTCAGCGCAGCTCCTCCGCCACTGGAGCCTCGATGAAGCCTCGCTCAATTACGACGGGGGAAAATGGAGCGGAACTGAAGAAGATATAAGCAAAACAGCAGGAAGGCTCTTCGGTTTTGCAGAATTCAGCGATATAGGTCAGTCCGGAGCGGGTTTGATAGGCAATAAAGGAGCACCGGGAAGCAATGATCTGGCATATGATTTCCAAACCGATCCTTCAATCGGCGGAGTGGCAACGCAGGTTTACGGCGCACTGCCCGAGACGGGCGATTTTACGCTTGAAGTTTGGATCAAAACTTCATCCCCGCACACCTCTCAAGGACATATCTTCAGCAACAGCAGTAATCAGCCCGGCAGGGCATCTCTTTATATTCAAAACGGCAAGGCCTCTTTCTGGGCAGACGGCTTCAGCTCAGCCCTGAGCTCTGTAAGCAATGTTGACGACGGCCAATGGCACAAAGTTTCCGCTGCGAGAAGCGGCGAGAATTTCTACCTCAAAATAGACGAAAGATTGGAGGCGTGGTCTGAAGAAAAGGGAATCATCTTCGATCAAAACACCTTCTGGATGATTGGCAGGCAGCGGTCTTGGGCAGGAAATTATGAAGGTATGGTTTCTGATGTGAAGGTGTACGACGAGGCGCTTTTTGGAAGCCCTCAGCAGATTGAATACTCCACTCCTGAAAACGGTTTTCAGTTTGCAGACCCTTCAGCAGCAGCTCTGAGCTGGGAGGCTCCCAAAGGAGTTGATGTGATGGAATACAGAGTGTATTTCAGCGAGGATTTTCAAGCTGTTTCGGATTTATCAAGCGATGAGGCTTTAGCAGACACTATCCCCGCAGGGCAGGAGAGAACATACAGCCCTGAAGGCCTTGAATTCAACACTACTTATTACTGGCGCATTGATGCAGAGACTTCAGGCGGCGAAGCGGTGCAGGGGCGCATAAGCAGCTTCCGCACAGAGCCGCTCGATATCCCCGGGCAGGTGATTGCTCATTCGCCTAAATCAAGCGGTATATATATCGGCTCCCCGGCAATTGCAATCCTTCCCAGCGGCGAGTATGTTGTGAAGTTTTGCGAATTCGGCCCGGGTTCTACATTCGATACAAGCCTTATATACATCTCAAGCGATAAAGGAAAAAATTGGAAGCTCGTAAACAGATACAAAGGGATGTTCTGGTCTAACCTTTTCCTGCATAATTCGGAGCTGTATCAAATGGGAGCAAGCAAAAGATATGGGCAATGCGTTATCAGAAAATCTTCCGACGGCGGCCGCACTTGGACAACGCCGCAGGATGAAAACAGCGGGATAATTCTGCCCGATTCCCAGTACCATACAGCCGCAGTGCCGATGGTTGTGAGCAACGGCAGAATCTGGCGGGCAATGGAAGACGGGCAGAACGGAACAAAATGGGGTGAGCGTTTCAGGGCGTTTGTTATGAGCGCACCCTTAGATTCGAATCTGCTCAAGGCCTCAAGCTGGACAGCCACAAACAGAATCGCCTACAACGAAAACTGGCTCGGCGGCGAATTCGGCGGATTTCTCGAAGGCAATGCCGTGCTCACGCCGGACGGGCAGGTCGTGAATATCCTGAGGGTGGATTATCGAGACGTTCCCGAGAAGGCGGCGATTATCCGTGTATCAGAAGACGGAGAGACTGCCTCATTCGATCCCGAAAATGATTTTATCACCTTCCCGGGCGGGTGCAAAAAATTCACAATCCGCCGAGACCCTGTTACAAACCGCTGCTGGACACTTTCCAACGCGGTGCTTCCGCAGCATGAGGGCGGGAACGTGGAGCGTACACGAAATGCTCAGGTGCTTATGTCTTCAGAGAATCTGCGTGAATGGACAGAGCACAAGGTTGTTTTGTATCACGAAGATGTGAGCAATCACGGATTCCAGTATCTCGACTGGCGATTTGAAGGCGATGATATCGTGGCCGCTTCCAGAACTGCCTATGACGACGGCCTCGGCGGCGCGGACAACCAGCACAACTCGAATTTTATTACGTTCCACAGATTCGAAGATTTCCGCGGGCCTCACCGGCCGTACATAAAATCTCAGCCGGAAGATTCCCTTCAAACCCCGGCAGGCAGAGATATTTCTTTCGAGATTACTGTAAACAACGGCGCCGATTCTTTTACGTGGTATAAGAAAAACTCTAACGGCAGTGATTTAAAAATCTCAGCCGGCGGGCGATTTTCTTTAGAATCAGGCTCCGGCAGCTCCCAGCTTACAATAGAATCAATCTCGAATGAAGATGAAGGCGAGTATTACTGCGTTGCGGAAAACTCCGCAGGACAGGTTCGCTCTGAACCGGCCAAACTCACCATCGACAAACAAGCCTGCACCGCTGCAAGTTTGATGAAACTGAATCTTCAGCGGCAGAGTGGATTCTGGAGCGGCGTAATTGATTCGGCTTATCAAAGCTTTGCCCATTTCTCCGGCTTTTCAGAAAATGACGAGCTCACGCACTCTGGCTTAATAGTTTTAGGCAGAACAAGGTAGCTTTAACACTTTTTATGAACAAAATTGGAAATATGAAGGCTTAAAAATGAAACAGTCAAACAAAAAATCAGACGCAAATTTCGACCGCAGAAGCTTTTTGTATGCCGCCGCAGGGACGGCAGTTTTAGGTTCTTTCAAATCGAAGGCAGGCTCAGACTATTCGGGCATCAGCATCAGCAAAAGCCTCAAGCCCAAAGAAATGCCGAACATCATCATTATGATGACAGACCAGCAGCGTTTTGATGCGCTGGGCTGCATGGGCGACAAGGCCGCCCACACGCCGAATATAGACAGGCTTGCTGAGGAGGGCACGCTGTTTGAACGCTGCTATGTGAGCAATCCGATATGCACGCCAAGCAGGGCGAGTATGCTAACGGGCAAAACAGTACCCGGGCACGGGCTCTACCGCCTGTACGACAATCTGCCCGAGGATGAGATTATGTTCCCTGAATACCTTCGCAGAGCCGGCTACAAAACAGCGATGTTCGGCAAGATGCACACCTCAGGCAGGCTCAAGGAGGCCAAAGAAAGACACCCCAACGACGGCTTCGAGATCTACAAATGGTGTATTGAACCGTATATCCATCAGGACAGCCCGCTGAATGCATACACCAAATGGCTCAGAGAGAAAGACCCCGCTTTCGCAGAGAAGCTCAGGAAAAAGGGCAGGAGCATAAGCCGCATCCCCCGTGAGCTGCATATGACAAAATGGGCAGCGGATAATACGATCGACCTGATAAACGATTACAAAGAGGGAAATCCGTTTTTCGGGATAATGAGCGTGTTTGATCCGCACAACCCCTATGAAGGATATCCGCCGGAAATGGCAGAGCTTATCGACGAGGATAAAATAGAAGATCCGATCCTCAAAAAAAGCTCAGATGAGCCCAGCCCAATAGCCTATGAACGAAACAGATCACATCTTGGCAGTATTGATAATTTCAGCCTTGAAGAGCTGCGCGAAATGAAAAAGAACTACCTTGCAACGATCGCTTTCTTTGATGAGCAGGTTGGCAGGGTGCTGGATGCCCTCGATGAGAAGGGCATAGCCGACAACACGCTTGTTGTGGTAACATCAGACGGCGGAGATATGCTCGGAGACCACCAGCTCCTTGCCAAAGGCGCTTTCCTCTACGAACAGAGCATTCGCGTTCCGCTGATAATGCGCTGGCCGAGTAAGATGCCCTCGGGCAAGCGGGTAAGAGAGCTCACTCAGCTCCAAGACCTCGCCTGCACCTCGCTTAGCGCAGCAGGAATAATGAACGAGAAGATTCAGAGCACTATGCCCGAATCGCTCAATCTGGCAGCTCTCGCCAACGGCAATGCGGAGAGGTGGCGTGATTTTGCCGTTTCAACTTTCCGCAACACGGGGATTATGGTTGACGGGCAGTATCCAGACCCGCCCATTCATATAACGATGATAAGGGAAACCAGATACAAGCTTATTGCATACCTCAACCCGCGCGGGAGCGAAGAGCCCTTTGAAGGCCAGATCTTTGATATGCACAAAGACCCCCACGAACTAAACAACCTCTGGGACAGTCCTGAGCATATCGAGATAAAGCTCAGGCTGATCTCTAAGCTTGCAGGCTGGGAAACAAGGCAGGAGCTTATGCTCGGCTCGCCGATCGGCGGGGATGTGCCCGGGGCTAAGGAGAGGCTCGATAACCGCCTGGAAAAATAGAGACTAATAGTGTTAGTTCAAAAAAAGAGAACACTTAGCAGTAAAATTTTTATGAGGCTTATGAGATGGAAGAGAATAAAACATTAAAAAACAGAACTGAGTTAAATCGTCGCACTTTTCTCAGGTCTGCTGTTGGAGCAGCATTTGCAGGTGCAGGAATAAGCGGGCTCTCCAGCTATGCTCAAGCAGCTTCGAAGAGTTATTTTGGAAACAATCAGGGCAGCCTGCCTAATATAGTTTTTATTATGGCTGATGATCTGGGCTTCGGCGAACTTGGCTGTTATGGTCAGGAAAAGATTAAAACGCCTAACATTGACAGGCTTGCATCTGAAGGAATGCGTTTCACTCAGGCTTATGCAGGTTCAAGTGTATGTGCACCTTCACGCTCCAGCCTTTTAACGGGATTCCATAACGGTCATAACCGCATCAGGGACAATCTCCCGCATGGCGTATTTCTACGTCCGGATGATGTTACCGCAGCAGAAGTATTGCAGCGGGCTGGATATTATACCGGATGCATCGGTAAATGGGGAGTGGGCAATCCCGGTTCATGGGGCGTGCCAGAGCGTCAGGGATTTGATTATTTTTACGGACATAAGAATCAGGACCAGGCGCACTTTTACTACCCAGACTACCTTTGGGAGAATGATAAGGTTAAGCTGCTTCAAGAAATGGAAATTGTTAATGAAGTAGGGAAAATGGTCGGCAACAGAGGCGGAGAGAATAGATTCTACACCCACGACCTTTTCACCAAAAAAGCTCTTCAGTTTATTGACAAGAATCATAAAAGTCCGTTTTTCCTTTATCTTCCTTATACTATTCCCCATTTTTCAGATTATCCCGCCGGAACCCCCGAACATTTCATCGTGCCCGATGATAAGCCGTATAGCGAAAAAGACTGGACGCAAATCCAGAAAAATTATGCGGCAATGATTACGCGAATGGATGGAGACGTTGGCAAGATAATTGGCAAGCTCAAAAAGTATGGTCTTGAGTCTAACACGTTAGTAATATTTACCAGCGATAACGGCCCATACGGTGGCGCACCAACGGACTTTTTTAACAGTGCTGGTCCTTTCCGAGGTAAAAAAAGAGATCTCTATGAGGGCGGTATTCGAGTACCTTTTATAGCAAAGTGGCCGGGCGTGATAAAACCGGGTACTAAGAGCGAACACATAATAGCATTTTGGGATGTGCTGCCTACTTTAGCTGAAACAGCAGGATTAAAGCCGCCGAAGAATATAGACGGGATTTCCTTTTTGCCTGTTTTGAAGGGGAAGGAGCAAAAAGAACATGATTATCTGTTTTGGGATTACGGCCATGTACGAAAAACCTATAAAGCCGCGTTGCGAACTGGGGAATGGAAAGGGGTTTTTCAGACCGGCAGGCCGCCGGAATTGTATAACCTCAAAAAAGATAAGGGTGAAAATAATAATATAGCAAAACATCATCCTGAGATTGTTCAAAAAATCAGAGCTTTGATTGATAAAGCCCGCAAGGGCACTGAAAATTATCCAAACAGGGAATTTTAGCCTGCGAGGCAGACTGAAAAAGAAAGTTGGTCAAATTAAAAAGGCATTCTGAAGTTGTGAACTTGTTTCAGAATGCCTTTGCTTTTTAGCAGTTTCGCTTTTTAAGATTTGATCTCGGAGGGAGTGCAGTAATCGTAGCACTCAAACGGGATATCCATCTGTTCTGCGAGGGCTTTGAGATCAGCTAAATAATCCCCGAACACCACCATTGGATGGTTGCTGTTTAGGTTCTGCTCTATTTTCGAGCAAAGCCTTAAATACCACTGCGGCCAGTCTCTGTTGCATCTTTCCGTACGCTCAAGCCACTGCTCTTCAGTAGGCACATCGGTAACGCCTCTTCCTGCGCAGAGATACATCTTGTTGTTCCGGTAGCTGAATCTTGCCCAAGTTGCAACGCCCGGCTTCTTCACAGCCGCTGAGCATGTTCCTCCGCCTGCCTTGAAATACATCGGCGTCTGGCGCTCGCTCCAAGCCCCTTCCAGAGATTCGTGGCTCCCGTGTGCGAAATAGGGGGCTAATGCGCCTGAATTTACAAACCAGTACAGCCCTTCCTTGCTGTCCCAGTAGCGAAGGTCGTTGAAGCCCACAGGCTCCCCGCCGGAGAGCAGCTTGAGCACCTGCATTGTAACAGCGGCTCCGTCGTCTGCCTCTGTGGCTGAAACGAAGGTGTTTCCGTCGCTGTCGGGGCGGAGTTTGTTGTTGAGGATTCCGAGCGTAAGGTCGGTTGCGGGGTAGTGCTGTATCCAGTCGAGCTGGTCCTGCACTCCGATAAAATCAAGCCCGAATTCTTCCTTCAGCTCCAGAAGGGCGTAATAAACTTTCATCTGGAATATCACCATATCCTTCGTGAGAACCTTCTCCGGATCGCTTCCCAGCTTGAATTCCATCCCTTTGTCCATAAGAAACTGCATTGCCTTTTCGGCTTTGGCGTCATCGATTTTCTCCGCCATTTTGGCAAGCCGGAGGCCGTCGAAACCGAGCCGGGCAATCCCGAAATACTGCAGGAAATCAGCATCAGAGATCTTGTTCCACATCTCCATCGAACGCGGCCCGACTGCTCCGTAGATCATACCTGAAAGCTGCTCTCTCACGAGCTTCGCCTTTTCCCTGCTTTCCTGTGATACGGGGATTTCAACGCTCTTTTGCTCGGGGTAGTCGTATCTGCCAGTTTCAAGGAATGTACTAACTGCCTCGGAGTACGCATCGTGCTGCTCAAAATCCTCAACGAAGCATCTGCTTGTTTCCATCCCCACCTGCGAGCAGCCGGCAGCCGCTGCCATAAGCCCAACTGCCCCGGGGAAATCCGGTATAAGGCTTCCCAGCAGAAGCTTCTTGCAGTTTTCAGGTGTCTGCCAGAGCGGGGATACCACGAAGTCAGGATATGTCCAGCCGGCGAAAAAAACTATAAGCCTCTCTGCGCTGGATTTCTCGATGGTTTGCATGCCTTCGTAAACGCTCGAAGCGAAGCCTTCCGGATTGAGAACATTCGGCTCCCAGCCGGCATCCCTGATTACCTCGCAAAGGTGGCTGATCTGTTTCTCAGCTACAGGCCATACGGTTTGATTGCAGATTGGGCGTGCATCCAAAGGCAGGTAAATATCCACGGTTTTGCTCATATTGTTTTTCCTTTCAGTTAATTCTTCCAGCTTAAGCACCAAAAGAAAGCTTTTGATTATAAAGCTGCTTTTATGTGAACATATTTACGCTTTCAACAAATTATATTAGATTTCCACACTCCGGTGAATGCCAATTTACTTCAAAAAAATAACCATTTTCGGAAAATAAGATTTACTTGCTTCAAGCTTCGCTTAAACTACTCAGCAGTGAATGAAAGCCTGAAGAAAAACAAAATGAAAAAAGTAATACTGCTCACAGAAGGTCTTAGCACTTATGCACGCCAGCTTCTGGATGGGTTGTCTGAATATTCCAGAATAAACGGCCCGTGGGCATTTTACAGGGAATCCCTTATCCCCTTCTACAGAGCCGGGCAGAGCGATTATCTGCCTGAGCATATAAAATCTCTCAATGCTCATGGAGTGATTGTTCGAGCTTCCGGGCCGAAGATGGCGCAGGCGGCGAGGAGCCTTGGGCTTCCGGCTGTGGCCTGCGATGACAATAATCTTATGCCGGAGGTGCCGAATATTGTCAGCGATTATGAGGCCGTGGGCAAGATGGCAGCGGAGGATTTGCTCGCACGCGGGTTCAAAAACTTCGGCTACTGCGGTTTTGATGATATGTACTGGTCTGTCCAGAGGCAGCGATTCTTCAAACATACTGTTGAGAAGGCCGGATGCAGAGTAAATGTGTACTCAAGCCCCAAAAGAGCAGAACAAAACTCAGGCGGCCAGGAGCTTGCAAGCTTAGCTCAGTGGGTAAGCTCTCTTCCCAAGCCGGCTGCTGTTATGGCCTGCAACGACGACCGCGCAAATCAGGTGATTACCTCCTGCAATATCACAGGCATAAATATTCCTGAGGAGGTTGCTGTTTTGGGCGTTGATAATGATTCCCTGCTCTGCACCCTCTCAAATCCCCATCTCTCGAGCATTGCTCTGGATGCAAGGAAGGCCGGCTTCAAGGCTGCAGCGCTGCTTGACAGGATGATGAGCGGGCAGGAAGCAGCGAATCATACGGTAACTGTGCGGCCTACGCATATAGAAAGACGGCGTTCTGCCGATATTTTCGCCCTTGAAGATGAGCAGGTGGCTGCGGCGGTGCAGTTTATCCATAAAAACGCAAGAGAGCCGATTCAGGTTAGTGATGTGGCAAGGGAGGCTGCTTTGTCTCCAAGGGCTCTTTACAGCAGGTTTCACAAGTATCTTGGCAGGAGCGTCTATGAGGAGATTAAGCGCGTGCGGATCAAGGAGATCTCGCAAATGCTTCTCAGCACAGACCTGCCGGTTTATCAGATTGCTCTTTGTTTCAATTTTTCAAGCATTGAGCATATTGGAAGGTATTTCAAAAGCTATACCGGCATATCTCCGCTTGCCTATCGAAAAAGATTCAGCACCCGCAGCTTTGACTGATTATAAAAAACGCAAGCCGGCAATTTGCTCGAAGTTGCAAAATGTAAGCTCTTCGCTATATTAGCGGACTGAATTTGCAGCAGAAAATGAGTTTCACTAAGTCTAAATTTCAAGCGGGGCAGTAATGGAAAATCCGTTCTTCATAGAGCTTCTTGAGGCGGGGATGGTGGTTTGTTTCGGGGCGGCATGGCCGATATCAATACACAAATCCATCACCTCCAAGACCTCCAAAGGCAAGAGCTTCGTGTTTTTGCTGGTGATATTCGCCGGCTATATACTCGGCGTATCCCGAAAGGTAATCACAGACACCTACAGCATCGCATTCTACGCATACTGCCTGAACCTGCTGATGGTGGGTGCAGATTCGATGCTCTGGCTGATCAACCACCACCGGCACGACAAAAAAGCCCAGTTATAAAAAAACCGCTCAACAGGAACTAAAAATTCTTCAGCTCTCATTGAGCGGCAATAATTCTATGGTGAGTTTTTCAGCAGCCGGCCTGAACGACTCCGAAATTCATTATTTTACCAAGCTTTTTGAGCTCTCTGGTATAGTCGCCGTAAACCATCACAAGATGTGAGCCGAAATCCTGCGTTTTCTCAAAGACATCTTCAATATCTTTCACCCGAATGTCCACCCCGAGGGTGCATCCCCTTCGGTGCATTCCGTATCCCCTTTGGATTTCGCCCTTTGTAACCATCAAACTGTCGAATGAAGGATTGAATCTTCCGAGCGTTACCATTTCGCCTTTATCACTGTTGAAATCGTATTTTACTGTAGGCCCGAAGCCCTGGGCGGTGAAATTCCGCAGCTCAAACGGGAGTGGTTCGCTTTCAAAGCCCTTCATTTTCAGCCCGGGCACACTGTGCCATACTGAGAGGATGTTTTTCTCGCCTTTATGCTCTTTAAAGTATTCGGGGTTGCCCATATATGCAGATTTCTTGGAGAGGTAGCTGAATGCCATCATAGCGATCAGCGCGTTGAAATCGAGCTGGCATACCGATGGATAGCCTGAATCTTTGAGCAGTGAATGCGTCAGGCAGGGCGTTATTTTCTGGTCTTGAGCTATTTCGAGCGGGCATACCTCTCTGCATCCAACTCCGAAGCATGTGCAGCCGTTTTCGTCCATAAGTGATTTAACAGCCATATAGTAAATTATGGAGCTTCGGACAAACTTTTTGTCTGTATGCAGAGCGTTTGCCTTTGAAACGAGCTCTTCTGTTAGTTTGTCTGCCTTGCGTGATTCGGCAGGGTTTTTCTTGATAGCTTCCATTCGATCTACAGCGTCTTGATTGGACAGCGGTACGCAGCCCATACCGTACATCTCTTTTAGGTCGTCGAAGTGGTAGAAAACGCTCCCGAGTCCATGCGGGGTTTTGCCGTAGCGGTCTGTGAGAACGAGCATTGAGCTCTCCGCAAATGCCTTTTTCACCCAAAGCATCTTCAGGATCTGGTCTAAGTCTGCCCAGTCGTATGCGAGATACCCTTCAAGCCCCTTGTGCTTGAGCCCTGCTTTCATATCCACAAGCCAGCCGCCGATATCTTTGCCCCAAGTTTTAAGCCGTTCGGGGTTGGAGTAAGTAACTGTGGCGACGGGTTTGTTGAATTTTTCTGCGAGAAATATGCCCACCTGTCCGTTGAAGCCGTCGAGGGTAACCAGCAGGTCGGTATTTTCTATCTCCTCTGCCACTTTATTGATCTCGCTGTCGGGAAATCTGAAATGGCAGTCCTTTTCTTTCACCAGCATTTTGAAATCAACTGTGGGCAGAAGCTCCACCTCTTCAGGGAAATTTCTCGAGCTGATCATTTCCTTTCTTTGCTGAAAAGTTCGCTGATGTTTTTTGATGTCCGCTTCACGGGTTAGGTTTTCCATGCTCCCAATTCGGCAAGGGCCTTCGTGGGCGGTATCGTGGATAAGCCCGCATATAACGAATCGCACTCTCAGCTTCTTTTTGAAAAGCGGGTTAAAATCAGAAAACCCTTGGCTCTGCTGGGCAAACGCGGCCCCTGGAAACAAGCTTGAGTTTAATGAGAGCCCGCCGAGAAGCATCGTGCTCCCGCCTATGAAATCTCGCCTGTTGATGCAGTTATTGCATCCTGAATTATTCTCCGGCATCTTTTTTATCCTTTCATAAAGCTTCTTTAATAACGGGTCTTTTTAGCCTAACGCGCATTTGCCTCGCCAGCGGTGTCTTTCATCCATTCGGGCCAGTCGTTATGTTTCGGCCAGATCGTTGATTTATCCCAACCCATATGCCAGTCGAAGTTCCAGAGGCTTTTGAGGCCGAGTTTCTCAACGTGCCCGTCCACCATAGCCATATTCATAGAGCCCTGATGGCGGTCTATGCAGAACCTCGCCATGCTGGTATCGCCTCCGCCGAGTTTATTACGCTGATCGCCTTCTACAGCACGAGGCGCTGTCGGCCAAGGAGAGTGATTTTCTTTCGGGTGGCCTCCCCATCTCCAGCAGTCTCCAAACATAGGCACTTTGTGAGGCTGACTCACCCTTGTAACCTTACACCAGTGTTCTTCATCAAAACCCCATAAATCACCGTCTCCATCGTATCCCTCAACCTGTTTCAGATTGTAGAGCCAGTTGTTGATTCCGAAGCTGGATTTGAATGTGCCGTCCGGTTCGCCTGACACATCTTCGCTCCAAGCTGCAAAGCAGCCTCTTCCGCCCTCATCCACGGTTTTCGTTGCCGTAGGGCAAAGCCGCATAGATTCCCCTCCGTCCTCGTAATACGGGCGGAGCGGTTCTACCCACAAACCTGTATCTCCGGGCATAAAGGAATTGTTGTTGTCTGCGAGGTAGAGGCCGAAAATTGTTCCCCACTGCCTCAGGTGAGATTGACAGAGTACCGTTTTTGCCTGCTCCCTTGCCTTGCTCAAAGCCGGCATAAGAACCGCCATCAAAAGAGCGATTATTGATATTACAACGAGCAGTTCAATTAGAGTAAAAGCTTTCTTTTTCATCTTATATCTCCTGTATAAACATAAAATCTCTCATTTATATATATCATAAGGGAAAGATGATTTCCGTTTTTTTTTAAATTTCATAAAAAATGGGAGCAGGAATATTATTCGGCAAAGCTTTAGTAAGATTCGCTGAGGACTTGCCGGGCGCATTTTCCGCTAAAGCTGCAGAACTTTATATATTATCGGCAGACGCAGAGTATTCCTGCGGCGGGAAGAGCTTTCGGATTAAAAGCTGCTGTTTTCTATTCTCTTACTTGTGAACGGTATTTGTTTGTAATTGGAAGTCTCCTGTCTCTTCCAAAGGCCTTTGGCGTAATTTTTATACCTGGGGGAGACTGCCGCCTCTTGTATTCATTGAAATCCACCATCCGAAGCAGCCTGTTTACATCTTCGGTTTTGCAGCCTTCGCTTCGCAGCTGGTCTGCGGACTTATCCTGCTCTACGTACCCCTTTATAATCGCATCGAGCAGGTCGTAATCGGGGAGTGAATCTACATCGAGCTGCTCTTCCCTGAGCTCTGCGGAAGGCGGTCTTGTGATTGTGGATTCGGGGATCATTTCGCCGAATATCTCATTTATGTAATTAGAGAGCCTGTAGACCATCGTTTTTGTTACATCTTTAATCACCGCAAATCCGCCTGCAGTATCGCCGTAGAGCGTTGAATAGCCCACAGCGGTTTCGCTTTTATTTCCGGTAGTAAGCACCATATATCCAAACTGATTGCTCAAAGACATAAGGATAGTTCCGCGGATTCTGGCCTGAAGATTTTCGTATGCAGTGCCCGAATCGTCCCAGCCGGGTATCATTGAGAGTGCATTATGGAAGGCTGAAAGCGTTTCTGAGATCGGGATAGTTTTGAAGCTTATCCCGAGATTTGCAGCAAGCAGCTCAGCATCAGTTATTGTTTCTGATTTATTGAACTTTGAGGGCATTGTAATCCCGAACACGTTCTCGCTTCCCAGCGCCTTCACGGCAATTGCAGCTGCCAGGGCAGAGTCAATCCCGCCAGAGATGCCTATAATCACCTTGTCAAAGCCGTTCTTGCGGACATAATCCTTTGTCCCGAGTACCAGAGCCTCATACACCTCCTCCACAACGTTTCTGGGCTGAGGAGCCTTTTCCTGACAGGCAATGATATCTGTTTTCCCGTTTTGCTTCTGCACGTCTGCATAGATTATATCCTCCTCGAAGTATTTTGCTTTTGCTATTATATTGCCCGAGGAGTCTGTAATAATGCTTCGCCCGTCGAAAACCAGCTCATCCTGTCCGCCCACGAGGTTGCAGTATATCAACGGTACGCCGAGTGTTTCTGAGCAGTTGGAGATAATCTGCTTTCTCTCTTCGATTTTGCCTTTATGGAACGGAGAAGCTGAGATGTTTACGAAAATATCCATTCCGGGGAAGAGGCTTTTATACAGCTCCACCTGCTCGGTCTCCCATATATCCTCGCATATGCTCAGCCCAACGCGCAGACCCGCAACATCAAAACACAGCGGGATCTTGCCCCTGCTGAAGTATCTGCGTTCATCGAAAACGCCGTAGTTCGGAAGCTGCATCTTGTTGTATATGGTTTGAATCTCTCCGTCCGAAGCGAGAAGCAGGGAATTGAAGCAGCCTCCTTTATCGCATATCGGCGAGCCGAATATTATCGCAGGACCCGTGCATTTCTCTGCGAGCTTTCGAGAGGTTTCTCGGCAGTCTTTGAGGAAGTGCTTTTTGAAGAGCAGGTCTTCGGGAGGGTAGCCCGAGATGCTCATCTCCGGAAAAACTGCAAGCTGAACGCCGTTCTCAGCGGCCTCCTGATATGCTCTGAGTATTTTATCTGCGTTGCCCTGAAGGTCTCCTACTACGGGGTTAATTTGTGCTGCGGCTATTCTCATTACATTACTTCTATGAATTAACAAACGGTATTAATGACAGATGATTTTATCCGCAAGCGCACAAAATGCAAACTGCAAGTAATATTTCTTGAGTGTTCATTTAGGCTTTGGCGGGGCAGTGAGAATAGAAAAAATCCAAGGAAAATTACTTTCCAATGGTATCCCCAAATGGGAGATTTACTGAAATTCTTGGGAAAATAAGCTCAAATCAAAAATTTTATTTGAATTCAATTTCTTTAAATGCTATAAGAAAAAGAAGTCTTTAGTCAGGCTGTTTTTGGCAGAATATTAGAGTCGTTAGAAGCCCAGTTAAGGAAAGAGTCAATGCAATTATTCAATTAACAATGCCCAAAAACGCCTGGTTTTCCTCTCAAAGTTTGCCGGGGGTTCCCAAGCCTCCGGCATTCTATAAAAGGTGGATTGTTGTTTTATGCAAAAGTGCCCGCGAGTTAAACTCACGAGCACTTTTTTAGGTTCTAAAGAACCGGATATGTATGAAGCCTGCTTTTACTTAGAACTCTTGTTTTTCATCTTCTCCCGGGCTTGCGTATGCAGGGTCTAGGGCTTTAACGTGTATCTCCCCGCTGTCGAGCTGTCTGATGTCCATCGGAACTATCGTAACTCCCTGCTCGTTGATGGTGTAGGCATCGCCGCTGATGTCCATTGTTTCCGCTGCAACCTTGCCTATCGGGGGAACATCGGCATTAAAGAAGGCAGTGCACCACCAGTTGCCTTCTTTGTCCTGAAACGGTGTTCCGTGGCCGAGGAATCTGCCTGCGAATTTTCTGTCTGTGTATTTGCCGGTAATCTCATCTGCTACAGAGTAATAAAGATTGTATGAGCCGTGTCTCATTTTCAGAGTTGACCAGCCGGTGCCGAAAAGGACGTATTTATCGCCGATTTCACGCATAAGGCAGCCTTCATGCCCCATTTTTCTGTTTGGAGGGCCGATTTTAGTTGGTTTTGCTTTGAAGCCGGATAAATCATCCTTGAGCGGAGCGGTTTGAGTTGCGCCCCAGATCATCCAGATTGTGCCGCTTTCGTCTTTGAAAAGCGACGGATCGTGTTTTCTTCCGATATCGGCTCCCATTGGGTTTTCATACGGGCCTTCAAGCTGGAAGTCTTTGGTCAGCGATAAATTTGCACCCTTCACTGGCGAGGGGCTTGTATGAACTATCGCCCATTTTCCGCCTACATTATGGATCTCCGGAGCCCAGAGCCTCCAATTGCTTCTGTCAACTTCTTTGAATCTTTCGGGACGTGCTTTAGGCCAGATTCCATCCAGAATAGAGTATGGAGTTCCAAGGTATTCCCACTCCACCAGATCTTTGCTTCGCCATGCCTGCATTTTGTATCCCACAACGCTGTCTGAGCCGAGCCCGTCGTTGTAGGGATTTTCATACTGCTGGGGGTTGTCCGGCAGGGGTGTTGTTCCGGTAAGGTAGTACCAGCCGTCCGGCGAGAGCACGATGTAGGGGTCTCTTATCCAGCCGTCTTTGATGTGAAGTGCTTTATCTCTGCTTTCAAGGCCGGCTCTGATTTCCTCTGCCGGCATAGCCGCAAATAATGAGACGGAGAAACATACTAAAATGAGCATCCAAATGTGTTTTTGCATAATAAACCTTTCTTAAATATTAATTTGCATTCCTAAGATAAATATCCAAAGAGAAGAAATTTTACGAATTATTTATTGAGCTTTTAACCCGCAGAAAACTGAGGCCTTATATTTTTATTGTAACAAGCCCTTTTTTTAATAACATTTCCATAAGCGGCTGCAGTTGTACAATGGTTTTTATCTGCGGTTTTTTGCAAATTATATAGCGGTTTCAGGAATTGGGTTGAATATGCAGGTCAGAGAGCTGAGAGTTCTCGAGGAGAAATGGGATTATCTGATTATCCTCGATGCGTGCAGATACGATTATTTCGAGAAATACTACAAATTTTTCCTCCCGGGTGAGCTGGAAAAACGAAGAACCCCTGCCTCAAACACTCCCCGCTGGAGAGATGCGAATTTCCCGGATTACTATGAGGATGTGGTTTATATCTCAGCGAGCCCGATGATGAGCACTGAGGGAGAAGTTTACGGATACAATGCCAAAGATCACTTCAGGCATATTCATGAGGTATGGAAAGAGCTGTGGGACAATAATCTTGGAACTGTTGCTCCGATACCTTTAGTAAACAAAGCTCTTGAAATCATAGGTGATTACAGCGGGAAAAAATTCATTATCCATCTGCTCCAGCCCCACGCACCCTATATCTTTTCCGGAGTGCGGGGATACAGCTCCGGAGACCTTTCAGGAAAGCGCAAGATGCTCGAATCTGAAAACTACAGCGAGAACAAATTCCTGCGCAGGTTTTTCGAGAAGAACAAATTCAAGCTTCGCAAACTCATTAGAGGCCATAATCAGCCCGACTGGGTTCTGCGAAAAATCCTCGGCCTCGCCCCGTCGGGCGCGATGGAGGCTATGTGGCGAAAGGGCGGAACTCAAACGCTCAGAAATGAATATGAGAAAAATTTGATTGCTGCGCTTGCGTCGGTGAGAATCTTCGCTGAAAAGGCAGAGGGAGAAACCTTAGTTATCGCAGACCACGGGGAACTGCTGGGAGAAAATGGTATGTACGGGCATCCGGAAGATTCAGGCAGCGAAATCCTGATGAATGTTCCCTGCCTGAAAATCAACTCAAAGGAGCTGAAAAAAGAGGGGGACAGCTCTCAGGCAGAAGAAGATGACCAGCAGACGGTGGCAGATAAGCTCGGGCAGCTCGGCTATATGTAATGAGCAATTATCAGACACAAAAGCCTCATAAAGACCTTTACAAAAAGACCCTCCAGAGCGGAGGCTGGGTTTTCGGGCTCAGGCTTTTTAATCACCTGCTTTCAATACTCCGGCTCGGGGTGCTGGCAGTATTTCTCACACCCGAACAGTTCGGCGTTGTTGGGGCGGCGCTTCTCTTGGTGGAAGTGCTCGAAACATTCACGCAAACAGGTTTCAATCAGTCGCTCATAGCCAAAAAGGGCAGTGTTGATCAATGGCTCAATACCGCTTGGACAGCGGGCTTGATTCGGGCAGCAGTTTTATACGCTGTAATTTTCTTCGCCTCACCTTTTGCTGCTGAGCTGAAGGCCTCGGGCGAGCTGGCCGCCCAAACCACTA
The DNA here is from genome assembly GCF_002117005.1 of Sedimentisphaera salicampi. Classification (NCBI taxonomy): domain Bacteria; kingdom Pseudomonadati; phylum Planctomycetota; class Phycisphaerae; order Sedimentisphaerales; family Sedimentisphaeraceae; genus Sedimentisphaera; species Sedimentisphaera salicampi. Next base: position 2,017,366 of record NZ_CP021023.1, read on the forward strand.
TGATTATGAGAGTTATCGGCCTTTTGATAATAATAAAGGCAATGAACAACCCGGGAGTTCTATACTTCTCCAAAGATCTCAGCTTCGATAAAGTATTCAAAATAAACTCCATCTCAAACACAGCTGCTGCGATAATATCGATTGCGGCCGCTTTCTACTACCGCTCTGCATGGGCGATTGTTATCGGCAAGATTCTCGGCGCAGTCCTTTCGGCTGCCGGCGGCTACCTCCTTCACAGCTTCAGGCCGCGCATTGAGATAAAAATTCAAAAGCTCAAAGAGATGTGGGGATTTGGCAAATGGATAACAGGGGGGCGGATTGTAAGCTTTCTAATAAATCAGGGCGATGATTTTCTCGTATGGTTTTACCTCGGTATGAGGCCGCTGGGGCTCTATCAGATGTCTTACAAGATTTCCACTATCCCGGGCGATTACGTTTCTAAAACGCTCAATACAACCCTTTTCCCCGCTATGTCCAAGATATCAGACGACAAAGACAGAATGCGTTCGGCGTATCTCAAGCTCTTCAGAATGGTTTTTACATTTTCCTGCCCGGTAGTGATATGCCTTATCCTCGGCAGTGAATTTCTCTGGCTTGTTCTCGGGAATAAATGGGCGCCTGCGATACCGGTTATTCAGATCCTGTGCATCAAGGGATTCTTCCAGACAATGGGCACATCCCGCGGGCCGGTTTTCCTCTCGATGGGCAGGCCGAATATAGCCTTCTACATCAAGCTTGTAAGGTTCGGATTCCTCGCAGCTGTAATATTTCCGCTCGCCTCTAATTACGGGGTGCAGGGTGTTGCATGGGCGGTGGCAGCGGCGGCGGCTCTTCCACAGCCCCTCGGATTCTACTGGACAAACCGCCTTCTCGGAATCAAGCCCGGCGAATATCTCCCGCTTATCGTTCCCGGCCTTCTGCTCGGTGTGGCAGCGGTTTTAGGGGCGTGGGGGGTTGTTTTTCTCGCTTCAGTCTATATATAGCCCAGATCTCTGAGCTGGTCTTCCACCCCGCTCTGCTGGTCGTCGCTGTAGTCAACGCTTTCTTTCCCTTGCGAATCGCTTCTGCCGTATTTAGGCTCTATATCTTCGCTGAAGATATCGCTGAGGAACTTCCCGTCTGTATGGCCGGGAATTTCTGCCCCGAGAAAGCCGAGGATGGTAGGCGCTATGTCTATTATCTCGGCGTCCTTATTCTGCTGCTTAATCTGAACCCCCGAGGCTGCCCAGAAGCCCTCTATCGAATGCGTTCCGCCTGAAAGGCCGCTATTATCGGGCGATGATATCACAGCAGAATTCTCATCACGTGAGGGGGTTACCGCATTTAATGCACCTTCAATAAGCTCTGCTTTCATTGCAGGTTCGCTCAGACTCTCGTTCTCAGGGATCTCTATTTTGCTTATAACAGGATTCTGCGATTCAGGCCCGTAGGCCTCCAGCAAACTTTCCCGAATCTTTGCAAGACGGCTTTTCTGCGAGGCATCTGTTACGTAGAAATATGCCCCCATAGCCCCGAGACAGAAGATATTGGGCTGCTGAAAGTCTATCATCTTGCGAAGGTGTTCGAGATGTTTCTCGCAGAAGAGTCTCGTATCAGGCTTCGAGCCCGCTGAGACGGCTTTCTTCTTTGCCTCGCCGTAAATGCCCGCCATCTTCTTCAGCAAGGGGTGCTTATCTTTCAGTTCATCGCTGATAAGTCCGCTTTTTTTCTCTGAATCAAGGAGCTTAAGGAAGCCGTTTTGATGCAGCCAAGTGTTGATGGAGATAGTTTTATTATGAGCGCAGAAGCCGTGATCGGAAACCGCAAGCTTTAAATCGCCAGAAGCGGCAAATGAGAAAAGCTCTTTCAGCGCATTATCGCAGGCCGAATAAATCTCTGCGATTTTATTAAACGCAGCCTTATCAAAGCCGGGCTCCTCTGGATCAATTGCCCACCAGAGCTTGTGCTGAAGCACGTCTGTCATCTGAAACTGCACGCTGGCAAGGTCGAAATCTTCGCTGCTTAGTATTTCCTTGGCGAGGCTCAGCCTTGCATTTATCAGCCTCTTAGCCCTTTCAGCGAAGAGGTCTATGTTTCCGTCCCATCTTTTGTCAACGATCTTGTAATCTTCATTGCCTGCGATGTATTTATCATAAACCTCCGGCGGGTGAACACTTTCTCTGCTGAGCTGAGGTGATAAGAGCCCTGGAATAATTATCCCGTTTACCTCTGGAGGGGGCGAGGTTACAGGCATATTGATGCTGATAACTCTCTTGCCCGCATTTGACAGAAGCTCCCAGAGAGAAGGCACTTTTATATCCCTGAAGCTGTTAAGGCGAATCTGCCTCTTATCGCTTTGGTATCTGTGGAAGGTGTAGATTGAGGTTTTCTCAGGCCGGCAGCCTGTTTGAAGCGAAGACCAAGCGGGGGAGGTTTCAAAAGGCACAATGCTCCGCAGTACCCCGCTGCTGCCCGACTCGCTCAAAGACTCGAGAAAAGGCATTTTCCCTTCACTGCATAAATATTTGAATATTCGGGGCGAAAAGCCGTCAAGCCCCGCCAATATCACTTTTCTTTCCATAAATCCACCATTCTAAAAAGAACTTTTAAAGCTAATGCTAATATAAACCTTTATTTCAAAACTGCAATTCATAAAATGCAGTTAATGTTTTAAGAGTTTTAGTAAATTAGGAAAAATGAGTAAACTTTTAATTATAGGAATAGACGGCGGTACGTGGGATGTTTTGAACCCCGCCATAGAGCAGGGCTGTATGCCGTTTCTTGAAGGGCTGATGAAGGATTCTCGCAGCGGCGTGCTCAATTCCACCGTCCCCGCTATCACGCCCACGGCCTGGTCCACCTTCCAGACAGGCGTAAGCCCGGCGGCCAACAATATCTTCAGTTTCTCATATCTCAACAGGCAGACAAAAAAGCAGCATTTCTCCACCACAAGCACAATGCAGAAGACCATCTGGGAAATCCTCTCAGACAGCGGGCTGAAGGTGAGCGTAGTAAACCTGCCCATGACTTACCCGCCCAGAGAGATAAACGGATATATGGTTACTGGCGTTAATACGCCCTCTGAGGATTCGGATTTCACATGGCCGAAAGAGCTCAAGGCAGAGATCCTCGAGAAATTCCCCGACTACCGAATCTTCACGCTCGAGAATATGCTCAGAGACTTCTCCGGCTACTACATCGAAAAAATAACAAACAAGCTCACGGAGATAATCTCTCAGAGGCTCGAGGTGGCGAAATTTGTGATGAAAAAGCAGGAGCACGATGTTTTTATGCTCCATTTTCAGGCAAACGATATCCTCCAGCATGCATTATGGCCTCTGCTCGATAAAACTTGCAAAGACTTCGACGAGAAATGGCAGAAATTCATCTTCGAAAAATTCTACGCAAAACTGGACGCCTGCATAAAGGAGCTCAATCAGACCTTTGCAGAAAACATCAAGGGAAAAGATTTCAAATGCCTCATCGCCTCAGATCACGGCTTCGAGCACCACGAGGCAAGATTCAATCTTGGCAGCTGGCTCGTTGAAACCGGTTATACAAAGCTCCCCGAGAAAAAGCTTTCGCTCAAGAAGAGAATCTCAAAGAGCCTGAAGGTGGGCAGGATCCTAAAGCGGTTCTTCAAAGAACAGGCAGTTAATAATCTCGAGAAGAAGCTCAAAGTTCGCTCTGAACCGATAGACTACGCACAATCCAGAGCCCTCGCTATCGGCAAGGGCAGCGAAGGCTTTCTATACTGCTTCGATATGACAGACCGGCAAAAACAGGAGCTTAGAGAAAAGCTCTTGGATATAGACCTGCCGGACCCAGCGGAGGGAAAGCTCTTTGAAAAGGTTCTAACCGCAAGCGAGCTCTACAAAACCGACATACCCGAAGACTTCCCGGATTTCTTCCTCATACCCAAAAGCGGCTTCACCGTTACCGGCAATATCAAGAAAGGCCAGCCGCTGTTCTCTGAGGTGCTCAAACAGGAAGACCTGCACCTCGGGAAACATTCGCCCGAGGGGATATTCGTTCTTGCTCATGCGGAAGAATCCGAAAACGGGCAGGAAAGATCCATATACGATATCGCTCCAACAGTACTTGAGATACTCGGCATTGAACTGCCCGATTATTTCCAAGGAACTCCGCTCACCCGAAAGGCTTCCGGAAGCGGCAGCGAAGAGAATATTTCCCCAAAGCAGAACGCAGAGACAAACGAAGAGGACGAAGAGAAAATAAAGCAGAGGCTCGCCAATCTGGGGTATATGTAGGATGAACGCTAAGCTCAAAGAGATCTTCAAGCTCCCGTTCAAGCCGTACTGGGCTCTGAGAAAGAAGCTCAGAACTGTTTACCTGCCCAAGAAATACTGGAACGACCTGCACAGCTCGAAAGATATCGATTCGCTCCGGCGAGTGGGATACAAAAACCGCTCCGAGGAGGAAAACAGGGCTATGTATGAAAAGGCAAGACAAACCTTCCTCGGTTTCTGCAAAGAGTGCGGCGTGGATTTCTCAGCCTCGAAGGTGCTCGAGATCGGCTGCGGAACAGGCTTCTACACCGATATAATAAGATCTCAGGGCTGCAGACAATACACCGGCATTGATATAAGCAGAGTTACGATTAAGCAGCTCAGAAAGAAATATCGGGGCTGCAAATTCAAAACCCTCGATGCAGCTCAAGGAAAGCTCAGGGAAAAATTCGATGTGATCGTTATGATTGATGTTACTCAGCATATCGTAGGCGAGAAGAAATTCGCTTCTGCAATGAAAAACATCGACCAAATGCTCACCACCGGAGGGGTTTTTATCGTTACCTCATGGCTTTCTGAACAGATAATACAAAACCGCTATTACGAGGTGAAAAGACCCCTCAGCTGCTACAAACAGGCATTCCCAAAATACAACTTCTCAAAGCCCGAACCCTTCAGAGACAAATACATCTTTTCAATTTTCAAGCAGAGCTGAACGGTCTGCCTTCCGAAGGTCTGCAAAGCCCATCAGTCCAGCCCTCGCTTTCCGAAGGCAATCTCGAGTTCTTCCGGCGCAGGATCTCGGCGCTGGAAGATTTCGCCGGCAGGCTGCCTTTAAGCTCTCGATGTCCGGATATGCCTTTGCCAGCTTCGGCTCGGGGCTATTCTCTCGCTTGCCTCTCAGGGGCTCTGAGTTTCGCTGTGCAGCCTTAATCAGCTCGGGGGCAGCCTCACCCTGCTCTTCGCTTCAACGTCCCACACAGAGCCGCAGAAGCCGCAGGAATGGCATTTGTACATCCAGAAGCCAGCCTCATTCTGGTAAATGCCCGCTGAGGGGTGCTTGTCTTCGTGAAACGGGCAGCAGCAGGAATCGCCTTTAAGCTGAGCCCCGGCGGCCTCAAGCTCTGCGGCCAGAGCCGCCCGGTCCCTCTTGCGAAGGTCTGCAAAGCCCATCAGTCCAGCCCTCGCTTTCCGAAGGCAATCTCGAGATCTTCCGGCGTAGGATCTCGGCGCTGGAAGATTTCGCCGGCAGGCTGAGCTTTTGGCTTCAGGCTGCCTTGAGCTCGTGAAAGCCAGCTGCCGAGGAAACGGGGCATCCCCGCTGCGGTCTTCCGTTTGGCAGGATTATCCCGCAGCCACTGCTGAGCCTTGCGAAACTCGCTGTCAATATCCACTTCTGCGAAGGTGTTTTCATACTCTTCGAGTTTGGCTTTTGGCAGTGAGTAATCTTTCCCTCCCTTCAGCACAAAAGCATATCCGGAAGGCTCGTCCACATTACTCTTTTCTTTTCTTATTCTTTTATGGTCTAATTTTTGAACCGGTTCCGGTCTAATTTTTGTACCACTACCGGTACAGTTTTTAGACCGGTCTAATTTTTGAACCGGTCTATTTTTTAGACCACTACCGGTACAGTTTTTAGACCAGTCCGATTTTTGAACCGGTCTATTTTTTAGACCACTACCGGTACAGTTTTTAGACCAGTCCGATTTTTGAACCGGTCTCATTTTTGTACCGGTTTTATATGTGTTAGATTTGCCTTTGCCCGTTCGATTAACTTCCAGAAGCCCAGCGGATTCCAGCCGGTTTATGGAGCTGCAAACAGTTCCAGCGGCAAGCCCGCTTTTTTCCTGAAGCTTCCTCCTGCCCGGATATGCCTCGCCCTGATTTTCGTAATTTTGGATAATCGCAAGGATTATCTTATCGCTTGCCCGCAGGTCTTTCCGTGCTGCTGTATCGGCATCCAATTTAAAGAACATCTTCAATCCGCCTCCTTTTTATTCTCTGCTGTCTTTGCTGAAGCTCAGCGCCGGCAAAGCAGAGGTTGAAATCGTATCTGTCTGGTGTTATCAGCCTGAATCGCTTTTGCCTCACCTCCGCAGCCGCCTGAGCTCGGGGGCTCTTTTTATTCCGCCTCATTTTCCACCTCGTGATTTGTATTGTCTCCACTGGTCGGCTGGGATAAACCCGCCGGCCTCAATGCTTGCCTCAAACCATCTTTCCAGTTCCGCTGCCGGAAAAAGCAGTTTGCGGCCTGCCCGCAGGGGGCGAACGCCAATCCTGCCGTCTGAGAGCATTTCGTAGAATAGAGTTTTACCAACATTCAATTTGGCTCGCACTTGCCCGCTTGTGAGCATTGCTGATTCAGCTTGCATCGGAATCACCTCCTTTCGCTTCGCTGCCATTTCAGCGAGGCTTGCTTTAACTGTCTCCAGTTCAAATTTGTATTTGCGTCCAATCCTGAGACAAGGAATCTTCCCCGCCTCCACTTGCTCTTTGATCCAGCTGAGCGGCAAGTCCAGCTCATTTGCAATTTGGTTTATATTTTTCAGTTTCATAATACCCAAAGTTTAACAACTGCTTTGGGTATCAAGTGGGGGTGTTAGGTGGGGTTTTTGGTGGGATGGCGGGGTTTTTTATTTTTTCAGCGGAATTTAAATAGGGACAGTTACCCATTTATTGATGCGTGGCTCGGTTTAAATATCTCGTTTTGTGAAGTCGCTGCGAAATACTAACGACAATCAGAGCCGTGCGTGGAGTCCGCCGAAGGCGGACGGAGCAAGCGGATAGATTCGTAGCTCGTAGCAAAATCAGGACTTGACATCATTAGTGAAAAATTAGCGGGGATTAGTGGTTAGTAAATCCTTAGTGTTGCTTAGCGCTGCTTAGTGGCTTATAAATCTCAGCGGGGATTAGCGGCTGAAAAATTTTCTCCCCGCCTTTACCTATATTAAATATTTATCCTGTAGATCCTTGCCCCGTAGCCAAAGCGGTTCGGGGCTGTAAATCCTGTCAAAAAAATATCTCCCCTCTGTGCCCCTTGTATGATTAACTTGTATGATTAACTTTATGTTATTTGATGCTATAATAAGCTTAAGTTCTATGGTTCGGGTTTCTTGGTGCGGCAGCTGCCGCACCAAGAAACAGCAGCGGTGAGTTCGATTTGTGCTTTGGGATATATAAGCCCGTACGGAGTGTGATCCGCCGCTGCTATCTTCGTTAAAATCCGAACAGTCGCATGGGACATTATATAATGAGCCCGAATTGCAAGAAAGGATAAATTATGAAAAACATTATTGGCATTGATGTTTCAAAAGATCGTTTTGATGTTTATTGTAAAACTACTAAAGAGTACACTTCTTACAGTAGTGATGCTTCAGACATTGATAAGTTGGCTGAATACTGCCAAAAACAAGAACCAGAACTTGTTGTTATGGAGGCAACTGGCGGCTATGAGTTTAAGATGGCTTCTGTGCTTATGGCCAAAGGCTTACCTGTTTCAATTGTGAATCCAGGCAGGGTTAAAGAGTTTGCAAAATCTTTAGGTATCTTAGCCAAAACAGATAAGATTTGTGCCAGAAAAATATCTCTATTTGCAGAAGCCGTTAAACCAAGGCAGAATTCTCAAATTGACGAGCAAAGACGTGAAATAAAAGAACTTACAGTTCGAAGAGAGCAGCTCGTTAAGATGCGTACAGCAGAGAAAAACAGATTAGATAAGGCGTTTGAGAAGACAACTTTGAACAGTATTAAATCAACAATTGATTTTCTTGAAAGGCAAATTAATGACCTCGACAAGACTATCTCAGAGCTGATTGAAAAGGTGCCAAGGTTAAAGAAGAAAACTGAAATACTTACCAGCATACCGGGTGTAGGCGAGAAAACTGCATCAATGCTTGTTGCAGCTATGCCCGAGCTGGGAACGCTTAATCGCAGGCAGATCGCCATGCTTGTAGGGGTTGCTCCAATCAATAGAGACAGCGGTAAAATGAGGGGCAAAAGAGCTACGGGAGGCGGCAGAAAAGGTGTCAGGGATAAACTTTTTATGCCGGCTTTAACAATCGTAAGGTTCAATCCGGCATTGAAATGTTTCTATGAAAGACTTGTTGAAAAGGGAAAACCCAAGAAGGTTGCCCTTACCGCAACGATGAGAAAACTTGTGTGTATCATGAATACAATGCTGCAAAACGAAACCTTTTGGCAAAATAAATTGTTAAGAGGAGAGGCGGGGTTTGGGGCAGAGCCCCAAGAAAAATCTATTTAAATACTTGACTTTTAACACAGTCACTCTGTGGTTAATATGTATATTTTCTCTGCGTACTGCTGTCCACTTATTCCGTCCCGCCTGCGGCGGGCCTACATGCGTGGCTCGGTTTAAATATCTCGTTTTGTGAAATCGCTGCGAAATACTAATGTCAATCAGAGCCGTGCGTGGAGTCCGCCGAAGGTGAAGAGCCTGTCCGCCGAAGGCGGAAAACAAGCGGATAGATTCGTAGCTCGTAGCAAAATCATTAGTGAAAAATTAGCGCTGATTAGCGGTTAGTAAATCCTTAGTGCTGCTTAGCGCTGCTTAGTGGCTTATAAATCTCAGCGGGGATTAGCGGTTAAAAAATTTTCTCTCCGCCTTTTCCTATATTAAATATTTATCCTGTAGATCCTTGCCCCGCAGCCAAAGCGGTTCGGGGCTGTAAATCCTGTCAAAAAAATATCTCCCCTCCGTGCCCCTCTGTGTGCCTCTGTGGTTAATATATATCTTTTCTCTCCGTACTGCTGTCCACTTATTCCGTCCCGCCTGCGGCGGGCCTACATGCGTGGCTCGGTTTAAATATCTCGTTTTGTGAAATCGCTGCGAAATACTAACGACAATCAGAGCCGCACGTGGAGTCCGCCGAAGGCGAAGAGCCTGTCCGCCGAAGGCGGAAAGCAAGCGGATAGATTCGTAGCTCGTGGCAAAATTATTAGTGAAAAATTAGCGGGGATTAGTGGTTAAAAATCTCAGCGTCCTTCGTGGTTTAATACGAATTTTTCAAAAAAATCGGCGAAAATCTTATTTTTACCCTTGAATTAAACCTCTTATCCGCTATTTTAGATTTATATAAACACAATACGGTTGGCAAATGAAATTTCAATAATGTTTATGAGGAGAAAAATGAATACTTTAAGGCTTCCCATTCTCGCAGCAATCTTTACAGCAAGCATTGCATTCGGTTTCGCCGCAGGAGACGGCACAGAAAACAACCCATACCAAATTTCCACCCCCGACCACCTCGAAGCGGTGAACAACGACCTCTCCGCCCATTACGTTCTGACGAATAACATCGACCTCTCGGATAGAACCTACGAACGAGCCGTTATCGCCCCGGATACTAGTTACATTAGTTGGGGTTTCAACGGTACGCCTTTCTCCGGCTCATTTGACGGGGCTGGCTATAAGATTTTGAATCTCACCGTTGATACATTAGACGTAACAGAAAATCATCCCCGATATCTCGGACTTTTTGGAAAAATAAAAGGCGGCGAAATTCAAAATCTTGGTATTGAAAATGCTGGTATAATTGGCTGTAATGATTCGTGGTATCTTGGTGGCCTGTGCGGATATAATAGCAAAGGCTTAATCAAGAAATGCTATACGAAAGGCTCTGTTTCAGGAGGCGGCGGGCTCGGCGGGCTGTGCGGAGTTAATGCAGAAGGCACAATCTTAAACTGCTATGCGGAAGGCTCTGTTTCAGGATATATATATATTGGCAGCAAGGGCGGATTGTGCGGATACAATGAAGAAGGCACAATCACGAATTGCTATGCAACAGGCGATGTTTCGGGAGATTCGAATCTCGGCGGCCTGTGCGGAGATAATTATGGTGGCACAATCACGAACTGCTATGCGGCCGGCTCTGTTTCGGGCGGTAATGATTCATGGTGTTTCGGCGGCCTGTGCGGAGATAATAGCAGCGGCACTATCACGAAATGCTATGCGGAAGGAGATGTTTCAGGTGGTGATAATTCTGATTATCTTGGCGGCCTGTGCGGAATGATTGAAGGAGGCAAAATAACTAATTGCTATGCCACGGGCTCTGTTTCGGGAGGCAAAGATTCCGAAGATATTGGGGGTCTGTGTGGATATAATGATTTGGGAACAATTCAAAATTGCTATTCAAAAGGCGAAATGACAGCTGGCGATAAGAGTAAAAAACTCGGCGGTCTGTGTGGAGAAAATGAAGGCGGGACAATCACAAATTGCTTCTGGGACAAAGAAGGAAGCGGGATAGCTATAAGCGAAGGCGGAAGGCCTAAGACTACAGCTCAAATGAAATCCGCTGCAACATTTTTCGGCTGGAATGACGGAAGCTGGACAATAAATGAAGGCAATGATCACCCTTGCCTCGCTTGGGAAAATGCTGAAGGCTCAGTTGTTTCTACCAGCTACCAAGCCAGAACTTACAGCGGCGAAGGTACGCAAGAAAATCCTTTCGAAATTTCTGATGCGAAGGATTTAGTCTGCCTCAGCAATCGCCCGCCAGACTGGGATAAACATTTTGTTCTAATCAATGATATAGATATGGAAGGAGAAATTTATTATCCGATAACAACTTTCAGCGGCAGTTTTGACGGCAGCAGCTTCAAAATATTTAATCTGGAAATTAACAGTGAATATATAGGGTTGCGTTCGCAACTCGGTCTTTTTGGAAAAATCAATGAAGGAGAAGTTAGTAATATTGGTATTGAAAATGCTCAGATTACCGGTGGCGAGGATTCTTTGTATTTCGGCGGCTTGTGCGGGTATAACAGAAATGCTACAATCGAAAACTGCTATACGACCGGCTCTGTTTCAGGTGGCAATAATTCAAGACTTATAAGCGGCCTGTGTGGAGAAAATGCAGAAGGCAAAATCATTAAATGTTATTCGAAGAGCTATGTTTCAGGTGGTAATAATTCTGAAGATCTTGGCGGCCTGTGTGGAGATAGCAGCGGCACAATCACAAAATGCTATGCAAGAGGGCATGTTTCTGGCGGTGATGATTCAAGACATCTTGGCGGCCTTACTGGATTAAATTCGGAAGGCAAAATCAAGAACTGCTATTCTACATGCGATGTTAAAGGGGGGGATGTTGCGGGAAAACTTGGCGGCCTATGCGGAATAAATTCTGGAGGCACAATTACGAACTGTTATTCGACCGGCTTTGTTTCAGGGGGTGGAGAGCTTGGCGGCCTGTGTGGATGGAATGGAGGCACAATTAAGAACTGCTATGCAGAAGGCGATGTTTCAGGTGTTGCAGTTATCGGGGCCTTGTGCGGATTTAATACTGATACAATTACGAACTGTTATGCTGCGGGCGATGTTTCAGGGGGTGATGATGCAAAGAGTATCGGCGGCTTATGCGGAATAAACTTTGAAGGCAGAATCACGAAGTGCTATTCTAAAGGTTATGTTACAGCGGGGGGTAAGGCTGAAAATTTTGGCGGATTTTGCGGAAATAATAGCGGGGTAATTATAAACTCTTTTTGGGATAAAGAAACGAGCGGAATAGATACCAGCGATGGCGGAGCAGGGCTTTATACAAACCAGATGAAGACGCTGAGCACATTTACTAATGCCGGCTGGGATTTTGCGGACAGTTCAGCGGCAAATGAGGAAGATGGGATATGGCTGATGGATGAGAAAAATTATCCGAAGCTAAATGTTATAATTGAAATAGGACTTAAGGATTGACAATTTATGAGAAATGATAATTGCTATGAAGAGTCTTTTGTTGCTTTTATGGACACTCTTGGTTTTAGTGATAAGATTAAAGAGAGTGAAAATAATGAATGTGTCGTTGAAGAAATAGTGAAATCGTTATCTGTTTTCAGTAAATTTCCCAGCGGCGAAAGTCAAAAGAACTCTTCTAATGATTGTGATCGAAAGCAAATTGATGTTAGAATTAGTTGGTTTTCAGACTCGATAATATTTGTGATGAGGAAGGATAAAGAAACAATATCTGATTTTTTGTATATGGTACGCTTTCTTCAGGATGAACTTTGGAGGAACAAAACTTGTCTTAGGGGCGCAATTACTTGCGGAAAGATGTATTGGCGTAAAGGTGGCAATTCAAAGATCACTTTTGGGCCTGCACTAATTAAGGCTATCAATCTTGAGTCTAAAATCGCAATTTATCCGAGGATCATTGTTTCAAATAGTTTATATGATTATATTAAAGAGCGTGAAATAGACGCATTTCCATTCGCTTCTTCTGAAGAAAACAATAAGCAGCTTTCCGACTATATAATTGAAGATAATGACGGCGTGCGTTTTCTTGATTTGCTTAACCCTGAAATTAAGCGTTCAGATATTGAAAAAATTACTCCTATAAATAAAAATAGCTTTTCAATTTCGCGCTATCAGCAAGCTGATAATAATCACGAACAAGTAATGCAAAATGTAGAAAAATTGATTCGCTTAAACTTGGAAGATCAGCAAGATAAAGGAAATGATAGCGTTAAACAAAAGTATAAATGGCTACATTGTTATAGAGAGCGCAAACGGCGATGAGGATATCTGGGTTATGCAGGAAAACGGATACCCCAAGCTCGCCGGCAATGCCGGCAGCACCACAGGGAGCAATCCTGCCGATATGAACGAAGACGGCATTGTTGATATTCTGGATTTTGCGGTATTCTCGGAGAATTGGCTTATTGCGGAATAGTGGGATTTGGCGAAGCAGCGGCGGGGCGCACAGTCTGTGAAAATATATGATATAATCCACTGATTACTCGGATTTCGCAGATTTTTTGTGGCAAGCGGAGCGACGTTCGCCGTGGCCGATACGCTAAGCATTCGCTGCGGCCAGTCTGTGATGGACGTCTGCTGTCCACTTATTTCTCCGCCGAAGGCGGATTCATGCGTGGCTCTGATTGTCGTTAGTATTCCGCAGAGATTTTTCGAGGCGAACATTTAAACCGAGCCGCACGTGGAGGTCCGCCGAAGGCGGAACGGAACAAGCGGATAGATGCGTGGCAGAGCGGCGAGTGGCAGAGTGGCAAGCTGCTTAGTGGCTCATATATCTCAGCGGAAATTAGCGGCTTAAAAAAAGCTCTGCCAAAAAATATTGTCGACACAAATGAAATAGTGAGCTCCTAATTTGTTTTGCAAAAAATCTTTGGGGGCAAAAAATGGCTTTGAAACTATTTATATAATAAACGCTACTTAATTCTTTAAGCAATGTATAAACTCGTAAGTAAGCATTGAAATGTCAAGGTTTTAATAATGAATGAAAAAAACGCAGGAATTGAAAGTTATCTGAATAAGAAAACATTTGAAAAAGGCCAACGTGAAGACATTCTAAAGCTTGTATTAGGGAATTATCTTAGTCCGGCTTTCGGTGCACTTCCCAAAAGGGAAATAGATTTAATAATGCTTGAAGCTTTAGAAAAAGTTGGGTATATTGAAAGACAGAATGATATTTATGAGCTCGTAACAAAGCTTCGTGTAACAAGGTCTAAGGCAAGAAATCTTATATATGATAAAGAACTCAGGAAATATTCAAATGATGAAGATCCTGACAAAATCGTTAAAGAGTATTTAAAACGGCCACTAATTCAAAAGCAAGGGGATTTGTTTGTTTTAGATATAGAAAACCCTTTGATTATAGATCACTTAAAGTTTAAACTGAAAAAATTAGGATATACATCAGATGGAAGTTTCTCTCAAAGTTTAGTGAAATTATCATTAAATTCTTACACAGCATTGATTGAAGAACTTTTAGAACCAGATGAGCAAGAAAGCGTCAAGAAAACGTTAATAGAAGCAGGATTCCCTGATGATAGTTTGCTAGGATTATTGAGAACTGCATTGAAGGATTTAGCAAAAAAATATGCTGGCGATGCTGGAGCTAAAACTGCAGATAAATTTTATTGCTTTATTTCTGATCTTATAGAAAAGAAAGTTTCAAACAACGATAAGAAATATTTTGAATGATTAATTTAGTTATGATTTACGATTTAAGGAGCGGAGTAAGAGGATTTGGCGAAGGCAGAAGCGGAAAGACAGATACCATTCGTTCCCGGCGAGGAGCTGGAGATGACGGTGGGCGGTTCAAAGCAGGACGTTCGTTTAGACAGCTACCTTTGCAGCCGGTTCGGGCAGCTCAGCCGGCAGAAGATGCAGCGGGTAATCCGGCAGCAGGAGATCCTCGTAAACGGCCTAAAGGCCAAGCCCTCCCGCAAGCTCAGCCCGGGCGATGTAATCCGGCTCACCCTTCCCTCCCGCGAGATCGATTCTGAGCAGATGGAGCTTGATATCATCTATGAGGATGAGGACGTGATAGCGGTGAACAAGGCCGCGGGCGTTATCGTTCATCCGGGCAGGGGCAATCCAAACGGCACACTGCTCAACGGCCTCTATCACTACGCCGCAGGGCGGTTCTCGCCGGACGTTGTCCATCGGCTCGATAAAGATACCTCCGGAGCGGTTATTTTCAGCAAGCACGCCCGAGCAAATGCGTTCTTATGCGAGCAGTTCCAAAAGCGAACAACGCGCAAGATCTACAATGCCGTGGTGAGCTCGAATTTCGCCGAGCCCGAGGGGATTATAGATGCCCCGATGGCCGACCACCCAAACGAAAACATCCACAAGCAGGCTGTGCGTCCGGACGGGCGAGAAGCAAAAACGGCCTACAGGGTTATCGAGGATCTGGGGGATTTTGCGCTTGTGGAGGTGGAGATCTTCACGGGCCGAACGCATCAGATCCGCGTGCACCTTGCCCATATCGGTTGCCCGCTTGCAAACGATGAGCTCTATGGCGGCCGGAAGCTCCAGAGCCCTTCGCTCAGCAGAACAGCTCTGCACAGCAAAACGCTGGAGATAATCCTCCCTTGCGGAGATGAGCGAACAATCTCAGCGGATATGCCCTGCGATATGAAGGCCTTCCTTGAAAGCCGGAGAGGTTAGACAATCTGCTTTGGGTATATGTTGTATTTTTTGATTTTGTAGCCCATCATTCTTTCGGTAAGCCCGAGCTGCTCGGCGGCCTTTCTCTGCTGCCCCTTGTTTTTCTTCAGGGCATCAACGATCATCTCACGTTCGAGATTTTCCACCATCTCAGGCAGGGTTCTGCCCGGTGTTTTATGGGCGGCCTCTTCAAACTGAAGCGAAGGCGGGAGGTGTTCGCTGCGAATCACCTCTTCATTGCAAAGCAGAACAGCCCTTTCGATGCAGTTTTCCAGCTCCCTAATATTGCCCGGCCAATGGTAGCTTGTGAGCATATTGATAGCGGGCGTTGAAAGGCGGGTGATGTTTTTGCTGTTTTCCTTGCTGTATTTCTCGAGGAAGTAGTCTGCGAGGAGCATAATATCATCTTTTCGCTCTCTCAGCGGCGGCAGGAAGATCGGGAACACGTTAATCCGGTAGTACAGGTCTTCGCGGAAGATGCCGTTTTTGATGTCTTCCTCGAGGTTGCGGTTTGTGGCCACAACGATTCGCACGTTGGTTTTTATCGTTTCGCTCCCGCCTACCCTCTCAAATTCCTTGAACTGTATTGCCCGAAGCAGCTTCACCTGAAGGTTCAGCGAGAAATCGCCAATCTCATCGAGGAATATTGTTCCGCCGTGCGCCCGCTCGAAGCGTCCGATTTTTTTGTCTGAAGCGCCGGTGAACGCTCCCTTTTCATGGCCGAAGAGTTCGCTCTCAAGAAGCGATTCCGGCAGGGCGGTGCAGTTTATCTTGATAAAGGGCTTGTCTGCCCTGAGGCTGCTGTAGTGGATTGCGTGGGCGATGAGGTCTTTTCCTGTTCCGCTCTCGCCCCTTATCATAACCGTAGCGTTGCTCTGGGCAACCTGCTCAACGAGGCCGAAAACCTGCTGCATTGCGTTGCTTGAACCGATCATATTGTGTATTTTGAATCGGTTTCGAAGCTGCTGCCGGAGCTTGAGGTTTTCTTCCTGCCAGCCCCTCTTTTCCTTTGTGTAGAGGTCGTTGATCTTAACGGCCTGCCCCACCATCGTTGCAATAACGTTCAGGATTCTCGCATCGTTTTGAAGGCTCTTGCCCGAGCTGGTTTCCTTGCTCACGCTCATCGCGCCGGCGGTTTTCCCCTCCACCTTTATCGGAACGCAGATGAAGGCCATCTTTTTGCCCTCGCTGGGCTTTCTCTCGCCGGTTTTGGCGAGGAAACGCTTGTCCTTGGCGATATCGGGCACGATCATCGGCTCGCCTGTCTGATAAACTATGCCTGTGATTCCCTCGCCCTCACGGTATTCAATCTGCTTTTGCAGCTCTGAATCAATATTATGAGCAACGGCGATTTTTATCGTCTCCGAGTCCGGATCGAGCAGGTTGATAGTTCCCATCTGAAGCGCCATATGCACTTCAAGAGCCTCCAGCACGCCTGCAAGGGTTCGTTTGAGCTCCAGAGATTCGGCAAGGGCTCTGGCTATCCGGCTGAGAAGCTCAGTTTCGTGGATACGTCTGTGGGGCATAAATGCTCCTTCATTTATTTAGGTTGCAATTGGGGTTTCGGTAAGCCTTTATTACTAATCTATACAAATATGTAATTTGTTCAAACAAAAAATACGTTTTTGTTTATTGTTTTGGCGAAAAATTCAAATTTAGCTCTTTTAATATAGACCCTGCTTATGTATAATAAAATCTTAAAAAACAGATTCAAATTTTCAGCCGTGCGGTACGGTTTTTTGTAAACAGCTTGTTGGTATGCGTTTATATCAAAACTAACTGCTTTTTTCCAAGCTAACCTGCCTTCCGGTAAGTCGGCGGTGGTGATTGAAATTATCTTTTCCCGCTGAATTTTGAATGCCTCAGCGGCTTTCGCCGTTTTTGGCACAGCAGTTGTTTCTGCTGGTGAGAAACAGAAAAAAACTTATTTTAATGATTACAGGAGCAGTAAAATATGAGTAAAGATGCCAAGAAACCTTTAAGCGAGATGTTCGGGTCGTATGTGTTTAACGATGCGGTAATGCGTGAACGTCTTCCAAAGACTGTTTACAAGGCATTCAAGAAAACCGTGGAACTCGGCGAACCGCTTGATGTGCAGGTAGCGGATGTGATTGCAAGTGCTATGAAGGACTGGGCTGTGGAGCTGGGCGCCACCCACTACTGCCACTGGTTCCAGCCGATGACCGGAGCTACTGCAGAAAAGCACGATTCGTTTATCTCTCCTACGCCGGAGGGAAGAATCATTATGGAATTCAGCGGCAAAGAGCTGATTCAGGGCGAACCGGATGCCTCAAGCTTCCCCAGCGGAGGCCTCAGAGCAACATTCGAGGCACGCGGCTACACCGCCTGGGACTGCACAAGCCCGGTATTCTGCAAGAAAGACGGCGATAATGTAACAATGTTTATCCCTTGCGCTTTTATTTCATATACAGGGCAGGTGCTCGACAAGAAAACCCCTCTGCTCCGCTCAATGGAAGCTGTTGACAAGCAGGCAACAAGGGTTCTCAAGGCCCTTGGCAACACCACAAGCAGCAGGGTTAATTCCACTCTCGGCGCTGAACAGGAATACTTCCTCGTTGACAAGGAATTTGTGGATAAAAGGCTCGATCTGCTTGTTGCAGGGCGCACTCTTTTCGGTGAGTCGCCTTCCAAAGGCCAAGAGCTCGACGACCACTACTTCGGACAGATTGAATCACGAGTGGCCTCGTTTATGGCCTGTCTCAACCGTGAGCTGTGGAAGCTCGGGATAACCGCCAAAACCCAGCACAACGAGGTGTCTCCGGCTCAGTATGAGATTGCACCGGTATTCGCTTCGGTTAATGTGGCAGTTGACCACAACCAGCTTACAATGGAAACGCTCAAGAGGGTGGCAAGGGAGCACGGCTTTGTATGCCTGCTCCACGAGAAGCCATTCGCAGGCCTGAACGGATCGGGCAAGCATAACAACTGGTCTTTGAGCACCGACGACGGAATCAACCTGCTCAACCCGGGCGATACGCCTCACGAGAATATGCAGTTCCTCGTGTTCCTTTTTGCTGTGATTAGGGCGGTTGATAAATACGCAGACCTGCTGAGAACATCAGTAGCAAGCGCATCTAACGACCATCGTCTCGGAGCTAATGAGGCCCCGCCAGCGATTATAAGCATCTTCCTCGGCGAGCAGCTCACAGAGATATACGAACAGATAAAATCCGGCGGACCGGGCTCATCCAAAGAGATGGGGCAGCTCAAGCTCGGCGTTTCCACTCTCCCGCAGCTCCCGCAGGACTGCACAGACAGAAACAGAACCTCACCGTTTGCTTTCACCGGAAACCGCTTTGAATTCCGTATGCCAGGCTCGCTGATGAGCCTTTCAGGGCCAAACTTTGTACTGAATACAATTGTGGCTGATGTGCTCGAAGAGATGGCCGAAAAATTCGAAAAATTCTCTGCTGATTCGTTCAATGCAGAAGTGCAGAAGATGCTGCATGAATTTGCTGTAGAGCATGAGAAGGTGGTATTCAACGGCGACAACTACACAGACCAGTGGGAGGAGGAAGCGGAAAAGAGAGGCCTGCCGAATCTGAAGAACACCGTCGATGCGCTTGCAAGTCTTGATGATGAAAAGAATATTTCCGTTTTCGAAAGGCAGAAAGTGCTCAACAGCTCCGAGCTGTCTGCAAGGCAGGAGATTCTTTACGAGCAGTATGCCAGCCTTCTGAATATTGAGGCGCTTGCTGCCTTGAATATGGCCAAGAGGGAGATTCTTCCGGCAGCCGTTAAGTATTCCAGCCAAGTGGCGGCTTCCGTGAATACTGTAAGCTCAGCAGGGATAGAGCCCACGTCTCAGAGAAAGCTGCTCGTGGAGCTGAACGATACGATCAGCGAACTCTCAAACGCTATCTCTCAGCTTGAAACTGCGTGTTCAGAGGCCAAGGATATTGAAGAACCTGCTGAATCTGCCAAATGCTACAGGGATAAGGTGATTCCAGGAATGACCGCCTTGAGAGAAGCCGCAGACAAAATCGAAGGTATGGTGGATGCGGATATTTGGCCGCTGCCTACATACGCTGATATGCTCTTCAAGAGATAAAAAAGACAAAAGCATCTTAGCATTGCACCTTAAAACATTTACCGGCCGGCGGGGCTGCCCTCGCCGGCATCTCTTTGCGCCGGCTTATGCCTTGGGAATTCGGGGCAGAAATTTCAAATGTTCGATAAATTATGACGCAGAAAAAAACCTCTGAAACGGCTTCCATGCTTAAAATAACAGGCGTCCCTGATAATTCAGCTACTTAAAAAATGCAGAAATTATTTTGTCTATATTCGTATATTTGTTTGATTTTTTTGTAAATCTTATATACTTATGCTTGGAGCTTCCTTTAGTAACAACTATATTGGGACGTATTTAATATGAGCCCGCGTGAAAGTAGGAAGCTCCACTAATATATGCCCTGCACGGCTGGAATCATTCTCCCTTCCTTATTCGAAATAAAAAGGCTGCCCGATTTTAGGCAGCCCTGAGAATTTTGTATAAATTTTCCCCCTTGAAAGATTATTTCCAGTGGTCTTTATCGGGCATAAACTGCCAAGACCACTGCTTCCCAGCAGCAATCATCTGGATGGTGTCAGTGCCTTTGCATCTGAGCACGCTGCCGTCGATATATCCGCAGTTGATCTCTGTTTTCCCAAAGAGGCCGTCTTTGGGCACAGTAAATCCGTCTCTGTCCTGTTCAATATTATCTGATGGGTTGGCGTCTTTGAGCACATGGTATGGCGGGTCTTCTACGCCGGCATCATTGCTCGCCCTTGCCACGGCTGAACCGTTAAACTTATGCGAGCAGACCCAGCTCTGGTTTGGTCTGAGCTGGTCGTAATAGCCCATATAATCGCTGATAAGAAGCTTGTTATCGCCTTTAGATCTCTTCCCCGGCCCCATAAAGCTTTCTACATTCCTTGAATTCTGGTAGTAAGATTTGAAGTTCCAGTAAAGGGCGTAGGAGCAGTTGAGGTCTATATTGTTATCAGAGACTACATTATCCTTGTTCGTGTAAGCCTGCTGATACGTATAGGTATCGCCGCCGTCGGTTATGGCAATGGTAGTTTTATCGAAGCCGGAAACTGGGCAGTTAAACAGCGTAACATCATCCACATAACCTTTAAGGTAGTTGTAGAGGATGGTGTCCTGATCGGCCTTGGTTCGGGCAAGAAGATTCGGCCTTGCACCTGAGGTTGGGTGAGGCGGGTAGTCATAATTGTCTGCGTGATAAGCTGTAACAGCGGTTACTGCCCCTTTCATATTAGACATACAAACGGTCATTTTTGCCTGCTCCCTCGCCTTGCCGAGAGCGGGCATCAAGATTGCCATCAAAAGGGCTATGATTGAGATCACAACTAACAGCTCAATCAGCGTAAATGCTTTATTTTTCATAACATCTCCTTTAAATAATTAACATAGCTTCATAAAAGTATGTATTTCGCTGCTGTTTTTTTTCAGAGAAATTATTTTTTTTTAGTTATCAGGCTTAGGCAGATTCTCTTGGGAGCAAAAAGCTTAATTGTATTTGTTTTTTTATGTTCAATCTCCCGCTTCGCTCTGGAAGAAACGGGGTTTTTAGTTTATAATTTCATTCTGAACAGGCTTTAAAACTATGGAGAAAGTATGAAGAGCTTTGCAGGAAAAAAATATTACTTTGTCGGAGCTGGCGGTATTGGAATGAGCGGCCTTGCAATGGTGCTTCTGCGCAGCGGGGCAGAGATCTACGGCTCAGACCGGCAAGGCGGTTTTGTTATAGAAAAGCTCAACAGCCTCGGCGCTGATATAAAGATCGGACATATGAAGGAATGGCTTCAGGCTGCGGGAGAAATGGATGCGGTTGTAATTTCTGCGGCAGTTGGAAGCGATAATCCCGAGCTGAAATACGCAAAGGAAAAGGGCTTCCGCGTTCTGAAATACGCACAGATGCTCGGGCAGATAGTAGATCAGCATAAGGGCCTGGCATTTGCGGGCACGCACGGAAAAAGCTCCACCAGCGGCTGGGCGGCATTTATGCTCTCTCGTCTGGATTATTCGCCAAACTATATCGTTGGGGCGGATATCAAGCAGCTCGAAGGCTCGAGCGGAGTTGGAAAGGGAAGCGATTTTATCGTGGAGGCCTGCGAATACGACAGAAGCTTTATCAACATCCGCCCTGAAACCGCTGTTATCACCAACATAGACCTCGACCATCTCGATTATTACCGTGATATCGATGATATTATCGGAGCCTTCAGCGAATTTCTTGCAGGGGTTAAGCCGGGAGGCAAGATCCTGCTCAACGCAGACGATAAATATTATGAGCCTCTGCTGAAAAGTTATTATGAACGTATGAGATCCTTCGGCAGGGAGCCCGCTGATATTATTACCTACGGTATCGAAGCCAATGCTGATTATAAGGCATCCGGTCTGAAGCTTGAGGACGGTACATACAGCTTTGAGCTCTGCTACGACGGCTACCCTACCGGCAGAATTCATATAGAGCTGCCCGGAGTGCATAACGTTTACAACTGCCTGGCAGCAATAGCAGCCCTTGGCAGCCAGGGCGTTGAGACTGAGGGGCTTATCAGAACTGCCGGGCTCTTCGAAGGGATAGACCGCAGGCTTATGGTGCTTGCTGAGAGGCAGGGCATCAAGCTCATAGACGACTACGCCCACCACCCTACCGAGATAAGAGCATCGCTTGCCGCAATTCGGCAAATGTATCGACCGCAGAGAATCGTATGCGTCTTCCAGCCCCACCAGTACAGCAGAACAAGATTCTTCATAGACGATTTTGCCGAAAGCTTTGAGCTTTCAGACCTCGTGATAGTTCCCGAGATATATTTCGTCCGCGATACTCTCGAGAGCACCAAGCAGGTTAGTTCGCAGGATCTTGTGGAAAAGATAAAAAACAAAGGCAGCGAGGCGGTTTTCATAGATTCGTTCACCGGCATACTGAGCTACCTCAAAGAAAATATAAACAGCGGGGATGTTGTGATTACCATGGGGGCAGGCGATATCTGGAAAGTGGCAGAGGATTACATCAAATGGCTTCGCACAGGAAGCTGACAAGAATATAAATGCTGAAGAAATTCATACAATACTACAAACCCCACAAGGGCCTTCTGATTCTTTCCCTTGGTGCGGCGGTGATAGGTTCTGCTATTACCGTTTTCATCCCTGTAATAACAAGAGGGCTTCTCAATGACCATCTGCCCGAAGAGAATATGAGGGCTATCAGTATCAGTGTGGCGGTGCTGTTTGCGATGGTTACCGCTGCCTCAATACTCGCCTACATCCGCGTGAAGTGGGGGCATATTCTGGGCGTTCGCATGGAAACGGATATGCGTGCAGATATCTTCCGCCATATCCAGAAGCTCAGCTTCAATTATTTCGATAACGTAAAAACCGGCCATATTATGAGCCGCATATCCAACGACCTCAACCAGATAGCAGAAATCGCACACCACGCACCAGAAGACCTGCTGATATCAGCGATCGTGATTATCGGCGCATTTATTATGATGTTCAGCTTTAATCCCGTGCTTGCAGGAGCAGCTCTTATCCCGCTGATTGTTATAGTGTCCTGGGGGATCCTGTACGGCGGGATGATGCGCAAGGGCTTCAGGCGGGTTCGCCGGAAAATTGCCGATATAAACAGCTCTGTAGAAAATTCTGTGCAGGGGATAAGGGAGGTTAAGGCGTTTGCCAACGAGCCCGAAGAGATTGAAAAATTCCATTCTGTAAACTACAGCTTCAAAACCGCAAAGGAGCGTATGTATGGAATTATGAGCATTTTCTTCTCGTTTATGACATTCCTCACTGAGTCCTATTTTCTCGTAGTGATTTGTGTGGGCGTGTTTCTGATAAAGGCAGACCAGCTTACTGCCGGCGATCTTGTAGCATTCATCCTGTATGTGCACCTTATCCTGAAGCCCATTCAGAGGCTTGTGAATTTTTCAGAGCAGCTTCAGAGGGGCTTTGCATGCTTCGAGCGATTCATTGAGATTATGGAGATCGAGCCGGATATCGTTGACTGCGATAATCCCGTGGAGCTCAGAGATGTTCAGGGGCATATTCAATTTGAGGGGCTCTCCTTCAGCTACGACGGCAAGAATTATGTCCTCAAGGACCTGGACCTCACCATCCCCGCAAACAAAACAGCCGCTCTGGTAGGTGAATCGGGGGCGGGAAAATCCACCATCGTTTCGCTTGTGCCCAGATTTTATGAGCCTCAGAATGGCAGAATAACAATCGACGGGGTGGATATAATGAAGCTCAAGCGAAAGTTTCTCCGCGAGAATATCGGGATCGTTCAGCAGTCTGCATTCCTCTTTGATGCAACGATACGCGAGAATATAATGTACGGCAGGCTCGATGCCTCCGAAGAGGAAATCATAGAGGCAGCGAGAAAGGCAAATATCCTCAAATATATTCAGTCCCTGCCGGACGGATTTGATACGATGGTCGGTGAGAGGGGCGTAAAGCTCTCAGGCGGACAGAAGCAGAGGCTGTCGATTGCGAGGGTGTTTTTGAAAGACCCGCCGATATTTATCTTCGATGAGGCCACAAGCGCGCTCGATTCCGAATCCGAAGCGCTGATCCAAAGTTCGCTGGAGCTTCTCAGCAAAGACCGCACCACCATAGTAATTGCGCACCGGCTCTCTACGGTGCGGGATGCGGATAAGATTATTGTGCTCAAAGACGGCAGGAAAATCGAAGAAGGCAGCCACGAAGAACTCATCGCTCAAGAAGGCCAGTACCACAGCTTCTACACAATGAACGTGCTGTGAGATTAACGCCGCCCCATACTCAATCCCGCTAAATTTTTCAATCGTAATAAATCTTTACAAGGCATAGGCCGTTTGGCGGGGCGAGCTGTCCTGCGGCTTTGCGGTCTTTGGCGGCGAAGATTTCTTCCATCTGCTCGGGCTTCCATCTTCCTCTGCCCACCTCCACGAGAGTTCCCACCATATTCCGCACCATATTATACATAAACCTGTTGCCCACAACATCGATAATCACAAGCTCCGTCTCTTCCCGCACACTGCACTGGAAGATTGTTCTGATGCTGTCTGTCCTGCAGTCCTTGGCGGAGGCGAAAGACTTGTAGTCCTTCGTACCTTCCATCAGCCTTGCGGCCTCGGCCATTTTGCCGGTATTGAGGGGGCGGGGGTAATGCCAGAGGGTTCGCCAGTTGAAAATGGGCTTATCCCTGCCGGTGTAGATTGAGTATCGGTAATGCTTTTTCACAGGCGAGCCGATCGGATCGAAATCCAGCGGCACCTCTTCAATGCCGGTGATGCAGATATCTTCCGGCAGGATATTATTTACTGCACGTTTGATATTCTCGAGCGGTATCGGCGTATCTACTACCATATTCGCCACCTGCCCGAGGGCGTGCACGCCGGCATCAGTCCTGCTTGTTCCGCAAACGTTCACCTTTCTCTCAAAGAGGGCTGCAAGCGCCTCCTCGAGAGTCTGCTGCACGCTCACAGCATCCTTCTGCTTTGCCCAGCCGTGGTATGCGCTGCCGTCGTAGGCAACGGTCATTTTGATATTCTTATCCAAGCCAAGCCTCTCAGCTTGAAAGATACTTTTCGATATTCTCGGCTATGGTTTTCCACGTCCAAAGCCGTTTTTTCTCGTCGGATTCCAGAAGCGTTACTCTGAATCCCATCCTTCCGCAACAGAATCCTGTCAGCGGTACAACGCAAACCCCTGCCGCTCCGAGCAGGTAGTAAACGAATCGCTTGTCCGGCGGTACATTCTGCACCTTATTCTCAACGAATCTGCGCACCTCGGGGTCTTTTATCTCAAGCTTCTGCGAGCAGTTCAGGGCTCCGTCTTCAAACAGCACAGACATATAAAATGCCCCCTGAGGCCTGTTCACCTTAACGCCCTTTACCTTGCTGAAGAATTCGTAGGCCTCGTTTGCCCTTTTTTCAAACATCTTCTTGCGTCTTGTGAGGTGGTCGATGTATCTTGGGTCTCCGATTACCTTCGGAATCGCGTATTGCGGGAGGCTGGTTGAGCATACCTCAAGGCGTTTTGCGTTTATAAGGCTTGAGATATAGCTCTTAAACTCGGGATACTTATCCTGATTGAAAACCTCAATCCACCCGCAGCGTGCGCCGGGCCAAGGGAACTCCTTGGAGATTCCCCGAAGCGCTATCCCGGGAATATTGCCTATAACCTCGCTGAGATGAACCGTTTCAGCCCCGTTGTAAACTATATGGGCGTATATCTCATCGCAGACGATGAAAATCTTGTTCTTCTTTGCGATAGCCACAATCTCCTCAAGCAGTTCACGGGAATACACCGCGCCTGTGGGGTTGTCCGGATTTATCAGGAGGATTCCGGCGATTGAGTCGTTGTATTTCACTTTATTTTCGATGTCTTCGAGATCGGGAATCCAGTTGTTGTCCGGATTGAGCTTGTATGTAAGGTGCTCATAGCCTGAATGCGCAGCCTCTGCGGAGGAGTGGGTGGAATATGCCGGCGATGGGCCGAGCACCCTCGCCTCCCTCTTGAGAAAGCCGAAAACTTTCGCTACCGCATCTCCAAGCCCGTTGAAGAATGCAATATCGTTTGCAGTTATCTGGCAGCCCCCGCGGATATTCACCTGTTCAGCGAGAAAATCACGCGTTTCGATTGCCCCCTGCGTGTCTGTATAGCCGTAGGTGTAGTCGCTGCTTACGAGATCTTTGATAATCTCCTTTATCCAGCCGGGAACAGACTCGCCCTTCTCAATCGGATCGCCGATATTCTCCCAAGTAATGTCCACGCCGAGAGCCTGAAGCTGATGGGCTACTGCCACAATCTCCCTGATCTCGTAAGTGAGCTGGCTTGCGCCTTCGTGAACTATATGTCTTCTCAATTGATCACCTTTAATAAAAGCTCGGGGGCAGAAGCCCCGATGCCGACTCTGTTTGTTACACTTCAGCCTGTTATGATATTTAATTGATTATTTTAATCAACTCAAATGCGGACAAACTCCCCGAAGGCGTGCGACAATATTTTTGGGCAAAGCTCTTTAAAGCCGAATCTATCCGCTTGCTCCCGTCCGCCTTCGGCGGACAGGCTCTTCGCCTTCGGCGGACTCCACGTGCGGCTCTGATTGTCTTTAGTATTACGCAGCGATTTCACAAAACGAGATATTTAAACCGAGCCACGCATGGAGACCCGCCGCAGGCGGGACGGAATAAGTGGACAGCAGTACGGAGAGAAAAGATATATATTAACCACAGAGGCACACAAGTGACTGTGTTAAAAGTCAAGTATTTAAATAGATTTTTCTTGGGGCTCTGCCCCAAACCCCGCCTCTCCTCTTAACAATTTATTTTGCCAAAAGGTTTCGTTTTGCAGCATTGTATTCATGATACACACAAGTTTTCTCATCGTTGCGGTAAGGGCAACCTTCTTGGGTTTTCCCTTTTCAACAAGTCTTTCATAGAAACATTTCAATGCCGGATTGAACCTTACGATTGTTAAAGCCGGCATAAAAAGTTTATCCCTGACACCTTTTCTGCCGCCTCCCGTAGCTCTTTTGCCCCTCATTTTACCGCTGTCTCTATTGATTGGAGCAACCCCTACAAGCATGGCGATCTGCCTGCGATTAAGCGTTCCCAGCTCGGGCATAGCTGCAACAAGCATTGATGCAGTTTTCTCGCCTACACCCGGTATGCTGGTAAGTATTTCAGTTTTCTTCTTTAACCTTGGCACCTTTTCAATCAGCTCTGAGATAGTCTTGTCGAGGTCATTAATTTGCCTTTCAAGAAAATCAATTGTTGATTTAATACTGTTCAAAGTTGTCTTCTCAAACGCCTTATCTAATCTGTTTTTCTCTGCTGTACGCATCTTAACGAGCTGCTCTCTTCGAACTGTAAGTTCTTTTATTTCACGTCTTTGCTCGTCAATTTGAGAATGCTGCCTTGGTTTAACGGCTTCTGCAAATAGAGATATTTTTCTGGCACAAATCTTATCTGTTTTGGCTAAGATACCTAAAGATTTTGCAAACTCTTTAACCCTGCCTGGATTCACAATTGAAACAGGTAAGCCTTTGGCCATAAGCACAGAAGCCATCTTAAACTCATAGCCGCCAGTTGCCTCCATAACAACAAGTTCTGGTTCTTGTTTTTGGCAGTATTCAGCCAACTTATCAATGTCTGAAGCATCACTACTGTAAGAAGTGTACTCTTTAGTAGTTTTACAATAAACATCAAAACGATCTTTTGAAACATCAATGCCAATAATGTTTTTCATAATTTATCCTTTCTTGCAATTCGGGCTCATTATATAATGTCCCATGCGACTGTTCGGATTTTAACGAAGATAGCAGCGGCGGATCACACTCCGTACGGGCTTATATATCCCAAAGCACAAATCGAACTCACCGCTGCTGTTTCTTGGTGCGGCAGCTGCCGCACCAAGAAACCCGAACCATAGAACTTAAGCTTATTATAGCATCAAATAACATAAAGTTAATCATACAAGTTAATCATACAAGGGGCACAGAGGGGAGGATTTTTTTGACAGGATTTACAAGATTCACAGGATAGATATTTAAAGGCAAAATTTTGCCCCGAAGCCTGTGCGGTTCGGGGCTGTTAATCCTGTCTTAGAACTGATCCTGAATAATGATCAATTCCTGCGGTATTTTTAAATTTCAGTCCTCGCTTCGCTCGGACGAAGGGTAAAAGAAAAAAGTGCAAAGTGTTAAATCCAGAGACTACGGACGAACTACCCGAAACCCGTGGCTGCTGATAGGGCGGTACGGGTAGTAGTAGTTCCGGTACGAGACGGAGCAGACGTAGCCACTGCGGCCCCAGCAGCCGCCGCGGAGAACACGATCGCTTCCGCTGTAGATAGAGTTTGTCCACTCGTAAACATTTCCCGCCATATCGCACAGGCCGTAGCCGAAGGCTGGGTAATAGCCGACCGGGGTTATACATGGCCGGCCTGATAGGCCGAGCGGGTTTGCATCGTCATAATTTGCCTTGCTGTGGTCTATGCTCGTTCCGCAGCCGTAGGTGTATGAGCCGTCGTAGTCTGCCGCCGCCTGCCACTCCCACTCTGTGGGGAGCCTGTAGCCGTAATAGGCGGCGAAAGCCTTAGCGCCGTACCAGCTTACCTCCCCTACAGGATGGTCGCTCATGTCATACCCGTCTCGGGTTTCAACATAGAAAGAGCCGTCTGAGTAGGATATCTGAGCATCGGAATCATCCATATCGTAGTAAATCTCCCCTGAATAATCCCCGCTGGCCCCGTAAACTTCCCCTCCGGATATTTGAACATCGCCTGATGCAAGGGCTTCGTTGAGGTATTGGCAGTACTGGGCGTTGGTCGTCTCATACTTGCTCATATAGCTGGTAAAGCCACCATGGCCGCTTACTCCGGGATCATCAATATAGACCCATGTCATTCCGGTAGGGTCTGGCTGCTCGCCAAGCGAAACAACAAAATCAACAGCAGAACCAACAGCTATGCTCTCTCCTGCCAATGGCGATTGGCTGATAACAAGCCCCTCTGCTACAGTTGAGCTGTGCTCTTCAGTTACAGAGCCTACAGTTAAACCGGCGGAAATTATAGCCGCCTCCGCCTGAGACTGCTCAAGGCCGGATATCTCCGGCACTGTTACCATCTCCACACCTAAAGAAACAACGAAATCAACAGCAGAACCAACAGCTATGCTCTCACCTGCCAATGGCGATTGGCTTATCACAAGGCCAGCAGCGATGTTGTCGCTGTAGTCTTCTGTTACATCACCAACACTAAGCCCAGCGGCAGCGATTGTATTTTCCGCATCAGTTTGATTAAGGGAGACCAAATCCGGCACCTCTGAAAGCTCAGGCCCTTTTGAAACTGTTAGAGCAACCACTGCACCTTCAGGAAGCACCTCTCCGGCTAAGGGATTCTGGGTGATCACATTGCCTTCGGCAACGGTATCGCTGTACTCTTCTGCAGCAGCGCTGGAAGTTAGCCCTGCATCAATTATCTGCTGCTCCGCTTCTGTAAGCGGGAGATTCTCAAGATCAGGTACGAGGGTATAGCCGGGCATTACTTCGAGGAAATGCTTTGCAAAAAGACTGAAATCTAGGGCATCAACTACTCCGTCATCGCTTAGATCAGGGGTGTAAACCAAGAAGGAATCTTCAAGATAAAGCACGCCGCTTTCAGAACTAATAACTACTGTCCAAAGGCCAACACTTACGCCGCCGGAGACATCAAGCTCCGCTTCTAACTGCTTATCGCCTAATACCGTATAGCTTTCAGCTTTTATCAGCTGAGAACCTTTAAACAGCCACACACCCTGAACAGGATCGGCAGTGAAAGATGTGCCGTCGCAATCAAGCGAAATTATTGCGGCTTCTCCCTTTACGGCATTTGAAGGGCTTACATCAAGGATTGAACCTGCAAAAGAACTGCACGCTATTGAAATACACAGGAAAACGCTCAGTAACACCTTTGGAAATCTCATTTTAAAAACTCCTGATAAATTAAAATCTTCTTCATCTTCAAAATTTACCAGCAAAAAAGTTAATTTCAAGTTAATTTTTAAAAAATCTTTAGCGGGTTCTCCGCAGCAGGCGGACTGGCTAAGCAAATAAACAGCAAAAAATTCTGCAAAGCATTGCAGCATGATGATTTGCATTTTGCCCAGAAAAATTGTCGCACACCCCCGAAGGCGTTAATTATTCACCCCTTCAGCGCACAGTGTTTTGAGAGGATTGCACAGGCAGAAACAAGAGGCAGATAAAGCTGATTCGAAACAAAGCTAACTCAGCATAGAGATCATAATTTCAGCTGTTTTGTTTCTGGATTCTATTTCGGTCATCCGGTTTGTCAGGCTGGTAAGTTCTTTGCTTATTGACTTGAGCTTTTCAGGATTTTCAAGCAGGTTTCCCGCTGCTTCTGCGATTGGCTCGGCGGATTTGAAATAGGGCATAAACTCTGGAACAAGCTCCTTGCCGGCAATAATGTTTGGCAGGGAAAGGTGTTTGAGCCGAACTATAAACCTGCCGGCAAGATTCCACACCACCGGACTGGACTGATACATAATCACCATCGGGCAGCCTGCTGCCGCAGCCTGAAGCGATGCGCTCCCGCTCGCACAGAGGCACAGATCGCTGTCAAGGCAGGTTCGAATTACCGAATCAATCTCATATCTGCATTCAAATCCCTCAATTTGCTCCGCCCTGAGCATATCGATTCGTGATTGATTATTCCCCACAGCAGCAAACTCGGCCTCGGGAAATTTCTGCCAGAGCTTCAGGGCTGTCTCCTGCATAGGCTTCCAGAGCGTTTCAATCTCTGCCCTGCGTGAACCCGGGAGGAGGCAGATTTTGGCAGATTCGGGGCGGTAGTTTTCGTATGTCTTTATATTTTCCTTCGGGTGGATATCCAGCTCATCAAAGAGCGGATTGCCCACGAATTCCGCATCCACGCCTCTGGCCTTGAACCACTGCTCTTCGAAGGGGAGTATGCAGCAGAGCTTATCGCAGCACTTTCTCAGCTTCCTTATCCGCCATGGAGCCCATGCCCAGAGCTGGGGGGCAACGTAAAACATAACGGGAATGCCCAGCTTCTTAGCAGCCTTGGCAATATGGAAATTGAAGGCGGGCGAATCGCATACAACCACAAGGTCTATTTTGTTTTCACGGAGATACCGCTTTGCATCGCTAATGAGTTTTTTGTAGCAGCCGAGCTGGCTTAGCACGTTGTATATCATCGCTGCCCGAGATACGGTGTCCTCAAGGATTTCGCAGCCCGCTGAGGCCATCTTCTCGCCCCCGAAGCCAGCAAATTCAAGCGAGCTGTTTTTGGCATTAGCGGACTGAATGAGCTCTGCGCAGTGTTTCTCTGCGCTTGGCTCCATAGCACTTATAAATATCTTCCGCTTCATATTTTCGCCAGAGGCTTTCATCCTCAGAAATAAACAAAATCCCCGCTGAAACCTGCAATAACCTCTGCGCAGCTCTCAGCGGGGGTTGAGCTGTTCTATTTCTTCTTTGCTGCGTTTTTCTTGGTTGTTTTCTTTTTGGCTTTCTTGGCTGCTTTGCGGTTTACAACCCCGTTTACCTTCATCGGCAGGCCGAAGAGCCTGATGAATCCTGCAGCATCTGTTGAGTCGTATTCAGCGCCCATCTCAAAGCTTGCAAGCTCGTCGCTGTAGAGGCTGTTCGGGCTCTTTATGCCCACGGGGATTGCGTGCCCCTTGAAGAGCTTAACGCGGACAGTGCCGTTTACTACCCTTTGCGTGCTGTCGAAGAATGCATCGAGGGCCTCGCGTATCGGGCAGAACCACTGGCCGTTGTAAACTATATCTGCGTATTTCAGGGCAGCCTGCTTCTTGTAGTGGTAGGTCTCGCGTTCCATTGTGAGCGTTTCGAGGGCCTCATGGGCATTCATAAGGATTGTTCCGCCCGGCGTTTCATAAACGCCTCTAGACTTCATTCCCACGAGCCTGTTCTCTACCAGATCCACCTGCCCAACGCCGTGAATTCCGCCGATTTCGTTCAGCCTTTCGATCATAGTAACCCCGCTGACTGCCTTGCCGTCGAGCTTGACGGGGATGCCGTTTTCAAAGCCGATCTCCACATAATCCGGCTTGGCCGGCGCCTTTGATATAGGCCGAGACATCACAAACAGGCTGTTTTGCGGCTCGTTCCACGGATCCTCAAGATCCGCCCCTTCGTGGCTTATGTGCCAGAGGTTTCTGTCTCTTGAGTAGATCTTTCGCTTGGTCTGGTCTATCGGAATATTGCGTTTCTTTGCGTAATCAATCGCTGCTTCCCTGCTTGTTAGCGTGAAGTTTGGGTCTTTCCAAGGGGCAACAATATCCAGCGATGGATCCAAAGACATAAACGTAAGCTCGAATCGCACCTGATCATTTCCCTTGCCGGTAGCCCCGTGCGCAACCGCGCTGGCTCCGTACTGATGGGCAACTTCAACCTGCCTCTTGGCAATCAGCGGCCTTGCGATGCTCGTTCCGAGAAGATAGCCATTCTCGTACACCGCTCCGCTTTTGAGCATTGGCCATACGTAGTCTTCAACGAATGTCTTGCGCAAGTCATCAACAACGCAGTCTTCTGCGCCTGTTTTCATCGCCTTCTGCTTTATGTTTTTCAGCTCGTCCCCTTGGCCAAGCTCTGCGGCATAGCATACCACTTCATAGCCGTAGGTCTCTTTGAGCCACGGGAGGATTACGCTTGTATCAAGCCCGCCGCTGTATGCGAGCACTACCTTTTTTGCTTTTGCCATTTCTCTAAACCCTTTAAGAATACTGAATTTCTAATAAGACAGCAATTATAACAAATATTCGGAGCAGTTGAATAATAAATTCAAAATGACATTATTGATTGAGATTTGTGGCAAATGCGTGTTATGGGTTAAAAGAATATGTCTTTCTGATAGATTTCTTTATCAATTCCCTAAGTTTTATGAAATCCTCAGGTAATACATCATCAGGTTTGGAAAGCAATTCTTTCGCAATATCATTGAGTTTTTGCTTACCTTCAACAGTATTACCTTTTGTATCCTTCACACTAAAGAGATTTGAATGAACAATCGCATTTAGAGTTTTTTTGCCGTCAATCATATCAAGCCAAGAACCTTCTCCGAATTGTAATTCTAATTTGCCTCCAGTCATTTCAATGAAGGAAGTTTCAAATTTTTCTTTAATTGATTTTTCGGAAACTAAATCAGACACTTTTTTGCTTTTTCCTTTAAGCTCTTCTAAACTTAAAAGTTTTTCTACAGCGAAATCTTTATTGACAAATTCTGAAGGGTCATTAAATATTTCTATCCATTTTTCTTTTATTTGTTCTCTAATATCAACTAATACAGAGTTTGCTATCTCCAAGTAAATTCTTTTCTGCGCTTCGTCTTTTATCTTATTCTCTAACTCACTTTTGTTTCCATTTAAATATTTAGATTCAAATAAATACTCGGGAATTAAGAAATAATTTTCGATTTGCCTTTTTTTCCATATGAGCATATTGTGAGCATCTTTTTTAGGAAAATTTTTCCAACATTTTTCGACAAATTCATCTTTATGATGAAAATCTTTATCTATGAGAAAAAAATAATAAGGATGGTATTTATGTAATGATTTGGCAACTGCTTTCAGTGAATTGCTAGGTCCTAATGGCTCAATATTTATAATATTACCAAGAAGGTCTCTTAGGACCTTTACGTCAATAGAATATTCATTGCCTTCCACAAATAAAACATATTGTTCTTTTTGTTTAACCTCTTCACTATTTGAAATTGTGCGGGCTCTAACCATTATATTACTTTGTTTGAAATTTCAAAGAGTATTATAAAGAATTAAGCATCTATCTTTCCCAACAGAGTCGATAATTGTCTCTGAATGAGTTGCAATTATATATTGGTTATTAGGAGCTAGCTCAATAAGGCTGTTAATAAAGTTTCTATGCCATTGGGCGTTCAAATGGAGTTCAGGTTCATCAATGAAAACCACTTTTTCCCGCTCAATTGTATTTTGCCAAATCAAAAACAAAGTAGATATGATTTCTTTCTGCCCTGAGCTAAGACCGTCAAAAGAGTAAGTTTCTTTCTGTTCAGAATGTTTAATTCTCACGTCTATTGTATTATCAGGTTCAGGCCTGAGCTTATCAATCATTCCATCAGCGTATTGCTTAACTAAAAAATTCAGTTTATGAATAGTATTAGTTTTTGGATTGTTATTACCATTTGTTTCAAACAAATTCGCATTTGACATCATGGATTTTAAAACCGCAATTTTGAATGCACTCATCGGCATTTCATATCGATGCCTATATCTCGCTGAAATATATTTGGTTGTTATATTTTCAGTGTCATCAATCATCATCCCAAGTTCTGGGTTTCCTTCTTGAACTTTTCTGTAGCTGTGAAAGAGCAAATACAAATTCTCAAGCACCGGATTAACAGATATTCCGCAGATGTCTCTAAGTATTCCATAAGTAATTGAATCAGTTTCGTCTTTCTCAGTTTCCCTCCAAGGCTTACTGTTATTCTCAACCTTTAAAGACCCGTTTCTCTTGATCGTTAAATTTAGTGATATATTTTTGTTTCTGTAGACTACAGTTCCTTTTATTTCCAGCTTATCCTCTCCAGCTCTAATGAGTAAATCAGGTATATTAAGCGTTCCTCGCCTATTTATAAGCGGATATTCACCAGTTTTAACCATTAAAGAATTGAGCAAAAGAGAACAACATTCAATTATAGAAGTTTTGCCAATACCATTTTCACTCCCCAATACCATTATATCAGGGTCAGTTTCCATTCGGGGTTTAGGGAAATCCAGGTCTAACTCTTTTATACCTTTATAGTTTGATATTGAAATTTTCCTTATTTTAATTGGACCTTTCAAGGCTATCCCCTTTGTTCGAAATTTAAAGAATAGAACAGTTCATATGATAATATTAAAAAATAAAAAGTCAATATTAGCCCATATTTAATTTTGCTATTTTAGGTTTTTATGTGCGCAACTATATTTTTGGGCAAAGCTTTTAAAGCTGATTATTCACTGATGATTTTGCCACGAGCCACGAATCAATAAATGGGTAACTGTCCCTATTAAAATCCCATCCTGTAAATCTTGTTAATCCTGTCTAATTTCCCGCATCCCTCTCCGCCTGCGGGGGAGGGGAGATGTTTTTAGCCGCTAAATTCCGCTGAGATTTATAAGCCGCTAAGATGCGCTAAGGGGATATTTTTTGACAGGATTCACAGGATAAATATTTAATAAGGAAAAGGCGGAGAGACGCTCTGCTGAAATATAAAGAGTTTTCTCGTATAATAATAGACGGAAAAATGCTGCACAGGGGGTATATGCCGATCAATTAGCCGAAAGGTTTAGAGTTAAATCGCAGTGTTTCTCTAAAAGCTCTAAATCGGGAAGGAATTTTACGGGCAGATCAATTTTACGTCCTTCAATAGATCTGAAGTATTCAATGAAAGATTTAGCAGTGTATATATCTAAAGAAGGGCTCAAAACAATCCTATATTTTTGGTCTAAGCTTATCAAATGAGAGTCAAAAGCTGCGTCATAAGTTGCTGAAAAACAAAGCCCGTTTGATGGGTTTAAGCGATTTGCTTTATCGCTTGACCAGGGGCTAATGTGGCTCGCCCTTAAAACAGCAGGTATCGGCAAACCAGTAATACAACAACGACTGCGATAGTTCTTAAGCACCATTTTCCGGAAATAACGTTGATTTACCCTATTTTTTACAGCTCGCAAGTTTTCTTTGCCTTTTTTAACAACATCACAATCAACTAAGGCATCATAGTTTTCTATTGGCTGGCTTTCAAGCTGCTCAGCTAAGGCTTTTCCATCATTTTCTTCTTGGGTTGCTCGCATCAATTTCAACTCAAATTTATGCTCCACCAAGAAACTTAAGAAGCTTTTAATAGCGGCTGAATAAAAACCACCTTTCCAATAACTCGGGCGAGAATCAAACTTAAATACCCCTTCAATTCCCAGCTTTTGTTGTTCTAATACGTATTTATAAACATCTGCAACTTCGTCTGCGCTGCTTACTTCCCAAATATTACAGTCTCTGAATTTTGTTTCTGAATGAGCTAATATATCCTGCAGATAATCCAGAGCCTTAATGTAAGACCCAGCCTTATTGCTGCCCTCAGTATTTGTTTCTTGAATATATTTTATGTATTCTGAACGCATAAGCCGTCTATTATTGTATCTACTAAAACCAAAAGAGAACTTTCAATATTATATCAAAAAATCACATCATCACAAACGAGAGGTGGTTTGCGGGTGAGGATTGTTGTAAAATGAGCGATATTTGTATAATATGCTTATCGCAATACGGGAAACATACAAACGAAAAGGAAACGAGGCGGACAAAATGGATGAATTCAGGGTAAAGGTAAACAATGGTGAGAAGATAATTCGCTGCCGAGCGGGGGCGAATCTCCGCGAGGTTCTTTTATCTGAGGGCATTGAGCTTGGCGTATGCGGCGGAAGAGGCGTATGCGGGAAGTGCAGCGTTAAAACAGACGCAAGCGGAGAACTCACCGACGCAGAAAAGAATCAGCAGGCCAAAGGCAGGCTTGAAGACGGTCAGCGGCTTGCGTGTCAGGTGGATGTTCAGGGGGATATATCAGTTGAGCTTGAGGGTCATCTCGAAGGCGTTAACACTTTCAAGGCTGTCTGCCGGGAGATTACCTCCCTCACCTCCGATATCCGGCTATTCCGCTTTGAGGTGGAAGGCGAACCGCTGGACTACCGCCCCGGGCAGTATGTACTGCTCACCGTGCCTGCTTATGAATGCTCTGAAAGGCCGGTTACAAGAACGTTCTCTATCGCCTCGGACCCTGCGGATAAATCGCAGTTTGAGCTTATAATACGCCAAACCCCCAACGGGCTCTGCACAAAGTATCTCTTTGAGCACCTGAAGGAGGGGGAAGTGATAGAATTTGAAGGGCCGGAGGGCGATTTCGGGCTAACGCAAAGCAGCCGGCCTGCTGTGATGATAGCCGGCGGGTCGGGAATGAGCTCAATCCGCAACCTTCTCTTTGAAATGAAAAATGCCGGCGATGAAAGGCCTGCAACATATTTCTTCGGGGCTGAAACTGAAGATGATATATATATGCTTGATGAGATGAGGGAATTTGAGAAAACAATCCCAAATTTCAAATTTGTGCCGGTTATTCACCACCCCAGCGACAGCTGGCATGGACAGACCGGCCTTGTAACCGATGCCCTGAAGCAAAGATGCAGCAATCTCAGCTCCTGCGAGGCGTTTCTCTGCGGCAGCCCTGGGATGATAAACGCATCAATCGATGTTCTGAAAAGTCTCGGTGTTAGCGGGCAGAACATCTACTACGATTCCTTCGGCTGACACCAATGCCGGAAAGGGGCGCGGGCAATTGTGCGATTATAACGAAAAGAACGAAGCTGCTGTGAACGAGTTTATCGAATTCCTACGCTACGAGCGGGGAAGCGCAGAACTTACAATCAGCTCCTACCGCAACGATCTGAAAGACTTCAGCAGATTTCTGGGGGAAGAAGACTTCGGCTCTATCTTTGAGGTAAGCCCTGAAATCATTCGTGCCTACCTCACCCGCTGCAGCCTTGAAGGGCTCGGCAGGAAATCTGCAGCAAGGCGCGTTTCTTCGCTGAGGGCGTTCTATAAGCATCTCCTGCAGAACGGGAAGATCAGCGTTAATCCTGTTACAGGGCTTCGAACCCCAAAGCCCGATGGAAAGCTGCCGAATTTTCTCACGGAAAAAGAAATCGACTACCTGCTCAGCGAGCAGGACTTGAGCACGTGGCTCGGGGCGAGAGACAAGGCGATACTGGAGGTTTTATATGGGGGCGGCCTCAGGATCAGCGAGCTTACCGGCCTTTCAAGGAGCAGCTTCAGGAGCGGGGGGAGGATTGTGAAGGTGCGGGGGAAGGGCAATCGCGAGAGGCTCTGCCCGCTGGGCGAGAGAGCAGGGAAGGCTGTGGAAGATTATCTCAGGCTCGCAGAGAATCACTTCAGAGAGTGCTGCAGAGCCTTTGATGAAGAGGCGGTGTTTTTGAACAGATTCGGCAGACGCCTCAAAGAAGGCGGGATAAGAAAGATGCTCAAGAAGTATCTGCTGAAGGCCGGACTCAGCAAATCTGCCACCCCTCACACGCTCCGCCACAGCTACGCCACCCATCTGTTAGACCACAACGCTGATCTCAGGAGCGTGCAGGAGCTGCTGGGGCATAAATCCATCGCTGCCACTCAGGTTTACACGCACCTAACCACCAAAAGGCTCAAAGATGTTTACAAAAAAGCGCACCCGAGAGACTCATTTACCGAACCTGAGCAGTAAAAATCCGGCTTTGCCCCAAAAAAATCAAAAAAATGCCCTCTCAGCCTCAAAATAAGCCTTTACAAAATAAATTTTTTCGTATAATGCCTCTTTCCTTTATTAACTCAGTAATCAAGGTTTAAAGATATGTACGCAATAATAGAACAAGGCGGAAAACAATATAAAGTATCTCAGGGCGATGTGATAAACATCGAACTTACCGACCTCGAAGAAGGTGCGGAAGTTCTTGAGATGGATAAGGTTCTCTTTGTCAGCGACGGGCAGGAAATCAAGATCGGCAAGCCGTATATCGACGGTGCGAAGGTTACTGCGAAAGTGAAATACTTCGACAAGAAAACCGGCGAAGAGGCAGAGAAAACTGCTGTATTCAAGGGCAAGAAGGTTTACCCAACCTACTTCCGCAGAAGGAAGCACAGCAGAAAGAGAATTGGACACCGCCAGAAATATCTTCAGGTGATAGTGGATACTATCGAAGCCTGATTCAAGCTTAACAACACTGCAATACTTCAAGCCGCAGCCTTAAACGGGTGCGGCTTTTTTCATTCTGCAGTAAAGTTTGAAGAAGCGCATAAAAAAGAGCCCTCAGCAGCGAAGCTTTGGGCTCTTTTGGTTTCAATTTTCATTCATTACTGGCTCGCATTGGCTCTTGCGGCTTCCTTGATTCTGTTGAACCGCTTAATTGCATCGCCAACGAGATAAACGCTGCCTGAGATGCATATCACATCGCCTCTTGTAACTGCACTGCCTGCTATTTTGAGCGCATCGCCGAGAGAGAGGGACGTCTGGCACATTCTGCCGGTAAGTTCGTTGTATTCTTCTGCGAGCTCATCGGGGCTGATTGCCCTCGGCGAGGAGCTTCTAGTGAAGATCACCTTGTCCGCTCCATATTGGAGCTGGTCTAACATGCCGAGTATATCCTTGTCAGCATTGCAGCCGAAGATAAAGATAAGCGAATCATATGGTATATGCTGGCCGATTGTGGCGATAAGAGCCCTCAAGCTCGCAGCATTATGAGCAGCATCAACGATAACAGTAGGCTCGTTGAACACCACTTCCATACGCCCTGGCATATGAACATTTTCGAGACCCTGAACAATGTTTTCATTTTCGATTTCGCAGCCCTTATTCTTGAGCTGGTCTATTATTGTAAGTGCGAGGCCGCAGTTTAGAGCCTGATGGTCG
Source organism: Sedimentisphaera salicampi (assembly GCF_002117005.1). NCBI lineage: Bacteria > Pseudomonadati > Planctomycetota > Phycisphaerae > Sedimentisphaerales > Sedimentisphaeraceae > Sedimentisphaera > Sedimentisphaera salicampi. Next base: position 2,056,535 of record NZ_CP021023.1, read on the forward strand.
CCGGGGAGCGGGACCTTCAAATGCTCAAATTTGCTCGTTTCAGACTGAACGCAAATCCTTGTGTGCGGGCCGTCCTCCCTGCTGGATTCGAACCTGCTCGAGAAATCTACATTCACGCCGGTAACCCAGAGCGGAGCGTTCTTGGCCTCAGCCTCACTCTTGATCACATCAAGAGCCCGCTCGTCCTGATCTATAGTTACCACCGGCACACCTTCTTTAATTATACCGGCCTTCTCTTTGGCAATCTGCTCGATTTTATACCCGAGCTGACGCTGATGATCTATGCTTATTTGCGTTATAGCGGTAATCAAAGGCTGAACTACGTTTGTGCTGTCGAGTCTTCCGCCGAGCCCTGTTTCCAGTACCACGTAATCGGCTTTCTGATTCTTGAAATGCACAAAGGCCATAGCCGTGAGAAGCTCGAAAAATGTGGGCTGGATGTTTTCTTTAGCCAGCTTATCCACTGCCGGCTTTATCTGACGTACAAGGGCAGTCATCTGCCGTTCGGTAATATGTTTGTTGTTAACCGAGATCCTTTCGTGCATTGAAGTGATGTGGGGTGATGTGTACAGCCCCACCTTATACCCGCCAGCCTCAAGCATTCTTGCAAGCATAGTGGACGTAGAACCTTTGCCCTTTGAGCCGGCTATGTGGATGAAATTCTGCCCTTTCTCAGGGTTCTTCATCTCTTTCAGCAGCCTGTACATACGGGTGAGGTCGAAGGTGGTAATATTATATCTCAGCAGACGCTGTTTCTCATAGTCGGTATGAGAAAAGATATAATCCATCGCCTCTTTATAACCCCTGATAGCTTTGCCGGCGTCTTTTTTTCGGGAAGAGCTGCCCGATTTAGTTTTTGTTGTGCGTGCCATAATCCAATTATTATATCATATAGAAAGAAAAAGTCAAATTTTTGAAGTTAATTCAAACATAAACCTATGATTTGAAACACTTTACATTAAAGAGCTGTTCAGTAGATACCCAACACAAAGTACTGGTTAATTCTACGCAATTTCCCAATACCTGTTCACACATTGGGCTAACAAAACACATTTACCTCATTAGAGCGGGCGGTGATTGAGGAGTAAGGCAGGATTAACAGGACAGGCTTACTCCTCAAACTCTGCATAACTTAAAGTTTACTCGAAATATAATCCACTTATTGCACGTTTTTTGGCGGCAAGCAGCAAGCAGCGAGAAGACTTCCAGTTTGCCGCCGGCTCTTTGCCTGTGCCTATATACTGCATAATTGTTTTCAAAACAACCCTAACTTGTCGCAATATGGTGTTTTTTCTTCGCATAAAGGTGTTTAAGTGCAATGGGATTTTGTTATTATTACTTTCTCAATTATTCGCAGCAGCAGCCTGAAGTGCGGATTTAAGCGGAAATATTCCCTGAAGGGGCAGAAAAGCTGCTTCAGAAAAAACGATTTGATAACTGGAGACGCAAATGACTGTTCAAAAGCAAGCATTCGTAATTGCATTATTGGCCATCTTCTGCTCGGTACAGCTTGCAGGAGCGGGAGTTTTAAGGCCGCCGGAAAAGATTATCAAGGCATCAAGCGAGGATTATCCCTCGCTTAAAACACGGCATTTCCAAGGCATTCCAAGCATCGCAGTGAGCCCTGAGGGAAGAATCTGGGTAACATGGTATGCAGGGCCAACGCCTGCTGAGGATGAAAATAATTATGCTGTGCTGGCCACCAGCGGCGATGACGGGAACACATGGGAGGAAGTTATGGTGGTTGATCCCGACGGCCCTGGGCAGCTTCGAGCTTACGATCCGCAAATCTGGACAGACCCCGACGGCAAGGTTTGGTGGTTTTGGGCTCAGGCAAAAGCGTATGGGGAAAGAGCCCAAACATGGGCAATGACCGCTGAAAACCCGGATGATGAGCAGGCAGATTGGTCTGAGCCGTTTCATATTGCCGGCGGCGTACTGCTCGGCAAGCCAACAGTGCTCAATAACGGCGACTGGCTTATGCCTATAAGCGACTGGGCAGGCCGGATCAGCCGCTCACCAAACGCTGCTACTGCCGCTGTTTACATATCAAAAAGCAAATGGGCAGGGCAGTGTTTCAGGCTTCAAGGCGCTGCGTTAGTGCCTCTTAAAGACCGGAAATTTGATGAGCATATGATAGTTGAGCGGAAAGACGGAAGCCTTTGGCTGCTGGCTCGAACCAAGTACGGCATAGGCGAGAGCTTTTCGAATGATGATGGAGAAACGTGGAGCGATGTGTCCAAATCAGATATCAAGCATACATCATCAAGATTCTTTATTCGCCGGCTCAATTCTGGAAATCTGCTTCTCGTTAAGCACGGCCCGATAAATGAAAAAACAGGACGCGAGCGTCTAATGGCATTCATCTCAAAAGATGACGGGGAAACGTGGCAGGGAGGCCTTATGCTTGATGAGAGAAAGAAGGTATCCTATCCGGACGGGCAGCAGAGCCCAGACGGCAAGATTTACATTACTTACGACCGCGACAGATACGGCGAAAAGGAAATCCTTATGGCCGTGTTCACCGAAAAGGACGCCTTGGCGGGCAAGACCGTATCAGATGATGTGCGTTTGAAGGTTCTAATCAGCAAGAATCCCTCTCCCCTGCCATTTGAGCCTGCCCTCCCTGAGCCGACTGCCCCATACAAAGCAAATAAATTCGACTTTGATGATAATTCCAGCGAATCACGCATCAATTTTTCCCGTCCGGCTGAGATTAAACCGCAAGACGGCGGGGATATCGATACCCTCGAAATCGGTGCGAGGATTTGGTCTAACCGCAAATATGTATTCTGCGTACTTCCCGAGGAGCTGAAGGGTAAGAAATTCATCAGATCAAAGATAGAAAAGAGCAAGGCCAAGGCTGAGTCTGATGGATATGTCTATGTGATTGGAAAACAGAAGGCAATTGAAGATGAATTGCTGAAACAGGGCTTTGAGAAAACCAGCATACCCCAGTTTATCCCCTTTGCCCCTAAAGGCAGTTATCTCCGTTATGATGCCGTTTCAGTATATCAGAAGTACGTGAAAAAGGGTGATATAATCGAATACGGCAAATGGGGGATTACCGTGGTTGAGTAAGCAGGAGAGCAGAGAAGGCGATAATATTACTTCAGAGATGGCTGAGCCTAACCCCGTACAGCTTGTACTGATGTTGTTCGCCGGCAGCAGCAAAGCTTCACGGTAAATAAAACATCAACCCCTTCTTGCCCAACACGGGCTTACTCGTTGAAAATTCACATATAATCTGAGTAATCAGTAGATTGATTTGGATTAGAGTTTTTCGAAATGTCTCTTGAGGCTCTGCACGGTTTTTGGCATCTTCCCGAGGTGGCAGGTGATATACTTCAGAATAAACTTTTCGATATACCATATCATCTCCCCGTCTTCTGCAAGCTGAATCGGCTCTCTTGCGAGAATCGCCCGCACAGCTGCCGGCTTGAGCGGGAAGCTCTCCCTTGCCTTATTTCTGCACTGCGGGCAGTAAATCGCCACTTCCGTTTCGGAGAAAAACGCTTCCTTCCAGCTCTTATCGAATGCTCTCCCGCAGCCGCTGCAAAGCGATACGTTCATTGAATTTCCGGTGAGCTCAAGCATATCGAGCTGGAAAAGGATGAGGTTCTTTGCAGCCTCAAGCTCGCTCGCAGAGGACACGGCATTCAGGAAACCAGTAAACCTGTCATAAAGATCGGGATTAGGCTGGTTTTCGTTTACGAAATAAGATAGCAGATCAGCCGCGCACAGGGCAAAGTTCAGTCCTGCCCAAGACCTGCGGATCTTGTGGTATTTTTCGGTTATATCAAAGTCTGTAAGTGTTCCGAGGTTTGATTCGGCATACTTAGCCGGCAGAAACACCGCCTCGCCGGAAGTAAAGATTTCAATGTTGCCCGCAAGGCCTTTCGATTTTTTAGCCCCTTTGGCAATGAGACGGAGCTTGCCGTTATTCTTTGAAAATAGCGTGAGTATGAGCGAGCTTTCTGAATAATCAACCTTGCGAATGCATACAGCAGTATCTTTCACTGGCATAACTGCTACACCGCCTCAGCCTCGGCCTTTTTCTCGATTCGAAGCCGCTTGATTTTGCGTTTCTCCGCCGCCAGCACTGTAAACAGCAGGTTGCGGTAGGTGAAGGTTTCTCCGGGCTTGGGGATATAGCCCAGATGCGAGAAAACAAACCCGCCAACGGTATCATAGTCTTCGTCCTCGGGCAGCTCGATATCAAAATTCTGGTTCAAATCATCCACGTAAATCTGGGCATCCAGCTCCACGAGATTCTCGTTTACCGGCTTTATAGAGGCGGGCGCCTTTCGTTCATACTCATCCTCAATCTCACCCACAAGCTCCTCAAGCACATCTTCTATCGTAACGATACCCGCTACGCCTCCGTATTCATCGAGCACCACTGCAAGGTGCTGCTTTTTCTTCTGGAATTCGTGCAGAAGTTCGCGGAGGGTTATTGTTTCGGGCACAAAATACGCCTCACGCACCTTTTCTCTGAGGTTGAAGTCCTCGGTGTTTTTATCGAACTCGCTCAAAAGGTCTTTGGCGTAAACAAGCCCCACGATATTATCAATCTTATTCTCATACACGGGAACTCTGGAGTGTCCTGCCCCGCGGATTATCTTCACCACATCCTCAAAATTCGTGCTTACTTCTATCGCCACAAGATCTGTGCGGGGTGTGATGATTTCGATGGCGTTTGTTTCATCAAGCTCGAGGATATTCTCGATCATCGCCATCTCTTCATTATCCACAACCCCCTCATCCACGCTCTTCTCAACAACGTCGAGTATCTCATCGTGTTTTTCCTCGATCTGCTCTTCTTCAGTGGAATGCTGAACTCCGGAAAGACGCATAACCACGATATCATTAAGCCGAAATATATAAATTACCGGCTTAATAATCTGCGAAAGGAGCAGAACAGGTGCATACATAAGCCTGATTACCCGCTCGGGTACATATACCGAGAGCGGCCTTGGAATTACTATCGAGAACGTGCAGACGAGCACAAGCGAGATCAGGAATGCGTAAAAGAGCTCCGCCTCAGTTAAGAAATTATTCTCTCCAACAACAAAGAATCTAACAATGGTAAGCATTGCAGCGGCATTGAACAGCAGCTGAAAAAATCTCGCTGTCATACTCAGCTTTTCTGAATTTTCAGAGACATTTCTCGCAAGCTCTTCTGCCTTATCCTTGTTTTTGGAGGTTTCCAGGAGCCTCCTTCTCGAAAAAGACTTGAACGACAGAGAACTGGCTGAAAAAAGACACGAGCCGACCGCCGACACTGCCGTAATGACGGCTAACCATCCAATTTCTTCCAAATTGTTTTCCTTTTCATATTAACAGCATTTCCCCTCTCGGGGGCCGGAAAACAGAAACTACTCATCCCCGTACCGGCGAAGGCAATTATAACCTGCCCTGTAAAATTTTCAAATATGAGGGGAAATTATTCTCAGAGGAGCAGTTTTTTCAGTTCTTTTGCCGCTTTTTCGGGATTATCAGCCATTGTAACCGCAGAAGATACCGCTGCGCAGCGTACTCCCGCCTCCCTGAGCTGCGGTATTGAGCCGGCTTTTATCCCCCCGATAGCAGTATGATACACCCCGCTTCCCTGCAGATGCAAAACGGCCTCTTTGATATATTTAAGGCCTGAGGGGTTCAGGCCGGGTTTCGTTTGCGTTTGGGCGAACGGGCCTATGCCCACATAATCCGCTCCCTGCTTGACTGCCTCTTGAAGCTCGGGGATATTGTGCGTGGTGAGCCCGAGGATCATCGGCCTTGGCGATATATCCCGCAACACCTCAGCGGGCACATCTTTGAGCCCGAGGTGCACGCCGTCTGCCCCGCTGGAAACAGCAATATCCGGGCGGTCGTTCACAATGCTCACCGCCCCCGCCTCTCTGCACCGGCGGGCGAGTATGCAGGCCAAGCGATAAACAAATCCGTCATCATCGCTTTTCGCCCTGAGCTGGATGCAGTCTGCCCCGCCTTTCAGGGCAGCCGAGAGCATCTTCTCGAAATCCGGCTCTTCCAAATCATCAAGCAGTACGTAAAGCCGCACATCTGCAAATTTTTCACGGGCATTCAACGCCCCAGAGATATCCTTCTCGAGCGTGTAAGCCTTGAATCTTGCCTCCTCAAACTCCGCCGCAGATTCCGGGCTGATCGTTTGGGCGGTTTCTGATAGAACTCTAAGCGCCTCAGGCAGTCTTTTGGCGGCTGCTGAGAAAACATCTTCCGCGCTCTGCCTTTTCATCTGCCCCTGCACTTCAAGCCCCGCACCTGGGTCTTTATCGCTTTCCCTGGCGGCAAGCATCCTGCCGGAATCCAGTTTTGCAGCCGCAGAGGAAATTTTATGCCTGAGGGCCTTCGCCCTCGCTGCAAGCGGCTTCGACCCGAGCACAAATCTTGCAAATTCCTCCATAACCCTGCACGCCTCACGCGAGCGGTTGAAGTTTGCATCTATTATTCTGTAAATACTTGACTGCATAATTCCCGCTACGTTCTATGTATGTTCCTCTGAACAAAGGCCATTATCAAGAGCACAACTCCCAGCCCCGCCCAAATTAGAACGATTCCTGAATCGCCCGAGCGGTCTGTATGGGAGATTATGTTTTTAGTGAGGTTCTTGCCCATCATTATAAACACCACAAGCACGGCAAGTGGTATTATACCGGCCCCGAAAGAGGCCAAAACGTGGCTGTTTCGCATAATCACTCCGAAGGCCGCACCGGTTACCGTGATAAACAAGCAGGCTATCCCGAATACAAGGCGGTAGTTTATCTCAATTGCCACTTCTCCCGCTGTTTCATCTATCCTCTGGTCGAGCTCTTCGGTGAGCATCTTCACTTCTATCGAAGGGTCTTCAAGACCCGAATTAAGCGCAGCTGCGAGCCTGTCTGAACTGCTGTATATCTCTTGGATTGGTGCCGGGGTCTGCAAGTGCCTGAATGTTCGGGATTCCACCCTGTCCGGCGCAGGCTCGCCTGCAGGTACAGCACGGTTCAGCGAGAAATTCCAGTAGTCCTCCGGGCTGCTGCCGGCGGCATAGATTTCAGCAGATTCTGCCTCCCAGCGGTTTTCTGGCACTTCCGCTCCATCCGAATACTCCAGCACTTCAACCCCTGCTGCGTGCAGTGATAAATCTGAATCCAGCCGGCAGCTCTCAGCCCTGAAAAGCAGCCTTTCGCTTATACCTGAAAGCTTGAGCCATCTGTTGGTTTGAGCAGAGCCGTCTATTCTTTGCGCAAGAAGCTCGGTGGAAATTCTCTCGATAAGCTCATCCGCTTTCTTTCGCACAGGCCCGAAAAGCACAGGCTTTTTCTCAATCTTCCTGAGCATACTGAGCTTTTTGAAACGGATATTATCAACTATCAAAGAGCCAACTTTCGTTCTGAGCGGGAGTTTTGCGCAGTAGGAGTAGCCGGATTTATCCGCCTGAAAGAGCTCATAGGCGGTAACGGAGATCTGATTGCCGCTGTCAGTTTTGCTGAAGTTCACACGGGCAAGAGAGCTTGTTATCAGCGAGCTGGCAGAGCCCTCATCAATCCGGAGGATGTTCACGCCTGAGAGAATGTTCTTATCCTCATCCACCTTGTCTGCAATAATGAAGGTTTTGGAGTCTTTACCCTCAATCTCATACATCCCCTTGCGTTTTATGCTCCGGAATACAATCTGCTTGATATTCGCCTTTACGTTCACCTCAGCCTTGTGGATGTAATGCGGGACTACGTAAAAATTCAGCAGCAGATTCGCCGCCATAACAAACAACCCCAGATACACTGCCGGCAGCATTATGGATGTTGTGCTGATTCCGCCCGCACGGCAGGCGGTGTGTTCATTCTGTCCTGCAAAACGACCGTAAGTAACCGCAGCAGCGAACACCGCCCCTACCGGCAGCACAAAGGCGAGTGTTACAGGGATGAAGTATATGATAAGCCGCACCGCCTGAGCCGGGCTGACCCCAAACTCCCTTGCAGGCGCAATAAGGCCCCCAAGGCTCAAAATCAGCGTTAGAGCAGCTGTAGCCAGCAGAAAAGATTTTACTAAATCTTTCAGCAAATATCTGTGTATTATTTTATTCACGAATTTTCCTGTGTCTTCTTGCAGTTGCGGGTTGTATTTTAAGTTTCAGAATATTAACATCAAGAAACATATTTCAAGCTCTGAATTTTTCCTTCCGGTTGCCCATTTTTCAGACAGGTTTTTTGTTTTTTTGACGCAGCCCTCCGGCAAAAACAGTTCATCATTGAAAAAAATTGGGCTGAAATGCAGAAAAAGCTTGATTTTTTATTTATATGAATTATAAAACTGTGCTCTCAGTTTATATCTGAAGTTTATTTTTTATTATTTCCGTTAAATCGAAAGGAAAAGATATATATGATCAAAGTTAAAGCGAGGGCTGGCGAATCAGTTCAGCAGATGGTGAAGAGATTCAAGAAGATGTGCGAGAAAGAGGGCCTCATCCGTGATATGAAGCGCCACAGCTACTACGAAAAACCATCTGAGAAGAACCGCCGCCGGAATAAGCGCAAGCCCACCCGCGCACTTTAATCAATCTTTTTCGTATAACGGGTAAGATAGATTTCAGAGGATAAGCTGTAAGCTGTCCTCATTTTTCTTTGCGCATAGGAGCAAATATGAAAGGCAAAATCATAAAAACCCTGCTTCTGAGCCTTGCGATGTTTATCGCCGGGTATCTAACAGCAGTTTACAGCCTTGAGAAAGACGGCGCAGCAGAAGGGAAAAACCAAAACCTCTCTGAAAGCATTGAGAATATCTCATCTACAGTTAAATCTGCGGCCTCCGAGCACGGCGAGCAGGCTCTAAGATTAATGCGCGACAGAATAAACAAAATGCTTGAAGAGAAAGAAGAGAAAAGTGGACAGGCCGGCGGGGCAGAGAGCCCTGAAGAAGCTCAATCCCCTGAAGCTGGCAGCGAGAATCCCTGACCACTTCAAAATTGTAGGTAGCTACAATTTTGTAACCAAGCAGCCCGCACAATCTACGTTTTTGTAATATTCACACCGACTTCAGTCGTTCTATGCGCATAAATTTGGAAAATATTTAAAATTATCGCCGCCCTCTATCTCTCGCCTGCGCAGGCTGAACGGATAAATTTAGAGGTCTGAAGCCCTGCCTGAGGACTAAAACCCGGCTTTTAAAGGCTTAAGGGCAATAAACCTAAGCGCATTCTCCAGCGTATGTTAAATTTGCATGGCACGAGAATTGTATAAGCCGGTGGGATGGTTTGATAAACCATAAAAATCCCAATTGCTTTTAACCTTTTTATTCGGGGGACAGAATGAGTAATTTTCCTGAAGACCAGGGCCTTTATTCCGCACGCAACGAGCACGACAACTGCGGGGTTGGGGCTGTGGCGAATATAGACGGCCGGCGAGAGCATAAGATTGTAGATTATGCCAAAAAGATTCTGCTTAATCTCCATCATCGCGGCGCAGCAGCTGCGGATGAGGTTACAGGAGACGGGGCTGGCATTCTTATGCAGATTCCCTATGAATTTCTGAAAGATAAAACAGATTTCGAAATCGCAGAAGAATCCAGATTCGCAGCAGGGATGGTTTTCCTGCCTAAAGATGAGGCAAGGAGGAATGAATGCTGCGAGATTCTTTCAAAATCCCTTGATTCCTGCGGGATAAAGATAAGCGGGTGGAGAGACGTGCCTGTATGCAGGGATTCGCTTGCAGAGATCGCTCTTTCAGCAGAGCCTGAAGTTATGCAGGTTTTTCTTGAGGCCGATTACGAGCCTGAAGAATATGAAAGGAAGCTGTATCTCGCGAGGCGCAGAGCTGAGAACGGCGTGAAGGCAAAATTTCCGGATATAGGCGATGATTTCTATATATGCAGCCTTTCCTGCAGCACGATCTGCTATAAGGGTATGTTTATGGCTCATCAGCTCTTCAGCTACTACCCGGACCTCAGCGATAAGAACATGAAAACAGCAATCGCTGTGGTTCATCAGAGATACAGCACAAACACCTTCCCGAGCTGGCCTCTGGCGCAGCCGTTCCGTTATATGTGCCACAACGGCGAGATAAACACGCTCCACGGAAACCGGAACAATATGAAGGCGCGTGAGTATGCGATGGAATCGGATTACTACGGCGAAGACATCAAAGACCTTTTCCCCGTACTCGAGGAAGACGCCAGCGACTCGGCCACCTTCGACAACTGCCTTGAACTGCTCAGCAGAACGGGCAGGTCTCTGCCGCATTCATTAATGATGATGGTGCCTGAGGCATTCGGGCAGCAGTATCATATGAGTACATACAAACGTGCATTCTACGAATACCACGCCTCAATTATAGAGCCTTGGGACGGCCCGGCAGCAATCCTCTTTACCGACGGGAAGGTTCTCGGCGGAACGCTCGACAGAAACGGGCTCCGCCCATGCAGATACGTCGTTACCGAAGAGAACACTGTGATAATGGCAAGCGAGGTTGGGGTGATTGAATTTGCTCCTGAAAAGATTCGCACCAAGGGCAGGCTTCAGCCCGGAAAGATGTTCCTCGTTGATACCGAAGAGCAGAGAATAATCACAGACAACGAAATAAAGAGCAATATCTCAAGGGCGCACCCTTACAGGCGATGGCTTGCAAACAACAGAATTGAACTGCGCGGGCTCTTCAGCGCAAGCTCAGGCATTGCCGAGGTAAACCCCGAAGACACCTACCAGCAGCTCCGCTGCTTCGGCTATACGAAGGAAGAATTCAAAATGGTAATCGAGCCGATGGCAGTGAACGGGCAGGAGCCTGTGGGGTCTATGGGCAACGACGCCGCACTTTCGTTCCTCTCGGATATGCCGAAAAGCGTGTTCACATACTTCAAGCAGAGATTCGCACAGGTTACCAACCCGCCGATAGACCCGCTCCGCGAGGGGCTCGTTATGTCAACGATGCAGTATATTGGGCGAAAGAGGAATCTGCTCAGCGAAGACCCGAAACACTGCAGGCAGGTTCGCCTTCCGCACCCTCTGCTCACCAATGATGATATGAAGATGCTGCGAAAGGCAAGCCGAGAGGATTTTGCTGTGTCAACTGTGGAAGCAGTTTTTGATGCCGAAGCAGAAGACCCGGGCAGAGCCCTCAGCGATGCCATCGATAAGCTTATAAACGATATTGAAAACGCAATCAAGCAGGATGATGCCTCGATCATTATCATAAGCGATAAAGGGGTGAGCGAGAGGCGCGCCCCGATTCCTGCCCTGCTTGCTGTGAGCGCTGCGCATCACGGAATGCTGAATCGCAGGCTCCGCGGGCAGGCGGCATTGGTGCTTGAGAGCGGCGAGCCCCGAGAGGTAAATCACTTCTGCCTGCTCAGCGCATACGGCGTGGATGCGGTGAACCCGTATCTGCTGATTGAAGCTGTGGGGATGTTCAGCAGGACGGGTGAATTCTCTGAAAAGCTCCCGACAGGCCAGCTTTTGGACAACCTTATCAATGCCGTTAAGAAGGGCATTCTCAAAACAATGAGCAAGATGGGCATATCCACGATAAGAAGCTACAGGTCTGCCCAGCTCTACGAAGCCGTTGGGCTGAACACCGAGATGGTGGATAAATACTTCTGCGGAACAGATTCACGCATTGAAGGTGTGGGGCTGGAGCATATAGCTGCTGAGACAATCGAAAAGCACAGAAAGGCCTATAAGCCCGATCTCTCCCAGCCAGAGATAGACTTCGGCGGAGACTATCACTACCGCCTTCAGGACGAGAAGCACGGCTGGACGCCAAAGGCCATTACAAGGCTTCAGCATGCAGTGATGGGCAATGATAAAGCAGCTTATGATGATTTTGCGAAGGAAGTAAACGAGAACGACCGCAACCTCTGCACGATTCGCTCGCTCTTTAAATTTAAGAAAGCCGGGCCGATAGATATATCGAAGGTGGAGCCGGCGGAGAAAATCGCTGCAAGATTCTGCACCGGAGCAATGAGCCACGGGTCTATAAGCAGAGAAGCCCACGAATGCCTCGCTATAGCTATGAACAGAATTGGCGGGATGAGCAATACCGGCGAGGGAGGCGAAGACCCGAAGAGATACCAACTCGATGAAAACGGCGACGATAAGAACTGCCGGATAAAGCAGGTGGCCAGCGGTCGATTCGGCGTTACGATAAACTATCTCGCCCATGCCAAAGAGATACAGATAAAGATGGCGCAGGGCGCAAAGCCCGGGGAAGGCGGGCACCTCCCGGGAAGGAAGGTAACCGAAGAGATAGCCAAGCTTCGTAACTCAATGCCGGGCGTATCGCTGATCTCGCCGCCGCCGCACCACGATATTTACTCCATCGAAGACCTCGCTCAGCTTATCTACGACCTCAAATGCAGCAACCCGGGGGCGAAGGTCTCCGTGAAGCTGGTATCTGAAGTGGGCGTGGGCACTGTAGCAGCGGGCGTGGCCAAGGGCAACGCAGATGAGGTGCTGATAAGCGGCGGAGACGGCGGCTCGGGTGCAACGCCGCTGTCTTCAATCAAATACGCAGGAGCTCCTTGGGAGCTCGGCCTCGCAGAAACCCAGCAGACACTCGTTTTGAACGGGCTTAGAGACCGCATCAGGGTGCAGACAGATGGGCAGCTTCGAACCGGAAGGGATGTAGTTATAGCTGCAATGCTCGGTGCAGACCAGTACGGCTTCGGAACGAGCGCTCTTGTGAGCCTTGGATGCCTGATGATGAGGAAGTGCCATCTGGGCACTTGCCCCGCTGGCATCGCAACTCAAGACCCCGAGCTGAGAAAATGCTTTATAGGCAAGGCGGAGAATCTTGTAAACTATATGATGTTCGTTGCTGAAGAGGTAAGGCAGATTCTCGCAGACCTCGGAGCGAGGAGCCTCTCAGAGGTGATCGGCCGGTGCGACCTTCTCGAAATGAATGAGGCCATAGAACACTGGAAGGCGAAGGGCGTTGACCTAACGAAGATCTTCTACAAGGCAGAGCCTTTCAACACCGATATAAGCCTCACGAAAAGACAGACTGACAAGCTCAAAGGCCACAGCGACTGGGAGCTTATAGAGATGGTGAAGGATTCTATCGAAACCGGAAAGCCCGTGGTTAAGAGCTATAAAACCGTTACCCAAAACAGGACACTGGGAACTATCCTCAGCAATACTGTTGTGAACAAATGGGGGCAGAACGGGCTGAAAGATAATACTTTCACCTTCAATATGACCGGCTCAGGCGGACAGAGCTTCGGGGCCTTCCTCGCAAAGGGAATAACGCTGAGGCTTGAAGGCGATGCAAACGACTATCTCGGCAAAGGGCTCTCCGGCGGACGAATTATCGTTAAAACGCCTGAAGGCTCGCCGTTTATCCCGCACGAGAATATTATCGTGGGCAATACGCTTCTATACGGAGCTACCAGCGGAGAAGTGTTTATCAACGGCGTTGCCGGCGAGAGATTCTGCGTGAGAAACAGCGGAGCATCGGCGGTAGTTGAAGGCGTGGGCGATCACGGCTGCGAATATATGACAAACGGAATGGTGGTAGTGCTCGGGAAAACCGGCTGCAACTTCGCTGCGGGTATGAGCGGCGGAATCGCATACGTTTTCGATGAAGCCCAGCTCTTCGATACCAGATGCAACCTCGATATGGTGGATATCGAATTTGTGCACCATCAGGAAGACAAGCAGAGGCTCTACGACCTCATCACAAAACATTACGAAGAAACCGGCTCGGAGAGAGCCGAATGGATCCTGAGCTCCTGGCGTGATATGGTGGGCAGGTTTGTGAAGGTAATGCCTGTGGACTACCGCAAGGCGCTGGAGAGAATCAGAGAACGGGAAGAAAGACAAAACGATAACGCCCCTGCAACAGAGGAGGTGTATAATGGGTAATCCAACTGGATTTATGCAGTATAAGCGCAAGGAAGAAGGGCACCGTCCTGCTCAAGAGCGCGTGCAAGACTACAATCAGATAATGATTCCGCTTACGCCGGATGAGCTCAAAGACCAGGCGGCAAGATGTATGGACTGCGGCGTGCCTTTCTGCCACGGCTGCGGCTGCCCGCTGGGCAACAGGATTCCGGAATTCAACGACTATGTTTACAAGGGCAGCTGGAAAGAGGCCTGCCGCGTGCTGCACAGCACCAACAATTTTCCCGAGTTTACAGGGCTTGTCTGCCCCGCTCCATGCGAGGCGGCCTGCACAATCGGCCTGAGGGATGAGCCTGTAACGATAAGGCATATTGAATACCAGATTGTTGAACACGGATTCGAAAAGGGCTGGATAAGGCCCCTGCCGCCAAGAGAGAAAACGGGCAAAAAAGTTGCAGTAATCGGGTCAGGGCCTGCGGGTCTTGCTGCCTCCCAGCAGCTCGCAAGAGCGGGGCATACCGTAACACTTTACGAGAAAGAGCCCGCTGTAGGCGGACTTCTGAGATACGGGATCCCAAACTTCAAGCTCGAGAAAGGCGTGCTCGACCGCAGGGTAAATCAGCTCCTTGAAGAGGGCGTGATAATAAAGACCAACGTTGATGCAGGCAGAGACATAACAGCTCAGGAGCTTGAGAAGAAATACGATGCAGTTTGCCTCACGATGGGCGCGTGGGTGCCTCGTGATTTGAAAGTGCCGGGCAGGGAGCTCAGCGGGGTTCATTTCGCTATGGAGCTGCTGAGCCAGCAGAATAAGATTATCAGCGGCGAGCCTGTAATAGAGACAATCTCGGCGAAGGATAAAGTGGTCGTTGTGATTGGCGGCGGGGATACCGGAAGCGACTGCGTGGGAACATCAAACCGCCACGGCGCAAAGGAGGTTCACCAGTTTGAGATTCTGCCAAAGCCGCCCGAATCAAGGCCGACGCATCAGCCATGGCCGTTCTGGCCGCAGATTATGCGAACCTCCACAAGTCAGGAGGAAGGCTGCTCGCGGAAATGGGCAGTGGCAACGAAGGAAATCCTCGGCGACGGACATAAGGTTACGGGCCTGCGCTGCGCGAACGTGGAATGGAAGAAGGATGAAAACGGAAAATGGCAGATGGAGGAGAAATCCGAATTCGAGATTAAGGCGGATCTTATCCTGCTTGCCATGGGCTTTCTGCACGTTGAGAATACTGGCCTCGTGGAACAGCTCGGGCTTGAGCTGGACGAGCGGGGTAATGTAAAAACGGATAATTTCCAGACCAGCAATGAAAATGTTTTCGCCTCAGGCGATGCAATCACCGGCGCATCGCTGGTGGTTAAGGCGATCAATTCCGGCCGGCTGATGGCAGATGCCGTTCACAGGAAGCTGAGAACCTGAGAGCAAATAAGAACACTGCAGAAATCAAACTCCCCGAAGTCTTCCGGCCTCGGGGAGTTTTTGTTTGAAGGGGTGGATAAATTACCCCCTCAAGACTATAATACCCGCTCTTAAAATTCTCCGGAGCATCATAAATGAAAACAAAAGACCTTGAATACTATCTGCCAGAAGAACTGATCGCACAAAGACCTGCGGATGCGAGGAGCAGCTCAAGGCTTCTCGTACTCGATAAGAGAAACGGAACGCTTGATGACAGGCTTTTCAGCGACATTGGGGACTATCTGCGTCCCGAGGACTGCCTTGTGCTCAATGACACTAAGGTTCTCTCTGCCCGTTTCTTCGCAAAACGAGAGACCGGCGCCTCGCTTGAGGGCCTTTATCTCGGACAGGCCGGCGAAAACGCATGGCATATAATGCTCCGAAATGCGAGGAAAGTGAAGCCCGGGGAGAAGATTCTTCTTCTGGACAGGGATAAAGAGGTGTATATGAAGGCCCTTGCCTGCCACAGAATGGGCGACGGGAGCTGGTTTATAGAGCCCGAAACCGACCGGCCGGCAGAAGAGGTGCTGGAGAAAATCGGGTATGCGCCACTGCCGCCTTATATATCACGTCCGGGCGGGGGCGATAATCCGGAGATGGACAGAAAACGCTATCAAACCGTGTTTGCAAAAAAGGAGGGGGCTGTTGCCGCACCTACTGCGGGACTGCACTTCACCGAACAGATGCTCAGCTCCCTTGAGGAAAAAGGTATTCAGATGGCAAGGGTTACCCTGCATGTGGGGGCGGGCACGTTCAAGCCCGTAACAGCGAGCGACCTTTCCCGGCACGAGATACACAGCGAGAAATATACCGTGAGCGAAGAGGCCGCTGAGAAAATCAACACCGCAAAAGAAAACGGAGGCAGGATAATAGCAGTGGGCACTACCAGCGTTAGAACGCTGGAAACAGCGGCCGCAGGCGGAAAGCTTGAGGCCTGCTCGGGCGAAACGAGGTTATTCATTGTGCCAGGGGTAAAATTTAATATAGTTGATGCGATGATTACAAACTTCCATCTGCCCCGCTCAACCCTGCTTGCCCTTGTGGGGGCGTTTGCCGGGATGGATAAGATTATGACGGCCTACAAACACGCCGTAGAAAAGAGATACCGCTTCTTTTCCTACGGCGATGCAATGTTTATATACTGATTGAGAGCATAAATGCCGCTTCTGCAGCTTAAAAACATAGAAAAATCATTCGGAACCAACAGGCTCTTTTCCGGCCTCAATATGAAGATATACCGCAAGGAAAAGATCGGCCTTATCGGAAACAACGGGACTGGGAAAACAACGCTTTTCAAGATGATCCTCGGGAAGGATACGCCGGATGGAGGCGAGATCCTCAGCAGGAAGGATTATTCGATAGGCTACCTGCCTCAGGAGCCGTTCTTCGATAAAGAGAAAACGGTAATTGAGGTTATGCAGGAAAACCTCTCGCATATATATGAACTTGAAGAGCAGGTGGAGAAGGCGGCGCAAAAGCTTGAGAGCAAATCTGGCAGGGAGCTTGAAAAGGCTATGGCCGAATACGAAAGACTGAGCCTGAAATACGAGCTTGCCGGCGGATACGATATTGAAACGCGGATTAAGATGATCCTCTCAGGCGTGGGGCTTGGCGAAGAATTTTATGAGAATAAGGTATGCCAGCTAAGCGGTGGGCAGCTCTCAAGGCTCGGGCTTGCCTCTGTTCTGATAACAGGCAGCGACCTTCTGCTCTTGGATGAACCAACAAACCACCTCGACCTTGCAGCAACAGAATGGCTCGAGAACTTCCTGAAAAATTACCCCGGCGCAGCCTTGATCATAAGCCACGACAGATTCCTTCTTGATCGTGTGGCAGTGAAGATTGCAGAGCTTGAGAATATGCAGGCTGCTTTATGGAAAGGCAACTATTCCCAATTCCTAGAAAGCAAAGAGAACGATAGAATCCGAAAAGAACGCGAGCAGGAAAAACGCCAAAAGATGGTGGATAAGGAAATGGATTTCATCGCCCGAAACCGCAATGATGTGGGGATGAGGCGCGTAGCGAGGGGCAGAGCCAAACGCCTCGAAAGGCTGCTTGAAGATAATCCGGACTTCCTCGAAACCCAGCAGAAAGTGCGAACGCTGTCTTTCAGCTTTGAAGACATCAAAAACCTCAGTCATAACGTGCTCAAATGCAGATCGCTGAGCAAGGCATACGGCGAGCTGAAGCTCTTCTCTGATCTGAACTTCGACCTCACCCTCGGCCAGCGGCTCGCAATTACAGGCCCAAACGGAACGGGCAAGAGTACGCTCCTGAAAATTGCACTCGGCAAAATTGCTCAGGACACAGGAAAGATAAAATTCGGCAATAATCTAAGCGTAGGCTATTTAGACCAGCAGGGCGAGGAGCTGCTGCCGGAATCATCCGTGATTGATGAGATCCTCCGGCTGAGAAAAGACCTCAAGCCGGCGCAGGCGAGAAATGTGCTCGGAGCGTTCCTCTTTTTCGGTGATGAGGTGTTCAAACAGGTGGAGAATCTCTCCGGAGGCGAGCGAAACAGGCTTATGCTTTGCCGGCTCGTTCTCCAAAGGCCGGATGTGCTTGTGCTCGATGAGCCCACGAACCATCTGGATATCGCCAGCAAGGAAGCCCTCGAAACCGCCCTGCAGGAATTTGAGGGCACGGTTATCTTTGTAAGCCACGACAGATACTTTATCGATAAGATATGCGATCTGCTGATGGTGATGGGGGTGGATGAATGCGGCAAAAAGCAGATGGGCAGATTCGAATTCTTCGGCCCGGGGCAAAAGCTCTACACCGAATTCTACGACACCGCTGCAAAGAGGGCACAGGAGGCCCTGAAGAAAAAATACAGCGATGAATCAAACAAATCGCAAACGCCTGTACGCAAAAACAAAAGGCACAAGGAAAGAAAAACTGCACCGGAAGAGCTCAAGCCTTTTAATAAATACAGGCCTGAGGATATTGAAGATTTTATTATGAAAAAGGAATCCTTCATTGAAGAGCTCAAAGAAAAATTCGGCCTTGAAGAATACTACAAAGACCATAAAAAGATGAACGAGCTTCAGGAGCAGGTAAACAGCGCCGAAAACGAGCTGGAACTGCTTTATAAGGCGTATGAATGGAAATTAGGCTGAAAGGAAGAGCCGTTTGGAAAAGAACATACTCGGCAAACTTCTAATCTCTTTTGCCCGCGTAGGGCTTTTTACCGTAGGCGGGGGATACGCAATGCTGCCTATGCTCAGCCGCGAGGTGGTGGAAAAACGTGGCTGGGTGAGCGAGGAGGAAATGCTCGACTACTACGCAATCGGGCAGGCAACCCCGGGCGTTATAGCGATAAATGTGGCAGCGTTTGTGGGATACCGTCAGGCAGGAGTTCTCGGCACAATTTTCGCGGGGATCGGGGTCGTGGGCCCGTCTGTTGTAATCATCTCGCTGATAGCTGCGTTCCTCTCGGGATTTCAGGATAATATTTACGTGCAGAAAGCGTTTGCGGGAATCCGTATTGCGGTTGCCGTAATGATAATATTCACGCTGAGTAATATGGGCAGAAGAGCAATAAAGGATTATACCGGATGCCTGCTTGCTGCTGCTGGATTCGCCGCTGTAACGCTGCAAATTATCTCCCCGGTGCTTTTTGTGGCGGCGGTAATATTCTACGCTATAGCGAGGGAGATACAGAAGGGGAAAAATGATATATCTTAAGCTCTATGCGATATTTTTCACAACAGGCCTGTTCACCTTCGGGGGCGGACTGGCATCCCTTCCGATTCTTCAGGATTTCCTCGTGGAAGGAGGCTGGATAAGCCAGCACGAATTCGTTGATATGATTGCAGTATCGCAATCTACCCCCGGCCCGATCGGCATAAATTTAGCCTCATACATCGGCTATACCGTGGGCTCGTTTCCGGGAGCAATAATAGCCTCAGTCGGCCTCTTAACCCCCGCATACATAATCAGCATAATCATAATTCGCTCCATCACAAGCTATTCTGAAAACAGATATGTCGATGCCGTAATGAAGCGAATCAGGCCTGCTGTTATCGGGCTCATCGGGGCGGCGGTATTCTTTATCGCTTCGAATGCCCTCGCCGGACCAATCGCAGAATCTGGGGATATCCTGAATTTACGCTGCCTGATACTCTTCGCCCTGTTTGCCCTGCTGAGATTCTTCCGCAAACTCCACCCGGCTGTATTCATTATCCTCGGAGCGATGGCAGGCATCGCGTTTCTTTGAGCAGCCGACGCTGCGATAGAACCAGTAACTATATCCTGAACCAATCCCATTTCCCTTGCGTCTAACCGTGTGCGACACAATATTTTTGGCAAAATGCAAATCATCATGCTGCAATGCTTTGCAGAATTTATTGCTGTCTATTTACTGAGCCTGTCCGCCGAAGGCGGACAGTAAGCGGAGATTACGGAAAGGATGTTAATATATTATATTTAAAAAAACTCTTCGTGCCTCTGACTCAGTCCGTAAATGCTGCGGCCAGTCTGTGATGAACGTCTATTGTCCACTTATTCCGTCCCGCCTGCGGCGGGCCTACATGCGTGGCTCGGTTTAAACATTAGTTTCGTGAAATCGCTGCGTAATACTAACGACAATCAGAGCCGCACGTGGAGTCCGCCGGAGGCGGAGAGGAATGTGATAAATTAGACAGGATTAACAAGATTTACAGGATGGGATAAAGATTTCATATTAATTTTAAATTGGCTTTCTCCATCAAAAAAACTTATCTTAAATCATTAGTGAAAAATTAGTGCTGATTAGCAACTAAAAATATCTCCCCTCCGCTTCCTCCGATAACTCTGTGTCAAAAATACAATTTAAACATTGGAGAAGAGTTTGGTATTGCGGTGAAACGTCCTTCCGGCAGAGAGCTTTCCCTCATTTATGAAAATGTTTTCTCTGATGTAAAAGAGAGTTAAACCGAGCCTGTCCGCCGAAGGCGGAGAGGAATCGGAGACAGCGGAGAGAGATTGATATATTGTATTTAAAAATCCTCCGTGCCCCTCTGTGTGCCTCTGACTCAGTCCGTAAATGCTGCGGCCAGTCTGTGATGAACGTCTATTGTCCACTTATTCCGTCCCGCCTGCGGCGGGCCTACATGCGTGGCTCGGTTTAAACATTAGTTTCGTGAAATCGCTGCGTAATACTAACGTCAATCAGAGCCGTGCGTGGAGTCCGCCGAAGGCGGAAAGCAAGCGGATAGATTCGTGGCTCGTTGCAAAATTATTAGAGAAAAATTAGTGCTGATTAGCGGCTGCTTCTCATATTTAATAAACCTCTGTGTAATCTGTGGATTATATATCTTTCCTCTGCGGTGAATGTTTTTTCTACTGAGCCGGCCTGTCGGGCTAAACTGTCGATGTTTAGGGGGAAATTTTCCTTGACAATCCCGATATTTTCTGTTTATTAGTTTGTTGTTAGCTAATAATTATGACTAACTTTTTTAGATATAAAATTCTTTGTGAGCCAGTGAACAAAAACCTGCGGATTCAGCTTTGAGCTGCCGAGTATTATTGCACCACAAGTTTTTGTTGGATTTGGAGAAGAGAGGCCAGTCTGGCTTATGAAAATTATCGGCGCCGAGCGAAGAAACTTTAAAAGTGTCTTATATTCTCAGTAACTAAAGATTCCGTACATTATGCGGAACAATTGATTGCTTTCAGGTATTCAGAAAGGTTTTGGTGTTAGAGTGAAGATCATCTCCACAAAGCAGTTGTTTATTACCTTGATACCATCAACACTCGTTCTGCTGGGAGCGATGGCGACAAGCATATTTTTTCAAGTAAGTATGCCAAGCATGACACGAGACGTTACGGCCATTGCGAATATACACCCTCTTTCAGGCGTTTTATCAAATCTCGGTATGGTTCTCTGGTGCGTATCTGCAGCGGTATGCGGTTTTGCAGCGATAATTCTCCGCGGCTTCAAGCCGATAGGCACGTTCTGGTTTCTTCTTTGCTCCTCCCTCTTGTCTGCTTATCTCCTGGTGGATGATCTTTTTCTAATTCATGAGGTTTTATCGCCTTGTTATTTGGGTTTGTGTGAGGAATTTGTCTTCTCAGCATTAGGGATTGTCTTAATTGGTTACATCATTGTTTTCAGGCGTATTATAATGCAAACGCATTTCGGAGCCTTGTTTTTATCGCTGGGATTCCTCGCAGCATCAGCTGTTATCGACGTGATTGTTGAGCTATTATTTGGTCATATTGGTCAGTGGATGTTCTTTTTTGAGGACGGGGCAAAGTGGCTTGGAATTGCATTCTGGTGCAGCTATTTCCTGCATACCTCTTATCATCTTCTTGTGAACACTTTGGGCATAAATCGAAACGCTGTTCAGGCTGAAGCCCCCAGCTCAAGCGGCTGATGAAAGCCTAACGGCTTTGCGTGGAGGGGCGGTTTGGCTGGCTGAATGAAAAAAGGCCCGGGTTTGCCGAGCCTTAGCGGAAAGGATTGCAAAATTTCGGGCTCCCCCGTCAGAGAGGAGGAGCCCTTAAAAGGCCTTACCCAATTGCTTCCGGCCCTTTTTGTCCTGTCCTTATTCTGATACATTCTTCGAGGTGGATTATGAATATCTTTCCGTCTCCGATCTCGCCGGTGCGGGCTGCTTTGGTGATTGATTCCACCGCCGCCTCGACAAACTCATCGTTGACAGCTATCTCGAGACGCACTTTCTTCAAGAGGTTCACATCAAATTCAACGCCTCTGTAGTTTTC
This sequence comes from Sedimentisphaera salicampi, assembly GCF_002117005.1. Classification (NCBI taxonomy): domain Bacteria; kingdom Pseudomonadati; phylum Planctomycetota; class Phycisphaerae; order Sedimentisphaerales; family Sedimentisphaeraceae; genus Sedimentisphaera; species Sedimentisphaera salicampi. The sequence goes on from NZ_CP021023.1 coordinate 2,078,533, forward strand.
GTGGTAGCCCATTTGTGCTCCGCAGCCGAGGGAGTTGGTAACGCTCATCTTTGCTATATCCCTCTTTGAGAGCTCTTCCTTCACCGCCTCGAGAGCGTGAGGCTGTATGTATGCTATTAACAGTTTCATCATTATTTCTCCTTTTATCAAAGCTTATGTAGTGCTGAAGACCTGGAACCCTGCGTAGGCTTCGTTTCCGTGCTCGGTTATGTCGAGCCCTTTGAGCTCTTCATCCCTGCTCACTCTAAGCCCAACAGTGTACTTAATTGCAGAGAACATCAAAAATCCGATTCCGAATGCCCAGAGGAAGTATGCCGCAGTTCCCACGAGCTGAACGCCGAGCTTTCCTGCTCCGCCGCCGTAGAAGAGGCCGGTGCTGGTTTCTGCAAGGCCGAGGGCTGCCTCCGCATTGAAAAGCCCGCAGGCTATTGTGCCGAATGCCCCGCACACCCCGTGTACGGATACCGCACCAACCGGGTCGTCGATCTTGAGTCTGTCGAAGAAATACACGCTGAACACCACGATCACGCCTGCACATAAGCCGATAGCGATTGCACCGAGCGGGGTTACCGTGTAGCAGCCTGCTGTTATGGCTACCAGCCCCGCAAGGGCGCCGTTGAGGCTCATTGAAGCATCGGGCTTGCCGCTGACTATCCAAACTACAGCCATTGCTGCTATTGCTCCGGTTGCTGCTGCAAGGTTGGTTGTTACTGCTACCCTGCCGATTTCGCCGTCGCCGAGGGTGGTTGAGCCCGGGTTGAATCCGAACCACCCGAACCAGAGGATGAAAACGCCCAGAGCAGCAAGGGTGATGTTGTGGCCCGGGATAGCCTTCGGCTTTCCGTCAGGGCCGTACTTCCCGAGCCTAGGCCCGAGAACTATTGCCCCTGCAAGGGCAAGCCATCCGCCTACAGAATGCACAACGCTTGAGCCTGCAAAGTCGGTGAAGCCGCTGCCGAGGTTTTCGAGCCAGCCGCTGCCGTTGGCAAGCCCGCCCCACGCCCAGGAGCCTGAGATCGGGTAGATAAGGCCGCAAATCAGAACGCTGTAGAACATATATGAGCGGAACTTAGTTCTGCCTGCCATCGCACCGGATACAATCGTTGCTGCGGTGCCTGCGAATACGGTCTGGAAGATTAGAAACGTCCAGTCCCAGCTTGCAGGATCGCCTTGAGAGCCTGCTATCATAAAATCGGATGTTCCGAAAAATCCGTTGGTAGTTCCAAACATCAGTCCGAATCCGAGAAGGAAGAATGTGAGGGTGCCGATTGAAAAATCCATCAGGTTTTTCATTATGATGTTCACTGAATTTTTCGCTCTGGTGAACCCTGCCTCGACCATCGCAAATCCGGGCTGCATAAAGAATACCAGAAAAGCGGCGATGCACGTCCATACAATGTTTAGGTTGTTCTGCAGTTCGGCCTTCAGTTCGACAAGCCCGCCGGCCTCCGCAGCCGGCTCCGCCGCAGATAACGTACCTGCAAGCAGCAGAACAATTCCAGCAGTTGAAACTTTGTTCTTCATAGAACTCTCCTTTCAAAAAGGGACAAAAATACAAATTGGAAGCGAGCTTTTTTAACATTTCAAGATGCCTATCACAATTGATATGCCAAAGGGATTTGCAAAAATAAAAAATTTACGTAAAACGCTTTCAAGAAAGACCTTACAAAAATATATTAAATTTACGCAATTTCAAATTGGCTACAAATTTGTTTTAACAAATTGGCGTAAATACAAAATTGTAAACGGTTTGGCTCTTGGCAAAATAGAAAAAATCAAATTTATTAAGCATTCGGGCAACTTTTGCCTTGATGTTAAGCATTTGGTTAATATAATCGGGATTGAGGTCAAAATAAATGTTAATTTTTCGGAGGAGAGAAAAAATGGATGGAAATCAATTCGATTATCGTCAAGCCCTGCGCGAGGAAGTGGAAGATATGCTCACAGCCGCACGCGGGCTCAAACGCAAGGACAGAAAGCTCATAGAGCAGTATTTCCTTGAGGGGCAAAGCATCACGAATCTGGCAAAATCAAGGGGCAAATGCCGGCAGACAATCTCGAAACGTATTTCCAAGCTGCTCAAAAGGCTCAAAGACTACAACGCCTGCTACCCGCGCAGTACGCTCGGCGGTGCGATAGCAAGGGATTATTTCCTGCGGGGCATGAGCATACGGGAGACAGCCAAAGCACGCGGCTGTTCGGAATACAGGGTTAGAAAGCATATCAAGCTCGCAGGAAAGTATAGCAGAAAGAAAGCGGGGGCAGAGCTGTGAAGCGTGAAATGATTCAGATTGATTCGTTTATCCCAAGGAGCTACTGCCTCAGCAGGCGAAGCGAGATAATAATGCGAACCTTCGGGATAAGCGAAAGCCGCCTGAAAGAGAAGTTTCGCCTGAGGGTTGATTTCAGTTTCTCAGAGGCGGAGATCGTGCTGATTAAAGGTGCGAGCGGGTCGGGGAAGTCAACCCTGCTTTCAAGCATCAAAAGGGCTCTGCCTGAGCAAAGCTTTGCCGATTTGGATGATCTGCAGTTCAGCAGGAAATGCAGCATTATAGACTGCTTCCCCACGTTTACCGACGGAATGAAAAGGCTTGCAGATGCCGGGCTTTCAAGCGCGTGGAATATGATCAAGCCCTTCAGCGCTCTTAGCGTCGGGGAGAAGTTCCGTTTTCGCCTTGCCCTTGCGATGAGCGGGAAAGAGCAAACGATTATCTGCGATGAGTTCTGCAGCAGCCTCGAGGGCACACAGGCCAAACTGCTCTCGGCGAGAATCCGCCTCGAAACCCAGCGCACGCGGAAAGCCTTTATCCTATGTACTACGAGGCAGGAGATTGAAAAATTCCTTATTCCTGAGGTTGTGATAACTCTCAGCAAAACAGGCAGGCCGGAAGTGCAGCGGAGAGGGGGGAAAAATGATTCTTGAACTTCCCGAGCTGATTATCCAGCGCTGCGGTGCAGAGCAATACGATGAATTCGAACGCTGGCACTACTGCGCCTCCCGCCCGGGGCTGGTGTGCGAGGCCTTCCTGCTCCGCGGGATTGACGGCGAGAAAGCCGGGATTATCACATTCTCATACCCGCCTGCAAACTGCGCAGGGAGGAATGTGGTTTTCGCAAGGCTCTTGAAGCGTTTCCCTCAGGCCGGCGGGCAAAGGCTCAGAGCGGTAAACGCTCATTTCCGTATTGTATCGAGGATAGTAATCCTCCCCGAATACCGCGGGCTTGGAATCGGCAGGAAATTTCTCATTAAAACCGTTCAGTTCTGCAGGGCGGGGTGTGTGGAGGCGCTGAGCGCATCTGGAAGGCTTGGGAATCTGTTTGTCTCAGCGGGCTTCAAGAGGTTCAGGCCTGCCGAGAGCGGGAAAAAGATTCGGCTGAAAGGGCTGCTCGCTCAAAACAGGATCCCCCTCGGCCCTGCTTCAAAGGCAGAAAGGCAAAAGAAGCTTGATAAAATTTCTTCGGCAGAAAGACAGAAGATTCAGAGAGCCGCAGTGAATCTTTTGAAAAGCTACGGCTCACTGCCTAAAAGAGCTGAAGGGCAGATTCTTGAAAAGGCCACGGAGAAGCTCGAGCTTAAACCCGAATACTGTTTCTTTATCAAAAACCCAAAACTGATGCAGGAGGTGGAAAAATGAGCAAGAAGATGGAAAGCTTTATCGCAGAGCTGTTCGATCCTGCCCTCAGCTTTGAAGAGGTGATCGAGAACAACCAGCTCAGCATAAAAGCCCTCGATAAGCAACTGAAAAATCAAAGCTGCCGCGAAGAGATGCAGAGCAGGATTGAAACTGTTAATCTCCTGAGCAAAGCGGTGCTTGCAAAGGCAGGGCTCACAGCTGCCGAAAAGCTCGCCGGCCTTGCCTGCTGCGACAAAGAGGAAACAGCAAGAAAGGCCTGCATTGATATTATGCAGCTTAGAAAAGAGCTTGCCCAGAGCAGGCAGGATGCTTCTGCTCCATCGCTGAGCGAGGAGAAAAAGGCAAAACTGCTTGAAATTCTGGCGGAATAAGCAGGAAATTTAATTCGTTTTCATTATAATTGCCGCTTTTCACAACGGTAAAATGGTTATTATCAAAGTGAGTTAGAATTATGAAAATTGCTATAGCATCAGACCACGCAGGTTTTAAGTACAAGGAAAAAATCAAAGAATACCTCAGCGAAAAGGGCTGGGATATCAGAGATTTCGGCACATACACCGAAGCCTCTTGCAGCTATCCGGATTTTATAATCCCTGCTGCCCGAGCTGTTTCAGAGGGTATTTGCGAGAGGGGCATTGTGCTTGGAGGCAGCGGGAACGGCGAGGCGATAGCAGCCAATAAGATAAGCAAGATTCGCTGCGCGCTGTGCTGGAACAACCGAACCGCAAGGCTCTCCCGCAGGCATAACAACGCAAATATGCTCGCTTTGGGCGAGAGAATGATCTCAATTGAGGCTGCTTATGAGATCGTGGATATTTGGCTGAACACCGAATTTGAGGGCGGAAGACATATAAAACGCATTGACGCGATAGAGGATCTGGGCAGCTGACTGCCCTTTGTTAAACACAAAACGTTGAGGAGAAGGAAAAATGCAAACTCAAAACGAAAATCATTTGAGCTCGGTTCTCTCTGCGCTGAGAACAGAGCCCCCTAAAAACCGCAAACAGCTCAAGGGCTATATCAAAGCATTTCTCGGGGTGTCTCTGCCGGATAATCGCCTGTCTGGGGCAGCGGCCCCCTTCGACTACCTCTGGTATGCATACTCCACCGAGCTGGAGGGCAGGCCAAACGGTGATTGCCTTGTATGGGCGAATCGGGGCGGCGGCAAAACGCTCTGCGGGGCTGTGCTCACCGTGCTGGATGCGGTTCTCCGCCCGGGATGCAGCATCAAAATCCTCTCCGGCTCGCAGGAACAGGCAAGGCGGATGTATGAATATACTGCACGGTTTATGGAGGAAGGCTTCCACGATATGCTCAGCGGGAAGATCACCAAAAGCTCGCTAACACTCGAGAATTCCAGCAGTGTCGAGGTGCTCACGCAGTCTTCAAGAAACGTGCGCGGAAGGCATATCCACAAGCTCCGCTGCGATGAAATCGAACTTTTCGACCCGGATGTCTATCAGGCCGCCCAGTATATCACAAAATCCGACCAAGGGATCACGGCTGCTATGGAAGCCGCATCCACAATGCACCAGCCATACGGGATAATGTCTGAGGCAGTGAACACTGCGAACAAATCAGCTCTGCCTGTATTCCGCTGGAATCTTTGGGATGTGATCGAAAAATGCACCGACAGAACCTGCTCAAGCTGCCCGCTTCTGGAAGACTGCCGCGGGATCGCCAAAAATGCCCAAGGCTACTACCGCATAGACGACGCCGTCTCGCAGATGCAGAGGGCAAGCAGAAGCAGCTGGGAGGCAGAGATGCTATGCAAAAAGCCCTCAACAAGCAGGTGCGTTTTCCCGTCGTTCAAGAGGAACGCGAATGTGCGGAAGATTGATTTCAACGTTTCCAGAAGGCTCTTTCGCTCGATAGATTTCGGCTTCGTGAATCCGTTTGTATGCCTCTGGATAGAGCAGGACAGCGAGGGAAACGTGTTTGTGATTCGTGAATACGTGGCAAGGCAGAGAACCGCCGCTGAAAACTGCCGGCAAGTTCGCCGGCTAACCCCCGCTTCTGCGAGCATTGCGGGAACATTCTGCGACCCCGCCGGCTCGCAGACATCTCAGATAAGCGGAACAAGCGTGGTTAATGAATTCCGCAAACAGGGAATCAATCTCAGATGGAAGGCGAGCCGAATCACCCCGGGCCTCGAGGTGATAAGGCAGCATATAAGAAACGCCGCAGGAAAAGCGAGGCTGTTTATAGATCCATCCTGTGTAAACCTGATTGAGGCGATGGAAAGCTATCATTATCCCGCTAAATGCGCCGGAGATGAACTGCCCGAAAAAGACGGCATCTACGACCATTACATCGACGCTCTTCGCTACTTCTTCGTGAACATTGAATCAAACGCTGCTCTTTTGGCAAAATATTAAAATCGATTAGACGTTTCTTTTGCGCAAGATTGCGGTTTTTTTATACAAATATGCGTTTTAAGTTGCGGATATTTTGCTATGATGAAGGTTTGAATAAGCAAGCTAAACAAATACCATTAAAGGCAGGGAGAATTTGATGAATCGGCGTAACTTTTTACGGTCTGTATGTATTGGGGCTTCAGCCTCTTTTCTCTCCGGGTGCGGGGGCTCTTTGCTCACTGAAAACAATCGCAAGCCTAATGTCCTGCTGATAATAACTGATGATCAAGGGTATGCAGATGTAAGCGCTTATGCCCATTCCTCGCCGGATGTGGCTACCCCTAATATCGATCGATTAGCCCATCAGGGCGTTCGTTTTACGCAGGCCTATGTTACCGGGCCGGCCTGCAGCCCATCCCGCGCGGGTTTGAATACCGGCCGCTGCCAGCAGAGATGGGGGATGTGGGGATGGTCTAAGCCGCTTCCTAAAGATGAAAAAACGCTTGCAGAATACCTCAAAAACGCCGGCTATACAACGGGTAAATTCGGCAAAAGCGATTTCGGGCAAAACTATCACCGTAAGGACGTTCGTGAATATCCGATGAACCACGGCTTTGACGAGTTTTTAGGGTTTTCCGCGCATGCCCACGATTACTTTCATTTGTCTGAGAAAATCGAAAAGGCCGCTCCTGACCCAAACGGAGCGAGCGCTTCTTTAGGGCCATTATTCCATAATAACAGCAAAAAATCATTTGAAAAAGGCTATACCACGGAAATCTTTACCGATTACGCTATAGACTTCATCAAACGCCAAAGGGAGAAGCCTTTCTTTGCTTGCGTATCTTACAATTCAGTGCATGCTCTCGTGCATCTTGTACCCGAGCGTTATTTGGAGCGTTTCGGGGCGAAAAAGGTGCCTCTGTACGACCCTGAAGACGGCCGCTACTATACTTATTACGACCGCTACGGCCACGGCAAGGCAGATGTTTATGATGAAACCTATCGCCGGTGGTGCCTTGCGAATATGGCATGTATGGATGATAATATCGGCCGACTGCTGGATACCCTTGAAGAGCTGAATCTCGAAGAAGACACATTCGTTGTGTTTATGCCCGATAACGGCGGCGCACCTGCGCGGGAGACAGGCTCTGTGAATCGGCCGCTAAAGAGTACGAAATACAGCCTGTTTGAAGGGGGCATTCGAATTCCGATAATAATGAGATATCCGGGAAAAGCCGCAAAGGGGAAAGTTTGCAGGAATGTGGTATCAACGCTGGATATCTTACCAACTTTTCTCGCCGCAGCCGGGCATGAGAAGATTCAAGGAAAACCGCTCGACGGCAAGAACCTTCTGCCAATGCTGAAACGGCCCGAAAAAAATCGCAAACGAAGTCCTCTGTTTTGGCATTTTGGAGACCAGTTTGCTGTTCGCGACGGCGACTGGAAGCTGGTTAAGGCCAGGCTTTTCACTAAAGATATTATCAGCGGAAGAAAACAGCCATTGCCTGAGAAGCCGCAGCTTTTTAACCTGAAAAATGACATTGGCGAAACCAATGATTTAGCAGACAAACACCCTGAAATAGTTCAAAAAATGATGAAGCAGCACCAAAACTGGGTAAAAGAAATACGCTCCAGCTGAGCGGCGGAACAGCCGCTGCTGTGTTTTTTTACCAAGCCCGGTATTAAGCCCGAATAAGGCTAATCAGCGTCGTAAATCAGTACCTTCTCGAACATATCGCTGCATTCATTGAGGAATGTTTTGTGCAGCGGGTCGGACTGATATTCGTCGTGTTTGCCGATATCCTCGAACACAACTGTAAGAGCGAAGTCGTAGCTCCTGTCTATTACCGGCCTGTCAGTGCTTGCGGGTGTGCCGATATATACCGAATGAGCGGCAGGTATCTGCTTGAGCGTTTCGAGTTTTTCCCTGAAAAGGTACAGCTCGGCCTCGGCGAGGTCTTCTTTGAGCCAGAAAAATACTGAGTGTACTAGCATTTCTATTCCTTCTGCTTCTAAAAAACAGATTTTACAATATCGTTTATTGCTTTTCTCGTATGCCCGTTGGCATTGTTGGTAATAATCGAGAATATGAAAGTTCCCGAATCAGTAAAGCAGTATCCTGCCAGCGCCTTTATGCCTGTCATAGTACCGCTCTTTGCGTATATTTTACCTTTGTATGAAGGCTGGGTAAAGTATCTTTTTACCGGGCCGGAACCGCTCACCCCTCCAACAGCGAGTGTATCCTTGAATTTCTCGAAATCCTCCCGCTCATACTGATGCCTCAAAACCGCCGCAATCACCTCTGCTGTGAGCCGGTTTCCCCGGCTTAGCCCGCTTCCGTCTCTGATTACAACGCCATCCAGCCCTGCCCCGCAGCCGCTGATGAAATCTTCCGCCTCGCCTGCAAAATGCCCCCACTGATTCCTGCTGTGCCCCTTTTCGGCGGCAAGCGTTTTCGCAATGCACTCTGCTGCAAGATTCACACTGTCGCTGTTTGCCATTTCTGCGGCCTCGAGCAGGGGAGTTTTATAGCTTTTCAGAAGCCCTGCCTGCGATGTGTCTGCGCTGGATTCAAGGAGCTTTCCGTTAAGGTTTACCCCGCTCTCTGAGAGCTTCTCAGCCGTAAGGCAGGCGAGAAACAGAGCCGGCCTGTGCACGGGAACTTCCACAGGACGCGCCTGAAAGCCGCAGTCTCCGTGGATTGTGAAGCTGTTTTTGTTTATTTTGCGGGATATCCATACGGTATTCCGCCTTGAAGAGGTGTAGTCTGCTTTGTTTTGAACCTTCAGAAAGCTTGTTTCAGGTTCTGAATCCCATAAAACCTTCCCGCCGGCAGGCCAGACATTGAATTCAGCACAGTTGAGCCGATAGCTGATTCCGCTTATCTCCGGCTGATAGCTCCTGTTGATCTCAATGGCAGGCCAGTCGGGGTGTTGGAGCTGGTCATCAAAGAACGTGCTGTCTGCAATGATGTTGCGAATTTGGGTTATCCCCTTTCTCTTAAGCTCTGAGGCAATATCAGCGGGAATATCCTCATCCAAGCCGAGTGCGGGATCTCCACAGCCTTCGATTATTAAATCGCCGCCGGAATAGAAAACCTTCGTGCTGTAGGTATAGCTGTCTCCCAGCGTTTCAAGGGCTGCGGAAGTGGTGATTAGTTTCATTGTGGAGGCGGGGATAAGGGAAACCTTCTCGGAGATCTGATATTCGATCTCTCCGCTGCGGGCATCCATCACTACTACGCTCAAATCAACGCCGTCGAGCTTTTCCCTCGCAGCTACGGCCTGAACCTTCTCTGCAATGCCCGCCTGCAGAGAAGAGGCCAGCAAAAGTATTATAAGCTGAAATACATACTTCAATTCCTGCATCCTTTCAGAATCTTCAAAAACGGCAGGCATTTTAGCCGAAACGCTCCCCAATGCAAGATTTCTAAGCCGCTAAGCTCCCCTGAAATGCACTAAGGGGATATTTTTTGACAGGATTCACAGCCCCGAACCGCTTTGGCTGCGGGGCAAGGATCTACAGGATTATTTATGTTCAAGGCAATGAGAAGGCAAAAGTTTTTTGGATAATCCCGTCGCATCGCTGCCCGAATCCACCACGTCCGCTTTGTTTAGACCGCTGATGATTTTGCCACGAGCAATCCACCGCAGGCGGAGTCCACGTGCGGCTCTGATTGTCATTAGTATTACGCAGCGACTTCACAAAACGAGATATTTAAACCGAGCCACGCATGTAGGCCTGCCGCAGGCGGGACGGAATAAGTGGACAGCAGTACGGAGAGAAAATATACATATTAACCACGGAGGAACACCGAGGGGCACTGAGGGGAGATATTTTTTTTAACCACTAATCAGCACTATTTTTTCTCTAATGATTTAATATAAGTTCTTTTGATGGAGAAAGCCAAATTAAAATTAATATGAAATCTTTATCCCATCCTGTAAATCTTGTTAATCCTGTCTAATTTCTTGCCTTCCTCTCCGCCTCCGGCGGACTCCACGCACGGCTCTGATTGTCGTTAGTATTTCGCAGCGATTTCACAAAACGAGATATTTAAACCGAGCCACGCATGAAGGCCCGCCGCAGGCGGGACGGAATAAGTGGACAGCAGTACGGAGAGAAAATATACATATTAACCACGGACGAACACCGAGGGGCACAGAGGGGAGATATTTTTTTAACCACTAATCAGCACTAATTTTTCTCTAATGATTTAAGATAAGTTCTTTTGATGGAGAAAGCCAATTTAAAATTAATATGAAATCTTTATCTCATCCTGTAAATCTTGTTAATCCTGTCTAATTTCTTGCCTTCCTCTCCGCCTTCGGCGGAGTCCACGTGCGGCTCTGATTGACGTTAGTATTACGCAGCGACTTTACAAAACTAATGTTTAAGCCGAGCCGCTCGCAACTCGCCGCGAGCCACAAAAAATTGTCGTACACTTTCATTCCCACATATTCAACCATTCATATTATGGTTAATTCTTATGGTCTATTTCAACTATCACATTCAGCTTCGGATAATTTTTCTCATCCATCAGCCATATCCCATCTTCCTCATTTGCCGCTGAACTGTCCGCAAAATCCCAGCCGGCATTAGTAAATGTGCTTTGCGTTTTCATCTGAGCTGCCGTTAGTCCAGTTCCGCCGTCGCTTTCCTCCATCCCGCTTGTTTCCTTATCCCAGAAGCAGTTCGTGATTGTGCCTTCTTGATTTTCCCCGCACAGGCCGCCGAGACCTTCTGAATCATTGCCGCCCGAAACAGAGCCGGTGGCATAACAGTTCGTGATTGCGCCTTCTTCATTTCCCCCGCACAGACCGCCGAGATATTCAGCCTTATTTCCCGCTTTTACTTTACCGGTGGCATAACAGTTCGTGATTGCGCCTTCTTCATTTCCACCGAACAGGCCGCCTAAACCTCTTGAATTATCTCCTCCAGAAACATCGCCCGCAGCATAGCAGTTCGTGATTGTGCCTTTATTCATTCCGCACAGGCCGCCTAAAACAATCGAATTATCTTTTCCAGAAACATCGCCCGCAGCATAGCAGTTCTCGATTGTGCCTTCATTCCATCCGCACAGGCCGCCGAGATATCTTGAATCATCGCCGCCCGAAACAGAGCCGGTCGCATAGCAGTTCTCGATTGTGCCTTCTAGATTTATTCCGCACAGACCGCCAAGATAATGGGAATTATCGCCGCCTGAAACAGAGCCCGTGGCATAGCAGTTCGTGATTGTGCCTCTATTCCCTCCGCACAGGCCGCCTACATATTCAGCATCATCGCAAGCGGTAATCGCAGCATCTTCAACCCCAAGATTTCTAATTTCTCCGCCATCTATTATTCCGCTGAAAAGGCCGAGAAAGTATACTGAAGAATCGATAGTGAGATTCAAAATCTTATATCCCGCCCCATCAAACGAACCTGAAAATTGCGTACCGTCGAAACCGGTATTGCTGGAATCTGTATCAGGAGCGATAACAGCGCTGTCGTAGGTTCTGCCGGATAGGTCGATGTTATTCGTCAGAACGTAATGGGCGGAGAGGTCATCATTCACAGCTTCAAGGTGGTCGGGGGTGGAAATCTGGTATGGGTTATTTGCCGTGCCGTCGCCAGCGGCGAAACCGAATGCAATGCCTGCTGCAGCAAGAGCAGCGATAACCGAAACTCTAAGAATACACATATTTATCTCCAGATAAAAAATTATTAAATTTTAATCTTATCCCAAATAACGCCAGTTACCCTTTCCGGACTGAACTTACCGAATTTGAGGGGAGAATTCAAGGAAAAAATAAACTTTTAGCCGATTTTTTTGAAAAATTCGTTTTAAACCAGAAGGACGCTGAGATATTTCAGCCGCTAATCTCCGCTGATTTTTCACTAATGATTTTGCCACGAGCAATCCGCCGCAGGCGGACTGGCTCAGTAAATAGACAGCATTTAATTCTGCAAAGCATTGCAGCATAATGATTTGCATTTTGCCCAAAAAAATTGTCGCACACTTTCATTCCCACATATTCAATCATTCATATTATGGTTAATTCTTATGGTCTATTTCAACTATTACATTCAGTTTCGGATAACTTTTCTCATCCATCAGCCATATCCCATCTTCCTCATTTGCCGCTGAACTGTCCGCAAAATCCCAGCCGGCATTCTTGAAAGTGCTCCGCGTCTTCATCTGGTTTGAAAGCCCTTGCGGAGCATCCCAGTTAGGTTTATTAACAGCGGCTGTCTCGATAGACATTGTTTCAAGCGGAGAAACCTGATGTGTATAGCTGAAGCCCTGAGCTTTAGATACGTTGAATTTATATCCAACACCGGGCTCGAGGGTATCGAGAGTTCCGTACCACTGATTTCCGTAGTACTGAGCAACCTCACCATTCGGTGCTATAATCTGATCCAAGTCTTGGACATCAAGATGCTGGAAGGCATCCTGCACAGACATGCTCTGCTTCTGGAAGAACGGCAGCCAGTTCCAGCCCTGATAAAGATTCATAGCTCCATCATGACCTACCTCGCTTCCGGAGACTTCAAACGTACCGCCGTTTGCACTGTAAAGCACATACATTCTTGTAGGTACAATATTCTGAAGCGTTCCGTACCACTGGCCGTTATAATACTGAGCTGTTTTGCCGTTAGAGGCTGTTATATTATCGAAGTTCTCTACAATCTCTTCGTAACCTTCCATTACATTGGCAAGGCTCTTGTCTTCAGGCAGAACAGGGAACGAAATCCAGTTATAACCCTGAACTAAGTTGTATGTAAAGCTGTCTTCAACTTCTTTCATCCAGTTGCTGCTGAACAGGTAGAAATCGCCGTTGTCAACCCACTGATTGCTGTCTATATCGCCGAACTGATCGCCTGCGAACGGCTCTGCTGCTGTATCGCTGGCCAGTGAGCCTTCAGCGGTGAGGTAGGATTCAAGCAGAATTGCAAGATCCTCAGGGCCTATATAATTATCGCCGTTGAAATCTGCATCTGCAGGTTCCGGATCCGGCTGGAGAGAATATGCAGCCGTGAGCTCCATATTTTGTGTAACATTCTGCAGCTCGGAAAGTGAGTACCTTGTATCGCCGTTATACCAGCCTTCAAACCTGTACTGGAAGTCCGGCACGAGCGTAGGAAGCGCTGCCGCCTCGCCTTCATCTACCTGCTGGCTAGCACCAGAGAGTATCTTGCCGTATTCACCTGCATAGAAGTTTACTGTGTAAATATCAGGTAGGTCATTATAAACAGCATTTACAGTTAATCCTTCTGTTACGTTATCGAAAGCTGTGTCCCAGCCAGTGAATATATAGCCCTCATCAGCTTCAACAGTCGGAGCTGTCGCTGAGCCGCCGTAAGCGATTGTCTGCTCGGTGTCGCCTGCGGTTATAGTACCGTTAGCACCCGGCATAAAAGTTACGGTATATGTAATCTGCTCATACTGTGCTGCTGTTGTCAGGTCAGACTGTACGTTTGTGAAGTCTGCATCCCAGCCGATGATTTCCCAGCCTTCGCTGGCTTCAATTGTCGGCTCAACAGCGTCTTCGCCTTCGTAAACAGTCTGCACTGCATCGCCTGCTGTTATTATTCCGTGAGTTCCAGCATCGAATGTTACTGTATATTCTGGAATTTCTGAATATGTGGCTGTTGCAGTTATGTCGCTTGTAACGTTATCAAAAGCTGTATCCCAGCCGGTATGCTCCCAGCCTCCGTTAGCTTCAACAGTTGGGGCTGTCGCTGAACCGCCGTAAGGAATTTTCTGTACCTCATCACCGGCTGTAATTGTTCCGTTAGCTCCAGCTGCGAAAGTTACTGTGTAAATCTCTTCGTACTGAGCTGTGACGGTAAGGTTAGACTGCACATCTGTGAAATCTATATCCCAGCCGGTGAATTCCCAGCCTGCATTTGCAGTAACTGTTGGAGCAACTGCGTCGTCGCCTTCATAAACAGTCTGCACTTCTTCGCCTGCTGTTATGCTGCCATTAGCTCCCGCATCAAATGTAACTGTGTACTGCGGAATTTCTGAATATGTGGCTGTTACAGTTATGTCGCTTGTAACGTTATCAAAAGCCGTATCCCAGCTGGCAAACTCCCAGCCTTCGTTAGCTTCAACAGTTGGGGCTGTCGCTGAACCGCCGTAAGGAATGTTCTGTACCTCATCGCCGGCTGTAATTGTTCCGTTGGCTCCAGCTGCGAAAGTTACTGTGTAAATCTCTTCTGTATATTCTGCAGTAACTGTAAGGTCGGACTGGACGTTTGTAAAATCTACATCCCAGCCGATGAATTCCCAGCCTTCGCTGGCTTCAATTGTCGGCTCAACAGCGTCTTCGCCTTCGTAAACAGTCTGCACTGCATCGCCTGCTGTTACGCTTCCGTTGGCTCCCGCATCAAATGTAACTGTGTACTGCGGAACTTCTGAGTATGTGGCTGTTACAGTTATGTCGCTTGTAACGTTATCAAAAGCTGTATCCCAGCTGGCAAACTCCCAGCCTTCGTTAGCTTCAACAGTTGGAGCTGTTGCTGAGCCGCCGTAAGGAATATCCTGTACCTCATCGCCGGCTGTAATTGTTCCGTTAGCTCCGGCTGCGAAAGTTACTGTGTAAATCTCTTTTGTATATTCTGCGGTAACTGTAAGATTAGACTGCACATCAGTGAAATCTATATCCCATCCTGTGAAATCCCAGCCTGCATTTGCAGTAACTGTCGGCTCAACAGCATCTTCGCCTTCGTAAACAGTCTGCACTTCATCGCCTGCTGTTATGCTGCCATTAGCTCCCGCATCAAATGTAACTGTGTACTGCGGAATTTCTGAATATGTGGCTGTTGCAGTTATGTCGCTTGTAACATTATCAAATGCCTTATCCCAGCTGGCAAACTCCCAGCCTTCGTCTGCTTCAACAGTCGGAGCTGTTGCTGAGCCGCCGTAAGGAATATCCTGTACCTCATCGCCGGCTGTAATTGTTCCGTTAGCTCCAGCTGCGAAAGTTACTGTGTAAATCTCTTTTGTATATTCTGCGGTAACTGTAAGATTAGACTGCACATCAGTGAAATCTATATCCCATCCTGTGAAAACCCAGCCAGCATTTGCAGTAACTGTCGGCTCAACAGCATCTTCGCCTTCGTAAACAGTCTGCACTTCATCGCCTGAAGAAATCACCCCATTTTCGCCTGCATTGAAAATAACTGTTAATCTGTGAAACGCCGTAAGCTTTGGGTAATCACTTTCCGGCATAATCCATACATCTTCGCTGCCGTTCGCTTCTTCGCCCGCAAAATCCCAGCCGGAATCGGTGAACGTGCTCAGCGTCTGCATCTGAGCTGTCGTAAGCCCCGTTCCGCCGTCGCTGGTACTGATCCCGCTCGCCTCCTTATCCCAGAAGCAGTTCGTGATTGTGCCTTCAATATTTGCTCCGCACAGGCCGCCGAGAAAATCATCTCCCGAAACAGAGCCGGCCGCGTAGCAGTTCTCGATTGTGCCTCTATTCCCTCCGCACAGGCCGCCGAGATAATCATACCCCGAGACATCGCCGGTCGCGTAGCAGTTCGTGATTGTGCCGTCACTCCCTCCGCACAGGCCGCCGAGATTGATTGAATAATTGCCTCCCGAAACAGAGCCGGCCGCGTAGCAGTTCTCGATTGTGCCTCTACTCCCTCCGCACAGGCCGCCGAGATAATCATACCCCGAAACAGAGCCGGCCGCGTAGCAGTTCGTGATTGTGCCGTCACTCCCTCCGCACAGGCCGCCGAGATAATCATACCCCGAAACAGAGCCGGTCGCATAGCAGTTCTCGATTGTGCCTTCAAGATTCCCTCCGCACAGGCCGCCGAGATACCTTGAATCACCGCCGCCGGTTATATCAGCATTCTCAATTCCGAGGTTGTGAACTTCTCCATCATCTATTTTGCCAAAAAGGCCGAGATATCGGGGATATTCTTCCGTAACATTTGTAGTATCAACTGTGAGATTCAGAATCTTATACCCCGCCCCGTCAAATGAGCCGGAAAATGCAGTGCCGCTGAAATCCGAACCGGTGTAATCGGTATCCGGAGCGGAATCGGTGTAATCAGTATCGGGAGCTATAACGGAGCGGTCGTAAGACCGGCCGGAGAGGTCGATGTCATTCGTCAGAACGTAGTGGGCGGAGAGGTCGTTGTTCACCGCTTCGAGGTGGTCGGGGGTGGAAATCTGGTATGGGTTGTTTATTGTGCCGCCGCCTTGCTCTTGAACTTGCCATCTTAATTCAGGGTATTCTCCTGCCGTCATAAACCATACCTCATCGCTGCCGTTCGCTTCTTCGCCGGCAAAATCCCAGCCGGAACCAGTGAACGTGCTCTGCGTCTGCATTTGGGCTGTAGTAAGTCCTGTTCCGCCGTCGCTGGTACTGATACCGCTCGCCTCCTTATCCCAAAAGCAGTTCGAGATTGTGCCTTCATAGTTCCTCCCGCACAGGCCGCCGAGATAACCATCTCCCGAAACAGAGCCGGTCGCATAGCAGTTCCCGATTGTGCCGCCTTCATTCTCTCCACACAGGCCGCCGAGATATCCTGATGTATAGCCTCCCGAAACAGAGCCGGTCGCATAGCAGTTCGTGATTGTGCCGCTGCTATTCCTTCCGCACAGGCCGCCGAGATAATCATCACCCGAAACAGAGCCGGCCGCATAGCAGTTCGTGATTGTGCCCCTGTTATGCCCGCACAGGCCGCCGATATAATCGGCATCATCGCTGCCGGTTATATCGGCATCTTCTATGCCGAGATTGTGAACTTCGCCGTCATCAATTTTTCCAAAAACTCCGAGCTGGGAATGTAAGCCTATTTCTTCACTCCTAATTTCCAGATTAAATACTTTAAATCCGCTGCCGTCAAAACTGCCGCTGAAGATTGTTATCGGGTAATAAATTATGCCCTGCATATCAATATCGTTAGTTAAAACGAAATATTTATCCCAGTCCGGCAAGCGGTTGCTGAGGCAGACCAAATCCTGAGAATCAGAGATTTCGAAAGGATTTTCTTGCGTACCTTCACCGCTGTAGGTTCTTGCTGGATAGTCTGTGGTGATAACAGAGCCTCCATCATTTTCCCACGCAAGGCGGGGATAATCATTACCCTCATCTATTGTCCAGCTCCCATCATTCCAGCCTGCAAATGTCGCGGAAGATTTCATCTGAGCTGTAGTTTTTGGTCTTCCTCCAGCGCTGGTACTGATCCCGCTTGCCTCTTTATCCCAGAAGGAGTTTTCGATTGTGCCGTAACCATTCACTCCGCACAGGCCGCCGAGATTTCTTGAATAATCATCTCCCGAAACAGAGCCGGCCGCATAGCAGTTCGTGATTGTGCCGCCAATATTATATCCGCACAGGCCGCCGGCATCTTCTTTCCCAGATACAGAACTGATCGCATAGCAGCTCTCTATTGTACCTTCAACATTCACTCCGCACAGGCCGCCAAGAAAATTTGAATAATTGCCTCCCGAAACAGAGCCGGTCGCATAGCAGTTCTCGATTGTGCCTTCAAGATTTGCTCCGCACAGGCCGCCGAGAGCTTCTGAATCATCGCCGCCGGTTATATCAGCATTCTCAATTCCGAGATTTCGAACTTCCCCGCCATCAATGTTTCCAAAAACTCCGAGCTGGGAATGTAAGCCTATTTCTTCACTGCTAATTTCCAGATTAAATACTTTAAATCCGCTGCCGTCAAAACTGCCGCTGAAAGTCGTTATAGGATAATAATTTATGCCCTGCATATCAATATCGTTAGTTAAAACGAAATATTTACCCCAGTCCGGCAAGCGATTGCTGAGGCAGACCAAATCCTGAGAATCAGAGATTTCGAAAGGATTTTCTTGCGTACCTTCACCGCTGTAGGTTCTTGCTGGATAGCCGGTAGCTATAATAGAGCCTCCATCATTTTCCCACGCAAGGCGGGGATAATCATTGCCTTCATCTATTGTCCAGCTCCCGTCATTCCAGCCTGCAAATGTTGCGGCAGATTTCATCTGAGCTGTAGTTTTTGGTCTTCCGCCTGCGCTGGTATCCATCCCGCTGATATACTTATCCCAGAAGCAATTCGTGATTGTGCCCTCATTCAGTCCGCACAGCCCGCTGAGGTCATAAGAACTATTGCCGCCGGAAACAGAGCCGGCCGCGTAGCAGTTCGTTATTATGCCGCCATCATTATATCCGCACAGGCCGCCGAGGTCATAAGAACTATTGCCGCCCGAAACAGAGCCGGCCGCATAGCAGTTCTCGATTGTGCCTCTATTCCCTCCGCACAGGCCGCCAAGATTGATCGAATAATTGCCTCCCGAAACAGAGCCGGTCGCATAGCAGTTCGTTATTGTGCCGTCACTACCTCCGCACAGGCCGCCGAGATATTCTGAATTATTGCTTCCTGATATTTGAGCATTTTCAATGCCGAGATTCAGCACCTCACCTCCCTCAATTTTTCCGAAAAGGCCGAGATAACAAGGGTAATCTTCTGTTACATTTGATGTGTCAACGGTTAGATTTAAAAGCTTATAACCCGCTCCATCAAATGTGCCGGAAAAGGGAGTGCCGTTGAAACCAGCATCGCTGTGATCGGTGTCCGGGGCGATAACGGCGCGGTCGTAGGTTCTGGCCGAGAGGTCGATGTCATTCGTCAGAACGTAGTGGGCGGAGAGGTCGTTGTTCACCGCTTCGAGGTGGTCGGGGGTGGAAATCTGGTATGGGTTGTTTGTTGTGCCGCCTCCAGAAAAACCGAATGCAATGCCAGCTGCGGCAATAGCAGCGATAACCGAAACTCTAAGGGTACACATATTTATCTCCAGATAAAAAATTAATAAATTTTAATCTTATCCCAAATAACGCCAGTTACCCTTTCTGGACTGAACTTACCGAATTTGAGGGGAGAATTCAAGGAAAAAATAAAATTTTAGCCGATTTTTTTGAAAAATTCGTATTAAACCACGAAGGACGCTGAGATTTTTAACCACTAATCCCCGCTGATTTTTCACTAATGATTTTGCCACGAGCCACTCAGCCACTCAGCCACTCAGCCACTCTGCCACGAGCTACGAGCTACGAATCTATCCGCTTGCTTTCCGCCTTCGGCGGACAGGCTCTTCGCCTCCGGCGGACTCCACGCACGGCTCTGATTGTCGTTAGTATTTCGCAGCGATTTCACAAAACGAGATATTTAAACCGAGCCACGCATGTAGGCCCGCCGCAGGCGGGGCGAAATAAGTGGACAGCAGACGTTCATCACAGACTGGCCGCAGCATTTACGGACTGAGTTAGAGGCACACATAGGTTATTAAATAAATATATCATTCTCTCCCTCCGCTGTCTCCGCTTCCTCTCCGCCTCCGGCGGACAGGCTCGGTTTAACTCTCTTTTACATCAGAGAAAACATTTTCATAAATGAGGGAAAGCTCTCTGCCGGCAGGAACGCTTCAACGCAATAAATCATCTTGCTCTGATGCGATGGATGTGTTTTTACACAGATGTATCGGAGGAAACGGAGGGAAAAATAATTTTGGCAGGATTATTTATGTTCAAGGCAATGAGAAGGCAAAAGGCAAGAGTTTTTTGGATAATCCCGTCGCATCGCTACCCGAATCCACCACGTCCGCTTTGTTTAGCCCGCTGATTATTTTGCCACGAGCAATCCACCGCAGGCGGAGTCCACGCACGGCTCTGATTGACGTTAGTATTACGCAGCGACTTCACGAAACTAATGTTTAAGCCGAGCCGCTCGCAACTCGCCGCGAGCCACAAAAAATTGCCGTACACGAATATAATCTGCATAAAAAGCGCAGCTCCGAGCCTGTGCAGAATTATAGAAAGCGGTTCCCCTTTTCTAATCCTACGGATTCTTGCGGGGTTGGCCTGTGGAATCCATTCTGCCTGCCATCTGGGAATCCCAAGCCTCATACAGCTCTCTCAGCTGCTTTGCGAGCTTAGGGTGTTCATCTATGAGGTTCGTTGTTTCGCCTATATCTTCTTCAAGATTGAAAAGCTGAGGGCTGTTTGGGTATTTATACGGCTTATCCGCTTCAACCACGTCTCCGTTTTCCTTGATTCGGAAATCCTTATGCTTCCAGCCCACGTTGTTTGTGAGCTTCCATTTGCCCTTCCTGATAACCCACGAGTTTCGGCTCTGTGCCCAAGCGAGCCACTCATGCTGCTTTTTGCGTTTGTCCTTGAGAACAGGCAGCAGGCTCATACCGTCGAGGTTATCGGGCGTTTGCAGGCCTGCGAGGCTGGTGATTGTGGGGAAGATATCCATCGTGGAAACGATCGCCTCTTCGTTCACTTTCCCCTCGGGAAGCCTCCCTGGCATACTCACTATCATCGGCACTCTCAGCCCGCCTTCAGCGAACATATACTTGAATCCGCTCAGCGGATCATTAATCGAGTATGTATTGATTGTCCCGCCGTTGTCTGATACGAATACCACGAGCGTATTTTCCCGCTGTCCTGTCTTCTCGAGGGTATCGAGTATTCTCGAAACGCTTTCATCCAGAGCGAGCAGGTTTGCGAGGTAGCATCTTCTGCCTTCCGGGTCCACCTTGCCCATATGCCCCCATCTCTTGTGGAACTTCTGATGCCGCTCTTCGTTGGGTTCCCAGTATGGATAATCCCAGTCGTCGGCATTTCGATCCCAAGGAACGTATCTCGCCCCAACTCTCTTCGCCCATTTCTCATCTACAACGTAAGTGGGCTGGTGCACTGCGTTGTGGGCAACGTGCAGGTAGAAGGGTTTATCGCCTTTCTCCCGTTCGATAAATTCGCAAGCACGGTCGGTGAAGATTTCGGTGGTGAAACCGTCTTCGAAGGATATCTTCTCAGCCTCTTCCTGCTTTGTCCCCTGCCCTTCTGCCCAGAGCAGCGGGCCAACAACCTGACATCCGAAATTGCCCTTGAAGCCCTCTCTGGCCTTGTATGCCTCAACGTCCTTCTGGCTGAGGCGGATATAGTCCCACGTGTGGAACATAAAACCAAGGAACTCATCAAAGCCGTGGAGGGTGGGAAATTCCTTCGGGCCGCCGTTATGGTGGGTTTTGCCGTATTTGGCGGTGATGAAGCCCGATTTGCTGAGGTGTTCGGGGATTGTGAGCTCTCTGGTTGGAAGGCCGCCGTCGCCGTACCAGTAGTTGCCCCAGCGCTGCTGATAGCGGCCTGTGATCAGGCCGGTCCGGCTCGGGCTGCAGATAGGGGACGTACCGTAGGCGTTTTTGAAGTAAGTGCCTGTTTTGGCGAGCCTGTCGAAACCCGGAGTGCCGTATTTCTTCACATCTTCCGGAGCATCCGGCAGAAAAGACATATCCGCATAGCCGAGGTCGTCTGCTATGATAACCACTACATTCGGCTTCTTCTTCTGGCTGGAAGTTGTGCTAAAAGAGTTTGCGCAGGAGCTTAAAGCTCCCATACCGCCGATGGAAACACCCGCAACAGCGGCACATTTGAGAAAATCTCGTCTGCTTTTCATTTGTTAATCCCTAATTCAGTTTTGAAGTTTTCTGTAAGTATATGTCAGCAAGAACCGTTTTTTTCATAAAAATTCACAAAAGCAAAGACAATTTCGAATTATCATAAAGTCAAGCAGAAGTGTTGCGATATTGTGGTAAGCCATTATAATCAATGCAGTAGTTAAATATTTACAATATTTGTCTGGAGTAGAGATGCATTTAGCAAGTTGGCGAATAATCCTATGCGATATTAATGGGTTGGGAGCTTTTTTATTATTAATAATGATTGCTGGACTCGTGTATTTTTTCAAAGTATTTTCTAAGAAACGCAAAAAGAATTTGGAAATTAATAATAGAGCCTCAAGCTCAAATAAACCTGCAGAGAATGAGTTATTTAAGTATCCTGATGACGGTGAAAATATTGTAAGAATTAATCAAAATTACAATTTTGACCCAAACAGCTGGGATATTTGCGAAGAATGGGCAACAAAGGTATCAGGTGTATCATATAGGCAGGAAATAGTTGAAGACTTTATTTTTGGTAATTATAGGAAGTTAGAAGCAGTTCATCAGCCTATGAAAAATTATGAACATGCGATAGCTATTTATGGGACTTGGAAAGGGGAAGAAGGTGAATTTCAGCGAAAACAACTTGGTTTTATTCCAGACGAAGAGGCGCAAGATATCTATTCATTTGCGAAGAAATTTGAAAAATTCATGTTTGATGCAAAACTTTCCATGTTGTTTTTGCCTTCAAATGATACTTACTGTGGGCTTGCATTAAAAATAGCACTCTTGGAACCAAAATGGCCAAGATTTCAGATTGTTGGTTTTGGAAAAAAATCAGGGAGGAAAAGGAAAAAAGTTTATAGGGCGAAATCTTTTGAAGACGCTATTATGATGGCCAAAAAAGATGACATAATTGTAGAGATAAATTCAAGTTACGAGATTAAGTTATAGTTTTAAGCATAGGAAGTTCCTACAGCGGCTATTCTTCCAGCTTTTCATTGTAGTGCGGCTTTTCTCGATCTTAATGCTCTCAACGTCTTTCATCTCATATCTGCAAAGAATATCAGCTTCATTTTGTTGGATTTCCATTAAATTTCCATTAAAGAGAAAGTTTTGTAAAAATTTTGCTGATTATATAACATCACCTCAATCAAATAAAGCTTTTTTACCCTTCTGGTTTCTATTTGTGTGCGACAATATTTTTTGGCAAAGCTTTTTAAAGCCGAATCTATCCGCTTGTTCCCCGGCTTCGGCGGACAGGCTCTCCGCCAAGAACGGGCCTACACGTGCGGCTCTGTTTAAATATTCGCCTCGTAAAATCGCTGCGGAATACTAATGACAATCAGAGCTACGCTTAAAGGCCCGCCGCAGGCGGGACGAAATAAGTGGACAAAAGGCAATGAGAAGGCAATAGGCATAAGTTTTTTTTCGCAGAATTTTCACGCTGCACAGGCGGGCGCTCGCGCAGGTTCGCCCCTGCTCGCCAACGAGACCCGCAGACAAAAAATCCTTTGCGAGTTTTCCGCCGCAGGCGGACTGGCTCAGCATATATGTAACAATAAATTCTGCAAAACATTGCAGCATTATGATTTGCATTTCGCCCAAAAAATTTTCTCACACCAAGGCATAAGCTTGATTCTTTTTTGATTGTCAGAGAGTTATTTGTAATTATACTTAATATAAAGCTTTTATAATATCGGGTCGGTAACGGCGCTGTGAATAATAAAATCAGTTTTTAGAGGTGATTCGATGGGAAAATTAAACAGAAGAACATTTTTGAAGAGTATCGGAGCTGCTGCTGCGGGCTATGCTGCGGGCGGCTGTACTACAGGCGGTATGACAGCAGCATCAAAAAACGCCTCCGCTCCCAACATTATCTATGTGCTGGTTGACGATCTGGGCTACGGAGATCTGAGCTGCTACGGGCAGAAGCACTTCAACACGCCCAACATCGACAAGCTCGCCTCGCAGGGAATGAAATTCACGAACCACTATTCCGGCTCCACAGTCTGCGCTCCATCAAGATGCACTCTGATGACCGGCCTTCATACTGGACACTGCTTTATCCGCGGCAATTTCGAGATGCAGCCGGAAGGCCAGCTCGCTATGCCCAAAAACACCGAAACAGTTGCAAAACTGCTCAAGCGCGCAGGCTACAAAACAGGCCTTATTGGCAAATGGGGTCTTGGCTGGCCAAAGTCTTCAGGCGACCCGCTCAATCAGGGCTTCGACTATTTCTACGGCTACAACTGCCAGCGACACGCCCACACGTACTATCCTGAGTACCTCTGGAGAAACAATCAGAAGGAAATAATTGAAGGCAACCTTCAGGGCAAAACCAACGTTTACAGCCACGACCTTCTCGCAGATGATGCGCTGAAGTTTGTGGAAGATAATAAATCCAATCCGTTCTTCCTCTATCTAGCGCTTACAATTCCTCATGCCTCAATGGCAGTGCCGAAGGATTCGCTTGAGCCTTTTATCGGCAAATTCGGCGAGGAAAAGCCTTATAAGAGCGAAGGGGGCTACCGCAACCAGCCTCATCCGAAGGCTGCGTTTGCGGGAATGGTAACGCGTATGGATAAGGATATCGGAAGGCTCACCAGCAAACTTGAAGAACTGGGGATTGCCGATAATACAGTAGTAATCTTTACAAGCGATAACGGCCCGCATTCAGAGGGCGGGCATGTGCCTGCGTATTTCAATAGCTCAGGCGGACTTCGCGGCATCAAGCGAGACCTCTACGAAGGCGGTATCAGAGTTCCGTTTATCGCAAAATGGCCGAAAGTTGTGCCAGCAGGCACAGAAAGCCCCCATATAAGTGCGTTCTGGGATTTCCTTCCCACGGCAGCTCAAATCGCAGGCCAGCCGATTGCAGTTCGTACAGACGGGATAAGTATGCTCCCTGCCTTGAAAGGCCAAAAGCAGCCTGCACACAAATACCTCTACTGGGAATTCCGCCCAAGAGGAACTCAGGCGATAAGGATGAGAAACTGGAAGGCAATTAAGTTTATTAAAGATGGCCGAACGGAGCTTTACAACCTCGATAAAGACCCTACAGAATCGAACGATTTATCGAAAACCTATCCTGACGTAACAGCGAGGATGGAGCAGATTATGCTCAAGGCTCATGAGCCTTCGGATGAATTCCCGCTTCCTTTTGATCTCTAAAAAATCAAAAAAGCCCGGGCGGCAAAAGCTTCCGGGCTTTTTCAGAATTACAGTTAGATAGTGCAGGGATTTGTATTCACCCTGAGGGATAAAAATGGATCATTCACTAACCAGCATACTTACAGCATTTTCGCTGACCCTTTTCGCAGGCCTTGCAACCTCAGTTGGCTCCGCTATAGCCTTCTTTTCCCGAAGAACCAACCCTGTGATGCTTTGCGTATCTCTTGGCTTTTCTGCGGGCGTGATGATTTATGTTTCGTTCGTTGAGATATTCCAGAAGGCAAACGAATCTCTGCTCGTGTCTTTCTCGGAAAAGTATGCGGCAATAATAACAGCAGCCGCATTCTTTGCGGGCATAGGGCTTACAGCCCTTATTGATGCGCTCGTCCCCTCGGAGGAAAATCCGCACGAAGCTCAGGGGCTTGAAGACCTCGCGGCCAGCATCGATTTAAACAGAACAAGTCTTCTTCGCATGGGTCTTTTCTCTGCCCTTGCTATAGGCATTCATAATTTCCCCGAAGGCTTTGCCACATTCACCGCTTCGCTGCAGGACCCCTCTCTTGGTTTGGCGATTGCAATAGCTATCGCTATCCACAATATACCTGAAGGAATTGCCGTGAGCGTACCGGTATATTACGCAACGGGCAGCCGGAAGAAGGCCTTCTGGCTTTCAACGTTTTCAGGATTCTCAGAGCCGCTGGGGGCGATTATCGGATATGTAATCCTGCGACAGTTTATGAACGAAACGGTATTCGGCATAACCTTCGCAATGGTAGCTGGAATTATGATATACATCTCCCTCGATGAGCTCCTGCCCACAGCGGAGAAATACGGCAAGCACCACTTCGCAATCGGCGGACTTATCAGCGGAATGGGTGTTATGGCAGGCTCTCTTCTGCTGTTTATGTAGCACAGGGATTAGAGGCCGACGGGGCTTTCGATTTTTTGCAGAATAGCATTAAGCACCTCGAAGCATTCGCCGATTGAACTGATCTTCACCTTTTCCTGAGGGCTGTGAATGTCTTTCAGCTCCGGCCCCATTGATATAAGCTGAATCCCCGGGTATTTGCGCGATATAATCCCGCACTCCAGTCCTGCGTGTATGATTTCCATCTCAGCAGGCCGGCCGGCAACTTTCTCAAAAGCATCTTCAGCCTTCCCGAGCAGATCGCTGCTGCCGGCAGGTTCCCAGCCAGGGTATCTACCGCGGAAAGTGCATTCAAAGCCGAGTCGGCGGCAGGTGTTTTCTATTGTGTTATTGAGCATATCGAGCCGCTTTGTGTTTGAGCTCCGCTGGGAGAGCGTGAGCGAGAAGCCGCTTGGGGAAAAACTGCAAATCCCCGCATTGCATGAAGACTCCACCACCTTCGGCATATCTGTGCGGTATGATACAGGGCCGCCTGGAAGTGAGGTGAGCAGCTTGGCGATTTTTCCCGTCTGCCCTGATGAGATGCACTTTTCCGGAAGCTCGGCCTCAAGCACCTTTATCTCAATATTCGGATCTGCAGACTGGAAGTTGTGCCTGATTCTGTCCCGCTCAGTTTCAATAACGCATTCGAGGGTGTCTCGGTCTTCTACGGCAAGCGTAAACTCTGCATCTCTTGCGATTGCATTGCTTGCTGCACCTCCGCTGAAGCTGGCAAGCATACTGCCAAGCCCGCCCGAGCAGGCCTCCAGGAGTTCTCCCGCAAGCACCACGGCGTTTGCTCTGCCGAGATGAATATCAACTCCCGAATGACCGCCTTTGAGCCCGCTAACTGTTACTTTCGCCGCTTCAAAGCCATCAGGTATATCCTTCAGCTCCGGCTTAGCTGTAATCTCTGCCCGCTCTCCGCCTGCGCAGCCGATAATGAAATCGCTCTCGTCGCTGTCCAAGTTGATCAGATACTCGGCACTGAGCATATTTTCATCGAGCCTCTGAGCTCCTGTCATACCGCGTTCCTCGTCAACGGTGATCAGCAATTCGAGGTTGGGCTTGTTTTCAAACTCCGCAAGCCCGGCAAACAGCGATATCGCCATTCCGAGCCCATCGTCTGCACCGAGTGTGGTTCCGTTTGCCCTAAGCCAGCCGCCGTCTTCGAGAACCTCAATCGGGTCTTGGGAGAAATCGTGGCTCTTTTCAGGTGTTTTCTCGCAGACCATATCGCAGTGAGTCTGGAGACAGACGGTTTTCGAAGCCCCCTCGCTATTAACACGAATCAGGATATTCCCCGCATTATCCTGCTGGCAGTCCCAGCCCTGCTTTCGGGCAAAGCCCTTGAGCCATTCGAGAATCTTCTCTTCATGCCCGGATGGGCGGGGATGCTTGGATATTTCGCGGAAAATCTTTACTATTCGTTCCTGAGCTCTATCGGATTTCATAGCTAAACCTGCAATTTAATTCAATCTTTTTCAAAACCGCTGAAGCCAAACTAAAAAATATCACGAAATATCTGATTTTCAAGAAGTTTATAAGAGATCAATCTTGTGATTTTGTGAAACAATTCTTTTTTTTCTTGACTTACGCAAAACCATACCCTAAAAACAGAAACTTAAAATCAGTTAATATATTTTTATGGAGTTAATATGAAAACTATTATTGGTTCAGGATTGATGATGCTTTTCTGCCTGTCTTTATTTCTTCCGCAGGAAAGTTTTTCGCAAGAGCAAATTTTGAGATCTGATTTGGTTGACAAGATTGAAGGTATGTGGCTCGGTCAGATTGTGGCCAATATGGCCGGCCGATCAACTGAAGGACACTACAGCGGAAGTGCAGAAAATCCTGCTGAAAGTGTGGATTGGGTTCTAAAAGGCCCTGATGAGTATTGGCCGGGAGATGACGACACAGATATCGAATATATTGCTATGGATACGCTTGAGCAATACGGCTCGAATCCTACCGGCCAGCAGCTTGCTTCGCAGTGGCTTGATCATATAAATTCAAGCGGATCAGGCATTTACATTTCAAACCGCCAAGCTTGGTATTTGATGAAAGATGGATACATTCCTCCAGAAACAGGCAGCCGGCACAGAAATATGCACTGGTTTTCCATCGATTCTCAGATTACTACTGAGATAATTGGAGCGGTTTACCCTGGGCTCACCCAAGGAGCAGTGGACACGGTTCACAAATTTGCAGATATCTCAAACGCCGGCTTCCCTGTACATGCCGCTCAGTTTTACGGGGCTATGTATTCAATGGCATATTTCGAATCTGACATTCAAACTTTAGTTGAGAATGCTTTAAATATTCTTCCTTCTACAAGCAGAAGCTATGAGGTTGTTTCAGATGTATTAGGCTGGTACGAAGCAGATATCGCAAACGGCACTCCAGATTGGAGGCAAACCCGAAGCCTGCTTTATGATTATTACGGCAACGGAGAATTTGCCAAAGGCAGATATTACCATTGGATAGAATCTACGGTTAATCTCGGGGCAACGGTGCTTTGCCTTTTGTATGGTGATGGAGATTATAAAACCACTGCTCAAATAGGTATCTTAGCCGGCTGGGACTGCGACTGCAACCCAGCTACAGCCGGCGGAATAATCGGCATTATAAAAGGCCGAAGCGGCCTCCCGCAAGACCTCTTCGGCGAAGATGTATGCAGCAATACATACAGAAACATATACAGACCCAACCTGAATTCATACGAATCAGTGAACAGCATTGCTAACAGAGCTGCCGATATAGCCGAAACCAACATACTCGCCAATGGCGGCGCTAAGCAGGTGAATGGAGAGCAGATAACTTACCAAGTCATCACCCAGCAGGCTTCAGCTTTGCCCGCAAATCCTTCTCCGGAATCGCCCAGAGGGCTTGTTGGAGAGGCTTTGGCAAACGGGATTGATGTAACAGTTAATGCGGCCAAAAAACACACGAATACCTCTAATGACAGATACAACATATATTCACTGATTGACGGAGTTTATGATAATTCTCATAACGGGCACCGCCCTTATTGGAGCTTAGGGCTCAGCGGCGAGCAGGACTGGTATGAGCTTGAATTTGCTGAGCCTGTACTGCTTGATTCAGTAAGTTTTTATGAAGGGGATGTTGTATGGAACGGGGTCAATACCTATGTGGCGGATAATCCTCTGAGGGGAGGCTTTTTCAAAGATATCAAAGTGGAAATCTTTAAGAACGGCGAATATATAGAGCCCTCTAATATCACCCAGTCTGAGCCCCTTGAAAAGCTGAAAATGTATCAAAATATAGAATTTGATTTTGATCCGGTTGTGTGCAGCAAAGCGAGGATTTCAGGAACCGCGGGCGGGAGTTATCCTTACACAACTATACTTGAACTTGAGGCATACGGGAGTATTCAGCCCTCTGTTTATGTGGAACATTGCTCGCTTGAGGATTTAACTCAGAATTCAATGATTGATAATATATCTCTGCAATTCAGCGAGGAGCTCGCTTCAGACTCCAGCCCGCAGATAGCAATCCGAAGAACGAGCGATTCTTCAGTTATCCCATCTTCCGTAATAATTGAAGAAGATTTTATGGGGCTTAGCATAATCCCCGATTCCTCACTGCCCGATGGAAATTTTGTATTAGAAATCAACTGCGATTCCGTTACTGATGCAGAAGGGGGCAGTCTTATTGATGATGATATGCACTCAAATGACGGCTATTACCGCATTTATTTCCATTCGCTCTTTGGAGACCTTAACGGCGACGGGAAAATAGACCAGTCAGACTATTCGGCTTTTTCAAGTGTATGGAAAACTGATTATCCAAGCGCTGATTTCAACAAGGATTCAATTACTGATCAGTTTGACCTTATAGAATTTGCGGATAATTGGCTTGAGCAGATTTAAACGGCTTTGCAAGCTTAAGGCTGCTAACTCAAATCTCATAATTCTCTAACGCAGTTTTGTGAGCAGGGTAATAATGCGCTCATTAAAGTTTTTATCTTTAAACTTGGAAATTTCCCACAATTTTGCTTGCCAAGAAAAAAGATTTTAGTAACATCCCACTACTGTCAAGAAATGCCTTGCTTTTAAACTAAAGTTTTACTATACATGGAGGCAACATTGTGGCTAAAGTAAGCGACATAAAAAACGTTGTACTCCTCGGTCATGGAAGTTCGGGAAAAACTACGCTTGTGGAGGCGGCCCTTCACAAGACCGGTCAGATAAACCGGCACGGAACGATCGAGGAAAAGAATACCGTCTGTGATTACGACGACGAAGAAAAAGAAATTCAGCATTCAATCCAGTCATCAATAGCTCATACCGCCTATAAAGGCAAGCAAATCAATTTTATCGATTCTCCCGGTTATCCGGGTTTCTTAGGCGGAGCCCTTTCCTCACTTTCAGCAGCAGAAACAGCACTCATCGTAGTAAATGCCAGCAACGGCATAGAAGTAAACACCAGAAGAATGTACAAGGCAGCAGATCAGGCAGGCCTTTGCAAGATTATCGTAGTAAACAAGCTCGACCACGATGATGCCGAGTATGCAGAGCTCGTTGAGCAGATTCAGCAGACCTTCGGAACAGAATGCAGATGCGCAAACCTCCCGACATTAGACCATAAATCAGTTATAGACTGCGTGTCTAATGATCAGGGCGAGTCCTTCATCACCGCAGAAGACGCTCACACTCAGCTTGTAGAGAGCATAATCGAATGCGATGATGATCTGATGGAGGCATACCTCGGAGGCGAAGAGATAAGCAAGCAGAAGGTAGAAGAGGTTTTTGTGAAGGCGATGCTTGAAGGCAGCGTTGTTCCTATTGTTTTCACAAGCGCAAAAACCGAAGCGGGCATTGAAGAGCTTCTCGAAGTGATATATGAAAGTGCCCCTTCCCCCGAGCAGGCCAAGCCGGCATTGCTCACCGACGGCGAGAACAAAACAGAGCTCAAGGCGGATCCGGAAGGCCCGCTTGCAGGTCTCGTTTTCAAGGTTGGTACAGACCCGAAAACTCATATGAAATATTCATTCATCCGCCTTTTCAGCGGGACAATCAAATCCGACACCCAGATGCGCCGCAACGATGAGAAGAAGGTCCTGCGTCCCGGGCATATTCTCAGGCCTCAGGGAGCTGAAACAGACGAAATCGAAAGCGCTTCGGCGGGTGATATTATATGTCTTGCGAAAATTGATGACCTGAAATACGGTGATCTTATTCATGATGGTAAGGTAAGCGGAAGCTTTGAACTTACAGAGCTCCCGCTGCCTATGTTTGCTCTCGCATTGGAGCCTGCGTCTAAAGGGGATGAGACAAAAATCGGCGCAGCTCTGGAAAGGCTTTGTGAAGGGGATCCCTGTTTCGCGGCAGGGCACGACCCCAACACAAAGGAACTTGTAATCAAAGGTTTGGGAGAGATGCATCTGAAAGTTATGCTCTCCAAAATGGAAAAGGTTTACAAGGTCCATGTTAATACGAAGCCGCCAAAAATCCCTTACAAAGAAACTATCACAGCTAAAGCGGAAGGCCATTACAGGCACAAGAAACAGTCCGGCGGAGCTGGTCAGTTCGGCGAGGTCTATCTCAGGGTGGAGCCCGGCGAACGTGATCAGGACCCCTCGCTTTCTTACAGCTGGGATATTTTTGGCGGTTCCATCCCTTCACAATTTGAAACGCCTGTAGTTAAAGGCATTGAAGATGTAATGGAAACAGGCGTGATTGCCGGATTCCCGATGCAGGATATAAAGGTGAGCATCTATGACGGCAAGCACCACCCGGTAGATTCAAAGGAAGTGGCTTTTAGAGCTGCGGGCAAGGGCGCGTTTATCGATGCCGTGCAGAAGGCAAAGCCCTGTCTGCTTGAGCCCGTTGTGGATATGGAGATTACCGTACCCACCGAATTCATAGGCGATATCACAGGCGATATTTCAGGAAAGAGAGGCCGCGTGCAGGGGCAGGAGATCCTATCCGGAGATATGGCTTCTGTGAAGGCGCTCGTGCCGCTTTCGGAAGTAGCAAACTACGACGGCCAGCTAAAGAGTATGACCGGCGGACAAGGCAGCTACTCAATGGAACTCAGCCACTACGATGTTGTCCCGCCGAATGTGCAGCAGAAGGTGATTGAAAAATACAAGGCCGAAGAGGAAAACGAATAGAATTATCACAAGCCTGCATAACCTGCCGGCAGCTTCGTTTTACCTTCAGCATAATTATGAAAACCAACCCGCCTGAGAAACGCTCAAGCGGGTTTTCTTCTTTTATAATCACGCACAGGTAGGCAGCAGACGCTGAATAATACTCAGAAATTGCACGGATTTTTTCTGGCCTGTGGTGAGTGACAGAGTAGCTCGGTTTAAATATTTCGTATCGTGAAGTTGCTGCGTAATACTAAACACAATCAGAGCCGTGCGTGGACTCCGCCTGCGGTGGATTGCTCGTGGCAAAATAATCAGCGGGCTAAACAAAGCGGACGATCTGGACTCGGTCAGCGGAACTATAAAAAGCAGAACCTAAGAGACAAAGATCACCTTTCAAGCTTCAGCTGATATTTAATATGCAATGCTGTCTGCCTCGCAAGGATTTCATATCCTTTTTTTGTATAATGCACATCGCCGGGGCCTTTAAACAACTGTTCAGGAAAGAGATTTGTCATAGCATGGAGATCATTAACAGGTATATTGTGCTTTCTTACAACTTTCATTGCAGTTTTATTATATTTAATCTCATCACCCTTAAATCGTCCCGCTTCACCCTCAGGGACCACTGTTGTAGTTGCCCATATAAGCTTTGCCCCAGTCTTCTCGAGCCTGCAAACAAGCCTTTCGAGATTTTCTTCGTATTGCTCAAGCGAATTTGTAATCTTGCCGCCTATTTTGTCTCTATTACCCTGCTCATTTGATTCAGGATTTCGATAACATAAATCCCACAGTCCCCAGTTGAAATGTATTAAGTCCCATTTTGTATCACCCAGCCAGCTTTCAAGCTTTTCGACTCCTCTGGTTGTCGATCCGGCATTACCCTGATTGTGCGTAACACTTGCCGCATCCTCAAGAAGGTCTTTAACGTGAGGGGTGTAGCCGATGGATATAGAATCACCAATTACTAAGACCTTCGCAAGATTGTCTTCTGCCGCAATGACAAAAGTACAGGCCAATAAAAATGCGATAAACGTTTGTTTCGTAATATCACCTTTACTTTCAAAAAGAGGTTATTCGAAGGCAATTTCAACTGAGTCAACCATTGGCTTCGATTTGTTTTCCGTAGTATCTTCAAGCTCAAATTCAAAACAGAAACCATAGGCTGGAGGAAGGGAACTGATATCCATACTAGCAGTCTCGCGTTCTATCCGCTTTGCAAAACCCTCTATATAGTCATAGCTTTCCTTCACTTCCTGCCAAGCAGTCCAGAGATCAACCTCTCCATCATTATCAGTATCAGCCCCAACTCTCACGGTAACCTTCTCTACCCAAGGTCCGGAGCTTATATAATCTGTATTCATCTGCGTTACGAGATAGAACTGCCCTTCTGCAAAGCAGATATCCGGGTCAGGATGCCCCTTCCCAATATTGCCGCACCACTCAAATTCCTTATAAAGCGAATCAGAAGTAAACCAGCAGACGCTCATACTATGGCCGCCGACAGGGTCAAAATCGCCGAATAGATAATACTGCTCACCAATGCTAATCATTGCCCAATCGCCGTAAGCTTCCTGCTCTGGTTTGTGAACGTTGTATTTAGCTACATTGCTTTTCCAGTCCGGATGCTGAAGCCAGTGGGGATGTTTATATTGAGCAACTTCCCCTGTAGGTTTTGTACGATTATCAACAGCAGGGGCCAATATTTTAAAATCATCAATCCCGTTTTTGCTCTCAGCGTGGCCTGCCAAAGGTGAATCCCATGAACGTTTGGAGGCATTTATTGGGCTCCAGTTTTCAAAAATCAC
This sequence comes from Sedimentisphaera salicampi, assembly GCF_002117005.1. Classification (NCBI taxonomy): domain Bacteria; kingdom Pseudomonadati; phylum Planctomycetota; class Phycisphaerae; order Sedimentisphaerales; family Sedimentisphaeraceae; genus Sedimentisphaera; species Sedimentisphaera salicampi. Next base: position 2,111,977 of record NZ_CP021023.1, read on the forward strand.
ATGAAATTTCCTTTCTTTATCACGAAAAAACGTACAATCTGAACCATCAGAAGGGTCAGCGAAAGCGAGCCCCATATCCTTTCCTGGTTCACCATCGGTAAGATTGTTATCAATGTAAAGATGGGGATCTTGATCGTTTGGGTAGTCGTAGTATATGTAAGCCTTACCATCAAAATATTCTGCTGTTGTAACCCAACGGGAAAAATATTTGGTAACAGGGCCATGGTGTACCCAGTTTTTCATATCCCTGCTCTGCCAAGCGTGATACCCGCCAAGGCTCTTTTTAAGACCGCCCGGGGAATTGTAAACATTCGGAAGCGGCGTAGTTTTTAGCGGAACATCAAAACCATCAAGAGAAGCATTTTCTGCCTTAAATCTATCCTCGCCTTTAATTTTTACATACTCCCCGAACATCCAATAATTATCAGGACCAAGACTAAGCATAACAGGAGCATTATGGAAATTATCCGGGCCAACGTTTTTTACAGGTTTCCAGTTTTCCCAAACCGTTGACTGAGATATTGTGATAGTTTTCGCAGACATCTTTTTATTGAAACGCTTTACTTTGCTTCTATAGTACCCTTTTTCAATGGAAGGGCACACAGTATCGTCTTCAAAATATACCGCGCTGAACGCCTTTCGAAAATTCTTCCACTGCTTTTTATTTTCTACAACCCAATTATCCGCTTTAACGGAATTAAAAATTGAGAAAACGAATACTGTAATACATAAACTCTTATAAATTGAATACTTCATCTTAGATCCTGCCCTATATCTCACTTAGAAATGTTATCACGCTTTCATCCCCTTATGAAGGACTCTTCTGCTTTGGAAAACCATTCTTCCTGATATATTTACCCACTTTATGCAGCGTATTTACATCCTGCTTGTCAAGAGAGCCGTCCGGTAAAGGTGCAATATTCAACAGAAGATTGGCATCATATTCAGCGGCATATTTCAGATTATCCAGTACTGAATTAAAACCTCTGTGATTTCCATCATGCTTTTTGGTATATCCCCAGCCAGCAATAGCTGTGCATATCTCAAAAGGCTTTCCGGCTGCCTGTTTTTCTTTAACCTTCTTCTTATTATTTAGCCAGTGAATCTCGGGTGAATAATAATCCTCTTGGCCGTTATATCCCCATTTTGCTGTAATCAAACATTGAGGCTGGATTTTACGGATCAGCTTGTAAGTGTCATCAACTCTAAACTTCTCAATAGGCCCGCTCATAGGAACGCCGTGGCCGTCAAGCCAAATGCTGGCTATAGGACCATATTGAGTAAGCAGTTCTTCAAGCTGCTGATGCATATATTCTACATAAATATTTAAATCGTGCTCCTTGCCGTATTTGTAATACGGTTCAGGCTCATGATATCTTGGGCGTGCAAAGCTGCCCCAATTATCATTATTAGGAGCATGCGGATGACGCCAATCCCTTCCGTGAGTGAAGTAAAGGCAAAGCCCAAGCCCTTTTTTATCACAGGCTTCGGCAAGCTCAGCTACAAGATCTCTTTTTGCAGGTGATTTAACGCTGTTGAAATTAGTTGATTTTGTGTCAAACAAACAAAAACTGTCGTGATGACGCGTTGTGATGTTCACATACTTCATCTCAGCACGAAGAGCTAGATCAGTTATCTCATCAGCATCAAAGTTTTCAGCAGTAAAGCGTTTTATAAGCTTCTCATATTCTTTGACATGTATCTTTTCTTTTAGCTGCACCCATTCGCCCCTGCCAAGCAGACTGTATAACCCATAGTGAAGGAACAGGCCAAACTCCGAGTTTCTAAACCAATCCATTGCAGAATTATGAGGTTTGGCAGAGTAATTTTGAGCAAAATCTTTCAGGTATGAAGGTGCTGAAGTATTGAACTGCCCCCTCGATAACGCTGGCAAACCAATAAGCCCGGCAGCGCCCATTATTTTAGCAAATTCTCGTCTGTTAATCATTAGTCATCTTTCAATTAATTTGTACAAAACAGGATTTTACTTTATTGCCTGTTATATGTTATATCCTAAACCAAGGTGATTTTTGAGCTCAGAAAGATTTTTTGAATTTTTGGCAAATTCATTAACGAAAGATCAGCGTGAATTAGTGCTTTGGCAAACCCCTAAGTGCATCTTAGAGCTGCTCAGCGGCTGAAAAATATCTCCCCTCCGCTTCCTCCGTGTAAAAAAAATATCTACAACATCAGAGCAGGATTATGTATTGCGGTGGCAGCGTACTTGCCGGCAGATAGCCTTCCCTCATTTATGAAAATGTTTTCTCTGATGTAAAAGAGAGTTAAACATCGGAGGAAGCGGAGATAACGGAGAGGATGTGATAAATTAGACAGGATTAACAAGATTTACAGGATGAGATAAAGATAGTGGCAGAGCTGCAAGTAGCAGAGTAGCGAGTAGCTCGTGGTGTCTAGTCCTGAGTATAGTTGACAGATATCAGAATAGATGTTAATTAAATTTCAGGAATATTTATGAGTGCGCCAAGCAAAGCTAATATGTGCAAGTCGGACAATCCGGCACGGGTAAAGGCTAACCACCAGCCCGGGACTGAACCGGACGTATTGCGAGGTAACGAGTAATGCGAAGCTTCGGTAAGGGCAGTTTGTCAGCCGTAACGCAAGTGAAGGTATCGAGCCCCGAAATAATCCTTATTTCACTGGGTCAAGGGTTTCATTTCCTGGAAACCAGTATCGATGCGCACGTTAAAGGTGAGTGCGTAATCGACGTGGCGGGGTCTAAGTCCGCAGCGGGCAAACAAACTGTACATATTGGAACTTGGGAGAACCGAAGCGTTCCGAAAGGAAGCCGCCAAATAGCCGAAAAAGTGATGAGGCGGTATGGCGTTTCGGTAGTCGGACTAACCCATAGTAGAGGTGTAGCAGGGGTAATGCCCTGTGGGGCTATAAGCTTACTCGAAGGGGTTAGCGGTTTAACGCAGAGAGGTGAATTTTAACAATGCAATACCCTGAGATTGGAAAAACATTTGAGAAGTTGCTTCTCATATCCGCTCGCGCCCGAAGGGAGCGAGGATTCAAGTTTACGAGCCTTGCTCATCTACTTGATGAAGAATACCTTCGGGATTGCTACCAGAACCTTAACCGGAATAAGGCGGTAGGAATTGACAATGTAAGCTGGCAGGAATATGGTATAAATCTGGATGAAAATCTCCGGCGGCTTGTCGATAGGCTCAAACGTAAAAAGTATAAGCCTAAACCGGCAAGGCGGGTATATATACCCAAGGACGATAAAGAAACCCGTCCACTGGGTATATCTGCGATAGAAAGCAAGATAGTAGAAAGCGGGATTGCCCGCATACTAAACTGCATATATGAGCAGGATTTTCTGGATTGTTCTTACGGTTTTCGCCCGAACAGGAACTGTCATCAGGCGTTAAAGACACTTAACGACCTGATAACATACCAGCCGGTAAACCATATTGTCGAAGCCGATATTAAAGGCTTCTTCGATAATGTTGACCACGATAAGCTGCTGGAGTTTATTCGAATAAGGATAAATGACACGGCATTATTAGGGCTGATTGGTAAGTTTCTCAAAGCCGGTTATGTTGACGATGGTCAACTAATAGTATCGCAAAAGGGTACTCCGCAAGGAAGTATTCTAAGCCCGATACTGGCGAATATATTCCTGCACTATGTACTGGACGAGTGGTTTGAGGCTACGGTTAAAAGCCATACGACCGGTTACTGTGAGCTTGTGAGATATGCGGATGATTTTGTATGCGTAGTTCGCTACGCAGACGATGCCGAACGCATTGAGCAGGCGTTGAAGAATAGGTTCAATAAATACGGATTGGAAATACATCCTACAAAGAGCCGCCGGATAACATTTGGTCGCTTTGAGAAGGAAAACGCCGTAAAAGAGAGCCGAAAGCCTAACACGTTTGACTTTTTAGGATTTACGCATTACTGCGACATCTCACGCCGAGGCAAATTTAAGCTCGGGCGTAAGACAAGCGGAAAGAAATTCTCTGCCAAGTGCAGGGAGATGAATGACTGGCTCAAGGCGATACGAAACCACGTCAAGACTAAAGACTGGTGGAAAGTTCTTGTTGCCAAACTGCGAGGCCATTATCAGTATTACGGCGTAAGTGAGAACTACGCCGGTATCAGGAGTTTTTACAAACTCACGATAAGGATGGTACGGAAATGGCTGAACAGGCGTAGCCAAAAGCGAAAGATGAGTTGGGAACGGTTTAGTAATTACCTTGAACACTATCCTTTGCCAAAACCCGAAATAGTGCATAGCTTTTACAATCGGCAAGTGTAAAGTGAGTTAAACCGAAGAGCCGGATGTGGGAAATCCACAAGTCCGGTTCTGTGAGGGGCATTGACGTTTCCTCACATTTAATAAATGAAAAAATTAAGTTTATGGATGAAAGGAACTATATTATGTCTACTCGACAAGACAAAAGACCTACAGGCACTCGTTATAGTGAAGCATTTAAGTTGCAAGTGGTAAATGAGCTTGAATCTGGTAAACTCTCATGTATAAATGAAGCCAATATTCGTTATGGAATAGCAGGAAGCCACACCGTTAAGCGTTGGCTTAAGAAATACGGCCGAAACCATTTAATACCAAAGAGGATACGCGTGGAAAGACCAGATGAACATGACCGGTTAAAGCAATTAAAAGCAGAGAACAAAGAGCTGAAAGAAGCTCTCGCAGATGCTTATTTAGAAAAGCTTGTAAGTGATTCTCGATTTGAAGTTACCTGTGAGCAGTTTGGCTTGGACAGTGAAGAAGTCAAAAAAAAACTAGATACGAAACGGCACACAAGGCTTACAAAAGGGCTTCAGAAAAGGAAGAAAAAGTAACCATAACTGAAATATGCTGCGCATCAGGCATAAGCCGCCAGTATTTTTATAAGACTCGTAAAGTGCGTCAAAAGCAGCTTATTGATGAGGCTTTTATAATGGATTTGGTAAACCAGGAGCGTTCCTTGCAGCCTCAATTAGGCTGCAGAAAGCTCTTGTCGCTGATATCTGAGGACTTATCAGAAGCGGGGGTTAGTATAGGTCGAGATCGGTTTTTCGATTTGATGGGCAAGTTTAATAAGCTGATCAAGCCTAAAAGACGCAGCACCTCAACGACTAACAGCCGGCACAGGTTTCGGGTCTATAGTAATAAGCTTAAAGATATGAATCTGCAAGGCCCAAATGAGGCAATTGTAAGTGATATAACTTATATACGCACCGATCAGGGTTTTGTCTATCTTGCTCTTGTAATGGATGCCTTCAGCCGCAAGGTCATAGGTTATGATTGCAGTGATAGTCTTGAGGCCGAGGGTTGTTTAAGAGCCTTGAACCGAGCATTGAAGCAGATCCCCACCTCAGCAAAGGCGGTTCATCATTCCGATCGAGGCTGCCAGTACTGCTGCAATGCTTATATTGATATGCTCCAAGAAGCTGGTATTGGTATCAGCATGACAGAAGATAAACATTGTTATGAAAATGCTAAGGCAGAGCGGCTTAACGGAATAATGAAACATGAATATGGTTTGTGCAATACCTTTGCGAAAAAGGAACATGCCTATGAGGCAGTAAAACAAGCGGTGTTGCTTTATAATACCCGCCGCCCGCATGCAGCATTAGGCTATCGAATACCAGAGGCGGTGCACTTGGCAGCGTGATATATTCCTCCGTTCCGGTCGCCCTTCGGGCTCCCTCCACTACGGAATATATCGTTAAATCGTAATAGAAAAGAGAAAAGAAAAGTGTCAACTTTAAACCAGGACTTGACAGGCAAAATCATTAGTGAGAAATTAGTGCCGATTAGCGGCTTAAAATCTTTCTCATATTCAATAATCCTGTAGATCCTGTAAATCCTGTCTAAAAAAATAAAACTCCGTCTCTTCCGAATCATTAGCGAAAAATTAGTGTTGATTAGTGGCTGAATATCTAAGCGTCCTTCGTGGTTTAATAAGACTTTTTCAAAAAAATCGGCGGAAATTTTATTTTTTCCTTGAATTCTCCCCTCAAATTCGGTAAGTTCAGTCCGGAAAGGGCAACTGGCGTTATTTGGGATAAGGTTAAAATTTATTAATTTTTTATCTGGAGATAAATATGTGTATTCTTAGAGTTTCGGTTATCGCTGCTCTTGCTGCAGCAGGCATTGCATTCGGTTTCGCCGCAGGCGACGGCACGGCAAACAACCCATACCAGATTTCCACCCCCGACCACCTTGAAGCGGTGAACAACGACCTCTCCGCCCATTACGTTCTGAAGAATGATATCGACCTTTCGGCCAGAACCTACGACCGGGCTGTTATCGCTCCTGATACTGATTACACCGATTCGGATTTCAACGGCAGCCTCTTTTCCGGCTCATTTGATGGGGCAGGTTATAAGATTCTGAACCTTACAGTTGACACTTCAAATGTAACAAAAGATTATCCCCGATATCTCGGCCTTTTGGGAAAAATAGATGGCGGCGAAGTTCGAAATCTCGGAATTGAAAATGCCCAAATAACTGGCGGCGATAATTCAAGATATCTCGGCGGCCTGTGCGGATATAATCGGGAAGGCACAATCACAAACTGCTATGCGACAAGCGATATTTCAGGCTTTGTTTATCCCGGCGGCCTGTGCGGATATAATGATGACGGCATAATAACGAACTGCTATGTAACAGGCTCTGTTTCGGGTGGCGATAATTCTTATTATCCCGGCGGCCTGTGCGGATATACTAGTGGCACAATCACGAACTGCTATGCAACAGGCTCTGTTTCGGGAGGTGATAGACTTGGCGGCCTTTGTGGATGGAATTCGAACGGCACGATCGAAAACTGCTATGCCACCGGCTCTGTTTCAGGCGGCGATGATTCTCATCGTCTCGGCGGCCTGTGCGGATTTAATTCAGGTACAATCGCGAGCTCCTATGCGACCGGCTCTGTTTCAGGAGGCAGCCATCTCGGCGGGCTGTGCGGATACAATTATGAAGGCACAATCAGGAACTGCTATGCGACCGGCTCTGTTTCAGGAAAAAGAAATCTCGGCGGCCTGTGCGGAGTGAATTTAGGCACAATTACAAGCTGCTTCTGGGATAAAGAGGCAAGCGGGATTGCCTACAGCTATGGCGGAACGGGGATTACGACAGCCCAGATGCAGACTCTGGACACATTTACCAGTGCCGGATGGGATTATGTAAACGAAGATACTAACGGGCAGATGGATCTCTGGTATCAGCATGCGGGCGAATATCCAAAGCTTTTCTGGCAGGCGATCCCGGGCGACATCAGCTATGACGGATACGTCGGCGAGGCTGATATGATTATTATGGCAGAGCAGTGGCTTCAGGCTCCGCCGGAACAAACCCGCCTTGAAGCAGATTCCAACTTCGATGAATACGTTGATATTCTCGATTTTGCGATATTTTCAGAAAATTGGCTTTTAGAAAACTAATTTTAATATTTATTGAAAGGAATCCAATGTTTTTAGTTAAGGACACCATAGAGCAAAGGGATGAACTGATAAAGTCTCTGGAAGATTTAGACACTGCTGTTGCTGTTGTGATAGCGGCTGCGCATTTCGAATGGACCCTAAGGCGATGTATTCTCGCTTTGGGAACAAATCCCACAAAGGAAATAAAGGACGAAGAAGGGGCTTTGTATAAGTGCTGCGGTCTTGATGGGTACAAAGATGCGTGGAAGGAAGAAGTTAAAAATCAAACAGGGGAGAACCTTGCAGAAGTTGTCAGCTCTTGGGAAGAAGTTCGTAAGGCATTTGAACTTAGAAACAGATTAGTGCACGGCTCAGGCGGGAGCACTGGAAAAGAGTATGGAAGGGATAGAATTGATGTTTTGCTTAAATCAGCGAGAGAATTGACCGACTACGCTGAAAAGCATGGCAAGAAGATTTACGGGAATAATATTGTAAGAAAAGAAAAACGCGAATAATTCACATAACCCAAAATAATCAGCTAAAATTAGCGGCTAATAAATCCCGTCTAAAAAATATCCCCTTAGTGAATCTTAGAGCTGCTTAGTGGCTGAAATATCTCAGCGGAGATTAGCGGCGAAATCTTAGAACTCTTCATGGCAGCTTTGCCGGAAAATATAGACGCACACATGGCCCTTTAAGGATTGAATTTTTGCATTAATGATTATAATGCTAACTGCGTTATGATTATTTGTTCATTTTTTTTCGGGAAACAGATATGTGCGGAATAGTAGGATATATAGGCAGTAAGCCTGCCCAGCAGATACTTATAGATGGGCTGAAAAGGCTTGAATACCGCGGCTATGATTCAGCAGGCATCGGCCTGCATGGCGGAACAAAAATAAAGATAACCAAGCAGAAAGGCCGGATTGCAGGTCTCAGCGAGTCTCTCCCCCGAGATAACCCCATCGAAACTGTGGGCATCGGCCACACCCGATGGGCTACTCACGGCGAACCTAACACGGTAAACTCGCACCCGCATCTCGATTATTCGGGCAAAATATCCGTTGTGCACAACGGGATCATTGAAAATTACGGCGCTTTGAAGAAGTTCCTCATCGAAAAGGGCTGTGAATTTAAGAGCCAGACCGATACAGAGGTAATAGCGAATCTAATCGGATACTTCTACGAACAGGAAACCGACTGCGAGCAGGACTGCTTCGAGTGGTCTGTGCAGAAGGCTCTCAATCAGGTTTACGGAACATACGGGCTTGCTGTGATGTGCAGCGATTATCCCGATGTGATTGTTGCAGCGAAGAAGGGCTCGCCTCTGCTGATTGGTGTGGGCGACGGGGAGAATCTGATTGCCTCGGATGCCTCTGCTATTGTTGAACACACAAAGCAGGTTATATATCTCGAAGATGATGAGATGGCGATCGTTGAAAAAGATGACGTTACCATCAAAACCATCCACAACAAACGCATTGAAAGAGAGCTCAAGGAGATTGATTTCTCCATAGAAGAGATAGAGCTCGGCGGATACGAGCATTATATGCTCAAGGAAATATTCGAACAGCCAGATGCGCTTTCAACCTGCCTCAAAGGCCGGCTGGATATGAACAACTACAAAATTATCCTCGGCGGAATCGAGAATCTCTCCCGCCAGCTCACAACAGCAAAACGCTTCATCCTCACCGGCTGCGGAACTGCCTGGCATGCCTGCCTTGTGGGCGAGTATCTCATGGAAAGGCTTGCCAGAACGCCTGTTGAAGTGGAGTATGCAAGTGAGCTGAGATACAGAAATCCAATTATCGAGGAGGGAACGGTAGTGATAGCGGTGAGCCAGTCCGGCGAAACCGCCGATACTCTCGCAGCTATTGAGATGTGCAAGGAGCGCGGGGCCACTGTCCTCGGCGTTGTTAATGTGGTGGGTTCTACGATCGCCCGCACAACCGATGCCGGAGTTTATCTCAGGGTTGGCCCGGAGATCGGTGTTGCCAGCACGAAGGCCTTCACAGCTCAGGTGGCAGTGCTTACGATGATGGCAATCGAGCTTGGCAGAAGGCGCCATCTGGACAATGCAAGAACCGAGCAGCTGATTACAGACCTCAACAAAATACCGAACATCATCAATGATGTGCTCAAATATTCCGATATGATAAAGGATATCTCCAAAGAATGCGGCGACCGCGAAAACTGGCTCTTCCTCGGCAGGGGATACAACTACCCGACAGCCCTTGAAGGGGCTCTGAAGCTCAAGGAGATTAGCTATATCCACGCCGAAGGCCTGCCCGCTGCTGAGATGAAACACGGGCCGATTGCACTTATAAACGACGGTATGCCCGCTGTTTTCATCGCCACGCGCTGCTCAAATTACGATAAGATAATCAGCAACATTGAGGAAGTGCGTGCAAGGGGCGGGAAAACAATCATTATCGCAAATGAAGGCGATGAGGAAATCGAAAGATACGCAGATTATCTGATTCGGATTCCGAATGTGGATGATGCCCTCGAACCGCTGGTTGCGGCGATTCCGCTTCAGCTGCTCGCCTACCACTGCGCAGTGCTGCGCGGGCTGGATGTGGATAAGCCCCGCAACCTCGCCAAGAGCGTTACTGTGGAGTAACGCCGGCTGATTGTCGGAGCGATGCTTTATGGCAAAAGTAATTAAAACTGCTGCCTGCCAGTTTCCTGTGTCTGCGGATATTTCCGCTAATCTGGACTGGATGATTTCGTTTATTCAGCAGGCGGGAGAGAAGGACTGCGATGTGGTTCACTTCCCTGAATGCTGCCTCAGCGGATACGCATCTGTTGATTTTAAAACTTGGAAAAATTTCGATTGGGATTTGCTCCATGATTCAGCCGAAAGGGTAGCGCAGGCAGCAAAGGAAAACAATATTTACGTAATCTACGGAACAAGCAGGCAGAATGAAACCGGCGATAAACCCTACAACAGCCTAATTGTGATTGATAAGGCCGGCAACACGGTGAGCGTGTATGATAAGTGTTTCTGCACGCCCAAGGGGATTGCGTTTTACCAGCCCGGCACACAATTCGTTAAATACGAGATTAACGGCATCGTCTGCTCCTCGCTTATATGCTACGACCTCAGATTCCCCGAGGTGTACCGAAAGCTCAAGTCGATGGGGGTGGAGTGTATATTCCAGTCTTTTTACAATGCACGCCAGCGAAAGGCCTCTGTACATACCGATATTATGCGTCAGACAATGCAGTGCAGGGCAGCCACGAACTACTTCTGGGTGAGTATGACAAATTCCTCCGCACCGATAAGCCCGTATCCTTCCGCCTTTATCCGCCCGGACGGCAAAATTGCGGCACAGCTCCAATTCGATACGCCCGGGATGATGATAAACAAAATCGACACTTCCCTCGAATTCTACGACGCCTCCGGACCATATCGACAAACAGCAATGAACGGCCGCCTAAACAACGCCTGAAAGGCTTAGCTTATTGGCTGAGTAATGCCGTATTTTGCAGGTTTTCCTAATTATGATTCGCCGGTTAGTTGGCTGTACGCTTAGGGCTTATTCCCATTCGATTGTGGCGGGGGGTTTGCTGGAGATATCGTAAACCACTCTGTTCACTCCGCGAACCTCGTTTATTATCCGGCTTGAGATGATGCTGAGAGTATCGTACGGTATTCGTGAGAAGTCTGCTGTCATAAAGTCTGAGGTGTCCACAGACCGCACAGCGATCACGCTCTCATAGCTCCTGTCGTCTCCCATTACTCCCACATTCTTCACCGGCAGAAGAACAGCAAGTGTCTGGCTGCATTGCCTGTACAGTCCGGCGGCCTTTATCTCATCGATTAGAATTTCGTCTGCCTGCCTCACGATCCTCAGCTTTTCTTTTGTTATATCGCCGATTATCCGCACTGCAAGCCCCGGGCCGGGGAAGGGATGCCGCCATACCATATCTTCAGGCAGGCCGAGGTATTCCCCGAGCAGGCGAACCTCATCCTTGAATAGATCCCGCAGCGGCTCAACAAGCCCGAATCCAAGCTCCTCAGGCAGCCCGCCAACGTTGTGGTGCAGTTTGATATTAGCTGCGAGGTTGCCGTCTTTCGAGCCCGATTCTATCACATCCGGATAGAGCGTCCCCTGGGCGAGGTATTTTGCGTTTTCGATCTTCTCCGCCTCGGATTTGAACGCCTCAATGAATTCTGCCCCGATAATCTTTCGCTTCTGCTGCGGGTCTGTGATCCCTTCAAGCCTTCCCAGAAACTGCTCAGACCAGTCCACCACGCGCAGATTAACGTTGAAATGCCCGCAGAATGTTTTTTCAACGCCCTCCCGCTCGTTCTCGCGGAGAAGGCCGTTATCAACGAATATGCAGTGCAGCCGATCGCCGATAGCCTTGTGCAGAAGCGCCGCCACAACTGAAGAATCCACTCCGCCGCTGAGCCCGCATATAACGTTTTCATCCTTGAGCTCTGCTTTGAGCTGGGAGATCATCTCCTCTGCGATATCTCCAATCAGCCAGTCGCCATTGCATTCGCAGATCTGATAGAGGAAATTCTTGAGCATCTCGCTGCCGTCGGGGGTATGAGTAACCTCCGGATGGAACTGGACGCCGTAGAAAGGCTTCTTCCTGTATTTCACCGCTGCATAGGGGCAGGTTGGCGTTTGGGCGAGCGTGATGAAATCATCATTGAGCTGATTCACCTGATCGCTGTGGCTCATCCAAACGGTGGTTTTCTCCGGCACGCCCGCAAGCAGGCCGGAATCCTCTGATACATGCAGATTCGTCCTGCCGTATTCCCTGCTCTCTGCCGGCCTGATATCCGCGCCGAGAATCTTGCTTGCTATCTGCATCCCGTAGCAAATCCCCAGCACAGGAACGCCGAGGTCGAAGAGCTTCTCGTCGCAGCTCGGTGCATTTTCATCGTAAACGCTCGCAGGCCCGCCGGAAAGGATTATTCCCGCAAGGTTTTCCCCTGCAAGTTCTTCTGCCCTCACGCTCGGCGGATAAATCGCCGAGAGCACCTTCTGCTCGCGAACCCGCCTTGCGATAAGCTGGCCGTACTGACTGCCGAAATCTATTATTGCTATTTTTTCATGAGATTTTTTCATTAAAGCGCCTCAGATTACAGCGTATCGGTATAGTTTGGAGATTCTTTAGTAATATGTATATCGTGCGGGTGAGATTCGGCGATCGAAGCCGCTGTTACCTGCAGGAATCTTGAATTAGTGCGGAGCTGTTCGATATTCTGCGCGCCGCAATATCCCATTCCGCTTCGCAGTCCGCCGACTAGCTGGTAGATGTATTCGCTCAGATGCCCGCGATAGGGCACTCTGCCCTCCACGCCTTCAGGCACGAGCTTGTTTTTGCTTTCTTCAGCCTTCTGGCCGTACCGGTCTGCGGAGCCGAGAACCATCGCCCCCAGCGAGCCCATCCCGCGATACTCCTTGAACTGCCTTCCTTTATATATGATAAGCTGTCCCGGGCTTTCAGCGAGGCCAGCAAGTATCGAACCGAGCATAACGCTGCTCGCCCCTGCGGCAATCGCCTTTGAAATATCGCCTGAGAGCTTGATGCCGCCGTCTGCGATTACCGGCACATCGGCCTGATCGGCGTATTTAACCGCCTGCATAATCGCAGTAATCTGGGGCACTCCCACACCTGATACAACTCTCGTTGTGCATATCGCGCCAGGCCCGATCCCCACCTTCACAGCATCCGCTCCGGCATCAATCAGGGCTTTCGCTGCTTCGGTTGTACCTACGTTGCCCGCTATTACGTCTATCCCGCAGGATTTCTTCAGCTCTTTTACGGTATTGATCACATTCTTGGAGTGTCCGTGGGCAGTATCCACTACCAGCACATCCACATCGGCATCAATCAGCGCATTAGCCCTGTCGTAGTCGTGTACGCCGACAGAAGCCCCCACCCTCAGGCGGCCTTTATCGTCTTTCGCTGCCATGGGAAACTGTGTTACCCGCTCTATATCACGCATTGTGATAAGGCCGGTGAGCCTGTCTCCGTCAACGAGAAGCAGCTTTTCAACCTTATGACGCTGCAGTATCTCTTTGGCCTGTTCAAGGGTTGTATCAGAGGAGCTGGTTACAAGATTGCTGCGCGTCATAATCTGCTCAACCTTCACGTTGTAGTCTTCGAGGAATTTCATATCCCTGCTGGTTAGTATGCCCACGAGCTTCTTATCCTCCACAATCACCGGAACACCCGAGATGTGATGTTCGTCCATCAGCTCCTTTGCCTTGAGCACGCGGTCGCTGGGGGTGAGCGTGATTGGATCGAGGATTACGCCGTTCTCCGAGCGTTTTACCTTTTCAACCTCCCGCTTCTGCGCTCTTATGCCCAAGTTTTTGTGTATCACCCCGATTCCGCCTTCCTGCGCAAGGGCAATGGCAAGGGCAGATTCTGTTACAGTATCCATTGCCGCAGAAACTATGGGGATATTTATTTTTATGTTTCTTGTGAGCCTTGTTGAAATCTCCGCCTCGGAAGGAACGATTTCGCTCTGCTGAGGTACGAGCAGAACATCATCAAATGTGATCCCCGTGCCGGCAATCTTTTTCTCGTTATTCATTTTAGCTCTCCGTTGTATAGAGGTATAGCTTTGCTGTGAAGGTAGTATATACCGGTAGCCCTCGAGAAATGTCGCAAAGGAAATTTACCGGCAAATACTGCTCAACCCGAAGCCAAATTTTACTATATATATCGCTTTCAGTCAAGATGGAGAACACGAGCGACAGCCGAGAAAAATTGCAGCGAGTTTCGGAATCTTCTTGATAATTTTGCCCGTTGGAATATTATATCCCGCTCCGAGGGGCCGTAGCTCAGCTGGGAGAGCGCTTGCATGGCATGCAAGAGGTCGTGAGTTCGAATCTCATCGGCTCCATTCTGCTCCTCATTTAAAAACCAATCCTGCTCCTGTTTTAGTCTGAGCATCAGTCCGGCAGCTCTGTGCCTTCATTCATAATTGACAGATATTCTGCATAGGAGTATAAACGGTTTCGCTTTCTGCCGGTAAGTTCTTTAACAATTCCGAGCTTTTCAAGCTCACGAAGACAAGAGTTCACAGTAGATTGTGCGAGATTAGTTTTCTCCTGAAGCCAATTTGGCGAGGCAATCGGGCGTTCCAGCATAGCCTTTTGAATTAGGTGAGCGGAGCCGGATATACGTTTGAGCCCGTTAATTTGCTGCGCATCTGCTTCTGAAAGCTGCTTCAGCTTTTGGGCGGTTCCCACCGCTTGATTCGCAGTATAGATCACCGCATCGGCAAAGAAGCCCAGCCAAGCCTCCCAGTTGCCGGTAAGCCGAACTGTATTGAGCAAATCATAATACCGCTGCCTGTGAGTCTTGAAATATAAGCTCAGATACAACATTGGCTTTCTGAGCACTTTTTCCGAACATAGCAGAAGAGTAATTAGAAGACGCCCAAGACGCCCATTACCGTCGAGGAAAGGGTGTATAGTTTCAAACTGTACGTGTGCAAGCGCCGCTTTAATCAGAACCGGAGTCTTCTCCGGTTTATTTTGAATAAACAATTCCAGCTTGCCCATGCAGTCTTGAATACACTCGGGAGGAGGCGGTATGAAAGCCGCATTTCCCGGGCGGCTCCCGCCAATCCAGTTTTGGCTTTTGCGGAACTCTCCAGGTGTTTGTTCCCTGCCCCTCCCTTCTGAAAGCAGGATGCTGTGAATCTCTTTCAGCAGCCTGTTGCAAAGGGGAATGCCTTCTTCTAATCTTTTCATACCGTAATTCAGCGCAGCTGCATAGTTGCTCACCTCCTGAACATCATCCAGCGGCACTCCGGGCTGTTTTTCAAATTCAAACAGCAGAAGATCAGAAAGTGAAGACTGGGTTCCCTCAATCATGGAGGAGAGAACCGCTTCTTTACGAACATACATATAAATAAAGAGCGACGTATCCGGAAGCAGCATTGAAACAGTGTCAAGACGCCCAATCGCCAGCATAGCATTATCAAACTTCTCCCTGAGCCCGGAAGAATACTCAATCGGAGGCACTGGCGGAAGCGGCGCAGGGATAAATGCTTGAGCCTTTTCTCCAACTGTTGATATGTTTATGCAGCGGCCTTGCAGCTTCCTTTTCATAATCTTATTTCATTTTTTAAATTAACAAATTTTTTATTTTGACTTACGCCTTAATTCAAAATAGCAAATTTATTTCAGTTTGTCAAGAACCACTTTTATTTGATTGTGAAAACAACTCTCTTTCGCTTATTTGAGGATGCGCTTCTCTATGGCAAGGCTGGCAGGCAGATTTTCCAAATCCTAATTCACGTTTGTTTCTAAGAACCTGCCATACATTCGCAAGAACGGCTTGTCTAATCGCTGATAATAGGCTTCAGGCTGAGTTTGCTCAATATCTGAATGCACCTTCTTTTTCTGTGGTGTTCCTGCTGGAGTTCTTTCAGATATTTCTCCCACTCATTTTCCCTGCCGTTTTGTTTCATAATTTTACGTGCCTTTCGCAGGTATTCGGCGGCTTCGTAGTATGATTTAACTTTAGTTTGATTTATATAATCCTCCGCAATCTTCTGCCATATTTCAACTGCTCGCTGCGGAGCGCAATCTTTTGCTGCCTCAGCCACATCATCTGCAAAATGAACCGGTTCTCTAAAACTCAACTCATTTTGCTTGTCAAACCAGTAAAGAGCTCTCTCTGGGTCTTTTTCGTATATCGCAATATAGACTAATGAACGGATATTAGGGAAAAATCTGTAAGTGTTCGTTTCAGCATCAATATTTTCAGGTTTCGCCAGAGGCCAAGACAAGTTTTCCCAAGGCAGATTACCTTTTTCAAGATATTCAAGCAGCAGCTCCCGAACTTCCGTCCAAGTTTTATTCTTTTTGTTTATCTTTTCGCATGCAGCATAATTGTCTTTGCCAGGTGAGATTATAAAATCCTCAACATCCATAATTGCGGCAGATGCCCAGTCCTTTTCGAGCTTGTAGATTTGTTTCAGCTGCTCCCGCAATCTGCCGACAATTCCACTGTATATCTCCTGATTCTGTTTGATCCCTTCGCTGATCCATTTTTTTGCTTCATCGTATTTCTTTTGCTCTCTCAGCACTTCTACAAGCCTCGGGTACTTGTTGTTTGTTCGGGCTTCAGCCCTGCAGATATACAATATTTCATTGTTCCTTCCGGCCTTTTCAAGTGAATAAACCAGCCAGTCAACAAATGTATCTCGGAAATGGTCTTTGCCGTGATTGGGAGAAACCTTCGAAAAACCTATAACTTTCAAATGAACCAGCAATCTATCTGCAAATCTGCTCCACTGAGATTCAGGACGATTTTTAATGAGAAAAATTCTAAAATCATCAAAGAATTTATAGCTGTCTTCCAGAACGACATTAAGGGCGTGTTCCATTTTTTCTTCTTCTGTAGCTGAAGACTTCTGAAGTGCGCAAAACAGGACAGGGGATATTTTTTCAAAATCCAATTCAATGAATTCCTCGCTGTACAAGGTATCCATTTGGTAAATCCCGGCAGATACGATCTGAGCTGCCAATTCCAATACCTCATCAGCATAGCCTGCCCGAATTAGCCTCTTGAGGTTGCTGTTTATCTCTTGATAGTCGAGAATGTTTTCGTCCGGCTCGCCGTAATAATCAAACTGCACCTCATCGTAGGCGGTTTCTAAATACTCTTTCAGCCAATATATAAGCTTTTCTGCTTTCTCCTTGGTAAGTTTGTTTCGCTTAATCAGCTCTTTAGTGATCCCCGGGAATACATCAATCAGTTCATAAATAAGCTCCTTGAGCTCGCCTTTACTCTTCCCATCCAGCAATTCGGATAGTTGTTCAGCCTCATTTTCCTTCTCGGTATGCCCATAAATAGAGCTGTTAATTTGTGCAATGCTTAAAGTATGCTCGGAATTCTGCTGTTTGATTAAAAGCAAACGGGGGTCATACTCTTTTGCCTCAGGGACTTCAATTCCCTTTTCGTGCATTTCAATATATTTAAGCACTGCGGCCACCCCATGCTTGCAGTTTACAGCGTAAGGGCAGGAGCATTCCGATTCGAGGTCCCCGTCTTTGTCTATTTTCACGTGAACTGAATAAACAAACGTGCCCCTTACCGTGGCAATCAGACCGCTTTGAAAAGCAGCAAGCTCGGAAACTTTTGATTTATAGCCTTCCCCCCTTGAAACAATTTTAGTGCCGGCCCATGCAATTAAATCGTTCCAAGTAAGCTCTAAGAATCTGTCCAGTTTTTTGTCATCCATATGATACTTCTCAGCTCTTTTTACTATTTGCTGTTTCCCGCGGCAAAGATAGTAAGCTTTAGATTCAATTTTGACAATGAGATTTTTTTAATATGATAGTAATTAAATCTTGCAAAATGATTTTGGCAAGGACTTATCAGGTGGAATATTTTCAGCGGAAATTATGAGCAGAGTTATTCCGCTGTTTTATGTGCAGAACGTAAATGCTGTGGAAGGATAGATATGAAAATTCAAAGACGAAAATTTTTAAAGCAAACCGCCAGCTTAGGTATCCTCTCAACAATAAGCCTGCTCTCAAAAGCAGCCTATGCAGACTACTTTAATCAAATCGGCTTGGGCGGAAGGGATCTCAATACAGTTTTGAGAATTTTGAACTATGGTTTTGGAGGCCATTTAGAAGATAATGAGCTGAATCACATACCTCCTGAGCTTAGAAAATTGTATTCGAAAATGTACAACCTGCTTGCGGAAAAAAGAAGCAGCAGTTATGCAGATTTGTTTTCGGATGCTGAAGTAAGAGCTCTTTGCAGAATTCAGGGCATAAATCACATCGGCGGCCCGATGCTGGGAGATGTAACACCAACAGGAGTTAAGGTATGGCTGCGCACGCTGCGGCCGGCAGAGGTAAAAATTCGAGTTGAAACGCCTCAGGGTAAAATTGATTTCGGGCCGGTAAATTCAACTGCTGAATCAGAGCATGCAGCGATTGTGCCGCTGAAAGGTCTCAAGCCCAATACACATTATCCATACAGTGTAATGATTGATGGGAAGAAGGTTTCACTGCCCTTTGAAACATCTTTCAAAACAGTAAACAACAAAGAAGCAGATTCTAAACGCATTGCATTCGGCACCTGTCCGCACAGGTCGGGATTAGGCAATTCAGACCTGTTTAAGCTGATAAGCAGCCGCAAACCCTCTGCCATGCTGCTCGGCGGTGATATCGCCGCTCAAGACCGGCGGAATAACGGAGCAATGCATCGAGCGGATTATATTCTGCGTGATTTGCAGCCGCCATGGCAGCGTTTTTCTGCCAACATCCCCGTATATGCGACATGGGACGACCACGATTATTTTGATAATGATCTGGCCGGAATTCCAAAGGGTTTTACAGATAAAGACCGTCGAAACGTTTGTTCAATATTTAGAAATGCATGGAACAACCCCGATTACGGGGCTTCGAGCGGCGTATTTTTCCGAACACGGATAGAGCCCTGTGATGTAATAATGCTTGATCACAGATACTTCCGCAATCAGGATGATTCAAACAGGTTTCTCGGAGATGACCAGATGCAATGGCTTAAAAAACAGCTGATAGATTGCAAGGGGCCGTTTGTTATCCTCTCGTGCGGTACGATGTGGAGTGATTATGTTTCCAACGGAAAAGACTCATGGGGAACGACAGCTCCTTCCGAAAGAGAAAAGCTCTTCAGTTTCATTGAAGAGAACAAAATCCCCGGCGTAATACTTATCTCAGGCGATCGGCATGGAGCTCGCGGATTCCGTATTCCGAGACCTTCCGGTTACAGCTTCTATGAATTTGAAGTTGCAGCTCTTGGCGGGAGAAGCGGCCCGCCAGCAAAATCTGAAAAATGGGATACACAGCTTTTCGGTTATGCCAAGAAATATATGTTTGGAGAGTTCGATTTCAATACAAAAAAGGCTGATCCGGAGGTTACATTCAGACTTTTCCAAGACAACGGAAAGCAATTATATGCCAAAACGCTGAAGCAAAGCCAGCTCACCCCTCAATGAGATTTTTTGGGGTATGGCCGATTGCTGATAGCGTTTCGAGAAAACTTCCCGCTTCACTAAGGCTTTTTGCCTGCACCGACCATAGCTTAAATACACAGAGAGACTGCGGGCATTCTCTTCGTTTGCCGGCCTTATCATTTTCCTTCTCAGCAGCTCAAAAACTAACCCCTCCTCAGAGGATGGAAATTACAGATACACCAAAAAGGCGATTCCAAAAATCATTGCGCACATTTTTTGAGAAGTTAAAGATTTGTTTGCGCTTGAAAAACAGCTGTTTTCAGCTAAACTGTGGTGCTGCATATTTTTGTAAATTATAAGTTAGAACAGGAATCTTCTGATGAGTGAAAAGAAAATCAGAGTAGGAATCGTGGGTTTCGGAACAGTCGGCTGCGGGGTTGCAAAGATCCTCTTCGACCAGAAAGAAACCATCCAGCAGAAAACAGGAGCAGATCTCGAGCTAGCGAAGATTGTGGATTTAGACATCACAACCCCCCGCTCAGTAGATGTACCTGAAGAGCTGCTTTCTACAGACATAAACGATATTGCCGGCGACGATAGCATCGATATCGCAGTGGTGCTTGTAGGCGGGACTACCGCTGCCAAAGACATCCAGATTAAGATGCTCCAAAGCGGGAAAAACGTTGTTACGGCGAACAAGGCCCTTCTCGCCAAGCACGGAGCGGAGCTTTTCAGCGTTGCCCGTGAGAATAATGTATGCATCGCATTCGAGGCAAGCTGCGCAGGCGGGATCCCGATAATCAGCGCGATAAGATCGGGGTTGGCAGCAAACGATATAGAAAGAATCTACGGCATTCTCAACGGCACAAGCAACTATATCCTCACCTGCATGGAGCAAAACGGCGATGATTTCCCGGCAGTTCTCGAGAGGGCTCAGGAGCTCGGATACGCCGAGGCAGACCCCACGCTGGACATCAACGGCGGGGACTGCGGACACAAGCTCGCTATACTTGCGAGCCTTTGCTTCGGCTGCGAATTCGAATTTTCAGACGTTACCTACGAAGGTATTGAGAAGATCGCCATCACAGATATCGAATGCGGCAGAGAAATGGGCTACAGCCTCAAGCTCCTGGGTGTTGCAGAGAAGCAGCCCTGCGGGGAATACACCCTTCAGGTGAGTCCGTCATTTGTGCCTTCAGATGAAATAATAGCTCAGGTGCCCGGGCCCTTCAATGCGGTAAGCCTCTTCGGCAGCTGCGTAGGCCATACGATGTACTACGGACGCGGGGCGGGCATGATGCCCACAGCAAGCGCTGTTACTGCGGATATTATCGAAATCGTTTCGGGCAATTCGAAGCATCTTTTTGATAACCTCAAGCTAAAACCCAGAGAAGAAACTAAGCCGCTCGTTGCTGATATCAAAGACCAGCAGAAACGCTTCTATATCAGGATTCAGGCCAAGGATGAGCCGGGCGTTCTTGCGAAGATGTCATCTGCCCTGGGCGAGAACGGGATAAGCATCAGAGGAGCCCTCCAGCAGGAGGCCCCTGCTCAGAAAAATTATGTTACGGTGGTAATCACTACTCATAAGACATCCCGCAATATGATTGATGATGCTCTGAACAAGATAGATGAAATGAATATAATCGCCGGCGAGCCGGTTTGCATACAGATAGTTGAAATCCCGGGGGATGAGGGGTGAACTGCAAGCACCTTATAGTAATACCGGATGGAGCAGCAGACCGTCCGATAGAACAGTTCGGCGGGAAAACGGTGCTTCAGGCCGCTGATATACCGAATATAGACAGGCTTTCACAGAGCGGGATTCAGGGGCTTGTTCAGACAGTCCCGCAGGGGATGTCTCCGGGCAGTGATGTTGCCCAGATGAGCCTGCTTGGCTACAACCCCCACGAATTTTACACCGGAAGAGCCCCGATTGAGGCGGCCGCTATGGGTATTGACCTCTCGCAGGAAGACTTCGTGTTCCGCTGTAATCTGGTTACATATTCAGACGGGAATATGGCAGACCACAGCGCAGGGCACATTTCCACAAACGAGGGCAGGCAGATAATCGAAGAGCTCCAGAAGCAGCTCGGCTCTGAGAAGGTGCGATTCTATCCGGGCGTTAGCTACAGGCATCTGTGCGTAGTGAGCGGAATGGATTTCGATATAAAAGCCCTTCCGCCGCACGATAATATCGGCAGGCCGGTGAGAAAGATTCTCCCTTCAGGGAAAAACAGCGCATTTCTAAAAGACCTGATGGAGAAGAGCCGGCTGGTTATAGAGCAGATGGAAATAAACAAGATCCGCACAGACCTCGGTGAGAACCCTGTGAGCTCGATTTGGCTCTGGGGCGAGGGAAAAAGGGCGAGCATGGAGAGCTTCAAGGCCAAATACGGCCTTAAAGGCGCCTCGATCACGGCTGTTGACCTTGTGAGGGGGCTCTCGAAGCTGATAGGTTTTGAGATTATCGAAGTGGAAGGGGCCACAGGCCTTCCAGATACCAACTATGAAGGCAAAGCGGAAGCGGCCGCAGAGGCCCTCGATGAGAATGATATTGTGTTTCTGCACCTTGAAGGCCCTGATGAGGCAGGCCATTCCGGAGACGCAGAGCTTAAAAGAACCGCTCTGGAGAGGATAGACAGCAGAATTATCGCACCGCTTTCAGAGAAGCTTGAAGGCTATGATGAGTGGAAGATCCTCGTAATGCCTGACCACCCAACGCCTGTGAGCACAAGAGGGCACACCGCAGAGCCCGTGCCATTTATGATAAGCGGAACTGTTGAACGCCCTGATGTGCAGGGCAGGCCGTTCAGCGAATCGAATGCGGCCCGTTCAGGCCTCCATATAGAAAGGGGCTATGAACTGATGGAATATTTTCTAAAAGTGTAAGTATTTTTTATTAAATTACGGGGAACAAATGTCAATCATTGTTCAGAAATTCGGCGGCACTTCAGTTGCAAATTCTGAAAAGATCAGGAACGCAGCGAAGCGGGCTGTCGCCAAGTACAAGCAGGGGCACAAGGTAGTTGTGGTTGCCTCGGCGAGGGGCAAGCAGACCGATGAGCTTGTAGCTGATGCGCATGAGCTCAATCCAAACCCTCCCAAGCGTGAGATGGATCAGCTCCTGAGTACCGGCGAACAGCAGACAGTATCCCTGATGGCTATGGCGATTCAGGGTATGGGGTATAAGGCTCTCAGCTTCACCGGCCATCAGATCCAGATGATTACAGACAGCGTACATAGCAAGGCGAGGATCGAAAGCATCGGCTCTGAGATTATCCATGAAAAGCTCGATGAAGGCTATATTGTAATAGCGGCGGGCTTTCAGGGAATCGATGAGAAAGGAAACGTAACAACGCTGGGAAGAGGCGGGTCTGATACCAGTGCAGTGGCGATTGCGGCAGCCCTGAAGGCCAAGCAGTGCGAGATCTACACCGACGTTGACGGGATCTACACAACAGACCCCCGCAAATACTCCAAGGCAGTGAAGATTCATCAGATCAGCTACGATGAAATGCTTGAGCTTGCAAGCCTCGGTGCTGGCGTTATGCACGGAAGGGCTATCGAATTCGGCAAGAAATACGGCGTGGAAATTCAGGTGAGAAGCAGCACTCTGGATATCGAGGGAACTTTAATTACTCAAGAGGTGCCTCAAATGGAAGGTATATTAGTATCAGGTGCAACGGTTCAGTCTGACCTTGCAAAAATTACGATAATAGGAATCCCGCACAGCCCGGGAAATGCGGCGAAGGTGTTCTCTGCCCTTGCAGGAACGAAAATAAGCGTGAACGATATCATCCAGACAGAGCTTGATGACAACTCTGCAAACCTCTCGTTCACTATCTCAAAAAACGACTTGGCAGACGCCCTGAAGACAATAAAAGCAATCAAAGCAGAGATCCAGTACAGAGAGCTGTTTATCAGGGAAGATATTGCGGAGGTAAGCGCTGTAGGTATCGGTATGAGAACTCATTACGGCGTTGCAGACCGTATGTTTAAGGCCTTGGCCGAGAACAAGATCAACATTGATTCTATCACTACAAGCGAGATCAGAATAAGCTGCATCGTGGATAAACAGCAGTCCGATAAGGCTCTCGAGGTTATCTGCGATACGTTCCAGCTTGATAAAGAACCCGAAGAAAGAGATATGTAATCTGAATGCCCGCCTGAAAATGAGACTAAGGCGGGCTTTCTTTTTTTTTTATTTAACACTAATTTGAATAGATAATAATGCGAAGAAGGCTGCTGAATATCCCGGTAAAACTGCTTACCTCACACAAATACAGAAAGATCAGCCTGATTGTAATACATCTTATCGTATTCACTCTGGCATATTTCGTGGCTTGCGGGATATTCAACAATATGAAAATCCAGCGGGACTGGGTTATGGATCTGTTCCTCCCGCCTTTGATAATCATTCTGCCAGTGAAGCTTATAATCTTCGGGCTTTTCCGGCAGTACAGCAGCCTCTGGAAGTATGTAAACATCTCAGACCTCGTGGGAATATGCACATCTGCCTTTTTCAGCGCAGCAGCAATCATCGGTATATGGCATACGATGATGTACACGATGCGCGGGCCTGAACAGGCGATTTTCAGGGAAGTGCCCGAGAGCATCTTGATCCTTGATATGGTGCTTACGATTTTTGCCCTCTCCGGCCTGAGGGTCTCTGCGAGGCTGAATATTGAAGATAATCTCGCCCTGAGCTCAACAGACAGAACAAATCTGCTTATAGCAGGAGCCGGAGATGCAGGGGAGATGCTTTCAAGGGAGATAAAAAAATTCTTCCTGAATAAGTACAAGATAGTCGGCTTCGTTGACGACAACCCCGACAAGATAAAGAGCATAATAAACGGCTATGAAGTTTTGGGAACTTCAGAAGACATCCCCGATATCTGCGAGGAATACGGTGTTCAGGAGATTGCGATAGCCCTGCCCTCTGCCAAGCACGAACAGAGAAGGCGGATTATCCGGCTTGCCGAAAAGACCAATGCCGTTTGCAGGATCATACCCACCCTTGCCGAGATAACATCCGGCAGCGTGAAGGTGAGCCAGATGAGGAAGATTGATATCTCCGATCTGCTCAGCCGAGATGAAATAAAGCTGGATACCCAGCATATTCACAGCTTCATCAACAATAAAACCGTTATGGTAACAGGGGCAGGGGGGTCAATAGGCTCAGAGCTTTGCCGGCAGATTGCCGGCTACGGGCCAAAAGAGCTCGTATTGCTGGAACAGGCCGAGAATCCGCTGTTTGAGATTGAAGGCCAGCTTCAGGGCATCTCCGAGATGATTACTGTCAGCCCTGTAATTGCTGATATATGCGACAGGGCGAGAGTACTGCATATATTCGAGCATTATCGCCCTGATGTGGTTTTCCACGCCGCTGCACATAAGCATGTACCTCTGATGGAGAGCAACCCGGGCGAGAGCGTGAAGAACAACGTGCTGGGAACGAAAAACGTGGCAGATGCAGCCGACCAGCACAAAACAGAGCATTTCGTTTTGATAAGCAGCGATAAGGCCGTGAATCCTACAAGCGTTATGGGCTCTACAAAACGCATCGCCGAGATGTACACAACGAGCCTGAACGAAAAATCCGATACGAATTTCACTACCGTCCGTTTTGGGAATGTCCTCGGTTCGAGCAGTTCGGTTGTTCCTGTGTTCCAGAGGCAGATTGACGAGGGCGGGCCGGTTACGGTAACCCATCCGGAGATGACCAGATACTTTATGACAATCCCCGAGGCGTGCCTTCTTGTAATGCAGGCGGCGGCAATGGGCAAAGGGGGCGAGGTGTTCCTTCTGGATATGGGCGAGCCGGTGAAGATATTAGAGCTTGCCAAGGATATGATAAAGCTCAACGGCTACGAGCCTCAGATTGATATAAAGATCGAGTTTACAGGCGTTCGCCCTGGGGAGAAGCTCTTCGAAGAGCTCTCTGTGGAAGGGGAAAATATGCTGCCCACAGATCACCCGAAGGTGGCGATATGGAAAACAAAACGCATAGATACCGCCAAGCTGGGGCAGGATATCGAAAAGCTCAGAGAGGCCTGCCAAGGCGAGGACGAGAAGCAGGTGGTTCAAACGATTCGGGAAATTCTGCCCGAATACGCATTTGAGGCCGAAGTGAATAAAGATGGCTAAGTTCAAAGTTTACGATATCTTCCGCGCTCTTCATATCGATAAGCAGGCCAAGGCCCTGCAGGACGGCCTTTTAGAAGCCCTTTGCAGCTTCAAATCAAAAATTTACTACAGCAAACTCCATCAAATCCCGCTTTCAAATACCAGCCGGCCTTCAAGAGTGCTCATAGCAGCAAACATCAGCGGCATAGGCAACTGCATCGCCGCTACGCCCCTTGCTCAGGCAGTCCGTATTGCTATGCCGAATGCTGAGATCACGTTTATGGCCTCCAAAGGCGATCTCTTCGACAACTGGCACATACCGGACAGGATAATAAAAGACAAAATCCCGCCGGCAGAGCTGAGCTTCGACTACACCCTCATCCCCTACTGGGGCGATAAAATACATCCCTCTTGGCTGTATGAGCCCCGATGCGGGCGGGTGCTTGCATACAAAAATGCCTTCAATAAATGGTTCCTAAAGCCTGAACGAGAGTATGACCTTGATATAGCGCGAAGGCTCGGATACAAAGGCGGCCTCCTGCCTGAATATGTGGGCATTAAGCCAACTGAGCTTGTGCCGCAGGATGAAAAGATAATTACGCTCCTTCCCTGCTCGAATCAGGACGAGCGCTGGGCAGGCAAGAAATGGACGAAATTCCCAGAGCTGATAAATCTTATCACTGAACAGCTCCCTGAGCTTACTATATGCATTGCGGGGCTCAAAAGCGATGAGATTGAGGGCAGCTTTAATCAGGCCAATGTGTTAGACCTTCGCGGCAGGCTGACGCTTGCAGAAACGGCATTCCTGCTGAAAAAGAGCATCATTGCTGCCGGCAACGACAGCGGACCCGCTCACATAAGCGATGCCGCCGGCACGCATACAATATGGCTCTTCGGGATGTCCTGCATTGTTAAAAATCACCCGATGAACAAATACCGCATCCTCAAATCCGCAGAGAAATGCGTCCCCTGCCAATACACCGGAGCATACGAAAACTGCCCCGAGCCGATCTGCATAAACTCTATCTCAGCAGAAAAAGTTTTAGAAGAGATCAAACGCTTCCTGAATTCCTCTCAGTAGATGTTCATTCCAGCCAGCTTTGAGCAAATTCCAAGAGGTCTGCGATATTCACCACCCCGTCTCCGCCTTGCGGGCTTATATCCGCTGAGTACGTTCCAACTGGCAGCTGCCACTGCCCGGCAAGAATGGCGTAATCGAGCAGGTCTATCTGGCCGTCTTCGTTTATATCGGCAGGCTCTGCTGCAGGGACAAATTCAATATAGTTCACCGATACGCTCTTGAAAGAGCCTTCATCAAAGCTGAGCCTTATCCTGCATTCTCCCTGCTCGCTTATAACTGCTTCGGGGATTATCGTATCCTCCCAGGTGCTCCAGCTTCCTGTATCGGGAAGGATAAGCGGGAATTCTTCCCCGCTGCCCACCTGCAGGCTTCCGCTGAGCTCATAGGAGGAGCTGCTTCTGATAACAATATCGTAAGTTCCCGAGATTACTTCCGCATCGTATTCGAGCCATTCGCCCGCTTCGGCGTAAACAGCGAATCCGCCCCCGGTATCGCCTGCGGAGAGTATGTCAACGTCTTCAGAGCGGTATTTTCCGTAGGCATTGCCCGGGCTGTTGTCGTAGTAGGCCTCATTCTGCCCGCCCACGGCATAGTTCTCTGCCTGAATCGTCCCGGGGATTACTCGAATAATCTTCACATAATCAATCAGCCCTTCGCCCTGAGTAATGCTGAGCCGAACGCTGCCTTCTCCGGAGCTGTGAATATCAAAGGGCTCTATAATCGTTTCGCTCCAGTTAGACCAGCCGCCCGTATCCGGCAGAGAAACTCCCGCAGGCTCCTGCCCTTCAATCTCGAGAAGAGCCTCCATACCGTAGCTGGAGGTGCTGCTGATTACGGCTTTGTACGTGCCTTCGGTGAGCGTTTTGCTGTATCTCAGCCATTCGCCTGCCTCAGCATACACGGCGTATCCCTCGCTGTTTGAAAGTATTTCCACGTCGTCTTCTCTGTAATCGCCGTATGCATTGCCTGCTGTGTTGTCGTAATATCCAACGTTTTGCCCGCCTGCATCGTAGTTTTCTGCCTCTATCATCCCGGGGAGAATCCCCCTTGTTACCACGGCTTTTTCCGCAGACGCAGCGGTCTGGTTCTGATAAGGCCCCTTATCTCTCGCTCGTACCTTATATGCGTAAAGTTTGTCCGCATCGAGGCCTGTTTCGGTATATTCAGGGCTGTCCTGCCAGCCGCTGTCATTCCCGCTGCCCTTTGTGCATTCAAAATAATACTCCACTCCGCTGGGATCTTCCGCCTCTGCTGCTTTCATATAGACAGAGTTTCCATCTATCGTTTCCGGAGGAACCGCCCACTGAGCGGGGTTTGGGGTTGGCGGCTGCTGGTCGTCGTTTATGTCAAACTCAAAAACCATTATCGAATATTGAGGCACGGTTATTTCAAAACGCGTGCCCGAAGTTTTCGGGGCTGTGCCGAGAGTTTCCAATAGATTCCCGCCGGAGCTTTCCCAGAGCGTATAGTCAACATCGCCTTCTATAAGCTTTGTTCCCGCCTGAACTTCAAAGCCGTAGTTTTGATATGCATTCGAGGAGTTGTTGATCAGCCATACGGTCATAGAATTGTCCTCACGGAAGGCGCGGGTAATTAGTTCGCCGAGGTTCAGGGACGTGCCGTCGATATCGTCCATAAATGCAGTTTTAGCTCCGGCTGTGCTGCGGGTGAGGGCCGTGCCGAGCTTAATGTGGTCGTCGCCGAAAGGATAGCCCCAGTATGTCATTGCGCTGAAGCCCTTGTCGAAGCAGTCGAAAACGATTCTCATCGCCTTTTCTGAATCATTCAATAATCCGTCATTGATTCCCCAATGCACTTCGCTGTGCCACTTGGGCTTATCCCCGGCTGTGTCTGCAAAGTCGCCCAGAGCAGAGGAGTTGTACCATTGATTTGGGTAGTGATGGGTGCCTGCGATATCGTAATAATCTCCCCAGCCCTGCGTTTCCAGCCAGCTCAGCCAATTGTCAGCACTCGAAACTTTGTATGTCTCGGGAGCAATCAAGAGAGGCATATCAAATCCTCTGCTCACAGAAAGCGCCTCCAGCTCGTCTATAGTCTGCTTGTATCTGCTTGTGGTTATATTGCCTTCGTTGAATGTGCGTTCATTATCAATGCCCAGAACGTCTATGTAAAAGCCGTTATCTTCCATCATCTCGAGGTAGTCAGCGAGCATAATCGCGTATTTCTCGGGAATAATTGGGCCTCCTGCCGAGCTCTTTGTCCATTCGGGGAAGCTGTCGTCGCCTTTGAGCTTCTTGCTTGCAAAGAGGATTACATCGCTGTTTTCAGATAGAGCATTGCCTATCGCCTCAAGCTGCATTGAATACTCATCCTCAAGGATCACCCCCTCTGAAGGGTGCCCGCGGTCTGTATCACCATTGCCCCATATCGGAATCCTGAGAACAGAAAACTGATTATCCACAAAAACCTCGCGTGCGTGGCCTGTGTTGATGTAGTTCGCCTTCCATTCCCATTTTATATCGTATCCCCACTGGATTACCGCGCTGCCGAGCTGGTCGGCGTTTATAACGGCATCCGAACCTGTAGCCGAATAAGCAGGGCTCAGAAACAGCGATAACAGCATAACTGCTGCTGTGAATTTCAAGTTTATTGTGCTCATAACCTTCCCTTAAAAAATTTTCTCTTTAGTATATATAGCTTGACGAAACCCTTTTTTTCACTTTTTTAATCAAACGCAGCGCAAAACATCAATTTTTTAGTTGAATGCAGCATTTTAATTTGCTATTATTGAGTCAGTGTTAGAGCGTAATTTTTTAATTTTCACGCCCCTCGGTTTCTTGTTTGCTTTTGGTTTTTCCTCCGGGCGTAATTCTGGGAGAAAGCTATGAAAAGAGTTGCTTTATTTTTGTTCACTGCGTTTTTTGCGCCCGCCCTGTGTTATGGAGGTTTATTCCAAGCCCATTTCAACGACGGCATAAACAGCGAATACTGGAGCATAAATCAGAATACCGGCATTTACTCAGTTGATGACACTCACGGAGATATAAGGCTTGAAAAAACCGGCACTGCCCAGCCTGGAATGAATTTAGTGGAGATTAAGCTCAATCTTTCGAAGGTTTCGCTTATAGGGGATACCATCCCGGGGGATTTTGAGGCGATTATCAATTTCTCTGAAGCCGTTTTGCCGGGGCCGGGTCTTGATCAGGTGGAGCTGCATACAGCATTTACAAGCGGCCAATACTTCTTTAACGTTCGCGATAACGATTCAGGCACACAAAACGTTCACGTTTGGGACGGCCAAATCAGAGGCGGATTCCCAACCCCCGCCGCAGCGGGGACTTTGAGAATCGTGAGGCAGGCGGAAGTTATTACTGCCTTCTTCGACGACAGCCTCGTTTATCAGAAAAGTTTCGTTACCGCAAACCTGAACTCGCTCAGCTTCACTCTTCAGAATAATCTCGGCTCAAACGACCATACAAGCGTGATTTTTGATGATTTCAAGCTGAGCGGCGAGTATGTTGTTCCAGAGCCGGCAGGGATTTGTCTGTTTTCGGCAGGGCTTGCTGCTCTTCGGCGGCGAAGAAAAGCATAATCTCCCCTTTTCCTGAGCCTTCGGCCTGAGGGGCAGAATGAAGGCTCAAGAATATATCAATTCACCCCCGCCTCGCCGCCGGGCGGGCAGAATTGGTGTTGTCTGAGCGTGTTATGCCCCTGCTGTAACTATCCAGAGGGCGATGTATGGAACAATGTTGAACACAACGATAAGCAGTTTGTACAAGCCGAGACAAGAGAACATAACCGCGCTGTACTGCTGCTCATCCATCGGGAAAAACTTGCTGTGGATCTTGTACGCTTCACTGCGCAGAGCGATCACCAGAAGCGCTCCGAATGCAATCAGAAGCACGTTGATA
Organism: Sedimentisphaera salicampi; assembly: GCF_002117005.1. Classification (NCBI taxonomy): domain Bacteria; kingdom Pseudomonadati; phylum Planctomycetota; class Phycisphaerae; order Sedimentisphaerales; family Sedimentisphaeraceae; genus Sedimentisphaera; species Sedimentisphaera salicampi. The sequence goes on from NZ_CP021023.1 coordinate 2,142,407, forward strand.
AGTGAACACCATCCGAGAACATTACGAATTTCAATAAGTGTCATTTTTTTACCTCCCAAGGCTAAAATTTATAACAGTTTACAAAACTACACGAAAGTAAGCTTGCAAGTTATTATTACGAATAAAATGGCAGTCTGTTTTCTCCTCGCCCACGCCTCTGGGCAGTTTTCACCCTAACCCCGATTTCTCAAATAGCATTCAAAATAGTGAAAAATCATTTTTTTCGTCGATCCTGCTTTGTAATCGGTGTTTTAAATTCGCTATAGTCTCTGATACCTGCTCTGTTGCTATGAAAAACATTCGCCGCAGAGAATACATACAATCCACAGATTGCACAGAGGTTATTAAATATGAGAAGCAGCCGCTAAATTCCGCTGAGATATATAAGCCGCTAAGCAGCACTAAGGATTTACTAACCGCTAATCAACACTAATTTTTCACTAATGATTTTGCAAAGAGCCACGAGCCACAGGCTACTCTGCCACTGGCCACTCTGCCATCCGCCGCAGGCGGACTTGCAGCTCTGCCACTCTGTCACTCGCCACTCAGCCAAAAATCTATCCGCTTGTTTTCCGCCTGCGGCGAACAGGCTCTTCGCCTTCGGCGGACTCCACGCACGGCTCTGATTGTCTTTAGTATTACGCAGCAACTTCACGATACGAGATATTTAAACCGAGCCACGCATGAAGACCCGCCGCAGGCGGGGCGGAATAAGTGGACAGCAGTACGCAGAGAAAAGATATATTGACCACAGAGGCACACGGAGGTTATTTAAATATAATATATTAACATCCTCTCCGTTATCTCCGCTTCCTCTCCACCTCCGGCGGACAGGCTCGGTTTAACTCTCTTTTACATCAGAGAAAACATTTTCATAAATGAGAGGGGAAAGCTCTCTGCCGGAAGGACGCTTCAACGCAATACATAATCCTGCTCTGATTCGATGGATGTGTTTTTACACAGAGGTATCGGAGGAAACGGAGGGGAGATATTTTTTTGGCAGGATTATTTATGTTCAAAGCAATGAGAAGGCAAAAGGCAAAAGTTCCGCTGAACGAGTCCGCCTCGTCCGCTATGTCGAATCCCGCTGATGATTTTGCCACGAGCTACGCATCAATAAATGGGTAACTGTCCCTATTAAAATTCAGCAGGGGTTTGCGGCGCTCCGCACTAGTACGAAAAATCCTATCATTGCGAAAAAAAAGCCGGCAGGTTATGCCGGCGATTAGTTTGCTTGGATTAGGTTTAGAATTTGATTTTGGAGAACGCTGCGGCGAGTGCTTGGGCGGTGGTGCTTTTCTCGCCTTGCAGAACGATGGGCTTGCCCTGTTCGCCGGAGATTGCAAATTCCGGATCCATCGGTACAGACCCGAGAAACGGCAGGCCGAATTCCTCAGCCACCTTCTCCCCGCCGCCGGAGAGGAACACATCCACACGGTATCCGCATTTCGGGCATACGTAGCCGGCCATATTCTCCAGAACGCCGAGGACATCCACTTCCACCTTCCCGCAGAAGGATATACACCTTCGCACATCCATCACAGATACCTGCTGCGGGGTTGTAACGATAATCGCCCCGTCGGGCTTTTCGAGCGTCTGCACTGCTGATAGCGGCTCATCGCCTGTTCCGGGCGGGCAGTCAACGATGAGATAATCGAGCTTGCCCCAGTGCACCTGATTTACGAACTGATTTATCACGTTATGCTTTGCCGGGCCGCGCCAGATTACGGGGGTGGTATCGCTTTCGAGGAGGAATCCTATGCTCATCACCTTCAAGCCTGATGGGCCTGCAGCGGGGATTATCATCTCGCCCACCTGATGAATGTCTTCTCCTGTAACGTTCATCATCCGCGGTATGCTCGGGCCGTGGAGGTCCACATCGAGCAGCCCCACGCTGTTGCCCTGGCTGCTGAGCCAAGCAGCGAGATTCGCCGCCACGCTGCTCTTGCCAACGCCGCCTTTCCCGCTCATAACGATTATTTTTTTGCCGATTTCGCTGCTGCTTTGGCCGGCATCCCCGCCGGCATTTGCTGAAGGGCAGCTCCCGCTCTGGGAACACCCTGAACACTGATTCTCTGCCATTGTTATTTCCTGAAAAAAATTTTAATCAAATGTTAGCTGTTAGTCGTGTTAAATCATTCCCTCGCGTTTTACCTTCTCCACGAGCTTCTCTTTGCGGCGTTCGTATGCCTTAACGATATTCTGCACGAGATTGTGCCTTACGATATCGTTTCTCGAAAGCTCGCAGCAGCCGACGCCGTCAATATCGCTGAGCGTTTCGATTGCATCTGAAAGCCCGCTCTTATTTCTCGCCTCGAGATCCACCTGAGTGAGGTCGCCTGTAACGATCATCTTTGAATCCCTGCCAAGCCTCGTGAGGAACATCATCATCTGAGAGGGCGTTGTATTCTGCGCTTCATCGCAGATTATCACGGCTTCATTCAGCGTTCTGCCCCGCATAAAGGCCAGCGGGATTATCTCTATCACATCAAGGCTCATCAGCTTGCGCATCTGGCCGTATTCCATTAGGTCTTCGAGGCTGTCGAAAAGAGGACGCAGGTACGGATTCACCTTCGCCTCAATATCGCCCGGGAGGAAGCCGAGCTTCTCGCCCGCCTCAACTGCAGGACGCACCAGCACGATTTTGCGGATCTGCTGCTTTTTGAGCATAGAAACCGCCATCGCAACTGCGAGATACGTTTTCCCCGTGCCGGCAGGGCCCGTGCAGAAGGTCAGGTCGTTTTCGATCATCTGCTTCAGGTAGTCTGCCTGCCCGTCTGTAAACGGCTCCACAACTGCCTTATGCGAATAAACCTCAATCGAATAGGCTGAGGGGTCGAGATCTGTTTTTGAAACCTGTGTGATTATATTTCGAGCCTCTTCGGGGCTGACTTCCTTCCGCTTTTTGCCGGTCTTTTCGAGCCGCTCTATCGCTTTTGCTGCCTTTGCGCAATTCTCCGAATCGCCCGAGATCTTAACTTCTTCGCCCCTTGCACTCACCCGAACATCAAACGCTTTACGAATCTGCCGAAGATATTCATCGGCCGGGCCGAATACGAGAGAGGCAATGCTTTCGGAGGCAAGCGTTATCTTTTTTTCCAATTTAAAACTGAACCTTCCATTTTCCGAAAAGTAAACAAGTGTACAATTCTATACGGAGTTAGCTGTTTTTCAACCAAAATCTTCTCAATCACTGATCTTTGCGTCATTGAGACGCCAGTCGAAGTAGGAATATTTTACATCGAATTCAGGGTTTTTATAAACAATCCAGTTCGCATCGGGCTTATGCGTGAAGATGAAATTCAGTACGCCCCTGATAGATTCGTCTCTGGTTTTCAGCCGCGTTCTTGTGAAGTAATGTTCGTGGAAATATTCCGATTTCTCTTTGAAAAGCCTTGAAACAGCAAGCTCTTTCGCCTTATGGTCAGGGTCAACGAAATCATCTCTCAGCAGGGTTTGCTTCACCTGCTCATCGAGCATTTTCTCCAGCTTCCAGCCGGTATATGGCTCATTGCGGAGCTTAGGGGAGCTCACTGCGGCCTGAGAAAGGGCGAGAAGCACCTTCGGATCGCCGTAAACATCAACTGCATTTTTTTCCATATCGCTGAGATTGTATTCATTGCCCATAACAGCATAATACTTATCCGTGAACGGATCATCAATCTGCATTATGCTTTCTGCAGGGTAGAAGATCATTTTGATTCTGGAGGCCTCAATGGGATAATGGTCGAAAACCGTTTTGATAACACAGATGTTATAGGCATTAATCCAGAAAGCGGCCTTCTGCTCGTCTTCCCAAACGAGAAAATCTTCCACCTCGAGCCGCCTCATCCATCTCAAAACATCCAGGATGTCGTTCTTCTGCCTTCTAACCTTCGCATAGTCCACCTCGCCTTTGCTGTTTACAAACGAGGGCTTGAGAACTTTGCTGAAGGTCTCGTTCGGCCCGGGTTCTGCGGGCTTCTCGGCGAGCTGGTTGAGCGAGTTTGGGTCTTTGGGCGCATCGGTCTTTTCTGCTGCCTGCAGAAAGCCGGCGAGCAGGACAATTATTGAAAGAATTTTAAAATTCATAAATCTCATTATCTCCAGATTTTAGAAAAACCTGAAATCATTACAACCCGTTTTCGCATTAGCTTTTCATATAGATTGTATTATTCGGTTTTGTCCTTCTTCTTATTCTTCCTATTCTTACGCCCGCGGGAGGTGAGATTGTTCTCGAATTTCACTTTCATATATTCCCGCAGCTCTTTATCGTTCTTGAAATGCAGCTCGTAGCCGTATTCATCCTGATTGAACTCGCAGCTTTCTGAATCGAAATCTCTGCATATCTGCGGCCTGTCCTTATAGTTCAGGCACATACTCGTTTCCGGGCAGAGATACCTGCACGGCGTGCTGAAGCTCACATACCACTGCCCATCCTCCACAAACACGCTGATGTTTTCGTGGCAGAGATACCATCTTATATCATCGAAATCTTTTTCGGTTTCGGGATTATCTATAGGCAGAGCGATATATCGGCAGCAAAGCCCTTCGCAGTTTTTGCAGCTCTCGTCCATATCGTCGGGCATTTGGTTCTTTTTCCCCATCGTTTATTTCCTTTGAAGCAGGTATAACAAGCTTAGATTTACTTCCAGTTAATAAAAATGCCTTTCGGCAGACTGAAATTATGAACAAATTCCGCTAAAATCAAGTACAATCAAAACAGCTTGGATTATTAACTTGAATTTTCTTATTCTAACAATTAGAATAAAGTAGGCTTGAAACGGATTTCAGGCAGTTTTAGTTTTATATTTCGCTTTGAAGGGTTCATATTTTGACTTCGAGGCTCATTTTCATTTTATCCGCAGCGATTTTTATATGCGGCTGCGGAAGCGAGAGTTTCATAACAGACGATGCCACTGAGTTTGAATCGAAGGTTTTATTAGAAGAAGCCTCACGCATCGACGCAGATTCGTCTGTTAAAAACCAATTGCCTGAGATTTACGAACAGGAACCTGAGATTATCCAGACATCTTCAGGCACTAAGGTGGTTTATTTCACAAAAAACCAGCCCCCGAATGTGCTTGCAGGGCTTCTGAAAAATCAGATGAAATGTTCGGCAAACCCCTCCAGCTCCACCAACCAGATCATTATAAGCTGTAAAAACAAGGCTCACGCAGAGGAAACAATAAGCTTTCTCAACAGCGTTGATGTTCCGCCGGTGCAGATAAAGATAAGCTGCCTGCTTATCGAGCATTACGCAGACCTTACGATGGACAGGGAAACCACTGTACACATTGGCGAGCTCTTCGGCACCGATATAACTCTAAGCGGAAAACAAGACGGTGGAGACTATATCCCTAACTTCCCCGGCGCTTCTCTCCGCGAGCCGGACAGAGCCGATTTAAGTCTTGATCTGGGATTCGAAAACGGGGCAATAGGCGATTCAGATTTTGTGCGAGTGGTAGTGGATATGCTCGAATCGAGGGGGTATCTCAAGGTAATGATGAACCCCGAGCTTGAGGTGGTTTCAGGCCAGAAGGCCACATTCAAATCCCGCGAGCAGGTGCCTACAATCCGCGTTATAACCGAAAGAAACAGAGAACCGTACAATCTCACCGAATATATCTGGGTTGAGGACTATCTGGAAGTTGTCCCGCATCTGTATGCAGACGGAACTATAGGCGTTAAAACAAAGGTTCTTATGGGCTCAAAATCCACGCCGGAAGGTGTAGTTCAGCAGAGGATTATTTCCAAGAAGGGCATTGATATCGGTGAAAACCGAATCAAACCCGGCCAGAGCCTTATTATTGGCGGGTTCAAAAAGGCCGAAAAGGTTTCTGTAATCAGAGGCTTCCCCTTCCTCAAAGATATACCTGCCGTGGGGCTTTTATTCTCGAGCAAGGATTTTGAAGAGCGGGCAAAGGAGATTACTTTTATCATTACTCCTTCCATCTCAAGCCACGGCGAACCTTACGACGAGATGCTCAAAAAGGTCAGAGAGAAGCTCGATGACCACGTAACCGATTCGGAAATCACCAGAATCATCGAAAGGATGATGATTGATCCGTTCCAGAATGAGCTCGAGCAGAGGGAGGTAAAATCGCTCAAGGACGAAGAAGAGCTCAAGAAGGTTAAGGCGGAGATAAACCTTGCAAGGCGTTCCCGCGAGCTGAGGAAACTGCGAGACCAGCTTAATGAGCTCAAGCAGAGGCTTGAATTTGAGAAGAGCCAGGCCTCAGAAGCTCAGAAATCCGCCGAAGAATACCAGAAAGAAATCGAAAAGGTTGAAGAAATTACCGAAAAGCTCGAAAAGACAATCAATCCCGAAAAAAAGAAGAGCTCTAAGCAGGGAGGGAAGAAATGAGAATCAATAATTCCGCCCTCAAAATTATCACTGCCGTGTTCTCAGCGCTGCTTCTATTCGGCTGCGGCGAGGTTCTCGACGAGAAGAAAACCGAGATCGAGGCGAAAAGGCTGCTTGAAGCTGCATCGGAGATCAGGAAAGATTTAGAGGTTGACCGCCCTGTACCAGATAGGATATCCTCAGAAACCGAGATTCAGAAGACATCTCAGGGCGTGAAGCTGTTTTACTATACAAAAAACCATTCTCCAAAGTATGTAGAAAATATGCTGAAGAGGGAATTCAAGGTGGGAACTGCCCGTCTGGATTCTGCAAATCAGCTTATTATATCCTGCGGAAACGAAAAGCTCGCCAACGAAATACTCGATTTTATAAAGATTATCGATATCCCGCCTATTCAGGTGCGCATAAACTGCGTGATTGTGGAGAATTACGCAGACCTTACGATGGACAAGGAAACGAGAGTTGAAGTGGAAGAGGTATTCAGCTCTGATGTGGCTATGACGCCTAAAGGCGAAGGTCCCAGCTTCCCGGGCGCATCAATACGAGAAACTGAACGCTCCGATATGGGTATGGAACTCGGATACTCCTACTCAGAAGACGGCGAAAAGGTTGAAACGCTCGTTGACCTGCTAGTATCGAGGGGGTATTTCAAGGTTCTGCTTAATCCGACAGTTGAAACGCTCGTTGGAGAGCCGGCTGAGGTTACATCTTCCGAGCGTGTGCCGATAACTAAGATCGTTACAAAGAACAATATTCAGCCGTATCAGGAAACAGAATATATCTGGATAGAAGATAAGCTCAAAGTTACCCCATACGTTTATCAGGACGGGACAATAGGGCTCAAAACCGATATCTCCATCGGCTCTAAATCCACGCCCGAAGGGGTTGTGCAGAGGCCGGTTATAACAGAGAAAAGGGCCACTTTCGGCGAAAACCGCATACGAATCGGCGAGAGCCTCATTATCGGCGGCTTCAGGAAGATGGAAAATTCCGCTGTAACAAGGGGTTATCCGTTCCTGAAGGATCTTCCGTTTATAGGGATGTTTTTCTCCGGCGACGACTACGAACAGCGTGCTAAGGAGATTACCATCATCCTTACGCCGAGCATTTCAGGAAACGGTATGCCGTATGAAGAAACAATGGACTGGGCGGAAAACAAGCTTGAGAGCCGAGTTAAGGATAAGGATTTATCCGAGATCATAGGCGAAACGTTCACAAGCCCGCTGGGAACTGAAAAGCAGTACACCGAGAAACTCGAAAAAGATGCTGCAGAGCAGGCAATCAGCAGAATAAAAACTGAGATTGATATAAACGAAACTGAACGTGAGCTCAAGAGGCTCAAAGATCAGGTTCAGCAGCTCGAAACCAAGCTCAAAGACCAGCAGCTGCAATCTCAGGAGGCCAAAAAGGTTAATGCTGAATACAAAGAGAAGCTCAATCAGCTAAAGCAGCTCCAAACCAAGCTTCAAAAACACCTTGAAGAGCAGAAGGCAAAGGCAAGAAAAGCCCAGCAGCAGAAAGAAGCGGCTCAAAAGAAGGCCAAACAGCAGGCACAGAAAAACAAAGAGCAGGCCAAAGCCGAGAAAAAACAGAATGAGGCAAATAAGCAGCAGGCTAAGCCGAAGCAGGAAAACAATAAACCAGAGGAAAAGAAAAAGCCGGCTAAGGATAAAAACAATAACAGCAAAAAGAACAATTCCAATGAGAAGAAATAAAAACCTGAAACTTTGAGCAAGTTTTCTTATGGAGCGTTCCAATGGATAAATTACTAAAGCTTGGTCTGTTTTTACTGCCATTGCTTCTTCTTGCCGGCTGCAGAGAGAGCTGGCTTGAAGATTCACACGACCCGCTTTATTTCACTTCCAGGCCGGAGGTGATGCAGAATCCGAATAAATCCGTACCTCTGGCAGCGATTCTGAAATTTGAAACCAATCACCCTGTTACCTCACGCGTGTTTCTCAGCGACGGGGAATGCCAGCGTGAGATAATATTCGAGAACGACCAGACATACAGAAAAAGCCTTCCGATAGTGGAGCTCTGTCCGGACAGAGATTACACCCTCGTGGTTGAGGCGCAGGATAAAATCGGCCAGAAGATAAACTCGAAAGTGATGAATTATCAAAGCCCGCCCCTGCCCGGAGGGAGCGAAAAGTTTCCAAGAATAACTAATCAGGTGTTTGATGAGTATGCTGTTGAGCCCGGATTGATTCTTTTCAACCCTCGAAGGAGAATACCAACTAATTCCGAGACGCTTCAGGGCAGTGAAAGGGAGGATTTCAACAAGAATTTCGGCCTTCTGACAGCAGTGAACAGCGAAGGCGAGCTGGCTTGGTATTATAAAGCCGATTCACGCATCAGCGATTTCAGGTTTATAGAAAACGGCCATATTGTCTATATCACTCAGGACAACCGGCTCGTGGAGATAGATCTCTTGGGCAATATCGTAAATCAGTGGTATGCAAAGGGAAGGCCTGAAGGCGAGGGCGAAGGCGTAGCTGTGGATACGCTTACATTCCATCACAGCGTTAAACAGCTCGAAAACGGCAATTTCCTCATTCTCGGGACAGACCGCCGGCGAATCGAAAACTACTACACAAGCTCAAAAGACCCCGATGCCCCAAGAGAGCCGCAGTGGGTGATGGGGGATGAGATAATCGAATTCGACCGCTGGGGGAAAGTGCATTGGAGATGGAACGCTTTCGAACATCTGGACACTCATCGTATTGGATATATGACCTTCAGCGGATACTGGGAGCGAAGAGGCTGGCCGGATACCTTGGACTGGACGCACGCAAACAGCGCAAGCTTTCTGCAAAATGAAAAGGCTGTGCTGCTGAATCTAAGACACCAAAGCGCCGTATTGAAGATAGACAAAACCTCCAAGGACATTGAATGGATAGCAGGGGAACACTCCGGCTGGCCGGAAGAAATGAAAAACAAACTCCTCACCCTCAAGGGCTCTGAGAGGTGGTTCTGGCATCAGCACGCTCCCGAATTGACTCCGGAGGGTAATCTGCTTGTGTTTAACAACGATAATTTCCGTGCCCGGCCATTCGACAAACCCGCCCCGCCGGCAGAGATTAGAAGCTGCGCTCAGGAATACCGAATTGATGAGGAAAATAAAACGATAACAAAAATCTGGTCTTCAAGGAAGGCCGATGATCAAGTGCTTCCAAGCTTTGCTATGGGAAGCGCTGCCGCGCTGCCTGAAACAGGGAATGTCCTTGCAGGATACGGACTTATGTTCCGCAAAGAGGACTTGAAAGAGGCCTCTTGGGACACAAGGAGGCAGTATATAGGAACAACGCAGATTCGTGAATATACCCGAAGGCCGGAGACGAGGCTGGTGCGAAAGATTACTCTTACAGCAAGAGACAGCAGCAGCGGAATCGGATGGAGCCTGTATGGGGCGAGGAATGTTAAGAGCCTTTATAAAGGCAAATAACAACCCTGAAACTGCTTTAGAAGGCAATCCCCTTGCCACTTGCCGCTCGCCGCTTTATAATCTTGGCTATGGATGAATTGTTCAAAAAGCAGGAAGAAGAAAGAATCCTCTCCAATGCACCTCTTGCGGTTCGGATGAGGCCTGAGAATTTAGACGAATTTGCAGGTCAGAGCCATTTCGCCGGCGAGGGGAAGCTGCTGCGGCGTATGCTTGATGCAGGCAGTCTAACGAGTGTTTTATTTTACGGGCCTCCGGGAACCGGCAAGACGAGCCTCGCAAGGGTGATAGCGAATACGATAAACGCCCATTTCGAATACCTCAACGCCCCTTCTGCCTCCGTTAAAGACGTTCGCAGCATAACAGAGCGGGCAAAAAGCAGGCTCATAAATTCTAAGGCGAAAACTATCCTCTTCCTCGATGAAATACACCGTTTCAGCCGCACCCAGCAGGACAGCCTGCTCAGCGAGGTGGAGCATGGAATCATAATCCTAATCGGAGCCACTACGGAAAATCCGTTTTTCTCGGTAAACGGCCCGCTCATCAGCCGAAGCACCCTTTTTGAATTCAAGCCCCTCTCAGAAGACGATATCAAAAAGCTTCTGGAACGTGCGATGAAGGATAATCGCCGCGGACTCGGCGATACGAATCTATCAATCTCGAAAGACGCAATCAATTTTATCGCAGAGATTTGCGATGGAGATGCCAGACGGAGCCTGAATGCCCTTGAGGTTGCGGTTTTGAGCAAAAAAACCGGCTCCGGCGAGGTATCGTTAGAGGACGTGCGGGAATCCGTGCAGAAAAAGCAGGTGGCCTACGACCGCAAGGGCGATTCGCATTACGATATCGCAAGCGCCCTGCAGAAGAGCATACGCGGCTCGGATCCGGATGCCGCTGTTTACTGGCTCGCGAGGATGATTGCCGGCGGCGAGGATGTCCGCTTTATTGCTCGTCGTGCGGCGGTATGTGCGGCTGAGGATATCGGCAATGCAGACCCTTTCGCCACAGTGCTGGCGGCCTCGGTTGTGCAGGTGGCGGAGTTTGTGGGGCTGCCTGAGGCTCAGCTTCCGCTTTCACAGCTTGTAACGTATCTGGCCTGCGCCCCCAAATCCAACGCCTCTGCCAAGGCAGTGTGGGAGGCGGTGGCTGATGTTGAAAACGGCAGGATAGCTGATGTCCCCCAGAACCTCAAGGACACCCACTACAAGGGCTCTAAATCCCTCGGCCGCGGAATGGACTACAAATACCCCCACGACTACCCTGGGGGAATTGTGCCCCAGAACTACTCGGGCTTAGATCAGAGAAAACAATATTACAACCCAGCAGACTCCGGCAGGGAGAAAAAGATTCGCGAAATCCTCGAGAGAAACAGGGCGATCCTCGATTCGAATCACCAATAAACGACAGAGCCGACCAGCCCCCGCCGCTTGCAATGTCAAACTTGCCACTCGCCACACGCTACTGAAGCAGATACAGCACACCGGCCGTGGAGCCGGCGGCGAGGATGCTGGAAACCACAATAATCGCAGCGGCGAGATTCTTATTCGCCCCGAGCTGCTCAGCAATCACAAACGAGCTTACAGCCGTTGGGCAGGCCAGCAGGAGCATCGCTATCACCTGCTGTTCATACTGCATATCAAACAGGAAGTATATCGCAGCGAAGCCGGCTGCCGGCCCTACTGCCACCTTTATCAAAGACGCAAGGAATGCGGTATTGAAATCCGAAGCCCCCCTCGAGGCCACAATATTCGCACCGATCGAGAGGATCGCAAGCGGGAGGGTCATCTGCCCGATAATCCGGCAGCTCCGCTCCACAGGCAGAGGTATCGAATCGAACACCTGAGCGTAGGCCAGCCCGCAAAGCACAGAAATGATAATCGGATTCTTGATAAGCCGCTTCACTACCCTCGCAGGGAAGGCGATGTCAATCTTTGAGGTTGTGGAAACAAGCAGGAATATCGCAATCAGATTGAAGCTCGGAGTGAGCAGCGAGATAGACAAAAGCACAAGCTCCTCAATCTCCTCGATCTTGCCAGCTCCCTGATCGGCAAACGTAAAAACAGCGAGCGGCAGGCCGATAAAGAGTATGTTGCCTCTGAACGAGCCCTGAAGGAAAGCCGCTTTCGATGGCCTGTCCAACTTGAGAACAAGCGACAGCAGAAGCGCTGCGAGAATCGAAACGCCAACCCCTATCATCACCACATAGTAGAGATTCAGCACGTCCGAAAAGCTCTTTTCCGCAGCGGCAATCTTGTAGAAGAGAAATACCGGTATGCCAACCCAGAACACAAGCTTGTTGAGCCCTTCTGCGAGGTCGTCGGTGATAAAGTTCCACGCCTTCAGAGCCGCGCCGAGCCCTATCATTATAAATATGGGCGATATGATATTCAGAATATGCTGCAGGGCTTCTGCGTTCATAGTAAAGTTCCGTTAATCCGCAGCTACTCTGAAGTTTTCTTCTTAGCAGAAGTCTTTTTTGTTGTTTTTTTAGCGGTCTTCTTGGCTGTTTTCTTCGTTGATTTCTTGGTTGTTTTCTTCGTTGTTTTTTTGGCTGTTTTTTTCTTTGCGGCGGTTTTCTTCCTGCCGAGGATCTCATCAGCCTCTTCGATTGTATCAGGCGGCCAAACGCCCTCGTTCTGAAGCTCTTTGAGCCTATCAAGCATCTTGATGCTGATTATATTCCGGCACCTTGGAAACTTGTTGCACCCGAGGAACGGCCCGCGTTTGCTCTGCCGCACCACAAGCTCGCCGTTCTTGCACTTCTGGCATCTGATCCCCGTCGGCTCCGGCGGCGGGGCGGGCGGAAGCACGTTGCCTTCCTTATCAATCTTCATAATCGTTTTACATTTCGGGTAGTCCTCGCAGCCGAGGAACTTGCCGTAGCGTCCGGTTTTCACAACCATATCCTTGCCGCAGTTCGGGCATTTGTGTCCGCTCTTTTCCTCCTTCACAGGCTTGCCCTCAGAGTCGCACGGACAGGCATATTTACACTCCGGATACTTCGAACAGCTAAGGAATCTGCCGTTCTTCCCGAAGCGGTATTCGAGCTTCGCCCCGCAATCGGGGCAGTTGTAATCGCTGGGGGTGGTTTCGGCCTTGGCGTGTTTCATCTGTTCCTTCGCCTGCTCAAGCCGGCTGCTGAAAGGCCCGTAAAACTCCTCCAGCACCCTCACCCAGTCGTTGTTTTTCTCTTCGATTCCGTCGAGGTTTTCCTCCATCTGACGGGTGAATGCGATGTCCATAATCTCCGGGAAGAAGTCTTCGAGCTTCTCTGTTACCACAATCCCGAGGTCGGTGGCGCGGAGCTTCTTGTCTATCTGCTCCACGTATTTCCTGTCCTGTATGGTGGAGATGATCGATGCATACGTACTCGGCCGGCCGATGCCTTCCTTCTCCAAAGCCTTCACAAGCGAGGCCTCGGTGTATCTTGCAGGCGGCTTTGTGAAGTGCTGCTCGGGCCTTAGATCAGCCGCTGCGAGCTTCTGGCCCTCTCTCATCTCGGGAAGCTGCTGCTCTGTGGAACGGTTTTGCCAAATCTTCGTGAACCCGTCGAATGCGAGCATCCTTCCGGAAGCCCTGAATTCACACTCGCCAACCTCCGCCTGCGCGCATACCTTTACAGACGTAATGAACCACTTTGCGGGCGTCATCTGTGAGGCGATAAATCTCCGCCAGATAAGGTCGTAGAGCCTAAACTGCTCGTCGCTCAAGTGCGGCCTTGCCTGCTGCGGGGTTATTGACGGGTCTGTTGGGCGTATTGCCTCGTGCGCCTCTTGGGCGGCCTTGCTGGAGGCGTAGAAATTCGGCTTATCGGGCAGATAATCAGCCCCGAGCTGCTCGCTGATATACTTTCGCCCTGCATTGAGCGCCTCGGGCGAGAGGTATGTGCTGTCTGTACGCATGTAGGTGATCAGGCCGATTGTTCCAAGTCCGCCGAGGTCAACGCCCTCGTACAGGCTCTGGGCTATACGCATCGTGCGTTTTGCACCGAAGCCGCTGCGGTTTGAAGCGGCCTGCTGAAGCGTGGATGTGATAAACGGAGGCAGGGGGCGTGATTTGGATTCCTTCTTCTCAACGCTGCTGACTGTGAAATCCTGCCCGCTGAGAGAGTGAAATATCTCTTCGGCCTGCTGCTGGTTTTTCGCTCCGAATTTCTTCCCGCCAACTCGGGCAAGCTCGGCCTTGAAGGCGTTGTGCTGCTCGAACCAGTCTGCAAGCTCAGCGCGGCTGGGCTTCTTCTCGCCGGCATTCAGCTGCTCCCAGCTCTCGGCGTATTTATGCTGCCCGTTGCTGGTCTGGTCTAAATCTGTGGTGAAAACTGCGGGAATCAGCCAGTATTCCTCCGGATTGAACGCACGGATCTCCTTCTCCCGCTCGGCTACTATCTTCACCGCCACAGACTGAACGCGCCCAGCACTCAAGCCCCCGGCAACCTTCTTCCAGAGCAGAGGGCTTATCTGATAGCCCACGATCCTGTCGAGAATTCGCCTTGCCTGCTGGGCATTAACTTTCGCCATATCCAGCTTACCCGGATCTGCGAAGGCCTGCCTGATGGAATTTTTCGTTATCGCATTGAAAACAACGCGGTATGTATGTTCATCCGAAACGCCCAAAACCTTGGCCAGATGCCATGCAATCGCCTCACCCTCGCGGTCGAGGTCTGTGGCAAGATACACATTATCGCATTTCTTCGCAGCGCTTCTGAGCTGGCCGACGAGCTTCTTCTTGCCCGGAGTTATATCGTAGGTCGGCTGGAAGCCGTTTTCTATGTCCACATTTATCCCTTTGCTGGGCAGGTCGCGGATGTGCCCGTTTGAGGCCTTAACCTCAAACTCCGAGCCGAGATATTTATTTATCGTTTTCGCCTTCGCCGGCGACTCAACTATCACAAGATTTTTCATAATAGAAAGCTAAATGCCCTTCCTTTTTAGGCCTGTAGAGTTTTTTAAGGGCAGAGAAATAAGAACATTCCTGCGGTTTGTCAAGGAAATTCTATAACCTGAGCAAGCTTGCAAGCTGGGTGTGCGACAATTTTTTGTGGCTCGCGGCAAGCTGCGAGCGGCAGAGTGGCAGAGCTGCAAGTCCGCCTGCGGCGGATGGCGAGTGGCAAAATTATTAGTGAAAAATTAGCGGAGATTAGCGGCTGAAAAATCCCGTCTAAAAAATATCCCCTTAGTGCATCTTAGAGCTGCTTAGCGGCTTATATATCTCAGCGGAGTTTAGCGGCCGCAAAATATCCGCCGGCTTTTTTTTAATTTACACTTTTTCATATTGCATTCCGCCGTTATGGTGTTAGCATACCCGCCTTCTGTTTAGGAATCAAGAAAGCGAGGCAGAGATATGACATTTGAATTTGATTTATTCACCCATTTTGTAATGCCGCTGCTGATTTTCCTCTCCCGCGTAGCGGATGTGGGGCTCGGCACGATACGTCTGATTTTCATAACCAAGGGCATGAAAAGGCTTGCTCCGCTGGTCGGCTTTTTCGAGATGCTGGTATGGGTTTTGGCGATGGGCGTAGTGATGAAGAATCTGAACAATCCGATTTCGTATATTGCTTATGCCGGCGGATTTGCTGCGGGCAGCTATATCGGCATCCTGCTTGCCGAGAAGATGGCTCTGGGGAAGGTGATGCTGCGTGTGCTGATTGTGGAAAACTGCCAGTTGCTGCTCGAAGAGCTGCAGCACGAAGGCTACGGATTCACCGTTTTAGACGGCCGGGGAGCAAAGGGGCCGGTGAAAATCGTATTCTCCGTGATAAAGAAGAAAGACCTCAAAAAGGTTATAGAGTTTATAGACAAACACCACCCAAAGGCGTTCTACAGCGTGGGAGATGTGGGCAGCGTGCGCGAGGGGATTTTCCCCACTAAATACCCAACATCATTCTACCGCGCCTCCCTGCCATACCGCCTCTTCAGGAAGGGAAAATAAGCTTAAAAAAAGCTGCTCAGCACAAGCATTTTCCGCCAATTGAAAACCGCTGTTTTGGCTAATCAGAGCGGTTGAGGGGCGGGTGAGAGATGAGCTTGAAATTTTTTGAGAAAAATTTGTATTTTTTTGTTTGGCGCAATCTGAAGTTTGTTGTATATATAGGTTTGTTCACAGATTGAATGTGAAAAGAAGAATGAGAATTAACTTAATTTTTTGAAAGGATGTTAATTATGCCAGCAGTTATCGATAAAGAAACCTGCACGGGCTGCGGGGCGTGCGTGGATGCCTGCCCTGTTGAAGCGATCTCTCTGGACGACAACGGCAAGGCCGAAGTAGATGCGGATGTTTGCATCGACTGCGGTGCGTGCGTTGATGAGTGCCCGGTAGAGGCAATCTCGATGGAATAATCCATTCGATGATTAGAAACAGCATTTCAAGGGGCAATCTTTACGGGGGTTGTCCCTTTTTTTTGGAGCGAAAATAATGGCATACCAGCAGTATATGCATTGGGCGATTGAGCTGGCCAAACGCGGTTTCGGGAGTGTGGAGCCCAATCCTCTTGTAGGGTGCGTTATAGTTAATCCCGAGGGTGAAGTTGTAGGTGAGGGCTGGCATAAACATTTCGGCAAAGAGCATGCGGAGATAAACGCCCTTCAAGACTGCCGCCTTAAGGGGCTGAGCCCCTCCGGCTGCTCGGTTTACGTTACCCTTGAGCCCTGCAGTCATTACGGGAAAACCCCGCCCTGCGCAGCGGCGCTGATAGAGGCGGAGGTTGCCGAGGTGATAGCTGCAATGGAAGACCCGAGCGAGAAGGTTGCCGGCAGGGGGTTCAATATGCTGCGTAAGGCTGGGATCAAGGTTGAAGCGGGGGTTTGCAGGGAGCAGGCCGAGCTGCTGAACCCGGCCTTCATCAAGCAGAGCAGGCATTCCCGCCCGTGGGTTATCCTCAAATGGGCGCAGAGCATTGATGGATATATGAGCGAAACAAGCCCCGAAGGGCAGGATTTATGGCTCACTTCCGAAGCGAGCAGGGAAAATGTGCACAGGCTGCGGAGGAGCTGCGATTATATCCTCGCAGGAATCGGAACTGTCCTGGCAGACGATCCGCTGCTTACCGCAAGGCCCTCTCACGGCAGAAGCCCGCACAGGATTATCCTCGATTCAAAGCTTAGAATAACCGCTGATATGCGGCTTTCTCAGAGCATAGACGCTGCCCCGCTTACGATTTTTACGCTCTCTGAGGATCAGGAAAAGATTCAAACGCTCACCGACTGCGGAGTTAATGTTGTCCAGGCGCAGAGGGATGAGAATGGCCGATGCAGCATTCGGGGCGTGCTGGATAAGCTTGCCGCAAAAAATGCCCAGAGGGTGATGGTGGAGGCGGGGCCGGAGCTGCTCACCGAATTCATCCGCTGCGGGCTTGCAGATGAATTATGGATATACACTGCCCCTAAGATGCTCTGCTCTGCGGGGAAAGACAGCTTACCTAAAGCAATGGCAGGGCTCCCCGGAAGCGGTCTCTATCACAGCCAATTCACTCCATTCGGCGAAGATATACGGCTCACCGCTCTAACCCGCCCTGTAAGCGAGATTTGAGCCGGCTTAAAACGGCCCGACGTTTATCGGATAATCAAGCTTATCGCCCTTGTAGTTTTCCTCGCCGCTGCCGCTGATATACATTCCAGCCTCAACGCCCGGAGAATCGGGAGCGAGCTGGAAGCCCAGCGGATTCCAGAGCCCGTTTTCATCTTTAATACTGCCCTTGAATCGGGGCTTTTCGGTTATCGCTTTGCTGTCTTCAGGGCGGTTTTCAAATTCGCCTGAATACAGATTGTTCAAGAATCTGGTTTTCCTGCTGCCCGCCATAACGAAATCTGCCTCGCCTTCCACATAGAAAATATTGTTGGCGAAGAGCGTATTTTCAGGGTACGGCCCGCCCCAGTTGTCCATCTCCACAATCGTTCGGTCTATCTCTTTGGAGCTCTTGCGGGGCACGTAAATCAGATTGTTGTATATTCTGGTGTTCGTAACTGGGCCGGTGATGTGGAAAGTTGGCGAGAAGCCGGCGGCGTGGCCTTCGGTGCGCAGCCCGTCGTTTATGCTGATATTGTAGCGTACTATTGTGCCCTCGTTGATCCTGCTGGATTTGGCTGCCTTGCCGTTGCAGCAGATAAGCAGGAAGCCGCCTTCGTTGTCGTGGCTGTAGTTGTACTGGATTATCGTGCCGCGGCAGTTCCAGTCTGAATCGAAGCCTTGGCCGTCCCAGCAGGCCTTGTGATCGGATACTTCGTTGTACTGAATGACCGTGTTATCCGAAGACCACGGCCAAATGCCCGCGGCCGCATCGCCCTTCTCCAGCATTCTCGGGCAGTCCCGCATAACGTTTCCTTCGATAAGGGCTCCGTCGCATCCCAGCGGCACAATCCCATCGCCCGGGATGCCCTCAAGCAGATTATCACGAACCACCACATTCAGGCTCGGATGCCAGTTATTCCGGTTGGTATAGCCGCGGGAGTTTATGCCGTTTCGGACGCAGTCTTTCAAACGGCAGTTTTCGATTACAAGCCCGTTGAAGCGGGTTTTCTTTTCCTTGCCGTGATTCTGCCAGATGATTGCAGATCCGCCGCCTTTTTTCTTCTTATACTTGCTGCCGTTTACATCATGGATGAACAGGTCGCTGATTCGGATATCGTTTCCCTCGCCGAAGTCTTTGAGCTCTATCCGGAGCCCCCTTCTGCCCGGTTCAGGCTTGCTGCCGGTGTTGGTTATCTCGAGCCCTTCCAGCGTAACGTATTCCATATTGAAAAGATGAACGGCTTCGGGAAATCTCCCGCCGGCGGCCAGGAGGGGTTTATCGCCTTCGCCGTAGCTGCCGATATATATCTTTTTGCCCTTTTCGCCGCAGCCCTGAGGCTTGAAATGGCCTGTAAACTTCTCGCCAGCCTTGAAAAGCAGCTTATCGCCGGGCTTGAGTTTTATGGAATTAGCCTTTTCAAGCGTTCTGAAGGCCTGTTCGGGGGTTTTGCCCGTGTTTGAATCATTGCCTTCACTGCTGTTTACATAGTAGTCTGCGGCAAGGCTTATTGATGCCGCCATAAGCAGGATGAGTGTGTATCGAATCATAAAAACCGCCTTAATCTATTTTTAACTGCAAATTTCTTTTAGCTTTTGTTCATCTATAATCTCAACCCCGAGGCTCTCGGCCTTCTTCAATTTCGAGCCGGCCTTTTCCCCCGCAAGGAGGTAGTCTGTTTTCGAGCTCACGCTGGAGCTAACCTTCCCGCCATTCTGCGAGATAAATTCCTTCACCTGATCCCTCGTGAATTGCGAGAGCGTTCCGGTTACCACGAATGTTTTCCCGGCAAGCGGCTTTTCCTGCTCGCTCTGCTGTACATACGGCCTAACGCCCCGAGCCAGCAGCTTATTCACTACTTCCCTGTTTTCGGCATCTGCGAAATATTCCTTCACGCTCGCCGCCGCAACAGGGCCGATCTGGTCTATCGCTTCCATTTCCTCCGCTGAGGCGTTCATAATCGCCTCAAGCGAGCCAAACTGCTCAGCGAGTATCTCGGCGTTCTGCCCGCCGACATACCTAATCCCGAGCGCCTTTACAAACCGCCAAAGCGGAATCTCTTTGCTCTTTTCAATCGAGGCGAGTATGTTTTGGGCGCTTTTATCGCCTATCTTATCTAAGGATGTCAAATCTTCTCTAGAAATTCCGTACAAATCTGAAAAATCTTTCACGAGCCCCTTATCTATAAGCTGCTCTATCACTGCCGGGCCGAGCGTGTCGATATCCATCTGCCCCTTGCCCACAAAATAAACGAGCCTTCCCTTGAGCCTTGCAGGGCAGCCCGGATTGGTGCATATCAGATACACGCCGTTTTTGTCTTTGGCGGTTTTGCTTCCGCATACAGGGCACTGCTCCGGCGGCAGGAATCTCTCACTGCTCTCGGGGCGATGGTCTTTGAGCACCTTCACCACCTGCGGGATAATCTCGCCGGCCTTCTCCACTAGCGCAGTATCGCCAACTCTGGCATCCAGCCTTTCCACCTCATCGAAATTGTGCATCGATGCCCTGCGGACTGTTGTACCGGCAAGCTCCACAGGCTCAAGATTTGCCACTGGGGTGAGGATGCCCGTTTTGCCCACCTGCACATCAACGGAGATAATTTTCGTTTGCTTCTGCTCTGCGCTGAATTTATACGCCATACACCAGCGGGGGCTTCTGCCCGTTGCCCCGAGCTTCTGCTGAGCCTCGAAGCTGTCAACCTTGATCACCATCCCGTCTGTGGGGTAGTTGAGTGTCTTGCGTTTCTCGTCCCAGAGCTGGATTATCTCGATAACCTGCTCGATATTTTCGGCCTCTGCTGCCTCCGGATTCACCGGAAGCCCCATCTCTTTGAGCCTGTTCAGGGCAGCGAAGTGCCCCTTAGCGGAGAAGTTTTCCGCGCCGGCAAGCCCGTAGCAGAAGAATGAAAGCTCCCGCTTAGACACCTCTTTCGAATCGAGCAGCTTCAGCGAGCCGGCGGCGGCGTTGCGGGGGTTTGCGAATCTCTGCTTGTCCTGCGAGTCTCGGAGCTTGTTGGTTTTCTCGAACGCGCTGAAAGACATAAACACCTCGCCCCGAACCTCAAACCTCCCCGCAGCGGGATTATCCAGCTTCAGCGGGATCGAGCGGATTGTCTTTACGTTTGCGGTTACATCATCGCCCTGCTCGCCGTCGCCGCGGGTGGCAGCGCGCTGGAAGATTCCGTTTTCGTATATCAGGCTTATCGCAAGCCCGTCGATCTTCAGCTCCACGGTGTAGGAGTAGTTGTCGCTGCCAAGCCCCTTGCGCACGCGGCTGTCGAATGCGCGGAGCTCTGCGCTTTCGTAGGTGTTGTCTATGCTGAGCATCGGAACGAGATGCCGAACCCGCTCGAAACCCTCGCTCGGGGCCTCGGATACCCTCTGCGTGGGCGAATCGGGCGTTATGAGCTCGGGATGGGCGGATTCTATCTCCCTGAGCTGCCTGAAAAGCTCGTCGTAGCGGAAATCCGATATCTCCGGGCTGTTTAGTACGTAGTAGAGGTAGTCGTGCCTGCGGATCTGCTCTCGTAAATCTTTCGCTTTTGCTTTTAAGTCCATTTATTCACCTGCGCTATATATTATTCTGCCGACAAACGAAAATAATACCCCAGATTGCAGCTTTAAGCAAGCTGTCTTCCGCTGGATTCAATCCGCAGATTGCTCAGACAGATAAAATCCACGGATTACACCGATTTCGCGGATTTTTTGCGGCAAGCGGCGTGTGGCGAGAAGATTTCCCGCTTACCGATCGCTTTTGCCTGCATGGACTATCACGGACTTATACGGACTCCCGCTTATCCCTTCGATCTGCTGTCCGTGATTCCCTGTGCTTATCCGTGAGTGTCTGTGAGTGTCTGTTTTCCTGCAGCGACAAGATTTCACTTACTACAGCGGCCCGACATCCGCCGTGGCAGACCCGCTAAGCTCATGCAGCGAAAAGACTTCCCACTTGCCGCTAGCTTATTACGCTGTTCGCTGCCGGCTCAGTTCGTAAATGTTGCGGCCTGTCTGTGTTGGGCATCTGCTGTCCACTTATTCCGTCCGCCGAAGGCGGGCTACATGCGTGGCTCGGTCTTCGTTAGTTTTTCGCAAAGATTTCACGCAGCGAAGTGTTAATCAGAGCCGTGCGCAGAGTCCGCCGAAGGCGAAGAGCCTGTCCGCCGGAGGCAGAAAACAAGCGAATAGATTTTTGGCCCGTGGCAAAATCATTAGCAATAAATTAGTGCCGATTAGTGGCCGGAAAAAAGCTTTGCCACAAAATAATGCTGCAAATAAAACGAAAATACTAATCTTTTTTACTTGAACCATAAATCCAGTATGATATATTGTGAATATCGATTATATAAGCAGGCTCCTCGGCGGACAAATAAAGATTGTTGGATTGCAAAAGGAAGCAAAATGAAAAAACAGATCTCGAGAGTATCAGTGTTTCAGAGCAGCAAGGTGGTAGCGCTTCTATACTTCTTCTTCGGCCTGCCGCCCGCTTTAGCAGGGTTATTCATCGTGCTGTTTGCTAACCAGACTGAGCAAAAAATCGCAGTAATACCTTTCCTGCTTATGCCCATTATTTTATCTGTCATGGGCTTTGTTTTTCTTTCAATAATGATCGCAATTTACAACTTCCTCGCGTCAAAGGTTGGGGGAATTGAATTCGAAACCAGGGAAGTGGTATAATAGCGACAACGGCAAGCCAAAGAAGGCTGAAAATTAAAAAGTCAATTTGATAAGTAATTATCTTCATTTCTTTTTGGTTGAATGAAAGCAAGTGTCGGACGGACTACCAGAACTACAAGCCCCACGCATAAAAGAGCGTCTTATAATTAAAAAGAGTATTACCAAGCTAATGTAAATATTTAGAAAACTTTATACGTGAATGAAACTATAAAATGGACAGGTTTATTAGGAGGCCATTGTGATTACGTTTAAGTGCCCAACTTGCAGTCATAAATTAAAAGCTAAATATTCAAAGATTGGTCAAACAATTAGTTGCCCCGTATGCGACGAAAAAATTAAAATACCAATTTTGGATAAATGCCCTAACTGTGGAGAACCTATTGTATTAGAAGGCAAAAAACAAAACGCATTTTTGAGTCAAAATTCAATTGCTTTAATTAATGAATTTAACGAAAAAAATTTTAGTATAATGTGTCAAAAATGTGGAACTAATCCATATTATAATACAATTAATAAAATTAGGGATAAAATTAAAGAACTTTATGAGGCTGGTAGGACCCTATTAAATCAAGTCCCTATAGTATCAACTCACTCTCCTCAAAATTGGGACTACAATGTATTAGATATAGTTACTTCACAGACAGTTTCAGGTACTGGTTTTATTTCCGACATAGCTTCTTCATTTACTGATTTCTTTGGGGCAACATCTGGAACGTATAACCAAAAAATAAAAGACAGCGAAAAACTCTGCAAACAGATACTCCGCGTAAATGCCGTTAATTTAAACGCCAATGCTATTATTGCTGTAGATATAGATTATTCTTCTGTGGGAAAAACGACAGGAATGCTAATGGTTTGTATGACAGGTACTGCTGTTCAACTAAAAAATACCAAGGAGGTATTAGAAGAATACAGGGCTAACCAATTAACTGAATTAATTTCTTCAATGGAAGAAATAAAAAGATTAGAAAATATACTAAAAAAAGAATCAAGTAGGAAGTAGGGTACTCAATATTTAATAGCAGTCCTCAACCGCCAAAGTACAATTCGGTACACGGCTGTTCAATAGATATTTAGTAGAAAAAAAAGCGGCCAAGTCTCTTTTCCGATTGCTGCGTTTTTTCAACCACCGAGGGAGCGGAGGATCACGGAGGGAGAATGATATAATCCATAGATTACTCGGATTTCGCAGATTTTTTGCGGCAAGCTGCAAGTCCGCCTGTGGCGGATGGCAAGTAGCAATATCATTAGTGAAAAATTAGCGGAGATTAGCGGCTGAAAAATTCCCTCTCCGCCGCAGGCAAACTATCTCTCCGCCACAGGCGGACTGGCTCTGTCAAAAAAAATATCTCCAACATCAGAGCAGGATTATGTATTGCGGTGGCAGCGTACTTGCCGGCATAGAGCCTTCCCTCATTTATGAAAATATCCCCTCCAATGTAAATTTGATTTATACCGAGCCTGTCCGCCTGCGGCGGGCCTACATGCGTGGCTCGGTTTAAATATTCGTTTCGTGAAATCGCTGCGTAATACTAACGGGAATCAGAGCCGCACGTGGATGCCCGCCTCTTCCGCACCCATTCGAGGAATTGGGCGTTTTCCCTGCTGCCTGCGGTGAAGATCGCAATCCGAAGCTCGTATGCCCTGCCGGCGTAGTTCTCCCAGCCCGGCTTCATCCCGAGCTTATCGGCAATATACTCACGAAACTCCTTCATCGTGAAATCCCCGATATCCCCGCGAGTTTTCTCTCTCCCGCCATGGCCGGAAGTTTTTTCTTCCGAAGGCGAAGAACAAAGAGCCCCTCCGGAAGGCTCTTTTGTTCGAGACGCCGCCTTTTCTTTTTTATTTCTTTTACTTTTTAAATTATGGTGGACAATTTGTCTATGATCCTCGCCAATCTGTCTATGCTGCACGCCAGATTGTCTATGTTCAAAGCCGCTCTGACTATAGCCAATCTGTCTATGTGCCAATTTGTCTATCTGTAATTTTTCTTGAAAATCAGTGGTTTCAATTACCCGGTTCCTGCCGGCTTCTCTTATCTCAATCAACCCCCCGCAAGACAGATCAGAGACAATCCTTGAGATAGAACGCTCCGAGACGCCGCAGATTCGGGCGAGCTGGGCGTTGGACATTCTGCAGCCCTTCGGCAGCCTTCCAGCGGCGAGCACTATCTTCTCAGCACTGCCAACGGGCAGATTCAGGATATCCGATTCGATTTTGATGTAGCTGATCATTTCCTTCTCCTCTTTAACGTATTTCCGATTTCTCAAAGGTTTATGACAGATTGAACGGGAGGCCTAAAAACAAAATTTTTTCAATCTGCCATAGCTTCTTATTAAAAACGGCCTCTCACCCTTGGCTGAATGTTAATATTTTGCGCGGAGATTACCTGCAGGAAGGGGCGCTGTGCGCTGCGCAAACCGCTGCTAATAAAGGAGTAATGATTTTTTTGAATTTTGCTGTTTTCCCCCGCTCACGCCGGCAGACACTGACAAACACTGGGGAAATAAACCCGTGAGGGCCTAATAAAAAGCCAGCGCTCACCTCATCGAGAGGCGTCGCACCAAATCATCCCGCTTGATATTTCTGATTATCGAGCGGGCGGGGAGTACCTAATACAAGCCCCTGAACTTTTTTCATTCAGGCCGGCTAAGGGCGTTCAGCTCTTTCCCGCTTCATATTCTTTAAGCCATTTCTTGGCTTTGGGGTGGAGCCTCCAAGAAGGTTTGAGAATCTCTGCACAACACTGAGCCTCAGACTCTTCGCCTGCTGCATAAGAAACAGGAGAATCGCTTGGCAGTCTCTTTCTGTCTATGAGGTATTTCAGCACGTGGGGATTATAGTATTCGGCCTGCTCAAGAGACTTCTCGGCCTCAGCCTTGCCGCTTGTGATATAATCATACAGCACTCTTGACCACAAAAATAACGCCGATACGTCGTCATCGTATTTATCCAGCAGTTTGCCGGCATCCGCGTAGCGTTTTGTGTTAAAATAACAGCTGATCAATAAATACCGAATGCCTTGATTATCATTAGGATTAAGTTTGAGCATTTCTTCATAAAGTTGAATAGCTGTGCTATGCCCTTTTTTGCCGAGCATTAAGTAAGACTCTGCCAGATCGGCCATAGCCCTCATAAAGGGACGGGTTTCAATAATCCCCCAGAAATTGCCGACTGCCTCTTCGAAAAAATCTTCGCCAAGGCCTCTTATCCCCGCTGCAACAGCCTTTTGCGCCGATGCGATATGCTCTTCGGCCGTCTCGGATTCAAGATCGGAAAGCATTAGGATTGCATCAACACAGTCCAGATCAATGCTGAGTGCCTTATGGCAGAGTTTTGCCGCCTTCTCTCCATCTTCGCAAACGCATTCCATTGCCTCATAAACAATGTCTTGAGCATAGCGAGCTTGTTCGTCATTGATATTCATTTTACAGTTCCTGCAATTAACGTTAATTAAGCTTATTATACATTTATTTGGAAGCTTTTAAAACTCTATATAACAACACATCGGTGATGCGGCTTAAGCTTCCGCCCGGTTTTCTGCATACTGCGCACTTCAAGGCGTTTTCGGCGGCAAGAGGTGAACGATATAAGCTTAAAATCAAGCAATGCTGAAGGCAGTAAAAACGACCCTGAGAGGGCTGAAAACGGCGTTTTTAAGGGCTTGAGAGGGGATGAAGAGGAACTACGCCCGGCAGGATTCGAACCTGCGACCTTTGGATTAGGAATCCAACGCTCTATCCAACTGAGCTACGAGCGCTTAAGCAGAAAGGGAAATTGTATTAAACAATCGTTAAAATTCAATTGTGATGTTTAAAAAATCTTTTCGCAGCGGGGAAAGATGTGTGCGGCAATTTTTTTGGGCAGAATGCAAATCACCATTCTGCGAAAAAACTTATGCCTACTCACTGCCTTTTGTCCACTTATTTTCCGCGCCTGCGGCGGGTCTTTAAGCGTAGCTCGGTTTAAATATCTCGTTTTGTGAAATCGCTGCGTAATACTAATGACAATCAGAGCCGCACGTGGAGTCCGCCGAAGGCTGACTATTTCCGTGTAAAAATCAATTTAAACATTGGAGAAGAGTTTGGTATTGTGGTGAAACGTTCTGCCGGCAGAGAGCTTTCCCTCATTTATGAAAATGTTTTCTCTGATGTAAAAGAGAGTTAAACATCGGAGGAAGCGGAGATAACGGAGAGGATGTGATAAATTAGACAGGATTAACAAGATTTACAGGATGAGATAAAGATAGTGGCCTGTGGCAAGTGGCAGAGCTGCAAGTGGCAGAGCTGCAAGTCCGCCTGCGGCGGATTGCGAGCGGCAAAATCATTTAGTGAAAAATTAGTGCAGATTAGTGGTTAGTAAATCCTTAGTGCTGCTTAGTGGCTTATAAATCTCAGCGGGGATTAGCGGCTGAAAAATATCTCCCCTCCGTTTCCTTCAAAAATTTAAAAAATCAGCAAAAATACTGAATTTTAATTTGAATTCTGCGTTCAAATTTGGTATGTTAAGAAACATAAGTTTTTATAAAGTTTAGTGGAATTAAAGTTGGCAGGTGTGAAAATGAAAAATTTATTGCCTCTGGCGGCGCTGGTTGTTATGGCTTCTGCAAGCTTGGCGGCGTACAATCCTGTGTTTACAATTAATGCCGAGGCCTCAGAAACGGCATTAGGCTATCAGGAAGGCCAGTCTTACAGCTTCAGCTTTGTTGCTGACGGCTCAAGAACCGAGCAGGCGGACGATGTATTCAGCCAATCTCAAAACTTCTGGAATGCAGAGCTCACAGGACAAGCCCCTGTGTTTCTGGATATTTACGGCTCAGGCGTTTCAGGTGAATATCAGACGCCGGATTCGACAGATTCTGATCCAAAAGATAAATTGGGCATTTATCATATAGATGATTTCTACAATAACACCACAGAATTCTACCTTTCTGCAATGGCAGATTCCAGCAATCTAAACATCACTGCGCCAAACGGTGATTATTTGAAACTTGTCAAATTTGTTGATTATGATGACAGCTTCGGCTTTGACTTTTCCAGCCAGACCTACTTAACCCCCGAAGCGTATTTCTCGGATTATTTAGGGGAGTATGATATCAGCGGCTCTTTCGAAGTTGCAAATGAAAACTCGAACTATGCAAATTTTACTCCAACTTCGGTTACCATCACCCCCGAGCCGGCGACGATGGCTCTTCTCGGCCTCGGCGGCCTCTTCATCCGCCGCAGAAGAACTTAAAACTTAGAACTTACAACTTAGGACTTAGGACTTAATACTTACAACTTGTAACTTAGAACTTATTTTTTACAAGGAGAACAAAAATGAAAAATTTATTGCCTCTGGCGGCGGTTGTAATTGCAATTTCAGCGTGTTCTGTTTCGGCCGCTTACGATCCTGTGATCACTGTAACGGGCACAGCTCTAAGCAATAATAATAGGGGATACACTCCCGGGCAGGAGTACGATTTCACTTTTGTTCTCAACGGCTCGCGTTCAGAAGAACAGAACTATGATATGTACAATACATATCAGAATATGTGGCAAACCGATCTGCCTGAATCCGAAGCAGTAGTTGAAGATATCTATGGCTCAGGAGTATCGGGGGACTACCAAAGGCCGCAAGACCCATGGGAATGGATTACTGTCAATTCAAACGGCCTGCATATTAAATCAGATGTAGAAGCAGGAAGTATGAACCTGTTTACACCCGAGGATGATGAAATATTCCAAATAGTATTAACTGAGATTGTTCTTCCCGAAGAATCCTTTGATTACACCACGACTTCCTACAAAACCCCCTGGCAATACTTTTCCGATTACCTTGGCGAATATGAGGTATTGGATGGTGGAGGGCTGACTGTCAACTACTCGACTGTTTTAGATGTGGATTCGGTTACCATCACCCCCGAGCCGGCGACGATGGCTCTTCTCGGCCTCGGCGGCCTCTTCATCCGCCGCAGAAGAACTTAAAACTTAAAACTTAGGACTTAATACTTACAACTTGTAACTTAGAACATAAAACATACAACTTAATACTTTTTTACTAGGAGAACAAAATGATGTGTTATTTAAGGAATTTGATGTGTTTGTCTGTGCTAATCGCTTTGCTTCTTGCAGCCCCCGCATTCAGCGCATACACGTTTGAAGGCGGAAATGCAATTTCTCATGAAGTAGGCGGGGAGGAAATTTCAGTTTCTGACTGGTCAGAAGTTTCCTCTGGCGATGAATTGTATATTGGCCATGACGCATGGGGCAAACTAACCGGCGACGGCGGCTCTGGAACGGTTTATAATACTTATGTAGGCTATAACGGCGAGGGTGAAATGGTTCTTGCTGGAAGCAGTACAGATTTTACAAACGATAACGATTTTGCCGTGGGTGCGTTTGACAGCGGAGAGTTATCTGTCTCAAACGGAGCCTCTCTCTTGGTTAGAGCTGGCTTGCAGGTAGGATTAGAGTCTCAGGGAATTATGACCGTTGACGGCGGAGACGTGAATGGTGGAGGAGGAATTATTATGAATAATTCTGATTCTGCCGATGCGGACGGCAGCAGCCTTACAATCACAGGCGGCGGTACTGTAGATGCATATTCGCTTTCTCATTATAACAATTCCTCCTCTATGACCATTGAAGACGGGACAGCCGATTTTGTTGATGGTTATGGTATAGTTGTTTATGGAGGGACATTTACAATTAACGTAGGCCTTTCCGGAAGTTTAAAACTTGGCCAGTTTTATCATAACGATATGGAGAGCTTTCTGGGGTTTATTGATGCACAGAATGACTCAACCATAAACCTCAATCTCTGGGACGGCTCGGATTATGTGGATTATTCTGCGCTCACTGAAGACGTGGATTATCAGGTAAATGGCGGTGAGCTTACAATCGTCCCCGAGCCGGCGACGATGGCTCTTCTAGGCCTCGGCGGCCTCTTCGTCCGCCGCAGAAGAACATAAAGCTTAGGACTTAATACTTACAACTTAATACTTTTTACTAGGAGAACAAAAATGAAAAATTTGTATTTGTATTTGGCGGCGCTGGCCCTTATAGCGTCGGCAGGCCTTGGGGCGTACAGCGAAAATTTCGGCAGCGGGGATAATCAGTTTACGCTGAGCTTTGTTGATATCTCGGGTGATGCGAGCAGCGCCAACGGGACAAGTATCAGGAGCGGGGGCGGGAAAACGTTTGTTGACCCGGGCTACAACTACCGTATGGGCACCTATGAAATAACCAACGACCAGTGGACAAAGTTCAAAGCTGAGTACGGAGACGTAACCGGCAATTATTTGAGTGCTTATAACGAAAGCCCATATTATACCGGTTCCAGCGTTCCCACTAACAATGTAAGCTGGTATGAGGCGGCTCAGTTCGTGAACTATCTGAACACAAGCAAGGGGCATCAGGCGGCCTATAAGTTTACCGGCACGCAGGGTGAAAGCGACTACACTCTCGGCACTTGGTCAGCCGGCAAGGCTTGGGAAGGCGAAAACCTCTATCGCCATAAGGATGCCCAATTCTTCCTGCCCACAGAGGATGAATGGGTGAAGGCGGCATACTGGAACGGAGAGAGCATCCAGACATACGCCACGACAGACGACTCTGTGCCGCAAGCCGGAGAGGATTCTAACTACGGCAATGCTGTTGGTGAGCCCTGGGATGTCGGCAGCGGCAGCGAAGAGCTCAACGGTACTTTCGATATGATGGGCAATGTGTGGGAGTGGATTGAGGAACCTCACGATCACGATGGTAGTTACACACTCTCCAATGGGGGCCTACTCAGGGGCGACGCTTATAATAGTGGTAATGACTGGATCACTTCTTCCGATTACGGCACCCTATATAATTATTATGAGGAAACAAATAATGGTTTTCGTGTTGCCTCCGTCCCCGAGCCGGCGACGATGGCTCTTCTCGGCCTCGGCGGCCTCTTCATCCGCCGCAGAAGAACATAAAGCTTACAACTTAAAACTTATAACTTAATACTTACAACTTGTAACTTAGAACATAAAACTTATTTTTGGAGATACCTAATGGCAAATTTAAAAACAGCCGCTTTAGTGATGTTGGCTGCTGTTTCAGTGCAGGCGGCTTATGTATCGGTTACGTTCAGTGCAACTGCTGACAGCACTAACTTTGGATACACACAGGGAGAAAGCTATTCCTTCACATGGGTGGTTAACGACGGCTTTACAGGCGGGGGCAACGATTCCTTTACAACAGCAGAAGGCGGAGGAGAGAACATAAATTACTGGGAGGAATACCACGCATCTGATCCTATGCTGATAGCGGATTTTTCCGGCGACGGCTTAAGCGGAACCTACGAGCGGGCTTCAGGCCCATACGGGCTCATTATCGCTGAGGATGATGATTTGAAAAATGTCAGTGTTTCAGATATCTATTACGGAGCATCAGGTTTAACAGCCCAAGGAAGCTCTTTATATGGTGCCGGAGCAAAGGAACTTGAAGTAACAGGCTTTTCCAACACCTTCACTGGAGAGTTTGTTAATCCAGCGGAATACTTAGCCCAGCGTGAAGGAACATACGATGTTACCAGCGGAGATTTATACTTAAGCTTTAAGGACGGCGTGGGAGCTCCTACTTCCTTTTATTTCACCCCCGACGAGTTTACTATTGAGGAAGTCCCCGAGCCGGCAACGATGGCTCTTCTCGGCCTCGGCGGCCTCTTCATCCGCCGCAAAAGAACATAAAGCTTACAACTTACAACTTAAAACTTAAAACTTAGGACTTACAACTTAGAACATAAAACACAGCCATCCCATAGAAGAACAAAATATAAGATGTTTCTTTGAAAATAGCGGGGTATGAGTTACACTAATTTCAACAAACTAACCAAAAATTAGGAGTAACTCATGACACCCGCTAAGCATCAATATACAGTTCTCAAGCAGATATGCCAATATATTCCTGCTTATCTTGTTTCAAAATTATCCCGGTTTTACGGTATTGACAAGCAATCACGAACATTTTCGTGCTGGTCTCACATTGTATCTATGCTTCATGTCCAGATTGCTCACAGCCTCTCGCTGAACGACGTTGCCGACACATTGCGTAATCATTCCGGAGCTTTGATTCCTATTCGCCGTGCAACCCCACCAAGCAGGAATGGGCTTTCTCATGCAAACAGGGTTCGAGATCCTCGTATGGCAGAGACTCTCTTCTGGGAGGTGCTGTCCCATATCCAAGCCCAGCATCCTAATTTTGGCAGAGGTCATAAATACTCCGGCCTTCCAAGGCGTTTTAAGAGAGCAATATATGCGGTTGATTCAACAACGATTCAGCTTGTAGCCAACTGTATTGACTGGGCTAAACATCGCAGACGCAAAGCCGCTGCAAAGTGCCACATGCAGCTTAATCTCCAGACATTCCTGCCTCAATTTGCTATTGTAAAAGAAGCCTCAACCCATGATTCGACAGAGGCTTATCAGCTCTGTCAGAACCTTAAAAGCGGCGAAATAGCGGTTTTTGACAAGGCTTACGTGGATTTTAAGCATCTGGCTGATCTTGACAGGCGAGAATTATTCTGGGTTACCAGAGCCAAAGACAATATGAAATATCGTTTTGTTAAACAGAATACAGAACCAAAAGGTGATATCCAATACGATGCATTAATTGAACTTGAAATGCCGAAAAGCTATGAGGCCTACCCGAAGCAGCTCCGTTTGGTTAAGGCTTATGTGGAAGTTAACGGCGAGAAAAAGCTTATGAAATTTATCACTAACAATACTCAGTGGGCGCCGAGCAGTATCTGCGGCCTATATAAATGCCGATGGGGCATAGAGGTGTTTTTCAAGCAAATAAAGCAGACTTTGCAGCTAAGCGATTTCCTAGGGCATAGCCAAGAAGCGATTCTATGGCAAGTATGGACGGCAATGCTTGCTTATATTTTAATACGGTATATAGGTTTCCTCGGCAAATGGAAAGGAACATTCAGTCGATTGTTTACTTTGCTGAGGGGTGTATTATTCAGCCGGCTGGATGTTTTTAGCGTTATGGCTGCCTGTGGGACAGCACGTGGTTCACCGCGTATGGTTGCAAGCCCTCAGCAGGCTTATTTGCCAGGTTTTAATATGTAGCAAGATTTTACGCAAAGAAAGAGGTGAAAAAAGAGTGGGCAGTATTGAGCAAATAACTGACAATTGAACAATAGCCAAAAAAATGCAAACTGGGGTGATTGAAATCCTTCAGGAAAAGGGCGTTTTAATACAATAAACAAGCCCTCAACGATAAATCTATGGACCTATGGGATGGCTGTGAACATAAAACATAAAACTTATTTTTACTAGGAGAACAAAAATGAAGAATGTGTATTTGTATTTGGCGGCGCTAGTCCTTATCGCTTCGGCAGGCCTTGGGGCGTACAGCGAAAATTTCGGCAGCGGGGATAATCAGTTTACGCTGAGCTTTGTTGATATCTCTGGAGATGCGAGCAGCGCCAACGGAACAAGTATCGGCAGCGGGAAAACGTTTGTTGACCCGGGCTACAACTACCGTATGGGTACTTACGAGGTAACCAACGACCAGTGGAGCAAATTCAAAGCGGAGTACGGAGACGTAACCGGAACGCCGCCAACCGCTTATGACATGAATCCATATTGGACAGGTTCCAGCGTGCCGACAAATTACGTAAGCTGGTATGAGGCTGCTCAGTTCGTAAACTATCTGAACACAAGCAAGGGGCATCAGGCGGCGTATAAGTTTACCGGCACGCAGGGGGAAAGCAGCTACGCCCTTAGCACGTGGAGCGAAGCAGAGGCGGCAGGCGGAACAAACCTCTACCGCCATAAGGACGCCCAATTCTTCCTGCCCACAGAGGATGAATGGGTGAAGGCGGCATACTGGAACGGAGAGAGCATCCAGACATACGCCACGACAAACGGCTCTGTGCCGCAAGCCGGCGATGATTCTAACTATGATGAAGCTGTTGGTGAGCCGTGGGATGTCGGCAGCGGCAGCGAGGAGCTCAACGGTACTTTCGATATGATGGGCAACGTGTGGGAGTGGATGGAAAGCCCATACAGCGATGAAAATTTCGGCGCAGGCAGTTCGCGTGGGATCCGGGGCGGCGGTTACGCCAGCTACGACGGCTACCTCGCCTCTTCCGACCGCTACGACATCGGCCCGAACAACGAGTACTACGACACAGGTTTTCGTGTTGCCTCCGTCCCCGAGCCGGCAACGATGGCTCTTCTCGGCCTCGGCGGCCTCTTCATCCGCCGCAGAAGAACTTAAAACTTAAAACTTAAAACTTAATACTTACAACTTAGAACATATAACTTAGAACATAAAACTTATTTTTACTAGGAGAACAAAAATGATGTGTTATTTAAGGAATTTGATGTGTTTGTCTGTGCTAATCGCTTTGCTTCTTGCAGCCCCCGCCTTCAGTGCGTACACATTTGAAGGCAGCAATGCAATGAAAGACTGGGACGGAGATAATGAGACAAGTCCTTATGCAATAGATGATTGGTCTGATGTTGACTCAGACGACGGATTGCAGATTGGATACAACAGCTGGGGCAAACTTACCGGGGACGGCGGTTCTGAAACGGTTTATAATACTAATGTAGGCAATAACGGCGAGGGTGAAATGGTTCTTGCTGGAAGCAGTACAGATTTTACAAACACTAACATTTTTTCCGTGGGTAAGTTTGATAGCGGAGAGTTATCTGTCTCAAACGGAGCCTCTCTCAGCGTTACTGAGGGCTTGAAGGTAGGATATCAGTCTCAGGGAATTATGACCGTTCACGGCGGAGACGTGTCGGCTGGAAGAATTCGTATGAATGATTCTTTCAATGCTGAAGGCAGCAGCCTTACAATCACAGGCAGCGGTACTGTATCAGCATCTGCGATTTATCATGATAACAATTCCTCCTCTATGACCATAGAAGACGGAATAGTTGATGCAGGAAATATCTATGCCTATGAAGGGACATTTACAATTAACGTAGGCCTTTCCGGGAGTTTAGCACTTAAATGGGGTGGGGATGATATGAGCAGCTTTCTGGGGAATATTGATGCCTTCAATGATTCAACCATAAACCTCAATCTCTGGGACGGCTCGGATTATGTGGATTATTCTGCGCTCACTGAAGACGTGGATTATCAGGTAGATGGCGGTGAGCTTACAATCGTCCCCGAGCCGGCGACGATGGCTCTTCTCGGCCTCGGCGGCCTCTTCATCCGCCGCAGAAGAACATAAAACTTAGAACATATAACCTACAACTTAAAACTTATTTTTGGAGATACTTAATGGCAAATTTAAAAACAACCGCTTTAGTGATGTTGGCTGCTGTTTCAGTGCAGGCGGCTTATGTATCGGTTACGTTCAGCGCAACTGCTGACAGCACTAACTTTGGATACACACAGGGAGAAAGCTATTCCTTTACATGGGTGGTTAACGACGGCTTTACAGGCGGAGGCAACGATTTCTTTACAACCGCAGAAGGCGGAGGAGAGAACATAAATTACTGGGAGGAATACCACGCATCTGATCCTATGCTGATAGCGGATTTTTCCGGCGACGGCTTAAGCGGAACCTACGAGCGGGCTTCAGGCCCATACGGGCTCATTATCGCTGAGGATGATGATTTGAAAAGTATAAGTGTTGCAGATATCTATTACGGAGCATCAGGTTTAACAGCCCAAGGAAGCTCTTTATATGGTGCCGGAGCAAAGGAACTTGAAGTAACAGGCTTTTCCAACACCTTCACTGGAGAGTTTGTTAATCCAGCGGAATACTTAGCCCAGCGTGAAGGAACATACGATGTTACCAGCGGAGATTTATACTTAAGCTTTAAGGACGGCGTGGGAGCTCCTACTTCCTTTTATTTCACCCCCGACGAGTTTACTATTGAGGAAGTCCCCGAGCCGGCGACGATGGCTCTTCTCGGCCTCGGCGGCCTCTTCATCCGCCGCAGAAGAAGAGCGTGAATAAGAAGGCATAAGCTTTTTACAGCGGGAAAGACAATCACGGACATACACGGTCAGCCGCTGGTAGATAAGCGCGCGACCGTGGAAGTCCGTGGTGGTCGGTGCGGTGAAAGCGGAGAGGATATAATCCACCGATTACACTGATTTTTTGTGGCGTGTGGCTCGTGGCAGAGCTGCAAGTCCGCCTGAGGCGGATGGCGAGCTGTAAGTCCGCCTGAGGCGGATGGCAGAGCTGTAAGTCCGCCTGAGGCGGATGGCGAGTTGCAAGCAGTAAAATCATTAGTGAAAACCATCGCTGATTAGCGGTTAGAAATCTCGCATTAAAAAAACTTAGTGCTGCTTAGAGCTGCTTAGTGGCTGAAATATCTCAGCGGAGATTAGCGGCTTAAAAAAGCTTTGCCAAAAAATATTGTCGCACACTTAGAACCGGCAGCTCCCCTTTATCTTGGCTTTATGCCGAGAGATCGCTATATTTTCAGTACTTCTTTGAATTTCTGTTCAAGCTCTTCTCTGCTGATTTTCCAAGCGATTACTGTAAGCGAAGTGGGGTTGTTTGAGGGTTCTTTTCTGTTGAAAACCTTCCCGCATACTACCTCTATATATTCAAGCTGCCCTTCAAATTTCAAATATCCCTTGAGCCTGAGGATTTTATCCTCAAGACTTTTCAAAAGCGATAGAAATTCTTCTCTGTCTGCGTCTCCTTCGGGGCTGAAAGAAACAGCTATAACATCCTCAGGCGGTTTCATAGAGATGCCGGCAGATTCTCTCTCAATGCGTTTGGTTTGCATGATATCCTCAGCAAGCCCTCGTCCGTACACACCTGCGGAAATCTCAGCCTGCGGGTTGTAGTTTCTCACGAGCTTCTTAACGGCAGCAATCTCATTCTCATCTGCGATGTCTGTTTTGGTTATGTTTATAAGGTCTGCATACTGCACCTGCGAAACAGCAGGCTTGAGGAACGGCGCGATTTTGGTGAAGTTCGCCGCATCTACGAGGCATACATTCGCCTTTATCTCAAACCCCTTCCTGAATGCCGGCTCGTTCATAAAGCTTTCAATATCGCAGGATTCAGCGATTCCTGTAGCCTCGATTATCAGGATGTCTGTATCTCCCTGCTCCCTGATTTGGGAAACGGTTTTGATGAAATCGGTTTTCGTGCATACGCAGAAAACGCTGCCCTTGTTAATCTCGTAAATCGGGAATGAGCGGTTTTCGATAAGTTTGCCGTCAACGCCGATTCTGCCGAATTCGTTGATTATCAGCGAGATTCTCTTATCCCTGAACTGCTCGCTTTTCAGGATCGAATTCAAGGCGGTGGTCTTGCCCGCCCCGAGGTATCCTGTTAATACATAAACCGAAATTGCCATAATATCACCTCCTTCATCCAGTACACTCTGCCTTTTGCTGGAGCTTTTTGCTGATTACCTCTTCAAGCTCTTCTTTCGGCGGAATTCTGGAGATGAATGAAATCTCGCCGTCAATGCAGACGGTGGGGATATTCTGAACGCCCAGAGCCGCCATAACTTTCAGCCCGTCTCGTGTTTTGATTTTATGCTCCTGCCATTCCACTTTGTCTCCGAATTTCCCGCAGACCGTCTTTACCGCATCCACCATATACTGACATGGTGCGCAGGCCTCGGAGTCTAAAGTGATAACGTTTACCGTTACCTTCTGAGAGTCCTGATAATTCGGCAGGCTGATATCCTCGAACTTGATGCTCTCATCAGGAATATTTCTTGCAATCTGCTGTTCGTATTCATCCTGCACAACTTTCGTAACAGCTTCGAGGTTTTCCGGCGGCGTAGCATAGGGCAGATCGCAGCCCGGGGCAAGGATGAAGCCGGTTTTTCCGCCGCTGTCTATGCAGCGCACCGCATCTTTTGCCGAATCAATCTCCGAGCCGAGAAGCAGAACCGTTGTGAGCTGGAGGTTTCCGCCAAAGCTCACCTGCGTGCCTTCGCACTTCTGCCTTACAAATTCGAGCGAGATATTTTCGTCTATAGAGATGTTTTCAGGTTTGCAGTCCCGCATTGCCTCGATATTCTGCTGGGCGTGCCCGCAAACAAAGAATGAACCTGCTGCCCCTTTCTGCCTGATAAACTCAAATATATCTGCGGCATAGGGAGAAACAAACTGCTTGAACATATCCGGGCCAATCTGGCTTGTCATCGGGTCAACAAGGGCGATAACATCGCATCCGGCCTCGATATAGTATTCGCTCATCTTCTTGGCAACCTCGCTGCAGTATGCGATGAGCTTCTTTACCCAGTCCACATCCTCAAACATCTTCATAAATATATCTGTGCCGAGAAGATGAAGGGCGAGCGTGAAAGGGCCTGTGATTGTTGCGTACAGGGCGATATCGGGATTTTTCTGCCTGATTGTTTCTGCGGCCTGCAGAACTGTTTTTATCCTGCCTTCATCCTTCTGGGGTATCCACAGATCATCAAGGCTCTTGCCCTTAATCAGCGGATGCCCGAACACAGCGGGCGGGTTGTCCTGAGAGTATTTAACATCGCATCCAAGCACCTCAGCCTCTATTTGGAGATCGAAGGTTACCGGCAGCCCATCGGGCTTGTATCTCTCTGCAGCAAGCTGAGCGCCCTCGGAGATGAGCTCCGCTGATTTGAAATACTCCTCCGCACCTACTCCCAAAAGCGCGCCCGCATGACTGCCCACAAACGGAACCCAAGGTATGCGGTCGGTTTCTTTGCACCTTATCGCGTTTAATACTCTTTCTCTGCCTGTCATAATATTTCCCCTAATTGTTTAATATATCTTGATGATAATATTCTAAAGCATCGGGGAGCATTATTCTTTAACGATTCAGTTTATTAGTAGCAGTATTGTGCTAAAATGATTTAAAAACAGTTTGAGTCATAAGCGGTTAGCACTTTTTTGCTAAAGCCGCAGGCGGAGAGCCTGTCCGCCGAAGGCGGAAAATAAGTGGACAGCAGACGTTCATCACAGACTGGCCGCAGCATTTACGGACTGAGCCGGCGGCTTAAAGGGGAACACAAAGGGGAGAAATTTTTCAGCCGATAATCTGCGCTAATTTTTCTCTAATGATATTGCCACGAGCAGCAAATAAACAGCAATTAATTCTACAAAGCATTGCAGCATAATGATTTGCATTTTGCCAAAAAATATTGTCGCACAAATAAACAAAGATTGAAAGATTTTTGTTTGATGTTTTCTTCTAACAATCTTACAGGTGGGAGAATATATTCTTTGGTTTGCGGGGTATGGCAATCCGCTTTTCGGGGCGGACATACACGAACAGCCAGAGCCATCGGTGCAAGATGGATGCTTTGGATACGTCGGCGCAGCGAAAAAACTATCGCCTTATTCCTGTTATCTTCTGCCTATGCCTTGCCTTTTCGTGCGATCTGGTTTTGATATGGATGTTCTTTCTCAAACATCCTTGCGATTTGGAACATTTTTGCTTCTTGGAATGTGTCTGTGATAATCTGCATTCCCACTGGCATATTGTTCTCATCAAATCCGCAAGGAACGCTCACTCCCGGCACTCCTGCGAGGTTTGCTGAGATTGTGTATATATCCTCGAGGTACATCTGGATCGGATCGTCTGATTTTTCGCCGAATTTGAACGCTCCCGACGGCGAGGTCGGTGTTAGCAGGCAGTCGCAATCTTTGAAGATTTCCTTGAAGTCCTGCCGGATTAGGTTTCGCACCTTCAGAGCCTTGAGGTAGTATGCGTCGTAATAGCCGCTGGAGAGGGCGTATGTTCCGAGCATAATCCGCCTTTTCACTTCCGCCCCGAAGCCTTCATCCCTTGATTTTGTGTACACATCGAGGTAGTTCTCTGCCTTTTCGCTGCGGTATCCGTAGCGAACGCCGTCGAAGCGGGCGAGATTCGCCGAGGCCTCAGCGGTGGCAACGATGTAATATGTAGCCACGGCGTAATCCGAATGCGGCATTTTAACCTCACGGATTTCGGCTCCCTTGGACGAATAGAAATCAATTGCCTGCTGTACAGCCTTGCTTACCGAATCGCTTGCCTTATCGATAAACTCCGGCACTACGGCAATCTTGAGCCCTTCGAGGGGCTTATCGATATACAGCGTGAAATCTGTATTTGGTGCAGCCTCTTCGCTGAGGCTGGTGCTGTCTTTGGGGTCGTGGCCGCTGATTATGTTCATAAGCAGGGCGGCGTCCTGCGTGTTGCGCGCCAGAGGCCCTATCTGATCAAGGCTCGAACCGAATGCCACAAGCCCGTAACGCGAAACCCTCCCGTAGGTTGGCTTCACGCCCACAACGCCGCAGAAGCTTGCAGGCTGCCGGATTGAACCACCCGTATCAGAGCCCAGAGCGCCGAAGCAGAGCCCCGCTGATACGGCTGCTGCGCTTCCGCCGCTGCTCCCGCCCGGAACGCGGCTGCTGTCCCACGGGTTGGTTGTTTTTCCAAGGCCTGCGTTTTCCGTGCTTGAGCCCATTGCGAATTCATCAAGATTGACCTTGCCGATTATAATCGCATCCTCTGCGAGCAGCTTTTCAACCACTGTTGCGTTGTAGGGTGCTTCGAAGTTTTCGAGTATCTTGGATGAACAGGTGGTTTTGCCCCAGAGCGTGGTCATATTATCTTTGATAGCTATCGGAACGCCTGCAAGGGCTCCGCATTTCTCGCCGGCCTTGATTCGCTGGTCTATTTTCGCCGCCTTTTCGAGGCAGTGGTCTGCGAATACCTCTAAATATGCTCCTGTCTTCTCGTTTTCAGCCTCTATATCAGCAAGCACCGCCTTGGTAACTTCAAGGCTCGTGGTCTTTCCGGAAGCTATTTCATCACGAATCTCAGTGAGTGTTTTGTTTGTTAAGTCCATAGTTTTTCCTTATTGTGGCGAGTAGCAAGTGGCGAGTGGCAAGTAGCCAGTGGCAAGTGGCGAGTGGCCAGTTGCGAATAGCCATTGCTAACGGCTGTCGTTTAGTATCTTCTTTATTAAACTGCTTATCATTTTACCTATTATATCAGATTCCGAAATAAAACTTTCAAATGTATCATTATTTATGTAACCCAGCTCGTTGGCTATTTCAGTCTGAGTTTGCAGCTCATATAATGAGCCTGAGGAAAACCTCAAGTACCTCAAAAATTCGCTCTCTGACCGCCTCCCGAATCCCTCGGCTATATTGCTCGGAACGGAAACAGCAGACCTTCGCATTTGAGAAGAAAGGCCATATATCTCTTCTCTGGGAAAGCTTTTGGTAATTAAATATACCTTCAAGGCCAAATCTTTTGATTTCTGCCAGACTAAGTAGTCTCTGAATGATTTTGGGTTATCATTTTTCATAGTATTAGCAAGCAGCAAGTGGCGAGTGGCCAGTTGCGAATAGCCATTGCTAACGGCTGTCGTTTAGTATCTTCTTTATTAAACTGCTTATCATTTTTCATAGTATTAGCGAGTGGCAAGCAGCAAGTAGCCAGTAGCAAGTAGCAAGTGGAGTGGTGGCCGCAACTTGCCACTGGCTACTCGCCACTCGCTACTCTAAAACCTTTGGTACGCAGAAATGCTCGCCGTCGCTGTGAGGGGCGTTTTTCAGTGCGGCTTCTCTATTTAGAGTTTCGCCGGGAGCATCTTCTCTGAAAACGTTTTTAACCAGCAGGCTGTGGGCGAGCGGCTCCACAGACTCAGTGTCAAGTTCGCCGAGCTTTTCTATGTATTCCAGTATATCGCTGAGCTGAGCTGCAAACTGCTGAACTTCGTCTTCGGTAAGCTCAAGCCTTGCAAGCTCTGCTACTTCTCTAACCTGTTTTTCGTCGATCATTTCAGGCATATTATGCTCCTAATTAAGTGGTAATAGCTGCTCCGGGCAATTATCGCCCGGCAGATACAAGAGATATATATTTTGCAGGCATTAATTTTTCTTTCAAGCAAAAATGCAAACAATTCCACTGTTGTGTGCGACAATATTTTTTGGCAAAATGCAAATCATTATGCTGCAATGCTTTGTAGAATTTATTGCTATCTATATTACTGAGCCAGTCCGCCTGCGGCGGGAAACTCGCTAAGGATTTTTTGTCTGCTGGTTTTGATGGCAAGTAGAGGCGAACCTGCGCGAGCGCCTTGCCTGCGAAGTGTGAAAATTCGGCGGAAAAAACTTATGCCTTATTTGGCCTTCTGCATATTCTCAATTGGTCTGTATCCACTTATTCCGTCCGCCGAAGGCGGACTTCTTGCGTGGCTCTGATTGTCATTAGTATTCCGCAGCGATTTTACGAAGCGAACATTTAAACAGAGCCGCACGTGGAGGCCCGCCTCAGGCGGAGAGCCTGTCCGCCGAAGGCGGGGAACAAGCGGATAGAATCAGTTTTAAAAAGCTTTGCCAAAAAAAATTGTCGCCCCACTGTTCAGGCTTTTGTGTCTGCTAATCTGCACGAGCCGGCGCGGCTAACATTTTTTGAATTTATCGCTAATAGTTTGCAAACACAGCAGATTTACACTCCGCACAAGGTCTTCGTCCTGGGCTGCGTAGGCGCTGGGGCAGAAGGCTAACGTTGTAAAGCGTATTAAAACTTTTTTACTTTTCTCAATTTTTTTTGAAAGGGTTCTTATGAATCTTAAAAAACTCTCATTAATGCTGGCAGTTGCAGTTTTTGCTGTTGCAGGAACTGTAAATGCTGACGAGGTGTTGGTTAGCTCCAATATCTCAACCTCTACTGCGTGGACGTCGGACAACGTCTACAATCTTCAGGATCAGGTTTTTGTTGAGCCGGGTGCTACCCTCACAATCGAGGCAGGCACGCTCGTACAGAGCACCTCCGGCGGCGGCGGAAGCCTTGCTGTTGCCCGCGGCGGTAAGATCTACGCCAACGGAACTAAGGACAACCCAATCATTATGACCTCCACAGATGACGATCTCAACAGCTGGCACGAAGGGTGTAATGAATGGGGCAACCTTACTCTGATGGGTAATGCTCTTATCTCTGCTTCGCACTACGGCGGAAACCCTGTAGGCAGCAACACCAAGACTCCGACCGGCGACAACGAGAAGCTGATGGAAGGCCTTACAGACAACACCTACGGGATGTACGGCGGCAACGACGACAACGACAACAGCGGTTCTCTGAGCTACGTTTCCATTCGTTACGGCGGTAAAGTGATCGGCCTTGCCAACGAGCTCAACGGTCTTTCGCTCGGCGGTATCGGACGTGAAACAGACATCAGCCACATCGAGATTATGAACAACGTTGATGACGGTATCGAGATCTGGGGCGGAACTGTATGCCTTAAGTACGTAAACATCTGGAACATCGGCGATGACAGCTTTGATATCGATCAGGGCTGGAGAGGCAAGGCTCAGTTTGGTCTTATCGTTCAGGGACATTCAATCGATGCAAGCCAAGGCTCTGGTGTTGGCGACAACTGCTTCGAGACAGATGGTGCTGAAGACTCAGATGCCCAGCCTGTAACCACTGCTTCTATCTACAACTTCACAGTAGTGGGCAACCCTGGCGACGGCGACGGCGGTACGACCTGGCGTGATAACGCCCGTATGCAGTATCGCAACTGCATCTTTATGGACCTCGGCGAGAAGCTCGTTAGGTTCGATGGCGACGACGGCGACGGAGCTAACGGCTACGGCTACAACGGCACGCTTTCATGGGAAGATACATGGACAACAAGCTACGACCACTCAACCACAACTGCTATGCCGAACGCAGGCAGCTGGTCAGCAGGCGATTTCAATGATCCTTCAGTTATGTACACCGCTCAGGTTGACGGAAACCTCTCTGAAATCAAGGATTCAGTGTTCTTCCGCAATATGCACGCAGATGCCTATACAGAAGCAGATGCCCGCGGCGTACGCGACGGATCAAACGACAACGTAACTGCTGCTTTCGAGCCTTCTAACCCAGATGCGAATATGCCGATTCAGAAGCTCGTTCGCGGCGCTAAAGTTGTTAAGGGCGGCAAAGACGTTTATCCTGTTGAGTTCATCAACCCATGTGCAGCTAATGATGCTGTTACAAGCGCAGGCACAGCTCCGGATGACGGATTCTTTACTCCTGCTCAGTACCGCGGCGGATTCCCTTCAGACTACAACTGGCTTGAAGGCTGGACAGCTGTTGATGCTTACGGTATGACAGATACTTCAATGAACGGAGACGAAATCCTCGTTGATTCTAACATCAAAACTTCTACGACCTGGACATCTGACAAAGTTTACAACCTCCAGAAGCAGGTGTTTGTTGAGCCGGGTGCTACACTCACAATCGAGCCTGGTACGCTCGTACAGAGCACATCAGGTCTGGGCGGAAGCCTTGCTGTATCACGCGGAGCTAAAATCTATGTGAACGGCACTGAAGATGCTCCAGTTATTATGACCTCTACCGATGACGATCTCAAGACCTACCGTGAAGGCTGCAACGAATGGGGTAACCTCACACTTATGGGTAACGCTCTTATCTCAGCCTCACACTACGGCGGAAACCCTGTAGGCAGCAACACCAAGACTCCTACCGGCGACAACGAGAAGCTGATGGAAGGCCTTACAGACAACACCTACGGGATGTACGGCGGCAACGACGACAACGACAACAGCGGTTCAATCAGCTACCTCTCACTTCGCTACGGCGGTAAAGTGATCGGTCTTGCCAATGAGCTCAACGGTCTTTCGCTCGGCGGTATCGGACGTGAAACAGACATCAGCCACGTTGAAGTTATCAACAACGTTGATGACGGTATCGAGATCTGGGGCGGAACTGTATGCCTTAAGTATGTAAACATCTGGAACATCGGCGATGACAGCTTTGATATCGATCAGGGCTGGAGAGGCAAGGCTCAGTTTGGCCTTATCGTTCAGGGGCACTCAATCGATGCAAGCCAAGGCTCTGGTGTTGGCGACAACTGCTTCGAGACAGATGGTGCTGAAGACTCAGATGCCCAGCCTGTAACCACTGCTTCTAT
Organism: Sedimentisphaera salicampi; assembly: GCF_002117005.1. NCBI lineage: Bacteria > Pseudomonadati > Planctomycetota > Phycisphaerae > Sedimentisphaerales > Sedimentisphaeraceae > Sedimentisphaera > Sedimentisphaera salicampi. The sequence goes on from NZ_CP021023.1 coordinate 2,186,243, forward strand.
CTACAACTTCACAGTAGTGGGCAACCCTGGCGACGGCGACGGCGGTACGACCTGGCGTGATAACGCCCGTATGCAGTATCGCAACTGCATCTTTATGGACCTCGGCGAGAAGCTCGTTAGGTTCGATGGCGACGACGGCGACGGAGCTAACGGCTACGGCTACAACGGCACGCTTTCATGGGAAGATACATGGACAACAAGCTACGACTACTCAACCACAACTGCTATGCCGAACGCAGGCAGCTGGTCAGCAGGCGATTTCAACGATCCTTCAGTTATGTACACCGCTCAGGTTGACGGAAACCTCGCTGAAATCTCAGATTCAGTGTTCTTCCGCAATATGCACGCAGATGCCTATACAGAAGCTGATGCCCGCGGCGTACGCGACGGATCAAACGACAACGTAACTGCTGCTTTCGTGGCTTCCAGCCCGGATCAGAATATGCCGATTCAGAAGCTCGTTCGCGGCGGTAAAGTGGTTAAGGGCGGCAAAGACGTTTATCCTGTTGAGTTCATCAACCCATGTGCAGCTAATGATGCTGTAACAAGCGTTGGTGCTGCTCCAGCAGACGGCTTCTTTGTTCCTGCTCAGTACCGCGGCGGTTTCAGCGAAGACAACAACTGGCTCGCCAACTGGTCTGCAATCGATCAGTACGGTATGACAGATACTTCAATGAATCAGCCGAGCGGCGATATCAACAACGATGGTATCGTTGACGTTGAAGACCTCTCTGCGATTGGTGCAGGATGGCTTCAGGTTAAGTAATTAATCTTTCGTTGACTGGCAAAAAATAATCAATATCTGGTGGCAGGGCTTTGATGCCCTGTCATCAGATTCTTTTACGGAAAAGGTATGACAGTAATAAAAGTGAATAAAAAACTTTCAATGCTCGCAGCGGCCTGCGTTCTGGGATTAGCTCTTATTTTAACAGGCTGCGATAAACAAACAGCGGATAATCAGGCAGATGAAAATCAAGCGGCTGAAGGAAACGCTTCTGCCGAGATTTCTGAAAAACCTGAAAAGGCTGCTCCCCTTGAAAATTCTCAAATCGAGAAGTACCAGAAGCAGCTTATGGAAACTGCCTTCCAAACGGCATCTATGATTCCTGTTAAGCCGCATATCAAAGACAGAAGCAAGTCTCAGCAGAAAGTTGTGCAGACTTATATAAAACTCGGGCAGATAAAAACAGCGGCAGAGCAGACCGAGAAGATTCTCAACTGGCGCAAGGGCGTATGTTACGGCGATCTTGCTTATTATTTTGCAGAAAATAATCAGAAGGGCAGAGCAAACGAGTTTCTCGCCTTGGCTGAAGAAGTTATAGAAGAACCGAACCTTGAAGACTGGCGCAGAGACAGGGTGAAGGTTCGAATCGCTCAGGCGGAAACGCTTCTGGGCAAGAAAGACCACGGCGAGAAGTTCGAAGAGAATCTCGTTGAGGCGGAAACTGGCAAGCTGGCTGCGACAAAGGCTGAGATTTGCTCAGATGAAGAATTTGATTCTCAGCTCGCCTCAATTGACGAGATGATAAAGACGGGCGTTTATGATGTGGTTAAAAATTCCCTTTATGCCTGCCTGAGCCTTTACGAGAGGTTTTACGATGATTCTTCACGCAGACAGATTCTGGAAGATAAGATTACCTCTTCATGGAAGACTATTCCCTACTTCATCAGGATTGATCTGCTTGTGAAGATGGCGGAAGCTAATATTGAGGGGCAAAACAGAGCCAAGGCTTCAGAGCTTTTGGATCAGGCAAGAGAGATGATTGCCGGCGGGAAGTGGCGCGTTGAGAACAGGATGCCGCTGACGGCAAAGGTGGCTTCGGCGCGATTTAGAGCCGGACAAAAGCAAAAGGCAGCAGCAGAGGCCGCTGAGGAGATTGAGCTTTTCAGAGAGAAGAAGGAGGAAATAGTGGATATATACCGAAGCGAAGCCCTAACTCCCCTTGCAGAGGCTTACGCAGATATGGAAAGAAGGGAAAGGGCCGCTGAAGTTTATGCGATGGCCGTGAAAGAGGGAGCGGTAAACCCCAACTCCAGGCCTACCGCTATAGATCTCGCCGAGGTGTGCTGCTCTATGGCAGAGTATAAAGTAAAGCCGAACGAGAAACTGCTTGCTGAAATCGAGGAAGTTAAAGGGAGCCTGAGCGTTCCATGGTAAATACTAAAAGCGCAGCTTTACTGTTCATATTCAGCGTATTCAGCGCCGCTGCCTTCGCAGAGCAGGCAGGCGGGGTGAGAGGATACGTTGATGACAAGGATTTTGATGCACCGGTAGCTGAGGCGCAGGTTTTAATCGCAGAATCAGGCGAGAAGACCAAAACCACAGAAGAAGGCAACTATGTTTTCAGTGAGCTCAAGCCCGGCACATACACCTTAATCTTCTCGAAGCAGGGATATGCCCGTCAGGTGAAGTCTGATGTGGTTGTCTCGCCCGGGAGGATGAGCGAGGTTAATGTCTCGCTTACCGGCGATTTTACAGAGATGGAAGAATTCGTCGTTCAGGATTTGAGCTTCGGGGCAGGAACAGAGCTTGCGCTGCTTGATTTGCGTATGGAGGCCCCGGCGCTTATGGATTCGGTGAGCGCTGAGCTGATGAGCCAGGCGGGTGCGAGCGATGCGGCAAGTGCGCTCAAGCTGGTATCCGGTACTACAGTGCAGGACGGGAAATATGCCGTCGTGCGGGGCCTGCCGGACAGATACGTGAACTCCCAGATGAACGGCGTGCGCCTTCCAACGGCGGATGCGGATAAACGAGCTGTGCAGCTTGATCAGTTCCCTTCGGCTGTGATCGAGAGTATTCAGGTGAGCAAAACTTTCACCCCCGACCAGCAGGGCGATGCCTCCGGCGGGGCGGTTAATGTAGTTCTAAAGGGAATACCGGAAGAGACTTCTTTCAAATTCGGTATTGGCTACGACTACAACTCAAACGCATTCAGCGAAGATGAGTTTTTAAGCTACGAGGGAGGCGGACTCGACACCTTAGGCAGCAGGAGCACCGCTGTACCCTCTATCGATTCGATGGATGATACTGTGGGCACGAAGACAGAGGATTCGCCGCAGGAATACAGCTTTTCTCTCTCAGGCGGGGGCAAGCATGCCTTTGCTGAAGATATAAAGATTGGCGGCTTCTTGAGCGCAAACTACAAACGAAGCGCCAGCTACAAAGATGATATGATTGATGACAAGTACTGGGTAGAAGAGCCCGGGGAGGGTGTAACTCCCAGATACAACGACAAACGAGGCGGAGGCGGAGGCGGCCCGGGAACTGGGCGTTTTGAAACATCGCTTTTCGATGTAACCCAGGCCTCGCATCAGGTGCAGTGGAGCACGCTTGGAACTTTAGGCCTTGAGATCGGCACGCACAAATTCAACGCACTTTATATGTACACCAAAACCGCTGAGGACGAGGCCACTGTCTCGGAAGACACAAGAGGCAAGTCCGGTCTGCATAAATTCTGGCCGGATGCTTACGGGTCTGAATTTGATAATTACGCCCCATACGATGAACACCATCCAGCAAACGATAAAGAATATCAGGACCACGCTGCTTATCAAAGACACCAGACACTCGAATATACCGAGAGAACTACAGAAACGATTCAATTCTCCGGCGACCATAAATTTGAGGATCTAAGCTGGGAGCTGGCAGACTGGTTCCGCTTTAAGCCCGTAGAGTTTGATTGGACTGTTTCAAATAATACTGCTGCTATGCATCAGCCGGATAAAAGGATGTTTTCAGCCAGATGGGTTGCTCCATACCACGTGCCGTATCAGCCTCCTACTTTTTGGCCGAGCCCCTCGCCTGAAGTGCCTGCGCACACCGAGCCGGGCAGGTATGAACAGCTCAATCCAGCGGCAAATATGAATATGGGCAACTTCCAGAGAACTTGGAAAGACATTGAGGAACAGAGCGATCAGTATTCGGCAGATTTAAAGCTTCCGTTTGAGCAGTGGACAGAAGACGAGGGATACTTAAAGTTTGGAATATTCAGCGATACTGTTGCAAGGGATTATCAGCAGAAATCTTTCACTAACGACAGCACCTTTGTTGACAGCGACCCGGGGCTTAATTGGGACGACTACTGGAGCAATTATTTTGATGAGCCGCTGAAGGTTTCCGGCGTTGATATAGATTTCGTGGCAGATCAGGAAATCTCAGCATTCTACTATATGGCAGACGTGCCTTTGAATTCGAAGTTTAAGCTTAGAGGCGGGGCGCGCTTTGAAAGCACCGAGCTTTCCAGCCACATTACAGAGGCCGGCCCTTCTGCGCAGGTTTATATTCCTCAAACGGGAGATATAAGTCAGGCTACAGATGGAGAAGAATTCTATTCACTTGCAAGAGCGGAATTCGAGCAGGACGATATGCTTCCCTCAATCGGGTTTGAGTATAAGCCGTTTGAAAAGATTAAGGTACGCGGCTCTTATTCTGAAACAGTTGCCCGTCAGACCTTCAAGGAGCTTGTTCCGATAACCAATCAGGATTATCTCGGCGGCGATATCTTCATTGGTAATAAAGACCTTCAGATGAGTGCCCTGGAGAATTATGACCTCCGCTTTGATTATACCCCTTACGAAGGCGGGCTCGTTTCTGCTACATACTTCCACAAGGACATCACCGATCCTATCGAGTATGTGCAGGGCTACGCCAACTTCACCTACACATATCCGGTGAATTACCCTGAGGGTGAGATTGATGGTTTTGAGTTTGAAGTCCGCCAGGACCTTATCGAATTCTTTGAGAATATGGAAGGTGTATCAGTCGGAGCTAATGCAACATTTATCAGCTCCGAGGTAACTCTTCCCGATGATGAGGCCGCTAAGCTGGAAACACCAAACATTCAGGCTCCAATGCAGACGCGTGATATGACAAATGCTCCGGAGTATTTGTACAATCTGTTCTTAACTTGGGATTTGAATGAATCCAAAACGCAGTTTGGATTGTTTTATACAGTAAGAGGCGATACTCTCGTTGCAGGTGCCTCCCAGTCTGTGGGTAATTACCTGCCTAACGTTTACGAAAAAGAATACGGGACGCTGAATATGAGTCTCAAGCACAAGCTCAACGATACATGGACTATGAACCTAAAGGCGAAGAATCTGTTCGATCCGGAGATTGAGAGCGTTTACAGATCGGACTATATCGACGGCGATGTTACAAAAACCTCTTACACCAAGGGGATTGATCTTTCTGTGAGCTTGAGTGCTCGTTTTTAAATAATCAGCTAACAAACTGTTAATCTATCGCTAATTAAGTGCTGTTAAACTTCTCATATTCTTATGATGAATGGTTTATACAGGCATATAAGGGCAATCTATTGAAAAAAGAAAAAATGTTTTTTACAGCAAAGGTTTATAAAAAATGAAGTCTTTGAAAATATTCTTTTCAGAGAGACGCTTAAGGAGTTTATGTTCTCTGGCTATGCTGGGGGGCATTGTACTGCTTCTTACAGCTGCTGCAGAGCCAAAGCAGGCGAGCTCGAACGATATTGAGAGCGCGAAAACCAAGATTGAGAAATGGGTGGAAACAAAGCGCCTTATCTCTGAGGAAAAACGCGACTTCAAGCTCAGCAGGGAGATGCTCAATGAGAGGATCGAACTTCTGCAAAATGAGATTGAAAGCTTGGAGAAGAAGAAAAAGGATGCTGAAGAAAGCATTGCAGAGGCTGACAAGAAGCGTCAGGAAATGATGAAGGAGAACGATAAGCTCAAAGAGGCCTCTTCTTCGCTTTCTGATATGATTGTAAAGCTTGAGGGCAGAACCAAAGAGCTGATTAAGCGTTTGCCTGCCCCGCTGAAGAGCAAGGTGAAGCCGCTAAGTCAGCGTTTGCCTGAAAACCCCGAAAAAACAGAAACAGCTATGTCGCAGCGTTTTCAGAATGTGGTGGGGATTCTTAATGAAGTAGATAAATTCAACCGCGAGATTTCAGCCCACAGCGAAGTTAGGGAGCTTGAAGACGGCTCTTCGTTTGAGGTTGTAACCCTTTATATCGGCATAAGCCATGCCTACTACGCCAGCTCCGATGGAACAGTCGCAGGTGTGGGCTATCCGGCAGAGGGCGAGTGGGACTGGCGTGAGAAGAACGAAGCTGCTCAGGATATACTTGATGCCGCAGCGATTCTCAAGAATGAGAAGGTGGCCTCGTTTGTGAAATTGCCCGTTGAAATTCAGTAGTATTGGAATAACCGGAAATGAAAATAGTAAATAAAATTATCGTTTTAGCTGTTATCGCCTGCTGCTGTGCTGTGTTTGCTCAGCAGGCTGAGAGTTCATTCTCAAAGGCCGCCAGCTCTGTTGATAAGAAGCTTGAAGAGAGCCTCAACGAGCTCAAACAGATTAGGGAAGAAGTTGCAGACAAGAAAGTTCCTCTAAGCAGGAAGGTTAGCGAGCTGGAATCGGAGCTTATGCAGGCCAGAAGGGACTACCAGCAGACAACGAGAATGCTGGACAGCCGTACGCTGGATTTGAACAATCTCCGCTCTGAGATCAAATCCCGCAAAGAGGAAGCAACATATCTTTCCAACCTTCTCAGCGAATATGCGAGAAATTTCGAATCAAGGCTTCATATAGCCGAGATGCAGAAATACAAGGAAACCCTCGAATCTGCCAAGCTTGCTCCGGAGAACAGCAACCTTTCAAAGAAAGAGGTTTACAATGCTCAGGCTTCATTGATAGAAACCTCCCTTGATAGAATCGAAGAGCTGCTGGGCGGTTCTCATTTCAACGGCAAGGCTGTCGGGGAGAGCGGGCTTGTTAAGCCCGGAACTTTCGTTATGACAGGCCCGGCGGCCATCTTCCGCTCAGGTGATGGAGAAGTTGCGGGCACTGTAAGCCAGCAGCTCGGTTCGCTTGAGCCCTCAGTTAATTCTTTCGGGAATCCCGCAGACGCTCAGGCCGCCTCGCAGGTTATAACCACAAAGCAGGGCTATCTGCCCCTCGACCCTACCCTCGGGAATGCCCATGTAATAGAACAAACCAAGCAGACAATCTGGGAGCATATACAGAAGGGCGGGCCAGTGATGGTTCCGATTCTTGGTATGGCAGGTTTGGCTCTGCTTATAGCGATATGGAAATGGATTTGCCTGAGCCTCGTACGCAAGCCGAGCAGGAAGAGGTTCAATGAGCTGCTCGATGCGGTTTACAAACAGGATCAGGAGCTTGCCAGAGTTAAGGCAGCCCAGTTTAAGGGGCCTTTCGGCAGAATGTTTAATGCAGCAGTTGAGCACCTCAAAGAGCCCGCGGAGCTCATTGAAGAGGTGATGTATGAGACGGTTCTCTCGAGCAGACTTAAGCTGCAAAGATTCCTGCCGTTTATCTCGATAAGCGCTGCATCTGCCCCGCTTCTTGGCCTTCTCGGTACGGTAACCGGAATCATCAACACATTCAAGCTGATTACAGTTTTCGGCTCGGGCGACGTTAAAACCCTTTCAGGCGGTATCTCAGAGGCTCTGATTACCACCGAATTCGGTTTGATAGTTGCGATACCCTCCCTGCTGCTTCACGCTCTGCTCTCAAGAAAGGCGAAGGGGATAATAGATGATATGGAGAAAAGCGCTGTGGCTCTGGTGAATCAGGTAAGCAGATCCAAATATGCCGGCGCTTCTGAAAAGCAAACTCTGCAAGCTGCGGGGAATGATGAATAATGCCTGAAGTTCTCAGAGAACATCTAATCGCCTTATCCGAACAGGCTGTTTCAATATGGATCAGCGGCGGCTGGAGTATGGTGGCTATTGCGTTTATTGCGATGGTTATGTTTTCGCTTTCTGTAAACGTGCAGCTTAAGCTTTCAGCCAAGGGATTCAAAAGGGTGAAAGAAAAGCTTTGGCGGCATTGGATCAACCATCCAAAGAAACGTGAAGGTCATATCGGAGAGATGCTTGATTTTGTTGATTCGGCAAACACTGTGGAAGAAATGAGGAGCTATTTCGAAGAGCTCCATTCCAGCGAAACAAAGCCTTTCGTACGTGATTTGAGGGTGATCAAGATCTGCGTCAGCGCAGCCCCGCTTCTCGGCCTTCTCGGAACTGTAACCGGTATGCTGTCCACGTTTGATGCCCTCGCCAAGGGCTCTGGCGGGGATAAAACAATGGGGATGGTGGCAGAAGGCATATCCGAGGCGCTTGTAACCACAGAAACCGGCCTGATTATTGCATTATCCGGGCTGCTGTTTTCGTATATGATAACTCGGAAATTCGAGAGCTACAAGGCCTTCCTTGCACATATGGAAACTGTCTGTACGCAGAAGCTCCATAAAAAGAACGGAAAGAGCTGATTAGATTCAGATTATATATATTAGTTTTAGAAAAGATAATATAGCGAGGATAAAATGGGACGTTTTCGTCAAGTAAGTTCAGATGAAGGCAGCGAACAGGGGATCGATATATCTCCCCTTATGGACTGCGTTTTCATCCTGCTGATTTTCTTCATCGTTACCACTACATTCGTTGAGGAAACCGGCGTGGAGGTAGATAAGCCTCAGGCGGCCTCCTCGGTGAAGCTTGAGAAAAACAGCATACTTATCGCCCTTACAGACAAAGGCGAGGTGGTTTACGGCGGACGTGAGATAGGAATCAGCGGCGTTCAGCCTCTCGTGAAGCGGATGCTGCAGAAGGAAGATATCCCAGTGATCATACAGAGCGACGCTAATTCCCAGTCCGGGCTGCTGGTGCGAATTATAGACGAGGCTAAGCTTGCAGGTGCAGAGAAGGTTAGCGTTGCAACAAGAAAAAATCAGGGGTGAGCAGGTAGTTTATGACCAAGAGGAAAAAGTTTTCACCTGTTAAGGCATTCTTCAGGTTTGGTTTTGTGCTGATATGCGCATCTGCCCTCACGCTGTTTTTTTTCCTGCTTCTGCCTATACTGCAGACAATAAGCAAGCCTCCGAAGACGGATATGGTGATTCAGGATGTGGGTGTTGCGAATGTCCCCCCGCCGCCTCCCCCGCCGGAGGAGGAGCCGCCGGAAGAGCCTGAGAAAGAAGAAAAGCCGCCCGAGCTTAACGAACAGAGCCAGCCTCTTGCACTCGACCAGCTTGAGCTTGCTTTGAATCCGGGGTTCAGCGGCGGGATAATGGCCGGCGATTTTTCCGTTAAGTTAAATACAGCTGCTGCAGGCGGGGAAGATGTGGATGCGCTTTTTTCCATATCAGATCTCGACCAGAAACCCAGGCCTATATACAGGCCGAGCCCGAGGATGAGCAAGGAGCTCAGAAAAAGAGCTCCGGGCAAGGTTTATATTATATTTATAGTTGATAAAAACGGCAGGGTTCAAAAGCCGAAGGTGCAGAGGTCAACCGATCCGATATTTGAGAAGCCTGCGCTGGAAGCGGTAAAGAAGTGGAAATTTGAGCCGGGTAAGAGAAACGGCAGCCCCGTTCGTTTCCGTATGCGTGTACCTATAACATTTCCGAAAGGATGATTGAAAAATATGAAGATAGAAATGCTGGTAAACTTGAATGATTCAGAGCCCAAAAACAGTGTTAGAAGCGTTTTTGCCGCAGTCTTGCTGCTGATTCTGCTGTGCGTTGTTTCAGCTCCGTGCAAAGGCGCTGAAAAACGCAAAATCAAACTCAAGCCTGAGAAGTCTGCCATGACAGAGCTCGACCTGAAAATCTGGAACGATCCGGAATTCAAGAAGAGGTTCGCTGAGAGCTATATGGCCGAAACCGAGGTTGAACCCAGGGTTACAAAGTCTGAACGCAAGGTGATGATGGAGATTATGGATCTGATCTCTGAAGACAAGATGAATGAAGCGGCAGAAATGCTAAAAGAACAGATCAGCGAGGCCTCAAGCGCTGTCTTTGATTTTACGCTTGCAAATATTCACTTCCAGAACGAAGAGCTCAAAAAGGCCATTAAGCCTTATAATAACGCTGTTGAGAAATTTTCGCGTTTCCGCAGGGCATGGAAGAATCTTGCTCTTATTCACTTCAGATTGAAAAACCACAAAAAGGCCGCTGAAGCCTTCACTAAATATCTTGAGCTGGGCGGGAAAGACTCCATCTCCTACGGACTGCTCGGCTTTTGCTATTCATCCATGGGTAAAAGTGTTTCGGCAGAATCGGCATACAGGATGGCAATCCTCTTAGATCCTGAAACACTCGACTGGAAAATGGGCTTGGCAAGGAGCTTTTTCAGGCAGGAACGCTTCGGCGCTGCCGCTGCTCTGTGCGGGAAACTGATAGAGAAAAATCCCGACCGCCCAGATCTCTGGCTGCTTCAGGCAAATGCCTATATCGGACAGAATAAGCCGCTTGAGGCGGCGGAGGTGTTCGAATTTGTTGACCATCTCGGCAAATCCACCGCAGATACGCTGAATATGCTCGGGGATATATACGTAAATGAAAAGCTCTACGATATGGCTGCAGACAGCTATGTTAGAGCTATGAAGAAAAATCCCGACGAAAACCTCGAAAGGGCAATATATTCAGCTAAGGTGCTTTCGGCAAGGGCTGCAATGGAAGAAACAAAGCAGCTCATAAAAGAGATTCAAAAGCTGTACGCTGATACAATGAAAGACCAAACACGCAAGGAGCTGCTGAAGATTCAGGCCAGAATCGCTGTGGCTGAAGGTGAAGGCGAAGAAGAGGTGGAAGTGCTCAAGAAGATTGTTGAGCTGGACCCGCTTGATGGGGAAGCCCTCATACTCCTCGGCCAGAACGCTGCAAGAAAAGGCAATGACGAGAAGGCAATCTTCTACTTCGAAAGAGCGTCAAAGATTGAAGGCTGCGAAGCAGACGCCAAACTCCGCCACGGCCAGCTGCTGGTGAGAAACGGGCAGTATAAAAAGGCCCTTCCTCTGCTTAGAAGGGCGCAAACTTTAGAGCCGCGGGAAAATGTGCAGAAATACCTCGAACAGGTGGAAAGAATTGCTAAGCAGAGATAAGCATAGCGAGGATGCGGGATAATTTTTATCCCGGGATTCAGCGGAGTCAATTTTATATTTCACCGCAAAGCAAACGAGGCCTGCAAATGATTTTTGTGTGGGCGAACTATTACGTGCGCGATTATCAAAACAGGGTGCAAGCGGTTTTCCTCTCCTGATGAAATATGGAACGTCCTTTTCTATGTGTGCCCATCTTGAGAGGATCAGCCCAAACCATTGTGAATTATTGGTTTATACAGTTTTAACTCAGCCTTCGCAGTAATAACCCTCAAAAAAAGCTTGCCTTTTATTCGTTTTATGTTGAAATAAGCGATTAAGCCGGTAGATTTAGTTTGCGGCTAATTAAAGCATCAAAACGACAAGAAAGATGAATTATGAAACAAATCAATCCCCGTTTTACATTGTTGGTATAAAAGGAGTTTGTAATGGAAAGTACCAAAGGCATTGCGGAAGTTGATCAATCACTGCAAGAGAAAGTTCTAAACGTTACTCAAAGGGTGTCCAAGGCTGCTGAGCAGTTTCCTGATAAAACAGCAGTGAGCGACGAAAATCATTCGATAACCTTTTCAGAGTTGATATCGGTTTCAGACGTCATTGCAAAAGAGCTGCTTTCAAGAAAAATCAAAATGGAGGAGAAAGTTGGCATAAGCTGCGGCCAAAGCGTTGAGGCTGTCGTTTCTGCGCTTGCTGTGATGAAGGTGGGCGGAGCTTACGTGCCGCTTGATGCAGACTATCCGGACGAAAGGCTGATATATATCGCCGAAAATTCGAATATGAATGTTTTATTCTGCATCAAGGGCAATCCCCCCAAATGGGCTGAAGGCCGTGAGATTATTGAGGTAGATCTTGATGAAATTCTCAAATCAGAATTTCCCAAAGAGCACATATCGGTTGATTATCCCCCAAACACCCTTGCCTATTCAATGTACACCTCCGGGTCAACGGGTACACCCAAGGGTGTGGAAATAGAGCACAGAAATCTCAATCAGGAGATAGACTGGAATATAGAGTTTCACGAGTTAACCAGCGATGATGCTGCAAGCCTTGTTTCGAGCTTCAGTTTTGATGTTTCGGTCTCGGAGGTCTGGAGCACATTATCCGTTGGAGCGAGGGTTTGCGTGGCACCTCCGTCCAAGGTTTACTCGCCTAAAAATCTGATTGAGTGGCTGTGCAGTGCGGGGATAACAGTGGCCCTTTTAGGCACCCCTCTTGCTGAAAAGGCTATTCGTTTAGAATGGCCTGAGGACTGCCCAGTTCGCACAGTCCGAACTATGGGCGACAGGCTCAGAGTAAGACCTTTGCCTAATTTGCCGTTTAAATTGTACAATGAGTATGGCCCTACAGAATGCACAGTTACTGTTACAGCGGGGCTGGTTTCGCCGGAAGACGACGGCAAATATCCCCACATCGGAAAGGAAGTGGGCGATTGCGTTATACATATCCTTGATGAAGAATTAAATCCCGTTCAGGATGGAGAGGAAGGCGAGCTCTGCATCAGCGGCGGCTGCGTTGCAAGGGGGTATGCCGGTATGCCCGAGAAAACTGCCGAAGTATTCGTGCCGGACCCAATCATAAAGGGCAATCGAATGTACCGAACCGGCGATGTTGCAAAGATGCGGCCGGATGGTAATATCGATTATGTTGGAAGGCGGGATTTGCAGGTTCAGATCCGCGGGTTCAGGGTTGAGCTCAGCGAAATCGAAAAGTATGTTCTGGACAGCAAAAACGTCAATTCCGCTGCAATAGTTGCATCAGAAGAAGATGACGGCATCAGGCTCTACTGCTTCATAGAGCCGAAATCAGAGCCGTTCAATGTGAAATCACTCACAGATTTCCTTTCCTCCAAGCTCCCCACTTACATGAGACCAAGCGGATATTACGTGTTAGAGAAGATGCCGCTGAATGTAAACGGTAAAATAGACAGGAAGAAACTGCTCGCAGACGTTGTAGATAACCGGATTGAGAGGCATTCAAGAACAGATGAGATTGTAAAGCCCAGAAACCCGATGGAAGAGGTGCTCTGGGAAACTTGGAAACAAATCCTACGCAGAGAAGACTTCGGGATTTACGACAACTTCTTCGACCTCGGCGGCCACTCTCTGATGGCTATAAAAATGGAAGCACTTTTAAGCAAACGCGGGCTTACTCTCACATTTGAAAAGGTGATAAATTATCCTGTCATATCGCAGCTTGCTGCATTTTTGGAATTCAAGGTAGCGGGTAAAGAAAGCTCAGATGAGAAGTGCATAGTAACTCTGAACAAGGGCAGAAAGGATAGAGCCCCTGTTTATTTCCTCCATTCTACCAGCGGCGACATACTGGGCTATGCCAATATTGTGCACACCCTTGGCGAAGACCAGCCTTGCTTCGGTTTTCAGTCTATCGGGCTCTGGCATATTGATCAGGCAGACAAAACAATCGAGCAAATGGCTTCCAGATACGTTAAACTGCTGAATGAAATCCAGCCGGAAGGGCCGTTTGCCCTTGTAGGATGGTGCTTTGGGGGTTGGGTTGCTTATGAAATGGCCAAAATATTCAGAAAACAGGGCAGGCAGGTGGAAATTTTGGCGCTCATAGATGCCCCTGCCAAACTTACCGGCTCTAAGAAACTGCGTCAGTATCTAACGATTATCAAAAACCTTATCGCCCTCGGCCCAGCCGAAATGACCAAAGAAATTGTAAAAAGGCTCAAGACAAAGGAATCCGACCTTGCAGCAGATGTGATTGGAGCCCATTTTGATGAGCAGGACGAAGAATTCAAAAACAGATATGTATCAAATCGAGCAGAAGTGTATGACCATAATTTAGCCGCCGCTTATGCATATAAAGCAGGCAGTTATGACGATAAAGTGGTGCTTTTCAAGGCTCAGGACAGCGAGCTTTGGAAACTAAGAGGGCAGAAACTCGGCTGGGAATTAGTTGTTGATCACTTGCAGCTCGAGATTATCCCGGGAGAGCATAAAGATTTGATGAAGGAAAACAGCGAAATCGCTCTAAGGCTGAGAAAAATGATCGAAGACATCAGCGTTTAGCTGCTGATTCTGCACGTTTCTCTTTCTTTTCAGGCAGTGAAGCGGGATTTTATCCGCTGAACTTCCCGTCTTCTCGTTTTCGCCTCTGCGAGTTGAAACTGTCCGAAGTATCGCTCAAGAGAATATTCGCTTGAACAGCGAATCCACTTTCCCGCCTGCCTTAGCGATAACCACAGGCTTGGATGTCCTGCAGGCGATCTTCTCGGGTACAGAGAGCCCGCGGAACTGTCCCAGAGGGCGGTTTGTCATACCGAGCACGGTGAGCTCGTGATTTTTGGCTTCTCTTAGAATCGCTATTACCGAGCTTTTCGCTTTTACTGTTTTGGTAGTAAATCTGTCCGGCTTGAGCCTGAGCCTCATGGCCTGATTGAGCGCAAATTCCCTGAGCTTGAAGCCCCTTTTCTGCCCTGTATCCACCTTCAGCATAGTTACCTTCGCATCCGGCTCTGCCATTATGTTAGCTATTTCCGCTGCATAGGCGGAGTTTGGCCCGCCTGAAACAGGCACGAGAACGCTCTTGTATCTCTGTTTGGATTTCTCCGAGCCCTTGATAATCACCACATTGCAGGGCGCCCGTTCTACTATCGGGTCTATCGTTGCTCCGATGTTGAAAAGTCTGTCTTCCGGTTTGCCGTGCCAGCCCAGAACAAGCAGCTTAACCTTTTTCTCCTTTACCGCTGAAACGATTCCTCGTGCTATATTTCTGCAGTAGCGGATTGTGGTATTCAGCGGGAAATGCATCGAGAGATAGAGCATAGCCTCGGTAATTGCTTCTCTTCCCGGTTCGGTGTATTCTTCCGATTCAGAGAGAGATATATGCTCGGGCACAGAAACCATATGAATCAGCTCCACATGCGGCTTTTTCTTTGAAGCGCAGAGCTTGTATGTTCCGTTAACCAGATCCACAGCGTTATCCGGATCTGCCAGACCCACCATCACAGGATACCCCTTGGGCTTGTAGTTTCTCTGTTCATCAAAGATTGTTATCTCGTGATCTGCCGCTATAACCCTGTTCTTTGAATACAGCAGGTATATAGCGAGGCCTGCGATAATCCAGATAGGTGCGATCACCCACGCTATTACGCTCATATGCACCAGCCACACAGCAAGCACAGCCTGCATAATCAGAGCAAGGATCGGCGGAACGGGGAAAAACGGCATCATAAAGCCGTATTCAAGCTCATCGCCCATCCCGAGCCGAATCTTAATAACGCAGAGATTGGCCATGAAGAAAAGGAACATAAACATTATGCTGGCGCTGGAAGCTACATCTTCAGTAGGCAGGAAGGCTGCCGTAAATATTACTATTGCTGCTGTTGCGATAAGTGCGCCGTATGGGGTGCGGTTTTTCTCGTGTATTCGAGACCAGAATCCCGGAAGCATACCGTCTCGCCCGAGGGCGTATGAGGCTCTTGTTCCCGAGTATATAGTGGCGTTCAGGGCGGAGGTGGAGGAGAAAATCACAGCGAGAGTGAGCACGAAATTCCCCAGAGGCATAAGCCTTGCGGCCGCCTCGCCGAAGCCCTTTTCCTTGAACTGCCCGATCCACTCCCAAGGAGCCATCTGGCCAACCCCTTCGCTGCCCGCCTTTACCGATACCACCGTGGCAAAGGCTACCAGAACATAAATAATCGTTACGATAGCAACAGAATATATCATCGCCTTTGGGAGATTTTTTTTCGGGTCTATCGTTTCATCGCCCGCTTGAGCAATCACCTCATACCCCTCGAAGGCAACGTAAGTGAAACCCATCGTTACCAGCAGCTTAGACCAGCCCTCCGGCATAAATGGCGTGAAGTTTTGGAGTCTGGATGGGTCTTGAACTACGGCAACCACCCCGAAAATACCGATTGTGAGAACAAAAAGCGTTTGCCCCATCGTTATCACTGCACCGGCCTTGCCAGTTTCCGAGGAGCCCTTGAAGTTTATATATACAAAAAGCCCCGCAGTTATTACTGCTGTAAGCCTTTCCATTACCAGAATAACGGTTTCCGGATCGCCGCCGAAAGATTCATAAAGCGGATTCAGCCAGCCGAGGGCATCCACAAACCGGATGCTGTATATAGCGAAGGTGAGGGCATACATGCTCCCTGCAACACTCGAAGCGAACCACTCCATCCAGCCTGCGAGGAAACTTGCGTTGCGTCCGAAGCCAATGCGCGCGAAATTATACACCCCGCCTGCCCGCGGTATCGCAGAGCTCAGCTCGGCGAAGCTCATCGCTGTGAGCATTGCGAAAACGCCGTTCAGCGCGAATGTGAGCACAACCCCGCCGGGGCCTGCCTCGCCTATGGATATACCCATCCCGAGAAACACCCCCGCTCCAATCATCATACCAAGACCCATCATTATGATGTGGAACAATGAAAGCTCTCGTGATAGTTCTGGGGTAGGATTTGGGGAAGGGCGTGATTTACGTGCCATCAGTTGGTCTCTCTATAAACAGACTGCTCAAGACTTGCTTCTACGTAGATTTTTCAGCGCATAACGGGCAGAGCCGTAGCCGTTTTGAGCCATCTTATTTATTCTGGACCTTGCCCAGAAGGCAGAAAGAAGCACAAAAGCCGTGCAGCTGACAACTATTATTAAACCTGCTATTATCCCTTCGTTCATAATGCGCAGAGTGTAACAAAAACAAACCCTCAGGCAAGGTTTTTTACGCCTTTGAAAAACTTATTTTTGAGCAGGCAAAAGTCTTAGATCGTATAAGTGAAAATATTATTTCTTCTTTTAATTTGCAGAAAAATAGTCGTAGTCCATCTCTTTAATTTCATAAACATTCGAAACAGAAACTCCAACACCTGTTTCAATCATATAATTAGCTAAATTTTTGCCGTCAATCAGAATAATACTAGAGTTGATCTTCTTAGCATAATCGATTGCTTCATTACTAAATTTAGCAGTTGCTATAAATATTCCTTTTTGAGCTTTTTGACCTTGCAATGCACCTGCAAATTTTTGTATTTCGGGCCTGCCTATTGTTTTTGACGTATCCCATTTTTTTGCTTGTACATAAATAATATCCAAGCCTAATTTATCTTCTTTGATGTATCCATCTATTCCTTCATCTCCACTTTTACCAATAGCTTTTCCGGCATCTCTCCTTGAGCCTCCATACCCCATTTTAAGCAATAAATCAATTACAATTTTTTCAAAAAGGTCAGGGGAAGATTCATACAGACTCGATAATAATTCCTGCGAAAGCGTATTGTTGATCTGTTCAAAACAAATTTCTAGCTGTTCTTCTGGGGTTACAGAGTCTCTGTTATTCCCCTTCGTGGTTTTGGTGTAATGATTGAGCTTTCTATTACTGTTTCTAAAATCGTTAAATGAAGGGAATTTTTTTAAATAATTTAGATCTATAGAAGTCAGTCCTTCATTTAAGGTTTTAAGTCCATTTTCTGTAATTTGAATTTGTCCGCGTTTCGCCTGCTTTATGAGCCCTGCTTTTTTTAAGTATGTTTTAGCCCATCCTATTCTGCTTTTGTAAACTTCCTGTTGCCCGCTGGGTAAGAAAACTTTTTTTTGACTTTCTGATAAATCCAATTTCTCAGCCAAGATGTTATAAATATCAACCATGTTGTAACAATTACCATCTTTTATAAATTCCAACATAGGCAACATGAACTTAAAAAAGTTAGGTACATCTACTTTTTCCTCCATACTCAATCTCCTGAATAAAATGACAACTCGATTTAATGTAATTTAATATCTGTATAGGCTACAGGCAATGATAGATCCTGTCAAGTGTTAAAATAGTTTTTTTACGACTTGAGAACCGATTTTATTTTATTCTCCAGATTTATCTTTTTATCTGCGCTGCCTAATGTTCCGTCGAAGATGTGAACGCAGCCCTTTGCCTGCAGTTCTGCGAGGAATCTGTCGAATTTGCTCTTTTTCTTCGGCTCGTTCTTCAGCACCTCCACCTTCGCTGCACCTGTGCTCACGCATTCGCTTATCATCGAGGATGAGTCGCTGGTAACGAAGAGGTATTCGCTCATAGCAATAAATGCGGGTATTGGGTTATACCGGCTCTCTGAGAAGATTAGCTTGTAATCGAACGGGAATGAAGCGGCAATTTTTTCCACCTTTCTGCTCGTGCGGCGGGAAGTTGTCAGCCAGTGCGGCATGTTTGGGGTTTTCTCGAAGATCTTCTCAAGCTGTCCGCGAATCTTTTCGGGATCTATCTTCCCGTACGCATTTTCGCCCCCAATAATAACGCTCACAGCAGGGCCTTTTAGGCCGGTTTTCTCTGAGAATTCGGCTGCCTTCTGCTTATAAAAACTTTCCCCGCGGTTGCATAGGGTGATTGGTATGGGCGTAATATTCTCTGCCCGAGGGGGGTTGTCGTAGGATGGGCAGAAGATATGCGAAAAATCCGATTTGCGAATTCCGCGGGGGAGCATCAAAGCTATCACTTCCACCCCGAGGCGCTTGGCGAGCACCTTTGCCGGATAGTATGCCCCCGAGCTCACCGCAACAATCCTGCTTATTCCCTCCGTTATCTCCGGCGGGGTTACACCCCCATCGGAGCTGGTGAGGTTGAATGGCATATTGCTGTAGAGCCTGAGGGCATCCAGCATATAGCCGGCTGCCTTGAACGCCTTGAGCCTGTATTCTGCAGCAGCTTCAATGCAGTCCCAGCCCATAATGCTACATAATGCCCGGGCCTGATTGAGATGGCCGGGCTTGCCGTCGCTTATGATTAAAACTTTTTCCATTTCGTTTTCCACGCTTTCCCAGAAGCACAATGGTAACGAAATTCCGCCGCTATGGCAAGCCCAAACGCTCCCGCATAGCGAAAGCGTGCAGAACACCTGAAATCGGGGTTAGCGGAATATTGCAAAAAGGGCAGAATTGTTAAAATGCTCTGCCCTTTATTAACTCTGCCAGTGTTTGAGGCTGTTATTTCAGCAGCTTCAGGCCGAAGCCCGGGGTTTCCGGCGTGGATATTTTGCCGTTTTTTATTTCGAAGCCGGAGAAATCCACGTCTTCCGAGAAGCATGTAACACCTTCTATCGTTGGAATATTCCCGAGCCCTCTTGAGAGGTGGGAGATATAGCATGTCTTCAGCATAGACCCCCAAGCGTGTGGCGAGGCGAGGGTATTGAGCTTTTTGAGCCGAGGCATAATCTGCCTCCAAGGGGTAAAGCCCATTCCGATAATGTCTGTAAGGTAGAAATCGAGCAGCCCCTGCTTTGCCAGCGATATGAGCTGCGCCTGCACAGGGAGCCTCTCGCCGTCGGCGATGTAGGTTGATTTGCCGTTCTCCTTGAGCCACTTTTTAAGCTTTTCAAAGCCTTCCTTCTCTTCACGGAAGGGCTCTTCCATCCAGTAAAGCTCTGTATCGCCGATCCCCTTGAGATATTCGATTGTATCCTGATAGGTGTACATATCGTTTGCATCTGCAAGAAGCTCAGCATAGGGGAAGGCCTTGGCGATCTGATTTGTAACGTCTATATCCCTCTGCATACCCTCTTTTTCGGGCATCCACTTCTTCCCGCGTCCAATCTTTATCTTAAACTGCCTGTATCCGAAGTTGTAGTCGTATCGGCAGTTTTCGAGAACCTTATCGATTCCTTCAGGGTTGTCTTCGGGGTCGAGATCGTCGAAGTATATCATACCGCTGTAGCAGTTTGTGCTTTCCGGGCCTGCTGCCCCAAGCATTTTATACACAGGCATTTCGAGAATCTTCCCCGCCAGATCGTGCAGGGCGATATCGAGCTGTTCCGGAGCGGAGGGCTTTATGCCTGAGGCTGGTGTTATCAGATCAGATATTTTGAGCCCTTTAAGCGAATTATTGAGTATTTCGGCTCTGTCTCTGCCCGCGTAAAACGTTCCCCAGCCCTCTGCGCCTTTGTCTGTTCGAATTTTACAGATGCTCACTGTCGGTCCGTTGCCGTGGTGTCCGAGGCGGGAATTCCGCCCTACGTGGCGGGGGTATTTCAGCCTTACCCTGTCATACTGTATTGAGCTGATTTTGTGGTCTGACAAAGCTTGTGAAATCTCGGCCGGCTCGTTTGCTGAAGCGGTATTTGAATAGCCCAGGGCAGCTGCCGCAGCGGCGGATGCCTGAAGGAATTCACGTCTTTTCATATTTTTCTCCTTGATGATTCAGAAAAAGTAGGAATTTATTATAATATTATAAGCAAAATTAAATGTTTTTTGTAAAAATTTTCAAGCAGTTTCTATTTACCTTATAGCAAATATATATTTAATTTTAAAGAGGTTTGTATGTTAAAATCAATGATCAAAAATTTTCTGCTGCTGTCCTTAATATTTCTGGCAGGGCAGGCTTTCAGCGAGGATGTAAAATTCTCCACGCTGCTTGAGGATATGGTTAATCCCGATATCACTGCTCAGTGGCCGGAGCCGGAGTATGAATGTCTTCAGCTCAGCAGCAGAGACCCTGCCTCAAAGCAGAAAGGCGAGCCGAATTGGTGGGCAAATAACGACAGAAGCCATTTTCTGCGAATCGAGACTAATTACGGCAGAAAAGAGTATGTCCTTATGGATGCTGAAGGGCCGGGTGCAATTGTAAGGATTTGGAGCACATGGCATGGCCCGGGCGGGAGTGAATTCAGCAACGGGACATTGAGATTCTATTTCGATAATGAAAGCAAGCCTGCAATAGAAGCCCCTATAACTGAAATACTCGATAAAGGCTATCTGGCAGACGCCCCGCTGGGCAATTCCGTTGCCAAAACTACAGAATACTCAA
The DNA here is from genome assembly GCF_002117005.1 of Sedimentisphaera salicampi. Classification (NCBI taxonomy): domain Bacteria; kingdom Pseudomonadati; phylum Planctomycetota; class Phycisphaerae; order Sedimentisphaerales; family Sedimentisphaeraceae; genus Sedimentisphaera; species Sedimentisphaera salicampi. Next base: position 2,206,881 of record NZ_CP021023.1, read on the forward strand.
AACGCGGGCACAATCTCTACCTTCCGATCCCCTATTCAAAGGCCTGCAAAGTAACCTACCAGACAAATAAATTTATAGATAAAGGCGGCAAAAAGGGCGAAGCTCTCTACTACATCATAAATTACCGCAAATATCCAGAAGAAACTGATGTAGAAACCTTCTCAATGAAGGCTCTTAAAGATAATTCTGAATTGCTGGATAATGTGCAGAGCAAGCTGAAAAACGGCATCAAGATTGGCGGCAGGCCTTCTGCAGCTTTTAACGGAACATTATCTCCCGGGCAGTCTGCTCAATTACGACTCAGCGGGCAGAGAAGCATCAAAGGCATAAAAGTTAGGCTTGGTGAATCAGGCGGGATTTCAAAAGCACTTCGCAGCATCATTATTAAAGCAAAATTTGACGGCAAACAGACTGTATGGTCTCCGTTGGGTGATTTTTTCGGCACAGGTTATCAGCTCCATCCATATCAAACCTTTTATACCGGCGTGAGAAAAGATGGGCAGATGTACTGCAATTGGATTATGCCGTTTAAGCAAAACGCCGAGGTGGTTGTGGAAAATATTGGCTCCGATACATTTTTTGTTGAGAAATGCGAGGTATATACCAAGCCATGGCAATGGGATGAGAATTCGCTTTATTTCCATTCAGGCTGGAAGCAGTGGAAAGATATAAAAACCCGCAGCAACGAGGACAATCCCGCAAACGGAGCGTTCGACTTGAACTGGGTTACCATAAACGGCAAGGGGAAGTATGTGGGCGATGCGCTTACAATTTTCAACAATGCCCCGAGATGGTGGGGCGAGGGTGATGAAAAGATCTACATCGACGGCGAGGATTTCCCCTCCCACTTCGGCACAGGCACAGAAGACTACTACGGCTATGCGTGGTGCAGGCCGGCAGCATTCAGCGCACCCTTTCACGCCCAGCCCTGCGGAGCAGGCAATTTCCAGAAGGGGTTCACAGTAAACAGCAGGTTCCGCTCTCTGGACGCAATCCCGTTCAGCAAGAGCCTGAAATTCGATATGGAGCTATGGCACTGGGCGGAAACCACCGTAGATTATGCCCCTGTGATGTTCTGGTATGCCAAGAAAGATTCAAGCTCGAATCTAGGCCCGCAGCCGGAAGAGGCGCTGAAGCCCCTGCCGGATATCAGCGAAGATGGAAGGGTTCATATTGATATAGAAGGGGCGATTGAAGGCGAAGATATGCAGATAGCCCGCTGCGAAGGCGGCAGGGCATTCGTGCAGAACAATCCTCAATTCGGCTGGAGCGAGGATGCGCAGGTTTGGTGGCAAAACGGTGAGCCCGGGCAGAAACTCGTTTTGAAGTTCGAAAGCAGCAAGAGCGGAGAGTTCAAGGTTTATGCAAATCTAACAAAGGCAAGAGATTACGGCATAGTAAATATCTGCCTGAACGGCGAGCTTATGAAGGAAAACATCGATCTTTTTAATCCTAAAGTTAAGGCCAGAGAAACGCTTCTCGGGAAAGCCGAAATACGCAAGGGGGAAAATGAGATTGAAGTGCAGATTAAAGGCGCCAATCAAAAAGCCGTAAAGAGGCATATGTTCGGGCTTGATTACATTAAGCTTATGCCTGCAGAGTAAAGAAAGGGCTTTATGATGTACTCCAGCAGAAGAATTTTTCTAAAACGTGCCGGCGGGCTTGCAGCTTTAACTGCTTTCTCCGGCCTTGCAGAGAGCTTATCGGCCGCTAAATCGCAGAAACTGCCGAATTTTGTTGTAATATTCACAGACGATCAGGGATATGAAGACGTGGGCTGCTTTGGCGCCGAGGGCTTCGAAACCACCAACTTAGATAAAATGGCCGCTGAGGGGATGAGATTTACCGATTTCCACGTATCCCAGAGCGTATGCAGCCCCTCAAGAGCCGCTCTTATGACAGGCTGCTATCACCCGCGGGTTGGGATATACAAGGCCCTTTTCCCGCACGTAAACCGTGGACTAAATCCGAAAGAAGAAACCATAGCCGAAGTGTTAAAACCCAGGGGCTATCGCTGCGGGATATTCGGGAAATGGCATCTCGGCCATCGCTATCCGTTCCTTCCGCTTCAGCAGGGTTTTGACGAGTATTTCGGACTGCCCTATTCAAACGATATGTGGCCGCGTGATTTCGACGGCACAAGCCTCAAGGACGGCTTCCATCCGAAAGCCAGATGGCGGATCGGAATACCGGATTTGCCTCTGATGAAGGGCAATACAATCATTGACCGCATCAGAACTATGGAAGACCAGAGCAAGCTCACAACTATGTACACCGAAAGGGCAGTTGATTTCATTGAGAGAAATAAATCCGAGCCGTTTTTCCTTTATCTGCCCCATTCAATGCCGCATGTCCCGCTTGCAGTGAGCGATAAGTTTCGCGGGAAGAGCAGAAAGGGCATTTACGGCGACGTGATTATGGAGATAGACTGGTCTGCGGGCGAGATTTTCAAAGCTTTGAAAAGAAACGGCTTAGACGAAAACACGCTCGTAATCTTCACCTCAGATAACGGCCCTTGGCTCAACTACGGCAAGCATGGCGGCTCAGCCGACCCTCTCAGAGAGGGCAAAGGCTCAAACTGCTGGGAAGGGGGCAACAGAGTTCCCTGCATAATGAGATGGCCGGGCAAAATCCCCGCCTCCAGCGAATGCGATAAACTCGCTGCCGCAATCGACATACTGCCCACATTTGCCAGTCTCAGCGGAGCGAGCCTGCCCGAGAAGAAAATAGACGGCGTTGATATAACGGCCCTGCTTGAAGGCAGGGAAAATGCAGAGCCTCGAAAAGATTATTTCTACTATTACGAAAAAGAGCTTGATGCTGTAAGACGCGGGCCTTGGAAGCTCGTATTCCCCCATAAGTACCGCGGCTGCGAAGGGGTTGAACCCGGGAAGAACGGATTCCCCGGCCCAAGAGAGCTTCGCAAAGCGGAGAAAGGGTTGTACAATCTGAATAAGGATATCGAAGAAGAGAAAAATGTGATCAATGAACACCCTGATATAGTTAAGGAGCTTGAAAAACTGGCCGAATCTGCCAGAGAAGAACTTGGCGACAGCTTGCACAACATTCGCGGCAAGGGGCAGAGGCCGGTAGGCAGAATATAATATTAAAAGGAGAAATTATGAAATCCAGAAGAGAATTTTTGAAGACAGGCTGCCTTATGGGCGCCTCACTTGCTTTCGGTTCTTCCCTAATCGGGGCTGAAAAGAAAACCAAAAGACCGAATATCATATTTATTATGGCCGATGACCATGCCTCGCAGGCCTTCAGCTGCTACGGAAGCAATCGAAACAAAACTCCACACCTCGACCGAATCGCCGAAGAGGGGATGCTGTTTGAAAACTGCTTCTGCACAAATTCAATTTGTGCTCCGAGCCGAGCGGTAATTCTCACAGGCAAGTACAGTCATATCAACGGCAAAACAACCAACAGACACAACAATCCTTTCGACGGCTCGCAGCAGACAGTACCAAAGCTGATGCGTAAAGGCGGGTATCAGACAGCAATGATCGGCAAATGGCATCTCAGGAGCGAACCAACAGGCTTCGACCACTGGGAGGTGCTCCCCGGGCAGGGCAAATACCACAACCCCGTTTTCAAAACCGAGAAAGGGCGGAAGAAGTATGAAGGCTATGTAACGGACCTCATCACAGACTTCACAATCGACTGGCTCGAAAACCGCAATGAAGACAAGCCGTTCTTCTTGATGTGTCATCATAAAGCACCGCATAGAAGCTGGCATCCAGACGAGAAACACGAAGGGATGTATGCAGATAAGGAAATCCCCGTACCAGAGACTTTCGACGACGATTACTCCACGCGCTGCGCAGCGGCAAAAGAAAGCGCAATGTCTATTCAAAGCCATCTTCGCAAATGGGACTTGAAGAAAACCCCGCCCAAAGGGCTCACAAAGGAAGAACGCAAACATTGGAACTACCGCAGGTATATGGAAGACTACCTCGCCTGCATCGCTTCAATCGATGATAATATCGGCAGGCTCCTCGATTACCTCAAAAAAAGCGGGCTCGAAGAAAATACTATGATCATCTACACCTCAGATCAGGGCTTCTTCCTCGGCGAACACGGCTGGTTCGACAAGCGGTTTATGTATGAGGAGTCTCTCAGGATGCCATTGCTTATGAGATGGCCCGGGCACATAAAGCCGGGAAGCGTTACCGATTCGATGGTGATGAATCTGGATTTCGCCCCCACTTTCCTCGACGCCGCTGGGCTGGATATCCCCAATGATATTCAGGGTGAAAGCTTCACCCCCATTTTGGAAGGCAGTGAGCCGGAAAAATGGCGGGATTCCGTTTATTACCATTACTACGAATACCCAGCAGTGCATTCTGTGAAAAGGCATTACGGCATAAGAACCAAGCGATACAAGCTGATCCATTTCTACTTCGATATAGACTGTTGGGAGCTTTACGACTTAAAGAATGACCCGAACGAACTTAACAATCTGTACGGAAAACCTGAATATCAGTCTCTTGTGAAAAGGCTTAAGGCTGAGCTGAAGAGGCTTCAGGTGAAATATAAAGATACTGAATTTATTAAAAACTTTGGCGGAGGTAAGAAACTATGACTTACACTTTACGGAATTTCTTGGCATCAATTATAATCATTGGTGCTGTAGCTGCGGTTTGTTCTGCAGCTTCAGAGAGCTTTATTACAGGCGATGTACGGATTCAGCCGCTCTCTGAAACACTTGTGCGAATGGAAGTGCGGGGGCCGAAGGGCTTTGAAGACCGGCCTACCTTCCATATCCAAAACAGGGACTTGGGATGCGCCGAAGCGGAGAAGGTTGTTAGGAGAGACAATCTTATCGTTAAAACTTCTGCCTACAGCGTTCATATCCCTCAAAACGCCGAAAATCTCGACAAAGCCTACATAACCGATTCTGCAGGCAGGAAAGTCTGGAGCAAAGAAGGCGATTCAGAGTATTTCCCTATTATAACCCGCTGGCCGAACAGCGGCGGAGGCTTCCTTTACGATAAGGGCAAGCTGCTTGGGTACTCACAAAATGAAAATACAGACGAATTCCTCTGGAAGAAAGAGACTAAGGGAGGTTGGTTCAGGCTGAAAAACAAAGCCACAGGCGATTATATCTATATAGACAGCGGCAAGGATAAGATCTATGCCGGCAAGCCCGATAATATAAAAAAGGCCGAATGGAAGGGAGAATCCGCAGGAGCGGGGTATGTACGCCTCAAAAACAGAGCCTATCCGAAATACTATATCCATATAGAAAATCAAAAGGGATATGCCGAAGTTGCCACTAAAGAAACTACCAACGATACCAACACCCCTCTCAGCCGCTGGCACAGCGCCAACTGGAAGCTGGATAAGAAGAGCAGAAACCGCAGATACCTCCCCGAGCCAACAGAAAAAACAAAGGCGTGGATGATAGCAGATGAGCCCAGATACGTTCCTTCAAGATGGGAATACAACCCTGCTCCTGAAGGCGTCGAAAACAACGGCTGGGACATGAGCAATAATACTGAAGATATTTACGTATTCCTCCCGCAGGGAAACTGGAAGAGGCTCAGGCAGGATTTTATTGAGCTTACCGGCAGAACAAATCTTGTGTCTCTCTATGCCCTTGGCGGCTGGGACAGCAGATATCATCCCTACACCCAGAAAGAGGCTCTGAATAAGATAAAGAAGTATCAGAGCAAGGATATCCCTCTGGATGTATTTGTGGTAGATACAAACTGGCGCGTTGGTGCTTCTATAGGGTATGATATAAACAAAAAACTTTTCCCTGATATGGAAAGGTTTATTTCAAATGCCCACGATCTCGGCAAGAAAATTATGTTCAACGACCACCCAGAACCCCAGGCTGAGGCTCTGGAGAGGGAGGAAGTGGTTTACAGAAACGACGGGCTGCGAGGCCTTTTCGATATAGGCCTTGATTTCTGGTGGTTCGACAGAAACTGGCACACCTGCATAAACCCGCCTGAGGGCATTGCAAAGGAAGTGTTCGGGATGTATATCTACGATGCAGTAACAAGGGACTACTACCCGCACCGCAGGCCGCTGATTATGGCAAACTACGACGGAATAGACCACGGAAAGATCAACCGGCCTTCCAATATCGCCGCCCACAGATACTCAATCCAGTGGACAGGCGACACCCGCTCGCACTGGAACTCACTCAAGGATGAGGTAAGGAACGCTGTATTTGCCGGTGTTTACGGGCCGTTCCCATATCTCAGCACCGACGTTGGCGGGCATATGGGCGAGCTCACAACAGAGCAGTACTGCCGCTGGGTTCAGTTTGGAACGCTCTCGCCAATATTCCGTCTGCATTGCGGAAGAAAATGGACAAGAGACCCATGGGACTATGATGAACCCTGCGAATCGGTTGTTCGGGAGTTTATGCAGATGCGTATGCGGCTACTGCCCGTGCTCTATACCGCAGCAAGGGAAAACTACGAAACAGGCGAGCCGATTATGAAACGCTGCGACCTTCTCTACCCCGAATACGAAGAGGCAAAGACAAACCATCAGTATCTGATTGGCGATGATATACTCTTTGCCCCTGTTTATGAGCCTATGAAGGATAGCCCGAAACGCTCGCTCTGGCTTCCGCCGGGAGAATGGATCAACGCATTCACAGGCGAGGTGCTTAAAGGCGGGGAAACGATTTCAGTAGATATCGCCCTCGAAACAGCCCCGCTGTTTGTGCGCAGCGGATCAGTTATCCCGCTTGCCCCGAATATGCTCGATACCACCAAAAAGCCGTGGGAGCCGGTAACTCTGGATATTTATCCTTCTTCTAAGACCGCTGCAAAGGCCGAGCTCTACGAAGATGACCGGATGAGCAGAGACTACGAAGAAGGCTTCTACAGGGAAACCGCCTTCTCCTGCAAGCCGGAAAAGGGCGGGAAAGTGCTGAATGTGGAGATCTCTGCGGCTGATGGTACATTCCAGAATTCTCTCAAGACCAGAAGCTGGAAACTGCGTATTCACAAGCCGGAAGGCGTTAAGACAATCAGCAAGGTTCTCGCAGACGGGAAAAAAGCAAGCTTCAAGACAATCCGGAAAGACTCTGGGAAGATGCCTTTCGCCGTTGAAGGCGGCAGCCCGGACGGGGATGTTTTTGAAATCACCCTTCCCGAGAAAAGCGTTTATCAAAGCCGGAACGTGAAAATTACATTTGAGTAGCAGCGATTTGGGCAAATAATAAGATAAAAGAAGGCAGGCCGTTTGGTCTGCCTTTTAAATTCATATCGCTGAAATGACCTGTAAAATAGGAACGCTGCCCAATTCAACAGCAAATACTTTTCAACGCATATTATTGCAAGAAAAGGTTTTATGTTAAAAAGAATCAGGCAGCTGTTTCTATTTAATTTTTCTTTTCGGAAACAGCTTGAAAACAGCAGAATATTATCGATAATGCAGCCGCTGAAAATTCGGGAGATGTTATGGAATTTAGGAAAACGCAGAGAAAAGATTTAAGCCTTATAATCTCGATCGTTTCTGAGGCAGGCCTGCCCACATACGATTTAACCGAGCAGAAAGCTGAAAACTTTATAATAGCCGAGGATAACGCAGGCAAAGCATTGGGCACTGCCGGCTTTGAGCTCTCCGGCAAAGACGGGCTTCTGCGTTCGCTTGCGGTTTGCAAAGATCACTCAGGCAAAGGCCTCGGCAAGGAGCTCGTAAGGGAGATTGAGCGAATCTGCGAGGGGGATGGCATCAGAGATTTATACCTCTTAACCAAAACAGCGCCCGATTATTTCCCCGCTCTGGGCTACCGCCGAATAACCAGAGACCAGACAAGCAGCGATATCGAAAAGCTCACTCAGTTTACTGACACCCCGCCCGGCGAGGCGGTTTGTATGGTAAAATCGCTTTCACAGAGCCCCGCTAAACCCGCCGGCTGCTAATCCCTTGCAATCCAGCCTCCCGCAGCGAGCACAAGCTTATCGTCTTCGGGCACATAAACCGCCGCCGCTTGTCCGGGGGTTGGCGCGCTTACCGGCTCGGCAAACTCAATGTGCAGCCTGCCGGAGGTTTGATAAACCCTTGCCTCAGCGGGGGGGCTGTTGTAGCGAATTTTAACCCTCGCCTCAAACTCCTCGTATATCGGCTCAGTAAGCCAGTTCACGTTTTCGGCAATAATCCTTCTCTTGAGCAGATCCTCCCGCTCCCCAAGCACAACGGCGTTTGTCTCGCTGTTTATATCCACCACATACATCGGCTTTCCGAGGGCGATTCCCAGCCCCCTTCGCTTGCCGATTGTGTATCTGTGTATGCCTTCATGCCGGCCGAGCAGATTGCCCTGCGTATCGTAAACGTTTCCCTTTTTCACGATATCCGGCCGCTCTCTTTCAAGGCGGTCGAAGTAGTTCTCATCGTTGATAAAGCAGATTTCCTGAGAATCGGGTTTATTATGCACTTCAAGCCCGAGCTCTCTGGCAATCTCTCGTATCTGCCGCTTTTCCTTCAGGCCCAGCGGGAACAGCACCTTCGACAATACGTTCCTCTCAACCATTGCGAGTATGTAAGACTGCTCCTTTTTTTCGTCGATGCCTGCGTATATTCTGCCGTTTTTCTGATGAATATAATGGCCTGTAGCGAAATACTCAGCTCCCAGCTGCCTTGCGTAATCGTAAAGCTCGCCGAATTTTATGATTCGATTGCAGTAAACGCAGGGATTAGGCGTTCTGCCATGCTTATACTCTTCCACAAAATAATCCATCACGCGTTTGAATGATTCCCGAAGATCGAGCACGTGCAGTTTGATTCCAAGCTTTTCAGCCATCCTTTCGGCATCTTCTCTGTCATCGCTGCTTTTCTCGTGAGTGATCATAAACACGCCGAAACACTTGAACCCCTCCCTGCGCAGAAGGGCCGCGGCTACAGAGCTGTCCACTCCGCCGCTCATCGCAATGCAAACTTCGTTCTCCAAAATGCTCCCTGAGTTTTCCTCAATTCTGATTTTCGTGAATGCTTTTTATTCGCCCTCAAGCTTTCTGAGCGGTCTGCAATCCAAGATTTTTACTCCGTTAATAATACCGAAGAAGTCTATAATCTCGCCCTTTCCTTCCACGAGCTTTATGTGGGAGCTGTCGAAGCCGTTTTTGCCGATTGCTGCATCAAGGCCGATCCACTTGCCGCCTGCAAAGGCCTCATTCCAAGCGTGAAAGCCGAATTTATTCTCTCCGAAAAACTGCATCGTATGCACGAGCCCGCCGGCCGCCTTGCACGGAATCCCCGCCGCCCTGCATAGAGCTGCTGTGAGAACTGAATGCTCTGTGCAGTCTCCGGTTTTGCTCGCAGCGGTTTCAGATGCCCTTGCGTAGGCAGTACTGAGGTTTTTTGTGTCTATGTAATTATGCACAAATTCCTCTATCTTCCTTGCCTTTGCCAGCTCGCCCTCAGGCAAGTCAATCTGTTTTAAGAGCTCTTGAACTTCGGGGCTTTTGTAATCAACGTAGTCTGTTTCGCTTAGATACTTTTTCCTTTCAGCCTCGCTCAGCTTTGCTCTGCTTTCTGCGAGTGCAGGGTAAACAGTAACGCGATACTTATTTTCACCCAGATTCTCGCTTTTCTGCATACCGGTTGATGGTATGCCGGAAGAATCGTTATTGAGCTTCAGGGTATATACCACTGCGCTGCCGAAATCATCGCCCGAAAGCTCGCACGGACTGTCCAGAAGCGTTTGCTCAAGCAGGTCAATAGATTCGTTCTCGCTCAGAGCAAATTCCCTGCTGCACCGCACGAAGCTCAGCTCAATGCCCATCATATTCACTGTAGTTTTATAGAGCTCGCCCGTTTCATCGCACCAGCTTACAGAATTCACAGTGCTCCCGCCGGCAATGTATGTCTCGCTGGTCTTGGCCTTATAGAGCATCCGGGGCACGCCGAGAAGCTTTGTTTCCTGCTTCTCGCCAAACTTCATAACCGTTCGAACAGGGCTTACCGTTTCCGGATCAAAGCCCATAATCTCTATCCTGCTGCCCTGAGTGATTTCTGTGTTGGAAAGTTTATGCTGGATGCCTGCGGGGAAGAGGATATCCTCGTTCCAGTCGTCTTTGAACACCCCCATCTCGGTTACGATTTTTACCTGCCCGTCTCTTATAGTGAAATGCTTTTTAACGGTAGTACCGGTCATGGAGAGCTCATAGCTCATCTCTTTGGGCTCATAATCGGCTGTTTCGATATATTCGATCACCGTTTCCATGGAGATTGTTGTGCCGAATCTGGTCATCTCCATCATAATTTTGTTTTCGGTTTTGATTTCTTCGCCGCTGCGGGTTTGCTTCTCGAGCATATAGCCGCTCTTGCCGGAATTCATAAACAATGCGTAGTATCTCTCCGAGCCGGCAAAGCTTACCCCTGCCAGCAGGAGAATTAAAATTAAAAATCGTTTCAATCTGATGCTCCTTTATCAAAATTTTCGGTATGCAAGCCCCTCGAACACTGCCACAGGGTCTCCGCTGCTGTCTGTAACATCCACCTTCACGCAGCCAAGCCGGCCGCGGGGATTCACCTCCCGCGCCTCTGCGATAACCTCATCGCCCGCTGTAGTGGGCTTGAGGAACGAAACATTTGCATTTACGGCAACCGCATCGAAATCGTGCGTGTTGGCAGCGGCTGCGAATGTAGTATCTGCGAGGGAAAAGAGAGCACCGCCGTGGGTCATATCAAGGCCGTTGAGATGCTCGTTTGAAATCTTCATTCTTGCCTTTGCGTAGCCCTCTGAGGTTTCTAATATCTCTATACCGCAGTGCCGTGCGAATTTATCTCTGTCTATTGAGCTCACCGGAGCCCTCCTAACGTTTGTTTATTCTAATCAGGAAAAAGGTTATAAGGCTTGAAATAGCCGCTATTACCATTATCCGAGGCTGCCTGATTATAATCCCGAAAATCAGCATTATAATTGAGGCAGTGAGGATTGTTTTAACAACTTCCCTGAATCTCTCTGGGAGTTTGTCTTCGCTTTTCTGCGGGATATTCGATTCTCGCTTTCCGTACTGAGCCGTGCCGCATTCGGGGCAGTATTTATCTGTATCGCCGATTCTTTTTCCGCAGTTTTTACATATCATAATCTATAAGCTTTCAAACAATGCTGGTAAATTCAACTTGTTGGACAATATCGAATATATACTATACACGGGGAATTGCAAGAAATTGACGGAGAATTTAGCTTGGCCGCAGCGTGAACGGCAAAAAATATAGTCGGATGGGCAAAAAAGCTTTATTTGATGGAGCTGATTTAATACAATCAGAAAAGTTTGTACAAAACTTACCCTTTGATGGAAGTTCGGCATTATGAAGCTGATATACTTTGCAGATACAAAACGAAAAGAAGTTGCAGAAGCAGTTGAGATTTTCAGGAAGTTCGCCGAGGGCAAGGCGGAAATCCTTGAAAACTGTTTCGGCAGGAAAAACTGCGCAGACTACGCCGGCATAGCCGATATCGCTGTGGTTATAGGCGGAGACGGCTCTATCCTGCACGCTGCCCACAGCCTGCTCGGGGCGGGAATACCCGCTGCGGGAATAAATATGGGAAGGCTCGGATTTCTGGCAGAATTCAGCATCGAACATCTGGAAGAACATTTCAATCAGATATTCGAAGGCAGATTCGCAGTTGAAAAGAAGCTGCTCATAAACTGCGAGGCGGCTAAAAAGGACGGGACAGTTGAAAGAGTGTGCGCGCTTAACGACATAGCGATAAACTCCGGCCGGCCTTTTAACACTATAGAAATGGAAATTGAGGTGAATTCCAGCCCTGTTACAAGCTGCGTCGGCGACGGGATCGTTGTGTGCACGCCCACCGGCTCTACCGCATACAATCTCTCAGCAGGGGGGCCGATAATTTCAAACGATGTGGAGGCTGTTTGCATTACCCCCCTGAATCCGCATTCGCTTAGCTTCAGGCCGGTGGTGGTGGATTCCCGGAAGGTGATTCAAATATACCCGATCTCTGTGAATGATGGCTCTTCAGTAAACGCAGACGGGCAGACTATCGCCGAGCTGAAAGACGTTGAGAGCATTAAGATCGAGAAAAGCCCGCAGAATTTTGAGATTATCAGCAACCCCGACAGCACCGAGTGGGACGCGCTGGCATACAAGCTCAAATGGGCGCAGAAACCGCACTACAAAGAAAATCTGGAAGAATAGCTGCTGCTGGAAAATAAATAGGCATTAAGAATATGAAAGGTTTCGAAGGCAATGTGTTCATTAGAAAAAAAGATTAAGAGTTTACTCTCTGATTTTATTGAAGTAGCTAAGTTAGCTGAAACCAAGATTCCCGAGAAAAGTATAAATTATGAAATTTTGAAAAAACAATGTCATCCACCTAATAAACTCCCTAAAAATGAAATGGCTGTATATATATTTTTCTGGGGTGATAGCTGTTTAAAAGTTGGAAAGGCTGGTCCAAATAGCCAAGCCAGATATACAAGCCAACATTACAATCCTGGCCGCGCAAACAGCAATCTCGCAAGATCTATTTTGAAAAACAAATCAGATTTAAATTTAGCTCATCTTAATCGGGAAAATGTTGGTGATTGGATAAAAAACGAAACTGTCAGAGTAAACTTTCGTTTGAACGCTGAATTAGGAAATAGGACTTTGTCATTAATGGAAACATTCATCCAGTGCAGGCTCAAACCAAGGTTTGGATAGTTTGCTTTATTCTTTTTCTAATATCCTACGGCACTTGAGACAGGTGATTTTGAGGTCATCTTCAGCAGCATATAGCTTTATGATATTTTGCATATAGCATCCACAATTGGCTCTAATTCGCCATACTTTCAAACATAAGTTTCATTGCCGCAGTATTATTCATATTTTCTAACATAGCGCACAAAAAAAAGCTCCTCAAGTTTCCCTGAGGAGCTTTCATAAAGCTGGCGATCACCTACTTTCGCTTAGACTATCATCGGCCTGAAGGGCTTAGCTTCTGAGTTCGGAATGGGATCAGGCGTTTCCCCTTCAGTATAGTCACCAGCAAGTTTATTTTAAGCTCGATTGAGCTTTATATTCAATAAAAAAGAGACAGCGGATTAACGTATACCAACGTTAAGTCAATCAATGATTGATATGGTCAAGTATCTGTTCGTTAGTACCGGTTAGCTTAATGTATTTCTACACTTACACACCCGGCCTATCAACCTGGTAGTCTTCCAGGGAACTGTAGAACCCTAATCTTGAAGTTGGCTTCCCGCTTAGATGCCTTCAGCGGTTATCCTGTCCCGACTTAGCTACCCAGCAATGCACTTAGCAGCACAACTGGTACACCAGCGGTCAGTGCTTCCCAATCCTCTCGTACTAGGGAAACATCTTCTCAAGGTTCTTACGCCCACGGCAGATAGGGACCGACCTGGCTCACGCCGGTCTGAACCCAGCTCGCGTACCACTTTAATCGGCGAACAGCCGAACCCTTGGGACCGCCTACAGCCCCAGGATGTGATGAGCCGACATCGAGGTGCCAAACCTCCCCGCCGCTATGGACGCTCGGGGGAGATAAGCCTGTTATCCCCGGAGTACCTTTTATCTGATGAGCGATGGCCCTTCCACTCGGAACCACCGGATCACTAAGACCTGCTTTCGCATCTGTTCGAGCGATAACTCTCACAGTCAAGCACACTTATACCTTTACGCTCTTCGCATGATTGCCAACCATGCTGAGTGTACCTTTGTACTCCTCCGTTACTCTTTAGGAGGAGACCGCCCCAGTCAAACTGCCCATCAAGCACGGTCCGGTGCCCTGATTCAAGGAACACCGTTAGACAACTAACACACCAAGGGTGGTATTTCAAGGATGACTCCACGACCACCAGAATGGCCGCTTCATAATCTCCCACCTATCCTACGCATGATATGCCAGGTGCCAATACCTGACTGCAGTAAAGGTTCACGGGGTCTTTCCGTCTTGCCGCGGGTATGAGGTATCTTCACCTCAAATACAATTTCACCGAGTCCGTCCTTGAGACAGTGCTCCAGTCGTTACGCCGTTCATGCAGGTCGGAACTTACCCGACAAGGAACTTCGCTACCTTAGGACCGTCATAGTTACGGCCGCCGTTTACCGGGGCTTCAGTCGCGAGCGTGAACAAGCTTCCTTAACCTTCCGGCACCGAGCAGGCGTCATTCTCTATACATCCACTTTAAGTGTTAGCAGAGAACTGTGTTTTTGGTAAACAGTCGCCAGAGCTACTTTTCTGTCCCCTTCCCGCCGAAGCGGGGTAGGGCCCCCTTATCGCGAACTTACGGGGTCAATTTGCCGAGTTCCTTAAGGACGGTTCTCTCGAGCGCCTGAGGATATTCTCCTCACCTACCTGTGTCAGTTTTAGTACGGACACGCTGTAATCAGTCTGCAGCAGCTGTTTCTCGGTACTCTCGCCGGCAGCTTCGGGATCGTAAATCGCCCTCGCCCTTGCGGGACCCGCTCGACTACTCACGGGACTGCCTTAAAGAATACGTCACTGCCTGTGTCATACAACGCGGTGCAGGAATATTAACCTGCTTCTCCATCGTCTACGCCTTTCAGCCTCGACTAAGGGACCGACTAACCCTGGGCGGATTTACCTTCCCCAGGAAACCTCAGGTTTTCGGCGAGCAGGATTCTCACCTGCTTTATCGTTACTCATGCCGGGATAATCGCCAGCATACGCTCCACGACTCGTTTCCGTATCGCTTCAACGCTGAATGCTGCGCTCTTCTACCACAATTGCTTGTCCGCGGCTTCGGTTTTCTGCTTATTCCCGTTCATTATCGGCACCGGATTGCTCGATCAGTAAGCTATTACGCACTTTTTAAATGGTGGCTGCTTCTAAGCCAACATCCTGATTGTCTGTGCAAACCGACTTCCTTTGTAACTTAGCAGAAATTTGGGACCTTAACCGGCGATCTGGGTTGTTTCCCTCTTGACCACGAATGTTATCACCCGCAGTCTAACTCCCAAGATAAGCCCGACGGTATTCGGAGTTTGGTAGGGGTGGGTAGGCTGGTGGCCCCCCAGTCCCAATCAGTAGCTCTACCCCCGACGGGTATTACTTGAGGCTAGCCCTAAAGCTATTTCGAAGAGAACGAGATATCTCCAGGTTTGATTAGACTTTTACTCCTCCCCACAGCTCATCCCCCAACTTTTCAACGTTGGTGGGTTCGGTCGTCCAGGAATTTTTACACTCCCTTCCACCTGGCCATGGGTAGATCACCTGGTTTCGCGTCTACCACCTATGACTGAATCGCCCTATTAAGACTCGGTTTCCCTGCGGCTGCGTCCCTGAAGGACTTAACCTATGCCATAGACAGTAACTCCCCGGCTCATTATGCGAAAGGCATGCGGCCACCCATTAATGGGCTGCCACTGATTGTAGGTATGTGGTTTCAGGTACTTTTGACTCCCCTTGTAGGGGTACTTTTCATCGTTCACTCGCGCTACTTTGCACTATCGGTTGCCGAGGAGTACTTAGCCTTGGAGGGTGGGCCCCCCATATTCACACGGAGTTCCACGGGTTCCGTGATACTCGTATGTGCCAATCCGTATATAAGCTTCCGACTACGGGGCTTTCACCCTCTGTGGCTCAGCTTTCCAGAAACATTCGCCTGACTAATATACGGATAAGGCACGGGCTGATCCGCTTTCGCTCGCCGCTACTAACGGAGTCTCGGTTGATTTCCTTTCCTGTGGGTACTTAGATGTTTCAGTTCTCCACGTTCGCCTCATCACCCTATGCATTCAGATGATGATTACAGGGTACGGTTGCCCGGCCCTGTTGGGTTTCCCCATTCGGATATCCCGGGGTAATCGGATGCTTGACTCCTAACCCGGGCGTTTCGCCGCCTGCCGCGTCCTTCTTCGCCTCTCGGCACCTAGACATCCCCCACATACCCTTAGTAACTTGACCACATCAATCATTAACTGACTAATGTGTTCGCCTTTATTGAAAAAACTAACTTAGGTATATGTGTTAATCTACAGTGAAATTGTACCGCTTATTTGTATGGGTACAATTAACCTTTTCGCTATCTCTATTAAATTGTCAAAGAACATTGGAGCTGGACGGATTCGAACCGACGACCTTCTGGATGCAAACCAGATGCTCTCCCAGCTGAGCTACAGCCCCCTGATAAGTAGTGGGCCCGGAAGGACTCGAACCTTCGACCTCTCGCTTATCAGGCGAACGCTCTAGCCGGCTGAGCTACGAGCCCATATCTCTATGAGCCCAAGGGGTTAACCCAAAAGCTCGATTCAGTATCCGTTTATTAAAGAGCTCCCGAAATCCTCGCAATACAGCGAGAAACGCTAATATAGCTAAGATGCGGGTAATGTCAAGAAAGTTGTTTGTTTTTTATTTTCTTGGATTCCCGTAACCTGCCTCTATCAACGAGGGAACGGCGAATTATAGGAACACATATCTATGAGTCAATCACATTTTTTCAAAGTTTTGGTTTTTTTATGAAATTGTGCTAATATAATAGGTAAACGTCAAAGTTATGAGTTTAACAGCAGGAAAAATATGATTAAAAAAACAGTGATTTTATTATTAGCAGTTCAGGCTCTGGCGGCCTCATTGGTTTATTCTCAGCCGCCTGAGAAAGGGCTTCTCATCCACATTAAAGCAAGTAATGTGAAAAACAACAACGATGCCTTTCTCTCCAACCTCAGCAACGAGCAGCAGACTTCGATTGTTGCCCAGCAGACTAAAGTGAACAGAAGGCCGCTTTTCATTAAGGATTTTGCGCAGTCTCAGGCAGCAATATCCATTTCAAGTTCGAGAAGCATCAGGTTTAAGCCTGTAGAGAAGCCTGCAGACTACCACATCATAATAGGCTACTACATAAAAAACTACGAACAGGACTACCCGGACTTCAAGGTTCTCGATTTCAACAGCGAAAAAAGAGAAAACAGAAAGGACGGCTTCTCATACGTTTTCGAAAACCGAACGCTTGTGCTAAGGGGCGAGCCAGGTTATGACTGTGCTATTACAGAGCTTCTTTTTTACAACCGCAAGCTCAGAACTTCCGAGCACAGCAAAATATTTGCAGAGATGAAAAGCAAATACTACATCCGTACCGACGACCGCTACGCAAACAACGGTACAAAAATAGACAACGAATCGCTCTACGGCTCGTCGAATATGATCAAGCTCTCAAATGATACGCTTATGACATTCGCCACGAAGAAGGCGAGCAAGGCAGGGATGAATTATTATCGCTTGGAAACTGTACGGAGCTACGACGGGGGCGAGAACTGGTCTGTAACAGCTGCTACCATGTCTCAGGAGAAGTTCTACGCAAAGCCCTATGTTTCATTGTTCCAGCTTGATGTTTCCAACACGTTTGCTCTTGTGCTTGCAAGAGACAAGGTGGAAGATTTGCCGCCTCTGGAGCAGGCAAAGGACGATCCGAAATACGCCCGAGGTCTGTATGTTTACCGCTCGCCGGATGAAGGGTTCGACTGGAACTCTCCAACGAAAATCAACTGTGATGTTGAAATAGAAACGGTAACAGCGCTCTCTCGAGGAGCTGTAGCAGGCGAGTATGTATATGTACTGCTTGACCGTGAGGACAATGTGCCTCTGCTGGCAACTACTGAATCATACACCTCTTCTGTTACAGGGCAGAACGAATGGACTGCTCAGCCGGTTGATCAGCTTATGGATATACCTTCAGCGGTAACGCCGAAGAGCGGAAGTTTCAATATTGCCTCAAACGGAGATAAGCTCATTATAAGCTTCTCCTCTGAAAAAGGGCACTTGCTGTATGCCGAGATAGCCGAAAAGCCAACCCTTGAGAACAAAGCTGATGCCGAGGTTTGCAGATATCCAGACAACAACTACGCCCTCATGCAGGGAAGTGTGAAGACATACTACGAGAATACTGAAAACATGGGCGAGATGTTTCTCTCTCAGGTGGAGAAGGCCGGCAAAGGGGCCTACGTTTACCTGCTTACAAAGGCAAGAGAAGAAGAGGGCTGGAATCAGCCTGAGCTTCTGCTGTATTCTCCAAATTCCGAGAAAGATACCTTCAGCTTTGGGGGCATACTCGAACAGGACGGCGACCCGATGATGTATTACCGCAGCGGAGATGCCATGCGTGTTCAGTTTGCCAAAGAGGGCGTAGTAAGCTTTATACCGAGGTCTATGTCGTTGAGAACATCCAAGCATCTTGCGATTGAAATAGGCGAAGGCAAGATGCATAAATACAAAACCCGCACTGTGAATGATTTCGGAAGAACCAAATCTGCCAACCAGAACGGGCTTACTCTCGAATTTTATGCAGAGATGCAAAAGGAAAATGCGCCTGAGGAAATACTCGTTCTGGAAAGCAGCGAGGGAAGAGAATTCTCTGTTTCCAGAAGCTCGGATAATATAATCGAATATAAAGTGAGCGGGGAATCAGGCAGCAGTTCACTGCGATTCAACTGCCCGTTCCTAAAAGAAGAGGCCGCTAATCATATAGCCTTAATCATTGATTACAGAGCCGAATACGTTTACGGAATAATCAACGGGCAGATTGTTCTGCCGCAGAATACCGATTACAACATTTACAAACTTATATTCAGAACAGAGAAAATTTCGCTCGCTGAGGATTTTGAAGGAAAATTGGAAACTGTCCGCGTGTATGACGCACCGCTGAAAACAGCAGACGTTCTTAGAAACCCTATGTTTTAGAAGCTGCTCTTAAATAAACGATTAGTTCAGCAAATTGATTTTTATTTGCTTGATTGCAGGCTTCGGGCAATTATCTGTTGAGTCAGAATTTTCAAACCCGAAGCCTGTTTTTATCGGCTGATTATTTGCTCAAGATTCTTAAAGATTTAAGGGTTGCATTTCTGAAATTAACAGGGCTCCACTTTCCTCTCACAGGTCGTATTTTAAGGCGATGCTCACCGGGCTTTAATGTTATTTTATCTATCAGATCAACGGTTTTGAAGTTTGAATAGCTTCCTGTGGAGCTAAGCTTAGCCTGATACTTCTTATCATCAATTTCTATGGTTATTTCACTTGCCTCATCAATTAGAGCAACATCGGATTTTACAGAAAACTCAGCTTCTTTTTCCACCTTAAAAGGCCATTCAATCCAAGATCTTGCGTCTGTCCAGAAACCAATGTTTTGTTTGCCATTTACAGTTTCAGTTTTAGCTTGAGAGCCGTATCCCGGGTTATGAATATTGGCCATCATCGCACCCAAAACTATCTCCCCCTGAGCGTTAGCGGATGGAAGAACCTTCTCTATTTCAAGCTCGCCTGCAACCTTCAAAACAACAACCGTGTCAATTTCGTCAAGAGGCTGAGAAGGCAGCTCAATCTTAACGCCATCTGCGAACGAATCGGTTTTAACCTTCTTCATATTTTCCAGCAGATAAGCCTGCTGAACCTTGTTTTTAAGTCCGGGTAAGATGAGCTTTCCATCTTCAGGCCAGTCGAATATATGCAAATAAAGATCCGCCCCATTGATATATGTCTTTTTTGTGCATCTTCCCCAGCTCAGCTTTGCGAAAGGACTAGCAGTTGTCTCGTATATAGATCTGCTGTTTACGCTCATCCATTTGCCAATCTTCTTGAGCCTTTCAACGGATTCTTGAGGTATCTCACCCTTTGATGTGGGACCAACATTAAGCAGGTAATTGCCGCCTTTACTTGTAATATCAACGAGGTTGCGAATAAGAGTTTTTGCTGATTTCCAGTTATGATCATAGCTTTTAAAACCCCATGTATCGTTCATAGTCATACACGCTTCCCAGTCATAATCAAGGCCTGTTGCAGGAATATACTGCTCGGGTGTTTTTAGATCCCCCGGATATCCCCCGCCGAGGCGGTCGTTTGTGATTATCCCGGGCTGAAGACTGATAATCGGCTGGAGCATATCAGCTCTTTCTTTATTCATATCTCTCGGGGTATCCCACCACAAAACAGCAATATCGCCGTAGTTAGTCAGTATTTCTCTAACCTGCGGTGCTGCGATATTTTTGATGTATTCATCCATGCTGCCAAGCTGGGCAGGGTCCCAGTGGCCGGAGTGGGCGGCAGTAAATTTGTCGATTTTTTCAGCCTTAGGGTTATCCCAGCCTCCTTTTGCAGGAACCCGCATTGCCGATCCTCCTGTATGGCACCAGTCTTGGGCCTGAGAATAGTAAAAACCAAGCTTGATGCCGTGTTTTCGGCAAGCCTCAGCCAGCGGCTTTAAGAGATCTTTGCCGTAAGGTGTTGAGTCAACTACATCCCAATCTGTAACCTTGGAATCAAAGAGAGCAAACCCGTCGTGGTGTTTTGAGGTGATTACTATGTATTTCATACCTGCATTTTTTGCGAGCCTAACCCATTTATCGGGGTCATAGTTTACGGGGTTAAAGTCTTCAGAATACTCTTTATATTCAGCAACGGGTATCTTACCGCGATTCATTATCCACTCTCCAATACCCTTAACTTTATGCCCTTCGTAAATGCCGGCAGGGACGGAATAAACGCCCCAATGAATGAACATCCCAAAATGAGCATCTCGCCACCAGTCCATTCTTTGATTCCTCTGCTGCTGTGTTTCATCTGCATAAGGCCACGAAGAACCATCAGATCTTGCTAAGCCGCTGAATGCAGCAATAACTAAAAAAGAAAACAAGATGCTTGATACTAAATTTTTCATAAATTCGCCTTTCTTAAAACCAACATTTGAAACTCTCCTCAAAAATTTGGCGGCAGTGTCCCAAATTGTGAGTCTCTTTTTGTTTGCATTTTCTGGATTTTAATTAGCAAAGCGTTGCGCTTCAAATTAAAATTTAAGAAGTATAAAAAAGAAGCAGGGAAATTCATTCGGGTAATGTTTCAGGAGCGGATGGAAAGAGATTAAGCCGCCGGGCGGCGGGGGCTTTTTCAGCCCCTGCTCCCGCGGAGTATATTCCTGTTTCCGTCTGTGAAATGGTCTCTGTACCACGTGCACTGCTGATTCTCATCGCTTATGCTTGCCATCTTGTTTTCCATCTTGGTTTTCAGCTCAGAAAGCTTGCTGCTGTAAGCGGGGTCTGAGGCCAGATTATTCATCTGATAGGGGTCGTTCAGGTTGTCAAAAAGCAGCTCAGCCCCATCCACGCGGTAACGTGCATAAGTGTACTGCTTGTCTCGCACAGCCCGCCATTCGTATCCGTTCTGCCATGCGGCGCAGGCACCCGTATTCTGGAGGAACGCAAATTCAGGCTCCGCGCCGGATTCGCCCTTGCAGATATGGCTGAGATTCTGCCCCTCCACTCTCGAAGGTATAGGCAGCTTCATCAAATCCAGCAGAGTAGGCATAAAATCAACCGTTGAGATGCAGGTATCTGAAACCTGCCCTGCAGGAATCTTCTCCGGCCATCTTACCAAGAACGGTATCCTTGCAGCTTCTTCGTAGAACGTATTCTTGGCCTCTCTTCCGTGCGAACCGAACATCTCTCCGTGATCGGAAGTGAATACCACAATGGTGTTATCTGCAAGTCCGCTTTCCTCGAGATAATCAAGCAGACGCCCGAAATTCCAGTCCAGATTCGTTGTCATAGCGTAGTATATCCGGCGGCGCTGTTCGAGGTGGGCTCTTGCGTTTGGGCTTAGGTCTGCCCAGCTGTCCGAATACGGCTCATCATTCTCCGGCTCATAGTTCGGCGGGTTCGGCATACTCTTATCTGCAAACATATCCATATATTCCGGCGGTACGTTCCCCGTATTCCACGGAGCGTGAGGCGTGCCGTAGGAAAGAACCATCGAAAACGGCAGAGAAGACTTCTGCGCCCTGCATTTGAGCCAGTCGATTGCCAGATCAGTCTGTCCATCCGGCTCGTAAACTCCTTCGCCGAAGCGTATTTTGTCTTTTGATTCGGTATGGTAGTAGGCGTGGTCGCCGTAGTAGTCGTGATGGAAATTATACGCAGCCCAGAATCCGTTAAACCCAAGCCTGTGTTCGCCGCGAGGCACGAATGAATTGTTGGGGTCGTAGTGATTACCGAGCTGGTTGGCATAAAGATGCCACTTGCCTATGTATGCGGTATTGTAGCCGCCCCTTGTGAGTACATGGCCAAGACATTCGTGGTATGGGTTCATTCTCAGCTCATTTATCACCATCCCGTTGGTTGTTGTGTATTTGCCCGTAAAAAGGCTCGCTCTGTACGCCGAGCATACCGGCATATTAGAAACGCAATTCTTGAAATTTATTCCCTGAGATGCGAAATTATCGATATTCGGGGTATGTGCGTGCTGGGCATTATGGTAATTTGTTCCGTTCCAGTATTTTGCATAGCTGCAATGATTAACCCCGAGCTGATCTGCAAACACATATATCAGATTAGGCCGGTCTATGTCAGCGGCCGGGCTCATAGAAGAAAGGCTGCCGAGCGCTAAGCCGGCAGTTCCGTAACAGCTTGTTTTCAGAAATGTTCTGCGATTCATATTATTGCTTTCTCAAAAAAATATCAGGTTTTGTAAAATCAATTCAGCAAAGCAGGCTGACACTCCGGATCCGGCACCCCGCATGCTAACCACTCATCAGCGAAGAGGTAAAAATCAATCAGATCCACGCTGCAGTCCAGATTAAGATCCTGCCGGCTGAAGCCTTGGCTTCCGCAGTCGTTATCTTCAATATCAACCCATATCTCTGGGGACTCCATCCCATAATAAGGCGAAGAAGTATCAGTTTGAATATCAAATTTGATTGTCGTATCGTGAACCGGCCTTTCCATAAAATCATCATCAACAGCAGTAACCGTGAAGCTGTGTATGTCCTGCCAGTTGCCCGAATCGATCGTGATTGAGGAAGGGCTGATTAAAATCTGTCTTGGGTCTAATGTTCCCTGAGGCGTGATTTCAATGGGGCTGCTGCCCGGGCTTGAAGACACGCTTACATTCACGATATCGCTGAATCCTCCCTCTAGAACAATCGTTTCGCCGCCGGTTTCATCAATCAGAATCTCTTCTGTTGTAAAGGGGAGGTTGTATTTCTGCGAGAGATAATCGCCCACAATCTGCATTTCAGAGGTGAGAAGCTGCTGGTTGTAAACAATGAGCTCAGCGAGATCGCCTTCATAGAAATCCGGATACCACTGGCCGTCTGGGCCTCTGCCGCAGCCGAGGGTTATATCGTTATTGTACTTATCGAAGGTTATCGCATTCGACGGATTATTCGCCTGAATATTTTCCGCCTCCAAATCATTGCACGAATAGAATAATTCGCTGTGCGTCCCGCCGTCCGGCATCTGTCTTACGCCGATATGGAACTGGCCAGCCTCCACCGGATTGGCGTCTGCCGCGGTCAGCGAGAAGCCGTTATTGTAGCGGCAGCCCGATGTGTTTGAGGATACGTCCAGCCCCATAAGATGAGAGGCCGTGCCGTTGGAAGAGCCTATCTGAGCAGCTCTTTCCACGTTTCCGCTTGCCCCGCCTTTGCACACTATAAAAACTGTAAGCCCGTTTGACGGTTCGGGCAGAGCGAAATCTGAGGACACTAAAACATCCTCCTCAACTCTGCTGAACCGTACTGCCGGCAGTCCGTTTATAACGTTTGTTTTGTACGTCGGCGCGCCTGTGCCGGCCTGCGGATAAGCGTCGCCTACAGCCGTATCGCCGGTTGCTGAATCCTGCCATTCGCTGATGTTGTCTCCGTCGCTGAGGCCTGTGATATCTCCTGCATCAAAATGGAGAATGAGCCCGTCTGTTACGGGAACAGCAGCAGCCGTAATGGCAATTGAACACAGCAAAAATAAATATAACTTCATTCTTAATACCTGCTATTTACATAAATATCAATTAAAATCTTTTTTTAAGCACCCTCTCCGGGCATTGTGCTGCTGAGCCATTCAGTTGAAAATTCAAGAGCGTCTTCAAAATCAACCTGACAGTCGTTGTTGAAATCTGCCTTGTTGAACATACCCCAGCTTCCGCAGTCATTCTCCTGAATATCCACAGTAACAGCTGCTGCAGTAAAACCGTTATACTCAGACTGTTCATCCGCTGATACCTCGAAATTAAGCTCTGCGCTGTGCACCTTGCTTTCCATAATATTATCGTCTGCGGCTGTGATGGTTACAGTCTGCGTGTTCTCCCAGTTGGAATTTGTGAATGTGAGCGTCTGCTGAGATAGATTCGCCTGCCCGGGCTCGGAAAGAGAAAGCACTACTTCTACAGAATACTGCCCAGGGTCGCTGTTAATCCCCACGGAAATCTCATCAGTTATCCCGCCTTCTGAAATGAGGGTTTCTTCATCCGTTTCGCTTACGAAGACAGAATAAGGCGGAAGCACCTCGGGAGCGAGCTGTGCGAAGATCTGCCCCCTCGCCGGCGCACCGCTAACGCCTGAAAAGCCTTGTGCAAGGCCAGCGTCCCAGAGGTCGCCTTGGCCTTGATCGGTGTTGGTAAGTCCGCCCATAAATCCCGCTTCCTGAGCGGAAGAGCCTTTGCTGAAAAAGCTTACAGATTCGTTGCCCGAAAGATTAGCCCACTCAACTGTCCCGTTTATTATGGTCTGGCTTACCTCGCCGTTCAGGCTCGCTGTAAGTTCGCCCGTTGCGCTGTTTAAGGAAACGTAAACTGTCGTATCCTCTCCCTCATTTACAGGGCCTATAGTATATGAGGCTGCATTATCGCTCACATCAGTATCGTTCAGCGATGTCTGGGTGCTGAAATTGCCTCCAGAGCCGTTAGAGCCTTTGGAGAAATAAACCAGATCCCCGCCGCAGAGGTAAATCCCGTTTCCGAAGGTAGTTCCGCCGGTTTCTATTATTATAACCGGCCCTGAGGCGGAATTTGATATATCCTGCGAGGATGGGGTAAAGCGGGCGGCGAGCGTAATCGCCCCTTCGCCCTCAATTGGATCGATATCGCCTGTTTGGCCTACCTGCGGGGTAGCAGAATTGAATCTTGCAGTGCTGTCATCGAGTTGGGGGACAAGCTCTCCTGCATTAACATTAGCGGCTGAAAAAAGACAGCCAATCGCAGCGGCAATAAAATATTGTTTTTTGAATATATTTCCCATAAATCTTTTCCGTAAAATTACTGTTTCTCAAAACCTGTGAAGGCTCAAATGCCATTCTAAACTGAATTATCATTTTCTCAAAATGATTGTGCAAAAACCCTTTTACACTATATATAACAATATTTTCAAATTGTTTTTACAAAAAAAAATGAAAAAAATTGAAAAAACAAAGCTCAAAATAGATTTAAATATAGTACAGTAAAAAATAAATTATGTTTATATGGTCAGCAATTTTGACAAAGCAGCCGGAATCACGTATGATTTTCTTGAAAGCAGCATCGTTTTTCAGCTTACTGCATTTAACATTACTTTATAGAAAGAAAGCCGGGGTATATATGAGTTTTCGTTATTTGAGCCTAAACAGCCTGTTTTTATTGGGATTGCCTCTTTTAATGCTCTTTTTATCAGCCTCTTCAGTGCAAGCGGAGACCGCCGCTTACTGGCGTTTTGAAGAAGGGCCTGCCGGAGGGGCGGTTCAAAAACCGTTTGGCGCATTAGACATTTCCGGAAACGGCAACCATTTAGACCCTGGCACTCAGGCCGGCCAGCAGGGCTTCAGGTATAAATCTGAAACAGCTTATCCTGCTCTGCCCGAAACCGGGGATTCGAATCTCTTCAGCATAAAGAATACCGGCTCATTTCCCTCCCTTGAAACGCGTTCCCAAGATTCAAATGAAGGTCAGGGCAGCTGCCCGACCGGAATTGATCTGGAAACAATCACTCCTTCCGAATTTACGATTGAAGCCATCTTCAAACCTGAAGACGGCGGATACCGTACTGTAGTGGGCAGAGATGCGGTAAATGTGGCGGATAATAACTCGAGCCTCTCCGCCCTGTATTTTCAGATTCGTCCGGACGACAGCGTTGCAGTCGTATTTGCCGATGTCTCAGGATATCAGCATATAGCTGAATCGCCTGCAGATATGATAGAAGGCTTCGATTTCAGCTCAGATCCTCAGGGCGAAACCGGACGCTGGTATTATATGGCGGCGATTAACGACGGCAGCACACTCAGCCTGTATCTTGCCAACATAACAGCAGGCACTGATCCCTTCCTTGTAGGCCAGACAGACCTCACAGAAAGCCCCAGCCCAGACAAATCGCTCACTGCGGGCTCTCAAAGCGGGCAGGGCTGGCATACCGGCGCATGGTCGGTAGGCCGCGGGATGTACAACGCCGAGCGGACAGACAGGTGCTGGGGGTATATCGATGATGTGCGAATCTCCACCTCAGCCCTTTCTCTTAATGAGCTGCTTATCACCCCAAAACCCACGGCAGACCGCAACCCGCTCTTTGACGGCGCAGACCCTCACATTATGCTCACCCACGACAAGGCATGGATATACCCAACCGCAGGCTATCCCCGCCGCTTTTACACTTATTCATCTTCGGATATGGTGAACTGGACTTCAGGGCAGGAAATTTTGAACTTCAACCTCATTTCATGGATTCCCGACGAAAAGTATGCATGGGCGCCCTGCATAATCGAAAAAGACAACACCTACTACTTCTATTATTCTGTGGGGCCGAAGCCTGCGCATATCGGCGTTGCCAGCGCGCCGAGACCGAACGGCCCGTTCACAGACAAGGGCTCTGCCCTTCTCTCAGACAACGGCGATTCGGGCTTCGAAGCGATAGATCCGATGGTGTTTGAGGATCCTGCTTCTGGAAAATTTTACTTCTACGCAGGCGGAAGCGCCGGCTCTACCCTAAGGGTTTTCGAGCTCAATGATGATATGCTCAGCTTTAAGAAGGAAATTTCCGTTGACACCCCGCCAAATTTCACAGAAGGCGCATTTATGCACTATCGAAACGGAGTTTACTACTTCTCCTACAGCAACGGCAGATGGAACAGAGGCAACTACTCAATCCATTACTGCACCTCCGATTCCCCTCTCGGCCCATGGAACTACCGAGGCGAGCTGGTAAGCAGCCAAGGGTGGTTCAAAGGGCCTGGGCATCATTCATTTGCTTATAACAAGGCAGTGGATGAGTGGTATATCGTTTATCACCGCTGGAACAACCGCCTTGGTGAAGGCCCTTATTCCGGCTCACGCTCTGTATGCGTTGAGAAAATAGAGTACGACGGCGAGCTGATCAGGCCGATTATTCAGACAGATATCGGCATTGAACAAACTTGGACAGGCTCATACTACCGCGCAGACTTCAACTTCGACGGGCAGGTGAGCGCCGAAGACCTGCTTATATTCACAGGCAACTGGCTTACCGGCAATTATATCTGCGATACTGCCCCCGTAGGCGGGGACGGGGCAGTAAACAAGCCGGATTTCAGCTTTTTCTCATCGCAGTGGAATATCTCTGATTGAATCCTGAAAACAAAACTCTCACTCACCAAGAGGCAATGAAATCGTTTTCTCGCCGCGTGATGGGTTGAAGCATTTCGGCCCTTCGGTTGTCCAAATGAGCGGGTCGATACACATCTGCCGCTTTGTCTGTTCTTTGTTCCACGAATGGTACACGATGAACCAAGTTTGTCCGTCCGGCGCCTTGATCACAGAATTGTGTCCGGGGCCTATGAGCTCTGTATCATCGCTGCTGAGTACTGAAGGTCCTGCTTTGCTCCATGGGTCTTTGTATGGGCCGGTAATGTCCTCAGAAACCGCGCAGCCTACGCCGTAGCCCGGTGTCTGCCAGTTGCCGCCGGAATAGAAGCAGTAGTATTTGCCGTCTTTATAGAGCACTGCCGGCCCCTCAACGGTGTACCATGCAGGCCATGTTTTATCGTACCAGTGGCGGTTGCGTTCGTAAATCTGCCAGTCTGAGAACGCTCGCATCACTGTATGCACCTCACCTTCCGTTGAGATCATATCATCGCCCAGCTTAACTACAGCAAGCGCAGTTCCCGGCTTCTTATCGAAAAAGTCTTTAGCGAAAAACAGATACCACTCCCCGCTTACGGGATCTTTGTATGGATGGGCGTCTATCGAAAATTCCAGATCGGGGAAAAGCTTGATCCCTGCATCCTCGTAAGGCCCTTCAGGGCTGTCTGCCACTGCCACACGCATATTCATATCGCCGGCATAGTACAGATAGAATTTTCCGTTCCTCTCAGCAATCTCAGGAGCCCAGTACAGCTCAAGGTTCGGCTCTTCGAGAGGCTCAAGCGCCCCGCCCAGAGGCTCCCAGTTCTGGAAGTCTTCAGATCTCACTATCGGGAAGTGCCTCCCGTCTTCGGCCTGCCCTGTTCCGCAGGCATAATAAACCCCATCGCTCTTGAATACGTGAGGGTCTGCAAGGTAACCATCCCATACAGGATTTTCATAAGACAGCTCCATACTTTTATTTCCAGCACAGGAACTGAGGAAAATAATTGAGCTGAGAGCAGTTAAGATAAGCAATTTTTTTACGCGCATCAGAGATCTCCTTAAATGCAGTAATTATATTCGTTCTGTCTTAATAATAATCTCCGCACGCAATTTTTGCAAATTTCTCTTAAAGACTCTGTTTAACTGTATGCCAAATATTATTCTTGCTTCGTGGTTTTATGCCGATTTTCACGCTGCGAAAACCCTTCGCTTTGTGCTCTTCGAGATAAAGAACACGTTAAAACGCAGCAGTAAGTGAATTTTGGTTGCACAGCCTGCTCTAAATTTTCTCCGGTATTTCGGCGTTCATCCGTTCAAGCCAGTTGTCAAGTTTCTGCTCAAGCTTTTTTACCTTCTCAGGCATTTTCTTAGAAAGGTCGTTTTTCTCGCTGATATCTTCTTTCAGGTTATAAAGCTCCAGCTTCGGCCCTTCGTAATGCCGTATGAGTTTGTAATCGCCGCTGCGGACGGTGCTGCACGGCCTTTCCCCTTCGCCATGGTAATGCGGGAAATGCCAGAAGAGATCTTTCCTGCTGAGCCTGTCTTTCTCGCCGGATAAAAGAGGCATAAGGCTGATGCCGTCTTTATGCAGCTGAGGGAGAAGCTCGCCTCCTGCTGCCTCGATACAAGTTGGGAATATATCGTTCGTTATTATCGGATAATCGCACTGAGAACCCGGCTTTGTAACTCCGGGCACCCTGAAAATATACGGCTCCCTTATCCCGCCTTCGTAGTAGTAGCCTTTGCCCGAACGCAGCGGGTAGTTGCTGGTAGGGCCGTTTTTATGGGCACTGAGCCCCCCGTTGTCCGAGGTGAATACAACTATCGTATCATCCTCCAGCCCCTTATCTTTGAGCATATTTAGAATCTTCCCGCAGTTTACATCCATGCAGTGTACCATTGCAGCATAAGCAGGATTATCCCAAATCTTGTTGGGATGTGCTTCAAGTTTCTTTCTGTAGTATTCTTCAAGATCCTTGCGAGGCTTTATAGGCGTATGCACAGTATAGAAGCAGGTGAGCATAAAGAAGGGCTTTTTCCCTTCGCAAAGCTCAGCGAGCCTCGCCGCTGATTCATCCCCTATGCGGTCTGTAAGGTATTCGCCTTTCTCGCCCTCAGGTTTGATTTTCGGGTTGTTGTACGGTGCATAATAGTGGTTTGGCCGATACGGAGCCCCCTTGTGCGTCCCGCCGAAGTTGGTGTCGTAGCCCTGATTTGTTGGGTAGAAGTGTTCTGTTTCCCCGAGATGCCATTTGCCGAGGAATGCTGTGGAGTAGCCTTTGGCCTTGAAGTAGTCTGCGATGGTAACCTCTTCAAGCTCAAGCTGTTTTTCAGTACGGAGGATTTCAAGTTCAGGCTTGAACCTGTTCTTTATCCTGTTTACTGGTACTCCCGGAATCCAGTCTGTGATTCCAAGGCGGGCGGGGTATTTGCCTGTTTGCAGGCTTGCTCTTGTCGGCGAGCAGACAGCGCAGGAGGCATAGCCCTGCGTAAAACGCATTCCCTGCCTTGCGAGCCTGTCGAGGTTTGGAGTCTCGTGCAGTGTGTTTCCGCAGCAGGCAAGGTCGTGTGCGCCGAGGTCATCGCAAACTATTATAAGAACGTTTTTATTTTTCTTTGCTCCCGCTTGGAGAAATTCGGGCATTGCTGCTGCTGCAGTCATCGCTGCGGCTGTTTTAAGGAAATCTCTTCTCTGCATAATAAGCCTCTCGAAATTTTATAATTGAAAACTTTACCATCTGTCAATAAGAGTGAGAGCAACAGTAACCCTCTTTCTATAGTGTATGTAAGAAATTGGAAATATTTTCCCAAAAAACAAACGGTTTATGGAAAATTTTCTGCCGCAAATATTTTTTGGCAAAATGCAAATCATCACGCTGCAATGCTTTGCAGAATCTATTGCTATCTATATTACTGATCAAGTCCGCCTGCGGTGGAAAACTCGCTAAGGATTTTTTGTGGCTCGTGGCAAGTTGGCTTGTGGCAAGCAGCCAGCGGCCCGTGGCAAAATCTGTCTAGTCCTGAGTATAGTTGACAGATATCAGAATAGATGTTAATTAAATTTCAGGAATATTTATGAAAGACAAAAGACCTACAGGCACTCGTTATAGTGAAGCATTTAAGTTGCAAGTGGTAAATGAGCTTGAATCTGGTAAACTCTCATGTATAAATGAAGCCAATATTCGTTATGGAATAGCAGGAAGCCACACCGTTAAGCGTTGGCTTAAGAAATACGGCCGAAACCATTTAATACCAAAGAGGATACGCGTGGAAAGACCAGATGAACATGACCGGTTAAAGCAATTAAAAGCAGAGAACAAAGAGCTGAAAGAAGCTCTCGCAGATGCTTATTTAGAAAAGCTTGTAAGTGATTCTCGATTTGAAGTTACCTGTGAGCAGTTTGGCTTGGACAGTGAAGAAGTCAAAAAAAAACTAGATACGAAACGGCACACAAGGCTTACAAAAGGGCTTCAGAAAAGGAAGAAAAAGTAACCATAACTGAAATATGCTGCGCATCAGGCATAAGCCGCCAGTATTTTTATAAGACTCGTAAAGTGCGTCAAAAGCAGCTTATTGATGAGGCTTTTATAATGGATTTGGTAAACCAGGAGCGTTCCTTGCAGCCTCAATTAGGCTGCAGAAAGCTCTTGTCGCTGATATCTGAGGACTTATCAGAAGCGGGGGTTAGTATAGGTCGAGATCGGTTTTTCGATTTGATGGGCAAGTTTAATAAGCTGATCAAGCCTAAAAGACGCAGCACCTCAACGACTAACAGCCGGCACAGGTTTCGGGTCTATAGTAATAAGCTTAAAGATATGAATCTGCAAGGCCCAAATGAGGCAATTGTAAGTGATATAACTTATATACGCACCGATCAGGGTTTTGTCTATCTTGCTCTTGTAATGGATGCCTTCAGCCGCAAGGTCATAGGTTATGATTGCAGTGATAGTCTTGAGGCCGAGGGTTGTTTAAGAGCCTTGAACCGAGCATTGAAGCAGATCCCCACCTCAGCAAAGGCGGTTCATCATTCCGATCGAGGCTGCCAGTACTGCTGCAATGCTTATATTGATATGCTCCAAGAAGCTGGTATTGGTATCAGCATGACAGAAGATAAACATTGTTATGAAAATGCTAAGGCAGAGCGGCTTAACGGAATAATGAAACATGAATATGGTTTGTGCAATACCTTTGCGAAAAAGGAACATGCCTATGAGGCAGTAAAACAAGCGGTGTTGCTTTATAATACCCGCCGCCCGCATGCAGCATTAGGCTATCGAATACCAGAGGCGGTGCACTTGGCAGCGTGATATATTCCTCCGTTCCGGTCGCCCTTCGGGCTCCCTCCACTACGGAATATATCGTTAAATCGTAATAGAAAAGAGAAAAGAAAAGTGTCAACTTTAAACCAGGACTTGACATCATTAGCGAGAAATTAGTGCCGATTAGCGGCTGAAAACATCTCTCTCATATTCAAAAATCCTGTAGATCTTTGCTCCGCAGCCAAAGCGGTTCGGGGCTGTAAAACCTGTCAAAAAACCTCCGTGTAACCTGTGGATTATATGTGTCCACAGTTGTGAAAGTGTTTCCATGCTCTTCGAGTTTGGCTTTTGGTAGTGAGTAATCTTTCCCTCCCTTCAGCACAAAAGTGTATCCGGAAGGCTCGTCCACATTACTCTTTTCTTTTCTTATTCTTTTATGGTCTAATTTTTGAACCGGTTCCGGTCTAATTTTTAGACCACTGCCGGTACAGTTTTTAGACCGGTCTAATTTTTGAACCGGTCTATTTTTTAGACCACTACTGGTGCAGTTTTTAGACCAGTCTGGTTTTTGAACCGGTCTCATTTTTAGACCACTGCCGGTGCAGTTTTTAGACCAGTCCGATTTTTGAACCGGTCTCATTTTTAGACCACTTTTATATGTGTTAGATTTGCCTCTGCCCGTTCGATTAACTTCCAAGTTTAAATAGGGACAGTTACCCATTTATTGATGCGTGGCGAGTGGCAGAGTGGCAGAGTGGCAGAGTGGCAGAGTGGCAGAGCTGCAAGTCCGCCTGCGGCGGATGGCTGAGTGGCGAGTAGCTGAGTGGCGAGTAGCTCGTGGCAAAATCATTAGTGAAAAATTAGTGCAGATTAGTGGTTAGTAAATCCTTAGTGCTGCTTAGCGCTGCTTAGTGGCTTATAAATCTCAGCGGGGATTAGCGGCTGAAAACATCTCTCTCATATTTTTTCCTCTCCCCTCCGTTTCCTCCGATACCTCCGTGTAAAAATCAATTTAAACATCAGAGCAAGATTATGTATTGCGTTTAAGCGTCCTGCCGGCAGAGAGCCTTCCCTCTCATTTATGCGTTTGTCCTCCTCCAATGTGAATTTGATTTATACCGAGCCTGTCCGCCGAAGGCGGGAAGGACTCGGAGGATCACGGAGGAGGATGTGATAAAGATAGTGGCCTGTGGCAGAGTGGCAAGTGGCAGAGCTGCAAGTCCGCCTGCGGCGGATGGCTCGTGGCAAAATTATTAGTGAAAAATTAGTGCTGATTAGCGGCTGAAAAATTTTCTCTCCGCCTTTTCCTATATTAAATATTTATCCTGTAAATCTTGTAAATCCCGTCAAAAAATCTCCCCTCTCCGCCTGCGGCTGGTGAATGTTTTTATTTTCAAAAGGTGCTAATTGAATACAATTGAAAATTCTAAACGGAATTAACAGGGCTTAAGAGCTTGAGTTTAAAAGATATACACAGCCAGAATCATATAATAACCGCCTTTGAAGACTGTCTTAACGCCGGCAGGCTCGGCCAGTCTTTTATATTTGCCGGTCAGGACGGCGTTGGGCGTTTCAAATGCGCCAGCGAGATCGCCAAGCTTCTTCTTTGCGAAAACCCCGCCAAAACCGAGCAAAACGGCAAGGCCTTTCAAGACAGCTGCGGGCAGTGCAGAAGCTGCAAGCTATTTGAATCGGGCAGCCACCCAGACTTCAAACACATATACAAAGAGCTTAACAAGTATTCTGAGATCCCCGAAATCAGAAAGAAATCTCCTAGCGAGTTTCTCATCAGCGTAGTGCGTGAATTCTTCGTTGACAAGGCGGGGAAGAAGCCGCAGCTTGCGGGGAAAACAGTATTCGTTCTATCCGAAGCCGAAAAGCTCAACCAAAGCGCTCAAAACGCAATCCTCAAAACGCTTGAAGAGCCCCCGCCTCACTGCATTATAATCCTGATCTGCACGCGAACCGACCGACTTCTTGAAACGATACTCTCCCGCTGCCAAGTCTATAACTTTGCCCCTGTAGAAAAGAATATAATCGCCCGTGAGCTGTCACGCAGGGGGGTTGAGCAGAATGAGGCGTTTTTCTGGGCAGGGTTCACATCCGGCAGCCTCGGGAAGAGCTTAGAGCTGAGCAGCCTCGAGGCAAACTGTTATTCAATCAAGACAGAGCTGCTCGAAAAGCTGGAATCCTTCAGCCTTGCAGACGCTGTAGAGCTGGCTGAATGGCTGGGAGGATGCTCTGGAGAAATCGCCGGCGCTGTTGGAAAAATCAGCGGCTCAGAAGGAAAGGCAGGCCTCAAGCGGCATGCCCAAACGATAACTCTGAATATGGTTATGTCTGCTGCGATTGATGCGATGAAGAATGCAGCAGGAAGCGAGGAGCTGATAAATCACGACCAGCCCGAAGTGATTGCGTCTCTAAGCGAAAAGATTGATCCCTATAAGGCCTCAAAACTAGTGGAAGATATCAACTCGAGCATCTCTATGGTCTATAGCTATGTCAATGAAAAATTGATTTTTGAGGATATTCTGATAAACTTCGCCCGAACAAAAGAATGATTTTTTTACCACAGCGCGGCTGTAACGGTACAGCAGCTGAATTAGATATTTGACAGCAAGGCTTAAAAGCACAATTATGACAGATAAATCACATAATAAACATACCAAAAAGATGCTTGTCCGATACGGCAAACTCGGATTTCTCGGGTGGTTCAGCCACAGCGAGCAGAGCTTGCCGAAGACAAGAACGAAAGTTATCATAAAAACTGAACGCGGTCTTGAATTAGGCGAGCTTGTAGGAGCTAACAGTTCATACTTTCACGGGAATTTCAAGGGCAACTTCAACACCCTGCAGGAATACTTCGAACTCGACCACCCGGACTATCCGCTGGCCGAGGGAGGGGAGTTTGTGCGAATCGCAACAGCTCAGGACATTAACGAAGCCCAGCACGTGCGTGAATCTGCCGGCGAGGAGCTCAAGATCTGCCGGGAATACGTAGATAAGCTTGGGCTCAAGATGAAGATTGTGGATTTCGAGCATATCTTTGGCGGAGAGCGAATCGTTTTCTACTTCCTCGCAGACGGCCGCGTGGATTTCAGGGAGCTGGTAAAGCAGCTCGCTCAGGAATTCCAGACGAGAATCGAAATGCGGCAGATCGGGGCAAGAGATGAGGCGAGGCTGATCAGCGATATCGAAACCTGCGGACAGGAATGCTGCTGCAGGAGATACCTGAAAATCCTAAAGCCTGTCAATATGCGTATGGCGAAAACCCAAAAAGCCACGCTCGACCCCTCCAAAATCAGCGGACACTGCGGCAGGCTGAGGTGCTGCCTGAGATACGAGGACAAAACTTATCAGGAGCTTAAGAAAGAGCTGCCCAATAGGCAGAGCTGGGTTAAAACTCCCGCAGGTTTCGGCAGAGTGATAGACTATCAGATCCTCACTCAGCTTCTGCAGATTCAGTACGAAGACGGGAAAATGGAAGCCCTTCCCGCTGATGAGGTTGAGGTGCTTGAGGGTATGCCCGATGAGGTGAGAATCTCAAGAGAAGCGGCCAGATCAAAACAGCAGCCTGAGCAAAGCTCCCGCAGCTCAGATTCTCAATCCGGCAATGGCAAGGAACAAACCTCATCCGAAGACAGCAGCTCAAACCAGAATGATGAACACAGCGGCGGGTCTGAAGGCCAAAACGGGAAAAAACAGCAAAACCGCAAAGGCAGAAAAGGAAAGAACAAAAGGACAAGAAGCTCCCGTCAAAACGAAGATAAAGACTCTCAGCCGGAGCAGAAAGATGAAAATCCCGCTGAGCCCGCCGAGAGTTAATCATAATTGAAAGAGAGCAGACTTAATTGAATTTCAGCGAAATTAGAGGTTATATATGCCCCGAAACATTGTAGTTACATCCGCCCTGCCATACGCAAACGGGCCAATCCACATCGGCCACCTCGTCGAATACATCCAGACAGATATTTGGGTGCGTTTCCAGAAGCTCAGCGGAAACCGCTGCCTGTATTTCTGCGCAGACGACACGCACGGAACGCCAATTATGCTCAGCGCAAGAAAGCAGGGCATAAAGCCCGAAGAGCTGATAGAAAAGGTTCACAGCGAACACCGTGATGATTTCAGCACATTCGGGGTGGAATTCGAGAACTACTACACAACCCACTCCCCGGAGAACAGGGAGCTCAGCTCCCAGATCTTCCTCAAGCTCAAGGAAAAGGGCTCTATCGAAACAAGGGAAGTGGCGCAGGCTTATTGCGAGAGCTGCTCTATGTTTCTCCCGGACAGATTCATTGTTGGGAAATGCCCGAAATGCGGGGCCGAAGAGCAGTATGGCGATTCATGCGATAAATGCGGCAGTACATACTCGCCAACCGAGCTGATAAACCCGCGATGCGCAATCTGCGGGGGCGAGCCGACAACAAAAACCTCCAAGCACTACTTCTTCCGTCTCGGCGATTATGAAAATCAGCTCAAAGAGGTGCTTGCCTCAGGCCATGCGCATCCATCTGTGCTGAAAAAGCTCGATGAATGGTTTGATGCCGGCCTGCGGGACTGGGACATCTCAAGAGACGGGCCTTATTTCGGTTTCCGCATTCCGGGTGAGGAAAATAAATTCTTCTATGTTTGGCTTGATGCCCCGATCGGCTATATGGCTTCATGCAAGAATTGGTGCGATAAGAACGGCTTTGATTTAGCAGAGGTGTGGAACAGCCCCGACTGGGAGCTTTATCACTTCATCGGCAAGGATATTATGTATTTCCACGCGCTCTTCTGGCCTGCAATGCTTATGGGCAGCGGAAACAAAATTGCAGACAAGCTCTTCGTACACGGCTTTCTCACCGTTGACGGCGAGAAGATGAGCAAGAGCAAAGGCACGTTCATAAAGGCCAAAACCTTCCAGAAGCACCTGAACCCTGAGTGTTTGAGGTACTACTATGCCTGCAAGCTCAGCGACGGAGTGGAGGATATAGACCTGAGCCTTGAGGATTTCCAGTCCCGCGTGAACGCTGATCTTATCGGGAATCTTGTGAACCTTGCAAGCAGGTCTATCCCAATGCTCAAAAAGAAGCTCGGCGGACAGCTCGGCGAGATGGACGAAGAAGGCAGGGAGATGGTAAACGAGATACTTCAGGCGAAGGATTCAATCTCTCAGAGCTATGAAACGCTCAAGTTTTCACAGGCGGTAAGGCAGATAATTAACCTTGCAGGCAGCGTGAACAGGTATTTCGATAAGCAGCAGCCTTGGATCACGGTTAAGGAAGATAAGGACAAGACACTCAAAACCCTCACTGCAGTTGTTAATGCGGTTAATGCCCTTAATATTTATATCAAGCCGGTAGTTCCCAAGCTCTCTGAAAAGCTTGAAAAGATTCTCGGCTGCGAGAATCAGGGCTTTAAAGACATCGCAATCCTGCCGGAGGGGCACGAGGTGAACAAATTCAAAAGACTGATGAACAGAATTGAAAAGGAGAATATAGAGGCTATGATAGAAGAATCAAAATCAGAGCAGGAGAACCAGCAGACCGAGCAGAAGCCGGAAAATCAGCTCGATGAGCCTCTTGCACCGGAATGCAGCTTTGATGATTTTATGAAGGTTGACCTTCGCGTGGCAGAGGTTAAGAAGGCCGAACCTGTTGAAGGGGCAGATAAACTGCTGCATCTCCAGCTTGATATAGGCGGAATAACTAAAAACGTATTCGCAGGAATTTCCAAGGCCTACAAACCCGAAGACCTTGAAGGCAGGCTCGTTGTGTGCGTTGCGAATCTCGCTCCGCGGAAGATGCGTTTCGGCGTGTCTGAGGGTATGGTAGTGGCCTCGGGGCCGGGCGGTGAAGACGTATTCCTGCTCAGCCCAGACAGCGGGGCAAAGCCCGGCCAGCGCGTACACTAACCTAAGGACGCCGGAAAACATATGCTCAAATACCTGCTTTGTCTGCGATACCTGCTGAAAGTTCGTCTTGTTGTAATCAGCGTTCTTGCAGTAGCGCTGAGCTGCGGGCTCCTTGTTTCTATAAGCTCTGTATTCAGCGGCTTTATTGAGGCTGTTGAGAAAGGGGCATCCGATGCGATGGGCGATGCGGTTATCAGGCCTCATCCATCCCTGCAAATATCAAATTTCAGAGACCTTACCGGCAGGATAGAAAATATTGAAAACGTGCAGGCGGCTTCCGGACTGTTAAACGCTCAGGGGCTCGTGCTTATCGGCAGGGGAGAGGTGAAGAAGGCTCAGATCTGGGGAATCGATATTGAAAGTCAGGATGAGGTTACGGGCATACGCGATGATTTTATCAGCTCTGAAGGCAGGTTTGCAGAGGATTCAGCTGCCCTTTCTATCGGCCTGCTAACAAGCCCAGATCCGGTTACCGATAAGTATGATTTCGACAAGGCCAAGAGCTGGACGGGGAAAAATGCCCTCGTTCTCACCGGCAGGCAGGGCTCCGGCGAAGCTGCAGACTTCCGCAGAAGCGATCTGCGGGTTAAGATTGATGCGGTATCGTTCAGCGGGATAAACCAGTTCGATTCCTCAAGCGTTTACCTGCCTATAGAAACGCTCAGCACTGAGCTCTATCCCGAAAAGAATAAACCCCTCGCCGACACCATCCAGATCAGATTCGCAGAAGGGCTCAGCGAGAAGCAGCAGAGAAATCTTCTCTCGCGGATTCAAGCAGTTTGGTCGGATTTCGCAAGAAATGAGCTCGGCTGGCCGGCAAGCTGGGTGGGTTACAGTTCAATATCTCTTAGCAGAGATATGCAGAAACGCCTCGTTGCCGAATACCAAAAGCAGATGGATGTTCTGATGGCGGTGTTTTCAATCGTAAGCGGAGGCGTTGTACTGCTGATATTCTGCATATTCTATATGATTGTAATGGGCAGGCGGAAGGACATCGCAATCCTGCGCAGCTTCGGGCAGTCTCGCGGAGGCGTTGCGGGAGTTTATCTGCTGTTTGGGGTGTTTATAGCGATTGCAGGCATTGTGCTGGGAATCATATTCGGCTGGCTTTTCACCGAAAACATCAACACAATCGAAAACCTTATCAGCAGGCTTACAGGAGTGAAGATATGGAAGAGCAGTGTTTATATGTTCAGCAGAATCCCAAACACTCTGGACATTGTCTCTGCGATGAAGATATCCCTTTATGCCCTTGCCGCCTCGCTGGCAGGAGCCCTGCTCCCCGCTGTAATAGCTGCAAAGACAGACCCCGTAAAAACGCTCAGATACGAATAAGATGAATTCATTTGAATCAAAAGTGCTCAGCGCTTTGGAAAGCGTGAAAGAATTGCATCGGTCAACACGCCTTCTTGCTGCTTTTTCGGGCGGCCCTGATTCCTGCGCTCTTCTGGAGGCAGCAGCCGTTCTCCAGAGGGAAGGAAGGTTTAAGCGTTCCATTGCAGCCCTGCATATTAACCACAATCTCCGCGGAGAAGAATCAAATAGGGATGAAGAGTTTGCCCGAGAATTCTGCGAACAGCGGGATATTGAATTTTTCAGCGAAAGCGCAGATGTTACTGAGAGAGCAGAAGAGCAAAATGAATCTGTGGAAACTGCGGCAAGAAATATCAGGCTCGCTATTTTCACCGATTACTGCTGCAAAAGAGGCTTCGATGCAGTTATTACTGGCCATCACGCCGGCGACAACTGCGAAACAATAATCCACCGCCTCCAGAGGGGCACGGGATTCAGGGGGCTCTGCGGAATCAGGCCTGCAAGATGTGTAGGCGGAATTTTGCTCGTAAGCCCGCTTCTCTTTGCCGATAAAAATGAGATCCTCGAATACTGTAAAGAAAAGGACATCCCTTACGCTGTTGATGCAACAAACCTCACCAATCACTGCCGCAGGAATTTTATACGCAATTCGCTCCTGCCAATGATCAGTGAGCGGCATCCGGATATCTGCGAGAAGCTGTGTCTGCTCAGCGTAGAGGCCGCAAGGCTCGATGAAAGGGTATGCAGAGAAGCGCAAAACTCCTGGCACAGCACTGTGATTATCAGCGAGCCGGATTTTGTAACGGTAAACCGCAGAGAATTCAATGCCCTGTCTGTGCTCGTGAGGCAGGAGATTGCCCGCAGGATTCTGATTAGCCTCGGTGCAGGAGAGGATAAGCTCAGCAAAGACCACTACAGCCGAATTCTGCAGCGGACGGGAGAGGCTCAAAGCTCAAAGCTCCAGCTCCCTGATGATATTTACGTTTTCACAAATCAGGATAAAATAATCTTTTCAATTTTGAAAACCGAAGGGCTCTCCAGCGTAAAAATTGACGCTCCCGGTACTTTCAGATTCGGAGTATGGCAGATTGAGCTGCGCAAGGAAGATTTCGACAAGACAAAATTCGAGAAATTTCTCAAAGAGATGCCGGAAAATACAGCTCTGTTCGATGCAGATAAAACCGCTCTGCCTATAACCGCAAGACAGAGGCAGGCCGGCGACAGGTTTGTGCCCTTCGGCCTCAATTCGCCCCAGAGGGTGAACAAATTTCTCATTCGAGCGAAGGTAAATCGTATGGAAAGGTCTAATGCGGTTGTATTCCAAGACAAAACAAGTAAAATAATATGGGTAGCACCGTACAGAACTTCAGAGGAAGTGAAAATAACGGAAAGAACAAGAAAGATTCTTTTAATAAAACTTACGAGGCTTTAATAGGTGAGTAAATGTCTATGTATGTAAACGGCGAAATAGTAGAAGATACGCTTATCAGCGAAGAGATGGAACGTATGCGTCCGCAGTACGAGCAGGTTTTTGCAAATATGGAACAGACAGAGCGCGAAAATCAGCTCAAGCAGTGGGCAAAGGAGAATCTCACAGAGCAGTTTATCCTCAAGCAGGAAGCTGACAAACGAGATTATGACGTAGCAGAAGAGGTTCAAAAAACCTACAGCGACCTTATCGAAAAGGCCGGCGGGAAAGACAAATTCTTCGAAGAAAGAGGCCTTGATAAATCCAGTGAGGATGAGGTGCTCAAGGATATTGAGCTGCAGACCAAAATCCGCAGGCTCGTTTCCGAGATTCAGGACTCAGCAGATGCCCCAACGTTCGAGGAAATCGAAGACTACTACCAGGGCAGCAAAGAGAAATTCGTGATACCGGAGATGGTTCGTGCGAGCCATATCGTCAAGCATCTTGCCCCGGGCGAGGAGAACGACGAGGCGTACGAAGAGCTTCAGGGCGTGCTCGAAAGGATCAAAAACGGCGAGAAAGATTTCGCTGAATTCGCAGCCGAATATTCAGAATGCCCAGATCAGGGCGGAGACCTCGGCTATTTCGCACGCGGGAAGATGGTGGAAGACTTCGAGGACATCGCATTCGGGATGGAAGTTGGCGAGGTTAGCGAGGTTTTCAGAACCGAATTTGGCTTCCATATCGCAAAAGTTACCGACAGACAGCCCGAAAGGCAGTGCGGGCTTGACGAAGTGAAAGACTACATCGAAAACCAGCTTCAGGAACAGAAAAAAGAAGAAGCTCTTGAAAAATTCCTCGATAAACACGTTAAGAAGGCGAGCATCGAAGAAAAGTAAAAGAGCAGTGCTTGCAGCAAACTAAAAATTAAAGGCGGCAATTTCAGCCGCCTTTTTTGGTTTCAGATTAAATTGCACTGATTCTGATATTGCTCAGGCAGCCCTTGAACCAGTTCTCCGAGGTATAACTGCCCACCTGTGATATAAGGTCTGCTCCGATCTGGAGCGAGTCTCCTGCGTTTCTTGTAAACGCAGAATCCGCTTGTCCTGAGGCAGCAAGCTGGCCATTAACGAAAAGCTCCATACGTCCGTTTTTCTTCAAATTTGCTGCTATCTCAAACTTCCCGTCAGGAACGCTGCTCGATGATGTTATCGTTGTTCGGCTGCCCGCAATGCAAACGCAGAAGGCAGGCTTCCCGCTGTCGAGATAGAGTGAATATCCCGTTCGGCCTCCGCCCTGAGCGAGCAGAACCCCGTTTTCAGCTTCCGGCTCCGCCTCAGCCGAAATCATCACGCCCGAATCTTCAAGCCTCGGTACGTCCATAATAAACACGTCCAGACAGCTCCCTCCATCAAAGCAGAACCGCTGCTGCCCCTGAGATTCAGATACCTCAACGCCCGTGTTTATCGCCCTTGCCTTTGATCTGCCCAGATCAATTGTTACCGGATCCAATGCCCGAGTTGGCGTATTGTTCTGCACGGGCACTCCAACATCGCTCGCCCAAGCCCTGATCTTCGCCCAGAGCTCGCTTACCTTTGCCGGCTTCTGGTCAAACAGGTTGTTCTGCTCGGAGATATCATCGCTGAGGTTGTAGAGCTGGGCTTCTGAGCCGTCTGGATTTATCAGAAACTTCCAATCCCCGTCTCGAACCGCAAGGCTCGGGCTGCTGTTGAAGGGGCTGCCTGTGCCGGGCTGGAAGAAGGGCTCGCCGCAATGCCAGAATATCGGCTCGTCCCTGATCGGAGCCTCGCCAAGCAGAGCCCCGCTCATATTGAGCCCGTCGGGGTTTGCAGATTCCGGCACTTCAGCCCCCGCAATGCTGCATAGCGTAGGCAGCATATCCATCCCGCATAAAACGCTCTTTCTGTTCACGCTGCCCGCCTTGATCCTCCCCGGCCAGCGTGCTATAAACGGCATACGAATCCCGCCTTCATACAGACTCAGTTTCCTGCCCCTGAGTTTGCCTGTAAATCCGGGCGGATTCCAGCCGTCGCTGTAGAAGTTGCCTCCGTCGGTAGGCCCGTTATCGCTCACAAGCACCACAAGCGTGTCTTCTGCAACCCCATGGCTGTCAAGGGCATTCATCAGCCGGCCGATCTGCTCATCCAGATTCTCCAGCACTGCGAAGAATTTCTGCTCGTGCGGATTGTCAGTAACGTTTTTCCATTTGCCGATCTTCTCGGGCAGGTGCTTGGTGTGCACGTCGTCCGGCCAGAGGTTGATGAAAAAGTTTTTATCCTTATTGCGGCTTATGAAATCTATTACCTTATCAACGTAGATGCCGGTAAGCTCGTGTTTATCTGCCCATTTGATATCGCCCTTGCCGAGCTGTCCGCTCTGGTCTGAAAGGCCGTGGCCATTGATGAGCACCCTGTCTCCAAGCCCTTCGAAATTCACGTAGCTTTCGTCGAAGCCGTATTCGCTGGGGAACGGGGCGTAATCCACATCTCTTCCCCCGCCCATATGCCATTTGCCGATATGGGCAGTGGCGTATCCTGAGCCTTTGAGAATTCTCGCAAGGCTTGGTGCATCGAGATCGAGAAAATCTGCCATATTTCTGTTGTCATTTTTCGTGCTTGATGCAATGTATGAATGTATGCCCCAGCGAGTTGGATACTGCCCAGTGGTGAGCCCAACTCTCGTGGGCGAGCAGACCGGCGCATTGACATAGAAATTCGTGAGCCTAATGCCCTGCTTTGCGAGCTTGTCCATATTGGGCGTTTTCATCACCGGATTCCCGAAGCAGCTCGGATCGGCATACCCCATATCATCAATAAGGATGAATATTATATTGGGCTTCTCGCCGCCGGCAGGGGTTTGAGCAAATGATAAACCGCCCGCAAATTGAGCGGACAGCAATGAACAGCCCGCCGCTTTTATAAAGTCTCTTCTGGTATGTTTGTGCATAATCTTTCAGCTTTCAACAAAATACAAAAAATTACC
Organism: Sedimentisphaera salicampi; assembly: GCF_002117005.1. Classification (NCBI taxonomy): domain Bacteria; kingdom Pseudomonadati; phylum Planctomycetota; class Phycisphaerae; order Sedimentisphaerales; family Sedimentisphaeraceae; genus Sedimentisphaera; species Sedimentisphaera salicampi. Next base: position 2,250,047 of record NZ_CP021023.1, read on the forward strand.
GCCTTAAACCGCTCATAATAAGGGTTTTCAAGTTTATAATACAACTCAGCGATTATTTTCTCAATTTTTTTTATATCCGAGCAGTATTTTACTGAGAAACTATAGCCCCCTGAAGATAACACCGTTTACGTTTTAATGCAGCGGACATTAAACCGAGCAGACCGGAGAGTTCAGCCGCAGGCGGGATGCGAGCGAAAGACTCGAAGAGTTTTAAACGTTATTTTTTATGGATGTATTTCTTGTTCTTGGGCGTCCCTTTTATGCTTTTTTTGTCCGTGGGTGTTTGTGAGCATTCTTTCCCGTTTCAGCCGGAAGTATTCCCCTAAAAAGCTGCCTGCACTTCCTGTAGTTCAGCCAAAGCAGTTCGGGGCTGTCAATCCAGTCTAATTTATATCCCCCTCCGTCTGCTCAGAATCATCAGTGAAAATCAGCGTGAATTAGTGGTTAGACAACCCATTATTGCATCTTATCGCTTCTCAGCGGCGAAATCTTAGAACTGTTTAGAAGAGCTCTGCAAAAAAATATCGCAGTGCCCGCCGTATTTTGTCGGTGATTCTTGACTTTTTACATTACGAGATTATTATTATAAACCGTTAAATTTTGTTCTAATTGAACTTCATTGGAAATAACAGATGATTAACATAAAACTGCCTGACGGGAAGGCCATAGAGGCCGAATCAGGCGCCACGATATACGAGATAGTGGAAAAAATAGGCGCAGGGCTCGCAAAGGCGGCGGTTGCTGCTGAAGTGAACGGCGAGAAACGTGATCTCAGCTCGAAAATAAACGAAGACGCAGAGCTGAAGGTGATTACCGGCCGCGATGAAGAGGGGCTGGAGATTATGCGGCACAGCTGCGCGCATGTGATGGCGGAGGCAATCCTCTCGCTCTGGCCTGAGGCCAAGCTTGTTTACGGGCCTGTTGTTAAAGACGGTTTCTACTACGATATAGACCTTGATAAACCAATAAGCACAGAGGACTTCGAGGCCATCGAAAGCAAGATGGCTGAGATTGTTAAGGCGGACAAGCCTTTCAAACGAATCGAAATGACAAGAGAAGAAGGGCTCAGGGAAGTCTCCGGAGACCGCTACAAGACAGACAACATCAGCCGTGCAGATGGCGATGTTATAAGCTTCTACTATCAGGGAGAGGGCTTCAGAGATCTCTGCCGCGGCCCGCATGTACCGAGTACTTCCAAGATAGGTGCGTTCAAAATAATGAGCGTTGCAGGGGCCTACTACCGCGGGGACGCCTCAGAAAAGATGCTCCAGAGGGTGTACGGAACGTGCTGGAGGGATAAGAAAGAGCTCAAGAAATACCTCCACAGAATCGAAGAGGCGAAAAAGCGAGACCACAGGGTGCTCGGAAAGCAGCTCGATCTTTTCAGCTTTCATGAAGAAGGCCCCGGATTTGCCTTTCTGCACCCCAAAGGTATGCGTATATGGAACAGCATAGTAAGCTTCTGGCGGGAAGTGCACGATAAATACGGCTACGAAGAAATTAAAACCCCGATAATGCTCAATGAACAGCTCTGGCACAGATCCGGACACTGGGACAACTATCAGGAGAATATGTACTTCACCTCTGTGGAGGAAACGAACTACGCCATCAAGCCAATGAACTGCCCGGGCGGATGTCTCGTGTACAATTCGGCCAAACACTCCTATAGAGAATTCCCGCTCAGGTATGCCGAGCTCGGACTCGTGCACAGATACGAACCGAGCGGCTCGCTGCACGGGCTTGTGCGCGTCCGCCAGTTCACTCAGGATGATGCGCATATCTACTGCACTCCGGAGCAGATTCAGAGCGAGGTGGTGGGTGTTATAAATCTCGTTTTCGAGATGTACTCAACCTTCGGCTTCTCAGATTTCCATATTGAGCTGTCAACCAAACCCGAAAAGCACATCGGTTCGGATGAGATCTGGGAAAAGGCCACAAATGCCCTGAGAGGCGCCCTTGAAAGCAAGGATATAGATTTTGTGGTGAACGAAGGCGACGGGGCTTTCTACGGGCCTAAGATTGATTTCCATGTGGAAGATGCTATTGGCCGAAGCTGGCAGCTCGGTACAATCCAGCTTGATTTCTCAATGCCCGAGCGGTTTAACCTTGTTTACACAGCACCGGACAACACGGAAAAGCCGCCGGTAATGCTGCACAGGGCCGTTCTGGGCTCTTTCGAACGCTTTATGGGCATCCTTATCGAGCATTATGCCGGCTCTATGCCGCTATGGCTCGCTCCTGAGCAGGTGCGAGTGCTGCCTATAAGCGAAAAAACAAACGATTATGCTCAGTCTGTAGTTCACAAGCTCAAGGAGGCAGGCCTAAGGGCAGATATAGACCTTTCCGATGATAAAATCGGAGCAAAGATCGCAAAAGCCCATGCAGACAAGCTGCCATATATGATGATTGCAGGCCCGAAGGAACAGGAGCAGAATGCGGTGAACCTCAGGACAAGGTCAGTAAAAGAAACGCTCGAAGCAGACTGCGATAAAGTTATCGCAGAAATTGCAAAAAAGGCAGGTTCGCGTGAAGCAGAGCTTGAAATAAGCCTTTAAGCAGTTTGAGCTATAATAAACAGCAATTCTAATGTTAAATTAACGAGGTATATACTATCAGCAAGACTAACAGTACCAGGGTGAATGAGAGGATCAAAAAAGGAACTCCCGAAGTTCGCCTCATTGACCACGAAAACAATCAGGTAGGTGTTGTAAAAACAGAGCAGGCCCTTGATATGGCTTTTGAAGTGGGGCTCGATCTGGTGGAAGTGGCTTCTAATTCTGAACCGCCGGTTTGCAGGATTATGGACCACGGCAAATGGCTCTACGAACAGAAGAGAAAGCAGAAGCAGTCTCGAAAGAAGCAGCACGTGGTTAGCCTGAAGGAAATCAGGCTCAGGCCTGAGATTGGCGATAACGACAGGGACGTGAAAGTTAATCACGCACGTAAGTTCCTTGAGAAGGGTGATAAGGTGCAGTTTACCCTGCGTTTCAGAGGCAGGGAAATGGCGCATACCGATCAGGGCAAGGAACTGATGGAAACTATTGCCGAGATGATCAAAGACGTGGCCAAGGTGGACAGAGCCCCGAATATGCAGGGCAGAAGAATGATAATGATTGTCTCGCCTACCTGAGTTTTACTGAATAAATATAAGCTGCCTTCCGTTTTTACTGAAGCTCCTTCAGTACATCCGGGGCAGTTTTTTCTTTGTTTTGAATTATGTCGATAATTGTAGCCAAAGATCTGGACGCCGGCTACGGCGGTCCTCTGCTGGTAAATAAAGCCGGTTTTGCAATCGAGAAGGGCGAAAGGCTCGCACTCATGGGCAGAAACGGCTGCGGGAAGACTACGCTGCTCAATGTCTTGAGAGGTGAGCTTGAACCGCTTGGTGGGGAATTAAATTTTCAGAAGGGCTTGAATATTTCATCTCTTGAGCAGGAAGTTCCCGCAAGTTTGGAGGGCAGCATATTTGATGTGATCCTCAAAGGCGCAGGCCCCGAAGGCGAAAAGCTCTCAAGATTTCTGCATCTCTCAGCCTCCACTGAGCATAATGAAGAAGAAACGGAAGTGCTGCACCGCCTCACCGAAGAGATTGATTCAGCGGGCGGATGGAAGATACAAACTCAGGCTGAAGCAGCAGCTTCAAAGCTCGAGCTGCCCCTGCAGAGCAGTTTCTCCAGCCTATCAGCAGGGATGAAGCGGAAAGTGCTTCTGGCAAGGGCCCTTGCTGGCAGCCCCGACCTGCTCCTTCTTGATGAGCCAACCAACCACCTTGATATAGATTCAATCCGAAAAGTGGAAGAGCTTCTGCTCAGCTCTCAGGCAGCCCTGCTGTTCATCACGCACGACCGTGCATTTCTCCGCAGGCTCGCAACGAGAATCCTTGAATTAGACAGAGGCATTTTGCGAAGCTATGAATGCAGCTACGATGAATACCTTGCCCGAAAAAAGCAGCTTCTTGATGCTGAGCAGATTCATCAAAAGCAGTTTGACAAAAAGCTCGCGGAAGAAGAGGCATGGATACGCAGAGGCATACAGGGCAGGCGAACGCGAAACGAAGGACGCGTGCGTGAGCTTCAGAAGATGCGCGAGGAAAGAAGGGAACGAACCAGCCCGGAAGGCAGCGCAAAGCTGAATCTCCAGCAGGCAGAGGCAAGCGGAATGCTCGTTTCTGATCTGAAAAATGTTTCATTCAGCTACGACGGGAAAACGAACATCGTTACAGATTTTACCGCAAAATTCTTCCGCGGAGACAGAATCGGAATCGCAGGCGAGAACGGAGTGGGGAAATCCACGCTCTTAAAGCTCATTCTAGGAGAACTTGAACCTTCCAGCGGGAGAGTGCGAAGGGGCACGAATCAGAAAGTTGCATATTTCGACCAGCTCCACAACAAGCTCGACTACGGCAAAACGCTGGTTGAGAATGTGGCAGACGGTTTTATGAACATCAATTTCGGCGGGACATCACGAAACGCTGTGGGGTATCTAAAGGATTTTCTCTTTCCCTCATACAGGGCGAAGAGCCTTGTTTCAGCTCTCTCCGGCGGCGAGCGAACCCGCCTGCTTCTGGCAAAGCTCTTTGCAAAGCCTTCGAATATCCTCGTGCTCGATGAACCCACAAACAACCTCGATATCGAAACAATCGAACTGCTTGAAGAGCAGCTTGCTCAATATCAGGGCACAATCTTTATCGTAAGCCACGACCGTGCATTCCTGAACAACGTGGTTACAAGCACGCTCGTATTTGAAGGCGGCGGGAAAGTGCGGGAGTATGTGGGCGGATACGACGATTACATCCGTGAAAAGCTGAATGCAATAAAGAGCCCCAAGCCTGCAAATAACCACCCAAAGCAGCAGAAAAAGCCTGCCGGCAATCAGAGAAAGCTTTCCTACCACGAAAAGAAGGAGCTGGAAAAACTGCCCGAAGAAATCGAGACACTCGAGGACAATCTCAGCAGTATCCATAAAGACCTAGCAGACCCGGACTTCTATAAAAAGAATCCAGAGCAGATTGCCAAAACTAACGCCCAGCTGAAAGATGTAGAAAATCAGCTCAATGAAAAGTACGCCCGCTGGGAGACCCTCGAACAGATTAAGGAAGGCAAGGCATAGCGAGGAAATGACAATAATTCAAAGGCTGAAATATCCTTGCAAGCTCTAAGCTTCCAGACGCCTGATTTCCTCTTTAATTTCTTCTACAACCTCATGGTTTCTTATAACCTTTTTCCCGTTTACTTTTGAGGAAAATACATAGAAAACCTTGCCGCCGAAATCTTCTCTGAATTGGCAGTGTGAATCTGCCTGCAAGCCTCTTTCTTTGAAGATTTGCGAAAGCTGAATCCCTTCGCTGACAGGTTTGATTTGAATCCCCAAATAATTGTCTTTTATCTTAATGTAAAAATCTACATTGTAGAGTCTGTCCCATTCATCGGGGGCAGGTTCAATCTTGCAGCCAATTTTCTGTTCAAGCTGGCCGTAAACAGTGTTTATCTCTGTTACATACCCGTCATAGGTTCGGTCTATAACCATTTTGAATATATATTCAATGCAGTCCTGCTCTGTGATTTCTTCAACTTCTGCTTGTATAACTTCTGTAATTTTAACATAGAGCTTTCTGCCTAATTCTTCTATGTGTTCTTTGGAGCGGACGTTTTGGAAATAATAATTTTGCCATTCCTGAAGGGTTTTGGGTTCGCATTTCCTTATGTTTTCAGACGCTGGTCCAACATTCTTTTCGAAATTCAGTTGAAACCTGTTCATTGCACTGTTCAAAATCCACTCTTTTGCCATTTTCTTCTTCCAATTTTATAAACTTACTTTTCTCTTTATAATCAATAGCCTTTTCGGCTTCGGCTAAGCCCTTTTTGATTAAATGCGCGTTTACAAAAGTTTTATTCTTGAGATACAGATACGCCATAAGATTGTTGTTTTGGTCGTATTTTTCTTGATCATATTTTAGGAATACTTTCTGTCCCTTTGTTTTCAGGCGGAGAAAATCCATTGCCTGCCCATTTGCTCCCTGTTTTTCTTTTATTCCCAGCAGTCGAATAACAAGTCCATTCTTTAATTGAACCAGTTTGGGAGATATGATTTCCTTCACGGAATAATATTCTTCTTCAAGGTTTTTGTCTTTCCTGCTGTTATCAAGCTTAGAGCCAAACTGAAGCTTTTTGGGATCTATCTTTTTATCAAAACTATGACTGTCTTTAAAAATATAAGGAAGTTTTTCAATCTCTCTGTTGTAATCCAGCTGCTTAGTTTCCTGCGTTTTAAACTGAACTTCTGAACTTTCAAAAAGCTCACCTTTACCGATATCAAATTTTTTCTTTATAAGGGGGATAAATTCCGGATTAACTTCATACCCCGCAGAATTACGATTGAGTTTTTTCGCAGCCAGTGTTGTAGTGCCGCTCCCAAGGAAGGGGTCTAATACAGTTTCATCAACAAAAGAAAACATTTTAATAAGCCTTTTCGGCAATTCTTCTGGGAACATTGCTATATGTCCGTCTTGTTTTGCTCCGCCGAAATGCCAGTGGCCTGTAAAATAGCTGCGCCATTCCTCCTTGGTCATTTTTGACTGCTCTTTTTGTTCTTTTGTAGGTTTTGCCGGCTTGCCGAGTTTTTTGAAAAGCAAGATGAACTCATAATCTATTGAGAGAATGCCGTTTTTTGGGTATGGGTAGCTTCCCATAAGTGAAGCGCCGCCTGTTGTGTTAGTGGTAGTTTTCTTCTGCCATATAATAGCCCCCATATAATCGAAACCTATAGTTTCGCAGAACTTGATAATTTCCGTTCTGATTGGGATAACCTTGTACCTGCCGTAGTAAACAGCTCTGGCAAACTGGTCCCCGATATTTATGCACAAGCGGCTGCCGTTTTTTAGAACCCTGTAACATTCTTTCCATACGAGGTTAAGGTTGTTTATGTAATCCTCGTAGCTGTCATTAAAACCGATTTGATTGTTGGAACCGTAATCTTTCAGCTGCCAGTAGGGGGGAGATGTTATTGCTAAACCGATTGATTCATCTTTCAGTTCAGCCATATGTCGGCTGTCGCCGTTTATTATTAAGTGGTTGGTTTTCATATTTCTGATTTTCTCCAAATGCGGGATTGACTCTCAAAATTTTTCAACTTGATTATAACCTGAGATACAATACTGTCAAAATCAGATGAGACAAACTTTGATTTGCACATTGTTTCAATACCGCTGATATTTTATCGGGTCGGTTAGGCCGGCTTCTTTGAAGCCTTTGAGCCGGAGGAGGCAGCTGTCGCATTTTCCGCAGGCGAGGCCGTTTTCGTCCGGATCGTAGCAGCTGTGGGTTAGGGAGTAGTCGAAGCCAAGCCTCGTGCCTTCGAGGATTATCTCGGCCTTCGTTTTGTGCATAAGCGGAGCATTGATTTTGAACCTGCCCTTGCCCTCAGCGGATGCGGCAGAGGCGAGGTTGGCGGTTTTCTCGAAAGATTCGATAAACTCGGGCCGGCAGTCCGGATAGCCGGAATAATCGAGGCTGTTCACGCCGATAAAGATATGGTACGCCCCGAGCACCTCCGCCCAAGCAAGGGCATAGCTGAGGAATACAAGGTTTCTTACCGGTACGTATGTAGCGGGAACGCCTGAGGAAATCTCGCTCTCGCTCCTGTCTTTGGGAACATCAATTGCATTATCCGTCAGGGCGGAGCCCCCGAGCTTGCCGAGGTCTATGTCAATAATCCGGTGCTCCTCGGCTTCGCAGAATTCTGCGATTTTCCGCGCAGCCTGAAGCTCTACAGTATGCCTCTGGCCGTACGAGAAGCTCATCGCATATATCTCAAGCCCCTCGCTTGAAGCGATCTGGGCTGTTGTGCCTGAATCGAGGCCGCCTGAAAGAAGGACAACGGCTTTGTTTTTCTCCTGCATATCTTTAAGCTTTAATGTTTCAATATTGCTTGTTTTTTGTAGAATTATCCGTTTACGGCAAGCGGGGCAAGCTGTCCTCTGCCTTTCCGAAAGCAAGAAAGTATAATCGATAAAATTTTTAGAGCAAATATTATGGCCAGCGAAACAAAGATTGATCTTTTTGATAATCCCCGCCCGGGCAGGGATTACGTAATAAGCACCGACGTGCCCGAATTTACAAGCGTCTGCCCCGTTACAGGGCAGCCGGATTTCGGCACTGTCAGCATAGACTACTGCCCCGATAAATACTGCATTGAGCTTAAGAGCCTCAAATTCTATATGCAGAGCTTCAGAAACCGAGGGATTTACTACGAATCGGCAGCCAATGAGATTCTCGATTACCTCGTGGAATGCTGCAAACCCAGATGGATGAAGATTACCGCTTCATTTACGCCGAGGGGCGGGATCTCCACTGAAGTTGTATGCGATTATGTAAGCAAAAATTACCATGGGCAGTCTTAGATTAAAACTTGAACATAAAAGCTGAATGGGCTAGCAATGGACAGCGAAAATACAAAAAACACTGAAAGACTTGACTTCATCAGAACCATCGTTAAAAACGATCTCGAATCGGGCAAGTGGGATAAGGTTGTAACGCGTTTCCCGCCCGAGCCGAACGGATACCTCCACATAGGCCACGCAAAGAGCATCTGCCTTAATTTTGGTATAGCCGAAGAATTTTCCGGCCAGTGCAACCTGCGCTTCGACGATACGAACCCCTCGAAAGAGGAAGACGAGTATGTCGAATCGATAAAAGAGGATGTGTCTTGGTTAGGCTTCGACTGGAACGGAGGGCTGTATTTCGCCTCAGACTATTTCGAGAAGATGTATGAGCTGGCAGTGGAGCTGATAAAGCAGGGCAAGGCATACGTATGCGACCTCTCCAGCGAAGAGATCCGCCAATACCGCGGCACGCTCACCGAGCCCGGCAGGGAAAGCCCATACAGGAACAGGAGCGTTGAAGAGAACCTCAATCTTTTCGAGAGGATGCGCAGCGGCGAATTCGGAGATGGCGAGAAGGTGCTCAGAGCCAAAATCGATATGAAGAGCCCGAACATAAATATGCGCGATCCGGTTATGTACCGCATACTGCACGCACCCCACCACAGAACCGGCGATAAATGGTGTATATACCCGATGTACGACTGGGCGCATGGCCTTGAGGACTCAATCGAAGGCGTTACCCACTCAATCTGCACACTCGAATTCGAACATCACCGCCCGCTTTACGACTGGTTTCTCGAAAATCTGCCCGTGCACAGGCCGCGGCAGTACGAATTCGCCCGCTTGAATCTTAACTATATGGTTATGAGCAAACGCAAGCTCCTAAGGCTCGTTCAGGAAGGCTATGTTGACGGCTGGGACGATCCGAGAATGCCAACGATTTCCGGCATGAGAAGGCGCGGCTTCAGCCCGGATTCTATAAGGAATTTCTGCAAGGTGATTGGGGTTAACAAGTTCAACAGCACCGTTGATTATGCCCTTCTCGAACACTGCCTCCGGCAGGATCTCAATGCCCACTCGCCAAGGGTGATGGCAGTGCTGGATCCGCTGAAAGTGGTAATCACGAACTATCCGGAAGACGGCAGCGAAGAGTTTGATATAGCGGTTAATCCGGAAGATGAATCTGCGGGGAAGAGGAAAGTTCCGTTCTCGAAGGAAATCTACGTTGAGAAGAAAGACTTTATGATAGACCCGCCGCGAAAATTCTTCCGTCTCGCCCCGGGCAGGGAAGTTCGTCTCAGAGGGGCATACTTCATCAAATGCGAGGACTACAAGCTCGATGAAAAGGGAGAGGTAGCGGAGGTTCACTGCACCTACGACCCCGAGAGCAGGGGAGGAAGCTCGCCGGACGGGAGAAAGGTGCGGGGAACACTGCACTGGGTCTCCGCTGAGCATGCCCTGAAGGTGAAGGTGAATATCTACGAGCATCTTTTCACCACAGAAAACCCCGAAGAAACGCAAGAAGGGCAGGACTTTACCGCCAACATCAATGAAAACTCACTTCAGACAATCAATAACTGCCTTATCGAGCCGAGCGTAAAGGACGCAGAGCCTTTAGACAGATATCAGTTTGAGAGGATAGGATATTTCTGCGTGGATAAAGATTCAAGCCCTGAAAAACTTATCTTCAACAGAACCGTTACCCTGAAAGATACATGGGCAAAAATGCAGAAAAAAAAGCAGCAGGCAAAGAAGTAAACAAAGCCCGCACAAGCCGGCGGGCAGATCGCTATCCGGTGTCTCAGCATTTTTTTTAAGCTCATTTGAGATTATTCAAGAGCGGATTTTGTTATTGCGCAAAATGACTGAACTTTTTCGTAAAGTAACGTTGTGTTTCTGCTTTTGTTAGAAATAATAGAATTAGCATCAGAATTTTTTAACCGTGGTATAATTTTTGAAAAAAATTAAGTGATTTTGAATTTTTTGGGAAATATTTTTTGGTTTTTAACATATAATTATGGATAGGCGCTCTATAAGTTAATTAACATTCAGGAGAAAAGCGTTATGAAACAGAAGGCTTTTACATTAATTGAACTTCTCGTAGTGATTTCAATTATAGCTCTGCTTATGGCTGTTTTGATGCCGGCATTGGGCAAGGCAAGGAAGCAGGCGATGAATACGATGTGCAAAACCAACCTCCACAGCTGGATGCAGGCAACGAGCCTTTACCTGGCAGACAACAACGACAGTTTCTGGCCGGGCTTCTATGGCTCAGGGTCTCAAGGCGATAAAGCTGAGAAAAGCTTGTGGTGGATGGATGTACTGGGCGAATATTACGATAATATAGATGAATTGAGGGTTTGCCCGAGGGCGGACGAGCCGAGGCAGTATTATGATGGCCGGCAGAATCCAAAAGCCAACGAGCCTTTCGCAGCTTGGGGAATCTACAATAAGAGCAACAACTTATTCGGCCGGAAAGTTGACGGCCATTACGGCAGCTATTTGGTTAATGGATGGGTCCAGAATAAATATTGGGATTATGTTGATGTTGATTTTAAACAAAAATTCTGGAAGCTCAGCTCAGCTATAACCACCCCTTCAAATGTGCCGATTTTTACAGACGGACAGCATATCGATGCATGGCCGAATTCAGGCGATAACCCGCCGCCAACGGAGACAACGAGATGGAGTTCAAACGGCTCTCATTTCGGGCGTATTGTTCAAAACAGGCACGGAGATGCGCAGAATGTATTAACCGCAGATGGTGCTGTTAATACCGTTGGGCTGAAGAAGCTCTGGACATATAAATGGCACAGAACTTACGATACCCACGGCAGATGGACATCCTCCGCCGACCAGGCCCCGGACTGGCCTGAATGGATGGAAGGAATGAAAGATTACTAAAGCAAGTTTTTGGATAAAATCTTAAAGGACGGTGTTTTTATGCCGTCCTTTTTTTGTAAAAAAGCCCAGTCAAGATATATACTTAATAGAAGGCATATAGTAACAGGTTAAATTACAAGGCTTAAAATGAGAAGAAGAGATTTTATGAAAGCCGCTTTCGCTTTCACAGCAGCGGCAGCTTCCGGCACTGCTTACGGCAAAGAGCAGGAAAAGCCCAATATAGTCCTTATTAATATTGATGATATGGGCTGGCGTGATATCGGCGTAAACGGTTCGGACTTCTACCGCACGCCGAATATCGACAGCCTCGTAAGAAGCGGTATGAATTTCAGCAGCGCGTATGCAGCAGCCGCGAACTGCGCTCCGTCTCGAGCGTGCCTTTTGAGCGGGAAATACACACCCCGCCATGGCGTATATACTGTGGGCAGCTCCGAGCGAGGAAAAAGCAAGTATCGCAAGCTGATACCAACCAAGAACAAAAAATTCCTTGATGAAGATGAAACCACAATTGCAGACTGCCTCAAAGATGCAGGCTACAGAACCATTACGCTTGGAAAATATCACGTAAACTCTGATCCGCTCAAGCACGGCTTTGATGAAAATGTAGGCGGCTGCCATAAAGGCCATCCGCCAACGTACTTCAGCCCCTACAGCATACCAACTCTCGAGGACGGCCCGAAGGGCGAGCATCTGCCCGAAAGGCTTACAGACGAGGCCTTGGAATTTATCGACAGAAACAAGAACAGGCCATTCTTTTTGTATTTCCCGTTTTATTCGGTTCATTCACCTATTGAGGCAAGAGATGATCTTCTTGAAAAATATAAAAACTATGAACCCGGCGAGCTCCATAAACGCGCAGATTATGCCGCTATGATAGAGGCTGTGGATATCCATATAGGCCGTCTGATAGAAAAAATCGATAAGCTTAATCTGCGTGAGAAAACTATGATAATTTTCACCGCCGATAATGGCGGGGTTCACTGGGCCACCGATATGGCGCCTCTGCGGGGCTGCAAAGGCTCTTATTATGAAGGGGGTATAAGGGAGCCGCTCGCATTTTCTTGGAAGGGCAGGATAAGCCCGGGAACAACATGCGATGTGCCGGTGAGCCAGATAGATTTCTTTCCAACCTTTCTGAGCATAGTTGGCGCAAAGCCGCCTAAGGGCAAAATCCTCGACGGGAAAGACATCTCTCCTCTTCTGTTCGGCCATGAGAAGCTCTTTGATAAGCAAAGACCGCTCTTCTGGCATTTCCCGATATATCTGCAAGGGGGCGATGATGAAACAAGAGACCCGCTTTTCAGAACCCGGCCGGGATCAGTTGTTCGCAAGGGTGATTGGAAGCTTCACGAATACTTCGAAGACGGCGAGTTAGAGCTTTACAATCTCAAAACAGATATAGGCGAATCAAAGGATCTCTCAGAGCTCTACCCGCAGAAAACAAAAGAGCTTTACGAAATCCTCTGCAGATGGCGGGAAAAAACAAATGCCGATATCCCGAAAAAGCTCAACCCGAAATACGACCGAAAGGCCGATTTGAAGGCAAGAAAGAGTTAGTCCGGTTTCTTGAAAGGGTTCGAAATTATCAGCGAAAAATCTGCGTAGATTAGTGGTTAGTGATATACAAGCTTGCCCAAAACATTGACGCACATATCGGAAAAATACGGCCTCTTTTTGATTGACACAGACCAATCCCGCTGTTAGACTTATCTTTAATAGAAAAAGCGGTTTTAATAAAGCTTAAACCACAATCTGAAAAGGGAAAAAATGAAAAAAGCAATCATTGTTATTTTTCTCGCTTCGGCGATAACGGTTTTGTCGGGCTGCGGGAAGGGCATCGGTATGACAGCTGCTGAGCGGCAAAGACAATATATGAATATTCAGGACGTTGGAGCAAAGCAGCTTAACGACGATATAAACGTTCTTCTGCATTCCGACCGTCCGTCAAGGCTTTCCGACAAATACATAAGATAATTTTTATAATTTGCCGATAAAACCGCAATCCAAGGGAATGGATGCGTTTTTAAGAGTTGTTCACTCAGAACAGGACTTTAGATGGATCTGGCTCCTATTATATATTATTTGCAGAGAGTTGGCTCTTATGATCCTCTTGTAGTGATTATAGAGCTTGTGCTCATAGGCTCGATTATATGGTGGGTAGTCAATTTCCTTGAAGGCACGAGGGGTGAGAGGCTTTTCAGAGGCGTATTCTTTATCCTTCTTGCCGGTGCGATAATCCTCAAGCTGTTTGTGGAGCGTTTTTCCCTTGAGAGGGTAGAATTCCTTTACAACGGCTTTCTGCTTGCAATTCTTGTTACCGCTGTAGCGGCATTTCAGCCCGAGCTGCGCCGTGCGCTGATACGCATTGGCCAGGCGGGAATTTCTCCGTCTGCCCGTCCCGATGTAGAAAAAGCTCTTGAAGAGGTTCTTATTGCAGTGAACAATCTTTCAGAGCAGAAAACAGGGGCTATAATAGTTTTCGAGGGAAGGGTAGGCCTTCGGGACTACATAGAGACCGGGGTTCGAATGGATGCGGCGGTTTCCAGCCAGCTTCTTGAAACGATCTTCTACGAAGGCACTCCGCTGCACGATTTGGCGGTAATAATCAGGGGAGACAGAATCGTAGCCGGCAGTATTCAGCTTCCGCTTGCCGAGATCGGTTCTCTTGATGATTCGCAGCTTGGTTCAAGGCACCGTGCCGCTGTTGGAATCAGCCAGGCCTCAGATGCCACAGCCCTTGTTGTGAGCGAGGAAACAGGCACAATTTCGCTAGCAGTTGAAGGCAAGCTTGAGAGAAATGTAAAGAAAACTCAGATCAAAAAGCAGATTGCCGAGCTCAATAAGCCGTTCACAGGAAAAGGCGGTTCCGGTAAAAGGAGCAAACGCCGGTGAAGAATCCAGATAAAAAAACAGTAGAGAAAAACGTAAGCAAGATACTGATTGTATCGTTCCTTACGCTTCTTATATGGGTGTGGGCGGATCTGTCTAACGATACCATACTCAAAGATAAGAAGGTGGAAATAAAGCTCGCAACTTCTCAGCCGGAGAACCTCTGGGTGAGCCTCGGCGACTCAGATTCCACAACCGTCCGCGCAGATTTCAAAGGCCCTTCTGCACGCATAGACGAGCTGAAACGCGAGCTCTCCGCTCTTGAGGTATATTTCGACCCATCCGTACTTGAAGGCAGGTCTGAGAGCTTTAAGTATCCCGTACGCGGCCTTATTCAGGATTCACCGAGGGTTCGCAGGCTCGGGCTCACTGTAGAGAATTGTCAGCCCTCCTCAATAGAGGTAACAACTCAGCAGCTCCAGAAAAAGCAGCTCACAATCACCTGCATAGACAAAAACAACAACTTAATGTTAAACGCTGTAACAGAGCCTGCCTCTGTGGAGATGTTTGTACCCCCGCACTGGAGCGGAGATGATTTGAAAGCAGTTGTGAGCCTTTCTCAGCAGCAGATTAGCGAGGCTTCCGAAGAAGCGGCCGAGGCAAAGGCCTATGTTGAGATAGAGCCGGGAAGGAGAACATACTACGAAGATCCTGTGAAAGTGTCTATTCAAACAGAAAAGGGCAAGCTGGAAACCTTCCTGTTAAACGGCCCAAGAATAGGCGTGCTCGCCAACGAGCAGATCGCAGAGAGCTACAGCGTTGAGATCATCTCACGCAGCGAGGCGCTGACTACCATACAAATCAATTCCACTCGAGAGGCCTACGAGGCCTACAAAGCCAAGCAGTATCAGATGATAGTGTATGTGTATCCAGAAGATATGCCGAGCTCGGACAAAAAAGAAAGCGAGCCGATTGAACGAGAAGTGCACTACTTCTTCCCCGAACAGTACAGTAAGGAAGATCTGATCTCGCCGGTGGAGTCGGGCGTTGAGCCGAGGGTTACTTTCAAGCTTATTGCTGTTGAAGAAGAATGAATATTGTCCACGTTATAACGCGTCTGATTGTGGGAGGCGCTCAGGAGAACACAATAATAACCTGCCGCGAACAGGTAAAACGCAGGCACAAAGTTACGCTTATAACAGGCCCGAGCCCAGGCCCTGAAGGCGATTTAATGGAGCAGGCCGAGAGGGAGGAGTTTGAGCTTATTCTTCTGCCCGATATCCTACGCCCAATCCTCCCGCTTACAGATATGCGTGCTTATACCGGTCTGAAAGAACTGCTCAAAAGCCTCAATCCTGATATCGTGCATACCCATTCGGCAAAGGCAGGCATCCTCGGAAGGCTTGCAGGCTGGAATATAAAAGATGAAAGCTCACGCCCGGCAGTTGTGCATACAATCCACGGCCTCGCCTTTCACGAATACCAGAATCCGCTCTTGAGCCGGCTGTATATAGAGATTGAAAAATTTGCCGCAAAGAAATGCGATGCGATAATCTCAGTAGCCGACACTATGACTCGAAAGTGCCTTGCCAGAGGCATTGGAAGCCCTGAGCTCTTCAACACGGCATATTCTGCTGTTGATATTGAGAATTTCCTAAAACCGCCCTCAAGCGAGCAGATTAATGAGTTCCGCGAAAAATATTCGATAGGCAGATCCAGCACTGTTGCCGCCTGCATAGCAAGAATCACTGAGCTGAAAGGCCATGAGTATATTATAGAGGCCGCAGACAGGATCGCCGGCGAACATCCCGAGCTAATCTGGCTCTTGGTGGGAAACGGCAGCCTCACCGAAAAGATAAAGGGCGATATCGAAAAGGCCGGCCTGAGCGATAATTTCCGTTTTACAGGCCTGCTTGACCCTTCAGAGATACCTCTGGCCGTTCATTCCAGCGACTTTTTAGTCCACTGCTCCCTTCGTGAGGGGCTCGCGAGGGTTCTTCCTCAGGCGATGCTATGCGGCAAGCCTGCTGTGAGCTTTGATATAGACGGGGCGGCGGAAGTGATAAATGATAACACCGGCAGGCTGATTGCTCCGATGGATGTTGAAGGACTCACCCGTGCGTGCACAGAGCTTGCAGAATCCCCTCAGCTCAGGGAAAAACTCGGCGAGGAAGGCAGGCAGAATGCCGTGGAGCTTTTCAGCCCCGAAAAGATGATTGAATCCATCGAAAAAGCCTATCGCAGAGCGGGCGCCGAGGTCTAAAGCCCTCTAATATTCGCTGAGCCACCAGTTCGCAGCGATGGAGCAGTCTATAATATCCACTATCCCATCACGGTTGAAATCAGCATCCTCAGGATTCTGGCTCAGCCAGTTATACGCAATATGTATCAAATCGTCTTCATCTACGTAGTTATCCAGATTTACATCAACCCGTGAGATCAGAATGGGGTAATTCCCCGGGTCCAGATGCCAGAGCGTTCGCCACTGCCAGCCGGCATAATTAGAGCGGGTTTTCATCTGCTCTGTTGTCCTTGCATAGGCTGTGATCACGGCATTCTCAGCGAGCCCTGCAGCGGGTTCTGCCTGGCTGCCTGAAGGGATAATCGTGCTGTCCCAGTATGAAGAGCTGATCTGGGAATCTCTAACAGCTCCTGCCAGAGGCCCCGCGTAATACGCTGCATCCAGCTCCTCAGCTGCACAGAAGCACTGCTGAATCAGACCTCCGGAGCTCACCTCTCCTGCAATCCCTCCAGCGTACATCGAGGCGATTATCTCTTCCATTGCTGCGCTTGAGCAGTTGCTGATTTCAGCCGAACTGCCCTCAGCCGAGCCCGCAATCCCGCCTGCATACTTGGAGATGTATTCAGCGTTTACTGATGAATCCTTTATAGAGCAGCCTGTTATTTTACCCTCAAGAAGCCCTGCAAACCCGCCTGCGTAATTCGCCCGTGAAATCCTTACCTCCGCTTGGGATATGTGCAGATTCCTGATCTCGCCGCCCGCTGCTACTGCGCCGAACAGACCGGCATAGCTGGTGTATGGGGCATTGATTGTAAAATTGCTCAGAACCCTTCCCGCTCCGTCGAATGTACCGGTGAATTTTGCACCTGTAAAGCTGCTCTGCATCTGGTCGTTCGGGCTTAATACCGAATTATCGAAGAACTCGCCCCCCATATTTATATCATCAGTGAGGATATAGCTTTTGCTGTATAGCGAAGGCCTGTCTGCGAGATAGAGCAGTTCGGATTTATCCGAGATTTGGAACGGGTCTTCAGGCGTTCCGGTGCCGCCGGAGAACGCATATATCTGCGAAGACAAAACATCAGAGCAGTTGTTTGTTTCATCGCTCTCTTCTACGCTCCGCCCGCTGTCTATCATAAGCACGAAGTATATATCCCCTGTAAAATCGGGCACTTCAAAGCTGAAGCTTTCCACGCGCGTTTCGCCTGCTTCAAGCTCGCTTACCTGCTGGAATCCGGCAGATGAAGCCGTTTCGCAGTTTACAGACTGCTGGCTGGAGTAGTATATCCTCATCCGGAAGCTTCCGTTTGTGGAGGCAGCGCCGGAATTCTGGATTGATGCATCAAGGGTGATAAGCTGGCCGGCAAATATGTTCTCCGGCAAACTCCCCGGGGAGGTTATTGTAAGTTCGGCGAGCTCATTCTGCGGAGCTGCTGCCTCTTGGAGCTCGGGATAGCCTCCGCCAGCCGGCATCTGCCATACTGAGGCAAAATCCCAGCCCGCATCAGTGAAAGAAGCAGAGCTTTGCATCTGAGCTGTGGCAAGGCCTGTAATATCAAAGCTCCCGCCTTCGTTTCGTGCTGTTGCGTTCTCGAGTCCGCTGGCCTCGGTGTCCCAGAAGCAGGCATCCCCTTGGCCGGCGGAGGTTTTTGCGATGAATCCTGCTGTGCTGTCTGATTTGCCCGAAGCCTGACCTGCCGAATAGCAGTTTGAAATCTCGCCTTCGGAGCAGTTGCCGATAAAACCGCCCGAAAGGCCGATATCCGGGCTCCCTGCTGCCAAAGACTCAGCAGAGCCCAAGGCAAAACAATCGCTTACATTGCTGCCCGACTGTCCGAAAAAACCGCCCGAGTAGCTGTATGAACTCTGTCCCTCGGCCTCTGCGGAGACTGAATTCGAGGCAAAGCTCTTCTCTGCAGCAGTTTCTGCATTGCTCTGCCCAACCGCTCCGCCCGCAAATGCGCTTGCCGTGAGGCCGGAGGAGAATGAATTAACCTCGCAGTCTGTGCCGGATTTACGTATGCTGGAATACTGGTCGCAGTAGCCCGCCAATCCCCCTGCGTAGGATGTTGTGTTTTTCGAATCAAGGTTTACCGATGCGTCCACAACCCCCTTGGATGAGCATAGCTTTATCGCACCGTCTATTCCGTTTATCCCCGCTATCCCGCCTGCATACACAAATCCAGCGGGATTGTCTCGTGCGATTATCGTTGCTGAAACTGCGCATTTATCTATGAGCCCTTCGCTTACTCCGGCAGCACCGCCTGAGGTGCTGTTTGAGAAAACTGTTCCCGAAAAGCTGCTCTCTGAGATAACCCCGAGGTTTTCGTTTGAGCCTGCTATTCCCCCTGAATAAGAGGTGGAAGAATCTATGCTCACTGTTCCGTTAACAGCGCAGTTGAGGATGAAGCCCCTGTTTGCGCCGGCAAGCAGGCCGCCGTAAACCCAGCCCCCCTCTGAGCACACAACAGTTCCCGAGAGCGTTAGATTTTCCACTATAGCATCATCGCCTATCATACCGAACAGCCCGAGCAGGGAGAGATCGCTGCGGTTGATGCTCAGCCCGCTTACTGCAAAGCCTTGGCCGTTGAATGTGCCGTAGAAGGGCTGGGAGCTTGTGCCTGTGGGCAGCAGCTCTTGACCTGTAAGGTCTATGTCTGAGGTGAGTACGAAATTGGAAGACCAGTCCCCGCTGGATGAGCTCAGCTCAAGAAAATCGGCAGCAGAGCTGATCTGATAAGGCGCTGCTGAAGAGCCGTCTCCGCCGGAATACCCCATGGCGAGCCCTGTAAGTGAAATCAAAATAATGATATGCCTGAGCATAGTGTTACCTCCGTTTTTATTATAGATATATCTCCCCGTCAAGGGGGATAGATTCATCTCTTCTTTGCTGAAGCGCTGATTTTCTCAACCGCTTCTTGGCGGTTCTTGCTGCCGAAAACAGCCGAGCCTGCAACTAAAGTGTCTGCCCCGAGCTCTCCGGCTTTTCCTGCGGTTGTCTCGTTTATCCCGCCGTCCACCTCTATTCTAACATCTTTGCCGAGAGTTTCTCGCAGAAAAATGCATTTCTCAGCGCATTTCTCACGGAAGACCTGCCCGCCGAAACCCGGCTCCACAGTCATCACGAGAATCATCCTGCATAAAGACGCAATTTCAAGCACCTCTTCAGGGTTGGTGGCCGGCTTTATGCAGATCCCCGCGCTGCACCCGAAGCTTTGTATCATCGAGATCGTTTCGTGGGGGGCTCCCTCCGCCTCAATATGGAACGTGATGTGGTTCGCTCCTGCCTTGGCAAAATCTTTTATATACCTTTGAGGCTGGGAAATCATTAGGTGAGCATCAAAGCAAAGGTCGCTGGTTTTCCTCAAAGACGCAATTACAGGAGGCCCTATCGTTATATTCGGCACGAAATGGCCGTCCATAATGTCTAAATGGATAATCTTAACCCCGCTCTTCTCAACGTCGGCCACTTCCTCCGCCAGGCAGGAGAAATCAGCGCTGAGCAGGCTGGGGGCAATCTCAATTGTTCCGGGTTTGGGCAGCTGCATTAAAGCTCCAAGATGTTATTGATGTTGTTCTCTTTTCTATGATAACTATAAAAATAATTCTGGCAAGCCGCTTTAATTCGGGTCTATGAAGTCTAATCGAAGATGCCGCTGATTTTCTCGGCGTTTAATTCTGTAAGCGAATCCACCACCATATCAGCCTTCGGCTCGAGCTCGCTGCGGCTGTAAGTGCCTGCAACGCCGATGGTTTTAGCTCCGGCCGCTGCTCCGGCTTCAAGCCCCCAGTGCGAGTCTTCAATCACGGTGCATTCTGCCGGCGAAAGTCCGCCTGCGGTTGTTCGGGCAAGCTTCTCAGCCGCTTTGGTGTAGCCCTCTGGATGGGGCTTGCCTCGGGATACATCATCCGCTGTTACTACGGCATCGAAATATTTGAAGTAGTTTTTCCCGCTCCTCTCGGCCTCGGCGGCAAATATCCCCTCAATATCTGAAAAAAGCGCTCCCGAACAGATTGCCATTTTTATGCCGGCCTTCGAAAGTGAGCTTGTTAGCTGTGCGAATCCCTTAAGTATGCATCTTTCCGTGCTTGCAAGCTCATCAAAAACTGCTGCCTTCTCATCAATCAGCCAGCCGAGCTTTTCTTCAGTGAGCTCGAAGCCGTAATCACGGCTCATCGCCTCAAGGGCTTCTTTGTCTGTGAAGCCCAGATACTTTTCCCAGTAAACGTCTTTTTCTATTCTGCCTGCCTGCTTCTCGAGAATCCTGCAGAAGGCCATATAGTGGAGCAGCTCGGTATCTGCTATCACTCCGTCAAAATCGAATAATACTGCTTTAAATCCCATATTGAATCCCTTATTGCTTATAAATTCATAATGTATGATATTTTACTTTCCCTGTTTTGCAACTCTAATGAAAAATTCACCACTAGCAAAGCATTGCGATTCAAATTAAAATCCAAGTGTTAAATTAAAAAAGTTTGAGAATTTTTTGAATTTTCTTGAATTGCTGATTGAAATATTCTATAGTTAAACGTGGAGTTAGACAATACAGACCAAAAGTTTCTCTGCTTGATTTTCAGCCGCCTGTATTATCATAATCTTTTGATGTGCATCCCTTAAATCAGAACAGTTAAAATTTTCATTTTTTGCTTTTAGCTTCTTCGATGCTCGAAGAGTTTATTAGTTTAATTTTTATTGGAAAGGTGTTGAAAATGAAAAATTTAAAATCAATTTTGGTTCTGCTATTTTGTGCTGCGGCGTTTGTTCAGGCGTATTATGAGTCTAACTGCATAATTGAAGTTCCGAACGGCCAGATACACTGGGGAAACGGAGATTACGACGTAGTTGCGTTTAGTGTGGATGGGTTTATAACTGCCGAATATGTGGTGATGCAATGTCTCGACGACAACACCAACGACAGCAGCGATGAAACCTACGAGGTTGCGATAACTTCAGATTCTGCAGGGGCAAATGTGCTAACCTCCGCTCAGGTAACTGAGAATTTCGGAAATACGGGGGACTGCGATTCCTACACGTTCGATTTTCCTGATGTGGAGCTTGATTTCGGAACGTATTACATCCGAACCAAGACAATCTCCGGAGCCCCTGTGCGTTCGTGGGGAGTTGACAGGCTTTACTATACCGGCAAAACTTTGAGAAGCGATTCTGCTCTTATAAACGTACCGAATGGACAGCTCTATTGGAATAACGGCGATTCTCATATTGCTTCATTTACTTTGAACCAGCAGTCTATAGCAACGAATTTCTATATGGCCTGCCTCGATGACAACAATAATGACTCAGGCATTGAAGTTTTTGAGGCAGCTATAACAACTGATTCGAAAGGAAGCAATGTAATTACGAGCGTGCAGGTTTCAGAGGATTTCGGGAATACAGCAGGCTGCGATTCGTATGATTTTGATTTCCCTGATGTACTGCTTGAAGCCGACACAACATACTACCTGAGGACAAAGGTGATAAGCGGGGCTCCTGTGAGGAGCTGGGGCAAGGATTATCTCTGGTTTATGTATCAGCCCCCGCACACCATCAGCAGTGATTTCAACAAAGACGGAATAGTGAACTGCGAAGATTTGATGATGTTCTCTCAGGATTGGCTCGCAGAAGAGGCGTGGTATTAAGCCTTAAGCGGCGCAGAGATTCGCTGAGGAATCATTTTTCGCTAAAGATATTGCCGCGGGCAATCCGCCTCCGGCGGACAGGCTCGGTTTAACTCTCTTTTACATCAGAGAAAACATTTTCATAAATGAGGGAAAGCTCTCTGCCGGAAGGACGTTTCACCGCAATACATCATCCTGCTCTGATGTTGGACAGTGTTTTTTTTGACAGAGCCAGTCCGCCTGTGGCGGAGAGTTAGCGGAGGAAGCGGAGGGGAGATATTTTTTTTGACAGGATTTACAGCCCCGAACCGCTTTGGCTGCGGGGCAAGGATCTACAGGATAAATATTTAATATAGGAAAAGGCGGGGAGAAAATTTTTTAGCCGCTAATCAGCGCTGAGATTTATAAGCCACTAAGCAGCGCTAAGCAGCACTAAGGATTTACTAACCGCTAATCCCCGCTAATTTTTCACTAATGATTTTGCAAAGAGCCACAGGCTATCCGCCTCAGGCGGACTTGCAGCTCGGCCACTGGCCACAGGCTACTCTGCTACTTGCCACTCTGCCACTCTGCCACCCGCCGCAGGCGGACTTGCAGCTCTGCCACTTGCCACAAGCTACGAATTTTGTGCTGCGGAAGATGGGCGCAGGCAATGCTTCGCCCTGCAGGCTGTTTTTTTTTTCTCCATCTAACTCGCCGCAATGGGCAATTGCAAACGTTCGGGATCGAGCTTATAATCAGCACCTGATGATTGATTTATTTCTGCGGGGAATTATGACTGAATACGAAAAGATGGCAGCGGGGCAGCTTTATTATGCAGGCGATCCGGAGCTCAGAGAAATGCGCAAAAAAGTGCGCATTCTGCTCGATAAGATAAACTCTTCGGTAAGCGAGATTAAGCAGGGAAATCGTTACGAGCTCGGTACAGAGCTTTTCGGCAAGGTTGGCGAGAATTTGTTCCTCCAGCCGCCGTTTTACTGCGATTACGGCGTGCATATTGAACTCGGGGATAATGTATTTTTCAACTTCGGCTGCGTTCTCTTGGATGTTGCCAAAATCCGAATCGGCTCGAACGTGCTTTTCGCCCCGAATGTACAGGTGTACACAGCAGCCCATCCGCTTGATGTCTCGCTGAGGCAGGCGGAGCAGGAATTCGGCAAGCCCATTACCATTGGCGATAATGTCTGGATCGGCGGCGGGGCGATTATCTGCCCAGGCGTAACTATCGGCGAGTCCAGCGTGGTGGGAGCGGGTGCTGTGGTTACTAAAGATGTAGAGCCCTCGTCGGTGGTTGCCGGCAATCCTGCACGGGTTATTAAACGCATCTGAAACAGCTGGCGGGATCAGCTGCTCTTAGCTGGCTTATTGAAGAGCATTGCCGTGAAGCCGGCGTCTTGCGAAGTGCCGTTTCTTATTTCGATTTCTCCTTCACAGATCTCATCGGGCTCCCAGAAGAGTGTGCAGGCAGATTTTTCGAGCTCGAAGCGGGCCTGTTTTGTGAGTTCGATGGTATCAGCAAGCGGGAGGAAGCTGGCGTATTTATAGATTGGATGCCCTTCGCTTTTCTTTTTCTTATACTGTCTCCCCCAAGGGTTGTCTGAAGAGATGATTCCAATCAGCAGTTTGCCTTCCGGCCTGATGAGCCTCCAGCATTCAGCAAGAGCCTTTTTCGGGGATTCAATGAAGCAGAGCGTGAATGCAAGCATTATTCCGTCAAACTCCTGTACGCTGAATGGCATATCCTCGGCATATCCCTGATACGTTTTGATTCCCCTCGAAGCGGCAATCTCCAGCATAGCAGAGGATGGGTCTATCCCTTCGCTGATTCCCATGCCGGCGGCAAAACGTCCTGTCCCCACGCCTGCCTCTATCCAGCGGCCTTGAACCGGAGGGCAGATATATTGAAGACACTTCAATTCAGCCTCAAAGATGCGTCTGCCTTTCGTGCGTTCAAACCATTCATCGTATCGTTTGGAAAAATTGTCAAAGGGCTGTTTCATTGTCATTGCTTCTATCTGAGGATTTTCCTCTAAGCTTCGGCAGATCGCTGTCGACTTTTTCAAACCAAAATCAAATGCACGAGTTTGGCCTTTCGCTCTTTTTTCTCTCGCCATTCTGCTCAGGTTTTGCCTCTTCCGGCGTGCCGTAGAATTTATCCCGCCACCACAAAAACCTGCCCCAGCTGTTATCGAGGTTGTATTGGCTGTCTTTATCGCCTGCTCTGGGGCGTTCTAACTGTTCGAGGATTTCTGAGCAGGGTTTGTTGAAGGCGAGCAGGTCGTAGGCGCATTTTATCAGCTTGAATTTTTTGTCTGCCTCCGGGCTGCTCTGGTTGTGGTCGGGGTGGTGTTTGGAAGCGGCGCGGCGGTATGCCCTTTTGAGCTCGTCGCTGCCGCAATTTTCCTGTACACCCAGAATCTCACGAGCCGCCTTCCTGGCCTCAATCTCGCGGTCTATCTTTTCCATAAAGTTCATATTATGCTTCATTTTGCCGCTTCCTCCGGTTCAAACAGTGAGATGATTTCGCTTTGCCAGCTGCGCAGAACATTCTCATTAAGACAGTAATGAACGAAATAGCCCCGCTTTTCAGACAAAACCGCACCCGCTGATCTCAGTATGCGAAGATGCTGAGAAACAGCTCCCGCTGTGATTCCCAGCTCCTCAGCAAGCTCGCCTACGCAAAGGCACCTCTCGCTGAGAAGCCGAATTATCTTTATCCGCGTATCAACGCCGAGAACCTTGCTTATCTCTGCTATCCTTTTATCGTTATCCATATTGCCTCTCATTTAGCATATTTAATTATACTAAAATAGAAGACGCTGTCAAAAGATTCCTTCTTGTCCTTAAAAAACTCGTGAGTAAAAACTTAAAATTAATATGTAATCAGCAAGGCGTTGCGCTTCAAATTAAAATTCAAGAAGTGTTCAATTCTATGAAAGAGCTGGACTGGAGGTAAATCGAACAGGCAAAGGCAAATATAACACATATAAAACTGGCCTAAAAAATAGACCGGTTCAAAAATCGGACTGGTTTAAAAACTGTACCGGCAGTGGTCTAAAAATTAGACCGGTTCAAAAATCGGACTGGTTTAAAAACTGTACCGGCAGTGGTCTAAAAATTAGACCGGTTCAAAAATTAGACCGGTCTAAAAACTGTACCGCCAGTGGTCTAAAAATTAGACAGGAACCGGTTCAAAAATTAGACCATAAAAGAATAAGAAAAGAAAAGAGTAATGTGGACGAGCCTTCCGGATATGCTTTTGTGCTGAAGGGAGGGAAAGATTATTCACTTCCAAAAGCCAATGAGAAGGCAATAGGCAAAAGTTTTTTTGCTCCTATCGCTCCGCCGACCGAGTCCCCCTCGTCCGCCTTGTCCAGCCGCTCATCTGCTCTAATTTTTCTCTAATGATTTTGCTACTCGCTACTCTGCCACTCTGCCACTCTGCCACGAGCTACGAATCTATCCGCTTGCTCCGTCCGCCTCCGGCGGACTCCACGCACGGCTCTGATTGTCGTTAGTATTCCGCAGCGATTTCACAAAACGAGATATTTAAACCGAGCCACGCATGAAGACCCGCCGCAGGCGGGGCGAAATAAGTGGACAGCAGTACGGAGAGAAAAGATATATATTAACCACAGAGGCACACAGAGGGGCACAGAGGGGAGATTTTTTTTTTGACAGGATTTACAGGATTCACAGGATAAATATTTAATATAGGAAAAGGCGGGGAGAAAATTTTTCAGCCACTAATCAGCACTAATTTTTCTCTAATGATTTTGCCACGAGCAATCCGCCGCAGGCGGACTTGCAGCTCTGCCACTCGCCACAGGCCACTATCTTTATCTCATCCTGTAAATCTTGTTAATCCTGTCTAATTTATCACATCCTCCTCCGTGATCCTCCGAGCCCTCTGTGGTAGAGAAAAAAGAAATTAACCACCGAGGGACACAGATGTTCATTAAATTGTATGCCGAGACAGCAGCAGGGTATCGGGAAGTCAAACATTTACAAAACCTGCCCGAAAACCCAACCGGTAGGGAAATCCGACCTGCCCGAAAATCCGACCGGTAGGAAAATTCGACCAGTCCGAAAACCAGACCGGTACCTGCCCGAAAACCAGACAGGAACCTGTCCGAAAATTAGACCATAAAAGAATAAGATAAGAAAAGAGTAATGTGGACGAGCCTTCCAGATACACTTTTGTGCTGAAGGGAGGGAAAGATTATTCACTTCCAAAAGCCAATTAGAAGGCAATAGGCAAAAGTTTTTTTGCTCCTATCGCTCCGCCGACCGAGTCCCCCTCGTCCGCCTTGTCCAGCCGCTAATCTGCTCTAATTTTTCTCTAATGATTTTGCTACTCGCTACTCTGCCACTCTGCCACTTGCCACGAGCAGCAAATAAACAGCAATAAATTCTGCAAAGCATTACAGCATGGTTATTTTCATTTTGCCAAAAAAATTGCCGCAAACAATGCTGCCTTCCTGTGCCCGTATCTCTTGACTGAATTATCAGAGGGGTTTATTATAAAAGAAACTAGCGTTTAATATAAGGAGCGCCGGCTAAAATCGGCAAAATTCAAATTATGAAAAGAAGAAATTTTCTCAAACAGGCAGCAGCCGCCGCTGGTTCAGCATTAGCCGCCCCTTATCTCTATGGCATGGCAGATAATATCCCAGAAAGCGAAGCTGCGGAAGCAATGCAAAGCGGCGAAAAGCCGAATATTGTATTCATTATGGCAGATGATATGGGTTACGGAGATCCGGGCTGCCTGAATCCGGATTCTAAGATCCCAACCCCGAATATGGACAGGCTCGCAAAGGAGGGGATGCGCTTCACCGATGCCCACAGTCCCTCTGCTGTATGCACGCCCACGAGATACGGCGTTCTCACCGGACGCTACTGCTGGCGGACGAGGCTGAAGAAAGGCGTACTCTGGGGCTACAGCCGGCGTCTTATAAAACCGGAGCGGACAACCGTGGCCTCTATGCTCAAAGACAGCGGCTATCATACCGCCTGTGTGGGCAAGTGGCACCTCGGGCTTACAGACAGCGAGCCGGCTGATTATTCAAAGCCCCTGCGTCCGGGCCCGAATGAGGCCGGCTTCGACTACTGGTTCGGCATTCCCGCTTCGCTCGATATGAAACCATACTGCTTCATCGAAAACGGCCTGCCGACAAAACCGCTGACAGACAAACTTAAAGGCGAGTCGATACCCCGCTTTTACCGTGCGGGCAAGGCCTCTGAGGGATTTGATGTTGATGATGTTATGCCGAGGATTACAGAAAAGGCCTGCTCATTTATAGATAACCACAAAACTCAGCAGGGGAAAAAGCCTTTCTTTTTGTATTTCCCGCTCTCTGCCCCGCACCAGCCGTGGGTTCCGCTGGAGAAAAACGAGCAGAGAAGCAGGGCCGGCGTTTACGGCGATTTTGTTACGCTTGTCGATGATGCTGTGGGCAGGGTGTTGAGGAAAATCGAAGAAAACGGATACAAGAAAAACACCCTCATTATAGTTACCAGCGACAACGGCTCTCATATACAGCACATCGGGAAATACAATAACGGCGTATCCGATGAATCCAAGCACAACTTCGGGCACGACGCAAACTACATCTACAGAGGCCAAAAGGCAGACGTCTGGGACGGCGGACACAGAGTCCCGTTTATCGCCCGCTGGCCGGGAGTTGTAAAGCAGGGCTCCAAATGCGATAAGCCAATTTGCCTTGTGGATCTTTTTGCCTCCTGTGCAGAGATTGCGGGGCACAGGATGAAAGACAATGAGGGCGAAGACAGCTTCAGTTTCCTTCCGCTTTTAAAAGGGAAAAAACCGTCCGGAAAGCTCCGCAAGGCAATAGTACATCACTCTGTCCAAGGCAAATTCGCAATCAGAAACAGCCGCTGGAAATATATAGACTGCAGAGGCTCAGGCGGCTGGACAAAAGGCGGCGATGACAAGCCCGCCCAGCTCTACGATATGCAGAAAGACCCCGATGAAACAGACAACCTCTACGGCAAGCCGGAGTATGAAAAAATCGTAAAAGAAATGCAAAACCTGCTCGAAAAATACAAATCTCAAGGCTTCAGCAGACCAATGTAAAAAAACTTCAGATTAAGCTCTCGCTCTTAAGATTGATGAAAGCGGGGGTATGCTGAGCCGAAAAAGTGCTTTAAATTTTGAAAAGAAAAATTGGTAACAGAAAAGTTCTTTCCATTCTACTCTTGGAGCTGGTTCTGATTGGCCTTCTGTTTTGGATAAGCCCATCAATAAAGGAGAACAAAAGCTCAGTTCAAGAACCGGAGCAGAAAGACAGGCCTGTCTTTATTAAAAGAGATGCTGTTATTGGCGGAGTGCCCTGCAGAATCTGCATAGACATCCAAGACGGCAGGACTGTTAATAAGAGGATGGGATTTCTGAGGAGCGCTTTGAATAAAGAGCTTGTATTGAAAGACCTCAAAATTTTAATCAACGCGGAAAACCAAAAGCAAATTAAGAGAACTCAGGATTTTCCAGACGATAAAGACTCGCAGAAGAGTCTTTTTAGCGATGAAATTTTTAATCAGAAGCTTTTTGGAGACATGTCGAATATAACATCCGTTAGGGTGAGGAAATTAACCTGCGTGCTGGAGGACGCTCAAAATCCTGTGGTTGAAATACGAGCAAATCAAGCTGAGATTGGTCAAAATGCCAGCGTAAGATTAACCTCCGGCGTTAGAATAAAAATTGATTCTGGTGTTCTTTATCAATGCGGGGAGGCCTTGTGGGACATTGAAAAATCTGAGATTAAACTCAAGGGTAAATACGCCAGAAATTCCGAAGAGGGAAAAAAACTTGGAGAGAACCTTACTTTGTGTTATAATTTCCCTGTTTTTAAAAGGTAAGATTGAATTTTTAATCAGATTGGAGAGTTGATTATGAGTATGGTTAGGAGCATTCTTTTGATTGCGTATATGTTGTGCGTTTCTGCTGAGGCAGATTATCTCACCGTTGCTAAGTCTGAATTAAGCGAAGGCACACTTTCAGGAATACGGATGGCTCATCAGGTTTGCAAGGTGGCGAAAAACGACCCTGATTACAACAGCGATACACGGGAATTTCGATTTGTTGATGCTTTAAGCAGGCTTGGGGTATTTTTTGTTGAGGATAATGGGAAAGACGTAAACAGCATCCTGGAACTGGCCGGCCTTTATGGAATGGAAGTGAGCGGGAATGATTTTGATTATCTGAGCATAAGCTATCCCAAGAACAATCGCCAATCCTATAAAATCCCCGATACCGCCCCAGACGCCGAAGAATTGGAGCAGCTTTGCAGTTCGTGGATCAAGCCTGAATTAGATGGTGTCATTGCTGAGCTGGATTCTATTCAGAGCCCTGAGAGTGATAAGTTTTCTATAATATTCACCACGGACGAGACCGGCCTTGAAAACGATCTTAGAGCCGGCTACGGCGAAGTGCTTCTGGTAAAAGGGGCAGTAAAAATCCTGCTGGGATTTTTCGAACAGCCCGCATACAACTTCGATATTCAAAATCTTGACGCCATAATTCAAAACATTGCCAATGAAAGCTTCAGTGCAGCCCAACTCTTGGAGCCAAACCCTGATTTTCTCACCCTTCTTTCGACCTTAGAAGAGCCCGATAAGGGCAAAAATATTCAGTTCCAGAATAAAACCTATATGATTGAAGGCCTTGATTATCTGTTGCAGGCAATAGATTACATAAAGAACGATGAATACGACCGGCCGGGCGTTGACAGGTTTGTATTTATCGCAGAGGAAGACTTCGAGATAGTTGAATTTTATGAAGATAAGATTTCAGAAGTGAGAGATTCTCTCACTAACGACAACATCGCAGAAATTCAGATATCCGAAGGCAAAGAGTATGCCTTGCAGAATTCACCGGACGGGGGAACCTCACTGCTGCAGGGAAGCTCGTTGAAGGTGGAACTAACACAGATAGAAGATTTCTACGACGGCTCGCTCAAGCTTTTGTATAAGGACGCAGGAGAACAGCAGCAAAAGACATATCAGATAGAGGGCGGAACGATATTCGCTGATTATGTAGATCTTTATTTCGAAGGGGGCTACTTCACATTCTTCATAGACCAGAGCAAAGAGAATATTACAGAAGGCTATCTGAACGACTGGCAGGAAGCGATCGAAATCACAGGAATAACCGGAAGTCTTGCCGGAAGCTTCGCAGGAGAACAAATAACCTTCGATATGAACCCTGCTTACGGCTCTCAGAGATTCCCCGAGCCGGTCAGCCCGAGAGATTTTCTGCCTGAATTCAACAAGTGGAACAGGCCCGCAGCATACACTGTAGGCAGCGGAATGGATAACGACCCGACCCTCGGCGGAATCCTCCCCAACTTCACCCACAAAGACTGGCTCTCGGCTTTCGACAATCTCCAGCCGAGCGGGAGAGTTAATATATACCCTGCTGATCCGTGGCAGATTTACAAAAACTGGGATGGCTCTGCCGAAATCTCATACTGGCTGGATGAGCAGCTCGTATTCAAAGACGCAACGGGGGAAGTGCCCGATGAGGAAATTAATGCAGATATAAGCGAATTGTATCTGGCTTATGAGGGCAGCACCCTGCACGGATGTCTGATAATTGAAGGTATGCAGGAAGTGGAGGATATTTATTACGATCAGGAATGCAGCTATGAGATAATATTCAGCCCGTCTGCTTATTATCCGGAAACCAAAGGCGCCGTTAAAATCGTTCTTGACGGAACGGAATATTCTTATGAGAAATACGACTGGTATGGATACTGGGAGTCCGATTTGAATAGAGAAGTAGATATCTACTACAGAGATAAAGGCATATACTTCACGCTTATGGATTCCTCAGATTTTCCAACGCTTCCGCCGATAACAGGCAAGTATGTTACTGTAAATTCGCTGAGCGGGGATGAATGGAATTACGAATATATCGATTACAATCCAACTCAGCTAATCGCAGGCACAATGGGCAAAATGCAGGGAACGGTGGCAAGCAGCACAATCCCTGAGAGCAGGTTCTTCGTTCAGGCCTACACCAATAAAGCTGAACCTGAAGATAGTGTGGTTGATTTTGCGGTAATACAAGGCGCAGGAGATTTTGAGCTTGAACTGCCGATGGGATTTGACGGCTATATCAAGGCTTATTCATCAATTTTCGCTTTTGAAAACCCATTCGAGGTGGGCTCAGAGCTGAAATGCGAAAGTGTGATTGAGTTTAAGCAGTGGAAGGATAATTTATCCTGCGGCATCATAAACGTTGAATATCCGGAGATTATCAAGCCCGGAGAAACCCGAAGCTTTGAGGATGTTAATGGGGCATCGGGCTGCATTATCGCTCTTGACCTCTTGGCCGGCGAACAATACTCGCTGGATTTCTCTTCACCTGAAATGCTTGATATTGGAATCTACGAGCCGGACGCAAGAACATATAATTACTATTACTCAAATAATTTCTCATTTGTACCCTCTTATTCTGGGAGATACTTTATTGAAGTTTCCGAAGACTACTACTCACAAGAGCTGTCCCAGTTTGATTTCTCTGTTACCCTTACAAGCGAGTACCAACCTCCAGCGGCTGATATAGCCAATGATAAAGGTATCGGAGCTCAAGACGGATATGTAAATGAGCTGGATATGCTTGCTTTTTCGGATATATGGCTCATCTCAGCAAACAAGAATTCGTGGGCAGGATTTGCGGATTTCTCCGAAGACAGGTTTGTAAACTTAAAGGATTTTGCCCGTCTTGCTCTTTTCTGGTATACTTATGCAGCTGAGTGAAATTGGCATAAGAGGCTCTAAACAGCATTTATCTGCTGGAGCGAACAAAATTTTAATGCGCAAAGTAAACGGAATTTGATACATTGAACGGGTGAATCGTTAATTACGAATTAAGAACAGGAGAATTTATGAGATTTTTTTCGGCCGTATTTTTATCGGCTATGTTAGCAGGGGTATGCATTGCCCAGCCTGATGGCAAAGAAGCCAAGGCTGAAAGTATGCTTGAAGATGTTAAGGCGGCAATTTCCGCACGCGAAGATTTTCTGAAAAACGGCAGGCCTGAAAGGCCGGACTACCGCTCAGCACCAAATGATCAGGTGCGTCAGCAGATGTTCGAGAAATACCGCAGCAGATTTCAGGACTATCGCGATAATGTCTGGAAGAAAAGCTTAATGGTTCTCAATGAAGCGAAAAAGCTTTATGATGAATATCCCAATTCCAAGCAGGCTGAGAGGATCATCCCCGAGGCGGTGAATATTCTCGGGCTTATCGGGTCAGACCCGCAAACAGCGGCCGAATTTGAAGGCTTCTACAAAAAACTCCTCCAGCACGATTCGGTTGGCAAGCGTTTCATAGAAACTCTGCTGGAATACCGAGTTAGAAGAATGGGCACGCTGATCCAAAGCGAAACCGTTACAGGTGAAGACAAAACAGACGAGGTTAAAGAGCAGGTGGACAAACTCGTTGAAGATATAGAATCAGTTGCAGGCAGATTCAAGGGCGTGGAAACCTTCCCAAACACCGCACTGACCATCGCTCGGGATATGATCTACTACAACCCTTCTCTGTCTGAACCGCTTGTTGAGGTTTGCGAAAAATACGGCGGCGCAATGGTAAAAGAAAAGCTCGCAGGCGTGAAGAAAAAGCTTGATATGCTCGGCAGCAAGCTTGAGATGGAGCTTGAAACGCTCGAAGGCAAAGAGATCTCCCTCTCAGACTACAAAGGCGATGTTGTGCTGGTGGATTTCTGGGCAACATGGTGCGGCCCGTGCGTTGAGGAAGTACCCCATTTGAAAGACATTTACGAAAAGTACAGCGGCGAGGGCTTTGAGATTCTCGCTATCAGCCTCGATAAGAGCGAAGAGGATTTGAAAAAGTTTGTGGAAGACAAGCAGATCAAATGGCCTCAGCACTTCGACGGCAAGGGCTGGGATAATGAGTATGTAAAAAAATACAACATACGAGGCATTCCAACGATGTGGCTCGTTGA
Source organism: Sedimentisphaera salicampi (assembly GCF_002117005.1). Classification (NCBI taxonomy): domain Bacteria; kingdom Pseudomonadati; phylum Planctomycetota; class Phycisphaerae; order Sedimentisphaerales; family Sedimentisphaeraceae; genus Sedimentisphaera; species Sedimentisphaera salicampi. The sequence continues at coordinate 2,283,014 of NZ_CP021023.1, forward strand.
TAAAGAAGGCCGGCTTGCGGATATGAACGCAAGAGAGGGGCTCGAAAGAAAGATCAAAGAGCTGATGAAGTAAGCAGAAGATAAGGGCGGTTTTATTCCGCCCTTTTTAATTCACTCCAAAGCGTTTGCGGAAATTTTTGCAGCAAGTGGAGTCCGCCGAAGGCGAAGAGCCTCTCCGCCGGAGGCGGAAAACACGCGGATAGATTCGTAGCTCGTGGCAGAGTGGCAGAGTAGCAAGTGGCAGAGCTGCAAGTCCGCCTGCGGCGGATTGCGAGCAATAAAATCATTAGAGAAAAATTAGTGTGAATTAGTGGGTGAAAATTCTCGCATTAAAAAACCTTAGTGAATCTTAGCGCTGCTTAGCGGCTAATAAATCTCAGCGGAGATTAGCGGCTGAAAACATATCCCCTCTCCGCCGCAGGCGGACTGGCTCAGTCAAAAACACATTTTCCGCATCAGAATAAAATTGCCGCACACTCCCACAGCCATCAAACCACAAAATACTTGTTAAAATATCAAACCTCTCTAAAATTCTTCTCATCAAATATTTTAAAATTTTAGATTTTGACTGATGCGAAATTTCTCACAAATAAAACGTATAGTTGTAAAAATAGGAACAAACACCCTCAAGGGTGAGAGCGGAATAAACAGCGCACTTATCGTTGATATCGCAAGGCAGGTGAAAAAACTGCACGAAATGGGCTTTGAGGTTTTGCTTGTAAGCTCCGGGGCTATCGGCATGGGGGCGGGCAGGCTCGGATTGAGCTCAAAGGTGAAATCAATCAAGATGAGGCAGGCATGCGCCGCTATAGGGCAGCCGCTTTTGATGTATGAATACTCAAAGGCCTTCGAGATTTACAATATCGTTATCTCGCAGGTCCTGCTCACTGCCTGGGTGATGGACAACCGAACTTCTTATCTGAACCTGCGGAACGCTGTGGAGAAGCTGCTGTCTCTTGGGAGCGTTCCGATAATAAACGAAAACGACAGCATCAGCACTGACGAAATCCAAAGCGCATTCGGCGATAACGACCGGCTCAGCGCGCTTGTAGCGAGCAAGGTGGATGCGGATCTTCTGGTAATGCTTTCTGATATAGACCGGCTGTACACAAAAGACCCTCGAAAACACAAAGACGCAGAGCCGCTGAAGATTGTGGAGCAGCTTACAGATGAGCACAGGAGATATGCAGGAGAGAGCGGCTCAGAATTCGCTACCGGCGGAATGAAAACAAAACTCGATGCGATAAAAATCGCCTCAGACTCAGACTGCCGAGTGATAATTACCAGCGGAAAGCTTGAAAACGTGCTTCTGAAAATAATCGACGGCGAAGATATCGGCACGCTCTTTATGCCGCGGAGAAAGCTCGGGAGCAAAGCCCGCTGGATACTCAACACAACCCCTGCCGGCAGAATTGAACTCGATGAGGGCGCAATGAAAGCGGTAAAGAATCACAAGAGCCTTCTGCCCAAGGGCATTGTATCCGTTGACGGGGTGTTCGAGGAGGGCAGCGTGGTATCGCTCTCAGGCAAGGCAAAGGCCGTAACAACGATGAGCAGCGATGAGATCAGCTCGCTTATCGGCAAACACAGCAGCGAAATACGCAAGGTTCTCGGAAGCGAACGAAAAGACGTGGTAGCTCTGCCCGAGGATATTGTGTTTGATGAAAGCAGAAACTGAGCATGCAAAGCATATAGCTTTCTCTGCGTACTGCTGTCCACTTATTCCGTCCCGCCTGCGGCGGGCCTACATGCGTGGCTCGGTTTAAATATCTCGTATCGTGAAATCGCTGCGTAATACTAACGACAATCAGAGCCGTGCGTGGAGGTCCGCCGGAGGCGGAGCGGAACAAGCGGATAGATTTGTGGCGAGTGACAGAGCTGCAAGTCCGCCTGCGGCGGATTGCTCGTGGCAAAATCATTAGTGAAAAATTAGCGGGGATTAGCGGCTGAAAACATCTCTCTCATATTTTTAACCTCTCCCCTCTGTGCCCCTCTGTGAGACTTGTATGATTAACTTTATGTTATTTGATGCTATAATAAGCTTAAGTTCTATGGTTCGGGTTTCTTGGTGCGGCAGCTGCCGCACCAAGAAACAGCAGCGGTGAGTTCGATTTGTGCTTTGGGATATATAAGCCCGTACGGAGTGTGATCCGCCGCTGCTATCTTCGTTAAAATCCGAACAGTCGCATGGGACATTATATAATGAGCCCGAATTGCAAGAAAGGATAAATTATGAAAAACATTATTGGCATTGATGTTTCAAAAGATCGTTTTGATGTTTATTGTAAAACTACTAAAGAGTACACTTCTTACAGTAGTGATGCTTCAGACATTGATAAGTTGGCTGAATACTGCCAAAAACAAGAACCAGAACTTGTTGTTATGGAGGCAACTGGCGGCTATGAGTTTAAGATGGCTTCTGTGCTTATGGCCAAAGGCTTACCTGTTTCAATTGTGAATCCAGGCAGGGTTAAAGAGTTTGCAAAATCTTTAGGTATCTTAGCCAAAACAGATAAGATTTGTGCCAGAAAAATATCTCTATTTGCAGAAGCCGTTAAACCAAGGCAGCATTCTCAAATTGACGAGCAAAGACGTGAAATAAAAGAACTTACGGTTCGAAGAGAGCAGCTCGTTAAGATGCGTACAGCAGAGAAAAACAGATTAGATAAGGCGTTTGAGAAGACAACTTTGAACAGCATTAAATCAACAATTGATTTTCTTGAAAGGCAAATTAATGACCTCGACAAGACTATCTCAGAGCTGATTGAAAAGGTGCCAAGGTTAAAGAAGAAAGCTGAAATACTTACCAGCATACCGGGTGTAGGCGAGAAAACTGCATCAATGCTTGTTGCAGCTATGCCCGAGCTGGGAACGCTTAATCGCAGGCAGATCGCCATGCTTGTAGGGGTTGCTCCAATCAATAGAGACAGCGGTAAAATGAGGGGCAAAAGAGCTACGGGAGGCGGCAGAAAAGGTGTCAGGGATAAACTTTTTATGCCGGCTTTAACAATCGTAAGGTTCAATCCGGCATTGAAATGTTTCTATGAAAGACTTGTTGAAAAGGGAAAACCCAAGAAGGTTGCCCTTACCGCAACGATGAGAAAACTTGTGTGTATCATGAATACAATGCTGCAAAACGAAACCTTTTGGCAAAATAAATTGTTAAGAGGAGAGGCGGGGTTTGGGGCAGAGCCCCAAGAAAAATCTATTTAAATACTTGACTTTTAACACAGTCACTCCGTGGTTAATATATATCTTTCTCTGCGTACTGCTGTCCACTTATTTCGCCCCGCCTGCGGCGGGCCTACATGCGTGGCTCGGTTTAAATATCTCGTTTTGTTAAGTTGCTGCGTATTACTAACGACAATCAGAGCCGTGCGTGGAGGTCCGCCGGAGGCGGAGCGGAACAAGCGGATAGATTTGTGGCGAGTGGCAGAGCTGCAAGTCCGCCTGCGGCGGATTGCTCGTGGCAAAATCATTAGAGAAAAATCAGCGGGGATTAGCGGCTGAAAACATCTCTCTCATATTTTTAACCTCTCCCCTCTGTGCCCCTCTCCGTGGTTAATATATATCTTTCTCTGCGTACTGCTGTCCACTTATTCCGTCCCGCCTGCGGCGGGTCTTCATGCGTGGCTCGGTTTAAATATCTCGTTTTGTGAAGTCGCTGCGTAATACTAACGACAATCAGAGCCGTGCGTGGAGGTCCGCCGGAGGCGGAGCGGAACAAGCGGATAGATTTGTGGCGAGTGGCAGAGCTGCAAGTTCGCCTGCGGCGGATTGCTCGTGGCAAAATCATTAGAGAAAAATCAGCGGGGATTAGCGGCTGAAAACATCTCTCTCATATTTTTAACCTCTCCCCTCTGTGCCCCTCTGTGAGACTTGTATGATTAACTTGTATGATTAACTTTATGTTATTTGATGCACAGCCATCCCATAGAAGAACAAAATATAAGATGTTTCTTTAAAATTAACGGGGTATGAGTTACACTAATTTCAACAAACTAAGTAAAAATTAGGAGTAACTCATGACACCCGCTAAGCATCAATATACAGTTCTCAAGCAGATATGCCAACATATTCCTACTAATCTTGTTTCAAAAAATTGTCTCGGTCTTTCGGTATTGACAAGCAATCACGAACATTTTCGTGCTGGTCTCACATTGTATCTATGCTTCATGTCCAGATTGCTCACAGCCTCTCGCTGAACGACGTTGCCGACACATTGCTGTTTCCACCGTTAGACATATAAAGGTGATTACAAACCGCATCAACGCCGTCTCTAACATGAATGGTAGTCAGGTTATCATCGCTGACATTGTACCAGATTTCGGTGGTGATATCCGGAACAGTGCCGCTGCCCCAAGTTAGAGGGTCGTCCCACTCCAGATTTCCGGGGCCGTTTACACTGTCCGCCCAAGCCGGGCCAGCCGCAAACATGGCCATGAGTAGTACAAATAAATACTTTTTCATAAAAAACTCCTTAAAATTAAAAATAAATCTTAAAACTGATTCCTAATACCGCATTGGAACCAACTTAAAAAAGCCATTTAGCGAGTATCTCAACCCGCAAAAAATACTTTCAATCCCTATTTTCAAATACAGAAATAGGTTAATATCTTAAGGAGGGCTATTTTTCACACCTAAGAAGAAAAAAATAAAATTTTTTGGATTTTTTTCGCATACAGCGAAAAAATCAGGCCATAATTGCTATAATCAGCCAAACAGCGGAAGAATATGGCGATTATATATGTTGTTCGTAACATTTCTGGAAATGCAGTTTTCGTATTGATCCAGCGCAAGAGTATATTCTTCTCCCATTTCAGCAGCAATCTTATAGCCAACATGCAGCAATTGACGCATATCTGGATTGAAACCCTTCGAATCGGGCTCATGGCGGATAGCATCAGCGAATTTATCCGAGCTCCAGCGTTGAATCTCTTCTGCGGTAGGCAGGCGTTCTTTGCTTATATCGATAACAGACCAGTATGGGGCAGTTAGCTCATCAAATCTCTCCAGAGACTCCTTATAAATGCGTTTTGCAATTTCAAGGCCGCCTCCGCCGGCTTCAGCAAGGCCAATAAGCTCTTCAAGCCAAGTTGTGCCGGCAGTTTTAACGTGAACGCCAGCATTAAATTTCTTCAATGCCTTATTGATTGGTTTGTAAATCGAAAATTTATCACTGCCGGAATGAACGCTGAGCTTGATATCTTTCGGCAGGCCAAATTCCTCAGCCGCAAACTGAACTACGGCTATATCCTGATTGAATTCTTTCTCAAAGTCTGAGGCATCTCCCACGTAGTCAACTCCCTTGTTGAAGCGTCCGGTAAATTTCGGGGCTATCGTTTGCGCAGGGATGCCCTCTTGAGAAATCATAAGCATTATGAAAAACAGCTCTGCGGGGGTTTGAGGGGATTTGGTTTCATCCATAGAAACCTCGGTGATAAAGCTGTCTCTGCCCTTGGCCTTCTCTATTGTGCGATAGATTTTCCCAGCCTCTTTTACCGCGTAGAGATACTTATCTGCAATTGCTTCTATATCTTGCGGCGTAATCTGATATTCTTCTTCGAGCATAGGGATTGTCAGTTTGCCGGCATACTCAAAGGCGATTTCGGTGAATTTCTCCTTTGCCTGCTTTTGCGGGGCCGCTCCGATATAGTCGCCAATGTCGAGCGTGAAGAAGTCGCTGCATCCGATAAACTCCGATACGCTGCCCATATTGATATGGTCTGCATCCACGTGATAAGCCCCCTGCCAGCCGAGAGATTCTACGCTTTTATCCGCCTCAAGCCTTACATCCTCAGGGCGGCTGCCGATTGCCTTGTGTTCACGGTGCGATTTATTCCACACCGGCACAATATCAATCCCCGCCTCTTTTGCCTGCATAACTGCTTTGAGCTGCCATTTACCCTGACAGCCAAAGCGGTCTCCAACACCGAATGAGTATTTCCCTAATTCCATTTTTGAGCCTTGTTTATTAAGCAATTTTCATTATAAAACAAACATATTTCAAGCAGATAATTTTATACTTAAAATAACATTATGAACAGCAAAAAATTCATCTAAAACAGAAAATCAGCGGTTTTTATACCCGTGCGAATCGGTCATCTCGAAAACGAGCCTCCGGCTATTCATAATTTGCGAATATGTGATATACGGTTTGTTTATAGTTTTGCCGTCGAGAGTAATTGAGCGAACATATTTATTTTCATCGCTGAGGTTCCTTGCAATTATCTCAAAAGTTTTTGGGCGGCCATTATGAGTAAGGTGCAGCTTGAATCTTGGAAATTGCGGAGCACCGAATGTGAAATGGTCTGTACCGGGCGAAACAGGATAAAAACCCATAACGCTGAATATATACCACGCAGACATCTGGCCGCAGTCATCATTGCCGTTGATTCCGAGGGGCACATTGCGATAATTCTCCTCAGAAGTGTGTTTGCGAACAAGCTGCTGAGTCTTCCATGGTTTGCCGCAGTAATTGAACAGATAAATGTAATGATGGCCGGGCTCGTTATCGTGGCGATAATGGCCGTCTTCAAAGTTTTTGGTGAGCAAAGCTGCAAACTTCTCATCGCCGCCCATCATTTCTATCATACCTTCTATATCATGCATCGCCCCAAATCGATACGTCCACGGGGAGCCCTCTGTGAAGCCCCAGTTGGGATGACCAGCCCATTCGCCATTGAAAAGCCGAGGGGCTAAAAAACCAGTTTCGGGGTTGTACAGATTTTTGTAGTTACTGCTTCGCCGCATCAGGCGGCGATACTCATCATTTTTTCCAAGTTCCCCGGCCATCTGAGCTGCGCAGAAATCTCCATAACTGAATTCGACTGTGCGCGAAACAGATTCCTGAGTTCGGTCGAAGGGTACATAGCCGAGCGAATTATAATAAGATGACCCGCCGCGAGCCTCGTAATGCGGAATCTCTTCTCGGTCGCCCCACCCCCGCTTGGTGTCGCAATCGGGAGGCTGGAAGGCATTTTTACGAATTGCCTGATAAGCTTTATGAACATCATACGAGCGGAATCCCTTAATATAGGCATCAGCAATAACTGAATCTGCATGCGTGCCTATCATTATGTTTGTGTATGTGGGGTTGGGCCATTTCGGTATCCAGCCGCCCTGTTCGTACATCTGCACTAGAGACTGTATCATCGGGTTCACTCGCTCGGGCTGGATGAAATGAAAAAGCGGATGCACTGCGCGAAACGTATCCCAAAGCGAGAAATCATTGTAAGAAACGCCTTTGTGTATTTTGTCATCAAATGCGCTGTAGTACCGACCGTATTCGGAAAACTCCCGCGGAAACAGCATCGTATGGAACATTGCAGTATAGAAGATTTCTTTCTGCTCCTCGCTCACTCCGCCAACCTCAATACGGCTCAAATTATCCTGCCACAGCTTGCGAGTGCTTTGGGAGAGCTTGTCGAAATTCCAATGGGGCACCTCATTTTCAAGATTTTGGCGTGCCTGCTCTAAACTTATAAATGACGTTGCAATACGAGCGTTCACCTGTTCTTTTTCGGAAGTTGGGAAAGTAATATAGGCCCCCATACAAGATCCCCGCTCTTCGGCTGATCCCTCATTGATCTGGCCTTCTGTCCAAGTTCCATAAGTTTCAAACGGTTTGTCAAACTGAATAACAAACCAGCCTTTGAAGTTTTTCAGAGTTCGGACAAGGTGGGAACATTTCTGATCTGGGTTGTAACCTACAATTTCCTTTTTGTCGGGGCTGATATTAACATAACCCTTAAAGGGTTTGTCTTTTTCGGCATTTATAGCCTGAATAACCAAATGAGACTTGTCTGAACGGGGAAAGGTAAACCTAAAAAGAGCGCAGCGGGAAGCAGCGGCAATTTCGCCTTTTATAACCTTGCCGGCCTTTTGCATTTCAACAGAATAACGATACGGCGATGACTGCTCATTCTCATGGGAAAATGAAAGAGCCCGCCTGTCCTGCTGGACCTCCAGATCTCCGATTTGCGGCATAACAGATACGTATCCATAATCGCCCATCCAAACAGTAGGCTGATGGGTTGCCAAAAAGCCGATAATCTTATCATCCTCGTAAACGTAAGGCATACGGCCAATGCGGTTTTGGCAGGTCTGGGGGACGAAGTTGGTCATGGCGAAGGGAGCATTCACGCAGGGCATTGTCCCGCCGCCTTCAAGGCCATCTTCAAAGCCGGCAAATGGGGTGCCAATGAGCGGGTTAACGCAGTCAACAGCCTGTCTGCCGCCTTGTACATCTGAGGCAAAAAACGCCGCCGCAGATAAAAGAAATAATACAAACTTACGCTTTACCATATTTTAACCTTTAACCTTTGAAAAACCGCATTTATTCTTATAAGCTTTGCAAATCCAACGGCCGTTTACTCTCTAACCTTTTCGGCACAATCTTTTTGAAAATATAGCTATTGGATGCACGCAAAACACCTTAAAAAATGGAACCTTTAGTTTGCCCTTTAGAGAGATGGCAATTCCTGAATACAGTCTGCAGCGGAACCTCCGCCACTGGATTTTATTGCTTCGAGGCATCTATTTCTTTACGCTCCATAATATTCTCAGCCTTTGGGAAAGTGAAGGCGGGCTCTTTGTGAAGCAAAGTTTCTCCAAAATCGAGCATCGTATTGTTGCCAAGCTTTGTTATCTTCAAGGGCTTTATGAAGAGATTTGCTATCGCTCCCTTAATCCAACCGAACAGGCCGGCAGATTTGTTTTTCTCAGAGACAGATGCTATTGTTATGCCCATTTTGGGGGTCTTGTCAGTTTTCTCAAAACTGAGCGTATTAACTCTGGCAACTATCTCATTTTTGCGGTTTTGATATTTGTATTTGCCGCCCTCAGGTACAACATCATAAAGACCAATTGTTACGGGGCTCTTCTTCCCCCTGTTATTGAACCTCAAATTTACCTCAGTAACAGCAGGGCCAGTGCCGGTTATTCTCCCCTTAGCCTCAATAGTGCCAAAACCATTTCCTTCAAGCTTGATATAATCCAAGATTTTTTCGAGGTTTTTGCCTTTTTTGAGCCCGTCTGAATTCTCTGCTATCATCTCGGAAGGTTCAAATGTGTTCATATGAAAGCCGCTGCCTGAAATTTCAAATCCGCTGGTAACATGAAAAGAATTCGAATTTTTCTTTATCTCACGCGAGATTATATCCACCTGCTGCTCATTGCCGGCGCTGGATATATTATCAACAGGCGTAGGCGATATCAGCGGGACAAAATACATAAAAGAGGCTATCGGGTTATCTATCGGTTTATTGCTGTAGCTCATTTTCAAGGTGGGGCCGGCGGGCTTTTCTGAGGGCTGGCCGCCTTGGGGGGAAGCCTCGCTGCCGGGATTGCTTTCTGCGGCACGGAGATTTGAAACGGACTTATCAAAGACGGCCGCAAACGGCAATAAGCAAATCAATGCCGCCGAAAAAAGGACGAATGAACGGTTCGTTCTAAAGAACAAACCCGAATATATAGAAGGTAATTTCATAAATTACTCCCCCTTCGAAAAATAGATACTTGGCAAATCAAAGACATTTCATTTTAAAAGCAAAGGCTTAGAAGCCCTTCTTTACAATGCAGGGTTATTATAACATACTGCTGCTATGATTTTAACCGTAAATTATTTTTTATTAAATCGTCCGCAAGCAAGCCTTATACAGGTTCAAATCAGTAATTCCTTGAGCCGATGCGCATTCCGCAGATTTCCACGCAGTTTCTCCGCCCGAAAACGTCTTTCGGCGGCACAGTGCGAACGGTAAAAAGCGAATGCAGCGAATATTCAGAAAAGCCGAAACGGCTTTTTGCAGCCGTTGAGAGAGGATGAAAGCGAACCGTCCCCGGCAGGATTCGAACCTGCAACCTTTGGCTCCGGAGGCCAACGCTCTATCCAATTGAGCCACGGGGACATTGAAATTCGGGTGAACATATATTTATATGAAAGCCTCGCCGGCTGTCAAAGCAAATTGACTGCATAGAATAGCAAAAAACAAAAAAGTTGTCATTTTGTTATAAAAATCACAGCCATCCCATAGAAGAACAAAATATAAGATGTTTCTTTGAAAATAGCGGGGTATGAGTTACACTAATTTCAACAAACTAACCAAAAATTAGGAGTAACTCATGACACCCGCTAAGCATCAATATACAGTTCTCAAGCAGATATGCCAATATATTCCTGCTTATCTTGTTTCAAAATTATCCCGGCTTTACGGTATTGACAAGCAATCACGAACATTTTCTTGCTGGTCTCACATTGTATCTATGCTTCATGTCCAGATTGCTCACAGCCTCTCGCTGAACGACGTTGCCGACACATTGCGTAATCATTCCGGAGCTTTGATTCCTATTCGCCGTGCAACCCCACCAAGCAGGAATGGGCTTTCTCATGCAAACAGGGTTCGAGATCCTCGTATGGCAGAGACTCTCTTCTGGGAGGTGCTGTCCCATATCCAAGCCCAGCATCCTAATTTTGGCAGAGGTCATAAATACTCCGGCCTTCCAAGGCGTTTTAAGAGAGCAATATATGCGGTTGATTCAACAACGATTCAGCTTGTAGCCAACTGTATTGACTGGGCTAAACATCGCAGACGCAAAGCCGCTGCAAAGTGCCACATGCAGCTTAATCTCCAGACATTCCTGCCTCAATTTGCTATTGTAAAAGAAGCCTCAACCCATGATTCGACAGAGGCTTATCAGCTCTGTCAGAACCTTAAAAGCGGCGAAATAGCGGTTTTTGACAAGGCTTACGTGGATTTTAAGCATCTGGCTGATCTTGACAGGCGAGAATTATTCTGGGTTACCAGAGCCAAAGACAATATGAAATATCGTTTTGTTAAACAGAATACAGAACCAAAAGGTGATATCCAATACGATGCATTAATTGAACTTGAAATGCCGAAAAGCTATGAGGCCTACCCGAAGCAGCTCCGTTTGGTTAAGGCTTATGTGGAAGTTAACGGCGAGAAAAAGCTTATGAAATTTATCACTAACAATACTCAGTGGGCGCCGAGCAGTATCTGCGGCCTATATAAATGCCGATGGGGCATAGAGGTGTTTTTCAAGCAAATAAAGCAGACTTTGCAGCTAAGCGATTTCCTAGGGCATAGCCAAGAAGCGATTCTATGGCAAGTATGGACGGCAATGCTTGCTTATATTTTAATACGGTATATAGGTTTCCTCGGCAAATGGAAAGGAACATTCAGTCGATTGTTTACTTTGCTGAGGGGTGTATTATTCAGCCGGCTGGATGTTTTTAGCGTTATGGCTGCCTGTGGGTCAGCACGTGGTTCACCGCGTATGGTTGCAAGCCCTCAGCAGGCTTATTTGCCAGGTTTTAATATGTAGCAAGATTTTACGCAAAGAAAGAGGTGAAAAAAGAGTGGGCAGTATTGAGCAAAAAACTGACAATTGAACAATAGCCAAAAAAATGCAAACTGGGGTGATTGAAATCCTTCAGGAAAAGGGCGTTTTAATACAATAAACAAGCCCTCAACGATAAATCTATGGACCTATGGGATGGCTGTGTATTTGATGCTATAATAAGCTTAAGTTCTATGGTTCGGGTTTCTTGGTGCGGCAGCTGCCGCACCAAGAAACAGCAGCGGTGAGTTCGATTTGTGCTTTGGGATATATAAGCCCGTACGGAGTGTGATCCGCCGCTGCTATCTTCGTTAAAATCCGAACAGTCGCATGGGACATTATATAATGAGCCCGAATTGCAAGAAAGGATAAATTATGAAAAACATTATTGGCATTGATGTTTCAAAAGATCGTTTTGATGTTTATTGTAAAACTACTAAAGAGTACACTTCTTACAGTAGTGATGCTTCAGACATTGATAAGTTGGCTGAATACTGCCAAAAACAAGAACCAGAACTTGTTGTTATGGAGGCAACTGGCGGCTATGAGTTTAAGATGGCTTCTGTGCTTATGGCCAAAGGCTTACCTGTTTCAATTGTGAATCCAGGCAGGGTTAAAGAGTTTGCAAAATCTTTAGGTATCTTAGCCAAAACAGATAAGATTTGTGCCAGAAAAATATCTCTATTTGCAGAAGCCGTTAAACCAAGGCAGAATTCTCAAATTGACGAGCAAAGACGTGAAATAAAAGAACTTACAGTTCGAAGAGAGCAGCTCGTTAAGATGCGTACAGCAGAGAAAAACAGATTAGATAAGGCGTTTGAGAAGACAACTTTGAACAGTATTAAATCAACAATTGATTTTCTTGAAAGGCAAATTAATGACCTCGACAAGACTATCTCAGAGCTGATTGAAAAGGTGCCAAGGTTAAAGAAGAAAACTGAAATACTTACCAGCATACCGGGTGTAGGCGAGAAAACTGCATCAATGCTTGTTGCAGCTATGCCCGAGCTGGGAACGCTTAATCGCAGGCAGATCGCCATGCTTGTAGGGGTTGCTCCAATCAATAGAGACAGCGGTAAAATGAGGGGCAAAAGAGCTACGGGAGGCGGCAGAAAAGGTGTCAGGGATAAACTTTTTATGCCGGCTTTAACAATCGTAAGGTTCAATCCGGCATTGAAATGTTTCTATGAAAGACTTGTTGAAAAGGGAAAACCCAAGAAGGTTGCCCTTACCGCAACGATGAGAAAACTTGTGTGTATCATGAATACAATGCTGCAAAACGAAACCTTTTGGCAAAATAAATTGTTAAGAGGAGAGGCGGGGTTTGGGGCAGAGCCCCAAGAAAAATCTATTTAAATACTTGACTTTTAACACAGTCACTCCGTGGTTAATATATATCTTTCTCTGCGTACTGCTGTCCACTTATTCCGTCCCGCCTGCGGCGGGCCTACATGCGTGGCTCGGTTTAAATATCTCGTTTTGTTAAGTTGCTGCGTATTACTAACGACAATCAGAGCCGTGCGTGGAGGTCCGCCGGAGGCGGAGCGGAACAAGCGGATAGATTTGTGGCGAGTGACAGAGCTGCAAGTCCGCCTGCGGCGGATTGCTCGTGGCAAAATCATTAGTGAAAAATTAGCGGGGATTAGCGGCTAATAAATATCGCATAAAAAAATCTCCGTGTAATCTGTGGATCAATTACGACTTAACAAGTAAAATTACTTGCGGAAGCGGTAAAAATTAAAAAATCTCAGCTTTTTGCTGATTTAGCCGTTTTTAAACTTGAAACCCGCCCATCGATTTGCTAAATTAAATCCTGTAGTATTCTCTCTGCAAGCGTATTGCAGGGAAAATGATGAAATTGATTATCCGGCCATGAGCCCCTGCTTAGCTGCCTAACAGGGAATCGGGCTGGGGTTTTCGGTTTCAAATCTAAAACTTTATTTTTCGTAGTGGGGCACGGTGCCCCGGAAAAAAGAATTACTAATTTTATGGAAAGGTTTTTCAAATGAAAAATTGTTTCTTTGCACTGCTCGCAGTTGCAGCTGTAGCTATGGCCGGTTCAGTAACGTTTACTGCTACCGACAATGGCGACGGAACTGCAACAGTAAGCTACTCAGCGGATGCTGCAGTAGTAGGGTTCGCTCTGGATGTTGATTCAGATGTGGACGTAACAGACGTTGCTATCCCTTCATTCTTCGATGTTTTCATGGACTACGCCAATGAAGAGGGCGAAAGCTATGTTTACGGCGAAGGCGGCCCGATCGCTGCTCAGGATGCTGCCGGAACGGCTTCTTTGCCAAGCGCTGCTTTCTGCATCAGCGCCGGCGGTCTTGAAGACGACGAAACAGACGTACCTTCTACAAGCGGCGATATCGTGGTAACTACAGGTGCTGCTGCATCTGTTACTATCGGCGAGAACGCTCTTCGCGGCGGCGTTGTTGATTATGATGGTGCTATGGACACTAACCTCCCTATCACCTTCGATATCACTGACGGCGGAACCGAGCCTCCAGAGTGTGCTGCTTATGATCTTGACGGCAACAACTTTGTAAATGCTGAAGATATAACAGCGCTTGTTAATTACATCAACAACAACGGTTCTGCTCCGTTCTGGTCAATTGCTGTTGACGAGTCTAACGGTGCCTACGATGTTGATGGGAATGGTTTCATCAACGCTGAAGACATAACAGCTACGGTAAACTACATTAACAACAATGGTTCAGCTCCGTTCTGGTCAATCTCTTGCGATTACTAACCTCGGTTTGAGCGTTTAACTTTTAACTTAAATTTATAGGAGTTTTCAAATGAAAAAGATACTTACTTTAGTATTGGTTCTGGCTGTGGCGCAGTTCGCTTCTGCTGCTGTCAGTTGGGATGTAACTGATAATGGCGATGGTTCTTTCAGTGTTTCTATGATGACTGATGATCAAGTAAATGCAGTTGGTGTAGGTAACATGGCTTTATCTAATCCAGCTGGCTCAATTGACTCAGGTGTTTGGAACGCTACTTTTACAACGACTCAACCAATCATAGATCTCTCGTCTTATGGCGACTATGACTTTGGTGGCGCAACAGCAAATGTAGGCGCAGGTGTATACACATCAGGTGAGCTTCTCAGCTTTAACTATACTGGTGCTGTAGGTGATACTATTACGCTAGAAGACATACCTGCATTTGGAATGACTGCTAATTATAGTACTCAGTCTGCTGGCAAGCAATCTCTTGCTGGTGAATCTATCACAATCGTTCCAGAGCCAATGACAATGGCCCTTCTCGGTCTTGGCGGCCTCTTCGTACGCCGTCGCAGCGCTTAATTAACTTTGAGCGTTTAGACCTCAACATTGAAACGAAGCGGGGCGGTCTTGTTGGCCGCTTCGCTTAACCGATGGTTTCGGTGTTCGTTTCAGAACATTTGGGAGTTGACAGGCCCATCCGCACAGGCAGCTATCAGCGGTCAGGCAGGTCAGACAGGCGTGTTGGGGTAAGACGAAAATGTTAATTTTTAGCGGGAGTTAAAAAATGAAAAAAGTATTAATGGTCCTGGCAGTAGTTAGCGTATGCTCGATGGCAATGGCCTTGAGCGTGTCTAACGAAACCACATGGACGGCTCTCCCGGATGAAACTCAGGTTGATCTGAATCTTGATAAGTTCGACACCTCTCTTGGTACGCTCACCGGCGTTACTCTTGAGGTTAGAACCAAGACACTCGGCGCAGAAGTTCAGCTTGATAACGATTCTACTGAGGCTCAAACGGGCACAGGAAAAGTTATCAATACTGTAACCTTCAATTCAACTGTATCCACTGTGGACAGCAGCTTTCAGGCTATCACCGGCGCTGATATCAGCGTTAATGAAACTCAGGCCTTCGAGCTCGACCCCACTTCCGGGGATCCCGTAGGCGAGTTCAACGTAACAACGGGTGATGACTATGCAGAGTGGGTACCTGGTGATATTGAGAAATTCGTTATTCAGGAAATAGCTGATGCTGTTTGGGGTCAGTATGAAGGTACTGGCGAAGAGTTTACTCTGAGTTTCACCCCAAGTATGCTCACAGGAGCTACTTTTGACGGCGAAAACGGGCACTTCGAGGGCTCAAGCCCGAATGCTCAAGCCTTTGCAAAGGTAACCTACGAGTATATCCCAGAGCCAATGACAATGGCACTTCTCGGTCTTGGCGGCCTATTCGTACGCCGCCGCAGCGCTTAATTAACTTTGAGCGTTAGACCCAAACTTTAATTAGACTCGGGGCGTTTGAAAAAACGCCCCGTTTTTTTTTTGATCGAAACTGCTTCCTTGCACGGCTTTCATTTTCACTGCAAAACTGCTGCCCCCTCCTCGCCCTCTCACTGCGGGAAAAGCAACACACGGACAAACAATCGCAGATACGAACAAACACTGGGGAAATAAGTGCGTGTCTGTGGAAGTCCGTGATGGTCGCTGATGATTTCGCCAACAGGCCTGTCAAGTCCTGATTTTGCCACGAGCAATCCGCCGCAGGCGGACTTGCAGCTCTGCCACTTGCCACGAATCTATCCGCGTGTTTTCCGCCTCGGGCGGACAGGCTCTCCGCCTTCGGCGGACTCCACGTGCGGCTCTGATTGTCATTAGTATTACGCAGCGACTTCACGATACTAATATTTAAACCGAGCCACGCATGTAGTCCGCCGCAGGCGGGACGGAATAAGTGGACAAAAGGACGCAGAGGAAATATATAATCCACAGATTACACAGATTGCACAGAGGGGAGATGTTTTTTTGACGGGATTTACAGCCCCAAACCGCTTTGGCTTCGGGGCAAGGATTCACAGGATAAATATTAAATAAGGAAAAGGCGGAGAGGAATTTTTCAGCCGCTGATTCACACTGATTTTTCACTAATGATTTTGCTACGAGCCACGAATCTATCCGCGTGTTCTCCGCCTCCGGCGGACAGGCTCTCTGCCTTCGGCGGACTCCACGTGCGGCTCTGATTGTCATTAGTACTACGCAGCGACTTCACGATACGAAATATTTAAACCGAGCCACGCATGTAGGCCCGCCGCAGGCGGACTCCACGTGCGGCTCTGATTGTCGTTAGTATTACGCAGCGACTTCACGATACTAATATTTAAACCGAGCCACGCATGTAGGCCCGCCGCAGGCGGGACGGAATAAGTGGATATCATAAAATAGAAATAAGAGCAGTAGGCATAAGTTTTTTGCGCAGAGTTTTCAAGCAGCCTTGGGCTCTTTGATTGGTTTACCCCTGCAGGCAACACGCTGCTTGGTTTAAATATTCGAATCACCGCAAGCTTTTATTATGATACACAGACATTGGAACACCCTGTTCATACAAAACATACTTGATAGCGTCGTATATGTGTTCAGTTTTCCATATATATTTAGTGCTGCCGTGCCTTGTCCATATTTTAAGATTTTGCATCTCAGGGTAAGACTTGCGGAGTAATCTTGTGGCTTTTGATTTTATCTCTGTCATCATTCTTTCCGGTTTCTGCTTACCCGAAACTACAATATGCAGATGTTCAGAGCGAACATGAGCCGCCATTAGATTCCATTCCCTCTCAGCGCATATATCGACAATAGACTTCAGAGCAATATCTCTCTGGCAGGGATTAAGGGTAACCTTTCTTTGCTGCATATTTTTTCTTATAGTATTCACTCGAAACTCATTCTCCGGCAGATAAGGTTGTCCGAACTTATTATGCTTTCTGTCAACACTTCCATTGCTCCTGCCATGCAATCGAGTTCCATAAGTTGAGAAGGTTATTAGAAAGCCTGCAGGCCAATATATATGCTCATATACCATACTGAAATTTTATCACTAAAATAACCTGATACAATATAAAATTTTAAACGTCAATCAGAGGTGTGCGACAATATTTTTTGCAAAGCTTTTTAAAGCCGAATCTATCCGCGTGTTCTCCGCCTCCGGCGGACTCCACGTGCGGCTCTGATTGTCATTAGTATTACGCAGCGATTTCACAAAACGAGATATTTAAACCCGCGCCCCACTTGCTGCTCGCCACAGGCCACAAAAAATCTGTGCAATCCGTGTAATCAGTGGATTATATCTGAAATCTTTGCGAAAAAATTTAATATTTTTTTCGATTTGTCTTGATTTTTCTTCACAATCAAATTTAATCGATTAAAATGTTTCTCTATGCAGTTACGCATTACTCTTTATTGAAAGGTTTTTGTTATGTATATGGGTATTGAAAGCGGCTTCGTATTTACAGGTTACATCCTGTGCATTGCCAGTGCCGTTCTGTGTGTGGTTTACGGGCTCTTAAACTGGAACAAGGGCAGCGAAAAGGTTGACATCGAAGATGTTAAATGGGCAGACAAAGAGAAGGATGTGGAAAAAGAATTTTAGCGTTTTTTCTATTTTAGTTGATCATGCAAACTGTTAGTTATTTTAATTGCAATTGAGAGGAAAGTTATGAAAAGGTTAGTTTTAATTCTTGTGCTGTGCGCATTTCTCCCGAAATTTCCGGCAAGCGCAGAAAATTCACTTCTTGAAACGCTCAAAAATCCTGTAGAAGGTATGGAGCTCTACGGCGATTTCCGATACCGCAGGGTTTACGGCGAAGAGTGGTATCTAAACAATGCCGCTAAAGACGGGCATCAGAATTACGACAGGATCCGTGCCCGCCTCGGAGCAAAACACCAGTTTACCGATGAGATTGGCGTGGATTTCAGGATGGTTCAGGAGCTGTGGTGCTTCGACGATCCTGAATACAAAGACAATTCCGTTGATTTTGATGAGGCCATTATAGACCGCTTGAACGTAAAGCTGGATAATTTCCTTGATATGCCCGTTACAGCGGTTTTAGGTCGTCAGGATATCATACTGAGCAAATGGCTCGTTTTAGACGGCACACCTCTTGACGGTTCAAGAACGATTTTCTTTGATGCCGCCAGATTCACAGTGGATATGGATGAGGGCAGAACGCTGGACCTCGTTTACACTCAGAACTACGCAAGGGCATCAAAAACGCTCGAGCCCTTCAGCGAGCAGGCAGACCGCCGGCTCACTCAGAACGATGAGCAGGGCGTAATTATGTACTATACAGACAAATCGCAGGAGGCCTTCAGCTGGGAAGCATACTTTATGCTCAAGGAAGACGATGTGGCGGAAATTGCCCCAAGGTATAATCCGGACTGGAGCAGGGAATCAGAGATCTATACCTTCGGCGGTGCGTTTAACGGCGGGATCAATGATAATATGAGCTACCGCCTTGAAGCCGCTGTTCAGACAGGCGAGAAGGCGATTGATTCCAGCTCAGCCCCCCAAGACCTTGAGGCATTCGGAACGCTGAACAGCCTCTGCTACTCGTTCAACGACGAGATGAACAATATGCTCACGCTCGAATATGAGTATCTCTCAGGCGATAATCCTTCCACAGACGACAACGAGGGCTTCGACCCGCTCTGGGGCGAATGGCCGAGATATTCTGAGATGTACGTTTACACTCAGGCTCTCGAAGGCTCGCTTGCAGACCATACCAACCTGCACAGGGTTGGGCTTACCCACAAATTCGACCCTGCCGAGAAAACTAAATGGACAAACGCATTCCATCTGCTCTGGGCTGCTCAGGACAGGCAGGGGGCTCAATATGGCGGAGACAGCGATGTATTCCGCGGCCAGCTCCTAACGAGCGTTTTGAGGCACAGAATCTCAAAACAGTTCTCAACTCGGCTCAACGCTGAATATTTCATCCCGGGCAATTACTACGATGAGGCTTGGCAAAATGAATCTCTCTTTTTGAGGGCGGAAGTGGTTTACTCATTCTAAGAAAAGAGTAAAATAATAGACTACCGCAGCCTGTTGTGCTTGAGCATAGCAGGCTTTTTTAGTGTTTTTCGGAAAAGAATTTATGTGGATAACGCTTGGAATATTAAGCTCGCTTTTTCTCGGCCTATACGATCTGAGCAAAAAGCACTCGCTGCAGGATAATGCCGTTCTGCCGGTGCTGTTTCTCTCCACCCTCTCAGGGCTTATTGTCGTTCTGCCGTTTCTGTTTGTCTCGAGAGCTGCTCCAAGCCTTCTGGATGATACCATCCTCTATATCGCTCCCCTGAGCATCAAGAGCCATCTTATCATATCAGCAAAGAGTTTCATCGTGGCCGGCAGCTGGGTTTTCGGATACTACGCCCTCAAGCACCTGCCGATATCCATCGTTGCCCCCATAAGGGCCACCTCGCCTTTCTGGGTGCTGATAGGGGCTGTGCTGATATTTGGAGAATCGCCAAACCTGATTCAGCTTTCTGGGGTGATAATAATCATCGTTTCTTTCTACTGCTTCTCTGTTCTGGGCAGGCTGGAGGGGATACATTTCGAGAAAAACCGCTGGATTATTTTCACTCTAATAGCAATGGGGCTCGGTATTTGCAGCGGGCTTTACGATAAATACCTTATCTCCCGTGCGGGATATTCTCCGATAGCCGTTCAGCTCTGGTTCACGTTCTATATGGTGCTGATTTTCGGCCTGCTGAATATATTCCTCTGGTATCCATCGCGCAAACAGACTACGCCTTTCCGCTGGAGCATAAGCATAGTGCTGATTGGGGTGTTTCTTATCCTTGCAGACTTCGCCTACTTCACCTCGCTGAGCATTGAAGGCTCTCTGCTGACGATCCTTGCTGCTCTTAGAAGGGCAAGTGTTTTGTTTGTGTTTACGATTGGAGCGATTATATTTAAGGAAGTGAATAAAGGCAAAAAGGCATACGCCCTGATTGGCGTTGTTGCCGGCGTGATGTTAATACTATTCGGTTCAAATGGGTAAAACTATGAGCGGGAATAAATTTATACTCGCATCCGCCTCGCCGAGGCGTAAAGAACTGCTTGAGCAGGCTGGATATATATTTGATATTGTGCCTTCAGGTGTGGATGAAGAGAGCTTCAAACGCGCAGGCCTGAGCCCCACGGGCTACACAGAAAAGCTCGCAGAGGCCAAAGCAAAGGTGGTGGCGGAGGATTATCCGAGCATCCCCGTTCTCGGTTCAGACTGCATCGTAGAGCTGGGCGGCGAGATTTTCGAAAAGCCCCAAGATGAAAAAGATGCGGAGCGAATTATCAAAACGCTTTTCAGCAGTCCGCATTATGTTATCACTTCTGTTGCGCTTGTGCTGAAGGCGAAAGGGGAGCAAAGCGTTCAAACAGCCGTTACAAAAATCCATCCGGCAAGGCTTACCACCGAGCAGATAGCCCACCATATCAGCACCGGTAGATGGCAGGGTAGAGCAGGAGGCTACGGCGTGCAAGATCCGCATACCGAGGAATATATCGAGAAGATTGAAGGCAGCTTTACGAATGTCGTGGGACTGCCGATGGAGCTCACCAGCGAGATGCTGAAGGATTTCGGCATCACTCCCGAGCTTCAGGAGAATTAGATTAAGGAGTTTTTATTATGTATGAATCACCTTGGATTCTGATAATTGTTTCGGCAGCTGTCTTTGTGGCGGTATCGCTGTTCAGGATGTTTATGCCTGAGAAAAAGGCTTGGCATCAGCTTCTGATTCCCGTTGTTATCTTTGCCTCCGCTTTCATTGTTGATCTTTCCGTCGAGACAGACAGAGAGGCTATAAGCTCTGTAATCAGCGATACGAAGGAGGCTGTTGTAACCCGTGATATAGAGCTGCTCAAATCAGTTGTATCCAAAGATTACAGAGACCCCAGAAACGGAACGTATAACGGCCTTATATCGGTGTTTGAAAGATTTTTCAAGAGCCCTTTCTTGCGAGATTTGGATCTGCGGGGTGTTGAGATCACGCACGGAAAATCCAAGGGCAGCGTATCGGCTGCCGCCTTCTGCAAATTCGATCCGCAAAGCGAATATTCTTCTTATGCAGGTGTGGTGATTGTGGAAGGAAAGGCCAATCTGGAAAAGCAGGGCGGGCAGTGGAAGATTGTAAACGTGGATATAGACACAGTAAACAATCAGGACGTAAGCAATTTAGGCTTTTGAGACCGGTTCAAGCAGGTAGTTTTCGTCCTCAGCGGGGCTTATGCGGAAAATCCCGCTTAATATCCTGCCCTCAAACCTGAAATTTTCGTTGCTGAGCGGGGTGCATTCTCCCTCGTCCGCTCTGGCTGCATAGCCCTTGCCCTTATTTACAGGCCCTTCGTAGGTGAGGAATTTCTTGTCGTGGTCTTTGATTTTAGCGATCGTTCTGGCTCTCTGGCCTAAATCGCCGAGCTCTTCTAAGCGGTACGTCTCGAGATGGTCCTTCCTTTCGAGCATAAGATCGAAATGGTCATTAGTGTACGGGCATTTATGCTCAATAAGTACAAATCTCATTTATCAGGCTCTTTCAATACGTCCGGCTTGAGGTTATCGAACTTGTCAAACGTTGTAAGGGTGGTCAGTTTCAGGTTCAGATAGCCGGTGAAGGTCATAGTAATGAATATCGCAATCATTATAGCAATCTGATACTTAATCGCAGTCATCGGCATTGAACCTCCGAGGATCTGGCCTGTCATAACCCCAGGAAGCGATACAATCCCCACCGTAGCAATCACCGTAACCGTTGGTATCAGCGATGCCCTGAGAGCCTCGGCCATAAACGGTTTCATCGCCTCGTTTCGCGTTGCTCCCATCAAGAGATAACTCGAATAGAGCTTTCTGCTCTCTTCCATTTTTGTGTAGAACCGCTCAAGCACGAGCACATTCCCCCGCATAGAGTTCCCCAGTATCATACCGGTAAGCGGGATGAAATACCTCGCATCGTAGAAAGGCTCCGGCCTTACCACAAGCACAATCAGAAACGAGGCTACTGTAATCGTGGAAATCGCTATCCCCGCAAGCACGGGCAGGAAGAAGTATTTTTTCCGCAGGCCGGCGTTTGATGTAACGCTCAGATTGGCCGCAAGGAGCATCACCATAAGCCATGCCGTATTGAGCAGGAAATTATTGAACAGGAATATATACTTCAAAAAAATCCCAACGAGAAGAAGCTGGCCGGTCATACGCAATATCGCAATAACCACCCTTTTGGTGAGCCCGAGCTTATAGCGGACTATTATCGCAAGCGATGGAATAAGCAGGGCATACATAAAAATGAGCTTCCAGATTCCGATCTCTATCGCTCCGCCGTTCATATCAGGCCAGCCTCCCTTCTTTCATTGTGAGCTTTTCATCGCAGAAGCCGATCCAGTCCGGATCGTGGCTTACTGAAAGAACGGTATATTCATTCTCGTCCAAAAGACTCAGCAGCCTTTCCTTGCTTTCGGGGTCTAAGGCTGAGGTGGGCTCGTCCAGCAGAAGAACGTCTTTCTCAAGAAGGATCGCCCTTATTAGTGCAATTCTTTGCTTCTCTCCGCCTGAAATGAGTTTATTTTTCTTCAGGAGGATCGATTTGTCCAGCGCCAGTTTCTCAGCAAGCTGCTCCACTTTCTCCTGCGGGGGCTTTTTATCTTTGTTTGCCTTGAAGTCAAACGGCTTAAGCACCGCTTCGAGAGCTGTAGTGTTTCCGAGCTCCGGCTCCTGAGATACAAATCCGATCTTCCTTCTCAATTTGCCTACCGAGAAATGATCAATCTTTTCCCCTTCAAAGAAAATCTCTCCATCAAAGGCTGGGAGAATGCCTGCAATTGCCATAAGAAGAGATGTTTTCCCCGAGCCGGATGCCCCCGAGATTACATAACGCCTTCCCTTCTCGAAAGTGAAGCTTACGTTATCGAGGATCAAGGTGTCGGCGTTTTTTGCTGTAATATTTTTCAGCTCAATCATTGTATAGGCTCATTTTCTTTTCGGTGAGGATCGATTCTGCCTGACGGCAGTCTAAGCTTATCTGCTCTGAGAGTTTGTCCTTATCCGGGAAAACCCTCTGCTCTCGCAGCTTTGCGATAAAGTCCATAGCCATCCATCTGCCTACAAGTCCTTTTTCAAGCGTTTTGCTTTCTCTGAGCAGATGTGCTTCGGTGAGCGTTGGGTTGCCGTCTTCAAAAGTCCTTGCCCGCCCAATGCTGTAAACTGCGGGTTCAAGCTTCTGCTTGTCTATCCGGCATACCTCCTCGCGGCTTTCTCCAATCTGCACAAACCCTGCGTAAACCCCGTCTGAGGGGCGGATTTGGATCTTTGGGTTTATGTTAGCTGTAGGGAAGCCGATCTGTCTTCCGATTCCTCGCCCGCACACAACCTCTCCAATAAGGCGATAAGGGCGCCATAGAGCAGAGGCTGCATCTTCAACAAACCCATTCTCGAGAAAATCTCTTATCAGTGAGCTTGATACCCTTCGCCTGCCTACCGAGAATTCAAGCTCGGCAAGCTCTTCGCAGCAGGCCTTGAAGCCGTGGACTTCGCCGAGTTTTTTCAGTGTTTCTATATCGCCGCTCCTTGAGTATCCGAAGCGGAAGTCGCAGCCTTCCACTATCGCTGCCGGATTGAATCTGCCGGCAAGAAAGTCCTTAGCAAATTCCTCCGGCGGCATATTCAAAAGCTTTGTGCTGTCTGTAATCACGGCAAGCTCATCAACCCCTGCCTTTTCCAGCAGGTTCACCTTCATCTCAAGAGGCGTGATTATCTTAGGGGCCTTCTCGGGCTTGAGAAGGTAAACAGGGTGCGGCTCAAATGTTACAGCTGTAATCTTCTCTGTTCCTAATTCTTTTGCCGCCTCAAGGCATTTATTTATTATGTGTCTGTGGCCTCTGTGGATGCCGTCGAAATTGCCTATAGTGAGAATGCTTTTCGCTTTAGACTGGAAGCTTTCATCAACCTTAAAAACCTTCATTGCTGATACTCCCATTTCAATGTATGCCCGTGTGATAGATCCACAAGCCTTCCCGTTTCATCTGCGAGCTGCCTTACAGTGTCCACGGGATCCACCCCAGCCTCTGTAACGCATTTTTTGCCCGGATATATCTCATAGAGCTTCTTTACGTTTCCCGGGGTGAAGTTCGGCATTATCACATTAGCCCCAGACCTGAGGGCATCGAGCCTGTGGTCGCGGTCTGAGAAACTTGCGGTAGCCGTGGTTGCGGGCAGGTGTGTGTTTTTTGTAACGATTCGCGTAAGGGCGAGCATTTTCATCGTCATATCAAGGCTGCCGATTTTCTCTTCCCCAAGCTCAGTTTGTTTATGCGGTATGAAGAGCCCCATTCCGAGCATATCAAACCCGTATTTATTGAAGAATATGATGTCTCTTGCGAGTATTTGAGGGGTTTGTCCTTTCAGCCCCACAAGAGTTCCGCTGCCGGCCTGATAGCCGAGGTCTATCAAATCCTCAAGGCATCGGATCCTTTGTTCATAGCTCATATCAGGATGATACTTTTCATAAAGCTTTTTGTCTGATGTTTCAATCTTCAATAGATACCTGTCTGCGCCGGCGTCCTTCCAGAGTTTGTAAACCTCTCTCTCCCATTCTCCTGAGGAAAGTGTTACGGCAGCCCCGAATCTTTTCTTTATTTCGCTTACGATATCAGCTATAAAGTCCGGGCTTATATCAGGGTCTTCACCGCCCTGAAGGACAACGGTTTTTACGCCGCATTTGTGAATAATCTCTGCCGATTCGAGTATCTCGTTTTTATCAAGCCGGTACCGCTGTATAGAGTGGTTGTTTTTGTTCAGCCCGCAGTACAGGCAAGTGTTTCGGCAGTAGTTTGTGTATTCGATTATGCCCCGCACGAGGATTCCGTCCCCGCAATACTCCCGCCTCACCTCATCAGCAGCTCTGAAGATCTTCTGCATTTCAGTTTTATCTTCCACTGCCAGAAGTTCGGCAAGATCATTTTCCTGAGGGGTTTGAGTTTTTATCTTTTCTATTAAGCTGTCTATCTTTTCCATTTTATGCCTTCGGGGCTAAAGCTTCTTTTTAATCTTTTTGAGTTCATTGCCGCACATCTTTTTCTGCTCCGGTTCGGTGAGCTTTTTATATGCCTTTTCTAATTGTTTGGCAGCATTTTCAGGTTCATTGAGGTATCTGGAGTATAGAAGGCCGAGCATAAGTTCAATATGTTCGATGTATTCGTAGCTTGGGTAGTTCGCTTTGAAAATCTTATACGCCTTTTCGGCCTGTTCCGCTTTGCCCCTGCCCATCAGATTGTTTGCTATATCAAGCTGCTCTCTTTCCGGCAGCACGGTATTCTCTCTGTTCATAAGGCTTACGTACTGATCTGCTGCGTCCTTTATTTTGCCAACAGCGACAAGTTTGCAAATCTGCTGTTCTTTTTCATTAAGCCCGCTTTTATCTCCAGCGGTGTTACCGCTTACCTGCTCTGCTGCGGGCATACCTTTAGACGCCTGCATTTGATACTGAACGGAGTTTTTCAGGGCTCTGCCCCTTTTCCACCGCTTTATCATATAATGAAAATCTATACCTTCGCTCTTGAGCAGTCTGGTGATAAGCATTAAGCCTGTGATCACTACTCCGAAGGCGTATCCGGAAAGATGCGCATCATAGGCAACTTTCGAATTAACATAATTGGCCGGTATTACATTGTCAATCAGAACCATTTTCACAATGATAAACCAGAATGCTGGTATTGGGAAGGTGTAAAAGAAAACCAGCCAACCCATCAGCGTAATGTTGCTCCGCGGGTACAGGATCAGGTATGCGCCTGTAACCGCTGCTACAGCTCCGGACGCTCCGAGCATGGCGGTCTCATGCAGGTATGAATAGCCCAGTGCTGCGAATATCGCTCCGGAGATAAAAAAGCAAAGATAGCCTATATGTCCGAGCCGGTCGTTTATCTTGTTCCCGAATAGAAAAAGGAAAAACATATTTCCTGCTATATGAACTATATTTGAATGCAGAAAAGCATAGGTTATAAACTGCCATACCTTAGGCTGATCTGAATGAAGCACGAATGTGTCTGCCCAGGGCTTCAGCGGTTCAACAAACGTTTTATACCCGTACTTCACCTCCACAGGGGAGTATGTGGCCAGAAACACTGCAATGCAAACCGCTATGAGGAAATAGTTCATAAGCGGCGGCTTTGTTATCCTTACATCTGTTTTTATAGGTATAAACATTTTCTGCTTCTTTTATAACCGAGTTTAGGGAAAACATTCTATTACCCCCGCCTTCTGTTACAAGTGATTTCTCCGCAAAACTCCCATTCCGGCCCCTGCTGCGCAAGCCTGTTCAAACACATTTTCAGCGAAAGATAAAGCTGGCTGAAAGACGGCCGTTTTAATTCAATCGGCAGGGCGGATTATCTGATTTTCAGCGTAAGCATAGCGATAGCGGCGCAGATTATGCCGATAAGCCAAAACCGAACAACCACCTGCTCTTCTTTCCAGCCCTTGAGGTTGAAGTGGTGGTGCAGGGGAGCGCATTCGAATATCCGCCTTCCCTTGCCGAACTTGTGTTTTGTGTATTTAAAGTATCCCACCTGAAGCATAACGCTGAAAAGCTCCATCATAAAGACGCCGCCGATTATCAGAAGCAAAACTTCATTTCGAGTTACCAGCGCACCGTATCCGATAGCTGCCCCGAGCGGGAGCGATCCTGTATCGCCCATAAACACCATCGCAGGACTGCAATTGTACCAGAGGAAGCCGAGAATCGCCCCGAACATCGAGGCGAAAAACACCGAAAGCTCGCCGGCCTGCGGTATATGCGGCAGCAGAAGGTACTTCGCCCAGTACATATCACTGCCTCTGCCCATCTTCTCGCTCGCAACAAAACACAAAAACGCCAGCGAAGCGGCTACCACCGCCGTGCAGCCCGCAGCGAGACCGTCCATTCCGTCTGTAAGGTTCACTGCATTGCTTGTTGCGGTTATATAGCAGAATGCCAATATCACAAAAAGCCATACCGGCAGGTATATCCCCTGCTTGTAGAACGGCAGCCAGAGCATCGGCGCGTCGGGTATGTTTTCCAGATCGAAATATACAAACAGCGATACAAGAAGCGCTCCAGCTATCTGAAATATCGCTTTTTCGTGTGTGAGCAGTCCGTCTCGTGTTTTGCCCTTCTGCTTGAGCTTGAGCCAGTCGTCCACGCCGCCAAGCAGACCGAACCAGATCATAATGAACATTGCCTTGCGGATAAACGGATTATCCAGCCTTGCCCAGAGAAGTGTGCCGGCGAAGATTGAAAGCAGAATGATTATCCCGCCCATTGTGGGCGTGTTGCGTTTATTCTTCATGCACTCATTGAGAGCCTTTGTGTTGAAATCCGGCACGTCCTTTATCTTCATCGAAAGCAGCCATTTGATGATCCGCTTGCCGAAGATGAATGTTACAAGGAAGCTGGTTATCATTGCAAGCAGCCCGCGGAATGTTACCTCCTGATAGGCGTAGAAGCCTAATGATTCGAGCTGTTCTCTGAAGATGTTCAGTAAATGGAAGAGCATATTCTAACCCTTTGAATATGAGTTTATATTTTCAATTCTGCTTATTACAGGCTCTATCAGTCTCTCGAGCCGCATTGATCGCGAGCCTTTTATAAGCAGAGCTTCGTTTCCTCTCAGCTCCTCCAGAAGACTTCTCTCAAGGGCATCGTAATCCTCAAAAGCCATCCCGGCATCTGCCCCGAATCCCTCAAGCATACATTCAGCAAAATCGCCGAAGGCAAAAAGCTTGTCTGCACCGGAATCTCTGAGCTTCCTGCCTGCCTGAATATGAAGCTGCTCTGAGCTTTCTCCCAGCTCCTTCATATCGCCTGCAACAGCAATCTTAACCGCCTGCCTCTGCGCCGCAAGAACTTCTGCTGCATTAGCAAGTGAGCCCGGGTTCGAATTGTAGCAGTCGTTGATTACTGATGACTGCCTGCAGTGGATAATCTCGAGCCTTCCGCCTTCGGTTTTCAGTTTCCCTGCGGCTTTTTTAATTTGTTCATCGCTTAGCCCGCAACGGACTGCAGCAAGGCGGGCGGCTATAAAATTCTCGAGATTGCCTTTTCCCGGCAGCGGAATTTGGAACTGAGTTCCGCTGATTGTTATTTTAGAGCCCTTATAATTTATTTCAAAGCTTTCTATATCATTTTCTCTGCCGACAAGGGGGTTATTCAGCGAAAAGAATTGTATGTTTGCTGCATCACCGCGCAGGGCATCGATTAGCTCTTTCTGACTCTTGCAGATTAACATCCCGTTTGGTTTGAGCCCTTCAATTATAGAAGCCTTCTCTCTGGCAATGTTTTCCAGAGATCCGAATCCTTCAATATGTGCGGGCAGAACACACGTGATAATTGCTATATCCGGCCTTGCGATTCTGGAAAGCTTTTCTATCTCCCCCACAGCGTTCGTGCCTGCCTCGAGAACGAGGAATTCATCATCTTTCTCTGCATTAAGTATGCTTATCGGAAGGCCGATCTGGTTGTTGAAGCTTTTCTCTGCTCCGCTTGTTTTGCGGTATTGCGAGAGGATTGTCTTTAGCATCTCGCGGGTGGTGGTTTTGCCCGCAGAGCCTGTAACAGCGATTACCTTTGCGTTTATCCTGTCGCGCCAAGCCGAGGCGATTTTCCCCAGAGCAGCAGTTGAGTTTTCTGCAAGGATTATATTGTGCTTTTTCTCTCTCAGTTTGCGTGCGGTTTCGGGATTATCTAATACAGCCGCAGATGCGCCTTTGCTGAGGGCCTCTTCTGCGAAGCGGTTTGCATCGAAATGTTCGCCTTTTATTGCGATGAAGCAGTCGCCGGAAGTGATTTTTCGTGAATCAATGCAGAAGCGGCGAATCTGGATTTCATTCACCCTTCTCGAAGTTCTGTCTCCAACTATATCTGCCAGTTCACTAAACGAGAACATCATCTTTCCATAATATTTTCTGCTGTTTTTTTGTCGCTGAAATCCCGCCTGCCTTCGGCGTTTTCCTGATATTCCTCGTGTCCCTTGCCCGCTATAATCACAGTATCTTCCGGACGGGCAAGGCTGATTGCCTTTTCAATCGCAATTTTTCTGTCTGACAGCCTTAAAACGTGTTCAAGCGAGGAAAACCCTTCGCTGATTTGATCGAGTATTGTCTCGGGATCTTCTTTTCGCGGATTATCGTTTGTAATAATCGATATATCCGAATACTTCTCGCTAACCTTCGCCATACGAGGCCTTTTGGTTTCGTCCCTGCAGCCCCCGCAGCCGAAAACGGTAATCAGCCTGCCTTCAGTGATTGGGCGAAGTGTTTGAAGCACGTTTTCCAGAGCGTCATCGGTATGGGCATAATCCACGAACACGTTCGGCCCTCTCTCATTGGGCACTCTCTCGAGCCTGCCCTTCGGCGGCCTGCATTTTTTCAGCCCTTCAGCTATTTGCCCTAAATCCAGCCCCGCAGACAGAGCTAACCCCGCAGCGGCGAGCTGATTGCTTATATTGAACTTGCCTGCTAACTGCGTTTCCACGGTAAATTCCCTGCCTTCCCAGCAGAGCAGGTAACTGGTGGAAGAGGGCGAAATTTTTATTTCTTTTGCCGCTAAAACCCCTTCATTGCTGTTTTTCAGCGAATACCCTATCATTCCGCACTCCAATTCTTCTGCAAGCTCCCTGCCTTCCGGAGAGTCGAGATTTATTACTCCGCTGGAAATTGGCGGAGTGTGGTGGAAGAGCTTTTTCTTGGCCGCGAAATAATTATCAAGGGTTTTGTGATAGTCTAAATGTTCGCCGGAGAGGTTGGTGAAAGCAGCGGCTTTGATATTTATGCCGGCAAGTCTTTCCTGGTCGAGGGCATGGCTGCTTGCTTCAATGCAAACTGCTTTACCCCCGTTTTCTGCTGTTATTTGCAGCATCCGGGATAAAGTCTCGGCAGGAGGGGTGGTCATAAACGCATGGCTTTTCCCCTCGCTCCCGCATAAGTCGTTCCATACCGTTCCAATCAGTCCGGTCTTTATTCCAGCTTGCTCCAAGAGCTGTTTGGTAAGCGAGGCAACGGTTGTTTTTCCGTTAGTGCCGGTAACAGCGAGGCAGCACAGTTTTTCCGAGGGGTTTCCGCAGGCAAAGTTGGAAAGGATTCCAAGAGCCTCACGAGAATTCTCTGTTTTCAGTGCGGGAAGGTTAGCGGGTAGATTCCCGTTTTGATAAACAATAAAGCCTGCCCCATTTCGGGCTGCCTGAGAGATGTAATTATGTCCGTCTGCCTTAACGCCCTTAACTGCAACAAATAAATCTCCCTCCTGCACCTCACGGGAATCGCTTGTTACCCTGAGTTTGGCGCTTGAAGCGAGATATTTTATTGCAGGCGATAAGTCCATTTCACACACACAGCTTTGCTAAACGAGTTTCGATATGCACCTTGCCAGCTCGCCGAGATCTCGTTCTTCGAGGATATATTTAAGCTGAGCAGGTTTTATTTCTAATTTCTTGAGCTGAGTTTCAGCTTTCTTCCAGAGGCTTGCTTGTTTCTTTTCTGATTCACAGATATAAAGCTCTGAAACAATCTCCTGGAGCTTTTGGAGCGCTATTGTGTCGAGGTTTTTGTAGTAGTTTTTGATAATATTCTTTTGATGCTGTGAGTAGCCCCTGGCCATAAACGAATCCCCGGTCCGAGTTTCAAATAAGTTAAGTTTAACCCTTTTGAGTGGTATTGTACTGTTTTGAGTGGATATTGGAAGGGTAAATATTGGCAAAAAATGAAAATTTTAATGTGAAAAGTGAAAGCAAATGGAAAAATTTTTAATTTTTTTGGAAATTTTTCTTGATTCGACAAATTTACAAGGTATATTCTAATATTGAACCAACACCTTTATTAAGGTTTGGTTGTAGCGGCAGCCGAAAACTTCTTATTAAAAGGAAGACGAAAAATTGGCTTTTTTATCCGGAGAATACG
Source organism: Sedimentisphaera salicampi (assembly GCF_002117005.1). NCBI lineage: Bacteria > Pseudomonadati > Planctomycetota > Phycisphaerae > Sedimentisphaerales > Sedimentisphaeraceae > Sedimentisphaera > Sedimentisphaera salicampi. The sequence goes on from NZ_CP021023.1 coordinate 2,314,072, forward strand.
ATCATAAGATAGATCCCGAATCCAACAGGGTCAGCCTGAAGGTTGAGCTCAAGAAGATGCTCAGCGATACCGGCTTCACCGGGACCTACTACCTTACCCTCGGAGAGCGGGGGGTTCTCTGCCTCTATCCTGAAAAGGTTTACGAGCATTTCGTTTTCAAAGGCGCTCCCAAAACTGAAGGGGGCGAGGTGAAAGACGATCAGATCGTAGCCTATGAGAGGATGAATTTCGGTTTTGCCACAAGGTGCGAGTTCGATAAACAGGGACGTTTGCTTATCCCCCAGAGGATAAGGCGAAGAGCAGTGCTGGGAACGGATATAGTGATTGTGGGTGTGAACGATCATCTCGAAATATGGGATCCGGACAGATGGGAAGCCTATGCAGAGCAGATGCTTCCGGTTCACAATCAGCAGCACGGAGGCGCAAGGAAAGCCGCCTTCGAGGAAGCTTTGTCCAGAAATTTGTGATTTAGAAAATCGCTCATGGATGGTTCGTCGGTCAGGAGGACCATTTTTAGTTCTTTGAAAACGATATAACTCAGGATGTGAAAGCCGGCAGGAAATCATAGAGGCAAGGATTAGCCTTTTGTTAAGATTTTTTCTGCAATAGCCTTTGATTTAGATTCAATTAGCAGTACAATTCTTCCTCAGGACGAGATGGAATTTACTCTTTAACCAAAAGGCAAAAAGCAGAAAGTATATGTCGGCAAAACACATACCGGTTCTTGCAGAAACTCTTCTTCAGTGGATAAGCATAGGAAAGGATGCTGTTTTTGTTGACTGTACTCTCGGGCACGGAGGCCACGCTTATCTTATCTCGAAGAAGCTTAGCAGCAGTGGTATGATTATAGGCTTTGATGTAGACCAGAAGAGCCTTGATTATTCAGCAGATGTCCTTGCCGGTGCCGAGTGCAGGGTAGCGCTGGTGAAAAGCAATTTTTGCCGGGTTAAGGATAACCTCCATCGGTTGGGCCAAGCAAAGGCTGATTTGATTTTCGCTGATCTGGGATTTTCCTCCGGACAGGTGGAAGACCCCGATAGGGGAATGAGCTTTCAGAATAATATGCCTCTGGATATGAGGCTCAATGAAGACATTGAGATTACCGCTGCGGATATAGTTAACACTGCGCCGGAGGAAGAGCTTGCTGATATAATCTATCAGTATGGCGAGGAAAGGGCTTCAAGGAAGATTGCCCGGCTGATATGCCAGAGAAGGCAGCACCAGAAGATAACCTCCACAGGCCAGCTTGCCTCGCTGACGGCAAGGGTAGTTAGAACCGGCGGAAAGCAGCACCCGGCAACCAGAACCTTTCAGGCTCTCAGGATAGCGGTGAACGATGAATTGGGTGTTCTTGAAAAGCTTCTGCAAGATGCGCCGGAGATTTTGAAACCGGGCGGGCAGGTTGCAGTGATAAGCTTTCACAGCCTCGAGGACAGGATTGTTAAACAGAACTTTAAAGAAAATAAACAGGCAGGTATTTACGAAATTGTAACGAAAAAGCCTCTGACTGCTTCTGAAGGCGAGGTGAGGGAGAATCCCCGCAGCAGAAGCGCCAAGCTGAGAATTGCGAAACGAGTTTGATTTCTTTAGCGCAGCAGCAGTTTCAGAGAGGGTATAGATATGTCAGGAAAAGAAAAAACGGGTTTACTCATAGCTTTCGCAGTGGTAGCGGGAGTATGGATCGCTGTGCAGGGCGCATCCCCGCGTCCGGAGGGTATATTTTCACAGCAGGAAAGCGAAGGGATTCTGCCCTTTCAAACGCAGAAAGTGGTAGTGAAAGATGCCGACGTGCTGGACTCTGCAAAAGATGCTGTGATGGTGATTTCCGGCCCGGAGGCAGCCGCCCAGCCAGAGCCTGCCAAAAAGAAAGAAACTGCTTCTTTTGCCTCGAATAAGAAAGAGGCTGAGAAAATCGTTGCAACTAAAGAGAATCAGAAAAGGGCGGCCAAAAGCGTTGAAGACGTTATAAAAAATAATCGTAAGCAGGTCGTTAGATACAGGTCTTATGAGGTTAAGAAAGGCGAGAGCCTCAGCAAAATTGCTGTAAAGATATACGGCAAAGGAGACCTAAGCGAGAAGGTGGAAAAGATTTACTCGGCAAACAAGGATGTGCTGAAATCCAAGAACAATGTTATTGCAGGCCAAGAGCTCAAGATTCCGCCGGATAATGAGCTTTCTGATTCTGACAGTCTCAAAAAGCTTGCGAAAAATCATTCCGGCAGCCTCGAATACACACAAGCAGGCTCTTCAAAAAGGACCTACGTCGTAAAAGATGGAGACAGCCTCTGGAAGATTGCCAAGAAAAAGCTCGGAAAGGGAAGCAGATATCGGGAGATTATCAAGCTCAACAAGGATAAGGTCTCTAACGATAAGACCCTCAAGCCGGGAGTTCAGATCCTTTTGCCGAGCTGAGTTTGCGCGTTAAATGTTTTCCGCAGGTTTTGGGATATAATTATTATGCGGCTTTTCAGGTTTTTGTTTTTTATAATCACGCTCACAGCTTCTATGCTTGCTGTGGTTAATCTCCGCACAATCAACTCCCAGCAGTATTATCTGTGCAGGCGGAATGTCGTTAAAATAGAAAAGCTTCGAAACGACCTAACAGACCAGCGCATCGAAATTGAGCGGATGATAAACCCCAAAGCGGTGAAGCAGGCCGCAAAACCTTCAGGCACCGAAGACAGCTCATCAACAAGCCAATGAGGCAAGCCTATACAGCGAAATCGCTTTATATCCATTTAAGCCTTCACACACGCCTTATGCTGATTATGAACGCCGCATTGGTTTGCACCTAAGAACACCCTTCCCTGCTTTGGACTCCAATTGTAAAAAATGTTTTACTCCGTGAAATCGGTGTAATATGTGGGTTTATATCTTCCGTCCAGTTTAATCCGCGGATCAGTTTTCTCCCGCCCAATCATACAGAAGGAGGATTCCGTCTTTGCTCCATGGCGACTTGAACTTCAGCTCTCCGCCTTTGTGGTTTTCTATGTCGCTGAGGATTTCCCATTCACCGGTCTTTGAGTTCATCCAGCCTGCCTTGTAGAGCTTTTCGGCTGGGGCTTTCACGCTAAATTCTTTCGCAGTCATTGCCTGCACTACCAAGCAGTTTTTCCCTGCTTTGTCTTTCCCGCTGAGGCATCTGTTCGGTGCGGCCGCCAAATCCTCCCTGCACCGCATATTCTCCACTGGCAAAGCCTTCCTGCCAGAATCATTCTCTGCCTTGAAGAATTCAACAGCAACCCGGCAGCAGTCCCAGAAGGCGTCTCTGCTGCGGAAATCTTGGCAGGTTAGGTCTGAGTGGGCGTGTTTATAGCCGAAGTACCATTCATTCCCCCAGCCCCCGGCCATAAGCGTCCCCCAGAGGGCGTTGCGTCTTGCATCTTGATGTGAGCTGCCTGCATCGTTATCCGGCCTGAGGGCATGCTGGGCATCTCCGGGTTCATCACAGGCAACCGCCCAAACCTTCCCTGCTTTCTTCGCTCTTTCGATATAGTTCTTAACTCTCGAATAGACGTTTCTGAAATCCGGTTTGTTAGTCTGCACAGACATCCCCGTAAGCCTTGAGCCCTCGCCCATAAGGTCGTGGTGCGGATTGCCCATATTATGGATTACAATATGATGATGATACGGGTCGTTCTTATAGAAGAATTCAGCCCAGCTCTTTTTCTGGCTTGTGGAGGCATTGTTTATCTCCTCGCCGAGATTCCAGTTCAGGGCGAGGTGGTGGCTGAATCTCGCTATAAGCTCACGATAGTAGAGCCTTCGCTGAGGGCCTAAATCCCCGCCGTCCAAGAGCAGTTCGTTTTCTGTTTCCTGCGTTTTGAAGTGCAGAAACATACCCTTCTTATCTGCATATTCGAAAACAATCTCCCACTGCTCTAACCTCGAACAGTCCAGCCTGTATCGCTCGTTGTAGTCGGTGTATGGGAATACGTTCCTGTCGTCGCCTTTGATATTCATCGGGATAAATGAAAATGCGTTGAGACCTTCGCTTGCGAGGTAGTTTATCGCTCCGATTATTTCTGTTCCCTTTTTGTCCTGCCAGTATGGCTCGCCTGCGTTCCAGTCTTTCTCGTGGGGAGCCCAGCTCTTCACTAAGTGATCCTTTCGCCCGTCTGATTTGAAATTCCCGTCGAAATCTTCGTAGGCAAGGAAGTTTTCAGGGGCATCTGCACCCTGTTTGATGAAGTATTCGCCAGTGCCAGCGAATTTCAGGAATGTTTTGCCAACGTATTCGAGCCTCCCCTTCCCGCGAAGGTCTCTGCCTGCCTTATCCGACGGCTCTACTTTGAATTTGCCTGAAATTCCGTGATAAGGGGCAAGGGCAGCCCCCGCCTCAGGATCTTCCGATACCGCTGCATTTTTCCCTTTGCGGAATGAAATCTCGTATCTCCATTGGCCGGACTTATCGGGGCATAGGTGCGCACGCCATATATTCCCGCCCTTTGCTGAGGAGTTGGCGGCATTCCCGTCTGCGGCGAAATACCCGGGAACCCTGTATTCAAGCCCGCTTTTTTCGTGCGTGAACACAACATCCATTCTGTAATCGGTGAACGGATTCGGCTCGCCCTGTTCGCTCGCATCTGGGCCTTCGAGCGTTAATGTGGTCTTGTGCCACTGCAAAAGCCTTTCGGGGCTGTCAAACGGGCCGGTTATTTCCGGTGCGGCAGCGGCAAAATTGCAAACCATCAAAACAGAAGCGGCGAATAGTCTGAAATTCCTTAAAAACAGCATAAAATCAATCTCCAAGTTTAATGCGTATTTCTGGAAATATTAACCTGCCAGTCCATAATGTCAAATGGCTCCAATCCATAGCAAAGCACAGGTGTGCGACAATATTTTTTGGCAAAGCTTTTTAAAGCCGAATCTATCCGCTTGCTCCCGTCCGCCTTCGGCGGACTCCACGCACGGCTCTGATTATCGTTAGTATTAGGCGGCGATTAAACGATACGAAATATTTAAACTGAGCCACGCATGAAGGCCCGCCGCAGGCGGGACGCTCGCGATGGTTCGCCCCTGCTCGCCAACAAAACCCGCAGACAAAAAATACTTAGCGAGTTTCCGGATAATATAGACAGCAATAAATTCTGCAAAGCATTGCAGCATGATGATTTGCATTTTGCTCAGAAAAATTGTCGCACACAAGCACAGTCCCTTCCCAGACAAAATTGTAACTGTAACGCTGTATTATTAGCCCAACGCCCTGCCTCTCTTGGGTATCCTGAAAAACAAGAGAATAAGTATTTGACAATGCCTGCCGATGTGGATAATATTACAACCACTATAGAATAATTGGTTGTATGTTTTTCAGAGGAAGCTGATGTATACCAGCAAAGAAAAAATAGAACAGGCTAAAAAAGTCTTCAAAAACCAAGGAGGAATTATGCGTACCTCCGAGGCCATAAAGCATGGCATTCATCCAAGAACGCTTTATTTTATGCGCGACCATAATTACCTAGATGTTCTGGCAAGAGGGGTATTCAGGCTGGCAGAGCTTGAACCTGTGGATTATCAGGATATTGTAACAGTAGCCTCAAAAGTTAGATCCGGAGTAATTTGTCTTATCTCTGCTCTTTCATTTCATGAAATTACAACTCAGATACCGCATGAGGTTTATGTGGCCATAAGCCGCAAAATGTCTTATCCTAGGCTGGAATATCCGCCTGCCCGATTTTTTAAATTTTCTGAAAAGTCATTTAAGGCTGGTGTTGATATTCACAAAATCAGCGGCATTGATGTGAAAATATATTCCCCAGAGAAAACCATTGTCGATTGCTTCAGATATCGAAATAAGATAGGGATGGAGGTGGCCATGGAAGCTCTTAAACTCTGGCGAAGGAAAAAGAACGCTAACATTCGCAATGTAATGGAATATGCCAGAATCTGTCGGGTATATAACGTAATCAAACCCTATATAGAGGCAACACTGTGAGCCAAAAGAATCTAAAGAATGTTGCAGCTTCCATCAGACAGCGGTTGTTGAATAAAGCAAAGGAAAGCTCTCGACCATTTAATGAACTTCTGCAATATTATGCTTTGGAAAGGTTTTTATATAGGCTCTCTATTTCAAAATATGCTGATAATTTTATTCTCAAGGGTGCTTTGCTTTTTGCAGTTTGGCGGCAATCTCAAATCCGTTCTACTGCAGATATCGATCTTCTCGGGAAAATCAGTAATGAACCGGAGGCGATAATAAATGTTTTCCAAGATATCTGCAAAGTAAAAGTCGAGAACGATGGGGTTCGATTCGATGATTCAAGTGTTACTGCTGAGCAAATAACTGTCGATGCTGATTACCAAGGAGTTAGAGTGCAGCTGTATGGATACCTTGGTACTGCCAGGATACGAGTGCAGGTTGATATCGGTTTTTCTGATGTCATTACGCCTGCACCGGAAAGATATAACTATCCTTCAATACTCGATTTATCTGAGCCAAAGTTGAACTGCTATAATAAGGAAACAATGATAGCAGAAAAATTACAGGCGATGACAAAACTTGATATTCTTAATAGTAGAATGAAAGATATTTATGATATATGGATACTGTCAAGGCGGTTCGAATTCGATGGAGCATATCTCCAAAAATCTATTATAAATACTTTCAAGCAGCGTGAAACCGAAGCTACAGAAAATGTTGCAATCTTTACAGAACGCTATTCTCAAAATGAGGAAAAACTGCAGCAGTGGCGTGGATTCGTCAGAAAATCTAAGGTTTCTGATGTCCCTAAAGACCTGAGCTATATTACCGGCGAAATTAAAATCTTCATACAACCAGTGCTGGTTTCTATAATAAACAATGTAGATTACAAGAAGACATGGAATCCTGAATTGCAAAAATGGCGATAACCTATGAACATATTCATAATCACTCTTGTACAAGATAAATTTTGAAAAGTGAACAGAAAGGTATATACGGGTCAGCCTGATCCTTGGATTTATATCCCTTCTGCCTCGGTGTGCGACAATATTTTTTGGCAAAATGCAAATCATTATGCTGCAATGCTTTGTAGAATTTATTCCTATCTATATTACTGAGCCAGTCCGCCTGCGGCGGAAAACTCGCTAAGGATTTTTTGTTTGCTGGTTTTGTTGGCAAGTAGAGGCGAACCTGCGCGATCGTCTTGCCTGCGAAGCGTGAAAATTCGGCGGAAAAAACTTATACCTATTGCTTCTCATTGCCTTTTGTCCACTTATTTCGTCCGCCGTAGGCGGACTTCATGCGTGGCTCTGATTGTCGTTAGTATTCCGCAGCGATTTTACAAAGCGAACCATTTAAACCGAGCCGCACGTGGAGGCCCGCCGTAGGCGGGCCGGAACAAGCGGATAGATTCAGCTTTAAAAAGCTTTGCCCAAAAAAATTGTCGCACACCTGCCTCGCGCTCATTCAGTTTAGCCTTGATAAAGAAGTTTTTTGCTTGATAATAATGGTATGAGATTAAACATTTTTCCAAAGCAGAGAATAAACGGGGAGGTAAAATGGCTGGCTTTATAGGCAATCTGGCTTACGGGCTCGGCAGGAAGCTCGGCCCGAAGTTCCGCAAGGCAAGATGGCTCTACAAAACGATGTCTGAGGGGAGCAAGGAGAGCATTAAGGCAGAGTATGAGCTTGGGCTCGATATATACAGCGAGGTAGCCGAAAAGCTCACGCTCAACAAAAATGCCAGCTTTACCCGTCTTTTGAAGGGTATAGGTACAAAGCTGGGGAGTAAAGTGTCGGATAAAAACTGGCGATTCCATTTCTACCTCTACTCCGACCCAACACCAAACGCCTTTGCTATCCCTGGGGGATTTGTCTTCGTTGCAGACAGCCTCATAGACCTCTGCGGGGCAGACAAAAATGAGCTCGCATTTATCCTCTCCCACGAGATGGGGCACGTGGTTAAGCGGCACTGCTTCCACAGAACGATAAACGAATACGCAGTTAATACGCTCAAAACCGTGCCGGCTAAGGGGAAATTCGCCCCGATTATCAAAAATGCAGGCCTCGATTTCTTCATCAAAAACTACAGCAGAAAACAGGAGATGCAGGCCGACGAATTTGCTGTGTATCTCTCTTATGCCTCGGGCTTCAATCCTGCCGCTGGAGCGAGGATGATGAAGGCTCTGGGCGATAAAAATCCCGCCAGAGATGATTATATGAAATATTTCTCCACTCATCCCCCTCATAATGAAAGAATTGTGCATATCCTTTCCATCTGCAAGAGGATTACCAAAAAAAGCAAAGCAACTTAGTGCAAAATGTAATTTTTCTGCTCTCAACTTGCAATAATATGCTTTTTTTGTTTTTCTTTTAACAAAATTTTGCTGTAACCCTTGCTATATTCCGCTTTCTCCCCTAATATATCATACGGATATGTTAATTTTTATTTTTAAGAGGTATTTATATGGCAGATTTACAAGCGTTGGCTGACGCCATTATCGGCGGCGATCAAAGCACCGCAGTAAATGTTACTAAAGAAGCAATCGAAGAAGGCATGGGGCCTGATGAGGTGCTTAATAACGGTCTTGTTGCAGGTATGGCTGTAGTTGGTCGGAAGTTTAAGAACAACGAGGTGTATATCCCTGAGGTCCTCATTGCAGCAAGAGCGATGAAGGGAGCTATGGAGCTGCTCGAACCTGAGCTGGTTAAATCCGGCGTAGAGCCGAAAGGTACTGTAGTGATCGGTACTGTTCAGGGCGATTTGCACGATATCGGCAAGAATCTTGTAGCTATGATGCTCAAGGGTGCCGGGTTCAATGTTGTTGACCTCGGCGTTGACTGCTCGCCTGATAAGTACGTTCAGGCAGCCAAGGAGAGCGGAGCGGAGATCGTTGCAATGAGCGCACTGCTGACAACGACAATGCCTGCAATGGAGAAGGGCGTTAAGGCGATGAAAGATGCCGGCTTGGACTGCAAGGTAATGATAGGCGGAGCACCTGTTACGCAGGGCTTTGCAGATAAAATCGGCGCAGACGGCTATTCAGAAGATGCCGCAAGCGCTGTTGATTTGGCAGAGGAATTAATAGCATAAAAATTTTCAATAGCCTCCTTGAAAATGCAAAGGGCGAGCCGGATAAGGTTTCGCCCTTTGTTCATTTAAGGCTAATTCCGCAGTGCTTTTATCGGCGCGGGGATTCTTCCAGCTCTTTCTATAAAGGCGGGGGAGGCCTCCATCGGAACTCTCATTATCGGGGCTCTTCCGAGCAGCCCGCCAAAATCCACGCAGTCTCCCTCTTTCATCCCGGGAACTGGAATCACCCGTACGCCTGTGGTTTTGTTGTTTGCTACACCGATCGCCAGCTCATCAGCTATCACTGAGCTCAGCACTTCTGCCGGCGTATCTCCGGGCAGGGCAAACATATCCAGCCCCACCGAACAAACAGAGGTGAGCGCTTCGAGCTTTTCGAGATTCAAAGCTCCCTGTTCCACTGCCCTTATCATCCCGAGGTCCTCGCTTACGGGAATAAACGTGCCGCTCAGCCCGCCTACGTTGCCCGAGGCCATCGCTCCGCCTTTCTTTACCGCATCAATCAGAAGAGCAAGAGCAGCAGTGCTGCCGGGCCTGCCCATCCTGCTCACTCCCATCGCCTCAATAATCTCCGCCACAGAATCACCTACAGCGGTTGTGGAGGCCAGTGAGATATCAACGATTCCGAATTCAACTCCGAGCATCTTCGCCATCTCTTTGCCGGTAAGCTCGCCTGCCCGGGTAATCTTGAAAACCGTGCGTTTTATCACTTCCGAGAGCTCTGTGAGGCTGCAGTCTGGATTCTCCGCTACAACCGCCCGCACAACTCCCGGCCCGGATATCCCAATATTGAGCGAGCAGTCCGGCTCGCCTACGCCGTGATTTGCCCCTGCCATAAAAGGATTGTCTTCAGGCACATTCGCAAACACCACAAACTTCGCGCAGCCTATGCCGTCTTTGCCCTTTGAAGCGAGTTTTTTGAGCATCTCGCCCGTGTCTTTGATGGCGGTCATATTCATACCTGCAAGCGTTGAGGCGAGGTTGAAAAATCCGCAAACCCTGCTGGTCTGGTTTAAGGCTTCGGGCATTGCCTGCATAAGCAGTCTGTCCGCCTTGGTCATCCCTTTCTGCATAAGCCCGCCGAATCCGCCGATGAAATCGATGTCTGCCTTCTCTGCCGCTTTGTCGAGCGTTTTGGCGAGGCTCACTGCCGATTCTGTTTTCGAAGGCAGCGGCTCCAGAAGAATCGAGGCGGGGGTTATAGAGATGCGTCTGTTGATAATCGGGATTCCGTATCTGGCTTCAAGCTCGTCTGCGTATTTGTTGAGCCTGCTGCCCATTTCAACGATCCTCTCGTATATCAGGGCGTTCATCTCGTTCTGGTCTCGGCTGATGCAGTCTTTGAGGTTTATCCCGAGAGTAACAGTTCGGATATCGAAGCTGTACTCTGCGGTCATTTTTACGGTTTCGTAAACTTCTTCTACTGATATTCTCATTTTATCTCCAGCGGGTGAATTTTCATTATAATCTAAAGCATATTATTATCGCTTTTTCGCTGGATTTTTAAATCTATTTATAAGGCAAGTTTTTGTGGCTCGTGGCAGAGCTGCAAGTCCGCCTGCGGCGGATGGCAGAGTGGCAGAGTAGAAAAATCATTACTGAAAAATTAGCGGGGATTAGTGGCTGAAATATCTCAGTGCAGCTCAGCGGCTGAAAACGGCTTTGCCAAAAAATAATGTCGCACACCTAAATTCTCTGCCGCAAATATTTTGCTTGACAAAGTACAAATGCGGACATACAATAGCTCGGTTTTTGTCTGAAAAGTCAGGGACTACCTTTGAAAATAATTTATGGGCTGATAAATGGTTAAGTATTTGAAAAATAACTGCTCGGTATCTGCAGGAGAAAGTCCCTTTTCAATTACTTTAGCTGCTTTATACATAATCATTTGCGGCAGCTCCTTAATCTATTATTTGCAGCATTTTATTTTCAATGAAGGTTTTAGTGTATTTTTCCTGAAGCCTGCCCTTTGCCTTGGTTTTTTTGCGGCCTCGCTGCTTTATTTTTTTTGCCCAAAACCGGCTTTAAACGGGCTGCTGGTGCTTAGTTTAATTGCAGCAGCTGCTTGTTTTTTAATCCAAAACAGTGCCGGATTAGTTTTTCACACCATTGCTTTTATGGTATTCTCTCATAATAAAAAACTTTTCACCCGATTGAAAATAATGAACAGAAAAACTGTTAATCGAAGATGATAAAAATGCTGCACTTCAGATTTTATTCTGAAGAGTAAAAGTGGTGCTGTTCTTAATTGATGCAAACAAATATTAAACGAGACTAATGTTTATATAGAAGGGATGTAAGAATGCCTAATAAATTACCAGACAATTTAACACTGCCGGAAAAAACAAAGGATTTGCTTGAAAATGCAAAATCAGTCAGCTTTGCTGCAACAATCAAGGATTTGGAAGATCTTTCCTGCGGTAAAAGCAGTAATAATGAGTGGACAGTTTCATACACCCTTCCTGACGGCAGAGAAGTTGAAGAAGCAAATGTAGCGCGGGTAAAAAACGGGATTAGTGCAAATTACACTGAAGCATATATGCGTCGTCGTGATCCAGATTGCATGGTAGTAGCAGATGACAATCCGACTGACAAGCCGCGTTTTGATGAACGCTTTGGCTGCTCATTCGATAAGCTCCGCGAGGAAACTTTTGAATGGATGAGAAGTCAAGATTTGGCGGTATTCGCATTAGAAATGGGCTCTGATGGTCTTGGAGGCGATGCTTTGGCGATCTGCCCTGCAAATGCAGGTTTCTTTGCCTTTGGGCTTGGCCTGCTGCAGGGGGTTATGGATTTGAACAAGACTGACCGTGTGTTCGAGCCCTCGTTCATTATTTATGTTGCACCGCCGTTCAGGCATACACATTTTGACGGTCATCAGGTGGTAGTTCACAACCGTGTGGATGTCCATGAGATGTTCTCTTACAATCTTTATCCAGGCCCAAGTGCTAAAAAGGGTGTTTACGGTGCGCTGATTAACAAAGGTGCCCACGAGCAGTGGGTAACTGCTCATTGTTCAGCAGTACAGGTGATAACGCCTTACGACAATATGGTAACATTTATGCATGAAGGTGCCAGCGGCGGAGGCAAGAGCGAAATGCTCCAGCAGCCCCATCGTTTGCCGGACGGGCGAATACAGATCGGGAAAAATCTGGTTACCGGCAAAAAGAAATTTCTGGAGATTCGCAGAACCTGTGAGCTGCATCCTGTCTGCGACGATATAGCTCTGTGTCATCCGTCTATTCAGAGAAATGACGGCAAGCTTCGGATTATGGATGCAGAAAACGGGTGGTTCGTTCGTGTAAATCATATTACCGACTACGGCACTGACCGAGACCTTGAGCATCTTACAGTATCTCCCCCAAGCCCGCTTTTATTTCTGAATATAGATGTAGTAGCCGGAGGTACGGCCTTGATATGGGAGCATCTCTACGATGAACCCGGAGTTCCCTGTCCTAATCCGCGGGTTATACTCCCGCGTCAGGTAGTTCCTGATGTAGTCAAAGACGATGTTTCAGTAGATATACGATCATTCGGCGTTCGTACGCCTCCGTGCACTAAAGAAAAACCCAGCTACGGGATTATAGGACTTTTCCACATACTTCCCCCGGCACTGGCATGGCTTTGGCGTTTGGTTGCCCCAAGGGGGTACTCTAATCCAAGCATAGTCGATGAGGGTGCTATGAGCAGTGAAGGTGTAGGCAGTTACTGGCCGTTTGCTACCGGCCGCAAGATTGATCAGGCAAATCTGCTGCTCAAGCAGTTTGTAACTTCAACTAAGACCCGCTATATACTCACGCCAAACCAGAACATTGGTGCATGGGAGACCGGCTTTATGCCGCAATGGCTCGCGAGGGATTATCTGGCTCGACGAGGCCATGCAAAATTCAATTCTGATCAGCTTGTCCCCTCAAGATCCCCGCTGCTTGGCTATGCCCTTGACAACGTCCGTATAGAAGGCGTAAACGTTCAGCGCGGAATGCTTCAGGTAAACATTCAGCCTGAGGTGGGGACAGAGGCTTACGACAAAGGCGCCGAGATTCTAACCGAATTCTTCCATCAGAACATTAAGAGTTTCCTTCAGCCCGAGTTAGACCCGCTGGGAGCCAAGATTATCGACTGCTGCCTTGAAAACGGAACAGTAAAAGATTTTGAACAGTTTATTCAAACTGATATCTTTCGTGAATAAAGGCCGTATGAAATCAGGGCAGTCCCTCGTTTTGGAAACGTAAACGGCTTCTCGGCAAGTGTTTGCATACTCAAAACAGGGTATGCCCCTGATTGTTTTCTCGGCGATTGCACGTTTCGCCCCGTCCGCAGCGGCTAACAGCTAATCCCCGCTGATTTTGACTGATTTCTTTAAGATTAGCACGTACCGGGCTCAGGCCTAAGATAGTAGCGGGAAGGCATTATCAGATTACGTAGAATGCGGAGTGAAAAAAGCCGCCACCCGGCGCATCTGAAGAGACCGTCCCAATTAGTGTGTCTAAAGAAAAAGGGATTCCTTTTCTAAGCTATATGCTTAGTATGTTAAAAAAAAGTCAAATTAAACAAAAAGGAACCCCTATGAAAAGGAATTATAACACAATTTTGGAAAAAGCGGTTGAAGATTTTCTTGCCCACAGCGGGAAAAGTTTGGAAGATGCAATTCGGATTACATTCGAGACTATTCTCAAAGCCGAGCAGGATGAATTTTTGGGTTACGTCAACGGCTGCCGGAAAGACAAATCCACGAGCAACAAGCGTAATGGTTACCGTCAGGCTTTAGTCCAGGGATTGCAATCCACTTTCAGGATAAACATTCCCCGAGATCGTCTTGGTAATTTTCAGCCATTTTTTCTTGATCTGTTAAATTCTCAGAGAGGCAAATATGATAATTTAGCCTTTAGGTTATACAGCAAAGGCCTTACGACTCGAGAGATCGAAGAGATTTTCCAGGAGCTTTTCGAGCAAAATTACTCCAAGAGCAGCATATCTCGCATAACCTCGAATTTCACAGAATACCGCAAGCTCTGGCAGAACAGGCCGCTGGATGAAGACTGGTACATCATTTACATTGATGCGGTAAAGGTAAAGCTTCGCAGGGACAAGGTTTCCAATGAATCGATGTACGTTGCTTTAGGGCTAAAGGAAGACCTAAGTCGAGATGTATTAGGTGTTTACAATATACCAGAAGAGAGCAGCGAAGGCTGGCATTCAGTTCTTAAAGACCTCAAAGAGCGTGGAGTAAAGAAGGTTCTTTGCTTTGCTGCAGATGGTCTAAAGGGTTTGTCGGAAACTGTGAGCAGGGTTTATCCTTCAAGCGATTTTCAACGTTGTCTTATTCATAAGCTTCGCAATGTACTCAGCAAGGTTCGCCAAAATGACAAGAAGGAAGTTGCCTCAGATTTCAAAGCGGTCTTCAAGCTTGAAGATGGCAGCTACCGTTTAGAAGATGGTAAATGCGAGCTGGATAAATTTGTGAAGAAATGGGCAAAGAAGTACAGCAGTTTTGAGAATATTTTCCCTGAGCAGGAGAGGGATGATTATTTCACATATTTGAAATATCCGACTAAACTGCATCGTATGATGTACACCACCAATTGGATAGAGGCTCTTAACAGGATAATCAGGAGAACCGTTAAAATACGCTGCAGCTTTCCTACAGAAGAAAGTGCGTTGAATCTGATCTGCGCCCGTTTAATGGAGCACAGTGAGACGAAATTGATGAGGTATAAAGTTACGAGTCTGTTTGCATGCAAGGATGAACTTGATACAATGGCAAAAGAAAGGCGGAAAATTTCACCTCAGGGTACCCTGAGGTGAAATAAGGAGCTAAGCATAAATGCTGAAAAGATCCTTCAGACACACAATTTGGGACACTGCCCATCTGAATACCGGTTGGCGGCTAAAGGTCAGCTCTTGGCTGAAAGGCTTAGATTTGAATATTTTAGAATGTTGTAGAGAGCGAAATTCCTGCGTAAAGGTAATCCGGATCGGGCTCGTAGGCATCTGTCTCTTTGAGCTCATCATCCATGATAGCAACATAGGTAACTGAAGGAGTGAGAGTCCAGTCGCCCATGGCAAGAGGCATAGACGCCGATAGAGCCAGATCCTGCATGGAGCTGTCATCAACGCCCCAGTATCCGAGGTTGTAGTCTGAGTCTGCATAGCCCAGCGATGCCGAGCAGTCTAAGGCCGTATCCTCGCCCATTGAGAAGCTGTGCGAAACGCCTGCGCTGAAATACGTGCCCTCAATTGCATCAATATCGCGGTAAACAGTGAATGAGGGGCTCAGCGGCATATCAAAGCTCAGTCCGCCGTAAACCTCATTTGTGTTGCCGGCGTCTTCATCGAAATCGTACCTGATAACACCCACTGTGTAGTCAACTCCCTCAGCGAGCGAGTCGGAGTATTCTGCGGTGAAATCCACCTCTGTGAAGTTGTTTTTCTCGCCCTCATCTGTTAAGTCCATATTGCCCCAGAGATTCAGGTATATTTTGTCCACCTGAAACCCTATCCCTGTCTGCATTACAGACTCATCGTTAATCGCCTGACCGCGCCAGATGTATTTGCTGAAATAACCGACTGAAAGATCGCCTTCGATTTCCGCATCGAAAGCACTCGCCGAAGACGCCAGCCCCGCTGCAAGGGCAGTTGTGAGAATGATTTTTTTAAGCATCGTAAACGCTCCTGATAAAAGTTAATAAAATTTACGGTTTCTAACAAACTTATGCAATCGATGTGCCAAAGAGAAAAATTTTTTGCGATTTTTCATAAACCTATGCAGTAAATAGGCTTAGGCAATATTGGACAAGAAAGGCATAAACGAGCTGGCTACAATTATGTTTCTTTTTAAGCATTGATATACAATATTGTAACAAGAAAGCTTCCAACTACATTTTTATATAACCGAATTTCAGGCAGGAAAAAGGGGCGGAATTTTGCGGGATTCTTTTAATTTAAAAAAAATAAAAAAATTTTGCAGTTTTATTTAAAAAAAATCATATGCTTTAGGATATAAAACTTTGAAAGCAGTATAAAAACTTATATTTCAGGAGAACAAATGAGTGCGCCAAGCAAAGCTAATATGTGCAAGTCGGACAATCCGGCACGGGTAAAGGCTAACCACCAGCCCGGGACTGAACCGGACGTATTGCGAGGTAACGAGTAATGCGAAGCTTCGGTAAGGGCAGTTTGTCAGCCGTAACGCAAGTGAAGGTATCGAGCCCCGAAATAATCCTTATTTCACTGGGTCAAGGGTTTCATTTCCTGGAAACCAGTATCGATGCGCACGTTAAAGGTGAGTGCGTAATCGACGTGGCGGGGTCTAAGTCCGCAGCGGGCAAACAAACTGTACATATTGGAACTTGGGAGAACCGAAGCGTTCCGAAAGGAAGCCGCCAAATAGCCGAAAAAGTGATGAGGCGGTATGGCGTTTCGGTAGTCGGACTAACCCATAGTAGAGGTGTAGCAGGGGTAATGCCCTGTGGGGCTATAAGCTTACTCGAAGGGGTTAGCGGTTTAACGCAGAGAGGTGAATTTTAACAATGCAATACCCTGAGATTGGAAAAACATTTGAGAAGTTGCTTCTCATATCCGCTCGCGCCCGAAGGGAGCGAGGATTCAAGTTTACGAGCCTTGCTCATCTACTTGATGAAGAATACCTTCGGGATTGCTACCAGAACCTTAACCGGAATAAGGCGGTAGGAATTGACAATGTAAGCTGGCAGGAATATGGTATAAATCTGGATGAAAATCTCCGGCGGCTTGTCGATAGGCTCAAACGTAAAAAGTATAAGCCTAAACCGGCAAGGCGGGTATATATACCCAAGGACGATAAAGAAACCCGTCCACTGGGTATATCTGCGATAGAAAGCAAGATAGTAGAAAGCGGGATTGCCCGCATACTAAACTGCATATATGAGCAGGATTTTCTGGATTGTTCTTACGGTTTTCGCCCGAACAGGAACTGTCATCAGGCGTTAAAGACACTTAACGACCTGATAACATACCAGCCGGTAAACCATATTGTCGAAGCCGATATTAAAGGCTTCTTCGATAATGTTGACCACGATAAGCTGCTGGAGTTTATTCGAATAAGGATAAATGACACGGCATTATTAGGGCTGATTGGTAAGTTTCTCAAAGCCGGTTATGTTGACGATGGTCAACTAATAGTATCGCAAAAGGGTACTCCGCAAGGAAGTATTCTAAGCCCGATACTGGCGAATATATTCCTGCACTATGTACTGGACGAGTGGTTTGAGGCTACGGTTAAAAGCCATACGACCGGTTACTGTGAGCTTGTGAGATATGCGGATGATTTTGTATGCGTAGTTCGCTACGCAGACGATGCCGAACGCATTGAGCAGGCGTTGAAGAATAGGTTCAATAAATACGGATTGGAAATACATCCTACAAAGAGCCGCCGGATAACATTTGGTCGCTTTGAGAAGGAAAACGCCGTAAAAGAGAGCCGAAAGCCTAACACGTTTGACTTTTTAGGATTTACGCATTACTGCGACATCTCACGCCGAGGCAAATTTAAGCTCGGGCGTAAGACAAGCGGAAAGAAATTCTCTGCCAAGTGCAGGGAGATGAATGACTGGCTCAAGGCGATACGAAACCACGTCAAGACTAAAGACTGGTGGAAAGTTCTTGTTGCCAAACTGCGAGGCCATTATCAGTATTACGGCGTAAGTGAGAACTACGCCGGTATCAGGAGTTTTTACAAACTCACGATAAGGATGGTACGGAAATGGCTGAACAGGCGTAGCCAAAAGCGAAAGATGAGTTGGGAACGGTTTAGTAATTACCTTGAACACTATCCTTTGCCAAAACCCGAAATAGTGCATAGCTTTTACAATCGGCAAGTGTAAAGTGAGTTAAACCGAAGAGCCGGATGTGGGAAATCCACAAGTCCGGTTCTGTGAGGGGCATTGACGTTTCCTCACATTTAATAAATGAAAAAATTAAGTTTATGGATGAAAGGAACTATATTATGTCTACTCGACAAAACAAAGCTTTTACATTAATCGAACTTCTCGTAGTAATCTCAATAATTGCCCTTCTTATGGCAATATTGATGCCCGCATTGGGCAAGGCGAGGGAGCAGGCAAAGAATGTTCTTTGCAAAAACAATCAGAGGCAGCTGATTACAGCACTGGTTACCTATGTGGCAGATAACGACAGCCAGCCGCTTATATCCGAAGGCGGCTCTGAATTCTGGTTTAATCAGATTGCTCCGTACCTCGGGGATGACAGCTATGAATACGACCCGCAGGCCAATCTCAAAGGAGCGATGGCAGTGATGATGTGCCCGAGCTGCAAACCGCCGATGGAAGAGGACCCCACTACATACTATAATCCAGTGATTACCAATAAATATCAGAAATCCGGAGTGCATAACTGGCGATATCACGTGTCCAGCGAAGGGAATACATACAACACTCAAGGCTCGAAAAATGAAGGGTCCTACACTATGAATACCTGGGTCGGCGGCTGGAGAAGCAATTCTATGAGAGAAGGTGAGCCAAGTTACCGAAAGTCTTTCAGAGACGCATTTGTACAGAGAGAGGATGTTCCGGCGTTCTCAGATGGAGCGTGGGTTGATGCAGGACCGATGTACGATGAGACCACACAGAACCAGCCCCCGAACGAATTTACAAGTCTTGGAGCCCCGCTGGGAAACAATATGGGCGGTATGCAGCGAGTATGCCTCGACAGGCACGATATGGGCATAAACGTGGCATTCACCGACGGACACGTTGACAGAGTGGAGCTGGCGGATCTCTGGACGCTTAAATGGAACAAGCTCTTCCAGAAACAGCATGACATAACAATGCCGAAAAGCCAAAGGTAATCAAGCCTATAAAGCTTAAAGCATATATAAGCCACGGATTACACGGATTTTGATGTTTTTTCGCCGCTGAGTGCTCGAAGGGCACAAAGGGTTTTAAAGTTGGATCTTGTGTGATTGCGCTGCCATTATACTGATGCGGCAAGGGGCGTGCCGCAAAATTATTAGTGAAAAATCAGCGCAAATTTGCGAGTGGACGAGGTGGACTCGGTCAGCGGAGTGATAGGAGCAAAAAAAATTTCTTTTGTCCACTTATTCCGTCCCGCCTACGGCGGGCCTTCATGCGTGGCTCGGTTTTCGTTAGTTTTTCGCAAAGTTTTGCGCAGCGAAGGGTTAATCAGAGCTGTGTGTGGAGGTCTGACGCAGGCGGAGAGCAAACGGATAGATGCGGCTTTAGAAAGCATTTCCAGAATATTCCTGAATACTCAACAGAAAAAAACTGCGAGTTTTTCTTTGCCGCAAAAACGTTTTTTGTGTAGAATAAGGCCGTATTCTTCAAGAGAGAGTATTTTAAAATACTGCAGTTTAACTTTATAATCGTATTGAATGGAAGGCTTTTATGAAAAATCTCAGCAGACGCGGTTTTATGAAGTCCATCGGCTTGGCGGCAGCAGTTTTTGCCTCCGGCGGATGCGGGAATATCAGTTCTTTAGCATCATCTAAAAACGTAAAAAGGCCAAACATACTGCTCATCCTCGGGGATGATATAGGCAGGGAAACAATTTCCTGCTGCGGCGGCGAGTCTTACAGCACGCCAAACATAGACAAACTCGCTGCAACCGGCATGCGTTTTAAGAACTGCTACGCTACACCGATCTGCTCGCCAACGAGAGTTGAGCTGCTCACGGGGAAATACAGCTTCCGCAACTATACAAAATGGCGCCAGCTCAAGGGCAGCGAAACCACCTTCCCGCAAATCCTCCAGAAACACGGTTACCGCACCGCACTCGCTGGGAAATGGCAGCTTGAAGACTGGGACGAAGAGCCCAAAGGGATTGAAAAAGCCGGCTATGATGAATACCTCTCATTAGACCACCCAAAAATGCTTGCCTATTCAAAGAGAGATGAAGGCAATGTTTTCTGGAAGATCCCAACTCTCTACAAAAACGGCGAACATATCGAGCCCGGATATGAATACGGCGAGGACTTATTCTTCGAGTTTACCAAAGACTTTATCTCCCGAGAAACAGATAAGCCTTGGCTGATGGAATATCATATGAACCTCTGCCACCGTCCGTTTATGCCCACGCCGGACAGCGAGGTAATAAAGAATGGCGGTAAATCGGCAATTGATAATTACCTCGGCTTTGAAGGGGAAACGAAGTATTTCAGCGATATGCTCAGCTATGCAGATAAGCTTGTAGGTAAGCTCGTTGATGTGCTCGAGAAAACCGGCCAGAGAGACAATACGCTCGTCATTTTTACCGCTGATAACGGCACGGACAACGTTTGGGAGGCGAAGAAGCTGAGGTCAGAATACAGAAATCGAATGGTAGAAGGCGGGAAATACAAGATATCCGACCTTGGAGCAGCAGTTCCGTTTATCGCAAACTTTCCGGGAGTGGTAAAGAGCGGCGTGGTAACAGAGGAGCTGATAGACTTTTCAGATATCCTGCCCTCTTTTTGCGATGCAGCAGGGGCCAAGCTCCCCGAAGGGCTTGAGACAGACGGACGAAGCTTTATGCCTGTCCTCAAAGGCGACAACTCAAACGCAAGGGAATGGATATACTCGTGGGGCGGATTTATCAAAACATCACGAAGATACAAAGACCCCGTTAAATATAAAGATGAACACCTTCACATAATCCGGAATAAGAGATGGAAGTATTATTCGGACGGACGCATTTTCGATATGAAAAACGACCCGTTCGAGGAACGCGCCTTCAAAGAAGGCGAAAACAAGCAGGCAGACAAGGCCAGAAAACTCCTTAAATCTGAACTCGCAAAACTCAGATCCTCCGGCCGCCGGTTATGGTAAGCAGAATTAAGCAGTTTCCCATAATCAGGGAAATTGATTTATTGCTTCTAAGCGTTTAAGCAGGCAAAGAGCCCGCTTTCATCTAGTGGGCGGGCGTTCTTAGTTCCTTCAGTCTGTTTTTTTACGCTCTTCTGCGGCGGATGAAGAGGCCGCCGAGGCCGAGAAGAGCCATCGTCGCCGGCTCGGGGACTGGGTCTATATCAATCTTGAGATTGGGCTGGTAAGGCACCTGCGCTCCCCAGCTCTCTGTGGGGAAAGAGCCATCCTGAGCACGGTAAGTCGATACTTCTTTTTCTGTATCTGTGTATCTCCAGCTTGGCGAGTCGTCTTTGGAAGAACCATATCTATCTTCCCATATGATCCAAAGATTGTCTGTGCCGTTGTATTCAAAATCACTATCCAGTTCAAAATCCACCCAATCGCCGGCCTTGCCGCTAATATTTACAGAGCCGTAAAAAACTTCAGAAGCTCCGTTATCTTCAGGGTCTAAATACGAAGTTGTGGGACTGGCATCATTTGATGTATGCCCTAAAAAAATCTTCTGGTTCGATAAATAAAAGTAGTCCTGCGAATCCCCCAATTGAAATGATAAGCCGCTGATTGTGCCGGAATGGCCTATCATATCGGACGAATAAATCATTCTGGACCACGAGTAATCCCAATAGCCGTTAAATGGCATATTTATAGTACTCGATGTGCCGCTGTCTTCTAAAGTAATATAACCGGATTCTGCGACACCTGCAAAAAGCAGGATTACCATTGCGTTGTAGAAAGCCAACTTTTTCATTTTTAACCTCAAACTTTTTTAATTTATATAAATATTACAGAAACCACCGCAACCCACCCTAACAAACGTGAATGTAAAAATCAAATCTAAAACAAGTATTTTTTCTAATTTTTTGGAATTTTCTTTAAAGCTTTTCAAGCCCCAATCTATCCGATTGCTTTCCGCCTCCGGCGCACTCCACGTGCGGCTCTGATTGTCGTTAGTATTTCGCAGCGATTTCACAAAACGAGATATTTAAACTGAGCCACTTGCCACTCTGCCACGAGCTACGAATCTATCCGCTTGCTCCGTCCGCCTTCGGCGGACTCCACGTGCGGCTCTGATTGTCGTTAGTATTTCGCAGCGATTTCACAAAACGAGATATTTAAACCGAGCTACGCTTAAAGGCCCGCCGCAGGCGGAGAGCCTGTCCGCCGAAGGCGGAAAATAAGTGGACAGCAGTACGCAGAGAAAAGATATATTGACCACGGAGTGACTGTGTTAAAAGTCAAGTATTTAAATAGATTTTTCTTGGGGCTCTGCCCCAAACCCCGCCTCTCCTCTTAACAATTTATTTTGCCAAAAGGTTTCGTTTTGCAGCATTGTATTCATGATACACACAAGTTTTCTCATCGTTGCGGTAAGGGCAACCTTCTTGGGTTTTCCCTTTTCAACAAGTCTTTCATAGAAACATTTCAATGCCGGATTGAACCTTACGATTGTTAAAGCCGGCATAAAAAGTTTATCCCTGACACCTTTTCTGCCGCCTCCCGTAGCTCTTTTGCCCCTCATTTTACCGCTGTCTCTATTGATTGGAGCAACCCCTACAAGCATGGCGATCTGCCTGCGATTAAGCGTTCCCAGCTCGGGCATAGCTGCAACAAGCATTGATGCAGTTTTCTCGCCTACACCCGGTATGCTGGTAAGTATTTCAGTTTTCTTCTTTAACCTTGGCACCTTTTCAATCAGCTCTGAGATAGTCTTGTCGAGGTCATTAATTTGCCTTTCAAGAAAATCAATTGTTGATTTAATACTGTTCAAAGTTGTCTTCTCAAACGCCTTATCTAATCTGTTTTTCTCTGCTGTACGCATCTTAACGAGCTGCTCTCTTCGAACTGTAAGTTCTTTTATTTCACGTCTTTGCTCGTCAATTTGAGAATTCTGCCTTGGTTTAACGGCTTCTGCAAATAGAGATATTTTTCTGGCACAAATCTTATCTGTTTTGGCTAAGATACCTAAAGATTTTGCAAACTCTTTAACCCTGCCTGGATTCACAATTGAAACAGGTAAGCCTTTGGCCATAAGCACAGAAGCCATCTTAAACTCATAGCCGCCAGTTGCCTCCATAACAACAAGTTCTGGTTCTTGTTTTTGGCAGTATTCAGCCAACTTATCAATGTCTGAAGCATCACTACTGTAAGAAGTGTACTCTTTAGTAGTTTTACAATAAACATCAAAACGATCTTTTGAAACATCAATGCCAATAATGTTTTTCATAATTTATCCTTTCTTGCAATTCGGGCTCATTATATAATGTCCCATGCGACTGTTCGGATTTTAACGAAGATAGCAGCGGCGGATCACACTCCGTACGGGCTTATATATCCCAAAGCACAAATCGAACTCACCGCTGCTGTTTCTTGGTGCGGCAGCTGCCGCACCAAGAAACCCGAACCATAGAACTTAAGCTTATTATAGCATCAAATAACATAAAGTTAATCATACAAGGCACACGTAGGGGCACAGAGGGGAGATATTTTTTTGACAGGATTTACAGCCCCGAACCGCTTTGGCTACGGGGCAAGGATCTACAGGATAAATATTTAATATAGGAAAAGGCGGAGAGAAAATTTTTCAGCCGCTAATCAGCGCTGATTTTTCACTAATGATTCTGCCACGAGCCACGAATCTATCCGCTTGCTCCGTCCGCCTTCGGCGGACTCCACGCACGGCTCTGATTGTCGTTAGTATTACGCAGCGATTTCACAAAACGAGATATTTAAACCGAGCCACGCATGTAGGCCCGCCGCAGGCGGGGCGGAATAAGTGGACAGCAGACGTTCATCACAGACTGCCGCAGCATTTACGGACTGAGTCAGAGGCACACATAGGTTATTAAATAGATATATTATTCTCTCCCTCCGATTGCTCTCCGCCTGCGGAGGACAGCCGGCGGATTGAAGATGTTCCTTAAATTGTATGCCGAGACAGCAGCAGGGTATCGGGAAGTCAAACATTTACAAAACCTGCCCGAAAACCCAACCGGTAGGGAAAACCGACCAGTCCGAAAATCCGACCGGTACCTGCCCGAAAACACGACCGGTAGGAAAATCCGACCAGTCTGAAAATCAGGCAGGTACCTGCCCGAAAACCAGACAGGAACCTGTCCGAAAATTAGACCATAAAAGAATAAGAAAAGAAAAGAGTAATGTGGACGAGCCTTCCGGATATGCTTTTGTGTTGAAGGGCGGGAAGGATTACTCACTACCAAAAGCCAAACTCGAAAAGCATCAAAAAACGTTCACAGCAATGTGGGAGAAAATTCCACACCCCCAACGTCTAACTGTGGGAAAAACTTCCAAGGCAGTGTGGGAAAAACGTTCACAGCAGCGTGGGAGAAACTCCCACACCCCCAACGTCTGACTGTGGGAAAAACTTCCAAGGCAGTGTGGGAGAAACGTTCACAGCAGCGTGGGAGAAAATTCCACACCCCCAACCTCTGACTGTGGGAAAAACTTCCCAAAGGTGTGGGAAAAACGTTCACAAAAGTGTGGGAGAAATTCCCACGTAAAAGAAAAGAACTATTAAAAGAGTAATGTGGCCGAGCCTTCAGGATATGCTTTTGTGTTGAAGGGAGGGAAAGATTACTCACTGCCAAAAGCCAAACTCGAAGAGTATGAAAACACTTTCACAACTGTGGATACATATAATCCACAGATTACACAGAGGTATTTAAATATAATATATTAACATCCTCTCCGTTATCTCCGCTTCCGGCGGACAGGCTCGGTATAAATCAAATTTACATTGGAGGAGGACAGACGCATAAATGAGGGGAAGGCTCTATGCCGGAAGGACGCTTAAAAGCAATACATAATCCTGCTCTGATGTTTAAATTGATTTTTACACGGAGGTATCGGAGGAAACGGAGGGGAGAGGGAAAAATATGAGAGAGATGTTTTCAGCCGCTAATCAGCACTAATTTTTCTCTAATGATTTTGCCACTCGCAATCCGCCGCAGGCGGACTTGCAGCTCTGCCACTCAGCCATCCGCCGCAGGCCACTATCTTTATCTCATCCTGTCAATCCTTGCCCCGTAGTCAAAGCGGTTCGGGGCTGTTAATCCTGTCTAATTTATCACATCCTCTCCGCTGTCTCCGCTTCCTCTCCGCCTCCGGCGGACAGGCTCGGTTTAACTCTCTTTTACATCAGAGATTAGACCGCCTATGGCGGACTGGCTTAGTAAATAGACAGCAGTAAATTCTGCAAAGCATTGCAGCGTGGTTATTTTCATTTTGCCCAAAAATATTGCCGCACACTGAGCGAAAGCCTTTCGGTTTGTGCATTTTTCGGAGGAGCGGAAAATTGAAAGGAATTAGATTCAGTAAACCCTTAACGCTGCTATTATATAACATCCGGGCTCTCTCTAAGGAAAGCCCGGTTTTTACAGCGGTTTATTTAAGGCTTTTAGAGCCTGTAGTCTCTGTTGGCGGGGTGTTCTGCGAGGAATTCTGTAACGAGCCGCACAACGTTTTCAATATCCTTTAGCGATACAATCTCCACAGGCGTATGCATATACCTGTTCGGGATTCCTATAAGTCCCGTTGCAACGCTCCCCCTGTTTACCTGAATGGCATTTGCGTCTGTGCCGGTAGCTCTTGGAGCGCTTGTAACCTGATACTTTATATCGTGCTTTTTGGCCGTTTCGAAGAGGCATTTATTCAGTATTGGGTTCATATTCGGCCCTCTCTGGATATTCGGGCCTTCTCCGAGTTTCAGCTCGCCGAGTTTCTTTTTGTCTGTTTCGGGGTGGTCTGAGGAGAAGTTCACATCAAATGCAATGCCCGCATCCGGATTCACAGAGAAAGCAGAGGTTCTTGCGCCCCTGATCCCCAGCTCTTCCTGCACAGTGGCAACGCCTGCAACGCAGATGTTGAGGTCTCTGTCTGCCAGCTCACGCATAATCTCCGCTACTACAAATGCCCCTGCCTTATCATCAGTGCCTCGTGAGGTGATCTTGTCGTCTGTGAGTTCACGGCAGTTTACATCTACTACCATCGGATCGCCTACGCTAACTATTTTCTCGGCATCTTTTTTGCCGTCTGCGCCGATATCAACCCAGATATTCTCCATTTCCACGTTTTTCTTCCGCTCATCGGGTTTCATCTGGTGAATCGCTTTTCTCCCGATAACTCCTGTAACCTCGCCGTTTTCGGTGAGAATTCTAACACGCTGGCCAACAAGCAGTGCAGGGTCCATGCCGCCAACCTGTCCTGTGTAAAGGAAGCCGTCATCATCGATATATGTTATCATAAGGCCGATTTCATCAATGTGCCCGGCAAGCATAAACTTGAAATCCGCTTCTGGATTAAGCACTGCAATGCTGTTGCCGTGTGGGTCTGATGTTATATTTTCAACCTTCTCGCCAACCCTGCTGCGCCATACCTTGGCTGCAGGCAGCTCTGAGCCTGAAGGGCTTGGGGTATTCAGCAGTTCCTTGAAGAAGTCAAGTCTTTGTTTGTCCATAAAGATATCTCCTTATTAAAGTATAAAATAAAGTAATTAATATAACGCAATCTCAGCAAGTGTAAAGCTTTTATAATAGCCAAATGCATAATTTAGTTTGCCAAAAATGGAGGCCTGTTTAAAAAAATAAAAAAAATGAAAAAATTTCTGCGGCTCTGTGTTTAATAAGTAAAGAAGATTGCATTTACAGGTAAATATCCGGCAATTGCCGGCAAAAGGATGGCTTTTTGGCCTTGATTATATATTAGAAAAATTTTGGGAGAAAAAATGAACAGACGCAGTTTTTTGAGTTCAGGCTGTGCCCTGATGGCAGGGAGTATGCTTCTGCCTGAGAGGCTTTTGGCAAAAGAAGCGGAAAAACCGAATATTGTTATAGTTTTGGCTGATGATTTGGGCTGGAACGACGTGAGCTATCACGGAAGCGAGATCAAAACGCCCAATATAGACCGTATAGTGAAAGAGGGCGTGGAGCTGGAGCGTTTTTATGTATGTCCTGTATGCTCGCCTACCCGTGCAACGCTTCTCAGCGGCCGGCATCCGCTTCGCTACGGTATGCAGGAAGGCGTTTGCACGCCGCTGACCACCCACGGCCTCCCGCCGAAGGAGGTTACGCTTGCAGAGATGCTTGGAAGCGTTGGCTATGAGCACAGGGCATGTCTCGGGAAATGGCACCTTGGGCTCAATTCGCAGAAGTTTGACCCAATCAGCCAAGGCTTTAATTACTTCTACGGCCATTACAACGGTGCTCTGGACTACTTTACGCACAAAAGATACGGCCAGCTCGACTGGCACAGAAACCGTGAGGCCTGCGTTGACGGCGGCTACAGCACCGATCTTCTCGGCCGTGAAGCGGTTAGTTTTATAGACAAATATTCAGATGATTCGCCCTTCTTGCTTTATGTTGCGTTTAATGCCCCGCACGGCCCAATGCAGGCGAAAAGAGGCGATCTCGAGGACTACGGCTTCGACCATGATAAGGGCATTATAAAAAATTCAAGCAAGAGAAGAGGTAAAAGGGAGATGCAGCCGGACTACGGCGATTTAGGCAGGGGCAACACCGTCCGCCAGACCTACAGCGCAATGGTGGCTGCTATGGACGAGCAGATCGGAAATATTCTCAATGCACTCGATAAAAATAAGATCAGCGAGAATACGATTGTCCTGTTCCAAAGCGATAACGGGGGCATAGCTAACTCAGGCGGGAGCAACAAGCCGCTCAGGGGCGGTAAGTTTACGCTTTGGGAAGGCGGCGTGCGCGTGCCGGCGGCAATCCGCTGGCCGAAAAAGCTCCGCAGCGGCGTAAAGCAAAACGCAGTTACAGGGGCTGTGGATATATTGCCCACGGTGGCTGAAATTACCGGAGCAAAGAAGCCCGAAGCCCAGCTCGACGGCAGGAGCATTTGGGGCATTTTGAAGGGCGAAGAAAAATCAGACCCCGAAAGAAAGCTCTATCTGGGCGAAAGGTCTGCGGTTATGCAGCGATGGAAAATAAACAAAGGCAGGCTCTTCGACCTCACCAACGATCCTTACGAGAAGAATAATATTGCTGATAAACGCCCCGATATCGTTAAAAAGCTCAATGAGTTTATAGAGCAGGTTGAATCCAAAGCCGGCGAAAAATGCAATCTCGGCCCGGAAAAAACCGACGATTTTGCGCCCCCGAAAGACTGGAACCTCGGTCTTTTGGATAAATAGCCAGCGGCGAGGATAATACTAAGCCCACAGATCCAGCGGATTTGATGGGCTTTTTTTTATTGGATCCGTGAAGGATTTGCAAAGGCAAATCTGCGAGAACGCCCATTTCATTCGATTTGAGAAGACTCTGCGTGCTGCAGCGGGTTCTGCCGCCGCGGGACAGCACTGATTCGCCCCTGCATAGCAAAATCGTTAGGAAAAATTAGCGTAAATCAGCGGCTATTAAAAAATCGGTGCATCTCAGCCCTTCTTAACTGAAGCAAAATCTGAGAACTGTTTAGAAAAAGCCTCGCCCGCAAAATGCAGAACCTGCTGAAAAGTTTATTCTTTTCTGGTCTTGACGGCTGGAATGGTTGTGATAAAGTTAAAAACCTGTTGCCTTATTCAGGCTTTCTTTTATAATTTCGATACTTTACTCAACAGTGAAATATTCTATAAATAAGGTAGTATTATGCGTAATCTATGGGTTTTAGCAGCGGCCGATCCGGCCTCTGGCGAAAACACAGTAACAATGGAACAGGTTGATGGTTCAACCAGCACAAATTCAACGGCAGAAAGCACGGGTAAAAACGGTGCTGAGGGAACAGGCGAACAGCAGGCCCCTCAGGGTATGCCTCCCGGGCAGATTCTTCTGCTGGTAGGTCTTCTTGTAATGATGTATTTTGTGCTGTTTCACGGTCCGCGCAAGCAGCAGAAAAAGCAGCAGCAGATGCGTGATTCGCTGAACAAGAATGACAGAGTGGTTACTATCGGCGGTATCTACGGGACGATCCTCGAGATAAAAGACGGTATGGTAACTCTCAAGGTTGATGAATCAACCAATGCGAAGGTAAAAATGAAGCTCACCGCTATAGCAGGCAAGGCAGAAGAGAAGCAGGCTTAATTTTTAGAGCGGGTGAGTTGATATATTTAGTGTAAAGACATTGTCAGGAATATAGCGATGGAGAAAAAACAGCACTGGAAAGGTGTTTTAATCTTAGTTCTTGTAGTTTTTGCGGCGCTTTCCCTTTGGCCGCCGCAGAGTAAGCTCAAGCCCGGGCTTGATCTCGCCGGCGGTGCGAGTCTGGTGTACAGTATCGATACCGAAGGTATGAGCGATTCTGAAACCGACGGACTGGCCGCAAAGGTGATTCCGGTTATAAAGAAGCGTTTAGACCCCGACGGACTGTCGAATATTGTAATTCGTCCGCAGGGCGATACGAGATTCGAAATCCAGCTTCCTCTCGCAAGCGAGGAAACTCAGAAGCTCAGGGAGAAATACCAGAAGGCTTACGATGCCCTCGCGGATACCAACATAAATCTTGCGGTGGTTATCAACTCCCTGTCTCTGCCTGAAGAAGAGCGTCAGGAGAAGTTCAAAGAATTTGCGAAGTCTGATTCACACAGAGAATTGCTCAATACTCTTGCTTCAATTTATGATAAACGCCAGAGGCTTCGGGACCAGCGAGATTCAGCCAAGGAGGCGATGGAGAATGCCAAGTCTTCCATGGAAGATCTCGGTATGCGCACAACAGGCCTTCAGTATCAGTATGAAAGCTGGTCTGAGAAAGAAGGCGAGGAACTGACAAAAGCCCTGAATTCTTTTGTAGAGAAGACGGCAGAGGAAGGCGAAGAGCCCGAAAATGCCCAGAAGAAGGTTTCCCTGCTAAAGGACTATATCCAGAGCAGGAGTAAATATGTGCAGGTGGTTGATGAGCTTGCAGGAGAAGTGGCGGATAAATACAAAGATGCCCTTAACGACATCTCAAAGCTCAATATCAGCCTTGAAGCCTTTACCGAGATGCTCGGTTCTAGCGGAAGGCAGGAATACCTCGCAGAGATAAAAAACAAATTCCCCGACAGAATCGAGGAGATTGAAAATTTTGTTTCAGCCTACGATTCCTATGCGGGTGTTCGCGGAAGGCTCGACGATCCGGAAGACGTCAAGCGTATGCTTAAAGGTGCAGGCGTTCTCGAATTCAGAATTATCCCCAGAGCCGCTTCAGGAGACATCAGCAGCGATGAAGCCCAGAACTATATCCAGCAGCTAAAGACTAAAGGGCCGAAGCTCGCATCAGATTCTGATTATGTATGGTGCGAAGTGGACGACCCGCGCGGGAAAGGTTTCCCGGGTTCTGTAACAGGTGAGTTTGCAGGTAAGAAGTATGTACTTGCAAGCAACAAAGATGGTGAAGTGCTTCTGAACAATCAGGACGGAAAAGACTGGAAGCTGGCCAAGGCAAGGCGTGAAACCGATCGGGCCGGAAGAAGGGCGATAGGTTTCCAGATGAACGAGATCGGCGCTAATATGTTCTATGATCTTACCGATTCGAATATGAACCGCCAGTTAGGCGTTCTTCTCGACGGCAAGCTCCTCAGCAGCGCCACAATTCAGGCTGCTATCGGCAAGCGGGGTATCATCACAGGAAACTTCTCGCAGGTTGAGCAGGCCGATATGGTGAACAAACTCAACGCCGGCTCTCTTCCAGCAAGGATAAGCCCGGCACCTATCTCCGAGAAGACAATCGGTGCGACAATAGGCGAGGATAACCGCGATAAGGGTATCACTGCCGGAATTATCGGGCTGGTATTAGTGATGATCTTTATGCTTATCTACTACACCCTCAGCGGCTCGATTGCAGATATAGCGCTTCTTTTGAATATGCTGTTTATCCTCGGAGTGATGGCGTTTTCCGGCGCAACATTCACCCTTCCGGGTATTGCAGGTTTGATTCTTACTATAGGTATGGCAGTTGATGCGAATGTGCTTATATTTGAGCGTATCAGGGAAGAGCAGGAATCAGGCGCTACCCTCAAAACAGCCATAAAATCCGGCTACGATAAGGCTTTCTCGACAATATTCGATGCGAACATTACTACCTTCATCACAGCCTTCATTCTGTACAAAGTGGCTTCGGAGGAGATTAAGGGTTTCGCAATCGTTCTTATGATTGGTATTGTCTCAAGTATGTTTACAGCACTGTTCGTTTCCAGAACAGTTTTCCAATGGCTGATCGGTGCTGGAATAATTAAAGATAAGCTCGTTATGCTCAAGATGATTCGCAAGCCGAATGTTCAGTGGATGAATATGCGCTTCGGCTTCTTTGCTGTTTCGGGCGTTGTAGTTGTAACCGGTCTGTTCATCTTTTTCGCTCGAGGAAGCGATAAATACGATATTGAATTTACCGGCGGTACAAGCGTTCAGGTGAACTTCAAGGAAAACGTTTCTTACCAGCGTGATGAAGTTGAGAAGAAGATCAAACAAGCCGGCCTTGAATCTGCTGAGGTTTACAGCGTAGGCGATAACGACCAGAGCTACGAAATCATTACAACTGAGACCAACAAGAGCAGAGTGAAGGTTGCTTTTGAAGGCGAGGTCCCTTCGCAGCAGAAGGCTGTATCTCTGCTTAACACAAATTCAAGCGATTATGTCAAGCATATAGAGGTCAGCAAAAACGGCAGCACCCTTGAGGTTTCAACCAGCCAGCTTGCAAAATCCGAAATGCGTGATGTACTCTCACAGGCATTCAGTGATTATGAGTATGAGATTGGCGAACAGAAGGTCGATGAGGTTGTAAACAATGCAATAATCGATGCCTTCGGCAAAGAGCTTGAAAGACGTATGGCTCTCGGGCTGGAAGCTGAAGAGCCTGTAATGATTGATGATAAGGTGGCAGATAAGAAGCCGGTTCTGCTTAATTATATCGGCGGGCTCTATATAAACTGCCAAATAGATAATTCTGCACAGGCAGGGCAGATTGAGGCAAGGCTCAACGACCTCCGCTTCAAGCCGGATATGCGAGACCTCACTTGGTTCAAGTTCCATATTCTGAGCATGGACGGCGAAGAGCTTGATGAAACTGAGCAGGTAAGCGAGTTTAAGTATGTGGCTCTGCACCCTGATGCGGGTTCCAGAGAGCTTACTGAAGACGAGATTGAAAACTTCAAGAATAATGAGCTTGCGAAAATCAAGGCAGCTGCTGCTATTGAAACATCGCTGCCGAGGGTTACACAGATCAACCCTTCTATCGGAAGCGAATCGCAAACGAAGGCATTGGTGGCGATTGTGCTTTCTCTGATAGCTATTATCGCATATATATGGATTCGTTTCGGGAATCTCTCGTTCGGTCTTGCCGCTATCGCAGCTCTTGTACACGATGTCTGCATTACTCTTGGTATCCTTGCAGGATGCGTCTTTGTTGCAAACACAGCAATAGGCGAGATGCTTGGAATCCGAGATTTCAAGATCAATCTCGAGATAATAGCGGCCTTCCTCACGATTATCGGTTATTCGCTTAACGATACGATCGTCGTGTTCGACCGAATCAGAGAAAACCGCGGCTCAAACCTCAATGTATGGAAAGAGCTGCTTAACAGAAGTATTAACCAAACGCTTTCAAGGACAATCCTTACATCCGCTACAACGTTCGTAGTTGTGCTGATTATGTACATCTGGGGCGGCGTAGGCCTGAGAGGATTTACCTTTGCAATGCTGCTCGGCGTGCTTGCGGGTACGTATTCATCAATAGCAATTGCATCCCCTGTACTGCTTATCGGAGCAGGGGCGGGAAGCAAAAAAGCAAAATCCAAGAAGTGAGCTGAAGAATGCGAAAAGACTATAAATTCGGTTTAATAGTCGGCTCGCTTATATCGGCAGTTATACTTTCTTGTTACATAAAAATGAGAACAGCTGACCCGGAGACGGAGGTTTCGTCTTCGGGTCTTTCTGTTTCAAGTGAAAACCAGAGGCATAAAGAGGCCGTGCAGGCTCAGACCCCAGATTCCTTCAGGGCTCGGCTTGAGGGCAGCGAAGACGATCAAAGCGGCAGCTTCTCTGCCGGCACAATCGAGGAAGCAAAGCCTGATAAGAGCAGGACTGATAAGGGCAGTGAAACACCTGCGGTTTATCATATTGTAAAAAAAGGCGAAACGCTTTCCTCAATTTCAAAGAAATATTTCGGCAAGTCTTCTAAATGGAATGAGATATTAAAGGCCAATCAGGATCAAATAAATTCAGCGGCAGAGCTTAAGCCCGGGATGAATCTCAGGATTCCTGAAAAGAGCGGGAAATGAGATGCTGCGCGCTGGGGGTATTTGCCGCAGGTTTGTTTTTTTAATATAATCGGCATAATGGAAATGCCGGAAAGCTTATGGAAAAGCATAGGGATTATTCAGATGCAATCGCAATGGTCGCCTTTACTCTAATGGGTATCGGCGTTGTGATGGTATATTCCTCAAAAGCAGACTGGGATTTTCAGTTCACCTCCTACCGCCTGCTTTTATATGCCTTTGCTGTTTTGATAGTTTTTATCTTCAGCGCTGTTCCGTATCAGTGGTTTTCTATGCCTGAAAGGGGCGAGATAAAGGGCAGAATCCAAGAGGCAGTTGAACTGGGTTCCTCAAAATTTCTGGCTTTTCTAAGAGGTGTTTTGAGATGTTTGGCTCTCCCGTCATTTATGCTTGCCACTTTAGCCCTTCTGGTTTTGATTTTTGCAGGCTTCGGGAAAAGCGTGAACAATTCAATGCGGTGGGTTGAGTTTGGGCCTGTGAAGTTTCAGCCATCGGAGATGGCCAAATACTGCGTTATATTTTTCCTCTGCTGGTTTGCTGTTAAGCATTCGCAGGTTTTGAAAAGGTGCAGCATTATAAAACCGAAAAACAGCCTGGATTTGCCTTATAAAGGCCCGCGCGGGCTGAATTTTCTTGTCCTGCTCAGTATTGCCTTTATTGTTCCTGCCGCCTACATACTGCTTGTAATAGTAAATGATTTTGGTACAGGCGCTTTTATGTGCCTTATTGCAGCAATGATCCTGTTCCTCGGGGGGCTGCCTCTCTGGATGCTTTCAGGCGGTATAATTGCCGGCGTGCCGCTTCTTTCTGTTTTTGTCTGGCTAAGGCCTTACCGCGTAAAGAGGATTCTCGCTTTTCTCAACGAAAACGAGCAGTACAAGGATATCAACTATCAGCAGAATCAGTCTTTAGCTGCGATATACAACGGCGGCTTTTTCGGTGAGGGGCTTGGAAGAGGAATCTGCAAGCGCGGGGCGGTGCCGGAAGCGGAGACGGATTTTATCTTCAGCGTGGTATGCGAGGAGCTTGGCTTGCTTGGAGCGCTTTTAGTAATAGCACTTTTCGTTGTGCTGCTGATTCTGGGGTTGAAAGCTGCAAAGCAGTGCAGAGAGCCGTTCGGCAGGCTGCTTGCATTTACGATCTCCGCTGCGTTTACAATACAGGCGTTTATGAATATTCTTGTTGTGCTTAAAATGCTTCCTAACAAGGGCATACCTCTGCCTTTTATAAGTGCGGGCGGGACGAGTCTGTTTATAAGCTGCATGGGCATTGGAATACTTATGAATATTGCGCGTCAGTCTTCCCGAAGGCTGGATGAGGATTATTAAGGTATTGGAATTTGGTGTTTGAATGAGTAAGCGTATTTTCTTTGCAGGCGGCGGGACAGGGGGGCATATATATCCTTCTCTCGCAGCAGCTGAGGCGCTCGAGAAGAGAGCAGATTTGGATATATCATTCTTCTGCAGCGAAAGGGCGGTTGACAGTGAGATACTGGATAATCAGCCATACAGTTTTTTTCCTCTTCCTGCTGAAAAATTCGGTTTGAATTTCTCGTTTGCTGCCGGTTTTATAAAGAGCCTGCTTAAATCGATTCGGATTTTAAAACGCTCAAAGCCCTGCGTGGTTGTAGGCTGCGGTGGATTTGTGTCTGCCCCCGTTCTGTTAGCCGCAAGGCTTTTGGCAGTTCCGTCGGTGTTTATAAATATTGATATAATTCCGGGCAGGGCAAACAGGCTTTTTATAAATATGTGCAGAGAGGTTTATCTCCAGTTTGAAGATACGCTCAAATATTTTGATTCGGGGAAAGTTGCGCCTCTGGTAACAGGCTGCCCCCTGAGAAATGCATTCAGCCAACCCGAAAAGCTGTACAAGCCATCGTTTCTTTCGCCCGACAAGAAGCTTTTGCTCGTAAGCGGAGCCTCAAGCGGTGCGCTGAGCATAAACAAGGCGATGTGCCTTTTAGCGGTAGAATTTGAACGATTTGCACAAAGCTGGCAGATTGTGGTTATAGCTGGAAGAGGCAAGTCGGATGAGCTGAGAGAGGTTTATGCAGGCAGGGAAATCGAAGCTCATATACTTGAATATACCGACCAGATGCCCCCGCTCCTTGCAAACGCCTCTCTTGCGGCAGGGCGAAGCGGAGCTTTGAGCGTGGCGGAATATGCCTTTTCAGGTGTGCCTGCTGTCTGCATTCCTTACCCATACCATAAAGACCAGCACCAGCTTCTCAATGCACGCAAGCTTGAGGAGAAAGGTGTTGCTCTGATTGCCGAGGATTGCAGGGATGATTATCAGAGCACAGCGGATAATCTGCGCAATTCTTTATTTCCGCTTATGGAAGATGAGAAAAGGTTGGAGGAAATGAAAAAGAAATCATTAAATCTCGGCTCAGGCAGAAACGCTGCAGAGCTTATAGCAGAAAGGATATGCTCTTTTTAAACCTCTTCGTTTTCAATGGAACATATATCTTCAAGCTTGTTTATAAGCTTTTCAATTTGAACCACGTCAAAAGTTTCGACAGCCATTTTCAGCTTTTTGCCCAGTTCTATCAGCCCCTCTTCATCTTTTTCCTCACCGAAAGAGATGAGCTTATCTGCTGCCAAAGATACCTCGTTTATCACAAGCCCTGAATGTATCATTTTCTTCAGGTTTTTTATTGTGCTTTCCCAGATATCGCCGGCATTCTCGGGCGAAACTTTCTTGTACTCATCCTCATAAGCCTCAAAGTTTGAGCTTTCAAAATCAAAGTACCGGCTCAAAACATCGCAAAGTTCGCTGAAGTTTACCGGCTTCAGCAGTGTTTCATCAAAGCTTGTGAGGTCGTAAGAGATGCTGCTTTCCATCGCAGCGGTAAGTGCGATTATCGGTATATCGCAGAAGGTTTCGTTTTGTCTGATCTGTTTGGCGAAGCTGCTTCCGTCTATCACCGGCATCCTCAGATCTGAGATTATTATGTCCGGCTTGAAGCCTTCAAGTTTGCTGAGCCCTTCTTCTGCGCCCTGAACTGACAGGGTTTCGAAGCCGATCTTCTGGAGGTATTCCTCGAGCATATAGCGGTTGTCCTGAATATCATCGACCACCATAGCTCTTACGCCTCTTGCAGTGAGGAATACATCTTCCTGATGCTGGTCGATTATTACATCAGGCTTATCCACTGTTTTTTGATTCGGCAAAACTATCGTAAAACAGCTGCCTGCTCCGAGGGCGCTTTCAAGGAATATCTCACCACCCATCTGTTTGATGAGCTTCTTGGATATGCTCAGGCCGAGTCCGGTGCCTTCGTAGCTCCTTGAATCGGAAAGCTCCACCTGCTCGAATTCTTCAAAGATTCGTTTCTGATTTTCCTCTGAGATGCCTATTCCGCTGTCTTTAACCCAAATTGTAAGGGTGCCGCTGGTGTTATCCCCATAGTTGTACTGGAAGTCTGCGCCCATTTCAATAGTGCCCTCGTCGGTGAATTTTACCGCATTCCCGGCGAGGTTAATCAAAACCTGATTCAGACGT
Organism: Sedimentisphaera salicampi; assembly: GCF_002117005.1. Taxonomy (NCBI): domain Bacteria; kingdom Pseudomonadati; phylum Planctomycetota; class Phycisphaerae; order Sedimentisphaerales; family Sedimentisphaeraceae; genus Sedimentisphaera; species Sedimentisphaera salicampi. The sequence continues at coordinate 2,350,662 of NZ_CP021023.1, forward strand.
TTATTATCCAGCATAAGTACTGGGATGTTTCCTGCATCCAGAGAGAAGCTGAGATTCTTCTGCATAACCTTGTATTTGAAGATCATGCTTATCTCTTCGAGAAGTTTTAAAACATCCGTTTCTTTAGAGATCATACTGATCTTCTCGGCCTCGATTTTCGAGATATCGAGTATGTCGTTTACAAGAGAAAGCAGAGCCTGCCCGGCGGTATTGATCGATTCCACATAGCTCTTATGGCTCTCTTTTTCTATCTCAAGTGCGAGAATCTGGCTGAAACCTATGATCGCATTAAGAGGCGTGCGGATTTCGTGGCTCATATTTGCTATGAAGGTGCTCTTGGCCTTATTTGCAGATTCAGCTGCCTGTTTGGCCTCAAGGAGTCTTTCCTCGTAGGCCTCTCTCTCGCTTACGTCTGTTACGATTGCTGCAAGGAGCTTTTCGCCGTCATGAGAATTAAAGGCTATAATATCAACCTCGACGCTGATAAGGCTGCCGTCTTTTCTTCTCTGTTTGCTTCTTCTTGTTAGATTCTGCCCCGGCTGGAGGCTGTTGTAAAGCTTGCGGTAGTCTTCCAGATTTCTCATAGTTTCAGATTGAGACATTGTCCAAGCCCTGACAGATTCCATATCCTCCTGCGTGTAGCCTGTGTTTTTCAGAACAGTTTCATTGCAGTAGATAATATGTGAATCTTTATCAGCGATATAGATCTCATTGCTGGAGGAGTTGATTGCCTTGCTCATAAGCTGAAGGCTCTTCTGCATCTCGATTCGTTCTGTTATATCTCTTGAAACGATGCAGTAAAGCTGTTTGTCTTCGGGCGAGATGAAGCTTGTGATATTAACTTCTGAGGTGTATTCGCTTCCATCTCTTCGTTTTTGTACAAATTTATCTATCCGGTTTTTGCCCTCAACAAGCAGGCGGCTTTGATATTGTTCTGTCGTGTTGAATACCATTGAGATATTTTCGCCCATCAGAGAATGCTTGTCGTAGCCGGTATTATGGGCAACTGCTTCATTGCAGTAGATAATATTGCCTCTTTCATCGCATACATAGATCTCATCGTTGCTCGAATCCATTGCAAATTGATTCAGCCGGAGCTTCTGCTCGGTTTCGGCCTTTTCTGTATCGTCCCAGAGCATTACCAGCAAACACTCGCGGGAGTTGTATTCAATGCTCCTCTGGTAGATGTTTGCAATAAAGCTCCTGCCTTCTTTCGTGCTTATCTTGATACCGAAGTTAAGCGGATTATTCTCGCTTCCGTCTTTGCTGGTATTGATCTCTGAAAGCTCTGAGCAGGTTTTCTCAGCGAAAATTTCGCTGTAGTTCTTTCCGATTAAGCTGTCCGGGCTTTCGCCTATAAGCTCTGCAAAACGTTCATTGGCATATACAAACTCGTTGTCTTTAGTTATAAACACGCCGAACATTGAGTTTTCCGTGATATCGCGGAACAGGGCGGATTTCTCTACTGCCTCTTTGCGTGCCTTTTCAAAATCGGTTACATCCTGCACCACGCCCCAAAGCCCAACAGGCTCGCCTTTTTTATTTCTTTCTACCTGAGGCTGAACCCTGAGCGTTTTTCTAACGCCTCTGTAATTCAGCGTCATTAAAAATTTCCGGGGCTCAATGCCAGGCCCGTATTTGTCAAAGTTTTTGGCTACCAGAGGAATTTGGTCCTCCCCGCCCTCTATCGAATCAAGCAGCTGATCAAGCGAGATTTCGGTTTGTCCCTCGGGCATACCCATAATCTTTCTTATTCCGTCGGAGATTTCGTATGTCTTCTTTTCGAAGTTGTAGTTGTAGTATCCGAGGCTCGCAATCTCTGCCACATCATGGAGCGTATGGCTTTCAGCAATCTTACGCTCTGAGTCCACCTGCTCTGTTATATCCTGATTGAAGCCGGCGAGGCGGTCTTTCGAGCCTGTGTTGTGATAGTCGAGAAATTCGCAGTATATATATATTTTCCGCCATTTCCCGCAGCCGCTCAAAAATCTTGCATTTATTCCGTTCTTTGGATTTTCGCTGAAATTGAGAATTGAATCCATCAGATTCTCATAGTCGTCCGGGTGGCATATGTCTTTTATGATATTAGGCGAATGCGGCCCCTCGCCGAGCGTTTCTAAACCGAGCATCTTGAAAAATCCCGGCTGGGTGTAGAAAGCATTTTCTTTGTAGTCGTATTCCCACATCCCGAGCATAGAGCCTTTGAGCAGGAGTTCAAACTTCTTTTGAGCTTCAACAAGCTTCTCGAACTGCCTGTGCTGGAAAGTGAAATCAAAAATCGATATGATTACGTTTGTTGTTCCCCCTCTTTCATTCTGCAGAGGCTTGGCAATCAGCTCGATTATATATTCAGCCCCTTGAGCAGATTTCATATTGAGGTCTTTCTTGAGGCTTTTGCTTTCTCCTCTGGCGATTACATTGTCTATGAGCTCTTCAACGCTCACTTTCTTGCGGTTCTGATGGAGCTTTAATATATCATCAGCTTTGCTCCCGCCCTCAGGCTGAACCTTCATTCCCGTCATTCGAACGGCAGACTCGTTCATTCTGAGTATCTCCTTATCCGGCGAGCAAACGATTATGGCCTCATTTACAGAACTTAGTATTGTTCTCAGGAATTCGTAATTGTTAGAGAGCCTTGCTGTGAGGGTGTTGAAAGATTTCGCCAGCCTGCCAATCTCATCTTCGCTCTCTCCTAAGTCAAGCCTTGCCGAGAGGTTTTCCTCATTGATGTTTTTCTCCATTGATTCAGAGCCCTTCAGGATTCGGCTTATTATCTTCCTGTTCATAAACACAGAAAGACCTATAAGACCAATAATAGAGAGCCCAGTAGCTGCCTGACTCACAAAAGACATCACCGAAAGATGCTGGATATTCTGCTCGCGGAGCTTGTTTGAAGAATCTCCCATCTCAGATATCACCCCATCTAAATTGTCCCTGATGCGAAGCCTTTTCTGGAAGTAGTTTTCGTAAACATCAGGTGCCATAACATCCTCTCTGCCTGAGAGGATTGAATATCTGCTTGCAAGCTTCGGATCTACGGAATTAGGCTCGCGTCCAGTGTATTTCTCCCGAATCTTCTTGGAGAATTCTATTTCAAAATTTATGAGATTGTTGATTTGCTCGATGATGCTGTTGAGGCTGGATGCCTGCGAACTGTTTAGCCCGAACCGTTCCGGTGATACATTTGAATAGAGATGTCTTTTTTCGTCGAAACCTTCCTGGAAGGGCTCTGCCTTGGTTCCGCCCATCTGGTTTACGATTTTTGCGAATTCTACTGCGTAGCTCTCCTCGCCGGAGATGCAGTAGGTTTCGAAATACTGAGAGGCAATGCGCATTTTAAGCTGCATCTGATAGGCTAAAGACAGAAGTGCTTCCTCTCTTTCTGCCTGCTGCTCAATTTTCTTTGACAGTCGAAGTGAATACTGCTGGCAGATAAGCGGCGTTATAAAAAGCACGAACATACCCGTCAGGTAAATTATATGCGCTTTGCGAAGGCTTTTAGTCTTTAAGTTTATTCTAGGTAATCTCAAAACTCTCTCAGTTTTGTTAAACCGTTTCCCTTAATATTCTCTTATAAATACTGCCTTCAATATTTTATCAAATATTTATATGAGTTACAGAATAATTACGTGAAATTTTGAAATTTTTACAGTTTTTTGTACTTGAGGAAAAGAAAATCGCCTGGTTTATCCATCCTCAAACCTACAAAACCATCATCGCAATCTGTTATTTTTTCTGTTTCTTCAAGGAGATTCGTGATTTTTAGTTTTCCAGAACCCAGAAATTTTAATCTCACAGTGTTTTTTGAGTAAGTATTTTCTTTTTCGCGGAAAATCAGGATAAAGCCCTCTTTATCTCCCGGGCTGCAAAACTGAAATCCTGCCCAGGACCTGCCATTGGGTCTTTCCCCTATCGGGAAAGTGAAATGGCTGTACAGCTCAGCTGAATTCTGCGCATAAACCTCGAACACGTTGGAAACCGCTTGTTTATCTTCGATATCTTCAAAAAACTGAGCTTTCATGCCGGGAAGCCCTGCGCAGCTGGCTGCCGCAGCAAATTCGGGGCTGTAATCCCCAAAATCCTGCAATAGAAGCTGCCATTTCCCCGGGTTGTTGTATTTTGCAAGCTCCCAGCAGTCTTGCAATATGTGATTGCCGTTTCGCTGGAGCTCTGTATTATCGGGATAAAGGCGGATTTTTCCGTATTCTCTGAGGCAGTAGTATCCTGCGCTTGGGTATTCTTTGCCGGTTTCCATGGAGAAACACGAATTGCCTTCGGTCTGATTCAGGTATTCCTCGCTTCTCCGGCGGAAGCTTTCGAGTTCTTTGTAATCTCTGATTTTAGAATTGTCCAGCGTCCAGAATGAATTCTTTAATTTTTCATAATTCCAGTTCAAATCCTGCGTTTCTATGCTGTTTTTAGCAGAAAGCCCTGTTCTAAGGTTATTCTCAAGCATCGCTTTGAAAACATCCTCCCACTGGTTGGGGAAGAATTCGCTGTCCGGCCGCCACATATCTCTGCCGATCAATCTCTTTTCCTTTTGAAGCTCCCAGCCAGAATCTATGTTTACAATCCCAAACCCTGCCTTGCCTGCCCGAGCCATATTCTCGGTTACATTTTTGCTGTTAACCGGATTCTTCTCAAGTTTGGTATTGTACCTGCTTCCTGTCCTGCAGTAGGTAAATCTGCCTAATGAATCTTCGGGGAAAACCAGCCTGTCGAATTTTTTCATGGAAAGCAGGAGCTCGTCTTTATCGCCCTTCGATAAGATTACCCAAGTCGGCCATCCCTTTCTGAATCTATCCGCTTTCATTTCAAACTGCCTTATTCCCCAGCCTGTTACTGTAAGACCGGATGGGGTGAGAGAAAACCAGCCGGTATCAAAGCTGTCTAAATTGCGGCATTGATTAGATTCCTTCACTACTGCAATCCCGTTTTCCCCGCTTTGGAATGTCATAAGATTTGCCCACTCAAACTGCCGGGAAGTATCTGACTGCACGTTCAGCGTTTCTTCTTTTAGAAGCGGCTGTTGAGGCTCGTTTTTCAGGAAATCTTCATTGATGCAGTTGTAGCCTGCAAAATTCACTTTCCCGCCTGAGAAATTGATGTTAAGTTCTTCAGTTACGCCTCGGCTCTGATTGTAGCTTCTTCTCTGCAGGTTTCTCTCGCCGCAGTCCATATAGGCAGCGAGCCCGAAGCCCTCGGGCGCTTTGCCGAGGATAACCTCTGCACGATTTACCGGCAGTTCAGAACGGTGCATTGGTTTTCTGCAATTCTCTTCATAAATCCATATTTCGCTTATAACTGCATCCGGCCCCTGACGCTTCTGCACCTCAACAATGAAATCATCTTCCAGAAGCATATCGCCGGGTACGGTTATAGAGAATTCATCCGGCTTTTCCTGCTTGTTTTTGTAGTCCGGCAGTGTTGTTGTGGGGATTAAGATGGCCTCAGAGCGTTCGCCTTCAATTCTCGCCACCACTCTCTGCCTTCTGCCGGTTCCGTTCCAGTCCCACCAGCTCAGGCCTAGAACGTAATCCCTGTCGTAGCTGATGTTTTTAATTTGAAAGCTGATTTTTGAGCTGCTCGAGAGCACAGTTGCGAAAGCAGGGTCTGTTTGGTCTCTGAAATCATCCGGGAAGTGAGTGGAGCCGTTTTCCGCCTTGATTATTATTTTATTTTTTTCCGTTTTTATCGGTGCTATATTTTGCGGCGGCCTTTTTATCCCGAGCTGAGTCTTAATTCCTTCTGCGCCCGGGTAAACGCAGACCTCATACAAAACTGAAGTTCTCTCGGAAGGGTAGTATATTACTGCTCTGAGCCTCAGATGCTCTTTGGAAAACGGCGTGGCCTGCTGAACTTCGGCATCTAATTTTCTGATAACACCCTTTTTGTCTTCTGTTATTCCGAAGTACGCCCAGTCGCAGTTGTTTTCGGGTTCTTCGATCCATTCTTTGCCGGTGCTGAGATTCTTTAGGCTCACTGTTCCAAAGCCGTAATCTGTCCATTGCCATACCCGCTGAACCTTGCCCGTAGAGGCGATGAGCTGTTCGTCCTCGCTGTATATCCTTGCCTTCCCGAGGGATTTATCTATTTGCGGTATAAAGGCAAAACAAAACGCTGGAATGAACAAGAAAGCAAAGGCCGCTGCTTTTATCACTGATGCATAATTCTTTAATGCCGTTTTTGATATCATTTATTTTTCCTGCTTCTTGAAGCTGTTAATTCAGCTGATTGAAACTATAACATAGTCCACCTGAAAGGGTCCTTATCTTCTTTGGATACTTCAGCTAAGATGTCTTTGTTCAGGGATTTCAGGTTTTCAGCGAGGCTTTTTAGTATGAATCTTTCTGATACGCTGTGGCTCAGGCAGATGCAGCTCAGCCCTTCTTCCTGAGCCATAAGAGCCTCGTGATGTTTCATCTCGCCGGTGATGTAGAGCTGGCAGCCAGCCTTGATCGCAGAAGAAAAAATGCTTCCGCAAGAACCTGCGCATACAGCAGCGGTTTCCACTGTTCTCTTCGTATTTCCTATAAGGCCGAAAACCTCTCCGCCGGCAGCCTGTTTTATCCTTTTCGCCACTTCCTCCACTGTCGCCGGGGCCTTGAGCTTCCCGTATCTTCCGAGCCCGTATTTTGTTTTGAGCGTTTCCATCGAAACAAAATCATAAGCGGGCATTTCGTAGGGATGAGCTTTCAGCACGGCCTCAAGCACTTTTCTGCGTTTGTCTTCCGGCACTACTGCCTCAAGCCGGATCTCCGATACCTCTTCAAATGAATCAACGCTTCCCATTGCAGGTTTTGCCCCTGAAAGCGGGCGGAAGGTTCCTTTGCCTTCAGTTCTGAAGCTGCATGCTTCGTAGTTGCCTATCTTCCCTGCACCTGCCTTGAATGCAGCCTCTGCTGCGCTGGCTGCATAATCCTTCGGCACGAAGACCGTGAGCTTCCAGAGTTTGTCTGAATCCAGCTCGATAGGGTCGCTCAGGATTTTGGGCTTTTCTATCCCCACTGCCTCTGCGAGCTTATCGTTTACCCCGCCCTGAGCAGCGTCGCAGGCAGTGTGTACGCTGAATACATTGAATCCGTTTCTGATCAGCTTGTAAATCACAGGCTTTTTAGACTGCTTTGTAACCTTTTTAAGTCCTTCCCATATCACGGGGTGATAGCAGAGGATTGCATCGAAGCCGCCTCTTTCTGCTTCGCTGTAAACCGCTTCTGTGAGGTCTATGCAGAGAAGAACCTTGCGAACCTGCCCGTCTTCATCACCGATCAAATGCCCCGTATTATCCCATTGCTGTGCGAGCTGGAGCGGGTAGATCTGATTTATCAAGCTTAGAAACTGTTTTGCGTTTACGCCCATATCTTATAACACTAAAAACATTAAATTGTTAAAAACAGGCGGCCTCAAAGCTTTGCAGTGAAAACCGCCTGAAGTTTTTTATCAAATTAGAAATGCCTTAATTACCATTCAAGCACAGCGCCTTTATCTGCGCTCTGTGCAATCTTTGCGTATTTGGCCAAATAGCCCGTTTTGATTTTTGCCTCACGCGGTTTCCATTTGCTGCGTCTTTCCTTCATCTGCTCTTCGGAGATGTTAATTTTGATTGAATTCTCAGGGATGTCGATTTCGATTATATCCCCGCTTTCAACAAGCCCTATCGGGCCTCCTGAAGCCGCCTCGGGGCTAACATGCCCGATGCAGGCTCCTCTTGTTCCTCCGCTGAAGCGTCCGTCGGTTATCAGTGCTACGCTTTCGCCGAGCCCTGCTCCCATTATGTAACTGGTGGGGCTGAGCATTTCCTGCATCCCTGGACCGCCTTTAGGCCCTTCATAGCGGATAATCACAACATCGCCTTCTTTTACCTTACCGCCGAGGATTCCCTCGCAGGCCTCTTCCTGGCTCTCGAATATCACGGCAGGGCCTTTGTGTTTCATCATAGATTTATCAACGCCCGCCGTCTTTACCACGCATCCGTTTGGAGCGAGATTTCCGGTGAGGATTGACAGCCCGCCGGTTTTGCTGTATGCCTTATCGAGCGGATGGATGCATTCTTCGTTTTTGATTTCCGCATCGGAAATATTTTCGCCGATTGTTTTGCCTGTAACGCTTAGGCAGTCTTCGTGTATCAGGCCTTCTGTTTTTGAGATTTCCTTCATTATAGCGCTTATTCCGCCCGCCTCGTTTACATCCTGTATGTGCCATTCGCTGGAGGGGGAAACCTTGCAGATATTCGGGCATTTTCTGCTTATGCCGTTGATTCTTTCAAGGTCGTAGTCAACTCCCGCCTCTTTGGCTACAGCGAGGGTGTGCAGGATTGTGTTTGTAGAACCGCCCATTGCCATATCTATAGTGAACGCATTATCAATGGATTTCTCGTTGATGATATCCAGCGGCTTGAGCCCTTTCTCGAGGAGTTTGATTATCTGGCTTCCTGCCTGTTTATACAGTTTCTCCCTTTCGGGATCTGCTGCAAGAACAGTTCCGTTGCCCGGGAGGGCCATTCCTATCGCCTCGCACAGGCAGTTCATACTGTTCGCTGTGAACATCCCTGAGCAGCTCCCCTCTCCCGGGCAGCCGTTTGCCTCGAGGTCTGCGAGGTCTTCATCTGTGATCAGGTCTTTGTTTCTCTTAGCAACGCCTTCGAATATGCTGATCAGATCAACCACGTTTCCGTTCTTGTCAACGCCGGCCTTCATCGGCCCGCCGGAAACGAAAACTGTAGGGATGTTTACACGCATAGCACCCATAAGCATTCCGGGAACAATCTTATCGCAGTTCGGGATGCAGACCATTCCATCGAAGCAGTGTGCGTTGCACATTGTTTCCACAGAATCTGCGATAATCTCCCTTGAGGCAAGCGAGTATTTCATGCCGCTGTGCCCCATGGCGATTCCGTCGCATACGGCGATTGTGTTGAATTCAAACGGCACTCCGCCCGCATCACGAATCGCCTGTTTTACGATTTTAGCCACGAGATTGAGATGTACGTGCCCGGGCACAACCTCGCAGAAACTGTTTGCCACAGCGATGAAGGGCTTGCCCATATTTTCTCTTTTTATTCCGCATGCTCCGAGCAGACCGCGGTGCGGGGCCCTTTCTATTCCGCTTTTTACTGTATCACTTCTCATTTGTTATCTCCTGCAAACTCTTTTAAGCAATTTTTCCCATAATAACATTGAACTCTGAAAATACAAACTATATTTTCCAGTTTACATCGCCTGTGTATATCTTTTCAATTTTATTGTCTCTGCGCTCAAGCACAAGTGCTCCCTCATTGGATATGCCTCTAAAAATTCCGGTTTGAACCGCCTGTCCGTTTTCGGTTATCTCAATCTCAAGCCCTTTGCCGAAGGCCAGCTCTTCCCAGCGTTTTTTTATTCCTGAAAACCCTTCATTCAGCCATATTTCAAGCCAAGAGCTCATTTTTTCGAGTATCGTATTGAGGATATCCTCCGGACGGTAGCAGATGCCGGTTTCAAGATATACAGAACTTGCAGGCTTGTCTATCTTTGCAAGCTGACTGTCTGTCATATTAACGTTCAGCCCTATCCCGCAGACTGCCAGGGTTTGGCCGGCGAAATCCGCAGTTTCGCAGAGAATCCCGCATATCTTTTTGCCGCCGCAGAGGATGTCGTTCGGCCATTTTATCTCTGCACGCTCTATTCCCATTCCCCTCAGCGCCTCGCATACAGCCACCCCTGCGGCAAGGGTAATGCCTGATATATCTCTTCTTTCATCCCTTATTTTTGAGGCAAAGGAAAATGTAAGGTTCTCGCCTTCAATCGAATTCCAGACCCTTTCCTTTCTGCCTCTGCCTTTTAGCTGCCTTTTTGCTGCCGCAACAGCACCTGCCGGGCAGGAGAGCAGTCCTGAGGATATTTTTTCCTTGAGATAGGTGTTGGTGGAATCAAGCTCATCAAACCAGAGCGGTTTTTGGAAGCGGTTTTGAGTTCTTTTTTTTATCTTCTCATCTCCTTAACCTTGAACAGATCCATCTACTGCTCATTATTGAGGCGTTTTTTGAGTGTGTCTGCTAATTCTGCTCCTTCCGGGCTTTCAAGGAAATACATAAGCGATGTGAATTTGTCGTAAATTTCCTGATGGAGTCCGTGTTCGCATTTGCAGGCGGCTTCTCCTGCCTTCTGCTCATCAACACAAAGCACATCTTCGAAAAATCTCTTCAGGAGCCTGTGCCTTGATTCCACGCGGACCGCCTCATTCCGCCCCTTTTTTGTGAGTCTGATATGTTCGTACGGGGTGTAGTTGATAAGACCCTTGGCCGATAAGGACTGAAGCGCGCCGGTTACAGAAGCCGCTCTTACACTCATCTTCTCTGCGATTTGCTTAACCCTTGCTGAACCCTCTTTTTCCTGAATTAAGTATATCGCTTCAAGATAATCCTCAAGCCCAGAGGTTAATTTCTTTTCCATAAATCACCTTTGTCAATGCCTGTAAACAGGCCGATTTTTGTTTATTAGCTTCCCCTAACGATTGCGAGTTGAATCTTAATCTTATATGATGAATATGTCAAGTATAGTCAGATTTTGCCGCTGGCCACGAGCCGCTTGCCGCAAAAAATTGTCGCATACTTGCTCTAAACAAAAAGCGGAAATATTTGTAAGCGACGGGTTTTTATGATAAAGTTAGCCTCCGTGAAGTTTTGCGGGTTTGAAAATGAGGATTCTGGCAGAACAAATTTGCGATAATCTCATCCATACGGCAAACGCTGTTCTCTGGCCTTCCAGATGCCTTGCCTGCGGGGAGCTCACTGCTGCTGGACAGCCGCTCTGCGGGGACTGCTGGGACGGGCTCAAAGATGCCTGCAGCGACTGCGCGTGCCCGAGGTGCGGGGCGGTTGTGAGCGAGGAGGCAGCGAAAAATGATATGTGCGGATTCTGCATAAACAAAAAGCTGCATATAAACGGATTCGCCCGCGCCGGCAGATACGAAAGCACCCTCAGAAACCTCGTGCTGATGCTCAAACGCTCGGAAAATGCTGCCCTGATTAAGCTTGTTCGAATCCTCGCAGTTTCATCCTTCCAGAACAGATTCGCCTCTGAGCGGATAGATTTTGTGTGCCCTGTGCCTCTGCACTGGACTCGCCGCTGGGCAAGGGGATTCAATCAGGCCGGCATACTCGCTGCTGGGCTCAAATCCATCGGCATCCCTTCCCGAACTGTGCTAAAGCGCACAAGGCAGACAAGACCCCAGCCGGTGATGGAAAGCTACAGCAAGCGAATGAGAAACGTGAGAGGGGCTTTCGCTCTGAAAAGATTCGCTGATGTGCAAGGCAAAAGTATCCTGCTCGCTGACGACGTTCGAACCTCCGGTGCAACGATCAACGAATGCGCTCGTGTGCTCAAAGAGGCGGGAGCAGAAAAGGCATTCGCCCTAACCCTCACCGTACCGGCAGGGCAGATTTAGCCCCCGGCTCAATTCGTAATTGCTGCGCCAGTCTGTAATGAGCGTCTGCTGTCCACTTATTTCTCCCCCGGAGGCGGAAAGTAAGCGGATAGATTCGTGGCTCGTGGCGAGCAATAAAATCATTAGAGAAAATTAGTGTGAATTAGTGAGTGAGTGGACAAGGTGGACGAGGTGGACTCGGTCAGCGGAACTTTAGCCTTTTGCCTTCCCATTGCCTTGAACCTTAAAAATCCTGTAGATACTTGCCCCGCAGCCAAAGCGGTTCGGGGCTGTAAATCCTGTCAAAAAAAACTCTGTGCAACCTGTGGATTATATCTCCTTGCTATCTGCGGGTCTGATTTCTCTGGTCTTTTTGCCTACGAGAGTTTTCTCAGAAGTGGATAGCGAGCCATATTGTCTTTTCGCTTTGCGAAGTATCCGCCACTCTGTGTTTGCAGCCTGCTGGAATAAAACAATAGTCTCCTCGAGCAAGCCTTACCGGGCTATTCTGGGCGAATTCAAGGATTCCCTCTCCCTCAAGCACAACAACCCATTCGTTCTTCCCGCTGCAGAGCCACTGTCCTTCGGGGGTTTTATGCCCATCGGAGATTATGCGCTCGATTGTAACACCACCTCTGAAGAGAAGCTCATCGAACTGCTCACCTTCCGGAAAACTCTCAGGCAGATTTTTGAATATATTTGCCGGATGCAACATCAAACCCTGTGCATCTCGGTGAACAGCTTTTCATCCTGGCAGTTTATGCGGAGATCAAGCTGCTCACCAGCCTCTGCAAGACGCTTTTTTAATTCGCTCATCGTCGTACTGCTGGAGGCCATATCGCAGGCCATTGTCATTACAAACAGCTCTTCGCTCATAATCTTCTGGTTTACGTCTATGATGTTTACGTCCAGCTCGGCAAGCTCCCTGCTGATGCGGGCAATAATCCCCACCTGATCCTTGCCGGTTACTGTGATTATGCATACCCGTGAGTGGCTTTCGTTTTTCATATATATTCCTTCAGCTGTATTAGCTTTTTCTTCGCTGCCGGCGGCTCAAATCAGCCGGCATTTATTAGATAAGGCTTAAATTATATCCTTTCAGCTTTGAGTAAAAAGAATTTTCTCGGCTCACCCTGCCCTGCTCAGCTGAAAACAAAAGTGGAAAAAGCTGCGGGCAGAAATATAATCATCGCCGGAAGGAAAGATTATGATTATTTTAGCAGTAGATTACGGGCTCAAACGCACAGGACTCGCAGTTTGCGACAGGGACGAGATTATCTGCTCGCCGCTGGAGGTGGTGCAGCAGAAGGACGATGGACTTGCGGAGAAAATTGCCCAAACAGCACAGGACTACAAAGCAGAGGCTCTTGTATTCGGTCTGCCTTACAATATGGACGGCACAGAAGGCAAGCAGGCGAAAAAGGTGCGAAGCTTCGCAGAAAAGGCAGGGAAGATTGCCGGTCTTGAAGTTTTCTTTCAGGATGAAAGGCTCACAAGCGAATTTGCATCTGATATGCTCCGCCCAGCAGAGCTAACGCGAAAGAAGAAAAAAAAGAGGCTGGATGCTGTGGCTGCTGCGGCAATACTCAAGGCCTTTACCGAGAAAAGAAAGCTTGAGAATTCATAGAAAAAGCCGCAGAGAAAAGCTCCCTGCGGCTTTGATTTCTAAGCATTCAGCCATCAGAAAATCAGACAAGCTCAGGCACAGGGCCTGCGATGTCTTCGTAATCTTGGAATGTTGATTTATCTCCGAGCAGGATTTGGTCTGCAAGGGCTTTGATAATCGGCGAATTGCGTTTTATGTATCTCTTTGCAATCACTGCCTTGCGTTTTTTCATACTCACAGTTTCGCCTTCTTTGGCGCTTGCTGTCTGCATATCGCTGGTGCAGCTTGCATGACGGCATAACAGATACCCGCATATAATCTTAATCGCTATATCCACGATCCTGCGGCCGTAGAGATCCATAAATTCTACGCTCTCTTCTTTTATATGCTTTATGCACTGATCCATTGTTTTCCTGTTCTGCTTGAGGATCTCGAGAAGCTCTTCAAGCTCCGGGTCAAACTGGAAATCAGCAAGCTCTTCGATGTATTTCTGGGCTGTTCCGTTGCAAACGCCGCGAACACAGGCCACAATCTGGAGCTGGGTAGTGCCCTCGTAAATCGTTGTGATTCTCGCATCGCGGTAGTACTGCTCGGTGGGGTAGTCCCGCATAAATCCCGAGCCCGCAAGCACCTGAATCGAATCATAGGCCACCTTGTTAGACATTTCCGTTGAGAGATACTTGCTCATAGGCGTGAGCATAGCGGCGTAGCGTTTTATCATCCGAAGCTGCTTTTTGGCGTCTTTCTGCTCTTCTTTGCTGTAGTCGTCGCTTTCAGTTATTCTGGTAAGCCCGATTTCCAAATCCACCACGCGGCATGTTTCATAGAGCAGAGCCCTGCTCTCTTCCACGTCTATCTTCATCTCGACGACCATATCACGAACTGCCGGGAGGTGTTCGATAGGTCCGCCGAACTGCTCTCTGCTCGCTGCATAATCCCTCGCAACACGGTATGCCGCCTCGCCTATTCCCACAGACTGGGCGGATATCCCGATCCTTGCTCCGTTCATAAGAGCCATAACATAGGTTACCAGCCCGCGGCGGGTTTCGCCGATGAGCTTGCAGGGGGTGTTGTCAAAGTATATCTCGCAGGTGGGAGAGGCATGGATTCCCATCTTATCCTCAATTCTGCGGATTTTCACACTAGGCCCGCTGTGGCAGACGAACAGACTCAGGCCAAGGCCGTCTTTGCGGTCGTGCTCGCTCCTTGCCATCACAAGGAGAACCTCGCCGCAGCCGTTTGTGATAAACCGCTTCACGCCGTGGAGATACCACTGCCCGCTGGAATCCTGAAAGGCCTTCACCTTGCAAACCTGCAAATCTGATCCGGCATCCGGCTCGGTTAGAACCATTGCTCCGGTTTTTGTGCCCGCTGCGAGGTCGTGAAGGTATTCCTGCTTAATCTCTTCTGAAGCGAACGAGTTTATTGTTTCCGCAATACCCTGAAGCCCGAAGATATTCATCAGCGAGGCATCTGCCCGAGATATCATCTCGTTTGCCACAGACAGAATCGTGGTTGGGAAATTCAGGCCGCCGAAACGGTATGGGAGGGTCATCCCCATCACATCCGCCTTGGCGAGCTTATCGAGAATTTCATTCATCGCTTCAGGACGCTCCACTCTCCCGTCTTCGGTGAGCGTGTTGCCCTGCCTGTCCATCTCTTCGCTTCTTGGAGCAATGAAATCTGCACATAGCTGGCCGAGAGATTCCATCACCATATTGTAATTCTGGATTGCCTCCTCAGCACTTGCCGGGGCATAATCGAATTTATCTGCAAATTTATACCCTTGCTCTGTCAGGTTGGAGATACCGCTGAGGTCCATATTGTTCAATACAAAGCGAAGGTCGTCGTTATCTGTAAAAAAGTTGCCCATAATCTTTTCCTTATCTTTCTATTCCGGCCTTTAAACCTTCTCTTTAACCGCCTTAATCATCTGCGGAACAACTTCGTTGAGATCTCCGCAAACCTTGTAATGCGCCACATCAAAAATCGCTGCGTCCGGATCGTTGTTCACAGCAATAATCTTCTTCGATTCGCTCATCCCCGCCTGATGCTGAATAGCTCCGCTCAGGCCGATAGCTATATA
Organism: Sedimentisphaera salicampi; assembly: GCF_002117005.1. Taxonomy (NCBI): domain Bacteria; kingdom Pseudomonadati; phylum Planctomycetota; class Phycisphaerae; order Sedimentisphaerales; family Sedimentisphaeraceae; genus Sedimentisphaera; species Sedimentisphaera salicampi. The sequence goes on from NZ_CP021023.1 coordinate 2,365,757, forward strand.
AAGGCTGGGACGAACGGTAGTGCCTGTCTGGCCTACCTGATAATCCTTCCCGATATAACCGAGATCCGCTGCTGCTCTTGTGGCAGCGGGAACTCCGCCGAGGGCGTTTGCAAGATCCCATATCATCCGGAAGTTCTCCTTGCTGCCTACTCCTGCTCCGCCTGCAACAATAATTCTTGAGGCCTTCAGATTAACCGACTTCTCCCTTCGTACTTGCTCAATAATCTCTATCGGCAGGTCTTGGGCGGAAAGGCTTACGCTCTCATCTATCACCTCGCCTTTGCGTTTTGCATCCGGCTCGGGCATCGGCATAACCCCTTCACGAACCGTTGCCATCTGAGGCCAGCGGTCGTAATTTATGATTGTTGCGATGATATTTCCGCCGAAGGCAGGACGTATCTGCAGGAGCAGATTTTCGTGCTTTTCGCCGGTCTTCTTGATTTCATGGTTTCCGATCTGCAGGTCTGTACAGTCCGCTGTGAGACCGGCCTTCATCTTGCTCGCCACTCTCGGGGCGAGATCCCTTCCCACAGGCGAAGCTCCATAGAGCACAATCTGCGGCTTATGTTTTTCAATTAGAGTACATAAGACTTTCGTGTATGAATTTGTCTGGTAATGCTCGAGCAGGTTGTTCTCAACTGCATAAACCTTATCCGCGCCGTACTGTATCAGCTCCTCGCAGACAGATTTAATGCTGTCTCCGGCAATAACAGCCCCCACTTTCACGCCGAGCTTATCTGCAAGCTCTCTGGCTCTTCCAAGCAGTTCGAAGGCAATATCTTCCACCTTCCCAAGATGCTGCTCGGCAAAAACCCACACCTCGCCTTGTCTGTTTACTTCTATCATTTATAAATCCCTTGAAAATCAGCAGGCTTGAAAACAAGGCCTGCGTAAACATCATTTTTAATCAGCCTATTGTATGGTCTTCTATAAGCTCGTGCACCATATCGTTGATGCCCTGAGCACTAGGCTCCACTTCTTTGCTCTCTTTTGCAGTGAGCACAACGCTCATTATCCGATGAACCTTGGTTGGAGAGCCGTCTCTGCCGCACCACTGCAAATCTGCCTGAACATCATCCAAATTAAGCTGTCCGATAAGCAGCCCCTTATCTCTCATCAGGCTGATATCCTCTTCACTTCCGCCTTCTTTGGTTATCTCGGCAGGGGTTTTGGCGTTCTTAAACTTCATTATCCGTCTTGCAGCCCCGATTCTCGGCTCGTTTGCCTGATCGGTAACAGTGAGCAGAACTGGGAGTTTGCAGGCTGTTTTCTGCCAGCCGTTACCCATATTTCGCCGGCAGACAATCTTCTCAGGGCTGAGCTCGTGAACCTGTTCCACGTAAGTTATCTGCGGGATATCGAGCTTCTCTGCCATCTGAGGGCCAACCTGCGCGGTATCTCCGTCTATAGCCTGCCTTCCGCAAAGCACCAGGTCGTAGCCGATTTTCTCAGCAGCTCTTGTGAGAATATAGCTGGTAGCGAGCGTATCGCTCGCAGCGCAGCGGCGGTCGGTAACCAGAACCGCATCATCAGCACCCATAAACATGGCCTCACGCAGAACCTCTGAGGCTGAGGGCAGACCCATCGTTACAGCGGTAACTGAGCCGCCGTATTTTTCTTTGATTTGGAGAGCAAGCTCAAGGGCGTTGAGATCTTCGGGATTGAAGATCGCAGGCAGCGCCCCTCGGTTTACCGTTCCGTCCTCGTTCATCGCTTCGCCCGTGATACGGCTGGTATCAGGGACTTGCTTAATAAGAACTATGCACTTATAAGCCACAAATTTTCTCCTAATATTACTAATTTCTGTTTTAATTCAGTGAAAATCCGTATCAGTCTATTAAAAAGCGGGTTAAAGTCAATATGTGCGACGTGTCGCAGAAGCCTCGGAAACGCCCAAAACCATCCAGATATTACTCTCTTTTTCAGCCGAAAGCTTTTCTAAGCTGTTGAAATTTTCGTTTACTGACTGACAGACTGAACGGCTTTAAGACTCAAAGAATGGGAAAAAATTAAGCTTAGATTTAAAAAATGTTAAAAATTTTTTAATTTTGGCTTGAATCGCAGCTTTTAATCTGCTATATTAACAGCCAATGAGATTTGGAAGATTCATTATTAGAGGCTATCCAAGTTGAGAAAAGTAAAAAAACCAGAAGAACAAACCCGGTGAGCCAGAACGTAAGTTCCGGCGAGTCGGGTTTTTTCTTTGGTGAAACGAGACACGTATGAACGAAAAAGAAAAGTTAAATACAAACCGCTTCGGAGAATAAGGAGTATTATTCTTGAAGCGGTTTTTTTTGTGTTAATTAAAAAACATTATTTATTCACGGAGGTGAACTATGGATGCACTGGAACAGAAGGTAACCAAGACTCTTGAGAAGTCCGGATGGCGTACAGAAGTTAGAGACGGCGTAGATATGGTCGGCTATCGACCTCGGACTAAGAAGATGTTCTACGGCAACATGTTCCACCTCTGCCACGACCACGAGATTGATATGGTGCTTAAGCACGATTACTCTCACTAAATAAGTCGTTGCAGTATTTTCCTTTTGTTTATCATATAAGGGCTGCATGAGTTTTGCTTTTGCAGCCCTTTTTTTTAAGAAATCCATCGCGGCAAGACCCGCATAGATTTCACAACTGCTATCAGTGTGCGACAATATTTTTTGGCAAAATGCAAATCATCATGCTGCAATGCTTTGTAGAATTTATTGTTATCTATATTACTGAGCCAGTCCGCCTGCGGCGGAAAACTCGCTAAGGATTTTTTGTCTGCGGGTTTCGTTGGCGAGTAGGGGCGAACATGCGCGAGTGATCGCCTGTGCAGCGTGAAAATTCTGCGAATAAAACTTATGCCTATTGCCTTCTCATTGCCTTTTGTCCACTTATTTCGTCCGCCGAAGGCGGACTACATGCGTGGCTCTGATTGTCGTTAGTATTCCGCAGCGATTTTACAAGGCAAACATTTAAACCGAGCCGCACGTGGAGGCCCGCCGCAGGCGGGCCGGAACAAGCGGATAGATTCGGCTTTAAAAAGCTTTGCCCAAAAAAATTGTCGCACTCCTCAATATTTCCAGCAGGCTCGCTCAGCTTCCCCCCGAGCATCCGGCTTTGATGCGATTCAAGTCGAGAAGATGCAGCAGCTTGCAGCAATTCAGGGAATGGATAATCTCAGAGAGAAAGATTAAGACGCCCACAGACATCCACGGACAAACACAAGATGAAGGCGTGGGAGTCCGTGATGGACGGTGCAGAGTCTTTGTGAGCCAGGAGCTGGCAGCGAACGGGGCATTATCGCTTTTAAATCTTGCGTGCTGGCTGCTGGATAAGCAGATCTACTGCCTCGCGGAAAAATTTGAGCAGGAAGGCGGGTTTTCAGAAAGAATGCATCGAATCAGAAAGCAGAAAAGAGATGGCAATCATAATCAGCATTGAAAACCGTGGAGCGGGGGAATAAAAAAAGCCGCCTCCGTCGTTTGCGGAAGCGGCTCAATAGCCCCAAGGAGAATCGAACTCCTGTTTTCAGGATGAAAACCTGATGTCCTAGTCCACTAGACGATGGGGCCTTATGGAGAGCGGGGAGTCCCCGCGGAATTAAACAGGAACGGGTATGATACAGACTCGCCCAGCCATTTCAATTTTTTTTTGCGAAAAATTGAAAAATTTTCTCCGCTCGTGTTCATATTTATGAGCCGTATGCGGCTTTGATCTGGGCTTTTGTCGGTAGGGTGGAATATGTTTCGCCCTGCGGTCCTACCCATTTGCCGTTGATGTATCTCAGCGTAACCGAAGACTGCGAGCCGTTGCTGTTTTCAAAGGAGACAGTTTTCTCGATCGTCTCGGAGTCTGAAGGGCTGTAATTCTGCTGCTGGGCGGGGGTTTGTGATTGTTTCCGCTGGTTTTCCTTATGCTTGCCCACGCCGTAGCCCACAGCACCGCCAACGCCGGCACCGATAGCAGTGGATTCGGTATCCCCGCCTACGGCCTGTCCGATAGCGGCTCCGATTCCTGCTCCCAGAAGCGTTCCAGTGCCCGATTCGCTCTGGCAGCCCGCTGCTGAGATAACCAGTCCGATCGCTGCGGCCAGAAGGAATGTGTTTTTGATCAATGAGCTCATTTTATCTTAACCTCGCAAAATGATATTTCTAAAAACCTTGAAACATACTGTAAATACTGATATATTGCTGTATTAGTTCGCTGAGTGCTGAAAACCCTGCGAACTTGCAACTTATAACAATTTTAACTGAACTTTCAATAAATTTGAAGGAGTTTTTTATGACAAAACTGGTAATAAACGGTGCTGCTGGAAGAATGGGCAAGAGGATTCTTGCGTTGGCTGTGGAGAGCGGGGAATTCGATATTGTGGGGGCTTTGGAGCACAGCTCCTCAGAGCTTCTGGGCAATGATGCCGGCGAGGCTGCCGGAATCGGGAGGATCGGCCTGCCTCTGAGCTCGAGGAAGCCGGAGATTGCGGATGTTATGATCGATTTCACCCTCGCACCTGCCGCCGATGAGACAATCGAATACTGCCAAAACGCAGGAATCGGCCTTGTTATGGGCACTACAGGGCTCTCTGACGAGCAGATAAGTAAGCTCGAGCGGGCGGCAAAGGATATCCCCGTGATATACGGGACGAATATGAGCGTCGGGATGAATTTCCTGTTCGAGATGGTGGGCAAATTCGCCAAGATGCTGGGCGAGAAATATGATATCGAGATTATCGAGCATCATCATAAGTTCAAGAAGGATGCCCCCAGCGGCTCTGCCACAACCCTCGCCGAGAGGATTGCCGAGGAGACCGGCCGCGATATGCCCGGAAGCGTGCAGCACGGAAGGCAGGGACCCGATTCGCTCCGCAAAGACGGCGAGATCGGTATGCACGCCGTGCGAGGCGGCGATATAATCGGCTTCCACGAGGTGATGTATTCCACGCTCGGGGAAACTGTTACCGTTCAGCACAGGGCGCACAACCGCGATAATTTCGTGCGGGGGGCGATAAGGGCAGCAGGCTGGCTTGCCGGCAAAGAGCCGGGCTGGTATAAGATGAAGGATGTGCTCGGGCTGTAGGATGGCGGAATTTGTGAAAGTTTGGGGCGAGGAGCTTATCCGACGCACATCAAGGCTTGCCTTCGCAATCTGGAGAGAGCATTATATCCCGATTGTAGGCGAGGCGCAGGTGGAGTATATGCTGGATAAGTTTCAGAGCGAGCGGGCAATAGCCCGGAGCATCGCTGAGGGCTGCGAATACTGCCTTACCACAACTGCCGGCGAGGATGCGGGGTATTTCGCCCTGCAGATTGAGCCTGAGAAGAAGGCGTTTTTAAGCAAGTTTTACGTAGCCAAGAGATTCAGAGGCGAGGGGCTTGGCAGAGAGAGCCTTGAATACGTTAAGCAGCTTGCCGAAGCCGGCGGTGCAGATGAGATTTACCTCACGGTGAATAAGAACAACTCCGATTCGATCAGGATCTACGAGAAGCTCGGTTTTGAAAACCGCGGGTCTATCGTGATGGATATCGGCGGCGGGTATGTGATGGATGACTACAAGATGGTGTTCGAGCTGGGAGGCTGACCGGCCGGCGGAGAGGGGATTTTTCAGCCGCTAATCAGTACTTATTTTTCACTAATGATTTAAGATAAGGTTCTTTTGATGGAGAAAGCCAATTTAAAATTAATATGAAATCTTTATCTCATCCTGTCAATCTTGTTAATCCTGTCTAATTTCTTGCCTCCCTCTCCGCCTTCGGCGGACAGGTTCGGTTTAACTCTCTTTTACATCAGAGAAAACATTTTCATAAATGAGAGGGGAAAGCTCTCTGCCGGAAGAACGTTTCACCGCAATACCAAACTCTTCTCCAATGTTTAAATTGTATTTTTTACACGGAGATATCGGAGGAAGCGGAGAGATATTTTTTTAACCACTAATCAGCGCTGATTTTTCACTAATGATTTTGCCACGAGCTACTCTGCCATCCGCCGCAGGCGGACTTGCAGCTCTGCTACTCTGCCACGAGCCACGAATCTATCCGTTTGTTCTCCCCCTGCGGCGGACTCCACGTGCGTCTCTGATTGTGGCTAGTAACACGCAGCGATTTCACGAAACGAAATATTTAAACCGAGCTACGCTTAAAATCCTCTGCAGGCTGGACGGAACACAAAGCTTTGCCAAAAATATTCTCGCACACTAGAGCAAACTTTTCAGTGAACTTTGTATGCTTGAGGGTGTATTAAGAATTTTTAAGCGGTTTTTATCTCATATTATTGTTTGGTAAATCCCAGCTAAAGGGTTATAATCCCGTTTTATTAAATTTGCAAAAGGACAAGATTTTATGAAAAGTCTTAAAAACAGGATTCTGAAATTCGTAAAGAATTCTGAATATTCCCCCGTAACTGAAAAAGAGCTCGCGGAGATGCTCGGAGCTGATGATAAGCAGCAGAGAGAGCAGTTCAGCGAGACTGTGCGGAAGATGCTCGAGGAAGGTCTGCTGGATCTCGGTAAAAATTCCCGCATCACCCTGCCCAGCTCAGGAGATGTTGTGAAGGGCACATTCCGCTCAACGAGGCAGGAATTCGGCTTCGTTTCCCCGCTCATTGCCACAAGAGACGGCGATCTCCGCATAGAACGGCACAATATAAACGGTGCGTGCGACGGGGATACCGTGGAGGCGAAGGTAATACGAAGGCGCCGCAAGGGCAAGAAATTCCTGCTTGCCGGCAAGATAACAAAGGTGATTGAGCGTGCTAAAACCACCTCCACCGGCACACTTTATAAGAATGAGGGCAGGTGGATGATTGTCCCGGACGGGAATTTCTTCAAGGCCCCGTTCTTCGTTGACGACCCGAAGATCAAGGGGGCAAAGCAGGAGGATAAGGTTTATTATGAGGTGCTGAAGTATCCAAAGGATAAAAACTTCGGGAAGGCCGTGATAATTGAGGTTATAGGCAGGGCGGGGCTCTACGAAACCGAAATCGAAGCTACTGTCAAGAATTTCGAGCTTCGAAGCGGATTCGATGAAAAATGCAGGAATCAGGCGAGAAAATGTGCAGAAGTTGATTTCAAGCCGGGCAAGGGCTATGAGGATATCCGCAGCAAGGAGCTTATCACAATAGACCCAGATACAGCCAAAGACTACGACGATGCTATCAGCCTCGAATTTGATGAAGAAAACAACCCCGTGCTGGGGATCCATATTGCAGATGTAAGCCGGTTTGTAACCGAGGGCTCAGCTCTCGATGAGGAGGCAGGCCTTCGGGGAAACAGCGTGTATCTGCCCGGAAGGGTTCTCCCGATGCTCCCGGAGGTGCTCAGCAACGGCGTATGCTCGCTCCAGCCGCACCAGCCGCGATTCGCCAAGAGCGTTTACATCACATACGACAAGCGGGGCAGGGTAGTCAAGAACAAAACCAAATATGCCAACAGCCTGATTCAGTCTTCAGCGAGGCTCACCTACAGGGACGCAGACAGGATGCTTCAGGGCGAAAAGCTCGATTTCCCGCAGGAGATCAACAAGCTGCTCAGAGATATGGATATGCTCGCCCGCCGGATCGAAAAACGCCGCGAGGAGGACGGGATGATACATCTCGACCTGCCGGATATAGACCTAGTGCTAAACGACGACGGCGAGGTGGTTGATGCAAACCCCGCAGACCAGAGCTACCCGCATACGATAATCGAGATGTTTATGGTGGAGGCGAATGAGGCGGTTGCAAGACTGCTCGAGAGCTTCGATATCCCGTTCATCCGCAGGATACACCCAGACCCGGACGCCTTCAGCGCCCAGAGACTTGCGGATTTTGTGAGCGTTTGCGGGATGAAAATGCCGCCAAGCGCAGACAGAGAATCCCTGCGCAAAATCCTCGATAAGGTTCGCGGAACGGGGCTGGAGTATGCAGTGAATAATGCCGTGCTCCGGAGCCTTCAGAAGGCGGTTTATTCGCCCGAGAACATCGGCCATTATGCCCTCGCTTCCCGTCATTACACCCACTTTACAAGCCCCATCAGAAGGTATGCAGACCTCACCATACACCGCCTGCTCGATAAATATCTCAAAGAAGGCAGGCTCAGCGAAAAGATGGAAATCCCCTCAGAGCAAGACCTTGTCCAGCTTGGTACGCATATAAGCGAAACGGAAGACAAGGCGGAGAACGCCGAGAGAGACCTCAAGAAGGTGCTGGTTCTTCAGATGCTCGAGAAGAAGGTCGGCGAAACACTCGAGTGCTACGTCTGCGGTGTTGTGCGCAAGGGGATCTTCGTTCAGTGCAAGAAATTCGGGATTGAAGGATTTATACCTTCTGAGCAGCTCGGGCCGGACAGATGGGAGTTTCACGAGAAATCCCAAACCCTTACCGGTCAGCACAGCGGAGTGCGCGTGCGGATTGGGCTGGAGATAGATGTTACCATCTCGAATGTGGTTGTTCCGATTCGCCAGATCACCCTGCTGCCAAATGAGCCGCTCGTAAAAAAAACAGAACTCAAACCCAAACACGAAAAGAAACACAAGTTCAAGGCGAAAACCAAAGACAGGCGTTCATACACACAGAGCAGAAAAAGACGCAAATCCAAACGAAAGAGCAAATAGCGGGATTCGCCTTAAAGGGCTGATGATTTACGAAACGCTTTATGCTTGCCATCCTGCCTTCAGGGGCGCTGAGCAGCTTTTACTCTGGTTTTTTTGTTTTGATTTCCTTCAGCTTTCTGAAAACGAAGGTGAATACGCAAACCATAAACGGCATAACAATCACCGTTGCGAAACCGTAGGTGTACAGCGTGAGCAGGAATGCGGCGAATACCGTGAGGATAAGCTTGAGCATTAAGCCGTGTTCGCTGCCGGTCATGGCGAGGCTGGAGAGCACAGACTCCCGCACAGTCATTTTCGTTTCGGCGATAAAGAAAAGCGCAAAAATCATCCTCATCACCAGATACGCCGACACGCCAAAGGCAGCAACAGTTCCCGTCCCGCCTGCAATCGCTGCAAGCCCGAGCACGCCCGCTGCAAACACCGGCACAAGGGCTGCGATATGCATTGCAAAGTAGCAGCCTAAAATCCGCCAGAAGCAGTCTGAACAGTTTGTGAGCATTGATGCTGAATGCTCCTTTTCCTCCAGCATCGCCCCCGCAACGCGTATCAGCCCGGTTATTAGGCAAACCGCTATAAGCTGGGTAACCACTGAGAGCATAAAGATTACTCCAAGCGAATTTGGCGAGAGCTTATTGAAAAACTTTATCAGGTCGGTTTGTTCGCCGTAGCCCTGCGAGAAAAGATAAACCACAATCGGCACCTGAGCGAGGGTCATTATGATAAAGAATATCGCACCGTATTTGAGCAGTGCCTGCCAGTTGGCCTTATAGAAATCGTATGCCTTGTTTAACAGTTCGAAATAGTTCAGTTTTTTTCCGTCGTCCATATATCCCCGTAAAATAATTTTTCAAAACCAGACTGCTAATTTAATCGAAATAGCCGCATTCTTCAATCACTTTAAAGAGCTCTCTTCCAAGCGGGGCTCCGTCTCTTGCCCCGCTCTGTCCGCCTTCCACGATCACAGCGATCGCAACAGTGGAATTCTCAGCCTCGATGTAGCCTGCGAAAAGGGCGTTTTCAGGGTTTTGGGTGGAGCCGGTTTTTCCGTATATCTCAACGTCCAGCTCCATTAGCTCCGAACCCTTGAACTGCTTGTATGCAGTGCCGTGAATCTTGTTTACCACCATCCAGAGCCCCTTTTCGACGTTTTTAACCGTTGCCTCAGACCAGCCCAGATCCTGCTTTCTCAGCGGCTCGGAGATGTTTGAATAAATTACTGGCCTCTCAAACACCCCGCCCCTTGCTATAGATGCGTACAGGTTTGCGATTTGAAGCAGACTCACTCTCAGATTTCCCTGCCCCATTCCAAACCAGCGTTTCTCCCCGTTGCTAAGCGGCGGGATCCCCTCAAAGCTCGTTCCTTCGGGGGTGTTGTATCCGCTCCATATTATGCCCCGAGATTCGGGGAGGTTTCTGTCTTCAGAGGGCATATTTTCCACCTTCCATCCCACAAGCGAGAAATCAATCGGGCAGAGAATCTCCCTTCCGAAGCCTGCGGCGAAAAGGTGTTTTTGCAGTTTGCGGGGCTCGAGCCTGTGAGCGGCTTTAGTGAAGTACACATTGCAGCTGCCGCGAATGGCGTTTCTGCCGTTGTTCCCGCCTTCACCCTCAAACTGATAATCATGGCAGCTCCCGAGCCTCTGAAGCCAGCAGCGCGGCCAGTTCTCGTCGGCCGGCAGAGAGCAGCTTATTGTTTCATCAATGCCCACTTCCCCCTCCTCCAGAGCAGCGGCGAGGATAAGCGGTTTTATCGTGGAACCAGGCGGATAGAGCTTTTCGAAAGCCTTGTTCACGGAGGGTTTATTTGGATCAGATATGATCTGGTTGTAGTTTTGCCTTGCGTTTTGCAGATTGAAGCCGGGCTGAGAAACAGCGGCAAGGATCTCTGAATTGCGTGCATCAATGACCACAGCATTGCAGATCTTATCGCTGTTTGGATTCCTCAGGGGGTCTTTGAGCAGCTTCTCAATCTTTTCTTGGAGTTTGATGTCGAGGGTGAGGCGAACGTTATCGCCGAATTCCCTTGCCTTCTCTTTGGGAGGCCTGTCCCGCTTTGTGTACACAATCTTGCCCCGCCTGCCTCTCAAGAAAGGCTCGCATATCCTTTCAGTTCCCGCAAACCCCGCCACTTCCTTCTCTTTGTAGCGAATGAGCTCGTCGTTTTTGAAAAGCTCTTTATCGGGCTGTGAGGGGTTAACCCAGCCGATAATCTGCGAGGCGGTTTTCCCGTACGGGTATTTCCTTCTGCCCCTTGTGGATATCTTAACTTCGGGATTTGAGGAAAGGGTGTTTTGGGCGTGATAAATCTTGTCCTGAGAGATATCGGCAACAGCGAACCACTTATTTTTCATCTCCCAGAGGTCGTTTACAAAGGCCTCTTTAGCGAGCCTCTCACGCTGTGGAAGGCTGTCGAAATCGGATATTGAGCTGGAATTGGGGAAGTTTCTCCGCCAGGCGAAATACCTTCTCAAACGCCACATCCTGTCGTTGATTTGCGATATTTCCTGTTTGATTTCCTCAAGGCTTGCCGGCGAGAATTTCTCTGCATATTCGAGGATCGTATCCAGAAGCTCAATATCAGAGGCGAGCTGATTTTCCCAATACTCCCTCGCCTCTTCCAAGCCTATGCCCTTATCCTCCGAGCGGACGATAGCGTTAGCAAGCCAGAATCTCTCATCAAGCAGTCTTGAAAGCTCATAGCGAATCATCAGCTGGAATACGGGACTGTCAACAGCGAGTTTCTCGCCGAAGCGGTCGGTGATGCTGCCCCTTACAGTGGGCAAAACACGTGCCGATTTAACGCCGGTGCGGGAGATCTGGTCCCTGGTTGCCTCGCAGTGAACGAGCTGGAGGTTTACCAGCCTCGCTGCGGTTATGCAGAGAAGAAAGATAAACACAGCCACTATAAACTTGATTCTGCCTTCGTACATCCGATAAATTTATTCTGAAATATGTTTACATTGAAGAAAAATTCGGCTGGGAGAGCCCGCTTTCAGCAATATTGAGAATTCGGTTTTTTGGCTCAATATTCACGCCGGCCATTTTCAGCTCAAAGCCTTTTATCGGCAGACTGAACACTGATAATATTGTATATTTTGCTCCGGGCAAATCAAAAATAGCCCGTTTTCGATTTATTTTCCCTGTGCCGGTCAATTTTTCTCTGTTTACTTCGCTTTTTTGAGCCGTATTTGAGAGATACAAAGCTTGCTTGTTCTGGCTCTCATTTTGTCTTTACGGTGAACTTTTTATTAAGTTTTTTCACCTTCAGCAGTTAGATTTTCCAAAATAATATTATAAGCAGTTGACACGCCTTAGCGGTTGTATTAGAATAGCTCCAGTTGCAGTGTCAGCTAACTGCGAACTGCGGCGGGAAATGTCTAATTAATTATAAAGACACGGAAGTGTCTTTTTTTTGTGAACAGTTTACTTATAGCGGGTTTATGCTTCGTTATACTGAGAAAAATATTTTTAGCAAAGGCGATTGCAGATGATTACGTAATTGCTCCGGTTTTCGAGCTGCTGCGGCAGGCGGCGGTGTATATTTTTGTCAGTTATAGAGAGGCGGCGCCCGTGGGTTCCGCTTTTTTGTTTTTATATGGAACGGAAAAAATATGAATCAGGAACTTGTCAGGATAATAGAGAATATAGCCAGAGATAAGAATATTGATCTGGAGTCGCTTTTTCAGGACCTCGAAACAGCAATGGCTTCCGGTGTGCGCAAATACTACGGCGTTCAGGATGCCGAGTACACCATCCATATAGACAGAACAAGCGGAGAGATAACGGCGTATATGGACGATGAACCGCTTGATATAAGCGTTATGGGCAGGATAGCCGCTCAGACGGTTAAGCAGGTAATGATTCAGCGGATTAAAGCAGACGAGCGAGGCAGCATCTTTGCCGAGTTTGTCCAGCGTAAAGGCGATATAATCACAGGTACAGTTCTGCGGAAAGAACGCCGCAAAAAGATTGTCGTAGGCCTTGGAAACCGCGTGGAAGCCGAGCTGCCCAAGGACGAACAGATAGCAGGCGAAAACTTCCGCCCGGGCGAGACAGTTCGAGCCCTCGTAACAGAGGTGAAAGAAGGCACGAGTCAGGTGAGGATCGTTCTGTCTCGAACGCACCCTGATTTTGTCCGAAGGCTGTTTGAGCTTGAAGTACCGGAAATTGCAGACGGCATCGTTGAGGTTCGCTCGCTTTCGAGAGAAGCGGGATACCGCACGAAGATTGCTGTGGAATCAGTTGACGATCGAATAGATCCAATCGGTGCGTGCGTAGGTGTTCGAGGAAGCAGAATCAAGAGCATTGTGGATGAGCTCAGCGGGGAGAAGATTGATATAGTCCCGTGGAGCGAGTCTTCTCAGGCATTCATTATCAACGCTGTAAAGCCGGCGGTTGCCTCGGAGATCACCCTCTGTTTTGAGCTCGGCAAGGCGGTAGTAGTGGTCCCGGAAGACCAGCTCAGTCTCGCTATAGGCAAGCACGGGCAAAACGTACGTCTTGCTGCAAGGCTTACCGACTGGGATATTGAAATTCTTACGCCTGATGAATATAATGAAAGCGTAGATACACTTAATAATGCCCTTGAACATCTTTTAGAGGGCGAGCCGAGGCTTGTGGATGAACTGATAGCCTTGGGCATAATTTCCCTTGACGATCTTGATGAAGTGGGCGCTGAGCCGCTCGTTGAGGAGCTGAATTTTGAGCCCGAGCTGGCCGAAAAGGTTATTGAGGCTGCAAGAGAAAAGCTCAAAGAGGAATTCCCGGAGCAGGCAGAAGGTGGTGCTAAAGCCGCTGAAGAGCAAGATGCTCAGCAAGAGGATGCTCAGCAAGAGGATGAACAGCCCGAGCAGCAGTCAGACCTGCAGGAAGACCGGGAAGAGTAAAAGTTTCAGGGTTTTCGAGCCCAAAAAGGGAGCAATAATTTGGCAAAACCGGTAACAAGAGTTCATATTTTAGCTAAGGAACTTGGCGTTAAGAGCAAGGTGATTGTGGAAAAATGCCAGGCAGAGGGTATGGATGTGAAAAATCATATGTCAACCCTTTCTGCTGGGCGTGCAGCTACAATCAGAGAATGGTTCTCCGCTGGTGAACACAACACCACTGTGGAGACCGCTGCTCCCGTTGATGATAAATACCGCGTAGAACAGCAGAAGAAAAAGGCCGAAAAGGCCGAAACTCCTTCACAAGAAGTACAGCCCGAGCAGCAGGAACCTCAGGACCAGAAAACTGCAGGGGAAAAACCTGTGCCCAGAAGCAAACTCACCGGCAAGACCTCCAAAAGGCATAAAGCTCCCGCCAAGGCTGAAAAGCCGGCGGGCGAAGGGCATAAACCCGAAGAAAAACCGGAAGAAAAACCGGAAGAAAAAACCGAAGAAAAGCAGGAAGAGAGCTCTGCTCAAAAGACGCCTGCTTCCGCTGAGAAGGAAGAGAAGAAAACCGACGACGGCAAAAACCCTCAGATGGTTGAGCTTCCAAAGGCTGAAGACATCAAACCGGCAGGACCGAGGCTGGATGCGCCGGCTCCTGCGAAGCTGAGCGGGCCGAAGGTTGTGAGGATGGAGTCTGTTCACAAACCCAGACACCACAAAAAGAGGCCTGCAAAGAAGGGCGAGGAAACAAAGCAGCATTTCAAAAAGAAACCTGAGCCTGCTTCGCCTCAGCCAGTACCGGAATCTGCTCAGCCCCAGCCGGCCAAAAGCAAAAAAGATAAGAAAAAGAAAGAGCACAAAGGCGGAGAAGACGAAAAAATCAAAACCCCGAAGATTGCCAAGAAAAGCAAGCTCAGGGGCAGGGATGTTGAGGAAAGAAAAGCCCGTCTTGCTGCCGCAAGAGGCAAGAAAGTGGGCTTCAAAACCCCGCGCAAGATAGAGTCCAAGAAGAAGGACGAAAAGCAGCAGAAAACAGCAGAGCAGCAGCGTCCTAAAAAGGCCGTAATCTCAGAGCCGATCAGTGTTAAGTCTCTCTCATCTGCCCTTGCTGTTAAGGTGAACGATATAATCCTTCAGCTTATGAAGCAGGGAGTGATGGCGAATGCCAATCAGAGCATCTCTGTTGAGGCGGCCGAGCTGGTTGCGCTGGAGTTTGGCGTAGAGCTTGAGATTGAACACCAGAAGACAATAGAAGAACAAATCAGCGAGGAATTCGAAAACCGTGAACGCAAAGAAGTTAAGCGTCCGGCTATCGTAACGATGCTCGGCCACGTTGACCACGGAAAGACCTCGCTTCTGGATAAGATTCGCTCGGCGTCTGTGGCATCAGGCGAGGCGGGCGGAATCACACAGCATGTCAGCGCTTATCAGGCTGAAATTGGCGGAAAGAAAGTAACCTTCCTCGATACTCCCGGGCACGCTGCATTCACCTCAATGCGTGCAAGGGGAGCCAATATGACAGATATTGTTGTGCTTGTGGTGGCAGCAGACGACGGCGTGATGCCTCAGACAGTTGAAGCTATCCGGCACGCACAGGCTGCTGAGGTTCCGATAGTGATTGCGCTGAACAAGATAGATATCCCGGGCGTTGACACCAACAAGATCTACGGCCAGCTTGCCGAGCACGACCTTGTGCCCACAGAATGGGGCGGACAGACTGATGTGATAAAAACCAGCGCCGAAACGGGCGAGGGAATCAGCGAGCTCGTTGAGCATTTAGATCTCGTTGCAGATATTAACGAATTCAATGCAGACCCGGGCATACCCGCAACAGGCTGGGTAGTTGAGGCGAGAATGACCACCACTCAAGGCGTGGTTGCCACTGTGCTCGTTCGCGAGGGCTGCATGAAGAAGGGCGATGTGATCCTTGCAGGGCCGGGCTACGGAAGAATCCGCTCAATGAAAAACAGCTTCGGTAAATCGCTCAAGGAAGCGAAGTCTTCAATGCCGGTAGAGGTAACAGGGCTCAGCGATGTGCCTTCTGCGGGAGACAAATTCTTCATACTCAGAGATATTAACAAGGCTCAGAAGGCCGCAGAAGAGATTAAATCCCACGCAAGAGAACGCAGGCTCTCGAAACGCTCGCAGGTTACTCTCGACAACCTCTTCTCACAGATTGAAGCGGGCAATGTTCAGGAGCTGAAGGTGATTATCCGTGCTGATGTCCAGGGCTCTGTAGATGTGCTCCATAAATACATCTCCGACTTAACCACAGACGAGATTAGAATAAATATCATCCACTCCGGCGTAGGCGGAGTAACTGAGGGTGATGTTGTTTTGGCAGAGGCCTCCGATGCGGTGGTTATAGGATTTAATGTAGTTCCTGATGTGAAAGTAAAACAGCTTGCTGATGCCAAGGGCGTTGATATAAGGCTCTACAATGTGATTTACAGAATCACAGAAGACCTAAAGGATGCAATGTCTGGTATGCTCGCTCCGGATGAGGTGGAGCAGAGCCTCGGCCGGCTGAAAGTTCGAGATACATTCAGGGTTCCGGGAGTGGGCACTATTGCCGGCTGCTACGTAACCGACGGGAAGGTAACAAGAAACAGCAGGGTAAGGCTCATCAGGGATAATATTGTAATAAAAGATAACGCTTCTGTAGAATCATTGAAACACTTCAAGGAAGATGTTCGTGAAATTAAAAGCGGATATGAATGCGGGCTGAAAATCGCCGGCTATGATGATGTGAAAGTGGATGATCAGATAGAAGCTTACGAAATTGTAGAAGTAAAAAGGACGGTAGAATAAGTCCTTAGAAGGCTGGTGCTCTATGAACAGTTCCAGAAGGCAGCTTCGGGTGGCCAGAGTTATCCGAGATATAGTGAGCGAGGCTATCGGGGAGCTTCAGGACCCGAGAATAAAGTCGTTTGTAAGCGTCAATTCAGTGGAGTTATCGCCGGATCTGCGGTATGCAGACGTGTTTTTGAGCTGTTTCGGCGTTTCAGAAGAAGAAAGCAGGCTTTCATTCAAGGCCATAACCCATGCAAGGGGCTTTATTCAGTCTGAGATCGCCGGCGAGCTGCAGATGAGGTTTTGCCCTTTGATAACACTGCATCAGGATATCAAGCAGGACCAAACCAATGAAACGCTGAAAATAATCGACAAGATTTCAAAAGAGCTTCACCAGAACGACAGCGATGATGAACAGAAACCTGAAGACGAAGAATAGTTGTCCCCCAATTAAGGGTAGTTGTAAATGAAAAACTCCAAGCAGTATTCAGAGAAGCTGAAAAATTTCCTTAAAAAGTCTTTCAAAGGCAGGAATTACGAATCAGCACAGTTCCCAACCAACACTGACTGTATGGTTAGGGGGATTTTAAGCGAGTTTATTTCTGAAAAGATGGTGGATAAGTGCCTCAAGCTAATGCGCGAGCACTTTGTTGACTGGAACGATCTGAGGGTATCAAGGAATGAAGAGATTATTTCTATCCTTGATAAAGCAGGGGTGAGCCCAGATTTGCAGAGGAAAATATCGGATGATCTTATTAACACCCTCAATGCAATATTCACCAATCTCGACAGAACAACCCTCGAAGAGCTTGATGAGGCAGGCAAAAAGCAGGCCAAACAGATACTTGATGACGTTGGCGGGATCTCTGAGTTTGCAGCTGATTATGTCCTGCTCTTCTTAAAGCATTCGCACGTCTTACCGGTTAATCAGTGCATTGCCGATATGCTCAAGAGCGAGGGGCTCGTTCATCCAGACTCTGAAAACAAGGAGATTAAGAATTTCGTTGTAAGGCAGATTACCAGCAAGGATACAGAAAAAACCTTCTATTTGCTCAGAGAGCTTGCTGCTGAGTATGAAGAAAAAGAGAAGGAAAAGGAGAAGTCTTCAGCGAAAAAGAAAACCGCTTCAAAGAAGGCTGCAAAGAAAACAACGAAGAAAAAATCTGCGGCTAAGAAAAAGGCCGCTCCTGCTGAGAAAAAAACTGAAGCTAAAGCTGATGACAAAAACTCAGTAAAGGCGCCTTCAAAGAAAACCTCCACTAAGAAAACTTCCACCAAAAAGGCTTCGGCAAAGAAGAAGTCTTCCAGCACAAAGAGCTCTGAGAAGGAAACGGGGGCAAAAAAGAAAGCTTCTTCAAAGACCGCCAAGAAAACAGCTAAGAAAACGGCCAAAAAAACCGCAAAGAAGACAGCTAAAAAAGCTTCCGCAAAGAAAAGCTCTGCGGACAGTTCTTCTGCTGCAAAGAAGAAGGCTTCGAAAAGCTCAGCAAAGAAAACTGCTTCCAAAAAGGTCTCCGCTTCCAAGAAAACCGGCACAAAGAAAGCTGCCTCTAAGAAAACTTCAGCAAAAAAGAAGGCTTCAACTAAGAAAACTGCCGGCAAAAAGACTTCAAAAAAGGCTTCAGCCGGCAAAAAGACTTCCGCTAAAACCAAAAAAACAAAAAAGAAAAGCTGAAATGAAAGTCTCAAGTTTGAGACTTGTAAAATATAACGATTTTAATATAAGGAATCAACATAAATGGCAGGTCATTCACACTGGGCTGGAATTAAACACAAAAAGGCTGCAAACGACGCCAAACGCGGCAAAATATGGAGCAAGATTTCACGTTTGATTATGGTAGCAGCCAAAAACGGCGGAGGCGATCCGAATACGAATCTGCCCCTGCGCTACGCCATCGATAAGGGCAAGCAGGCCAATATGCCCAAAGATACTATCGAAAAGGCCATCAAGAAGGGCACCGGCGAGCTTGGAGCTGTGAGCTTTGAGGAGGTGGTTTACGAGGGATACGCTCCCGGCGGCGTGGCGGTTATGATAGATGCGCTCACAGACAACAGAAACAGAACAGCCCCGGAGATTCGAAAGCTCTTTGAAAAGAGAGGCGGGTCTATGGGGACAAGCGGCTGCGTGAGCTATATGTTTGCCAAAAAAGGCATTATTTTCATCTCTGCTGATAAGGCCGATGAGGAGCAGCTTATGGATCTTGTCCTCAGCAGCGGAGCGGATGATATGGAAAACCACGGCGATATGTACGAGATAAGCTGCGCTCCGGAGGCATACAACGACCTTAAATCTGCGATTGATGATGCAGGCATTGAGGTAGAAAGCGCTGAGGTGGCGATGGTTCCCGATAACAACGTGGAAATATCAGACCCGGAGAAAGCCCAGAAAATCCTCAATCTCATAGAGTCTTTCGAAGAACACGATGATGTACAGAACGTGTACTCAAACTTCGATATTCCCGATTCGGTTATGAAGCAGATTGAATCTTAAAGCTCTCTGCCTTCTTTGATGGTTTCGGAGAATCGAAAACAGTCTGATAAAACTGCCAGTAGCTGGAGGATTTTTCCAAAACCTGCATAAGCTGAGCGGTATCGTGCTTCACGCCTTCTAAAACGATAAACTCATGAGGGATATCAAGGCCTTCTAAATGCCTGTGAAAATCAACATTATCGGGCAGACAGTAATCTTTATCCCCAATAATCTGACGGATTTTCAGATTCCCGCGAATTTTATCTGCATTTTTCTCTGCCAGATAACACGGGCTGAGTTTTTTGAAGTATTCCTGATCAGAGCCGTAAATTTTCCTGAGAATCCGCCTGCGGGTTTGAGCGTTCCCTTTCGGCCCTATCGAAGGGGTAAACACCTCCTGCAGCGGCCCTGAACCCCGCATCGACACAGCGCAGAAAATCTCTGGATATTTGAAGCCGATCCTCGCTGCTCCGTATCCGCCTGCGCTGTGGCCGGCGATCATACGTCCTGATTTCTCCGAAATAGTACGGAAATTTTCGTCTATATGCGGGATCAACTCCTTGACCAGCAGCGATTCTACCGGCGTTTTTCCGTCTTTCGAATCAACCCACATCCCCTTTCGAAGCCCGTTTGGATACACAATAATCATTGGCGGTATTTTTCCAGCCCGCATAGCTCCGCCGAAATGCCCAGAAAGCACGGCAGGCCCTCTGCCCCCGCCTGCTTGATAATCCTGTGCAGGGCGGCCTCCGCTGCCGTGAAGCCAGTACATAACTGGAAAATGATTTTCCCGCTGCATACTATACACCTCTGGAAGATAAATATGAAAGCTCACCTCCTGCCCGATTATCTTGCTCTCAAAGGTACTCTGCTGCAAGCCCTCTGCCTTCAACGCCCGTGAAACCCATTCTATAGAATCCTCGTTTCCCGCGCTGGCTGCTGCGAAAGCTGCCTGAAGAATACCGATAAAAATTGCTGCTGAGTTACTCATCTTATTCCCCTTCATAAATTGATTTAACCATACCCTTAAACTCATACCAGCGCCGGTTTGGATTGAAAGACGAGAAATCTGCGGATATTATTTCAAAAACTTTCCCGCACCGATTGAGAGCATATTAAAAAAAATCGGATTTTGAAAAAAAACGTTTGAACGAGGGGATTTCGTGGTAAAATACCTGTAGAGAATTTTGTACGGTTTTTAGGTATTAAAGGAGTATAAAATGAAGTATCTTATTGTTTTATTATCAACCCTTTTTATCGCAGCATCAGTTTCAGCCGCTTGGGATCCGGCAAGCGATATTAACAACGATGGGATTGTTGATATTGAAGACTTCTCCCGCCTCTGTATGCACTGGCTGGAGGTAGAGTTTGTGCAGGTGCCTGTTGTTGAGGGTATGGATTATAATGATGCCGAAGCTGCGATACTCGCCGCCGATCTCGTCGTAGGAAACGTAAGCCAGCGATACGATGAATCAGTTCAGAAGGGGCATATTATAAGCCAGAGCCCCGCCGGCGGGGAGAACGTTTCGCCCGCAAGCGCGGTTGATTTGCTTTCATCTAAGGGAGCAGTGGGCGATGCTGCCGGAATGACATGGGTTTACATTGAGGACGACGGCTCGAATATGAAGGACACCGCAGGCAATCCTATTGACGGGCAGGGCGGTTTCACCGGCTATATGAGCAAGTATGAAACCACAAACGCCCAATACTGCCAGTTCCTCAATGATGCTGCTGCGAGCGGGGATATCAAATTGGTTAGCGGCGTAGTTACAGGTGCAGACGAACAGAACGACCTCGTGTATTACGATACCACTCAATCTTCCAGCCAGATTGCTTGGTCAGGCGAGGTTTTCTATGTGGAAACGTTCGAGGGGCAGGATGTGAGCGGATTCCCGGTTGCGTGCTTGAGCTATTACGGAGCAAAGGCCTTCTGCGACTACTACAGCTGGTATCGTCTGCCCACAGATTTTGAGTGGCAGGCGGCTGCAGATTTCGACGGCTCGTATGTGTATGCAACTGGAGCTGCGATAGACTTCTCCAAAGCAAATTACTATGAAGACGGCGTTTTCGCCAATCCTGAAGGATTCTCAAGCTTCCCATACACATCTTCGGTTGGGCACTTCGGCGAATTCGGCTACGGCCTTTGCGATATGTCGGGGAATGTATGCGAATGGACAGAATACGGCGCTTCCGGCAATTACAAAACCCTGCAGGGCGGAGGCTGGAGCAACGATAAGTCTTACTGCAGCGTATCACATAAGATTTATCAGCAAAAAGACTTTATGAGCCATAACTACGGCTTCCGCGTTGTGCTGGATGAATAACCTTAAATAGGGACAGCTGCCTGTTTCTTGAATATAAGCTATTTATTGATAAACATCTGCAAATAAAGCTTAAAACTTCAGAAACGGGCAGCTGATCGCAGCTAAATGATTTACCGCTTCGGTTTTCTGCATTCTGTGATTCAGTTTTCTGCAAACCTGAAGCGATTGAATTTTTCGCCGAGCATTTTTACATCGTCCAGTATTACATACAGGCACGGCACGAGGATCAGTGTAATAACGGTTGCAAAGACGATCCCGAAGCCCAGCGATATTGCCATCGGAATCATAAACCTTGCCTGCCGGGAAGTTTCGAAGATCATCGGCGCAAGCCCCCCGAACGTTGTGAGGGTGGTGAGCATAATCGGCCTGAAACGTCTCAGCCCCGCCCTGTGCACGGCCTGCAGGGGCGTGGAGCCTTCGAGCTTGTGATTGTTTGCAAAATCGATCAGCACGAGCGAATCGTTCACCACCACTCCCGCAAGCGCAACCACGCCCATCATACTCATAATGCTGAGCGAATATCCCATCAGTATATGCCCGAGCACAGCCCCGATAATCCCGAACGGAATCGCCATCATCACAATCACTGGCTGCCAGTAGCTGCGGAACGGAATTGCAAGCACCGCATAAATGCACAGAACCGCCATTATCAGCCCGAGGAAAAGCGCTTTCATACTTTCGTTGAAGTCTTCCTGCCGGCCTTCCCAGCCGTATGAAAGGCCCGGGAAGTCTTTCTTCACCTCGGGGAGTATCTCTTCCATAAGGGCAGTCTGCACTTTGCTCGTCTGGCTTATCGGCTCAACATTCGCTGTAACCTGAATCACCCGCTTGCCCTCTTTTCTGTCGATTGTAGTGTACGACCGGCCGATATAATAATCTGCCACCTGCAAAAGCGGAACGTCTGTACCTGAGGGCGTGCGAACGAGGAACTGCTCTATGTCATACTCGCTCACTCGCTGGCTTTCGGGATACTTCACTCGCACCTGCACTTCGTTTCTGCCTCTCTGCTGCCTTACTGCCTCTGCTCCGTAGAAGGCATTTCGCACCTGCGAGGCGATTCCCGCTGCGGTCAGACCGAGGCTTCGTCCCTCCGGCTTTATCTTGAAGTTGTACTGCCTTTTGCCCGGCGTATATCCGTCGTCAACATCTTTCACATTGCCGAATTCAGAGAGCTCTGCGGCCAGAGCCTCCCCAGCGTTTTCGAGTATGCCGATATTTCTATGGCTCAGCTCAACGGTAATCGCAGCTCCCGAGCCCGGTCCGCCTCTGTCGGCTTCGAAACGAAGCATTTCAAGCCCGGGTATCTCTCCTGTATTTTTGCGCCAGAGGCGGGTAACCTGCGTTGTTGAGAGCGGTCTTTCGTCGGCATCTGTGAGAAAGAAACGCACAGAAACATTGTTCCCGTTAATAACTGAATACAGCCCGCGGGAGAGATTGTCTGTTCCGTTCTTTTCGGCGATATCTCTTCCAGCTTTCACTAATATATCCTCCACCTCTCTTGCGTCTTCCAGCGGTGCTCCGAAGGGCAGCTTTGCAGAGGCATAGGCAAAATCAGATTCCACGCGCGGCATAAGGATCGTCCCGATTCGTCCGCTCTGGACGTAGCCGAGAATGCCGATAAAAATCGCTATTCCTGACGCTATAACCACATACCTCCATCGGAGCAGGAATTTCAGCAGAGGGCCGAACTGATTGGTTATGAATTTTTCATATTTTCTGCTGAATGCCTGCTGATACTTATGGATTTTGGAGATAAGCCAGCCTTCGCGTTTATGCTGTCGTGAGAGGTGCGCAGGGAGAATGAAAAGCGCCTCAACGAGCGAAATTATAAACACTGTTGAAACAACCAGCGGGATTACCTTCCATATCTTGCCCACAAAACCGGGCACAAACATAAGCGGCATAAAGGCCACAACGTTGGTAATAATGCTGAATGTTACCGGCCCTGCCACTTCCCTTGCACCTTTGACAGCAGCTTCAAGGAAGTTTCCGCCACGTTTTCGGTATTCGTATATATTCTCGCCCACAACGATTGCATCATCAACCACAATACCAAGCGAGATTATAAATGCGAACATCGATATCATATTTATTGTTACCCCGAGCCCGGGCAAAAACAGCAGTCCGCCGAGGAACGAAATCGGGATACCCATCGTTACCCAGAAAGCCAGCCTTATCTCAAGGAATATACCCAGCGTTAGAAGCACGAGCGTAAGGCCGATGAAGGCATTCTTCAAGAGCAGCTCAAGCCTCTGACGGTAGATATCAGAGCGGTCTCTGGTGATAACCCAGTCTATCCCGGGCGGGATGCTGCTTTCTATCGACTGCATCGCCTCATTCACGCTCTCAGACACACCGATGGGTGTCTGCTTTCCGATTCTGAATACATTTATCCCGACTGCCCGTTTGCCGTTGAAGAAGCCCTCGGTTTTCGTGTCTTCGAATGTGTCTGTTACCTCCGCTATATCCCTAAGATAAAGCACAGACCCGTCATCATTGGTAACAATCGGGATACGGGCAAACTCATCTGCCCAGTCTTTCCTCTGCATAATGCGAACGAGGATATCGCCGGAATCGGTGCGAAGTGTGCCGCAGGGAATCTCCTGAGAGTTTGTGTCTATGATCCTTGATACCTCGCTGAGGGTGAGGCCAAGCCCGCGAAGCTTGTTCTTGTCTATCTCTACGTATATCTCATAATCGCGAACGCCGGAAAGGTCCACCTGAGTTATGCCCTCGCTGTTGAGCAGACGGTCCCGCACCTGCTCTGCCACCTCGCGCAGTACCCACTCGGAGCTGTCTCCGTAGATCTGCATATCGATAACCTGCCTGCGTATTACGTTCAGGTTTACCTCCGGTTCCTCGGCATCGTCCGGAAATGTTATAATCCTGTCCACCTCCTGCTGGATATCCTGATACACCTTCTGCTGGTCTGCGCTTTCCAAGAGCTCCGCAGTTACCACGCCCACCCCTTCAGAAGCGTTGGCGGTGATCTCTTTCACCCCGTCCAGACCGCGCACGGCCTCTTCAACCACAAGCACAATCCCCTGCTCTACTTCCTCTGGGCTTGCGCCCGGGTAAGGAACGGTGATTGTAACTCTGTCCAGATCGAATTCAGGGAACACCTCCTGCTTTATCTGCGAAGAAAGCAGAAAGCCCCCCACAAGAAAAACAATCATCAGCAGGTTGGCCACAACATGATTCTTGGCCATCCATGCGATTGGGCCGGTGAGTTTAGTATGGCTGTTATTCATAGGCGTTCTCCTCGGCTGCTGCCTCGCTTATTCGGAGCGGCATACCCTCCACAGGAGCGGCGATATCGGATGTAACCACTGTGTCGGACTCTGTGATTCCGCTCTTTACATAAACAAAACTGTGTTCTCTGAAAACGATTTCAGCCTTCCTGATTTCGAGTTTATTATCCTCTCCGACCACCCATAGGGTGTTGTTGTCGTGGATGTACCTTCTTTTGAGCCGGAAAACATCTTCAATCGTCCTGCCGTGAATCCGGCACCTGAGATACGCTCCGAAAAGGATTTCCTCTCCGCCTTTGTTCTGCTCATTCAGGCAGAACGGGTCTTCCGCCTCCACGAGCACCCTTGCCATACGCCCGTTTTTCTCGAGCGTGCCTATAAGCCGAAGGACAGAGCCTTCCCTGAATGCATCCGCAGGCCATACAGAATCGTTGTAGATTTTAACCTTTGAGCCCTCATTCCCGCTTTTCTGCGGCAGCTCAATCCATTTGAGCTGCTTTTCCGGAACGAGCACCTCGATCCAAGCTGCTTCTGTGCCCACCAGCTCTAAAACGCCTGCAGATGCATTTGCCAGCTCGCCGAGCTCAACGTTTTTCTCATTTATTCTTGCATCAAAGGGGGCCTTTATTACGCATCTTTCGTAGTTTTTCTTTGCTCTTGCAAGGGCGGCTTCTGCGCTTTTTACGTTCGCTTCTGCCTTTCGCAGCTGCGGCTTTTTCAGCACGAGAGCCTTGTCTTCTTCGCTCAATTTCTCGCCCATCATTTCATAATCACTCCTTGCAGCACGCACATTTCCCTTCTGAATCTCTAAATCGGCCTTTGCAGAGCTCAGAGCGCTTTGGGCTTTTTCAAGATCGCTGAGGTAGTCTGTCTTTTCAATATGCACAAGCTCGCTGCCCGACTGTACAAAGCTTCCCGGGATGAGCCTGTCAGCTATCCATTCCACCTTGCCCGAGACCTCCGGTCTTAACGAAACTGTCCTTGCAGGCTGGGCTGTTCCCATAGCCCGCACTTCGGCGGGATAATCACCCTTTCTGAAGCTCTCGGCTGTTACGAGCCTCGCCTGCTTTTCGGGCTTTCTTTTTTTTGCCTCCGGTTTGTTGTCGAGCTGATACTTCGCTATTAACAATCCGCCTGCTATTATCAAAAGAGGAAGTATTAAATTGATTGAAATGTTGAGTAGTTTCTTCATATTTATTCGTATGTCCCTGTTTGATTTTGCTAAAAATTCAGCTGCTCTTCTCCCAGCCTCCTGCAAGAGCCCTGCACAGTGCTATTCTCGCCTTAACCAGATTAAGCCTTGAATTCACGAGCGAAATCTCGAGTTCCTGCTGGTTTTCGATTGCATTGAGCAGGTATATATATCCCTGCTGGCCGTTTATGTACTGCTGTTTTACAGACTTTGTGTTTTTCTTTGCCATCTCGAGCTGTTTTTGCAGGCTCCTGAAATACTCATTCTCCCGCTGCTCGGTTTCGAGTGCATCTTCCACATCCTTCACAGCCGTAATAACGTTCTGGCGGTAGCTGCTTATTCGCTCCTGCAATACTGCCCTTGCCCTGTTTGCCTCTGCCTCACGCTTGCCTGCATCGAAAAGCGGGCCGGTGAGTCCGGCGGCAATCGAGCCGAGCCAATTGTCGAAAACGTCTTCAATATCGCTGTCTGCTCCGGAAAGCGAGCCGGTGAGAGTGAGCGAGGGATACTGCTGGGCGATAGATGCCGCTGCAGAATAGTCTGCAGAGCGAACGGAATTCAGCGAGCTGATCAAGTCCGGCCTTCGCTGGAGGAGCGTGGCAGGTACCCCCGCCTCAGGAAGCGCGGGCAGCTTGGGGATTTCTGCTTCGGGGTCGGCAGAAAATTCTTTCGGCTCTCTGCCCAGAAGAACAGCAAGCTGATTCTCCAGAAGATTAACGTTTTTCCCAGCATTTATAAGCCTGCCTTTTGCCGCCTCAAGAAGCCTTTCCTGACTGTGAACATCGGAGGCATTTGCCATTCCCTGACGGTACTGCATCCGTACAGTTTCGAGCGATTTGAGGTTTGTTTGAACCTGCTTTTCTATAATCTGCTTCTCAAGGAGTCCAGCTTTCAGGTTGTACCAGACTTCGGCTATATCAGCGCTCAGACTGATTTTGGCGGCTGTCAAATCCTGCCGGCTTGCCTCAAAGGTTTTCTGCGCTGCCTTCTGAGATGCATCAATGCGCTTCCAGAGGTCTATTTCATAGGAGGCTTGAAGGCCGGCGGAAAACTGATTCGAGTAAGCGGTTTCGTTCATTGCCTTGCTTCTGCTGCGCGAGCCCTGAGCCGAGTAGTTCACCTCGGGAAGCTTTCCTGCGCCAGCTTTGACAGCGTTTTGCCTTGCCTGCTCCATACGTGAGTAGGCGGCTTTGATTGTGAAATTGTCTTGCAGGGCATCTTCTATAAGCCCGCTGAGCCTCTCATCGCCGAAATGCTGCCACCATTTCTCAGGCAGCTTAGCATTGCCATTTCGGCTAAACTCCGCTGGAATCTGCCGGCTGGTCTCAATCTTCTCCGGCGATTTTGTGGAACAGCCTGAAAGAATGAATGCAGCAGAGAAGAGATATAAAAGTGTTATTTTCATATTTGCTTTCCGTTTTAACGAAACTAATCTTTCTGCTCTTGGCAGTTTTCTGCAATCTTTCTTATTCCGGCAAGAGAAAACTGGTAGATATGCTCAGCGATTTTCTCAAGACCTGCCTCACGGTTTTTCGAGTCTGGAATAACGCCGGAAAATATGTTTTTCGGCCCAAAAGCCCCTTTCGCCTGCATTACACCAAGCACTATGCACTGATTGATTATGCTCATTGCGCAGAGTTTTACCTGCCGCTCTTGCGCGTTTGAGCCCAGAATCTTGCGTACAATAGATTCAAGCAGCTCTGCCATTGGCAGGATCACCTCATGCTTAATTTCTTTGAGGATTTCGGTTTCCTGACTGAGCTCGTTTGAAAGTATCTTTCCGGCTGAGCCGAGCTTGCCCGGGTTGAGAAGCTGATAAACCTTTGCCTGAATAAATGCCCGAAGCTGATCTTCAGGCGGGGCATCCTCTCCGAGCCCGCCGTCGAGGGGGTATTTCTCGAGGGCTATTGCGAAAGCCCGCCGCCATACCTCCTGATAGAGGCGGTCTTTAGAGCCAAAATAATAATTCACGGAAGCTATGTTTACCTCCGCTTGGCTGCAGATCTGGGCGATTGTGGCGTTTCGATAGCCTTTTTCGGAAAAAACTTCCATTCCGGCCTCAATCAGCCTATCCTTTACCTCTTTATGCGTTTTTGGCATTTTCTTCTTTCAATTAAACGAACATTTCAAATGCTTATTTGAATTATGCGTTTGAACTGAGAATGTTCAATTATTTTTTATTGTGAGAATAATTTTTTGCCTAATCAGACAAAAGGAAGAGATAAAGGCTCACAGACAAACAAAGGGGAACCCAGAATCTTCAAGGAATCGCACGGACAGCCGCTCGGGAATAAGTGTTCGTTCTTGAAAGGCCCTGTTGGTCGGAGCAGAAAAAACCGTCGCCCGCACTGATCCGCCCTTACATTTTTTACGGCAAAAGAAACTCAAATCTCACGGATTGTTTCGGTGAATTCCTGAATCACCCAGTCCGGCGTTGATGCGCCTGCGGTAATTCCTGCAGAGCTGCAATCTCTCAGCATCTCCTGCTTGAGCTCAGATTTGTTCTGCAAGTGATATACGTTTTTGCATCCTTCACTGCACAGCTCGGCGAGTTTTCTGGTGTTTGCGCTGTGAAGCCCGCCGAGAACGAACATCACATCCACTTTTTCAGACAGCTGCTTCGCTGCCTGCTGCCTCCTCTGCGATTCTCTGCACAGCGTGTTTACCGCCCTTATCTCTGAGAAGTCAGCGTTTACCGCTGCCGCTGCCATATTGGAGAAAAATCCGTAAGACTGCGTAGTCTGGCATAAAAGAGCCGTTTTTTCGTGTGAACCTGCAAGCTCCTTCATCTGCTCGGGGGTCTCGGCTACCACAGCAGACTCAGTATGACCGGCGATTGAGATTATCTCGGGGTGCCTCGGGTCTCCTGCTATAACAACCATCCAGCCCTCAGCCTCAAGCCGAGCGGCCTTCTGCTGAACATGCTTTACCAGCACGCAGGTTGCATCAACTATGCTCAGACCTCTGCTCTGAATATCTTCGATCATTGCCTTTGTTGCCCCGTGCGAGCGAATCAGTACAGTGCCTCCGGGTATTTTATCAAGGCTTTCAACTGTAACTAACCCCTTATCAGCGAGTCTGCTTACGACATCCTGATTGTGTATTACAGGCCCGAGGCTGTAAACGGGGGATTCTTTTTCGAGCGTCTGTTCGGCGATTTTAATTGCATTGCGAACGCCGAGGCAGAAACCGCATTTTTCTGCTGTTAATACTTTCATATTCACCTTGTGTAATCAGTTTAATTTTGTTATTATCCAAAAACTTGAGTTCAGGGCAATTGTTTTGCCGAAATCGGCACAACTGTTCCTTTAAGCGCAATCTCTAAAATAATCTTATTTACAGGGGAAGCAATATGTATTGCAGTAAATGCGGCAGGCAGATCAGCGATGATGCGAGGTTCTGCGAGGGCTGCGGCGCACCGACAGCAGAATATAACTCGGCTGGAAGCAGCCAAAATGATTACACTCAGCACGATGCAGGGAGCCCTTCGATAAAGGTGAGCCCTACGTTCAATCCGCTTCTTAGTGTGGCATCTTTTATTCCTGTCCAATTGTTCCTCACGGCATGGGGAGCAGGTTTTCTCGGGGGGATGAGTTTGGGCGCAGTTAAGGCTTGGAAACTGGGGATCCCCGAATGGGCGCCTTTTGTTTTCTTTGGTGCGATTTTCTTTTTCGCAGTGCCGGCTTTGGTTTATTTTTTCAAGAAGAAAACCTACGAGAAAACTGAATACCGCTTCTTCAAAGACCGCCTCGAATATTCCGAGGGCTTTCTTACAGCTCAGGATAAAACAATCAAATACGATAAAATCACCGAGACTTCCATGCGAAGGGGGGTTGTGCAGAAGCGTTTCGGGCTTGGAACAATCTTCCTCGCAACGCCTGCAAGCGGCTATCAGCAAAACCGTGCTTCAAGCGGGATAAGGATAAAAGACGTTGAGCAGCCCGAAAAACTGTACTCTCAGATAGAATCCTTAATAGGGAAATAGCGAAGTCTGCCTTGGGCGGAAAATGCTTAACTGATAATGTTGACCTTCCTGCCGGTGCGGGTAGAATTATGCCGAGCCGAGAATCGGCTGCATATTCGATTGTAATTTTCTGAGAAAGGCAAACATTGAGCAGGCTCGAAAACATCCTTGCGGCAAGGTATTTCCGCAGAAGGCTTATAACATTCCTCGCTGCAGGGGCTGTGGCGGTGTCTGTGTTTATCGTTATTGTTGTGATGACGATAATGAACGGCCTTGTGCTGGATTTCAAAGACCGCAATCACGATTTCTTCGGAGACTGCATCATAAGCTCCACCTCCCTCACCGGTTTTGCAGGATTTGAGGAGCTAGAAGAGAGGCTTCTGGCAAGCGAAAAGATTGAGGCGGCAAGCCCTGTTGTAAACAGCTACGGGTTGCTCTCAAGCAGGCTGCTGCCCAGCAATATCGGCGTGAATATTATCGGCGTTCTCCCCGAGAAGCACTGCGAGGTTACCAGTTTCTGCGGGAGCCTTTATGAACCTGCCGGCAAGCCTTCCGATGTCTTTAAAACGCAGGGCAGTGATGCAGCAGGGTGCATTAGAGGTGTGGCAATGATGAATCAGCGAAGCGAAAGCGGAAAATACAACCACACCATCGATACCAGCATTGAATTCACACTCACCACATTCCCCCTGTCTCCAAGCGGTATGCCCGCGCAGGCGGGGGCGGATATCTCGAGCAGCAAAACATTCCGCCTTGTGAACGATTCGAACTCAAAGCTCGCAAAAGAAGACAACTACAATTTCTACGTGCCATTGGAAGAGGCGCAGCTGCTCTGCGGAATGGCAGGACAGAGCCCGAGAGTTACCTCGCTCCACCTTCGCTTTTCCCCGAAAACAGGGCTGCAGGAAGGCTGCCGAGAGGCAAGGACAGTTCTTGCTGATTTCAGGGAGGGCTATTCGGGAGAACACCCCGAGCTGCTGGACAACGTACGGGCAGAGAGCTGGAAGCAGTATCGAAGCGAGGTGATAGCGCCGGTGGAGAAAGAGCAGATTATGCTTACGATTATGTTCCTGCTTATCGGGATCGTAACGGTGTTCGTAGTGCTTGTGGTGTTTGTGCTGATAGTGAGCGGGAAAACGAAGGATATCGGAATCCTGAAAAGCTGCGGGCTCTCGAATGGATCCGTTCTTGCTGTTTTTATGAAATTTGCAGCGCTCACAGGAGCCCTCGGGGCATCTGCCGGAGCGATTGGGGCGTGGGCGTTTCTGAGCAAGATAAACGAGCTTGAAACATGGCTGTTTGAGAATTACGGCTGGCAGCTCTGGAACCGGAGCATGTATGTAATCGATGAGATACCCAATAAGCTTCAGCCGGGCGTGATAGCGCCGGTGTTTATATTTGCTGTGCTCGCCTCGCTGCTTGGGGCGGCAGTGCCCGCTGTGCAGGCTGCTTTTAGACGCCCGTCTGAAACGCTCAGAGTAGAAAACCTCTAACTCCTTGCAGGCGGGATAATCCGCAGAGATTTCACGGAGATATGATCCACAGGTTACACAGATTTTTTTCGTTTTCTTCACTGAGCCAGCCCGCCTGCGGCGAAAAGGGAACGAAGGGGATTAAAGAAGTTCTGCGAGAACGCTTTGCTTGTACAATAATGAGTTATCCCTGTCCCCCCTTGTTCTGTATGGTTTAATAGGAGTTAACCAGAGCGGGCGCCGGACGGCTAAAATTAGGCTTTACTTTGCTGGAGTTATTTGTACTCTTTGCGCAAATCATTCACTTACCAATTCTACCCCAAAGAGGAAATTAAATGGAAATTCATCATATAAGGAATGTTGCGATAATAGCACACGTTGACCACGGCAAGACAACGCTTGTAGATCAGCTCCTGTACCAAAGCGGTATGTTTCGAAGCGCAGATCTCGACAAGCTCGCCGGCGGACAACATAATCTTGTGATGGATTCTGATCCGCTCGAGCGTGAGCGCGGGATCACGATCCTCAGCAAAAACTGCGCAGTAAACTATACCACGCCCGAGGGCGAGGAATTCAAAATCAACATAGTTGACACCCCCGGGCACGCCGATTTCGGAGGCGAAGTTGAGCGGGTGATGAAAATGGCCGACGGCGTGATTCTCATTGTCGATTCGTTTGAGGGGCCGATGCCGCAAACAAGATTCGTTCTCGGGAAGGCTCTGGAGAACGGGCTCAAGCCGATAGTGGTTATAAACAAGGCAGACCGCCCCGATGCCAGATGCGATGATGTGGCCGATGAGGTGTTTGAGCTGCTTATTCAGCTTGGCGCTGATGATGAAACGCTTGATTTTCCGATAGTTTATGCCTCGGCGAAGGAAGGCTGGGCGCGAGCTGAGCTAAGCAGCGGGAATGACAATATGAAGCCGGTTTTCGATGCTGTTATTCAAAACGTTCCCGCTCCCGTATGCGATCCGAAAACCCCTCTGCAGATGCTCGTTACTACGCTGGATTATTCCGAGTATGTGGGCAAGATTGCAGTGGGCAGGGTTTTTGCGGGCAGGATCGCTAAGGCTCAGAAGGTTACGGTGATCGATAAAGAAGGCAGACACACCCTTCAGAAGATTGTTGATCTGTATGAATTTGAAGGTCTCGGAAAACGCCCTGTTGACTGGATTGACTGCGGGGATATCTGCGCTGCTGCGGGGCTTGAACCGGTGGATATAGGCAACACCATCGCCTGTCCGGATAAGCCCTCTCCGCTGCCGCTTATATCGGTTGATGAGCCCACAATGACAATGACGTTCCGGGTGAATGACGGCCCGCTTGCCGGCAAAGACGGCAAGTATGTAACAGGCCGGCAGATATGGGCGAGGCTTCAGAAAGAGCTGCAGACAAACGTTGCTCTCAGGGTTGAGCCCGGGCCGACAGGCGAGCAGTTCAAGGTTTCCGGCAGGGGGCTTATGCACCTTGGAATTTTGCTTGAAAATATGCGGCGAGAGGGATACGAGGTATGCGTAGGCAAACCGGAGGTGATATTTAAAGAGTTCGATGGTGTGCTTCAGGAGCCTCTTGAAATCCTCAGCATAGACTGCCCTATGGACTGTCAGAACTCTGTGATGAGCCTGCTTGGAGACCGCCGCGCTGAAATGCAGGACCTTACCACAAAATCCGGAGCGGATAATTTCGTTCATATTGAGTTTCTCATTCCAAGCCGCGGGCTTTTCGGGCTCCACGCCAGACTGCTCAACGCAACGCAGGGCAGAGCTGTGGTTCACCATCGTTTCGAGAGGTACGGCCCAATGAGAGGCTCGATACCGCAGCGTCAGGCGGGAGTGATGATTGCCACAGACCCCGGACAGGTTACGCCCTATTCGCTGGATAATTTGTTCGACAGGGGCTTTTTCTTTGTTTCGCCTGGAGACATTGTTTATGAAGGGCAGGTTGTTGGCGAGCACTGCAAGGATAAGGATATACCCGTAAATCCGGTAAGGCAGAAGGCCCTGTCTAACGTGCGTGCTTCCGGCAAGGATGATTCTGCAAAGGTTAAGCCGGCAAGGAAGATGAGCCTTGAGGCCACGCTTGAATATATACAGGATGATGAGCTTGTTGAAATTACGCCGAATTTTGTGAGAATGAGGAAGGTTTACCTCAAAGAGGCGGACAGAAGAAGAGCGGACAGAAAGAAGCAGACTGAAAAATGATTTCTCCGGAGATATACAGAGGAAAGTTTATAGTGCTCGACGGCCCAGACGGCAGCGGCAAAAGCACTCAGGCTCAGATGCTCAGAAAAGCCTTAAACAAAGCAGGCGTTGAAACCTCTGCATTCAGAGACCCTGGCGACACTGTTATCGGCGAGAAGATTCGTGATATCCTTCTAAGCCCTGAGCATTCGGCGATGTCTGATAATTCTGAAGTCCTCCTTTATATGGCAGCGAGAGCCCAGCTGTGGAGAGAAAAGATCTCGCCTGCGATTGAAGAGGGCAAGTGTGTTGTGATGGACCGCTGGCTTTCCAGCACATGTGCATATCAGGGCAAGGCTGGCGGCTTCGGGATTGAAAACGTTATAAAAATCGCTGAGCTTAGCCTGCCGCGGGTATGGCCGGATAAAACTTTCATCATCGAGGTTGACCCGCAGGAGGGGCTGAATAGAATAACCCGAAGCTTCGACAGAATGGAGCAGAAAGGTATTGGTTATCATCGGCTGGTATATGAAGGATACTTGGAGCTGGCCGCTTTATCCAAACACTTAGAGGACTTTGACGTATCGGTTGTTTCAGGATATGGAAGTATTGAACAAGTTCACAGAAATGTTTTGGAAAAACTGGAATTAACAGATGGTAGAAACAGCTAAGAAAAAATTTCACGGCGAAGAGAGATATAATTGTGCTCAGGCAGTTTTATCTGCCTTTAGAGATAAATACGCAGTTTCAGAAGACTGCATAAAAAGCCATAGAACCTCAGGCGGAGGAAGAGCCGAAGGGGGCACTTGCGGTGCGCTCTATGCTGCTTTGATGCTCGTTGAAAACAATCCCGAAAAGGCCGAAAAGCTTTGCAGAAGATTCGAACAAAAAGCAGGACATACAAAATGCAGAGAGCTCAAAAGGCTCGGCTTCCCGTGCAGAGAATGTGTGGGACTTGCTGCCGAGCTGCTTGCAGAGCTTGAGCAAAAGTGCGCATAGATTTTTACTGCGCACTGAGTATTTATCATAGGTTTATTTTTTTGGCCGGAGAAGAATTTGCATTAATCTTTGCAAATTTGAACATAATATTCACTCTTTTAGCCTCTCAGCGGCGATATCCTGTTGACACAAAGCACTCTGCTTATATACTCCAT